>NZ_JBFUDF010000008.1:0-408572 GCF_056404855.1 Mesorhizobium sp. P2_B11
CGCCCCCACCCCGTCTCTCAGGCTTCGCTGCGCTCCGCCTGTTCGCCGACCCTCCCCACCCCCACAAGGGGGAGGGTAAGTTGCTCACACCGCCGCCGCCAACCCCGCATCCAACCCCTGCGCAATCTTCGCCACATCGGCAGCGGTGATGATCAGTGGCGGCGACAGGATGATGTTGTTGCCGGAGACGCGCAGCATGACGCCGGCGGCGTAGGCGCCGTCGGCGATGGCCGCCATGGTCTTCTTGTCGGCGGGCTTCTTGGCGCCACGATCCGAGACGACTTCGATCGCAGCCATCAGGCCCTGGTAGCGGACATCGCCGACGAGCTGGTGCTTTACCTTCAGCGCTTCCAGCGCCTTGCCGAGTTCGATGCCGCGCGCGGCTGCGTTCTCGTTGAGCGCAAGCCGCCTGGTCTCGGCGAGCGCGGCAATGCCGGCCGCGCAGCCGACCGGATGGCCGGAATAGGTGTAGCCGTGGCCGATCGAGCCGAAGCTGGTCTTGTCGGCCTCGAAAACGTCGACGACCTTGGCGCCGATCAACGTTGCGCCAAGCGGGAAATAGCCCGAGGTGATCGCCTTGGCGAGTGTCATGAAATCGGGCTTCACGCCGGTGAGCCGCGAGCCGGACCAGGCGCCGGTGCGGCCGAAACCGGTGACCACTTCGTCAGCGATGAGCAGTATGTCGTGACGGTCACAGATGGCGCGCACCATCGGCATGAAGCTCTCATGCGGAACGATGACGCCGCCGGCGCCAAGCACCGGCTCCATGATGAAGGCGGCGATGGTGTCGCCGCCCTGGAAGGCGATCTCTTCCTCGATGGCGCGGGCACACAGTTTTGCCAGCTTCGCCGGATCGGTCTCGTCGAACGGGTTGCGATAGGTCATCGGCGCCGGCGTGTGGAAGACGCCGGGCAAAAGCGGCTCGTAGTTGCGGCGGAAATTGGCGTTGCCGTTGACGGAAGCGCCGCCGAAATGCGTGCCGTGATAGCCCTTCTTCAGCGCCAGGAATTTCGTGCGGTCGGCCTGGCCGCGGATCTTCCAATATTGCCGCGCGAGCCTGAGCGCCGTCTCGACCGAATCCGAGCCGCCGGAAGTGAAGAAGGCGCGCACCATGCCTTCCGGCGCGAACCATTCGGTGAGCTCATAGGCGAGCTCGATCGACGGTCCGGTCGAGGTGCCGCGAAAGCCGGAATAATAGGGGAGCGCGTCGAGCTGCGCTGCGATCGCCTTTTTGATCGGATCGCAGCTGTAGCCAAGGTTGACGTTCCACAGGCCGCCGACGGCGTCGAGAACGGTGCGTCCCTCGACATCGGTGACCGAAGCACCTTCGCCTTTGACGATGATCTTTGGTGGCGTCGCCCGCATTTCGGCTGGATGCGCCATCGGATGCCAGATCGACTTGGCGTTGTTTTCGGTGAGGAAGTTGATATCACGCATCGGGAGGACTCCGGGGTTTTCAATCAGGAGAGGGCGAGGCCGAAATGGCCTAGCGCCTCGGCATAGCTTTGCGCCGGTCGGGCGACGTCGAAATGTACGGTGAGCATGCCGGCGGCTACGGCGCCGTCGATATTGCGCTTCTGGTCGTCGACGAAGACGCAGGCCGCAAGCGGCAACTGCAGCGCCTCGCCGACCATGGCATAAGCGCGAGCGTCCGGTTTGAGGATTTTCGTATAGGTTGCATCGATGATCGTCTCGAACAGCGAGAGCATTGGCAGTCGCTCGCGAAACGATGCACCATAAAACAGATCGAGTTCGTTGGAGAGGATGGCGAGTCGCACACCTGCGTCATGCGCGATACGGATCGCCTGCTCAGCCTCGGGTCGGATCACGGCTTGCGGGTCGGCGCCGCGCGCCCGCTGCACGAAGGTCGACATGTCGTGCCAGTCTTCGCCGACCAGCCGGCCGACCTCGCTTGTGCGTATCTTCCAGTAGTCGCGCTCGCTGATCTCGTCAGCCTGCATGGCGCGCCACAGCGGATCGGAGGCCGGGTCGAACGGTCCGCGCCAGTCGAGCGTGCCTGGCTCTAGTCCAAGCGCTTGCTCGGTCAGCGCATGCGTCTCGAACAGCGTGCGGGTGACGACGCCGCCGAAATCGAGCACCAGCGCCTGAGGCTCGCTCATGCCGCGCGCGCGCCTGTCGGCGCGCCGGGCGGAACAATGCCTTCGGCCACCCAGCGATCGAAGATTTCCAGCGCCTTGGCGCTGAAGGCGGCGTCATTGATGTGACCTGATATTTCGTGCAATTCGGCATTCTCCGGCACGCTGAGCCGCATCTCCTCGACGAAGGCCGCAAGCGAGTCCGGATCGTGCAGCGGCTCGCCTTCCTGATCCCATTGCTGGATGCCACCGGCGGGCAGGATGAAGGCGGTCGGACCGGTAGCACCGGCAAGCTTCTCGCCGATGGCGCGCGCGATCTCCCGGCGCGTTTCACCGCCCGATGTCACCGACGCCAGCAGGCGGTTGTGCGCATGGTAAGGCCGATCGGCAAAACGCGGCGGCACCGGCTGCCAGGTCGGAAAATCCACCATGTCGATAGCGCCGGGCGCGACGATCTGCGGGATCCCCTGGCGGCCGGCATTTTCCAGCCGGTCGGCGCCGGAACTCACCACCGAGCCGGTGAAATGGTTGGCGAGTTCCTGCAGGCTGAAGTCCATCACCGCGACAAAACCCTTCTGCGCAGCAATCGCTTCGAGCGCGCGGCCGCCCATGCCGGTGGTGTGAAAGACGATGACTTCATAGCCGCGCTTCTCCAGTTCCGGCTTCAGCGTCACCATGTAGCGCAGGCAGCTTTTGCCGAGCGAACTCATGCCGATGCGCGGCTTTGTCTCGTCCGGCTTGATGGCTGCTCGCGCGGCACCGACCACCGCGCCGCTCGCCTGCGACAGCACCGCCTTGCAGGCGCTGTTGAGGCCGTAGAGGCCGCCTGCCCACAGGATCATCATCAGGTCGGTGGCGATCCGGTCCGGCGGCAGAAGGTGCGAATAGGCGATGGTCGAGACGACGAACTTTGGCACGCCAAGCGGCAGCGCCAGCGCGACGTCGAGCGCGAGGTCGGTGCCCATCGAACCGCCGAGCGCGATGAAGCCGTCGATCTCGTCCTGGTCGTACAAAAAGCGAGCGAGCCGTGAGGCGCCAAGCGCCATCAATGTCATCGCCGAATTCTCGTCGCCGCTGGCGATGATCGCCTCGATCGTCGTCTCGGCGGCACGCGCCACCGCATGGCGGTCGTGCTCCGGCCGGTAAGGCGGATCGCCCAGCACGCTGACGTCCATCATCACGGCAACGCCGCCGACGGCCTCGATGCGCTCGCGCATGAACAGAAGCTCGTCGGCCTTGGTGTCGCCGGTGCCGATAACCAATATTCGGCGATTGTCCTCCACGTCAGTCTCCCTGCAGTCTCTTGTGATTGTTATGCTCGTTTTTGTCCCGGCAGCTTGCCGAACAGCCGTTCGCCGATCTCGTGCGCGGCGGCGGCCGCGCTGACGCCAAGGCGTTCGATCTCGCCCTTCTGCGTCCGCACCCGTGGGGCTGCGACCGCAATGGCGCCGATAGCGTAGCCGTCGGCGCCGAGGATCGGCGCGGCAACACTCATCACGCCTTCCTCGAAACCCTGCGCGCCGATGGAATGGCCGCGGCGGCGGGCGGCAGCGATATGCTCGGCCAGTACGGACGCATCGCCGATGGTGAACGGCGTGAAGGCAGGCATCGGGCCGGCCAGCGCTTCGGCGCGCGTGCGCTCGTCGCTGAAGGCTAGGAAGGCGATGCCCGACGCGGTCGCGTGCAAGGGCAGGGCCTCGCCGAGCGGCACGCTGACACGGTTGGCCCTGGTCGATTCGACGACGTGAATGGAGAGCAGGCCGCGCCTGGAATATTCCGATAGATGCACCGTCTCTTCGGTCTCCGCCGCCAGCGCCTCGACCACCGGCACCGCCATGCGCAGGAACGGGAACTGCGCTTCGCGCATCAGCGCCAGCCGGGTGATGCCGGCGCCGAGCCGGTAACGGCGCGTCGTCTCGTCCTGCTCGACCAGGCCTTGCGCGATCAGCGATACGAGCAGCCGGCGCGTTGTCGCCTTGTCGAAGCCGGCGCCCCTGGCGAGGTCGGCAAGCGCCGTCTCGGGCGCGCCGTGCCCCAGCCTCTCCAGCAGCGAAATGGCTTTGGCCACCGTGCTCATATCGTCTCTGATCCTCCACCAGATACTTAACGTGCGAATTAACTTGACAGCAAGTCGATTCCTTTGCAAGTCTAATATCGAAATGCCGTTGCAAATAGTGAAATGCACATTGGCCCCCACAGAAGGCCCTCGGCGTCTCAGGGACACTTGGCTTCCGCAGCGCGGAATGGAGGGAAAGATGACGACAACAGATACCGGCGAAACAAACCGGCTGAGGAAGAACAGCCTCGGCGTCGGCGCCGTGACATTCCTTGTGGTTTCGGCTGCCGCGCCGCTGACGGCGGTGGCCGGTGGCGTGCCGCTCTCAATGCTGATGGGCAATGGCGCCGGCATTCCCGGCACCTTCCTGATCGTGACCGTGCTGCTGCTGGTCTTTGCGGTCGGCTATGTCGCCATGGCCCGCCATGTCGCCAATGCCGGCGCCTTCTACGCCTATACGGCGCGTGGCCTTGGCGGCACGCTGGGTGGCGCCGCCGCGCTGATTGCGATCCTCAGCTACAACGCCATGCAGATCGGCGTGTTCGGCCTGTTCGGCGCCGCCACCTCCGGCCTTTTCGCCGGCTGGGGCATCAACATGCCTTGGTGGGTATGGTGCTTCGTCGGCATCGCGCTGGTCGGCGTGCTCGGCTATCGCCGCGTCGACCTCTCGGCCAAGATCCTCACCGTGCTGGTGCTGCTCGAATATCTCGTCGTGCTCGTCGTCGACCTCGCGATCCTGTTCAAGGGTGGCGATTCCGGCCTCAGCCTGGCGCCATTCACGCCGACCCAGATCCTCAGCGGCTCGCCGGCGATTGGCCTCCTGTTCTGCTTCGCCGCCTTCATCGGCTTCGAGGCGACGACCATCTATTCCGAGGAAGCGCGCGAGCCGCACCGCACCGTGCCGCGCGCCACCTACATTTCGGTGCTGGTGATCGGTGTGTTCTACATGCTGACCAGCTGGCTGATGGCCAATGGCGAAGGCGTCGACAAGCTGGTGCCGTCGCTGAAGGCGCTGGCCGATCCCACCACCTTCCTGTTCGGCCTCTCGGACCGCTATGTCGGCCCGCTGCTGACGCAGCTGATGAGCATCCTGTTCGTCTCCAGCCTGTTTGCCGGTGTGCTCGCCTTCCACAATGGCGTCGCCCGCTACCTCTACGTCGCCGGCCGCGAGAAGCTGCTGCCGGAAGCCGTCGGCGTCACCCATCCGGTGTTCCAGAGCCCGCATGTCGGCTCGATCATCCAGACGGTGATCGCGGTTGTCGTGGTGGGGCTGTTCGCCGCCACCGGCCAGGATCCGGTGCTGGCGCTGTTTTCCTGGCTGACCAATGTCGGCACGCTCGGCATCATCGTTCTGATGGCGCTCACCTCGCTGTCGGTGGTGGCATTCTTCAGCCGCAACCCGACGGCGGAGCCGAGCGCGCTGAAGGCCAAGATCCTGCCCGGGCTTGCGGCGCTGGCACTTCTGTTCATCATTGTCGAGATCGTCATCAATTTCGGCAATCTGTCGGGCGCTTCAGGCTTCCTCGGCGTGTTGCTGCCGGGCCTGGTGCTGATCGCCGGAATCATCGGTTTCGTGCTGGCGGCAGCGCTGCGCAGCCGCAGCCCTGAGGCCTTCGCGCGCCTCGGCAGTCAGCCGGTCTAACCTGGAGGAATGAGTTGGATCAATCGGCCATCGATCGCCTGAAGGCGCAGACCATCGCGGCGCAGGGCCTGTGGATCGGGGGGCGAAAGCTCCCCGCATCCGACGGTTCCCATCTCGATGTGATCAGCCCGATCGATGGCCGTGCGATCAGCTCTATCGCCAATGGCGGTGCGGCCGACATCGACGCCGCCGTCAGTTCTGCTCGCAAGGCTTTCGAGAAAGGCTCCTGGTCACGCGCGGCCCCCGCCTTCCGCAAGAAGGTGCTGATAAAATTCGCCGAACTGGTCGAGAAGCACGCGCTGGAACTTGCCGTTCTCGGCGTGCGCGACAATGGTACCGAGATCGGTATGGCCTACAAGGCCGAGCCGCTCTCGGCGGCCGGCACCATCCGCTACTATGCCGAGGCGATCGACAAGGTCTATGGCGAGATTGCGCCGACCGCCGACACTGTGCTTGGCCTGATCCACAAGGAGCCGCTCGGCGTCGTCGGTGTCATCGTTCCCTGGAATTTCCCGCTGATGATCGGCGCCTGGAAGATCGCGCCGGCGCTGGCCGCCGGCAACACCATTGTCGTCAAGCCGCCGGAGATCGCTTCGCTCACCTTGCTGCGGCTGGCCGAACTCGCCACCGAAGCCGGGCTGCCCGAGGGCGTCTTCAATGCCGTCACCGGCCGCGGTTCGGTCGCCGGCGAGGCGCTTGGCATGCACATGGATGTCGACGCGATCGCCTTCACCGGCTCCGGTCCTGTCGGCCGCCGGCTGCTCGAATATTCCGCGCGCTCCAATCTGAAGCGCGTCTTCCTCGAGCTCGGCGGCAAGTCGCCCAACATCGTCTTTGCCGACGCGCCGGATTTGAGCCAGGCGGCCGTGGTCTCGGCCAACGGCATTTTTCGCAATTCCGGCCAGGTCTGCGTCGCGGGCTCGCGCCTGCTGGTCCAGGCCTCGATCTACGACCGCTTCATGGACGAGCTTCTCAGGGCAACCACGAAGCTGAAGGTCGGCGATCCGCTCGATCTCGCAAGCGATGTCGGCGCGGTGTCCAGCGCCGAGCAACTGACCAAGAATCTCGGCTTCGTCGCCAAGGCTTCCGAAGAGGGCGCGCGCCTCGTCACCGGCGGCGATCGCATCCTGGCCGAGACCGGCGGCAGCTACATGGCGCCGACCATTTTCGATAATGTGACGCAAGACATGCAGCTTGGCCGCGAGGAAGTGTTCGGGCCGGTGCTCGGCGTCATGCGCTTCGACACCGAGGAAGAAGCGGTGCGGCTCGCCAACGCGACCGTCTATGGCCTCGCTTCCGCCGTCTGGACATCAAACCTGTCGACGGCGCACCGCATGGTGCGCGCCATCAATGCCGGTGTCGTGCATGTGAACACCTATGGCGGTGCCGACATCACCGTGCCGCTCGGCGGCGTCAAGCAGTCTGGCTTCGGCCGCGACAAGTCGCTGCACGCCATCGAGAAATACACCGACTTGAAGACGGCGTGGATCAATCTCGGCTGACCGCGTCAGGCCGTGCCCAGGATGAAATCCGCGCAGCGATCGCCGATCATGATCGCCGGCGCGTTGGTGTTGCCGCTGGTCAGCCTTGGCATAACAGAGGCGTCGGCAATGCGCAGGCGCGGCACGCCGCGCACGCGAAGCTGGGGATCGACAACTGCCTCATCGTCCGTCCCCATCCGGCAGGTACCACAAGGGTGATAGACGGTCTTGGCGTGGCGGATGATGTGGTCGACGATTTGGTCGTCGCCGAGGTCATCGGCTTTGCCCGGCGCAAGCTCCTCTGCAACCATTTCTCGCAGCGCCGGCTGGCGCAGGATGGTGCGTGCCACCTTCATGCCGGCAAGCAGCAACACCAGGTCATCTGGATGCGACAGGAAGCCGGTGGTGAAGCGGATCGGGTCACTGGGATTGGACGAGCGCAGCCGCACCGAACCGCGCGATTTCGGCCGCAGCACGCACGGGTTCAGCTCCATGCCATGGCGCTCGACCGAGCCGTGTTCGGCATTCTCGATCATCACCGGCAGCACATGGAACTGGATGTCCGGCCGGCCGTCGCCGTCGGTGTCGAAGAAGCCGCCGCTCTCGACCACGTTGGAGGCGAGCAGGCCGCGCCGGAACAGCAGATACTCGATGCCGTGCCGCAGCGCCTTCAGCCCGCGATCTTCTCCGAGCAGCGAGATTGGTTTGCGGGTCAGCGCATAAAGCGGTGCCGCGACATGATCCTGCAAATCCTGGCCCACGGCAGGCATGTCGCGAATAACCGGAATGCCCATCTCGGCGAGATGCCCGGCCGGGCCGAGGCCTGACAGCATCATCAGCTTCGGCGTTGCCAGCGCGCCGGCGGTGAGGATCACTTCGGCCCTTGCTGAGGCGGTGTGGGTTTGTCCGTCCGGCGTCGTGTAGGAGAGCCCGCTCGCTGCGCCATTCTCCAGCGTCAGCGCCGTCACTTGCGCGTCGGTGACCACTTTGAGGTTGGCGTTGCCGGCGAGTGGCCGCAGGAACACTTTAGCCGCGGACTGCCGTTCGCCATTGGCTGTCGTCGTCTGGTAGAAGCCGACGCCTTCCTGATGCTCACCGTTGAAGTCGTCATTGAAGGGATAGCCGGCCTGCTGCGCCGCCCTGACGTAGGCGAGCGACAGCGGATGCCGGTAGCGCGGATCGGAGACCGGCAAAGGACCGTCATTGCCGTGGCGTTCGCCGGCAAGCCGCTCGTTGCGCTCCAGCCGTCTGTAGACCGGCAACACATCGTGCCAGCCCCAGCCGGGGCAGCCGAGATCGCGCCAGCCATCGTAATCCTGCGGCTGGCCCCTGACGTAGAGCATGGCGTTGATCGACGAGCCGCCGCCAAGCGTGCGTCCTTGCGGGATCGGCAGCGAGCGGCCGCCGACGCTGGGTTCGGGATCAGACTGATAGATCCAGCTGCGCGCCGTGCCGATCACCTTGGCGAAGGTGGCGGGCATGTCGATGAAGCGCGAATTATCGGCCGGTCCCGCCTCGACGACGAGCACGCGTCTGCCGGCCGCGACCAGCCGGCTTGCAACGGTACAGCCGGCCGAGCCCGCGCCGGCGACGATGTAATCGTAGACCTCCGTCATCACGTCACGCGTAGCGCATGATGGCGGTCTTGGTTTCAAGATAGCTGTCGATCGCCGCTCGACCATGCTCGCGACCGATGCCGGATTGCTTGAAGCCGCCGAAGGGCGCAGCCGGATCGAGCGTGTTGTGCGAATTGACCCACACCGTACCGGCCTTGAGGCCGTGGATCGCTGTCATCGCCTTGCCCATGTCGCGGGTCCAGATCGAGGCCGACAGGCCGTAGCGCGTGTCGTTGGCGATGCGGATCGCCTCATCGAGATCGGCGACCGGCATCGCCGCCACCACGGGCCCGAACACTTCCTCGCGCACGATCTCCATCTCGGGCGTGACGTTGTGCAGAATGGTCGGCGCCACGTAGTGGCCTTTGCCCGGAACCATTCGCGCGCCGCTCACACGTTCGACGCCTGCCGCCAGGCTGCGGTCGACAAAACCCTGCACGCTGTTGCGGTGCTTGGCCGAGACCAGCGGGTTGATCTGCGCGCCCGCATCGCGGCCGGCGCCCATGATCATGCCGTCGGCGATCTCGGCAAGGCGTGAAAGCGTGCGATCATAGATCGACTTCTCGATCAGGATCCGTGCCGCCGAGGTGCAGACCTGACCCTGGTTGAAGAACATGCCGAGGCCGGCCAGCAGCGGCTCGATGCCTTCCTCCATATCGGCCAGCAGGATCATCGGGGATTTGGAGCCGAGCTCCAGCGTGAAGCGCGCGACGCGGTCGACGGCGGCGTGGCCGATGCGTTTGCCGACTTCGGTCGAACCGGTGAAAGTCAGCTTGTCGACGCCGGGATGGCGGATCAAAGCCTCGCCGGTCACGCTGCCGCTGCCGGTGACGATGTTGACGACGCCGGGCGGAAACCCAGCCTGCTGGATCAGTCCGGCGAGCCGCAGCAACCCCAGCGGCGTTTCCTGCGGCGGCTTCAAGACGATCGTGCAGCCGCAGGCCAGCGCCGGCGCGATCTTCCACATGCCGATCAGCAGCGGAAAATTCCATGGCACGATGGCACCGACGACGCCGACCGGTTCCATCACGGTCATGGCATGGTGCTTGGCGCCGGGCGGCACCGGGATCGAAACCTGAAAAGTTGAACCCTCGATCTTGGTCGCCCAGCCGGCATAGTAACGCAGCCAGTCAATGGTGCCGCCGGCGCTCAGCATGCGCGCGACGCCCAGCGACTTGCCGTTTTCGATGCTTTCGATTTCGGCCAGCAGGTCAGCATCGGCCTCGATCATGTCGGCGAGTTTCAACATCAGGTTCTGGCGGTCCACCGGCCGCATCGATCCCCAGGGACCTTCAAGCGCCGCGCGTGCGGCGCGTACCGCCTGATCGACCAGTTCTGCGCCGCTTTCCGGCACGTGGGTGACGATCTCACCGGAGGCGGAATCGTCGACCGCAAGGCCTTCGCCGGCGAGGCCGTTGACGAAGCGCCCGTTGATGAAGGGCCGATGCGGCCGCGACAGGAATGCGGCCGCGGCGGCGCTGATCGGCGGCACGGTTCTCTCGTTCACGCCATCCTCCTCGAATGCTGATGAGCCGTTTTCGAGAGGGTTATGGAGCGCCTCGCCGCGCTTCAAGCCGCCACGGGCACGAGTGCGCTTTCAGTCAAAACAAAGTTCCCGCTCGGACAAGACGGCAAACGCGTTGCCAATCAAGATTGCCTCAGCGTCGACCGGCGCGGAGCTCGCGGTTCGGGCTTTGAGATTGTCAAGGAGTGTTGGCGATTTGAGCGCGTTTCTGGGCAATCCGATCGTCGTCACCGCGGCGCTGCCGATGCTGCTTGGCATCGTGCTCGCGCTGCTGGCGCGCTCTGCCTTGGCATCCTCGTCGCTGGTGCTGACCTTGCTGTGGGCGGCTCTTACCTTGTTCTTCTACTGGGACACACTCGGACCGCCGGCCGTGCCGCCAGTCGCGGCCAGCCAGAAGCTGATCTATCTCGCCCTTGCCGGCATCGTCATCGGCCTTTTGCCTGGGTTGAGCGGTCGGGCGGCAAGCATCGTCATCATGGCGGCGCTGGCGGCGGCGTTTCTCTGGCTGGGCTGGCGGCGCATTGGCGCTGGCGCGCTCGACCTGCAGATGATTGCCGCAATCGTTGTCGGCCTGCTGGCGATTGTCGGCGGCGCCATCGCGATGGCTCTGCGCGCATCGCCATCGCCTGAAATCGAAGCGCCGTTCCTTGTGCCGGCTGCCGTGCTTGCCATGGCGCTCTCCGGCGCCATCGTTTCGGTGCTTGGCGCCTCGATCGTTACGGGACAGTTGCTCGGGGCGCTTGCCGCTTTGGTCGGCGGCTGGTGCCTCGTCCAGTATCTGGCGACGCTGCGCGGCGGCACAGCCACCGCCTGGAGCAGGGGCGTCGCCTTCCTGCTCCTCTATGCCGTCGCCACGGTGCTGATCCAGGTGGCGCTGCTGGCGCCGAAGGCAAATCCGGTGGCACTCATCCTCTCGCCCCTACCGCTGATCGCTGCCGCGCTGGTGTCCGGTCCGCTGCAACGCTTCCTTCCCGGCGCGCGGCCGTTGCGGCCGCTCATCGCCGGCCTGCTGGTCGCCCTGCCGGCGATGCTGGCCGTCCTGGTGGCGATCGTCTGGGCGCCGCATGGGGCTGCCCTTGGCTTTTCCTGAACCCGTTTCAACACGCCAACCATGGAGAGACATGTGACGACGAAGAAACTGATTGCCGCGCTCGCTTTTGCCGGCGCATCGATGCTTGCCGTATCGGCCCATGCCGACACTTATGAAATCGACGGCCAGCACGCCTGGGTCACCTTCACCATCAAGCACGGCATCTATGGCATCGCGCATGGCCAGTTCGACACGGTCAAGGGCGCGATCGTCATGGACAAGGCCGATGTCACCAAGAGCAGCGTCAAGGCCGAGATCGATGTCGGCTCCGTCCACACCGCTTTCGAGCAACGCGACAGCGATCTGAAGGGACCTGACTTCTTCAACGCCGCCGAATTCCCGACGATCAGCTTCGAGAGCACCAAGGTCGAGAAGGTCGACGACAAGACCGGCAAGGTCACCGGCAATCTCACCATCAGCGGCGTCAGCAAGGAGATCACGCTTGATGTGAAGTTCCTCAACGAGGCACCGGCGCCGTGGGATGCGACGCTGACCAAGGCGGCCTTCAGCGCCACGGCCAAACTGAGCGCAGCCGACTTCCCGATGGCCAAAGCCGCCGACGGGTTCGGCCTCGGGCCGGATGTGGATGTCGTCATCGACCTTGAAGCGGTGAAGAAATAGGCCGCTGCGGATTGCGGCGGTGGCCGCCGCGCGACCGAGAGAGGTCGCGCGGCACTTCCGAGGCGGGGGCTGAAGTGCGCGCTCAGTCAAAACAAAGTTCCCGCTCGGACAAGACGCGCAACGCGCGTCCATCGCACACTTGGCCTCGACGAACAGCGACATTGGGCCTAGCGCCCCTAGGGACAGCAGGGATGAGATTTTCCGGCAAGACGGCCTTCATCACCGGTGGCGGCACYGGCATCGGCGCTGCGGTTGCGCGGCGGATGGCCGCCGACGGCGCTAGAGTGGTGCTGATGGGCCGGCGGCGCGAACCGCTCGAAGCCGTCACCAGGGATATTGGTGGACTGGTGGTGCAGGGCGACGCCGCCGATGCCAAGGCGGTGCGGGCAGCACTTGCCGAAGTGCACGAGAGGTTCGGCCCGGTCGACATTCTGGTCGCCAATGCCGGTGGCCATGGCGTTGGCCCGACCGTGACGATGAGCGACGAGACCTGGGCGCTGGCGACCCGCCTCAATCTCGACACCGCCTTCGTCTGCGCTCGCGAATGCCTGCCGGACCTCATCGCGCAGAAGGGCAACATCGTCGTCGTCGCATCGATCGCCGGTCTCTTCGCCGGGCCGGCGGCGGCCGGGTACGTCACCATGAAACATGCCTGCATCGGCTTCGGCAAATCGCTGGCGCGCGACTATGGCCGCCAGGGCGTGCGCACCAACACGATCTGCCCCGGCTGGGTGGCGACCAGCATGGCCGACGAGCAGATGCAGGTGATCGTCGACAAGCATGGGCTCGGCTCGATCGATGAGGCCTACAGGCTTGTCACCAAGGATGTGCCGCTCGGCCGACCGGCAACGCCGGAAGAGGTCTCCAACGTCATCTGCTTCGTCGCCTCGGGCGAGGCGTCGATGATGAACGGATCGATCCTGACCGTCGATGGCGGCGCCACCGTCGTCGACCTGCCAACGCTTGCTTTTGCCGACTGAGGATTTGCCATGAACGACCAGAACAGACCTGCCGACTGGAAACATTTTGACGACTTTGCCGCCGGCATCGCTACCAACCGGATGGCCACGTCCAAGGCGCTTGTCGGCCAGACCTTCAAGATCACGCTCAACACCGGCCGTGTCATCGATCTCGCCTTCACCGCCACCGACACGGTGGCGTGGAGCGAGGGCAGCGATGCCGGCGTCGACTGGTACGAGGCGCTGGAAGTTGCGCCGCAAGTGTTCTTCATCAACATGACTTTCGCCGCCAGCCCGGCCGAGGACGAGGCCTTCGTCGTCTCGACCGCGACGCGGCGTGTGCTTTCGGTACGCGAGCGGGTGCGTGAGGCCGCGGAAGCGCCGGGCGAGCCGCGCGTGGCGCAGGTCTATGCCGCCGGCGTGCTCGGCGACGCTTCCGTGCCGCCGACCGGGCGCGAGCCGGCGCCGACGCGCGATCTGGTCGGGCTGACGGCGCACTACACATACAGCCCCAATCACGTCTACGAGCACATCTATCTGAGCTCCGAGCGCTATGCCTGGCAGAACCTTGTCGGGCTCCAGCGCGGCCATGGCGACGTCGATCTCGCCACCACCTGGAAGTTCGCCGAGAACCTCTACGTCTTCGGCTTCCGCGAGTTCATCATCCCGGTCGCGTCGCTGTTTTTCTACAATTGGGACACGATGCGCTCGACCGGCAAATTCCTGGGCATCACCAGCCAGGGCACGATCGAGAACAAGCCCGCCGGCGCCTTCATCGAGAAGAAATCGCGGACCGTCTACGACCACGGCCAGGAACCGGTCTGAGCGCTGGGGAGCAAACCATGAGCAACAAGAACTACGACGCCATCAAGGCGCACTATGCCGGCTCGGATGCGAAGGATCTGGCGGCGATGATGGCGCCGCTCACCGGCCGCACAGCCTGGACCGAGATGGCCGGCTTTCCCTATGCCGGGACCTATGTCGGCCCCGACGCCGTCATAGCGGGCGTCTTCAAGCGCATCGGCGAAGACTGGGACGGCTACACATTCGCGCTGGAAAAACTGGTCGATGGTGGCGCGACCATTGTCGGCATCGGCACCTATTCCGGCACCTACAAGAAGACCGGCAAGCCGATGACCGCACGTGTCGTCCATGTCTGGGAAATGCAGGACGGCAAGGCCGTCAGCTTCGAACAGTTTACCGACACCAAACGGGTCGCGGCCGCGATGGTTTGAGGCAGCCTGACCGATCACAACTGGGAGGATGAAATGGGAAACAATCTGAAGGCAATGCTGGCGGGGCTGGCGCTGTCGAGCGCGCTGGCGCTCGGCGGCGCGGGGGCTGCCTATGCCGCCGGCGACGAGATCGTCATCGGCGCACCGATCTCGCTGACCGGGCCGCTGGCCGGAGACGGCAAGGAACAGAAATGGGCCTATGAGCAGGCCGTCGCCGACATCAACAAGGCGGGCGGCATCACGGTGGCGGGCAAGAAGCTGCAGGTGCGGCTGGTCGTCGCCGACGATGAGAGCTCGGAGGGCAAGGTCGCCTCGGCGCTGGAAAACCTGATCAAGGTGCAGAAGGTCGATGCGCTGCTGTCGACCCATTCCGGGCCGATGAACATTGCCGGTGCCATCGTCGCGGAAAAATACAAGAAGTTCTACATGATCACGACCGCCTTCCCGTTCGAATGGCAGCCGCTGAAGTTGAAATATTCGGCGTTGTTCTTCTTCCATCCGGGACCAGGTGCGGAAGTGCCGTTCGAGATCTGGGGCAAGCTGCCGGCCGATGAGAAGCCGAAGCATCCGGCGCTGGTCTCGGAAGATTCGCCCGATGGCAAGGGTTTTGGCGGCGCCTTCGAGGCGGCGGCCAAGAAATACGGCTACACCTTTGCCGTTGACGATCCCTGGGCAATCGGCGCCACCGACTATTCGGCGCTGATCACCAAGCTCAAGGCCGCCGATGTTGACGCCATGCTGGTCTTCGGCTCGCCCGCCGACACCATCACGCTGCTGCGGCAGATGAAGGAACTCGGCTTCTCCGTGCCTTATCTGCATGGCTGGAAGGGCACCTGGACCGGTGAGTTCCACGAAGCGCTCGGCGCGGATTCCGATTACATCATGACGGATGGCTTCTGGTCGGCGAGCTACCCCTACAAGGGCGCCAAGGAACTCGGTGACCGCTACGAGGCGGAGTTCAAGAAGGACTCCGTCACCGTCGGCGCCTTCTACGCCAACGCCCAGGTGCTGGCTCAGGCGATCGAGAAGGCCGGCAGCACCGATGCCTCGGCAATCCATGACGCCATCTTCGGCCAGGAGTTCAAGGACACGGTCGTGGGCGATCTTAAATTCGACGAGACCGGCTTCGCGCTGATCCCCAGCGTCGCGACGCAATGGTGGCAAGGCAAGCACCAGCTGATCTATCCGGACGGCACCTGGACCTACAAGCCGGCGCCGGCCTGGGACAAGCGCTGATCACAGCGCTCCTCTCCCCGTTCCACGGGGAGAGGAGCCGGCAGGCAGGTGAGGGGCAGCGCTGCCCTCAAACAATTTCCACACGCGAGAAGTCTCGCCGGAGACAAAGAAACACGATGCAGCCTGACGAAACCTTGCTGCGCCTCGAGGCGGTCAAGAAGCGCTTCGGCGGGCTTGTCGTGCTCAACAATATCGACATATCCGTCGGCTCCAACGAGTTGATCGGCCTGATCGGTCCGAACGGTGCCGGCAAGTCGACGCTGTTCAACGTCATCACCGCCCTTTACGCGCCGACGGAAGGCAAGGTGCTGTTTAATGGCCAGGACATAACCGGCATCGCGCCTCATCGTATCTCGCGGTTGGGCATTGCCCGCACCTTCCAGCTGGTGCGGACCTTTCTCACCATGACCGCTTTCGAGAATGTCATGGTCGGCGCCGTCTTTGGGGCAGGGGGGCGCGTCAGGCATGCGAGCGAAGCAGCGAATGCCGCGCTCGAACTGGTCGGGCTCGGCGAAAGGCGCGCCATGCTGACCGCGCATATGACTTTGTCCGACCGCCGCATGCTGGAGATAGCGCGCGCCGTTGCCTCCGAGCCGGCGCTGCTTCTGCTCGACGAACCGATGGCAGGGCTCAACCCGACCGAGATCCAGCGCATGGTCGATGTCATCCGCCGCGTCCGCGACGAGAAGGGCATTTCGATGCTGTGGGTCGAACACAAGGTCGACGCCATCATGAAAGTGTGCAGCCGGGTGATCGTGCTCGACCATGGCGAAAAGATCGCCGACGGCACGCCGCGCGACGTCACGCAAAACCGCAAAGTGATCGAGGCTTATCTTGGCGAACCGGCTGCTTGAAATCAGCGATCTCAAAGTCGCCTATGGCGATGTCGGCGCGCTTTGGGGCGTGTCGCTGCATGTCGACGCCGGCACCATCGTCGCCATCGTCGGCGCCAATGGCGCAGGCAAGACGACGCTGCTTCGCACCGTGTCGGGCCTGCTGACGCCGAAGGCCGGCGACATCAGATTGTCCGGCCAGTCTCTGGTCGGCAAGGCGCCTGAAGCCATCGCCCGCATGGGCATTGCCCATGTGCCGGAGGGGCGCGGCCTGTTTCGCCAGATGACCGTGCTGGAAAACCTTGAGCTCGGCGCCTTTCAGCCAAAGGCGCGGCCACGCGCAAGAGAGTTGCTGGAGAAGGCCTATGCGCTGTTTCCACGCCTGAAGGAACGCGCAAACCAGAAGGCCGGTTCGCTTTCCGGTGGCGAGCAGCAGATGCTGGCGATCGCGCGCGCCACCATGTCGGAGCCGTCGCTGCTCATTCTCGACGAGCCGTCGCTGGGTCTGAGCCCGCTCGTCGTGCAGCAGATGTTTGCACTTATCCAGACCTTGCACAGCCAGGGCGTCACCATCCTGCTGGTCGAGCAGAACATCCATCAGGCGCTGAAGGTCGCCGACTATGCCTTCGTGCTCAAGACAGGCGCGCTTGCCATGCAAGGCACCGGCGCCGAGCTCATCGCCGATCCTGAAATCCAGAAGGCCTATATGGGCGTGTTGGAGTAGATGATGTCTAGCATTCCGTCCCCCGACATACTGCTCCAACTCTCGCTCAACGGCGCACTGGGCGGCGCCATGTATGGCGTCGCCGCGGTGGGCTTGAGCCTCATCTTCGGCACCATGCGGTTGATCTTTCTGGCGCAGGGCGCGATGATCATCCTTGCCGCCTATTTCGTGCGGGCGCTGTTTTACGGTCTCGGCATCGATCCGTTCCTGTCGCTCGTCATCGTCGTGCCGGTCGGGCTCGGCGTCGGCTGGCTGCTCTATCAGGGCCTGTTCCGCAAGGCCGCCGCTGAGGCCGACCGCAACGTTTCGCTGCTGATCGCCGTCGGCCTGATGTTTCTGGTGCAGAACCTGATGACGGTTGTGTGGGGCGGCAACACCGCTGCCGTGGTCACCTCCTATACCGCGACAGGCATTGAGCTGCTCGGCGTGCGCACCTCGTTCACCCGCTCGATGGGTTTCCTGATTGCGCTGGCCGGCACCGGGCTGGTGGTGCTGTTCCTGCGCAAGACCATTATCGGCAAGGCGGTGCGCGCCGCTTCGGAAGACATGGATGCGGCGACGCTGATGGGCATCAGTCCTCACCGCGTCAATGCCATTGCCTTTGCCATCGGCATTTCGCTGGCCGGGGCCGCCGGCGTCGCGGTGGCGACAACCTTTCCGTTCAACCCGTTCGCCGGGTTCATCTTCAGCCTGAAGGCGCTGGTGGCGCTGGCGCTGGGCGGCATCGGCAATGTCAGCGGCGCACTCGCCGGCGGCATCCTGCTCGGCCTGATCGAGGCCTATGTGCAGTTCTTCATCTCCGGCGGCTGGACGAATGCGATCGCCTACGGCGTGTTTCTGCTGGTGCTGATGTTCAAGCCGGAAGGCCTGTTCAGCCGCCCCTACAAGAAGGCTTGAGAGCATGAACCGAGCCTTGCCATGGATTGCCGTCGTTGTCGTCGCCGCGCTTGCGCTGGTGCCGTTCCTGCCAGGCGCCGTCGACGCCTACGCCTTCTCCTTCCTGTTCTTCGTCTTTCTCTACGCCATCATGGCGCAGAGCTGGAATCTGGTCGCCGGCTTCGGCGGCCAGATCAGCCTCGGCAGCCATGCCTTCTTCGGGCTTGGCGCCTACACCACCGCTATCCTGTGGAGTGGCAACTATCTCTGGGGCTCGCTCTATGACAGCCATCCCGGCATCTACTATTTCGATCCGGTGACGATGGCGCTGGGCGGCGTGGTCGCGGCGGTTGCCGCGGCCATCATCGGCTTTCCGCTGCTGTCCAAACTGCGCGGCGACTATTTCGCGCTGGGCACGCTCGGCTTCGGCGAGATCGTCAAGGTGCTCTTCGTCAATGGCGGCGATTTTACCGGCGGCGCCTTCGGCATCGTCGCACCGGCCAGCACCTTCGACACCCTGCGCCCGCATTACTGGGTCGCCCTTGGTCTGATGGTCGCCACCGCGCTCGCCATCCGCACGCTGATGCGCTCGCGCTATGGCCTGGCGCTAATCGCCGTGCGCGACGACGAGATGGCGGCGTCGGCCAACGGCATCGACGTGCTGAAGGTCAAGGTCGCCGCCTTCGCCGGCAGCGCCTTCATCGCCGGCGTCGCCGGCAGCCTCTACACTTTCTACATCTTCCATGTCGGGCCTGACTCCGTCTTCGACCTCGACTGGATGCTGTTGCCGCTGATGATGACGGTCGTCGGCGGCACCGGCACCGTGCTTGGCCCCATCCTCGGCGCACTGGTGATGTATGCGGTGTTCGACCTCGCCAAGATCGTCGTGCCGGATTACCACCCGGTGATTTCAGGCCTGACCATCATCCTGGCGATGCTGTTTTTGCCGAAGGGGCTGATGCGGAGTTTTGCGGGCAGGGCAAGGGCGGCCGGCGCCTGATCTGCCTCAGGCTGTCGCTAAGGCTCAATAGGCAGCAGCCGAACCGGGCACCGCCTGGAGGCGGTCAATGTCTTTGCGAGGCGGCGCGCCGAACAGGCGGCGATATTCGCGGCTGAACTGCGACGGGCTGTCATAGCCTACCGCGAAGCCGGCCGTGCCTGCGCTTGCCCCGTCGACAAGCATGATCCGTCGTGCCTCCTGCAGGCGGAGCTGCTTCTGGTATTCGAGCGGGGTCATGCGGGTGATCGCCTTGAAGTGGGCATGAAGCGATGACGGGCTCATGCCCGATGCGGCGGCGATCTCGTCGATCCGCAACTGCGCCTGGTAATGATTGCGGATCTTGGCGATGGCGCGGCTGACCTGGTTGAGGTGGCTGTCCACGGACGCCATCTGGCGCAGCTTCGCGCCGTGCGGTCCTGTGAGCAAACGGTATAGAATCTCACGCTCGATCAGTGGCGCCAGAACCGCAATGCTCTCGGGCCGGTCGAGCAGCCTGACTAGCCGGCAGGCCGCATCGATCAGGTCGGGGTCGCTTGGATAGGTTGCCAGCACCGGCAGGTCCCTGCCGGGGGCAGCACGCCCTTCCTTCACCAGCAGCTCGGCCAGTGCCGCGCTGTCAAAATCGATCTTGCAGCAAAGGTAGGGCGCCGCCGGGCTCGCCTCCAGAACATGCCCGACCAGGGGCAGGTCGACCGAGACGAGCAAATAGCTCGCTGCGTCGTAGACCACACTCTGGTCGGCCAGCGAGACACGCTTCGATCCCTGGGCGATTATGCAAAGAGACGCCTCATAGACCGCGGGGATAGGCGCGCTGGGCTGATTGGCGCGAATGAGCGTCAGCCGCGGCACTTTGGTACCGGCCATGCCCGAATTCGGCGCAAAGCGCGCGATCATTTCGGCGAGTTCGTTGATTTTCTCCATGCCGCATAAATCTCCACGGCGAGAAATGTTGCAAGCCATTTCGCACTCATTTGGAGGATCGTGCAAACTCTTTGGACGATCGCGCTACCGCCCTTTGCCGGTTCGCCGCCATCTATCTCCCCGTCACCGCAGCGAAAAAGGAACGATCATGACGGGACTTAAAGACAAGGTTGTACTCATCACCGGCGCCTCGAGCGGTATCGGCGAAGCGACGGTTCGGGAGCTTGCCACGGCAGGCGCCAGACTGTTCATCGGAGCTCGCCGCACCGAGCGGCTCAAGGCACTGGCCGCGGAAATCGGCAAAGGCGTCGCATGGCGCGAACTCGACGTGACGGATGCGGCAAGCTTCGATGCCTTCGCAGAGGCCGCCCATGCCGAATTCGGGCGGATCGATGTGCTGGTCAACAATGCCGGCGTCATGCCGCTATCGCCGCTTGCCGCGCTGAAGCGCGATGAGTGGTCTCGCATGATCAATGTCAACATTGGTGGTGTGCTGAACGGGATCGCCGCGGTGCTGCCGCGCTTCGTCGCCCAGAAGAACGGCCATATCGTCAACGTCGCCTCGGTCGGCGCGCATATCGTGCTGCCCACCGCGGCGGTCTATTGCGGCACGAAATATGCCGTCTGGGCGATAACCGAGGGGCTGCGGCAGGAGCATGACGACATCCGCGCCACGATCATCTCTCCCGGCGTGACCGCAACTGAACTCGGCGACGATATCAGCGATCCCCAGGTTGCCACAGCGCTGAAAGAGTGGCGGCAGAAGTCGCTGACACCGGACGCCATCGCGCGCGCCATCCGTTTCGCGCTCGATCAACCCGATGGCGTCGATGTCAACGAGGTGATCGTGCGGCCAACCGCCGCCAACATGTAGCAACCTGCTACCGGATGCCGGATTTCGGTGGGCTGCGGCGCTCTTCGAAATCCGGCAACGGCCATATCCCTAATGCACCACCGACATCACCCGCTCCCGCAATTCCCGCGGCGCCACATCGTACTTGCTCTTGAACGCCCGCGAAAAATGCGCGCTGGAATTGAACCCGCAGGCAAAGGCGATTTCGGAGATCGAGGCTGACGCCCGGGTTGGCGAGAGCAGCTCTTCCTTGCTGCGCTCCAGCCGCCTGTCCCAGACGAAGCGTTCGAGCGTCATGCCTTCGCCCTCGAAGGCGCGGTGGAGATAGCGGCGCGAGCAGCCCATGTGGCGGGCTATGTCTTCGGCTGAGAGCGTGCTGCGGGCGAGGTTGGCGTCGATATAGGCGACGATGCGCTCGCGCAGCGCCTCCAGCGGCGAGCGACGGAATTCGGGCGCCATCGGCTTGGCCTGGATCAGGCCGTTGACGAGCTGGATCAGGCTTTCGCCGACACGGCGACAGCCGGCCTCGTCGAGCTTGTGCGCCGCGCCGATCGCCATCTGCATCAGACCGGAAACGATATGGGTCAGGCTGTCGTCTTGGCCCGGAAGCGGCAGCGGCGCCGACAGGCGCGCCAGCGTCTCGTCGCCGAAGGTCGAGCGCGGCACCTGCAGGATCAGCTGGTCGACATCGCTGAGGTTCTGCAGCGAGTAGCTGCGCACCGGATCGTAGATGATCGCCGCGCGCGGGCCGAGATCGACGGCCACCTGTTGCTGTTCGAAGCGACTGCGGCCTTTCAGCTGCATCAGGATCTTGATCGCGTCGGGATCGAAGCTGCGCCAGAAGGCGCGGTCGTTGACGACCAGATGCGACTTGGCCTTGATCTCGGACAGGCGACAGGCGCCGAGATTGACCGAGACCAGTTTGGGCAACGACGGCGCTTCGCCGCGCGAAAAGCGCTGCGTGATCGGGCCGAACAGCATCCGCGATGCCGACAGGAAGGCTTCGCCGTCGGCGACGCTGACATGGTGCATAATCTCCTCCATCTTCATTCCGTTTCCTGTCTTCGCAGGATTGAGCAGCAAGGCCAGAGCCGGTGCAACTGGCATGGAAGTTAACATGCTAATCATCTTCGCCGCAACGGCGGAGATTGCGTCATGCCTCGCCGGTCAATCGCGCCGAAATCTGCCCGGCCGCCCTGATCGCCGCCGCGCCCTGGCTCGCCGCAATCGCATCGTCGATGCGCGAGACGGGCGAGGCGATCGCCAGCGTGCCGATCGGCTGGCCGTCGCCGCCGAGGATCGCCGCACCGACGCTGTGCACGCCTTCCTCATAGCCCTGGGCGCTGCGCGAATAGCCGCGCGAGGCGGCAAGCGCGACCGCCTTGGACAGAGCGGCAGGCCGGGTCATCGTGTGCGCCGTGAAGGCCTCCAACGGCTTTTCGAGATAGGCATCGACCACTTCGGGCCGCGACGCCGCGAGGAAGGCGATGCCTGACGCCGTGCCATGCAGCGGCAGCACCTGGCCGACATCGACATTGACGCGGTTGGCTTTGACCGACAGCTCGACATGGACGGTGATCAGCGCGCCGGCGCTGAATTCGGTCAGGTGCACCGTCTCCCCGGTCTCGAGTGACAGCTCGCGGATGATGGGCGTTGCCAGCCGCACGAAAGGAAAATGCGCGTCACGGATGCGGGCCAGCCGCGACAGGCCGGCGCCCAGCCGGTAGTGGCGGCTATGCGGCTCCTGCTCGATCAGCCGGTGGTTGGCGAGTGCCATCAGCAGCCGCCTGGCGGTGGCCTTGTCGAGGCCGGCCCGGCGGGCGAGGTCGGACAGGCCGATCTCGGGTTCCGTCAGGGTGAACAGCTCCAGCAACGACACCGCCTTGCTCACCGTGCTCATTGCGCATTCTCCGAGATACTTCGCATGTGAATTAACTTGACAGCGCTCATTCCTGTCTGCAGTGTGTCTATAACATACAAAACACAGGTTCAAATAGTGAACCGATGTGGGCGCGGTCTTGTGCCCCGAAAACTAGCGCCAGGGAGAGTTCAGCACTGTGATGGCTGCCAGCAGAAGCGATGCGCATGCCGCATCAATCGATGAGCTGCTCGATCGCGAGCAGGCGCGGTTCCTCGACACGCATCCGCGTTCGGCGGCGGCGTGGGAAGAGGGCAAGACACACTTCCTCTATGGCGGCCCGTCGCACTGGATGCGGCGCTGGGCCGGCGGCTTTCCGGTCTATGCCGCCTCGGCGCGCGGCGCGCATATCGGGGACATTGACGGCCACGACTATGTCGATTTCGCGCTTGGCGACACGGGCGGCATGTGCGGCCACGCGCCGGAGGCGGTGACGCGTGCGGCCCTGCACCAGCTGCAGAACGGCACCACCATGATGTTGCCGACGGAAGAGAGCCGGTGGGTGGGCGCCGAGCTGACGCGCCGTTTCGGCCTGCCCTACTGGACGCTGACGACGTCGGCCACCGACGCCAATCGCGGCGCCATCCGCATTGCGCGTATGATCACCGGGCGCGCAAAAGTGCTGGTCTTCTCCGGCTGCTATCACGGCGGCGTCGAGGAGGCGCATGTCGAGATCCGCGACGGCCGGATCGGCATGCGCAACATGATCCATCCCAACGGGGTCGATCACTCCACTGTTTCCAGAGTGGTCGAGTTCAACGATGTCGCGGCGTTGGAGGAAGCGCTGTCGCATGGCGACGTTGCCTGCGTGTTGACCGAGCCGTTGATGACCAATTTCGGCATGATCCCGGTCGCCGATGGTTTCCACGAGGCGTTGCGCGAGATCACGCGGCGCACCGGCACGGTGCTGATCATCGACGAGACGCACACCATCTCCAGCGGCCCCGGCGGCTACACGGCGCTGCACGGGCTGGAGCCCGATATTCTCGTCGCAGGCAAGGCGATTGCCGGCGGCATTCCGGCTGGCATCTTCGGCGTGTCGCAGGAGATCGCCGAGCGACTGTGGAAAATCGTGCCGCTGGTCAATCCGCGCGTGCGCCAGTCGGCGCATCTGGGCATTGGCGGCACGCTCGCCGGCAATGCGCTGACCATCGCCACCATGCGCGCCGTGCTGGAAGAGGTGCTGACGCCGGCGAATTTCGAAATCATGATCGCCAATGCGACGCGGTTGGCGCAAGCGGCGTGGGGCGTCATCCGCGCCAACAAACTGCCCTGGCATGTGACGCAGACCGGCGCCCGCGCCGAGATCATGTTTATGCGAGAGCCGCCGCGCAGCGGCGCCGACGTCATTGCCGGCCGGCGCGGCGATCTCGAGACGCTGCTGCACGCCTTCTACATGAACGAAGGCATTCTGGTCACGCCGTTCCACACCATGTTCCTGATGTGCCCGGCGACGTCGCCGGCCGATGTCGACCGCCATACGGAGGTCTTCGGCCGCTTCGTCGATCTGGTTCGCGGCGTCGTCTGAGCGATGGCGAACCCGTTCGACCTCAAGGGCAGGACAGCGCTGGTGACCGGCGGCGGGCGTGGCATCGGCGCCGCCATCGTCACACGCCTCGCAGAGGCCGGCGCTTCGGTGATCATCGCCAACCGCACGCTCGATGTCGCCGAGGCACTTGCGGCGGACCTCACGGCGCTCAGCCTGTCAGTTCGTGCGGTGGCGTTACCCAGTCTTGACCGCACGGCGCTGCTTCAGCTTGTCGGCGCCATCGTGGATGAGGCCGGCCGGCTCGACATCGTCGTTCACAATGCCGGCGGCTGTCCCTGGGCTTCGATCGAGGAGCTCGACGAGGACAAGCTCGAAGAGGCGCTGGCGGTCAATCTGAAGGCCTGTTTCTGGCTGGCGCAGGCGGCGGCGCCTGCAATGCGCAAGCACGGCTTCGGCCGCATCCTGGTGACGTCGTCGGTGTCGGCGCGCGTCGCGATGGCGGGCGGCGCGCACTATTCGGCGGCTAAGGCCGGCGTCAACGCCTTCATCCGGGGCGCGGCCTTCGAGTTCGCGCGCGACGGCATCACTGTCAACGGCGTCGAGCCCGGCTTCATCGCCAAGCCCGGTCGCGGCACGATGAGCAAGCCGGAGGTGACGGGCCGTCTCGGCCAGTTTATCCCGATGGGCCATCTCGGCGAGGCCGACGACATCGCCTATGCCATGCTTTATCTCGCTTCCGAGCAGGCGAAATACACGACCGGCCAGACCATTGTCGTTGACGGCGGCTCGACCTTGCCGGAGACGGGCTATGCCGTCGAGCGGCACTGGGGGCTCGCATGAGCCAGCGTCTCGAAGGCCGCAAGGCGCTGATCACCGGTGCCGCTACCGGCATGGGCCGGGCCACCGCAGAATTGTTCGCGCAGCATGGTGCAGAGGTTGTGGTGTTCGGCCATGGCGGCGAGGTTCTGGACGAGGCGGCGAACGCAAGCGGCGGCATTGCCGTGCGCGGCGATATCACCAACGCCAAAGACATTGCCAGCGCCATCGATGCCTGTGCCGGCCGGCTCGACATCGTCGTCAACGCTGCAGGGGTGATGATCCTCGACGAGCCTGAGACGCTGAGCGACGAGACCTGGGCAAAAAGCTTTGCCGTCAACGTTACCGGCGCGATGATGGTGTGCCGGGCAGCACTGCCGCTGTTGAAGACAAACGGCGGCGCGATCGTCAACATCGCCTCGGTCGGCGCCTTCAATGCCAGCGGCCAGAACGCGGCCTATTCGGCCAGCAAGGCGGCACTGGTTTCCTACACGCGCTCGCTCGCTTTCGCGCATGGCCAGGATGGCATCCGCGCCAATGCGGTGGCGCCCGGCTGGGTGCGCACGCCGATGAGCATCTACGAGATGAAGGTGGCCGCAGCCGCCAACGGCTCGACATCGGAGGAAGAATTCTCGGCACTCACCAACCGCATCGCGCTGCGCCGTGTCGCCGAACCGCAAGAGATCGCGTCGTGCTGCCTGTTCCTCGCATCGGACGATGCGTCCTTCGTCACCGGCGCGGTGCTGGTGGCGGATGGCGGCGGCCGCGCGCCAACGCAGAACCGGGCGGTGTGAGGCGAGCTGAAATCTATCGGCTGGCGTGGAGGCGCCGGCCAGCGAAATGGGAGGAGAAAGAATGCCTGACAGAAGTGCCGAGTTGGTCTTCACCAATGGCCGCATCTACACGCTCGACCGCAAACGGCCCTGGGCCTCGGCCATCGCGGTCAAGGGCGGGCGTATCATCGCGGTCGGCGAAGGCGCCGATGTCGCGGCGCTGACGGGGTCTTCCACGCGCGTCGTCGACCTCAAGGGCGCCATGATGATGCCGGGCATCGTCGACGTGCACGCGCATCTGATGATGGGCGGCATTGCCGAACTGTTCGAACTGCGCTTCCCGCCGACATCGAGCTTCGAGACGCTGATCGCGCGCGTCGGTGAGGCGGCGGCCAAGGCGCCTAAGGGATCCTGGATCATCGGCGGCCAGTGGGGCAGCGATCTCTTGCCGAAGCTGAACACGCTGGAGGCGCTGGCGGCGCTCGACCGCGCAAGCGACGGACGTCCGGTGATGCTGCGCGACGACACCTATCACAACCGCTGGGTCAACTCGGCGGCACTCGCGCTCACCGGCCTTTCCGCCGCCTCGGCGGATCCGGAGAAGGGCTCGATCGGCCGCGATGCGGCAACCGGTGCACTGACCGGCATGATGATCGAGACCGCGGCCGGCATCATCGAGCGTACCATCGCGCTGTCCGGCCACTACACAGACGAAATGGGCCGCACGGCGATGGCGCGCTCGATCGCGACGCTCAACTCCTATGGCGTCACGGCTTTCCTCGACGCCGCCGCCATGCAGCCGGTGCTGGCGGCGCTGAAAGGCCTCGACGACCGCGGCGAACTCACCGCCTGGTCCGTGTCGGCGATGCCGGCCGTCGAGCCGTCCTTCATGTTCGGCATTGCCGGCGACGAACTGATCGCCTTGCGTGAGAACTATCGCAGCGCTCACGCCAAGCCCGATTTCGTCAAGATCTTCCTCGACGGCGTGCCGGGCGCGCGCACCGCAGCCTTCCACGAGCCTTATGTCGAGGACGCTTTGGTCGGCTGCTGTTTTCGCGGTTCGACCATCGTCACCGTCCCGGAGCTGATCCGCTGGGTCGGTAAATGCGAGAAGCTCGGCCTGGGCGTCAAAATCCATTGCGCGGGTGACGCCGCCGTCAGCCAGGCGCTCGATGCCATCGATGTCGTGCGCTCCTTCAACGGGCCGACGAAGGTGATGCACCACATCGCGCATGCGAGCTACATCGCGCCGGAGGACATTGCCCGCTTCGCCGAACTTGGCGTCGTCGCCGATCTCTCGCCTTTCCTCTGGTATCCGACCAGCTTCCTCGAAGGCCACAAGCAGACCATGGGCGAGGCGCGCGCACTGCGCTTCTGGCCGAACAAGGATCTGCTTGCGGCTGGCGCGCTGCTCGCGGGCGGGTCCGACTGGCCGGTGATGCCCAACCCCGATCCCTGGGACGGTATTGAGGGGCTGGTGACGCGCCGCAATCCGAGCGGCGAATTCCCGGGTGCGGCGCTCTGGCCGGAGCAGGCGATCGATGTCGCGACGGCGCTGAAAATCTTCACCATCAACTCCGCCCGCGCCATCGGCCTCGGCGATACGGTCGGTTCGATCGAGATCGGCAAGTCGGCCGACCTCATCGTGCTCGACCGCAATGTGCTGGAAACGCCGGCGGACGATCTCGCCGACACCAAAGTGCTGACGACCTGGTTCGAGGGGAGGGTGGTCTATGAGCGCGCCTGATCCCGGCAGCGACAGCAGGATCCCGGTGACGATCCTCACTGGCTTTCTCGGCAGCGGCAAGACCACGGTGCTCAACCGCCTGCTGCGCCAGCCCTCGCTGGCGGGCGCTGCCGTCATCGTCAACGAGTTCGGCGCCGTCGGCCTCGATCATCTTTTGATCGAAGCGAGCGACGAGCAGTTCACGCTGCTCGACAATGGCTGCGTCTGCTGCACGGTGCGCGGCGATCTCATCGCCACGCTGCAGGAACTCGACCGCAAGAGCCAGGCGGGTGAGACGCCGCCACTATCCAAAGTAATCATCGAGACAACCGGGCTCGCCGACCCGGCGCCGATCCTGCACACACTGATGGTCGAAAATGAGGTTGCGGCCCGCTTTCGCATTGGCGGCGTCGTCACCACGGTCGATGCGGTCAACGGCGCGGCGACACTTGCGCGCCACTCGGAAGCGGCCAAGCAAGTCGCGGTCGCCGACCGGCTGCTGATCACCAAAACCGATCTTTTGGCGGGTGGTGCGCTTGCCGACCTGCGGCACCGGCTGGAGCATCTGGCACCGACCGTCGGGCAAACCATTGCCCTGAACGGCGAGATCAATCTCGACCTGCTGGCAAGCTTGCCCGCCGAGGCTGCTGCCGACGTGACACGCATCGCCGCACGGCTGGAGGCAGCCACGCATGGCCACCATGATTGCGGGCCGGATTGCCATCATCACGATCATCATCACGACGCGCATCACGGTATCCAGTCCTTCAGCTTCGTCATCGACAGGCCTGTCGAGTGGAGCGCCTTCGCCCGCTGGCTCGACTATGTCGCGGCGCTGAAGGGCGAGGATCTTTTGCGCTTCAAAGGCCTCGTCCATGTCAGCGACGAGCCGGAGCGGCCGCTTGTCCTGCACGGCGTGCAGCACGTGTTTCATCCGCCGGCGCGGCTCGAGCGTTGGCCATCGGCCGATCGCCGCACCCGGCTGGTGTTCATCGTGCGCAACATCGAGCGCGAGACCATAGCGCGCACGCTGGTGAAGTTTGCCGCCATCGACGCCGCCAGCATCGCCGCGCCGGTGCGCGCCGCCGCCTGAACCGAAAACCGCATGACAAAAATGGGAGAGACAAACATGCATTGGAAATCGAGACTGCTCACCGCGGCACTGGCCGGCATCGGCCTTTCCACCATCGCTGGCGCGGCTTTCGCCGCAGGCCCGACCTGCAAGGATGGTTCGATCAAGGTCGGGGCCGTATCGACCGTCACCGGGCCGGCTGATTTCAGCGAGGTGCCGAAGGCAACGCAGGCCGCTTTCGACGCGGTCAACGCCGCAGGCGGCATCAATGGCTGCAAGATCGACTACACCATCGCCGACGACAAGGCCGATCCGGCGGTCGCGGCACAGGCTGCGCGCGACCTCATCGACAACAAGGAAGCGGTGGCGCTGGTCGGCTCGGCCAGCCTGCTCGACTGCGCGGTCAATTCCGCCACCTACAGCCGCAAGAAAATCCTTTCGGTCCAGGGACTTGGCGTCGACGCCGCCTGCTTCTCCTCGCCCAATGTCGCACCGGTCAATGTCGGTCCGTACACGCTGTCGACGGCGATGGCCTATTACGCCACCAACGAGCTGAAGGCGAAGAAACTCTGCGCCTTCTTCATCATCATCGGCGGCACCCAGGAAGCCTACAAGAAGGCGATCGAGAACTGGGAGACGATCAGCGGCCAGAAGGTTCATTTGCTTGACCTTACGCTGCCCTTCCAGGGCGATCTCACGCCCTATGTCATCAAGGCGCGTGACGCCGGCTGCGATGCTGTGCTGACCAACCAGGTCGAGCCGCAGGTGGTGCAGCTGATCAAGACGGTCGATGCGCAGAAGATATCGGGCATCAACTGGCTGTTCCTGGCGCCGGGTTATACCGAGCAGGTCGCCTCGGCACTCGCCGACACCAAGCAGCCGATCTATGTCGGCACCGAATGGGAGCCTTTCACCGAGAAAGGTTCGGCTGCGAACGCGCAATGGGCCGCCGACATGCAAAAGGCCGGCCGTCCGCTCACCGCCTTCTCGCAAGGCGGCTATCTCGCCGCCGAACTGTTCCTCAAAGTGGTCGCCTCCATCGATGGCGAGGTGACGCGCGAAAGCGTTGGCCAGGCGCTGCACGACATGCAGCCGCTCACCAATCCGCTCGCCGGCAGCGCCTACGTCTTCGGCAAGGACAAGACGCATTCGCCGATGCAGGCGACCAAGGTGATGAAACTCGAGAGCGGCGCCTGGAAGGTCGAGACGCCGGACTGGGTCGTGCTGCCTCAGGCCAAGTGAGGTCCTCCCGGGCGTCGGCGCTGCTTCTTGCGTCCAGCTTCTTTCTCCCCCTTTGCGGAGAGAAATGCAGGACAATGAGGGGCGGCGCCGATCTCGACGATATGTCGGGCCGACGCTGGCCCGCTTTCCAGAATCGGGAAAACGATGAACGCATTGCTCACATCCGCCGTGGCGGGACTGACAGCCGGGGGCACCTATGCGCTGCTCGGTGTCTGCGCCGTCTTCACGTACCGGCTCGTCGCCGTGGTGAACTTTACCGGTGCCGCTATCGGCACCGCCGGCACCTTCGTGCTGATCGCGCTGTTCGAGGCCGGCTTTCCGATCTGGCCATCGGTGCTGGCTGGCATTGCGGCGGGCACGCTGACCGGCGCCGCGATCGGCTTCATCATGACGCGGTGGTTCGGCGAGGCCAGCGCCTCGACCAAGGCGGCGGTCACGGTCGCGTTGCTTGTCGGCCTGATCGCCATCGGGCTGCGCCTCACCGGCGGCCAGCATCCGCACAACATGCCAGACCTCTTCCCCGGCTCCGCTTTTCGCCTCGCCGGCGTCGAGGTGACCATCGCCTCGGTTCTCACCATCGGGCTGGCTGTGTTGTTCACGGTCCTCTCGGACCTTTTCCTCAACAGGACCAAGGTCGGCCTCAATTTGCGTGCGCTGGCAGACCGGCCGATGGCAGCGGAGCTGCTTGGCGTGCGCGTGCAGCTATTGTCGCTGCTCGTCTGGGGCATGACCGGCGCTTTCACCACTTTCGCGCTGATGATCATCGCGCCGCAGCGCTCGCCGAATTTCATGACGCTCAGCCTGCTGGTGGTGCCGGCGCTGGCGGCGGCACTGGTCGGCGTCTTTCGCAGCTTCTGGTGGACGCTCGCCGGCGGCATTGCACTTGGTGTCGTCGAAGGGTTGGCGAGCTCGGTCGATTCCATCAGCCAGTACCGCAGCGCCATTCCGTTCCTGGTGGTGCTTGCCGTTCTTCTCTGGTCGCAGCGGGAGGCCCGCTGGGATGAAGCGCGCTAGTCTGCGAGCCTCGCTCGCCATTGTTGTCGTCGCACTTGTCGCCGGCTCCGCTGCCTATGCCGGCCTGCTGCCGCCCTATTGGGTGTTCCTCGCAACTTCGGTGTTGATCACTGGCGTTGCGCTGCAAAGCCTCGGCCTCGTCGCCGGTCGCACCGGCATGATCGCGCTTTGCCAGATGTCATTCGCCGGTGTCGGCGCCTGGACGGTCGGCTATCTCAACCTCGCCGAGGCGCCCGGCGGCCTGGCCGTGTGGACCGTGATCGGTGGACTGGCGGCGGTACCGTTCGGCATTGCCATCGGCCTGCCGGCGCTGCGCCTGCGCGGCATCAACCTCGCCATCGTCACGCTGTCCTTCGCCACCGCCTTCGACACCATCCTGGCCACCATGACCTATCCCGGCCAGACCGATTTCCTGCAGGTGCCGCGGCCGGAGATGTTCGACAGCGACGAAGGCTATTTCGTCTTCGTACTTTTGTTTTACGTGGCAATCGCCGTGGCGCTTGAAGTCGTCAGCCGTTCGCGGCTCGGCGCCTCGTGGCTGGCGGTCCGGCATTCGGAACGCGCGGCCGCGGCGCATGGCGTCAGCATCGCCACCGCAAAACTCTCGGCCTTCGCCATCAGCGCCTTCGTCGCCGGCATTTCGGGCGGGCTGCTGGCCGGCTATCTCGGCACGCTGGTTTCAGAAAATTTCAGCATGATGCAATCGCTCTCGCTCTATGCGGTGTCGGTGATGGCCGGCGCGCATTTCGCCGAAGGCGCGATCATCGGCGGCCTGCTCGTCGTCATGTTCCCGGAACTTCTGCGCCGTCTGGATTGGCCGCAGGACATCGGCAATGTGCTATTCGCCGTCGGCGCCACCCAGGCGCTGGCATCCGGCGAGACGATGAGCGAGACTTTTCGGCGCCAGGTCCGCAAATTGTTGCCAGTTCGGGCGCTGAAAGGCACTGCGGCGGACGCGCAGAATCTGCCATCGCTGATCCAGCGCCCGGCGGGGGCGGCACTTGCCATCGATGGGCTGACGGTCCGCTATGGCAGCGTGGTCGCGCTGAACAATGTCAGCCTGACCGTTGCCGCCGGCACGGTTGCGGGACTTATCGGACCGAACGGCGCCGGCAAGTCGACCTTCATCGACGCGGTCGCCGGCTTCCTGTCGAGCTATGAAGGCCGCATCAGCTTGAGCGGCCAGTCGCTCGAAGGCATGTCGGCAAGCAAGCGCGCCCGTGCCGGCGTTCGCCGCAGCTGGCAGACCACCCGCATCGCGCCGGAACTGACCGTCGGTGGCTATCTGGCGCTGGCGGCGAAGGGACTGTCGGCCGGCGAAACCAAGGCGGTGCTCGACTGGCTCGACTGCCCGCATCCTGACACGCTGGTGGCCTCGGTTGATGCCGGCACCAGACGCCTGCTCGATGTCGCCGGCGTCGTTGCGGCGCGCCCCGCCGTGGTGCTGCTCGACGAACCGGCCGCCGGCCAGTCGCATGAAGAGACGCTGCGGCTCGGCAAGCGCATCGCCGAGATCCCAAAGCTGTTCGGCTCGGCGGTGCTTCTGGTCGAGCACGACATGGATCTGGTCCGGGCGGTCTGTTCGGAAGTCACCGTGCTCGATTTCGGCCAGGTCATCGCTTCCGGCCCACCGGCCAAGGTGCTTGGCGAACGCGCGGTGAAGAAGGCTTATCTCGGCATCGAGGAAGAGAGCGTGGCGGCATGAGCAGGCTCGTCGTTTCCAACCTGTCGATCGACCGCGCCGACTTGCCGGTCGTCAGCTCGGTCGATCTCGTCGCCGAGAGCGGCGCGATCAGCGTCGTGCTCGGCGCCAATGGCGCCGGCAAGACGACGTTGCTCGAAGGCCTGTCGGGCATCATCCCGGTTGCCGGCGGCACCATCGCCATCGATGGCCGCGAACTCAAAAGGCGCGCCCTGGCGTCCGCTCGCGCGAGGGCCTTGCCCACGTCGAGCAAGGACGCACGGTCTTTCGTCAGCTCACCACGGAAGAGAATTTGCGCGTCAGCCTGCATCCGAACGCCGACATCGGGGAAGCCTATTCGCTGTTTCCCGAACTGGTGCAGCGCCGCGCGGTGAAAGCAAGTCTGCTATCTGGTGGCGAGCAGCAGATGCTGGTCATTGCGCGCGCGCTTCTCACCCGGCCGAAGGTGCTGCTCATCGACGAGATGTCGGCAGGCCTCGCCCCGGTCATCGTCACGCGACTGATGAGCGCGGTGCGCAAGCTCGCCGATGATGGCTTGGCCGTGCTGTTGGTCGAACAGTTCGCCGCGCTCGCTCTGTCGATCGGCAACCGCGCCTATGTCATGCGGCGCGGCCGCGTTGTCTATGACGGCGACTGCGCGAAGCTCAGCCAGTCGCCGGACGAACTGCACCGGCTCTATCTCGGCGGAGCCGCGGAGGTGGCTTGACGGCTGGTTCTCTCGGAAGGCGTAAAGCATTCCCGACGCCGCACGGACACACCAACCGGGCGGCTAGCTCGCCACCTGGAAACGCACGAAACTCGCTTTCCAGACACTGGAAACAGCGAGCACGCGCCGTTGGCACGACCTTAATTTTGTCGCCTCAGGCCTTTTACACCTCAGCGGTCACGGGAGTTTCACGCCTCAACTGCCTGCCTGAGTTTTATCAGACTGCGACGTAGCCATGTTCGCATCGTGTTGAGCGGTACGTTGTAACGCTGGGCGAGCACCTCATAAGATTCGCCATCGAAATATGCACTTCGGACGGCTTCGGCTTTTTCTTTGCTTAGATGGTCGATGCATTGATGGAGCAGCCTGACGTTATCGCGTGCAAGGAGCTGTGCCTCCGGCCACGGAGAGGGATCGGTAACATCTCGCGCATGATCGATCTCCAGACATGGAGGACGTCGCGACCGGATGCGATCTATCGCCTGGTTGCGTGCAATCGCAACCAGCCATGAAATAGGGCTCAGCTCCGATACTGCGAAGCGGTCGGCCTTTGCCCAAACCTTCAAAAACACCTCTTGCAGCGCTTCCTCCGCGTCAGCTCGGTCGCCAAGAATGTGGAGGCATACTCCGAACAGTTTCGCGCTGGTATGCCGGTAGAGGAGGTCGAAAGCGGCCCGATCTTGTTTGCTTGTTCGCAGTATGAGTGCTGTTATGCCATCGCGCGTCATCGGATTTGACCTCAAAAACTGACTGCTGGTGATGCCTGATCGATTTGGCCCACCTCGTAGGTCCGCCTTCGGCATGCTCTCGGAGCGCTAGTCGGGTTACGCGGGTTGTGGGGGATACGTTCGCCGGTTCGAAGTGGATCACTCCGACGGATTAAATGTTGCGGTCCCAAACGGGCGGACCGCACATGAGTGATCCAAACCATTGTCTGGTGCGTAGTAAGGCATCAGAAAAGAGCGGCTCGCCCTGGCTAGCCGGAGCAAGCTTGCGCATTTACTAGTGAGCGATGGAAGAATTCGACCCAGCCCGGCTGATCAATCGTGTCGGGACGACACAGGATCGGGATGCGTTTGTGGAGTTGTTCGGACACTACGCGCCGCGCGTGAAGGCCATGATGATAAGGCGTGGCGCGAGCCCTGATCGCGCCGACGATCTGGCGCAAGAAACCCTGGTCAAGCTTTGGCGAAAGGCCGCACAATATGATCCGTCGCGCGCTTCCGCCTCGGCGTGGGTGTATGCGATTGCTCGCAACGTGAGCGTTGACGCAGTGCGTCGCGACGGTCGCGCGGCACCATGGACCGAAGACGAAGGCGTGGACCTGGATGAGCCAGAGCGCCAATTGCTCGCGGCAGAGCGCGAGGCGTTGGTTAGATCGAAAATGGTGTCTCTGCCGGTAGAGCAGTTACGCGTTATCCGGATGTCCTTTTTCGACGGTCTGCCGCATTCGCAGATCGCGGATCTGCTTGGGCTACCGTTGGGTACAGTCAAATCGCGCATCAGGCTCGCCCTGCAGCGACTGAAAGACGGACTTGGTGATTTGATATGAACTCGATTACCCATCACCCGACCGACGAGACGCTCGCAGCCTTTGCTTCCGGCACGCTTGACGAAGGGCGCAGCGTCGTCGTTTCAATGCACATGTCGTTTTGTACTGCCTGCAAGAACAAGGCACGTCGGTATGAGGCGGTAGGGGGTGCGCTTCTCGAGCGGACATCGCCAGCACGAATGAAGCCTGATGCTCTGCAAAATGTTTTGAAGGTTATCGACACAGATTTGCCGGCGCCTGACACGAGCCCGGAAGAACCGCTCGATCGCTATCAGCTTGGAAAATGGCGATGGGTCTGGCCGGGTGTACGGCAACGTTCGATATCGGTACCCGTGGTCTCGAATATCAAGGTGTTCATGCTGAAAGCGGAACCCGGAATTCAGCTGCCGCATCATAAACACACCGGATATGAGTGGACATGCGTGCTGGAGGGGGCGTTCGAGCATCAGTTCGGCCGCTATGGCCCAGGCGACTTCGACGAGGCCGATGAGACGCTCGAACATAAGCCAACCATATGCGAGGGCGCCGCGTGCGTCTGCATCGTCGCCTTACAGGGAGAAATCAAGTTTCAGAGCGGGTGGGGGCGGCTGATACAGCCGCTTTTGCGGCTGTGATCTGGTTTAAGCTCTAACTCCCTCGTGTCCGTCTATAAATCTCCAGGGCTCGCTCTCTGGCCACCGAATGATCGACCAACGGCGAAGGGTAGTTTTCTCCGAGGGTAATACCGCATTCCGCGAGCACAGATGCAGGGGCTTCAAACGGCCTGTGGACATATCGGTTCGGCAGGCGGGCCAATTCCGGCACATAACGCCTTACATAGGTGCCCTCCGGATCGAACTTTTCGCCTTGGAGGATCGGATTGAAAATACGGAAATATGGCGCTGCGTCGGCACCTGATCCAGCCACCCACTGCCAACTGGCCGGATTGTTGGCGGGATCCGCATCGACCAGAGTATCCCAAAACCAGCCCTCACCATCGCGCCAGTCGACAAGAAGGTCTTTGACGAGAAAAGACGCGGCAATCATGCGCACGCGATTGTGCATCCATCCTGTCCGCCAGAGCTCCCGCATTCCCGCATCCACGATTGGATAGCCGGTTCGGCCAGATTGCCAGGCCCTTAGGGCCGATGGCGTGCTCCGCCATTCGAACGAATCGAATTCCTGGCGGAAGTTTTCGGAGTCCAGTTTTGGGCGATGGAAAAGCAGATGGTAGGAAAACTCGCGCCAGCCTAGTTCCTTGCGGAAGGTCTCAACACCTTTACCGCGCCGGCGCCGCAAAGCAGCCGTGATCTGAAATGGCGAAATCTCACCATGCGCAAGATGAGGTGACAGGCCAGAAGTGCCTTCCACACCTGGCACATCGCGGTCCTCAGCGTAACTGTCGAGACGATCCTTGAGAAAGAGATTGAGCCTTTCAGTTGCGCCCGCTTCGCCAGGGTGCCAGCGTTCCGCAAGGCCCGGAGACCAGTCCGGCTTGCCGGGCAAAAGCTTGAGATCTTCAAGCTTCTCTGAGTGCAGGGTTCCATTCCACGTCGTTATGTGTGACGGCGCATCAATCGGATCTCTCGGTTCGACCTCCGCTAGCCGATTATAGAACGGCGTGAACACTTTATAGAAGTCGCCGGACCGCGTTGAAAGCTGCGACGGCTCATGCAGAAGAAAGCCATCAAAGCTTTCCGCCTTCAATCCGTCTGCGCGTAGCGTCGACTTCAAAAGCGTGTCAGCGGCGATGTCTGACGGAGAATAGCGCCGGTTCCAGAACACGGCGTCAGCGCCGGTGGACCTGACTGTTTGCGCGATAATTTCAGCTGTCGGAGCTTGCCGCAGCACCAACCTCGATCCGAGCTTTTCCAGCGCGTTTGCCAGACCCAAAAGCGAATGATGAAGCCACCAGCGGCGGGCTGCTCCCGGCGGACGCCAGCCCTGCTCTTCGTCAAGAATGAACACCGGCACAACGGGTCTGCCAGCGTCGACTGCGGATGAAAGCGCGCGATTGTCGGAAATGCGGAGGTCGTTGCGAAACAGAACGACGATTGGGGCAGGGCCGGTGGTCATTCGCCTCAGTCTCTTTTTGGGCGGAGTGGCGGTGGTCGCCTGTTCTCCTCACGCCTACCAGACAACTACGCGCGAAAGGCCGGATCGGATCACTGCAAACATTGTCAATTGGATTGCCACCTGTAGGAGCGGCTATCAGCGTCCTTTAATTCAGCGATCGATGCAGCGTCAAATCTTCACAAACGAATCTGCTGGGCGGTACATCATAGTTTAATGACGGCGTTCAGGGACCCTGCCACAACGGCCAGGTCGGCGACCACTCCTGGGGCTTCGCTGCTTGAGAGCGACCATCGCACTCTCCCCGTTTTGGAGGCGTCTGATGCAAAACCGACCTGTGCGCCCTTACAGCGAAGCATTTTATCCGAACGACCTCGATGCACTCAAAGCTGTCTTTGACTGGCTGTGCGCTGAGTTTCATGTGCTTCCGGAAACCTCAGAGGCGCACGAAATTGCCGGTGAGCTCATAAGGCTTTTCCAGACCGGCATGGCTGATGAGGATATGTTGAAGATCGCGATGCGCGCGCGCTGGCAGAGAGACTGGAAGGTCGCCGGCTAGGGTTTCTTGGCGCCAAGCTCTGCCGCAACGGTGCAGCCAGGTGCCAAGGCACAACATACGCGTGCATCTGGCGTCGGATCACCATATGTCCGCCCTTGACGTCGCCCACCCCAGTAGCCGCCGGTCCTCTTCCGGCTATTCTCGTCGTTTCGAACGCAGACCCGTTTCGCACTAAGCAGCGACGCGGTGTCCGCGACAGAGAATTGTTAGTTTCTGAGGACTGGTAGCGGGAGAGGGACTTGAACCCCCGACCCCAGGATTATGATTCCCGTGCTCTAACCAACTGAGCTACCCCGCCAGGGCGGCGAAAGGCCCGAAATCCGCCTTAAATCGAAAGGCATTTCGAGGCGTTTGCCAAGGTCGCGCGGATATAAGGTTGGGAGGGCGAGCCTGTCAAGCATCGATGCGTCAGCAACGCCGGCATATTGTCGCCGGCGAAAAGCTTTGGCGGGCAGACATCTGAGGTGAGCCGCCGGGGTTGAGTTCGGCGAGGCACGTCGCTATGTCTCGGCCAAGAAATCTAGAGTTTGAAGCTGATGAAGCCGCGCATTGCAGTCCTCGGTTGCGGATACTGGGGCAGCAACCACATCCGCACCCTCAAGGCGCTCGGCGCGCTGCATGCGGTTTCCGATGCCAATCGGGCGCGGGCCGAAGGTTTTGCCAGCGAGCAGGACTGCCTGGCGATCGAGCCCGACCAGCTGTTCGTGCGCGACGATATCGACGCCATCGTCATGGCGCTGCCGCCGCAATTCCATGCCGATCTCGCCGTCCGAGCCGCTGAAGCCGGCAAGGACGTGCTGGTGGAAAAGCCGATTGCGCTGACGGTGCCCGACGCCGAACGCGCGGTGCAGGCGGCAAAGGACAATGGCCGCGTGTTCATGGTCGGCCATGTCCTGCGCTTTCATCCCGCCTTCGAGACGCTGAAGGCGCTGATCGACAATGGCGAGCTCGGCGAAGTCCGCTACATTCATTCGCACCGGCTCGGCCTCGGCAAATTCCACACCGAAAACGACGCGCTGTGGGATCTTGCGCCGCACGATCTGTCGATGATCCTGGCCATCACCGGCACCGAGCCGATCGAGGTCAGGGGCGAAGGAGCGGCACTGCTCGACAATCTCAGCGACTTTGCGCATCTGCACATGCGCTTTCCCAATGGATTGCGCAGCCATCTCTTCACCTCGCGGCTCAACCCTTACCGCGAGCGACGGCTGACCGTCGTCGGCACCAAGGCGATGGCGGTGTTCGACGATGTCGAGCCGTGGGAGCGCAAGCTTGCCGTCTATCGCCACGCAGTGTGGCAGGACAGCGGCCAGTGGGCCTTCACCACCAACGAGCCGTCCTATGTCGCGGTCGGCCAGGGCATGCCGCTGACGCGCGAGCTGGAGCACTTCATCCAGTGCATCGAGACGCGGGCCGAACCGCGCACCAGCGGCGAGGAAGCCATCAGGGTGCTACGCATCCTGACCGCGGGCACGGTGACGCACACAAAGTCCTGAGACCGTCTGGAAATTCTACTCCAACGGCCAACGATCTCTGAGAGGCTGGTGGCTTACTCTGCGGGAACCTGTGCCGGACGGGCTGCGAGCCGCGTCAGCATGGCTTCGGCCTCGGCGCCGCGCTCGGAGCGCTCGATGAAGCCGCCGCCGAAGACGCGGGCCTCGTTGCCGTCGTCGGAATAGAGCACGCAACCCTGTCCGGGCGCGATGCCGGACTCGCCGTCGACCAGCTCCACCCATGTCGCGCCGGCGCGGTGATGCAGCACGGCGGGGCGCGGCGGCCGCGTCGAGCGGACCTTGGCGAACAGCTCCATGCCGGCCGCCGGGATGTCCGACAGCGAGCGGTCGCCCAGCCAGTTCATGTTGCGCAGGTAAATCTTGTGCGTCTCCAGCGCCTCGCGCGGGCCGACAATGACGCGGGCCCGGTCGGCGTCGAGATGGACGACGTAGAGCGGCTCGCCCGAGGCGATGCCGATGCCGCGGCGCTGACCGATCGTGTAGCGCAATATGCCGTCATGGCGGCCAAGCACGCGGCCGTCGATATGGACGATGTCGCCCGGATTGGCGGCAGCCGGCTTCAGCTTGGCGATGATATCGGAATACTTGCCCTGCGGCACGAAGCAGATGTCCTGGCTGTCCTGCTTGGCGGCGACGGTCAGCCCCATCTCTTCGGCGATAGCCCGCACCGCGGGCTTCGACAGGCCGCCGAGTGGAAAGCGCAGATAGTCGATCTGCGCCTGGGTGGTGGCAAACAGGAAATAGCTCTGGTCGCGGTCGGCATCGACCGGCCGGAACAGCGCACGGTGGGCGCCATTGGCGCCGGAGCGGATATAGTGGCCAGTGGCGAGCGCGTCGGCGCCAAGGTCCTTGGCGGTGGCCAAAAGGTCGGCGAACTTCACCGTCTGATTGCAGGACACGCAAGGGATCGGCGTCTCGCCGGCGACATAGCTCTCGGCGAACGGATCGATCACCGCCTTGCGGAAGCGCTCTTCATAGTCGAGCACGTAGTGCGGGATGCCCAATGTCTCGGAAACGCGGCGGGCGTCGTCAATGTCCTGGCCGGCGCAGCACGAGCCCGCGCGGTGCGTTGCCGCGCCATGGTCGTAGAGTTGCAGCGTGACGCCGACGACATCATAGCCCTCGCGCTTCAACAGGCCTGCGACGACGGACGAATCGACGCCGCCCGACATGGCGACGACGACGCGGGTGTTTTGCGGGCTGGCGGGAAGGTCGAGGCTGTTCATGGTTCTTTCGTTCTGCGCGGCGCTTCAATGGCAGTGGCGCGAATATAGGTCAACCACATCAACGGCGCCAGCTTTGCGGCGGCGCCGATTTCACGGGAAAATTGCGCGTCTCCCTGCCGTTCACTCAAATGCCGGCGAAAAGACTAACGCGGCGTTCATGATCCTTACCTAGTCATTAGGGTTCGCTTAGGCAATTTTTAAAGCTGTGGCGGTAATGTGGTGGGGATTGGGTCTTTGAGTTTTTTGTAGAGAGTACGATGACCGATCTTGTTAGACCGCGAGTCAAATATGTTATCGGGCCTGACGGCAGCCCTCTTACGATTGCCGATCTGCCGCCGACGAATACACGTCGCTGGGTTATCCGGCGTAAGGCGGAAGTGGTTGCTGCGGTTCGCGGCGGGCTTTTGAGCCTCGACGAGGCATGCCAGCGCTACAAGCTGACCACCGAGGAATTCCTGTCCTGGCAAGCGTCGATCGACGAATACGGCCTTGCCGGGCTGCGCACGACGCGCATCCAGCAATACCGGCACTAGAGCCAGGATCTCAACAGAAAAGGGCGCGGTAACCGCGCCCTTTTGCCTTTTTTAGGCCTGTTTCAGACCGTCAGCACCACCTTGCCGATCGGCCTGGTGGCGAGAAAGGCGTGCGCAGCGCCCGCCTGTTCGAGCGGAAAAGCCTTTGCCACATGGACGGTGAGCTTTCCCGCATCGACCAGTTTGCCAAGCTCAACGAGGCCTTCGCGGTCAGGCACCACGGACATGCGCTCGACGCGGATGCTTCGCGCCGCAGCCTTGGCCCGGGTGGTGTCGTGGACGTTGAGCAGCGACACCAGGACGCCACCGTCCTTCAGGACTGTCAGCGATCGCTCGGCATGGTCGCCGCCCATCGGGTCCAGCACCAGATCGAGGTCGCCGACCTCGCCGGTAAAATCGCCCTTGGTGTAGTCGATGACCTCGTCGGCGCCAAGCGAGCGGACGAAATCGAGTTTTCCCGGGCTGGCGGTGGCGATGGCATAGGCGCCGCGCGCCTTGGCGATCTGCACCGCCAGATGCCCGACGCCGCCGGCCGCGGCATGGATCAGCACGCGCTGGCCAGGCTTCAGGCCGCCATGGCGGACAAGGCCTTGCCAGGCGGTCAGGCCGGCCAGCGGCAGCGCGCCGGCGTGGTTGTGGTCGATGCCTTGCGGCTTCGGTGCGATTTCATCGGCAGGGGTGACAGCGAGTTCCGCATAGGCCGCGGCCTCTCTGGGGAAACGCGGCATGCCGAACACGGCGTCACCGACCTTGAGGCTGCCGTTGACGCCTGGGCCAACCGCCTCGACCGTTCCTGAAATATCCCAGCCAAGGGTGAAGGGCGGTTCGCCCAGCAATGGGTAATAGCCGGCGCGCACCGCGCCATCGACCGGATTGATGCCGGCTGCGTGCACGCGGACGAGCACTTCGCCTGATTTGGGCGAGGGGGCGGGACGATCGGCGATGACGAGGACGTCGGGTCCGCCGACGGAATTCTGGACAACGGCACGCATGGCAAGCTCCTGCTGGGTTTCTGTGCCACTATCATTTGGATAGTAATATCCCATTGTCTAGTATGTACCTTTTCGATATATAGGCACCTCATGGATAGTGATAATGATTGCGGCTTCGGCTATGATGCCTTCCAGCGGACGTGCCCTTCGCACGCCGTTCTCGAAATGCTGGCCAGCAAATGGGTCTATCTGGTGGTTTGCGCATTGCGCCGCGGCCGGATGCGCAATGGCGAGCTGGCGCGCAGGCTGGAAGGCATTACGCCCAAAATGCTGACGCAGACGCTGCGCATTCTCGAGCGCGACGGTCTGGTGCGGCGCGAAATCTTTCCGGTGATCCCGCCGCGGGTCGAATATGAACTGACCGAACTTGGCCAGAACCTGGCGGGGCTGCTCACCCAGATACGGTCCTGGTCGGAAGAGCATGTGCCCGACATCAAGGAGGCACGGGCAAGGGCAGCGGCGAACCTGGATGGGGAGTCGCAGGCACAGGTGTGAGGCTGCGGTCGCCTTGTGGCCAGATCAGCAGCGCCCGGGCCTTTGGGCGCGTCTCCACGCGAAGCGCGGCGTCAGTCGACGCCGGCTGGATCAAACCCTGTCTTCAGCCGATCATGGCGCTGCGGCCGCCGAGTTCCGCATCGCGGATCTTGGTGTCGCGCGATTCCAGCATCTCGGCCTTGGAAAGCTCCGCTTCAGCTTCGCCGAGTAATGATTCGGCAGCGCTTCGCTGCTGGGCGAGGTCGCTCTGCGAATTTCTGAGGTTGTCGCGGCGCAGACGCGCCGCCTTGGCGAAGGTAGGATAGGCAAAATGATTGATGTCGGTGATGCCGGCCTTCTTCTCCTCGGCGGTGATCTGAAGCTCCAGTTCAACGGCCATGCGCTCGAACTCGGCGATCATCATGTCGAGCTGCAGCAGCTGCCGCCGCTTCTCATTCACCTGAAATTGCTTCAGTCGAACGAGGTTCTCACGTGACTTCATGATTCGGTACTCCCGGAAACGCACACCTGCACATATCGTCCAATCCGCTCGCCAGGGCCTGGCGCCGCCCGTATCCACCGGCATTCCCCGAACTATGGGAAACAAATTCCTAAAGTTTTTTGCCGGCGGTAACCATTCGTTTACGGGCATTGTTAATCATAAGGGCGAGGACTTAAGGCCGGGTAAAAATTCCGGCTCCCGATACGGAAGCCGGCCAGCGAGTCCCTTGAGTCACTTAGTCCGACTTATTAATGTGTTGCATTAGCGATTTGGTTCTGTGATTCATCATTAGATTCAAGAGGGTGTAGAAAGCGGTTAAAAAATCTGGTACCGTCCTGGGTGCGGAATTAGGTTTTGTTAACCATTCGATGGCAGCCTTCTGTTCAGGCAATCACTGCTCCGGTCCCGGATGGGTCGTGACATGGTCCGGCGGCAGAAAAGGGGAATGAAATGCGCGTTCTGCTGATAGAAGACGACAGTGCAACCGCTCAGAGCATCGAGCTGATGCTCAAATCCGAAAGTTTTAATGTTTATACGACCGACCTCGGCGAAGAGGGTGTCGATCTCGGTAAACTTTACGATTACGATATCATTCTTCTCGATCTCAACCTTCCCGACATGTCAGGCTACGAGGTCCTGCGGACACTTCGCCTCTCCAAGGTGAAGACGCCGATCCTGATCCTGTCCGGCATGGCCGGCATCGAGGACAAGGTGCGCGGCCTCGGCTTCGGCGCCGACGACTATATGACCAAGCCGTTCCACAAGGACGAACTGGTCGCCCGCATCCACGCCATAGTGCGCCGCTCCAAGGGCCATGCCCAGTCGGTCATCACCACCGGCGATCTGGTGGTCAATCTCGATGCCAAGACCGTCGAAGTCGGTGGCCAGCGCGTGCATCTGACCGGCAAGGAATACCAGATGCTGGAGCTGCTCTCGCTGCGCAAGGGCACCACGCTGACCAAGGAAATGTTCCTCAACCACCTCTATGGCGGTATGGACGAACCGGAATTGAAGATCATCGACGTCTTTATCTGCAAGCTACGCAAGAAGCTCGACGCTGCGTCCGGTGGCCAGAACTACATCGAAACCGTCTGGGGCCGCGGCTATGTGCTGCGCGAGCCGGAAGACATCCGCGTCAGCGCCTGAGCGAACACCATCTGATTGAATTCAATGCAAAAAACCCGGCTTAGGCCGGGTTTTTTGTTGTCCCTTTTGGCCGAACCCGAGCCGAATCAGGCGGCGATCTTTAGGGTGCGAAAGCGTTCGAGCAGCTGCGGCCGGTTGAACGGCTTCAAGAGATAGCCCTGGGCGCCGGCGCGCTTTGCCTTCATGATCGAGGCGACATCGACCTCGACCAGCGAAATCAGAATCTGCGGCTTGATCGCGCTTTCCATGGCGCGGACCTGGCGGATGACATCGACCGCCTGCATGTCGGGCAGGGCGCCGTCGACGACGATGACATCGGGCATCTCGGCAGCGCACATCTCGACCGCGTCAAGTCCGGTGGCCGCTTCGATCACAATCATGTCGGAGCCGCCAAGAATCCGTTTTGCGACCTTCCTGATCACACTTGAATCGTCGACAAACATGCAGCGCTTCATTTCCGGGTCCTCTTTGCCTTGGGGCGAACCGGCGGCATCCGGGGTATCGGAATGCACCTTAGGCCAATCTGGTAAAGAAGCCGAAAAGCGGTTAGGTAAAGTTTTTGCAAAAATGTCGTTTGCGCGCGGTGCCCGCGGACACGCCACAGGCGACGAAACTTGGCTGTTCTGAATTTCGGCCAAGCCCGCAAATATCAGTGGCGAAAAATACTTGATTTGTTCTTGGCTGTCGGCCGAGCCGGCAAACGACCGGGATCGTCAGGCCGCGGACAGCACGATCTCTTCGGCGGTCGCGTGGATGGAGATCGTCATGTTGGCCTCACGCGCCAAGAGCAGCGTGTAATAGGGCTGGACCGAATGGGCGTCGATCGGCTCCTCGGGCTTGTTGCCGGAATGAAGTTCGAGGAATTTCGGCGGCACGCGCAGCATCGGGCCACTGGCGGCAAGCGCAAAGCGCGGCTCGGTGTCGAGGCTTTCCAGCGTGACCACAAGCTTGCCGCCGCGCGGGATGGCGGCGTTGGCGACGAGCAGCAAATTAAGCAGCAGCTTGACCTTGTTTTTCGGCAGCAGGGCGCGAACCCCGTTCCAGACCAGGTCCGGCTTCTCGTTCTTCAGGAAAGCGATGGCGACCGACTCGGCGTCGCCTGTGTCGATCATCATGCCGGCCGAACCGGCGGCGCCGAAGGCGATGCGGGCGAATTGCAGGCGGGCCGATGCGTTTCTGGCGCTCTGGCGAATCAGCTTCATGGCGTCTTCGTCGGCGCCGCCCTCGTCGAGGAGTTCAAGGCCGTTGTTGATGGCGCCAACCGGTGAAATGATGTCGTGGCAGACACGGCTGCACAACAGCGCCGCGAGATCGGGTGCGGAGAGAGAGAAAAGCTCGGCCATCGGCGAAAATCCCTGCTAAAAATTCACGTCCTGGTGGCCACGCGACCGTCAGCCGCGCCTTACCCACCCGAATCACGCCCTTTCCCCAGCGCTTCTGAATACACAGCGCCCGGGCGTCCAGCAACAAATCCACAATTCTCGTTAGCAAAAATGGCGAGTTTGCACAGGATGGGAGCCCGCGCAGACGGTCAGAACAGCCTTCGAACCGCCATGTTCATGTGGGAGGTTAATGGTTGAAAAAGGATTACGGCATAGTTTGCCCGTAACAGCCATCCTTAACGGCCGCCTAAAGAGCCGTGCGGGGTGCGAGGCGTCGGCGAAAGTGCTCCCTGACGGAGATTGGAAGCATGGTTTCCCGATTCTACGACCGGACCTTTGTCCGTGTCTTCTTTATGGCGATTGCCCTCATGGGCGCTCTCGCCTTTTCAACCTCTGCGTCGCGGGCGCAGGAATACACCGCTCAGGAGATCGTCGATTCCGGCCACAAGTTCTTCGGCGCGACGTCGGGCGGTCTCGCCACCGTCGTCGAGAAGATTTTTGCCTCCTACGGCCTGCCCAATGGCTATCTGCTCGGCGAAGAGGGTTCCGGCGCGGTGATCGGCGGCCTGACCTATGGCGAAGGCACGCTCTACACCAAGAATGCCGGCGACCATAAGGTGTTCTGGCAAGGTCCGTCGCTCGGCTGGGATTTCGGCGGCGAGGGATCGCGGGTGATGATGCTCGTCTACAATCTCGACGACGTCAGCAATCTCTACAACAGGTTCGGCGGCGTTGCCGGTTCTGCCTACGTCGTGGCCGGCGTCGGCTTCAACGTGCTGCAGAACAACAGGGTGCTGCTGGTGCCGATCCGCACCGGCGTCGGCGCGCGGCTTGGCGTCAATCTCGGCTATCTGAAGCTGACGCAGCGGCCGACCTGGAATCCTTTCTGAGCGATTCCGACCACAGTTCGACCCGATCAACAGGTTCTGACCCGATCAAGCTGCGGCATACTCTTGCCGCAGCGCTGGATTTGCGTCATGCGAACGTGGCAAAGTCCAGAGTTGGCGGTTGCCGGATAGCGGCCCGCCCGTAACGGGTAGTCACCTTGGTTCAGTCGATCCTGTTCTTCGCCCTCGGCTTTCTGTGCGCCGGCTTTCTGGCGCTGCTGGTCGCGCCGGCCATCTGGCGGCGGGCGGTCGCGTTGACACGCAAGCGTGTCGAGGCGTCGGTGCCCCGAACGCTGGAGGAGATCCAGGCCGACAAGGACAGCGTGCGGGCCGAATTCGCCATGACGACGCGCCGGCTTGAAATGAGCGTCAAGACGCTGCGTGAGCAAACAAATGAGCAACTCGTCGAAATCAGTCGCGGGCGCGAGGCGCTGAAGGGCCTGGCGGTCGAGCGCAAGGACAAGAAGCAGGCGCTTTCGGAGCTCGGCGAAAAAAACGAACTGCTCCTGCATCGCGAGCAGCAGATACAGCAGCTGACGGACAAGCTCGTACAAGCCGAGCGCATGATGGAAAAGCGCGCGCTTGAGCTGGAAAAGCTCGAGCACATGTATGACGACGCCTCCTTCTCCTCCAGCAACCGACAGATCGAACTGGTGGCGCGCGAATCCGAGCTGGAAAAGTTTGCCAACGACATTTCGGTGCTGCGCGGCCAGCGCAAGGAAGCCGACAAGCGCCATCAGGAAGTCGTCGCCGAGGGCAAGGCCACGCGTGACGCGCTGAAGGCCGAGAAGAAGAGAACCGCCGACCTCGAGAAGAAGCTCGAGCGCCTGCTCGCCACGCTTGCCGATCGCGAGGACAAGCTGGATCGCCGTGAAAAGGACCTGGCCCGGCTTCGCGAACGGTTAAAGGGCGAGGCTGGGGGAGGCGCCGTGGCTGCTGGTTTGGCTGGTGTTCAGGACAATGTCCCTGCGAGGAACGACGACGTCGACAAGGCGCTCGCCAAGCTCGAAGGCGATCGGGAGCGGCTGGAAGCCAGGCTGACGACGCTGGCGCGGGAGAACAAGCGGTTGAAGACGGAGCTTGGCGCCGCTGGAACCGCGAAGCCCATTAACGGCAATGATGCCGGCGATGCGTTGCGCGAACAGATGAACACGCTGGCGGCGGAGGTCGTCAGCCTCACGGCCAAGCTCGAAGGGCCGGATTCGCCGATCGCCAAGGCATTGGCGGCGCCGCAGGAAGCGCGGTCGGGAACCGTCAGCCTCGCCGATCGCGTGCGAGCACTGCAGAGGGCAGATTTGCCGAGTTGAATGGCGAGGGAGCTGGCTTGCGCCCTTAACAGGCCATTCCCATGTCTAACGTCATGATCGTCTATGGCGTGCTTGTCATCTCGTCGCTTGTGCTCTGGCACTTTCATCCGGTGCTTTTTGAAGTGTTGGACACTGTGGCGTCGCTGTTCGAGAAGACGGCAAGAGATCGCGAGGCGACCGGCGCTCCGATACCGTTGGCCGACGACATGGAGACTTTCAGGATCGAGGCCGCGCCGACCGAGGCCGGCACTACGCGCGTTGTCCTTAAAGCGCGTCGCGCTGAAACGGATTCATGCGACGCGCTTTAAGTCTTTGTTTGATGGATGTCGTTCTCTCAAAACCGGGGCCACTTTTGCCTTCCATCAGACTGGCTCCTAACGCCAGCCGAGGCGCATCAGCGCGAAAAATGATGCAGCGCAATCGCTGAGGCGGCGGCGACATTCAGGCTGTCGAAGCCTTGCGCCATGGCGATCCGCACGGTTTGCAGGCGAGCGAGCAGGCTTTCGGGCAGGCCTTCCCCTTCGGTGCCGAGATAGAGCGCCAGCCGGTTCGTCCTCTCTGCGTCGCGAATATCGGCCGCGCCACGTGGCGACAGCGCAAACTGGCTGAAGCCCAGACGGCCGAGTGCGGTGATGAAACCGGTCGTGTCCTCAAACGATGCAAAGGGAACCTTCAGCGCCGCGCCGACCGAGACACGGATCGCCTTGCGGTACAGCGGATCGCAGCAGGTCGCTTCGAGAAATACGGCATCGGCGCCGAAGGCGGCGGCGTTGCGGAAGATCGACCCCATATTGTCGTGGTTGGCGATGCCGACGAGCACGACGATCAGCGCGTTCGCAGGCAAGGTCTCCAGCAAGGCTTCGGCGGGCAGCGCGGTGCCCTTGCTGCCGATCGCCAATATGCCGCGGTGCATGTGGAAGCCGGCGATCCTGTCCATGATGTCGCTTGTCGCGACGTAAACAGGCAGGTCGGCAGGGGCCTTGCGCAAGATGTCGTCGAGCCCGGCCAGCCGGTTTTCAAGAACCAGGACCGACTCGGCGGTGAAGCGTCCGGCCGACAGCAGGACGTCCAGCACCACCTTGCCTTCGGCGACGAACCGGCCATGGCGGCCGGTGAGATCGCGTTCGCGGATGTCGAGATAGGCGGCGACCCGCGGATCGCGCGCGTCGTCGATCTGGATCGGATCCATCATTACCTCGGCCGGCGAAAATCGTCAGCGAGGTAAGGAGCGATCGGAGCGGCAGGTCAAGTCCCGGCGCGGCGCAGACGCGTTGCCATCTGGGACAAATCGCCGGCGCCGAAAATGCCGTCCAGCATGCGCAAGAGATCGCGCACGGCTTCGGACTTGCACGAATAGTAGATCATCTGCCGGTCGCGGCGGGTCTCGACAAGGTCGAGCGCTCTGAGCTTGGCCAGATGTTGCGACAAAGCGGACTGGCTGAGCACCACCTTTTCGGCGATGGCACCGACCGACATTTCACCGTCGGTCAGATGGCTCATGATCAAAAGCCGCTTTTCGTTGCCCATAAGGGTCAGAAATGTCGCCGCCGATTCGGCATTGGCGATTAATTTGGTCGAGACCATCGATGCCCCATGTTTCCCTGCTCATCCGAACGCTATGGGGGCAAATAGCGTTGGGTGCTATAATTCAGCTGTGGATGCACGCTGCTGATTCAGCGCTACCTGAATCGTAGATCATTTCGCCCAAATCTCAAGACATGCTTTTGATTCATGACGATTATCCTTGCTAACCCTGCGTAGCCGGCGCACGTCCGGCCCTGGCCATGTCGACCAGAACCGGCCGCAGGTCACGCGCTGTCTTCAATGGTTGCGGAAAATAGACCCTGCAAACGGCGTCGCCCGATGCCAGGTCCATGCCCTCGGCATCGAAGCCGGTCATGGTCCAGCCATCACCTTCGGCCTTGGCAAAATGACGGGCATAGACGGCGATTGCGTCGAGGTGGTCGGCGTTCATGTGGTCGAGGGCTGACTGTTCGCTGGCCGCCAGCTCGTCGACGATCGGTCCATCGGTGATGAGATCGGCACGTTCCAGCAGATAGGCCTTGCCAAAACCGCCATTGAGGCTGGCGCGCTCCGGCTCGAGGCGGAAGATCGAAAAATCGCCGAGCCCGGAATACAGCTTTGCCTTGGGGTTGCGGTTGAGATAGCGCCGCTCGGCGCGGGCATGCGCGCTCGAGCCGCGCTCAAGCGGCTGCGCCCGGCAGACCAGCGTTATCCTGGGATGCGCCAGCGGATCGCCCTTGCCGGGTTCGCCGACAAGCAGCGAGCAGCGCGGCTCGGCAAGCATCGCCCCGGTGTGAGCGGACAACGCCGAGACAAGGATCAGCGGCGCGCCATCAATGTCGGTGGCGACGCCGACCCGAGAGGCCAGCGGCGAGCCGGTTTTGGGCTCGATCACCGCCATGGCGCCGAAACGGGCGCTGCGGATCAGCGTTGCAGCCAGTCTGGTCGCCTCGGCGTCCGTCGCGCGAATGACGTCCTTCTTCGGCTGGTCCAAGATGCTCACCGGGTTAAGTTGATTTTCATCGTCCAGTTATTGGCCAATCAGGCCGGATTTGACAAGCGCTTTGACCTCATCCGCCGAAAAGCCGAAGCGCGCCAGCACGATTTGCGGCCGCTGGTCGTCGTCGACCGGTATGGCGGCGAGCGACGGCTGCGAGCCCGAGAAACGCGGCGCGGGCGCCGGGCGCTCGAACGCGCCCGTCTTCACAAATGCGTGACGAGCGCTGATATGCGGGTGATTCCTGGCCTCTGTCAGCGACAAAACCGGCGCAACGCAGGCGTCGGTCTCCTCAAACAGCCCGGCCCAGTCGTCGCGTGTTTTCTGCCGGAACCGGCCGGCAATGGCGGCGCGCATCTGCGGCCACAGCGCCTTGTCGTACTGGCCGCGGACAAAATGCTCGCCGAGCGGCAGCAGGTTTGCGAATTCGACGAAGAAGCGCGGCTCGAGGCAACCGACCGCGACATGGCGTCCGTCCGCCGTCTCATAGGTGTCGTAGAAGGGCGCACCGGAATCGAGCAGGTTGGCGCCGCGCCGGTCGCTCCACAGGCCGGCCGCCATGAAGGCGTGTATGGGCGCCGCCAGCATCGACGCGCCTTCGACCATTGCCGCGTCAACCACCTGGCCCTTGCCGGAGCGCGAACGCTCAAACAGCGCGGCGAGCACGCCGGCGATCAGCATCATGGCGCCGCCGCCATTGTCGGCGATCAGGTTCAGCGGCGGCACGGGCCGGCCTTTCTCCCGACCGATGGCATGCAGCACACCGGAATAGGCGAGGTAGGTGATGTCGTGGCCGGCGCGGCCAGCCAGCGGCCCGTCCTGGCCAAAGCCGGTCATGCGGCCATAGATCAGCGCCGGGTTGCGGGCCAGTGCCGTATCCGGGCCGAGACCGAGCCGCTCCATCACCCCGGGGCGAAAACCCTCGACCAGCAGATCGGCTTTCTCGACGAGACCCAGCACCAGCTCGATGCCTTGCTCTTGCTTGAGGTCAACGCGCAGGATGGAACGGCCGTGACGGTCGAGATTGTGCGCGTCGGAGAGCGGCAGCAAAGGCTGGTCCGACCCGGCGCGCTCGATGCGCAGCACCTCGGCGCCCATTTCCGACAGCATCAGTCCGGCCAGCGGCACCGGGCCGAGCCCGGCCATCTCGATGATTTTGAGGCCGGCCAACGGACCGGTCTTCACTGCGGCTTCGCCGGCCGCCATCGCCGTCTATTTCGGCGCCATTCGGATCGCCCCGTCGAGACGGATGGTTTCGCCGTTGAGCATCTGGTTCTCGACGATGTGCAGGGCGAGCGCCGCATATTCGGACGGTTCGCCCAGGCGAGACGGGAAGGGCACGGCTGCACCAAGCGAATCCTGCACCTCCTGCGGCATGCCGGCCATCATCGGCGTCTTGAAGATGCCGGGGGCGATGGTGCAGACGCGAATGCCGGAGCGTGCGAGATCGCGGGCCACCGGCAGCGTCATGCCGACGACGCCGCCCTTGGAGGCGGCATAGGCGGCCTGGCCGATCTGGCCGTCATAGGCGGCGACCGACGCCGTGTTGACGATGACGCCGCGCTCGCCGCCCTGCAGCGGCTCAAGCCTGGCGGCGCGGTCGGCGACAAGGCGGATCATGTTGAAGGTGCCGATGAGATTGATCTCGATCACCTTGCGGTACTGGTCGAGCGGATGCGGGCCATCCTTGCCGATGGTTTTCACGCCGATGGCGATGCCGGCGCAATTGACCAGGATGCGCGCGGGGCCAAGCCTTTTTTCCACCTCCGCGACCGCGGCCGCACCGCTGTCGGCACTGCTGACGTCACACTGGATGGCGGTGCCGCCGATGTCGCCCGCCACCTTCGCTGCCCGGTCGATGCCGATATCGAAAATGGCAACGCGCGCGCCCTTGTCGGCCAGCGCGCGTGCGGTTGCTTCGCCGAGGCCGGAGCCGCCGCCGGTTACGATCGCAATCTGGCCGTTCGGGTTCATGCCGCGTCCTCCCTGCTTTTGCGGGTCATGCTACGGAGGTCGCCGCCATGGTGCAACCTGAGGGACCGGGATCAATCACGACAAGGTGTCGAGATTGACCTAGAGCGGTTCATCGTTTCAGGGAAACGCGAACCGCTCTATCTCTTTGTTTTGACGCAACTCCCAAGGGAAAGCGCTTCGCGCTTTTCCCTGGGAAAACCGCGCACACTTTTCCTGGAATTGCTCTGGGGATCAGGCCATCGCCGGGATGTTCTCGGCAATCCTGGCAAAGCTGGCATGGCAGACCTCGCCGGAGAGCCGCGCCACGGCACCGGGCACGATCTCGTGCGACAGCAGCCGGTCGAGGTCGACCGGGCGTGGCATGGAAATCTGGCCGCGCGGGATTTTTCTGAAACCGAGCGGGCCGTAATAGGGCTCATCGCCGACAAGGATCACCGCCGGCGCGCCGATCTTGACAGCCGCCTCCAACGCAATGGCCACCAGCCGGCGGCCGATGCCGAGATTCTTGAAGGCAGGGCGCACGGCAAGCGGCCCGAGCATCAGCGCGCGGCCGGCGCCGGCGGCGATGCGGGTCATGCGCACCGAAGCGACGACGATGTCACCGTCGACGGCGACAAAGGACAGCGAGCGCTCGTGGCCGCCGGCCTCGCGGATCTTGTAGGCGGCCAGCACGAAGCGGCCGGGCCCGAACGCTTCGTCGTTGATGGCTTCGATTTCGGGGTCATGCGCCGGAGTTTCCGGCAGGTATTTCACGTCGGCAAGGCTCATGGTCTTCGCGGTCCGATATACGAGGAAGGTTGCTGCAAGCGGCAGCGTTCGCCAGTCAGCGCTTTGTCAAGCGCGGGCGCCCTTTCGTCGTCGGTCAAACCGAATGGAGGCAAAGTCGAACATGCGAGGTGTCCGCTAGCATCATTTTTCAGCCGCTGCAATCGGTCGCTTTCATCAGGCATTTCGGACGAGTGACGCTCTGTTCAGCAGATGACGACTTCGACATTGCCGCTTTGCGCCTACATTCGCTAACGCAGGCAAGGAGATTTCGCATGGGTTTGCTGGTCGAAGGCAAATGGCAGGACCGCCCGGTCAAAGTCGATAGCGGCGGCAGGTTCATCCGCGCCGAGACGCAGTGGCGTGACTGGATCACGCGTGATGGAGCGCCGGCGCAAGGCCGCACGCCCGGCTTCAAGGCCGAACCAGGCCGCTACCATCTTTATGTCTCGCTCGCCTGTCCGTGGGCGCACCGCACGCTGATTTTTCGCGTTCTGAAGAAGCTCGAGGGCGTCATCTCGGTCTCGGTCGTCCACCATTTCCTCGGCGCCGACGGCTGGACTTTTCTGGCCGAAGACGGCGCCACCGGCGACACGGTCAACGGTCTGGATTTCCTGCATCAGATCTACACCAAGGCCGATCCCGCCTATTCGGGCCGGGTGTCGGTGCCGGTGCTGTGGGACAAAAAAGAACAGACCATCGTCTCCAACGAATCCTCCGAGATCATCCGCATGCTCAATTCCGCCTTCGACGAATGGGGCGATGCCGGCATCGATTTCTATCCACCGGCGCTGCGCGGCGAGATCGACAAGGTCAATGCGCTGGTCTTTCCGGCCATCAACAATGGCGTCTACCGCGCCGGCTTTGCCACCACGCAAGCGGCCTATGAAGAAGCCTTTGGAGAGTTGTTCTCGGCGCTCGAAACGCTGGAGGAGAGGCTGTCAAAACAGCGCTACCTCACCGGCGAGCGCATCACCGAGGCCGACTGGCGGCTGTTCACCACGCTGGTGCGTTTCGACCCGGTCTATGTCGGCCATTTCAAATGCAATCTGCGCCGCATCGCCGACTATCCGAACCTGTCGAACTACCTGCGCGATCTCTACCAGGTGCCCGGCGTCGCCGGCACGGTGAACCTGCACCACATCAAGACGCATTATTACGGCAGTCACCAAAGTATCAACCCGACGCGCATCGTGCCGGTGGGGCCGGAGCTGGACTACGGCGCGCCGCACGACCGGGCGCGGTTCAGGAAGGCGGCGTGAAGGCCACGGACTAGCTGAAAGGCTCGCTGCTGGTTCGAGCCTGCCTGGCAAGTTCTGCCTTCAAATAAGTCTTGCCAATGCTGCTTGAGTAGCCCGCGGCATTAATGCCGAAGGCGACAAGTCCGGCAAGCAGCAGGATAAAAATCCAAACCAGGGGCGGAAGGGTATCGCTGTCCGGAACGGCGCCGCCCGCGACCGCGAGACCCATCAGCAGAAATGACAGTACGCAAGAGACCAGAGTCGAATAAAGCGTTATTTTCCAATACTCTGGCCGATTGAAAAGCCGAAGGTACTTGCGGATGAATTTGTAGGAGGCAAACGACGTTGACCCAAACGAGATGCCGAAACCGGCTGCCTTGCCGATGCTGTCCCCCAGTGAGGGGAATAGAAGCGCGAAGATGATAAAGACAGCGGTCAAGCCTATCATCATCAGAGTATAGAATCCGACATAAGGCCAGACATTTACTGATTTTACTTGTTCGACGTCCATGACGCTTGCCCCCATATTTCTAGCAGGAGTAAGCTGAAATACTGCAAGCAAATCAAGTCTACCAGTAAGGCGACACCGGGTTTCTCCCAAAAACCTCACCAATCCGCCGCAGCGTTGCCGGTGTCGTGCCCTCGGGCAAACGGTCGAGCGGGAAGAAGCCGGCTTCGGCGATCTCGTGGTCCGGCAGCTTCGGCGCCGTCTGGCTGAAGGCCTCGATCAGGTAGAAGGCGACATGGTCGCGGCGGCTAGAGCGGCGGTTGAAATGCATCGACTTCAGCAGCGGTGGGGCGGTGAGTGCGACGTTGCCTTCCTCCGTCAATTCCCGCGCCAGCGCTTCGCCAAGCGTTTCGCCCACTTCGACGCCACCGCCCGGCAACTGCCAGCCGGGAACATAGGTGTGGCGGATGAGGAAGACGGAGTTCGACGCGCGATCGTGGATCAGGCCGCGCACGCCGAGCGTCATTGGCCGCCGCAGCAGGAAATAGAGATGGAACAGCCTTGCCCTGAGGCCCGCCCAGCCGGTCTGGCGGAAGGCCTGCTCCGGGTCCGATATCGCCATCGCTAGCGAAACCGCGAGTGGACAGGAAACAGTGAGTGGAAAGCGCAGGGCGCGTCGCCTATGAAGGAAGGATGTTCAGGCTCGCGCATATTTCCGATGTCCATCTGGGGCCGCTTCCCGGTGTAACCTATCGCGAACTCGCGTCCAAGCGCGTGGTCGGTTACGTCAACTGGCAGCGCAACCGCCGCCGCCACATGCACGATGCCGTCATCGACACCATCGTCGCCGACATGAAGGCGAGCGGTCCCGACCACCTCACTGTTACCGGCGATCTGGTCAATCTGGCGCTGGATGGCGAGATCGAGATGGCAAAACACTGGCTGGAGACGCTGGGCTCGCCGGAAGATGTCTCGGTGGTGCCGGGCAATCACGACGCCTATGTGCCGGGCGCCTTCGACAAGGTCTGCCGCTCCTGGGCAGCATGGATGACCGGCGACGGCGTGACTGCGCCGATCGACCGCAACACCTTTCCCTATCTGCGCGTGCGCGGCAATGTCGCGCTGATCGGAGTCTCGACGGCGCGTGCCACCGCGCCCTTCATGGCCAATGGCTTCTTCCTCGAGGGACAGGCGCAAAGGCTGGCCTCGGTGCTCGACGCTACGGCCAAACGCGGGCTGTTGCGGGTGATCATGATCCATCATCCGCCGGTGCGCGGCGCCGTCACCCAGCAAAAGCGCCTGTTCGGCATCTCGCGCTTCCACAAGATCGTTCACCGGCACGGCGCCGAGCTTGTTCTGCACGGCCATTCGCATCTGCCGTCGCTGTTCTTCATCGGCGGCCGCGGCACCAGGATTCCGGTTGTCGGCGTTGCCGCTGCCGGTCAGTCGCCCGGCGGCAAGAACCCGGCGGCGCAGTATAATCTGCTCGATATGGACGGCGAAAAGGGCAACTGGCGGATCAGGCTAACGCGACGCGGCCTGACAGGGCCGGCCATACCGCCGTCGGACCTGCAGGTGGTCGAGCTCGGCGTCGATGCCGAGGCCTCGCAATCGCTTATCAGAAGCTGATCTTCATCGCCATCAGGCGATCCCAGAACAGCGCGGCGGCCACAGCAAGGCCAACCAGCATGCCGGCGGCGACCAGGCCGAGGCTGGACAGGAAGGTCGACCAGCGCTTGGCTGATGCGGCTGCTTGCAGGGGTGGTTCGGCTTCCCGCACGGTGGCGCGGTTGAGGCCGGCAACCGCTGGCTCGACGCCGCCTTCCATCATGCGCTGACGCTCGACAATACGCTCCGCCACATAGCGCGTGACCTGATCGACGACCGGTTTCATATCGGTCGATTCGGCGAGCACGACGCGGCCGATGCGGGTATCTCTGAGGAAGCGGTAGGTGCGGCGGTCGCGCCCCATGGCGACATGGCTGACGGCGTCGATCCACAGCCGCGGCTGCAGGCCGGAGGAGACGACGAAGTCGAAATTGTCCATGTCGGCGGGTACGTCAGCAAAGACCGGGGTGAGTTCGGCAGCAAGCAAATCGAGCCGCATACGGTGCGCCTCGCGCATGTCGACCACGACATCGTCGCGATCGGCGAAGGCGTTCTTTACGTCGCGAATGGCATCGGACAGTTTGCGCGACGGGGTCAAAGAGGTGAATTGCTCGTCTGAGTCCTTCATTATCCCTCGCTAATATGGTTAAGAGCGAGTTAACACAGCCGCCGGAAAAATGCACTGGCGAGATCGAGGTTCAGCTCGCCGCGGCGCCCAGTGTCGGACGCACACGCCTGCCACGACGGCCCATGTTCCGGCGCAAGGCCTGGGCGATCACGCCTGGCACTTCTTCGACCAGCATATGGCCGGCATCGAGCACGTGATGGATATGAAAATGCGCCGGCAGGCTATCAGCCTGGGTGACGGGCAGCACCGGATCGTCCGTTCCCCAAACCACCATCACCGGCATGTTGAGCGTGTCGAACTGTTCGCGGGGGATGACGCCCTGCCGCTCATCCCTGGTCACGACGGCTGCGATCTCGATCAGCTTGCGCAACTGGCCGGGGCGACGGCGTCCTTCCGCCAGGACGCCAACGACGCGTTCGGGCGGCGGGCTTTGCGGTCCGGACATGGCGGCAAGGCTGGCGCGGATTTCACGCCTGTCGGCCGCCGCCGCGTAACGGCGCAACAGCGGTCCGTTGATCTCCGGGCCAACACCGCCAGGCGCCACAAGCGTCAGCGAGGCTATCCTATCAGGCTCGGCCAATGCCATCAGGGCAGCTACCGCACCACCCATCGAATGACCGGCGACATGCACCCGTCCTATCCCGCGCGCGGTCAGATCGGCGAGAACCGCTCGCGCCGCTGTCCTGGCCGGACCGCTGCCCGGGAAATCGAGTGACAGCCCGTGTCCCGGAAGATCGTAGGCCAGTGTTCTGATCCCGGGCGCCAGTGCTGCGGTCACCTCGCGCCAGATGTCATGGCAGCCGCCGAAGCCATGCAACAGGACGACGGCCTTCGGCCCGGCGCCCCGCTCGGCAACATAGAGGGATGAGACCATGAAAATGTATGATTGTTGCAAGATCGGACAGGAAATTTCGGATTGGGGCTGAATTGCTCCCAGTCCAGACCGATGGCCAGTAAAATTTTCGCGATCCTATATCAGCTGGCGCTGCCGAGGCCCGCGGCGTGCAATGCCTCGACCAGCCGGTCCGCCAGATCGGCGGGATATTTCCGCTCGGCGAAGGCTGCGCGCGGATCGGCGGCGAATTTTGGGAATTTGGTGTTCAGTTCATCGAGAAGCTTGGCCGCCAGCTGATCGCGGCCGGCAGCCTTGGCGCCGATCAGCCGCGCCGCCAGATAATGCGATTTCATCGCCGTCGTGCGCAGCGACTCGCTGGCGATCGCGGCCTTGTTCATATCGCCCAGCATGAACTGCCCGGCGAAGAGTCCGTAATCCCACCAGGTCGGGTGGCCGCTGAACGTCTCGACGGCATGGGTCAGGATCGGTGTTCCCTCGGCATATTTGCCGGCGAAGATCAGGCCATAGCCGTAAGCGGCAGCCATGCTGAGGTCGTAGGGGTTGAGCTCATAGGCCTTGCGCATCCAACGGATCGCTTCCTCGGTGTTGCCGAGGCGCGAGTAAAGGTAACCGTATGCGCGGTGCGCATAGGGGCTGGTCGGTCCCATCTGGATGGCGCGATGAGCAAAAGACATCGCCTGTTCGACCGTCGCGCCAGGCGGATAGGCGTAATGATCGGTGGCAGCCTCAAGGGTCAGCGAGGCAAGTTCCGAATAGACGAGCGACGATTTCGCACCCTGGCTGGCGAGGTTGTCCAGGCAGCGATAGGCGGCCTCGTGGGTCTTGGTGCTCTGGTCGAGATAGTATCTGTCGTTGAGGATAAGGCAGCTCGTCAGCCCGGTCTGGATGCCGTTCTGTTCGATGTAGCTGTAGAGCGGGCCGGAGGCGGGAATGGTCGAACTGAGGATGGCGGCGATACGATCCTCGACGGCGCCAGGTGCGCTGTCGGCCGCCATCAGATTGCGGGACAAAAGCACACGTCCGGTCGCCACGCTCTGCAGTTCGAGCGTCACGTCACCTGCCATCGGTCCCTGCAGGACATCGAAAACGAAGCTGGTCGGGTCGGTGCTCGGGTCGCGCTTGCTGTCGGCGTCACGGCCGATGAAGTCGATGGTGTCGAAACCGGCAAGACCGGCGCGCAGCGAGGCAGCGACACGGCCGGCCTCGGGGCCGGTGGCCTTTACGGCGATGTAGACGAGGGGCAGGGCTTCCATCGACGGCGATGCGATGCTGCTCGTCGCGCCCGCGGTCTCGACCACCGCCGCCGGGTCGCTGCCGGCAAGCAATGCGCCGCTGCCCTGGCGCAGGATGAGCACGCCCAGCATAAGGATGACCAACGCCACGGCGCCCCAGAAGAACTGGAGATGGCGCGCCAGCGAAGACCCAGGTTCCGTAGCCACCGACGCCTCGGGAGCCGCGGCAGGAGCCGCCTGGTCAGGCGATCCGGGCAAGGCGGCTACCGCCTGCGCCAGCGCCACCGGCTCCTGCCCAACCGGCAGGCGTATGGCGTTGAGTTCATAGGACGGAACATAGCCACCGCGTGGAATGGCGATGCGGACCGGTTCGGCTATGCCCTCATTGGCGAAATAATGCTGGAGAAGTTCGCGCAGCCGGCCGGCCTGCACCCGGACCACCGCATCGGTCGACGAATCGAAATCGCCGTCCTTGCCGAAGACGTCCATGGCGATGGAGAAACCCTTGAGCCTGTCGGCTTCGCCGGCTTGCTCGCGCTCCACAAGGTAGCGCAACAACTTGCGTGCGCGTTCGGATCGTCCGAACGTTTCGCTGGCGAGCAGTCGTTCCAGTGTCTCGCGCACTGCGGGGGCGGCAGGCGTGGCATGCTGCAAGTGTCGATCCTCTCGAAGTCGGCACAGGTTAAGGCGCGATAATATAGCGCCTGCACCACCACACAAGCATCCAAATATTATGCGATCGCGTACCGCACCGGATAATTGCCGATGGTTAACACGAAAAAACCGGCAATTCCCCCGGCAAACGGGGGATATCCGGACGCCGCGAAGAAGCGGCGCCCGGGAGGATATCAGCTGACCTTGCGGCCGATGATGCGGTTGGCGGCCGAAACCACGGCTTCCAGCGAGGCGGCGACGATGTTGGTGTTGATGCCGGCGCCGAACAGCTTGCCGCCTGGATATTCCATCTCGACATAGGAGATCGCCGAGGCGTTCGAGCCGCGCTGGAGCGAATGCTCGGAATAGTCGAGCACCGACATGTCGACGCCGACATGGCGCGACAGCGCATCGACGAAGCCGTCGATCGGGCCGGTGCCGGAGCCGGTGATGGTCGTCTCCTTGCCGTTGTCGAGGATCACCGCCTCGACCACGCGCCGACCCTTTTTCTCGGTGTCGGGATAGGTTTGATGGTCGAGGAATTTGATCCGACCGCCGGGCTGGTCGACATAGGTCTCGAGGAAGCGGTCATGGATGCGCTTGGCCGGCACTTCCTTGCCTTCGGCGTCGGTGATCGCCTGGATCTCCTGGCTGAACTCGATCTGCAGGTTGCGCGGCAGATTGAGGCCGTAGTCGGCCTGCAGCACATAGGCGATGCCACCTTTGCCGGACTGCGAGTTGATGCGGATGATCGCCTCGTAGCTGCGCCCGACATCGGCCGGATCGATCGGCAGATAGGGCACTTCCCAGACCGGCGTGTTGGCCTTCTTCAAAGCCTTCATGCCCTTGTTGATGGCATCCTGGTGCGAGCCGGAAAAGGCGGTGTAGACGAGTTCGCCGACGTAGGGGTGGCGCTCAGTGATCTTCAGCTGGTTGGAATATTCGTAGACGTCCTTCATCCGGTTGATGTCGGAGCAATCCAGATGGGGATCGACGCCTTGCGTGTACATGTTGAGCGCCAGGGTGACGATGTCGACATTGCCGGTACGCTCGCCATTGCCGAACAGCGTGCCTTCGACGCGGTCGGCACCCGCCATCAGGCCGAGTTCGGTGGTGGCGATGCCGGTGCCGCGATCGTTGTGCGGGTGCAGCGAAATCAACAGGTTGTCGCGGTTGTCGAGGTTGCGACACATCCATTCGATGCGGTCGGCATAGATGTTGGGCGTCGACATCTCGACCGTCGAGGGCAGGTTGATGATGAGCTTGTTGTCGGGCGTCGGCTTCACGATCTCGGTGACGGCGTTGCAGATCTCCAGCGCGACTTCGAGTTCGGTGCCGGTAAAGCTCTCCGGCGAATATTCGAAGCGGTAGCCGCCGCCGGCCTTGGCGGCCATGTCGGTGATCATCTTGGCCGCGTCGGTGGCGATGCGCTTGATGCCGCCGACGTCTTTCTCGAAGACGACGCGGCGCTGCAACTCGCTGGTCGAATTGTAGAAATGTACGATCGGATTGGTAGCGCCCTTCAGCGCCTCGAAGGTGCGGGTGATGAGTTCGGGACGGCACTGCACCAGCACCTGCAGCGAGACATCGGCCGGCACATTGCCTTGTTCGATGCACCAGCGGGCGAAATCGAAGTCGGTCTGCGAGGCCGAGGGGAAACCGATCTCGATCTCCTTGAAGCCCATGTCGAGCAGGAGGGCGAACATGCGCGCCTTGCGCTCATGGCCCATCGGATCGATCAGCGCCTGGTTGCCGTCGCGCAGGTCGACCGAACACCAGATCGGCGCCTTGTCGATGACCTTGTTGGGCCAGGTGCGGTCGGTGAGGCCGACGGTCGGATAGGGTTGGTATTTGCGGGCAGCGCCCGGCATGTGGCCGGCCGCGCGTTTTACGCTTTCGGCTTCGCCGGATCGGATCTCTTCTCGTGCGTTCATCGTCTTGTTCTCCCGGCGGCTCACGGATCGGTCCTCAGACGGATTGGTGGCGAGCGGCGCCTTACCAGATTTTCGTTCGCTTGATGTGAATTGCCAATGGCCAAGGAGCGTGCGCGTAAGCGGCGGTTCGACCGCCGGGCGCTCCTTCAGCGAACCCGGCGATCGCCGATAAGGCCGAGAAGAAGCAGGGTCGATGCCAGCGCGCGCACGGTCTCGCCGGCAAAGCCGGTCGGACGGGAAGCGACGGAGGAGGCGCGCGTGTTCATGGCGGGTTTCATACAGGAGCCGCCAGGGACAGGCAAGTGGGCTGCCGTTCCACCGCTCGCGAGCGCTCTTCCCCATGCGCGGCAAATGCGCCAAACTTGTGTGTAGCCGAGGTCGCAGTGCTTCGCTGTCGAGAGGGGGTCATCCATGAATTTCGTTTTCTTCTCGCCGCATTTTCCGACCAACGGCGCCGACTTCTGCGACCGGCTGAAGAAGGCCGGCGCCACGGTGCTGGGCATCGGCGACGCGCCTTACGAGGCGCTGGACGGCAAGCTGAAGACGGCACTTTCGGAATATTACCGCATCGCCGATATGGAGAATTACGATCTCGTATTCCGGGCGATGGGCCATTTCATCCATAAATGGGGCCGCATCGACCGTTTCGAGTCGCTCAACGAGCATTGGCTGGAACTGGAAGCCAACATCCGCACCGACTTCAACATCTACGGCACCAAGCTCGATTTCGTGAAGAATCTCAAGCGCAAGAGCCGCATGCGCGCCTTCTTCCGCAAGAGCGGCGTCGCTACGATTGCGCAGCGCAAATGCTCCGACCGGGCAGGCGCCATGACCTTCATCCGCCGCGTCGGCTATCCCGTGGTGGTGAAGCCGGATTCCGGCTCGGGCGCCTCGAACACCTTCAAGATTTCCAACGCCAAAGAGCTCGACCAGTTCTTCCGGGACAAGCCCGAGGATGTGACCTTCGTCATGGAGGAGTTCATCGAAGGCCTGGTGGTGACCTTCGACGGGCTGGTCAACCGCGACGGCGAGGTGGTGCTGGCGGCAAGCCACCGCTACGACCAGAGCGTCATGGAGGTGGTCAACAAGGACCGCCACATGAGCTACACCTGCTTTCCCAGGATCAACCCGGCGGTGGAGGAGGCCGGTCGCAAGATCCTGAAGGCGTTCGACGTGCGCGAGCGTTTCTTCCACATCGAGCTGTTCGAGACCAAGGACCGTATCATCGCGCTCGAAGTCAACATGCGGCCGCCCGGCGCCTGGATGACCGATGCGATCAACTACACGTTCGATATCGACGTCTATGCGGCATGGGCAGACATGGTGGTGAAGGACGCCGCCGGCGGACCCTACGAGGGCAAGTATTTCACCGCCTATGCCAGCCGCAAGCACCACCTCCACTATTTGCACAGCCATGAGGACGTGCTAGCCGCGCATCGCGACAAGATCGTCCACCATCAGCCGATAGAAAAGGTTTTCAGCCGCGCCATGGGAAATTACGCCTATCAGATGCGCTCCAAGGACGAAGCAGCGCTGCGCGCGGCAGTCGCCTATATCCACGCGGAAAAGGCCTAAACGCGATGGACATTTCCTATCACAAGCATTTCTCGGAAAAGCTCGGCCGCGACATGGAATACAAGCGCTACGGCCATGCCGGCCGGCCGGTGGTGGTGTTCCCGACCTCGCAGGGGCGGTTCTACCAGTTCGAGGATTCCGGCGGGGTGGGCGCGCTGGCCGAATTCATCGACACCGGCCGCATCCAGCTGTTCGCGGTCGACGGCATCGATTCGGAATCCTTCTTCAACAAGCATGCCGACGCCGCGCACCGCATCGGTCGCCACGAAGCCTATTTCCGCTATGTCCGCGAGGAGGCGCTGCCGGAATTCCTGGCCACGGCCGCTCAGGCCAATGGCGGGCGCAAGCTCAAGCCGCTGTTCACCGGCTGCTCGATGGGCGGCTACCATTCCTCGAACTTTGTCTTCCGCTTTCCCGAACTCGCCAGCGGCGTGATTGCCCTGTCGGGCGTCTATTCGGCGCGCGACTTCTTCGGCAAGGCGCTTGAAGGCGATATCTTCTACAATTCGCCGCTCGACTATTTGCCTGGCATCGTCGACCCCAAACTGCTGGCGCGGCTGAAGGCGCTGCGGATGATCTTCTGTTGCGGGCAGGGCGCCTGGGAAGAGCGCATGCTGGTGGAGACGCGCAGACTGGAACATATCCTGCGCGACAAATCCATTCCGGCCTGGGTCGACTATTGGGGTGGCGATGTCAGCCACGACTGGCCGTGGTGGCACAAGCAGCTGGTCTATTTCTTCGGCCGCTGGCTGGATGAGGACCTGATGCATAGGTTGGACTAAGGTGCGTTGATATTCAGGTGAGGCTGGCCTGCAAATGGTTGATACCTGCGCTTCCGGTGCTCACGTACGAAAAGTACGCTCCGCTCCGGTTCTCGGTATCAACCATTTTCGACTCAGCCTGACCTGAATCTCAACGCACCTTGGGCACAGATGAATGACCACACCCGAACCCATCCGCCGCTTTGTCGAAGCCACCAATGCGGGTGACACCGAGGTGTTTCTCGACACGTTCACGGCAAATGCATCCTTGACCGACTGGGGACGGTCATTCCATGGCCGCGCTGAGATCGCGCGCTGGAATCAGTCGGACAATATCGGCGTGAACTCCAGCCTCCGCATTATCCGCATCGCCGAGGCGCAAGGCAGCTACCACGTCCGCATCGCCGTCAAAGGCAATGGCTTCAACGGCGAAGGGGACATGGTCTTCACGCTGGACGGCGACCGCATAGCGAGCCTCGTCATCAGTTGAGTTCGCCTAGCTTTCCTGGCTTACCGGTAGAGGCGTGGTCCCGTGTTCCGGCGCCGATGCGCGCCGCAAGCCGAGGAAGACGACAAGAGCGGTGACGACGGTGATTGCCGCCAGCACGATCAGCAGCCTGTCGAACGCCGCCTCGTAGGCCTGGATCAGGACCGTGGTTCCGGCACCGGGCAAGCGGGCTGCCGCCTCGCCGACATTGCCGGTCACCAGCAGCTGGGCGGCGGCGGTTGCGCTCGGGGAAGATGCTGTTCCCTGGGTCACCAGTTGCGCTGCCGTGAAACCCGACAAGACAGCCATGACGATCGCCAGCGCGACGCCCTCGCAGGCGACGCGGGTGGTGTTGAAGATGCCGACCGCCATGCCGGCGCGCTCCTTTGGCACGACGCTGACGGCAAGCCCGTCCATCAGCCCCCAGGGCAAAGCGATGCCGACGCCGATCAGCACCAGCGGCGCCACCAAAGCGAGGGCGATCGGCGGCGTCAGGCTCAGCCAGACCAGGCTGCCGGCGGCAATCAACAGGCCGACGCCGCAGATCGTCGCCGGCGCGATCCAGCGTGCCAGCTGGCCGGCGAGCAGAGGCATGATCAGCAGCGGCCCCGACAGGCAGATCATCAATTGCCCGGCCTCGATCTCGCTCATCCTCTCGATGCCGATGAAGCGGATCGGCAACAGCACCAGCAGGACGACGAAGCCATAGGCCGGCGCCGCCGCCAGAAACTGGACGCCGACGAAGCGGGGAAAGCGGAACAGCGAGAGATAGAGCATCGGCCGTCGAACGCGCTGTTCGACGATGACGAAAGCGGAAAAGAAGAGAACAGCCATGGCAAGCAGCGCGATGACGAGCGGATCGCTCCAGCCGCTCTGCGGCGCCTGCAGCACGCCATAGGTCAGCGTGGCCAGAGCGACGGTGAAAGTGCCCGCGCCCGCCCAGTCGAGGCCGATCGCATCGGGATCGCGCGATTCCTTGATGGTGCGCAGGCCGAGCAGAGCGGCAGCAATCGCAAGCGCTACCACCAGAACGAAGATCGACCGCCAGCCGAAGGCTTCGATGATGAGACCCGACGCGATCGGTCCGAAGGCGAGGCCGATGCCGAAACTGGTGCCGAGGAAAGAGAAGGCGCGCAGCCGCAACTGGCCCTCGAACTCCTGGGCAAGCGCGGAGGCGCCACCGGCGAAGGCGGCGGCACTGCCGAGCCCTTGCGCAGCCCGAAGCGTGTCGAACCAGACGATGTCAGGCGCCAGCATCGCGCCCAGCGTGGCCAGGACATAGAGGCCGAGGCCAACAATGAACATCCGCTTGCGGCCATGATTATCTGCGAGCGCGCCCAGCGCCATCAGGGTGGCGCCAAAGGTCAGCATGAAGGCGTTCGTCACCCAGTTGAGTGCGATCGGGCTGCCGCCGAGATCGGCTGCAATGCGCGAGAGTGCGACGGCCGGGCCGGTGAAGGTCAAAGGCATGGTCATGGCGGCAAGGCATACCGACAGCAGGACGAGCCATGGCGCGGCCGCACCGTTTATAGTCTTCGAAGTCATGGATTTTCCTATCTGAAGCAGGATCCGCCGGCCTACCGTTGGGAGCCCGGCGCCGGTCGTGACGAGAAGATAGGCCAGCGACATTCCCAGAAAAATAGTATTAAATCTCCAGATATACCGGACTAAAACGCTCGAATGGAGGAGCGCCATGGAGCGCCTCAACGGCCTTCTGGCCTTTGCCCGCACGGCTGAGTTCGGCAGCTTCATCGCTGCCGGCCGAACGCTCGGCATCTCGGCATCGGCCGTCGGCAAGAGCGTCGCCAGGCTGGAGCAGGATCTCGGCGTGCGGCTGTTACAGCGCAGCACGCGCCGCATCGGCCTGACCGAGGAGGGCAAGCTTTTCAACGAGCGGGTGCGGCGCATCCTCGACGACATCGACGATGCCGAGGCGATGCTGTCGCGGACACGGGAAACGCCACATGGGCGGCTGCGCGTTTCGACGCCGATCGTGACCTATCATTTGCTGTTCCCGGTGCTGTCGGAGTTCATGGCGCGCTATCCCGAGATCGAGCTCGACATCGACTTCAATGATCGCATCGTCGACCTCATCGACGAAGGCGTCGACATCGCAATCCGCAGCGGCGACCTGCCGGATTCACGCCTGGTGGCGCGGCCGCTCGCGCCGTTTCGGCTGCTGTTGTGCGCGGCGCCTTCCTATCTCAAGCAGCACGGCAACCCGAGCGGACCGGACGATCTCGTGAACCATTACGGCATACGCTTCCGCTTTCCCAACAGCGGCAAGCTGCAGGGCTGGCCGTTCATCGGCGGCAGCGCCGAGCCGCAGGTTCGCTCGATGCTGACCTGCAACAATACCGAGGCGCTGAAGGGCGCCACGATGGCCGGACTCGGCATCAGCTCCATGCCTGATTTCCTGGTCCGTGACGCGCTGCGCGACGGCACGCTGCGCACTGTGTTGGACGACCATGTCGACGGTCGCGGCCAGTTCCGGCTGCTGTGGCCATCCAACCGCCATCTCGCGCCGAAGGTGCGCGCTTTCGTTGATTTCCTTCCCGATCGGCTTGCCGCGACGCTGAGCGGATCGTAGTGCTGCTTCTCAGTAAGTGGCGCGCCCGCCGGACAGGTCGAACGTCGCGCCCGTCGTGAAGGAGTTTTCGTCCGACAGCATGAAGGCGACCATGGCGGCCGCCTCTTCGACTTCGACGAACCGGCCGCGCGGCACCTTGCCCAGCATGTAGGCGACCTGCGCCTCGGTGAGCTGTTCGAGGATGCGGGTGCGGGCGGGCGACGGGGTCAGCGCGTTGACGGCGATGTCGTGGCCGGCGAGTTCCTTGCCGAGCGATTTTGTCAGCGCCAGCACGCCGGCCTTGGCAGCGGAATAGGCGGCGGCATTGGGATTGCCTTCCTTGCCGGCCACCGAGGCGACGTTGACGATGCGGCCGTAGCCGCGCGCGATCATGCCGGGCACCAGACGCTTGCAGCAGTAGAAGACGCCGTTGAGGTCGATGTCGATGATCTGGCGCCAGGCGGCTGGATCATAGTCCACCACGGTTGCCGCCGGCCCGGCGATGCCGGCATTGTTGACCAGCAGATCGACCGGGCCGAGCGAGCGCTCGGTTTGCTTTGCTGCGCTGTCGACGGCGTCGATCAGCGATTGATCGCAAAGCACGGTCTCGACCCGGCCGAGCGGGGCGAGTTCGGCGTCGGCGTTCTTCATCGCGGCCTGGTCGACATCCCAGATGGCAACGCTGGCGCCCGACGACAGCAGGCGTCGGGCAACGGCAAGGCCGATGCCTTGCGCGCCGCCGGTCACCACGGCGACACGGCCTGAGAGATCGACAGCATTCACGCGACGGTTCATGGGCAATTTTCCTCTTCCCTGGATTTTTGAAGCTCAGTCCCTGACGGCTCTCGCCACCAGCCGCGCTATGCTCGGTCCGGCGATGAGCACGACCAGGAAACGGGCCGACTGCAGCGCCATGACGAAGGAGATGTCGACGTTCTGCGCCGCGGCGGCGATGATGGCGACGCTGTCCATGCCGCCGGGGCTGGTTGCGAGATAGGCGGTCAGCGGATCGATGCCGAGGAGATGGCTGATCAGCCAGGCAAGCCCGCCGCAAAAGGCGATCAGCACGACGATCGAGCCGACGATCTGCGGCAGTGCCCGCGTCGCATGGCGCAGGATCGCCCGGGTGAAGTTCAGCCCGATCGACCACCCGACCATCGCATAGGAGAGCGCCAGCAGCCATGGCGGCAATTGCATCGCCACGCCAAAGCCGAGATGGACGATGGTGCCGAAGATAAAGGTGCCGAGGAAGAATGGTGAGGGCAACCGGCACAAGCGGCCGAGGAGGCCGCCGACCAGCGCCACGCCGAGCGTGGCGGCAAAGGCCATTGCGTCGATCGGCGGGAACCAGACAATGGCTGGGATTTCGACGCCGGAGGTGTCGACCCACATCTTGGCGACAAATGCCGCCGTCATCGAGACGAAGATGACGCGCAGATATTGCATGAAGGCAACGAGGCGCTGGTCGGCGCCGAAAGCGCCGGCCATCAGCACCATGGCGGTGGCCGCACCTGGCGACGAGCCCCAGACCGCGGTGGTGCCGGGCAGAATGCGCCAGCGGCTGATCAGCCAGCCAAGCAGGCTGGACGCCGCAAGGGTCGCCAGCACCACGACGAGAAACAGCGGCCATTCCTTGTAGAAGACCGAAAAGATGTCGGCCGAGATCGACGCCGCGACCAGGCAGCCGACGACGGCCTGGGCGGCGCCGAACAGCGGGCGCGGCACGCGCACCGTGGCGCCGTTGGTGCCGGCAAGGATCGCCGCCAGCATCGGGCCGATCAGCAGGGCGGCGGGCAGTGCAGCGTATTCCAGTGCGCCGGCAAACAGCAGCGAGAAAATCAGCAGCACCAGCCACTGCCAGACCGGACGCATGCGCGCCATGCGTTCGACGGCCGGCTGTTCTGGCGAGGAGTCCATATCAGGGTCTTAGACCTGGAGAAGAGAAATGCGAACCCTGTCCGCGAACCGAATTCAAGGTCTGCGTTGCTTGGGATGTCAGCCGGTTTTGGTCTCGGCCAGGCCGAAGCCGCCGGCGGGATGGGTCTCGACCTGGAATTCGAAGCCGGCGATGATCGGCCGCGCCTTGGCGATCGCGGCCTGGACTTCGGGCAGCTGCAGCGACGCCTTGTGGCTCGCGGCGTCGGTCCACACTTCGGTCACCCAGATCGCGTCGGCATCGGCCGGATCGCGGGCGATGACATAACTCAGGCAGCCCGGCATGGCGCCCGTCGAGGCGAGCAGGACGTCCATGATCGCGTCGCGCTGGCCGCGCGCCGCCCGCATCTTGCCGATCAATCCGTACATTGCCTTCCCCTCCAAACCTCAGCAAACGCTCGCAGAACGTGCATGGTTGCAAGACGCAGTATGCAATTGCTCGCTCAAGGCATCAACTGGCCACCGTTCACCTCGATCACCTGGCCGGTGATGTAGCCACTCAGAAGGTCGGAGGAGAGGAACAGATAGGCGCCAACGCAGTCTTCAGCCGTACCGGCACGCCCCTGTGGAATGGTGGCGACCATGCCCTTGATTTGTTCATCGGTGGAATAGCGCTCGTGGAATGGCGTCAGGATCGTACCGGGCGCCACCGCATTGACGCGGATGCCAAAGCCGATCAATTCCTTGGCCATGCCGCGGGTGACGTTGGAGACAAAGGCCTTGGCCGAGCCGTAGAGCCCGGCGCCGCCGCCGGCGCCATTGCGCGCGGCGATCGACGAGGTGTTGACGATGAAGCCGCCCTGCTTCTTCAGCCAAGGCATCGCCTTGCGTGACGCCGTCAGCACCGAGCGGGCGTTGAGGTCCATCACCGCGTCATAATGCGCCTCGGTCTGCTCGGCATAGGGCACGCGTCCAAGCATGCCGCCGGCATTGTTGACCAGCCCGTCGAGCCGGCCGTAATGCTCAGCACTTTCCTCAACGACACGCTCGACATCGGCGGCCTGAGAGAAATCGCCCTGGGTCAGGAACACCTCGCCGCCGCCATCGCGGATGGTTTTGGCCAGCTTCTCGGCGGCGTCGCGGCTTGAATTGTAGTGCAGTGCGACCCGGCATTTCTGCTGGGCATAGGCCAGTGCAAGGGCGGCACCAATGCCGGTCGAAGCACCGGTGACCAGCACCGCCTTGCCGGCAAGATCTGGAATGACAAGAGCGGTCGCGGTCATGGGCATTTTTCCTCCGGGATGTCTAATCTCCCTTCGTAGGCTCTCGTTGCCGTCACGTTCAAGTCCATGGCGGCTTATGGCCTGAGATAAGCGTAACCCTGGCGCTGCAGTTCGGCGAGCTTGACGACGCCGCCCTTGTCGGCGGCGTGGAAGCCCTCGAGCAGGTCGGCAAGCGTGATCTCCATGCCTTTCATGGTGTTGCCGCACGCCTGCGGTTCAAGACCTTGCTGCACCAGGCCGGCGAAGCGTCCCGAAATCGCCGCCGATATGCCTTTCGATTTGAAGGCGGCAAGGGCGGGACCATGCACGACCAGCACGATGTCGACATTGCCGCCGGTGCCTTCATAGTGGTTCTTGATGTTGCCGAGCACGAAATTGACCTTGTCGACATCGCTGAGGTGATAGGCAACCTTCGGCTTGTCTTCGGCGGCGGCCGCTCGGCTCAGCCCGAACAGGCCGGCGGCACCGGCAAGGCTGGCCCGGAACATGTCGCGTCGGCGCATGGCATCCTCCCCGTCCTGGCGCTCACCGCAGTTGCGTGGCTGCGGCCATGATCCTAGCATAAACTGACGTTACGTCCTGTCGATGCGAGGGAGGGGGTCCAATGGCATTCAGGAAGTGGAAGGCGATTGCCGGTGCGGGATTTGGCGTGGTGTTGTTCAGCGCGCTTGCCGGAACCGCTCTTGCCGACGAGAGGCCAGGACTCACCGAACTCAGCCCGAATGGCGCCGATGCCTGTTTCGGCCGGGTCTATGACGCAGCCCACCTCAAGGCGCATCCGAAGCAGAAGGTGGCGCGGATATTCTTCCTCTATGGCCATGATCCGGTGAGCCGTCCGAACGAGGAGCCGATGGCTAACGCCGATACCTCCTACAATGGCTTTCTCTCCACCACCGTGCGCGGCGCCAAGACGCCGCAATGGGCCGGCGGCTGGTGCAACCATGAGTCCGAGGACGGCAAATCAGGTCCGATCCGCTGCGGCATGGACTGCGACCGCACCATGGCCTCGCTGAAACTCGATGACAAAGGCCGCCTGATCCTCACCGATGTCTCGTCCGATCTCTATCTCGACGCCGGATCGGAAGACGAACTGGGCGAGGCCGAATATGACCGGCAGGCGCTGGGCTCAGAAGACGACAATTTCCGCCTCGATCCGATGCCGGTCGCGACCTGCAAGGCCGAATTCGCCAAGATCGATCCGATCGATCCAGCGCTGGGCACGCCTTTGCGCGAGCGGCTGAAGCCGGACCAGCCTTTCTGCTTCGGACGCGACTACGATGCCGCGCATCTCTCCTCTCATCCCGACCAGGTGACGCAGTCGATCCGCGTCTTCCGCGGACCGGTCGAACTGGCGTCCTTCGCCTCAGGCGGCGATGTCGCCAACTGGCCCGACGGCGCCGACATCGCCGTTTCGGTGACCACCAGGAAGAACGGAGCCAAGGTCACGCAGACTTATTCGTGCCAGGGCGAGGCCGACCAATGGCGCTGCGCGGCCAGTTCGAAGATGAGCAATTTTTCCTGCGACATCAGCCAAAAGGAAATTTACCTCAAGCGCGGCGCCAACGGCACCATGATGCTGGCGAATCCCAACAGCAGCCTGGCGATTGTCGACATGTGCTCGAAGGCGGCGGAGGGCAAGACGCAGTCGGACGACAAGGTTTATCGGCTGGAAGCGATGCCGCAGTCGGCTTGCGCCCCATAAGGCCTGTCGACATTCAGGTGAGGCCGGCCTGCGAACGGCGGCTTCCTGCGCTTCCGGTGCTCACTTCAAGTACGCTCCGCTCCGGTTCTCGGAAGCCACCATTCTCGACTCGGCCTGACCTGAATCTCGACAGACCTTCGCACCTAGCGCTGGCCTACGCGAAAGGCACCGCCGTCGTGCCTTTCGGCAGCTTCGCCTCGTCGTCGGGCTCGACGTGGATGGTGACGCGCACGGAGGGGATTTCGGCTTTCAGCGCATCTTCGATGCGGTCGCAGATGACGTGGCTGGCGCCGACGGTCATGTCGGCGTCGACGACCAGGTGGAACTCGATGAAGGTGGCGCGGCCGGCGATGCGGGTCTTGAGGTCGTGAACCTCCAGCGCGCCCTTGCAATTGGCCGAGATGGTGTCGCGGATATGCATGTGCTCCGTGGTGTCGACGGCGCGGTCCATCAAGCCGTTCATCGACGAGCCGATGACGTGCCAGCCCTGCCACAGGATGTTGAGCGCAACGATGACGGCAAGCGCCGGATCGAGGATCTGCCAGCCGGTCAGGATTGCGCCGACGAGACCGCCGAAGACGCCGACGGAAGTCACCACGTCGGTCATGATGTGCTTGCCGTCGGCAACCAGCGCCGGTGATTTCGCAGCGCGGCCTGTGCGGATCAGCGTCCACGCCCAGAAGGCGTTGATGACGGTGGCGACGCCGTTGATCCCCAGGCCTTCCCAGGGCTGTTCGATCGGCGTCGGCGTCTGCCAGGAGCGCCAGACCTCGTTAAGGATCAGCAGTGCCGCGACCACGATCAGCACGCCTTCCAGCACGGCCGAGAAATATTCGGCCTTGTGGTGGCCGAACGGATGGTCCTGGTCGGCCGGCTTGTAGCTGACCTGGATCGCCCAATAGGCGGCGGCCGAGGCAATGACGTTGACGATCGATTCCAGCGCATCCGAATAGAGCGCGACCGAGCCGGTGATGTACCAGGCGGCAAGTTTCAGGGCGAGCACGACGCAGGCGACGATGATCGACCAGAAGGCGAGGGCGGCGACCCTGTGCTTGGCCGCCTCCTTCGCCGCGATCGCCGTTACGCTGTCCGTTGCGGCCATACTGGTCAGGCCGCCTTTTCCTTGGCCTTGCGCGGCAGATGCGCAACGATGTTTTCGATGATGCGCATGCCGGCATTGTGGCCGAGCGTCATGATCGATTCCGGATGGAACTGCACGGCGGCGATCGGCTCCTTGCGGTGCTCGAAGGCCATGATGACACCGTCTTCCGTCTCGGCGGTGACAACGAAGCCGTCAGGCAGCCGCACCGGATCGGCAAAGATCGAGTGGTAGCGGCCGACGGTCACTTCCTTGGGCAGGCCGGAGAAGATGATGCCGGGCTTGGAAACGCGGATGCGCGATGGCTTGCCGTGCATCGGCACATGCAACTGCCTGAGTTCCCCGCCATAGGCTTCTGCCAGCGCCTGCAGGCCAAGGCAGACGCCGAAGATCGGCAGGTCGCGAGCTCTGGCCTTCTTGATCGTTGCGGCGCAGTCGAAATCCTTCGGCGTGCCGGGTCCGGGCGACAGCACGACGAGGTCGGGCTTCAGCCGTTCGAAGACTTCCTCCGGCACCGGCGTGCGCACGGTCGAGACATTCGCGCCGGTCTGGCGGAAGTAATTGGCCAGCGTGTGGACGAAGGAGTCCTCGTGGTCGACCAGCAGGATGTTGACGCCGTCGCCGACGCGCGCGGTGGTGCGTTCGGTGCCGGCGGCATTGCCTAGTTTGGCGTCGCGGATGGCGGAGAGCATGGCGGATGCCTTCAATTCGGTTTCGGCTTCTTCTTCCTCGGGGATGCTGTCGAAGAGCAGCGTGGCGCCGGCGCGCACCTCGGCGATGCCGTCCTTGATGCGGATGGTGCGCAAGGTCAGGCCGGTGTTCATGTCGCCGTTGAAATTGACCATGCCGATGGCGCCGCCATACCAGGCGCGCGGGCTCTTCTCGTTCTGCTCGATGAAGCGCATGGCCCACAATTTCGGCGCGCCGGTGACGGTGACCGCCCAGGCGTGCGACAGGAAGGCGTCGAAGGCGTCCATGCCTTCGCGCAGCCGCCCTTCGATGTGATCCACCGTATGGATCAGGCGCGAATACATCTCGATCTGGCGGCGGCCGATGACGCGCACCGAACCGGGATCGCAGACCCTGGACTTGTCGTTGCGGTCGACGTCCGAGCACATGGTCAGCTCGGATTCGTCCTTCTTGGAGTTGAGCAGCTTCAGGATCTGCTCACTGTCGGAAATGGCGTCGTCGCCGCGCTTGATCGTGCCGGAGATCGGGCAGGTCTCGACCCGGCGGCCATTGACGCGCACGAACATTTCGGGCGAGGCGCCGATCAGATATTCGTTTTCGCCGAGATTGATGAAGAACGAATAGGGCGAGGGGTTGATCGACTTCAGCTTGCGCGAAATCTCGGAAGGCTGCGTCTCGCAGCGCTCGTAGAACATCTGCCCGGGCACGACCTCAAACAGGTCGCCGCGCTTGAAACTGTCCATCGCCTTGCGCACCAGATTGGCATATTCGCCAGGCTCATGGTCGCCGCGCGGTGGGATACGGTCAGCGGTCTTGAACGGTTCGGCGATTTCGTCGCGTGGCAATCCCTCGGTCGAAAAACCCTCGCCGGAATAGTCGTAGCGATCGGTCCAGGCCTTGGTCGAATAATGGTCGACGACCAGGATTTCGTCGGGCAGGAACAGCACGAGATCGCGCTGGCTCTCTCTGCGCTCGAGCTTGTAGTCGACCGGATCGAACTGGAAGGCGAGATCGTAGCCGAAGGCGCCGTAAAGGCCGAGATTGGCGTCTTCCTCGGTCTTGAACAAAGCGGTGATGGCGCGCAGCACGGTGAAGACGGAGGGAACGCGGCTGCGCTCTTCCTCGGTGAAGACCCGGCCAGGCTTGGCGACATCGAGGCGGATGAGCTTCTTCGAGGTTTCGGTGACAGTGACTTCGCTCAAGCCGGCGAGCGCCTTGCCGATCACCGGCAGCAGCACCTCGCCACGGCTGTTCAGCGCCTCGATGCGCATGGCGCGGCCGCGCGCCGAAATCACCAGCGGCGGATCGATGATGGCGGTGTCCCAGCGCGTGTAGCGGCCGGGATACTCGTAATTGGAGGAAAACACCGCACCCCGGCGCGAATTCAGCCCGTCGACATAGGCGTCGATCGCACCGGCATAGGGCTTGTCGTGACGATCACGGGTGATGGTGACGCCACCCGCGGTCACGAAGCGTTCCGCGCCGTTTTCCAGAACCTTGATCGTCGTCATTGCCGTCTCCATCTGGCTTGTTGGGCAACGGACCCGGGACTGGCTTTGAAAAAACAAATGGCCGCCCGGACATTCCGTTGCGGCCACCTTCTATTTTCACGCGCACGCGTTCGAACAGGCCGCTGTCAGCGAGCCCACCACCAAATGGTCTTGATCGAACGCATATTCATGGGCGAAATCCATAGCGGCGAAAAGTAGGATGCGCAACAGGTTTGAAAGGCCTGTTTGTGGCTGTCGCTTCCGAGGCCCATGGCACATCGCCAGGGCCGGCGGTCCTGCCTAGACTGTCCGTCCAACATCGAGAAGACGGGAAAGACACCGATGGCCGACCAGATCGAGCGCGCACGCACGTTCCATTCCCTCCACGTCAAGGGAAACCCGATCGTCCTCTACAATGCCTGGGATCCCGGCTCGGCCAAGATCGTCGAGAAGGCGGGCGCCAAGGCGATTGCCACAGGAAGCTGGCCGGTCGCGGCCGCCTTCGGCTATGCCGATGGCGAGAAAATCCCTCTGGAATTGGCACTCGACAACATCAGGCGCATCGTGGCGGCGGTCGACCTGCCGGTGACCATGGACCTCGAGGGCGGTTACGGCGCCGAGCCGGAGGTCGTTGCTCAGACAGTGTCGCGTGCCTTGCAGGCTGGCGCCATCGGCTTCAATTTCGAGGACCAGATTGTCGGCGGTGCCGGCCTCTATGACATCGCCACCCAGGTGAAGCGGGTCGAGGCGGCAGCGGCGGCGGTGAAGGCTTCCGGCATTCCCGCCTACATCAACGCGCGCACCGACATTTTCCTCAAGGCCAAGCCGGATGAGCACAACAAGGGTCACCTCGACCAGGCGATCGAGCGGGCCAAGGCCTATGAAAAGGCGGGCGCGAGTGGTTTCTTCGCGCCGGGCCTCGGCGATGAGGGGCTGATTGAGGCGCTCTGCAAAGCGACAGCGTTGCCGGTCAACATCATCGCGCTGGCGCACGTGCCACCGCGCCAGCGGCTGGCGGAGCTTGGTGTTGCGCGTGTGAGTCACGGACCGGTCCCATACCGGCAGATGGCCGAATGGCTGGAGGCCAAAGCGCGGCTGGCTATTTCTGGTTAGGACGAGGCGCCTCCGACTTTTCGTCATCCCTGGGCGAAGCAGGAGCGAAGCTCCGTCGCGGAGACCCTGGGATCCATGCCGTGACCTTCGCCGTGGAATGCAGCGGAGCAGAATGCCGCACCATTGCAACGCATCAGCGTCACGGCATGGATTCTAGGGTCTGCGCCGCGTCGCTTCGCTCCTTGCTCCGCCCTAGAATGACGAAGTTTCCTCAATCCTCCAGCGTCCCTGACCTCGCATCGGCGCTCTTCTTGTCGCCGACGAGTTTCAAGAGATCCTCGCCGGTGCGGATGATGCGGCGCGCGCGGCGGGTCAGGATGACGCCGTCCTGCGGGGCAAATACTTCCGTACGGCCGCCGGCCTCGCCTGGTGTGTGGACGATGGTGGCGAGGCGTGCGCCCTTGGCGACACGGTCGCCGGGCTTCACGTCATAGAGGATGGCGCCGGCCCGGGGCGCCGGCATCATCTCGATGTTTTCCAGGGGGGCGGCGAAGCCCTTGAACGGGCCGGGCGCGGGAAGGGCGGAATCGGTGATTACGCCGCGCGCCACCAGCAGCCGGTAGAGGCCTTCGGCATCGGAAGCGGCGAGCGTGCCGTCGACATCGAGCATGCCGCGATATTCGACCGTGGTGGCGACGCGGCGGTCGAGCTTCGCCACGTCGGCGGGGACGTTCTGATAGGGCATGACCATAGCGCCCTCGAAGGTGCCGTCCGTGTCCTCGCTCCACAGCATCACCGCGTCGATGCCCATGGCCGCGGCGCAATCGGCCATGGCCGGCCACAGGCTGGTGTGGACGTAGAGACAGGCGAGCCCCTCATCGTCGCAATGCAGGTCGAGCACGATGTCGTGGCCGAGCGACAGCTGCACCAGCCGGGTCTTCAACCGCTGATCTGGCGTGCCCTGCGTGGTGTCGGGCAACAGCTTGGTGTCAGGCGCAGCAAGCAGTGGGAAGCCGCGGTTGAAATTGGTGCGGGTGCCGAGATGAAAGCGGCCCTGATGCTCGCCGAAATGATATTGCGCGCGGCCGATCGGGTTGGCCCAGGGGACGATCGTGATGTTGCCCTTGATGCGGCCTTCGGCTTCGGCCTTGTTCAGCGCCGGCATCAGCGCGTCGATGGCGACGACGCCCGGCAACTCGCCGGCATGGAGTGCCGCCTGCAGATAGGCCGAGGGTGCGGCCTTGTCGGCGCCGGCAAAGCGGAACACCGGAAATTCGTAGGAAACGCCTTCGGTATCGCCGGCGATGCGTTCAATCGATTTCTGCATGGATGCCTCCTGGAAAAGAGGCAGAACACATGCACGTTTGTCGGAGGGCTGTCGATTGGTCCAGTTCACGCCGCCATGGGCGCAATGGGACTATTCGGCTGGGGCCTGAACGGCAACAGGCGCCGACCGTTCGAGCGCCTGCGAGACCACGGCGACGCTGACCGCCAGCAAAGCGAGCACCGCGCCAACCAGCGGCAGGTGGGCATAGGATACGCCTGCGGACAAAGCCACGCCGCCGATCCAGGCGCCGCTGGCATTGCCGACATTGAAGGCGCCCTGGTTGAGCGTGGCGGCAAGGTTCGGCCCTTCGGACGCCGCCTCGACGACGCGGATCTGCAGCGGCGGCACGACGACGAAGATCAGCAGGCCCCACAGGAAGACGACGCCGATGGCGACGCTGGCAATGGCGCCGAACTGCATGAAACCGACAAACAGCACCGCCATCAGAAGCAGCGTACCGATCACGGTCGGCATCAGCTTCCAGTCGGCCAGCCGGCCGCCGATGATGTTGCCGATGGTCATGCCGGCGCCGAACAGCAAGAGCACCCAGGTGACCGCCGAAGTGGACAGGCCGGAGACGTCGGTGAGGTAGGGCTTGATGTAGGTGAAGACCGCAAACAGGCTGGCCGAGGCCAACGACGCGATCAGCATGGCCAGCCACACCTGCAGTCTGCCCAGCACGCGCAACTCGCCGCGCAGGCCGCCGCCGCTTGGTTCGGCGACGTTGGAAGGCACCAGCCAGGCGATGGCCGCGACTGAAATCAGGCCGATGCCGACGACGGCAAAGAAGGTGGAACGCCAGCCAAACGCTTCGCCAAGCGCGGTGCCGGCGGGAACGCCCAGAATGTTGGAGAGCGTCAGGCCTGCGAACATCATCGCCATGGCGCTGGCGCGCTTGTTGCGCGGCACCAGGCTGGCCGCCACGACCGAACCTATGCCGAAGAAGGCGCCGTGGCCGAACGCGGTGAAGACGCGCGCGGCCATCAACAGCCAGTAGTTGGGTGCGATGGCGCAGAGCAGGTTGCCGACGACGAACATCGCCGTCAGCGCGACCAGCACCGGCTTGCGCGGCAGATGCGCGGTGGCCATAGCGACGATCGGCGCACCGAAGACGACGCCCAGCGCATAGCCGGTGACCAGCAGTCCGGCCGAGGGGATCGACACGCCGAGATCGGCGGCGACCTCCGGCAGCAGGCCCATGATGACGAATTCGGTGGTGCCGATGCAGAAGGATGCAATGGCAAGCGCAAGGATCGGCATAGGCATGGGAAGTCCAGACTGAATCGGTTCAATTTCAGACTGAACGAGAAGCCTGGCCATGCGCAATGCACATTGCTGCAATGCACCAATGCAGAAAGTCGAGAGCTTGACGCGGGGCTATCTCAGGCGAGCGGCTTCAGCTCCTGGGCGATGGTTGGCAACAGCTCGGAGACGTTGGGATGGATGTGCACGGCGCGCGCCAGCGTGTCGACGGGCGCCTTGGCGTACATCAGGTCGAGCACGCAGTGCACGGCCTCGTCGCCGCCAGGGCCGAGCACGGAGCAGCCGAGGATCTCCCTGGTGTCGGCATCGACCAGGATTTTCATGAAACCTTGCGTCTCGCCCTTTTCGACGGCGCGGCCGACGCGGGTCATCGGCCGCTGGCCGACCAGCGCCTTGCGCCCGGATTTCTTCACCGCGGCCTCGGTCATGCCGCAGCGGCCGAGCGGCGGATCGATGTAGAGCGCATAGGCCTCGATGCGGTCGCTGACCTTGCGCGGATCGTTGTCGAGCAGATTGGCGGCGACGATCTCATAGTCGTTGTAGGAGGTGTGGGTGAAGGCGCCCTTGCCGTTGCAGTCGCCCATCGCCCAGATGCCGGGCACGCTGGTGCGCAGCTGATCGTCGACGGTGACGAAGCCGCGCAGATCGACCGCTACCCCGGCCTTGTCGAGTCCGAGATCGTCGGTGTTGGGGGTGCGGCCGAGCGCCAGAAGCACATGCGAGCCGACCGCCGGCGGTTTGCCGGCCGAGAAGGTGACGGCGATGTCGTTGCCCTGTTTGGCGAAGCCGATGTCGTCGGCGCCGATATGGACCGCTATGCCTTCGTTTTCGAGGATCGACAGGATAGCCGCGGACACGTCCTCATCCTCGCGGCCGGTCAGGCGGGGGCTCTTCTCGATGACGGTGACTTCCGAGCCGAAGCGTCGGAACATCTGCGCGAATTCGAGCGAGATGTAGCTGCCACCGACGACGATGAGATGGCGCGGCAAAACGTTGAGATCCATCATCGACGAGTTGGTGAGATAGTCGATATCATTGATGCCGGGCAGGTCCGGCACCGAGGCGCGGCCGCCGGTGTTGAGGAAAATCTTTTCGGCGGTCAGAAGGTCGTCGCCGACGCGCACCGTGTTGGCGGATTCGAAGCGCGCATGGCCGCGATAGAGCGTGCATTTGTCCATGCCGGCGATCCAGGTTTCCAAGCCGGTGCGGGCGTCGGTCGTGACCTTGTCCTTGCGCGCCTTGATCCTTGCGTAGTCGACGCCGACAGGGCCGGAGAGGGTCACGCCATAATCGGCGGCGCGCCGCGCCAGATGCGCGGCATAGGCGCTGGCGACCATGGTCTTGGTCGGCATGCAGCCGGTGTTGACGCAGGTACCGCCGACCAGCTTGCGCTCGATCAGCGCCACGTTCATGCCGGCTGACGTCAGCCGGCCGGCGAGCGATGGGCCGGCCTGTCCGGCGCCGATGATGATGGCGTCATACGCTTTGGCGCTTGGGGTCTTTGCCGTCATACCACCGCTGCCACGATCAGCAGGCCGCCGATGATCGCCACCGCGTCCTCGATGAGGGCAGCGGGCAAATCCTTACCGAAGGCGGCGGCGAGCCGGCCGCGCGCTTCGGCGCCGCCATAGGTGCCGATGACCGCGCCGATGGCGCCGGCGATCAGGCCGCCAATGGTGGAACCGGCGGTGGCGCCGATGACCGCGCCACTGAAGGCGCCAAGCAGGATGCGGGCGCCGAATTGCTGCGGCACTTTGCGGCTCGGCGTCGATGGCAACTGGTCGGTGATGAGTTCGACGATGGCCAGGATGGTGAAGATGCCGACGGCAGCCCAATGGCCCATGAAACTGGCCCAGGTGCCGGCCACCGGCAGCCAGCCGAGATAAGCGCCCCAGGCGACCGCGGCCGGCGCTGCCATGGCGCGAAGACCGGCAATGACACCGATCAAAAGTGCGAGCAGGTAGAGCATGATGGATCCCCTCAGAACCTCGGACAGTCCGCGCGGGCAAGCTAGCATAGGCCGGGCATTTGGCCAGCGGGCTTTTCCCCAATGCGGGATTGTGCTTTGGCAGGAGATCAACCGGAGAAGCCGACATGGCCGGAAGCGAACGCACAAAGATGATCGCAGGCGAATGGTACACCTGCATCGACGACGAGCTGGAGGCGTTGCGGGTGATCGCGCGCGATGCGGTGTTCGAGCACAATTCACTGCCGCCCCGGCAACGCGGCAACATCGGTCCGGCGCTATCTGCCCTGCTTGGCAGCGCAGGCGAGGGCGCCCGCATCGAGGCGCCCTTCCATTGCGCCTACGGGCTCAACATCCATCTCGGCGCAGGCGCCTTTCTCAATGCTGGCTGCACCATTCTCGACACCGCGCCGGTGCGTATCGGCAGGCGAACGCTGCTTGGACCCAATGTGCAGATCTATTGCGCCGAGCATCACAAGGAGGCTGCGGGCCGGCAGGCGGGGCTGGAGATCGCCAGGCCGGTCACCATCGGCAATGACACCTGGATCGGCGGCAGCGCCATCATCCTTGGCGGCATCACCATCGGCGATGGCGCCATTGTCGGCGCCGGTGCGGTGGTGACGCGCGACGTGCCTGATAACACCACCGTGGTCGGCAATCCGGCGCGGGCGGTCAAGCGCGGCTGAATCCGTCGCGAGCGGTCAGTGTGAAGCGACGCGCTCGTCCGGATAGGCTCGCCGCGAAAACTCACGCCGGTATTGCGCCGGTGACGTCTTGAGCCGCGTTGAAAAATGCTGGCGCAGCGAGGTGGCGCTGCCGAAGCCGGCTTCGAAGGCCACCATGTCCATCGATTTCTCCGTCGCCTCCAGCAGCCGCTGCGCGAGTTCGATGCGCTGACCGGCCAGCCACTCGCCGAAGCTGGTGCCGATCGATTTCTGGAAGCGGCGGGTGAAGGTGCGCCGGGTCAGGCCGGCGGCCTCGGCGACGCGGTCCAGGCTGTGCGTTTGCCCCAGCGTTGCACGCACCGTGTCGAGCGCCTGGGTGAAGCGGTCGGTTGCCGGGGTTTTCGCCAGCGGGCGCTCGATGAATTGTGCCTGCCCACCCTGCCGGTGCGGCGACAGCACGATGTGCCTGGCCAGCCGCAACGCTATCTCCGCGCCATAGCGGGCGCGCACGATGTGCAGGCAGCAGTCGAGCCCGGCGGCGACACCGGCCGAGGTGACGATGTCGCCATCGTCGACATAGAGCACGTCGGCGTCGACTTCGATGTCGGGATGCAGCGCCTGCAACCGGTCGGTGGAGGACCAATGCGTGGCCGCCCGCCGGCCGGCAAGCAGCCCGGTGGCGGCGATGGCGAAGGTGCCGAGACAGAGGCCAACGATCAGCGCGCCGCGCCGGTTTGCGCGCGTAAGCGCTTCGAGCAGCGGGGTGGGAAGCGGGGCGTCGAGATCTTTCCAGCTCGGAATGATGATGATGTCGGCGGCGTCGAACGCCGAGAGCCCATGCGGAACAGCGATCGTCAGCCCGGCATCGGTGTGGATAGGCCCATCGTCGAGCGCGCAGACGCGAAAGTCGAAACGCGGCAGGCCGAGCTTGGTGCGGTCGGTGCCAAACACCACGCACGGCACTGAGAGGTGGAACGGGCTGATGCCGTCAAAAGCGAGCACGGCAATGATCGGGTCGGTCATGGGCGTTTCCAGCAAGCGAAAGCGAATTGTCCCAATTCTTTCGAATGATGTCAATCGGGCCACTTTTGGCAGGCGGGTGATCCGCCTATTTTCGGCCCATCCCATTCAAGCCCGAGAGGAAACCACCATGTCCGCCAACACCACGCCGCGCCGCGCACTCATCGTCATCGATGTCCAGAACGATTATGATGGCGGCAACCTCGCCATCCAGCATCCGCCGTTCCGCGACAGCGTCGTCAATGTGGCGCGCGCCATGGACGCCGCCGCCGCGGCCGGGGTTAAGGTGGTGGTCATCAAGCAGATGGCGCCGGAGACGTCGCCGATCTTCGCCAAGGGCAGCCATGGCGGCGAACTGCATCCCGAGATCGCAAGGCGTCCGCGCGACCACTATGTCGAGAAGTCGCTGCCCTCGGCCTTTGCCGGCACCGATCTCGAGGAATGGCTGCGCGCCAACGCCATCGATACAATCACGGTGGTCGGCTACATGACACATAATTGCGATCTGTCGACCATCATCCATGCTGCGCATGTCGGCTTTGCGGTCGAATTCCTGTCCGACGCCACCGGCTCGCTGCCTTACGCCAACAGCGCCGGCTATGCCTCGGCCGAGGAGATCCACCGCGTGGTGACCGTCATCCTGCAGTCGCGCTTCGCGGCCGTGCTCGACACCGCCGAATGGATCGATGGGCTGAAGACCGGCGTCCTGCCCAAGCGCGACACGATCTACGCCTCCAACCAGCGGGCGCTGGCGCGCAACGCGGCCTAAACGCCTTAGAGTTCCGAAACAAAAAAGGCGCCGCATCGCTGCGGCGCCTTTCTGACGTCGAGACTAAAAGATCTTAGAACAGGCCTTCGATCTGGCCGGCTTCGTTGAGGAAGATCTTTTCCGAAGACGGCGCCTTGGGCAGGCCAGGCATGGTCATGACCTCGCCGCAGATGACGACGACGAAGCCCGCACCCGCCGACAGCCTGACCTCGCGCACCGGCACGGTGTGGCCGGTCGGCGCGCCGCGCAGGTTCGGGTCGGTCGAGAAGGAATACTGGGTCTTGGCCATGCAGACCGGCAACTTGCCGTAGCCGGCATCTTCCCAGGCCCTGAGCTGGTCGCGCACCGACTTGTCGGCGATGGCTTCCGAGCCGCGATAGATGCGCTGGACGATGGTGTTGATTTTCTCGAACAGCGGCATGTCATCGGGATAGAGTGGTGCGAACTGCGACGCGCCGGATTCGGCGAGCTGCACCACCTTGTTGGCGAGCTCCTCGATGCCGGCCGAGCCCTTGGCCCAGTGCTTGCACAGGATCGCCTCTTCGCCCATCGAGGCGACATAGTCCTTCATCGCCTGGATTTCGGCGTCGGTGTCGGAATAGAAGTGGTTGATGGCGACCACCGCCGGCACGCCGAACTGGCGGATGTTTTCGATGTGGCGGCCGAGATTGGCGCAGCCCTTCTTCACCGCCTCGATGTTTTCCTTGCCGAGGTCTTCCTTCTTAACGCCGCCATTCATCTTCATGGCGCGCACGGTGGCGACGATGACGGCGGCGGCCGGCTTCAGGCCCGCCTTGCGGCACTTGATGTCGAAGAATTTTTCGGCACCGAGGTCAGCGCCGAAGCCGGCTTCGGTGACGACATAGTCGGCGAGCTTCAGCGCCGTGGTGGTGGCGACGACCGAATTACAGCCATGCGCAATGTTGGCGAACGGGCCGCCATGGACGAAGGCCGGGTTGTTCTCCAGCGTCTGCACAAGGTTGGGCTGCATGGCGTCCTTCAAGAGCACTGCCATGGCGCCGTCGGCCTTGAGGTCGCGGGCATAGACCGGCGTCTTGTCGCGGCGATAGGCGATGATGATGTCGCCGAGGCGCTTTTCCAGGTCCTTGAGGTCGGTGGCAAGGCACAGGATGGCCATGACTTCCGAGGCGACGGTGATGTCGAAGCCGGCCTCGCGCGGATAGCCGTTGGCGACGCCGCCGAGCGAGCAGATGATTTCGCGCAGCGCCCGGTCGTTCATGTCCATGACGCGGCGCCAGGCGACGCGGCGGGTGTCGATGCCGAGCTCATTGCCCCAGTAGATGTGGTTGTCGATCAGCGCTGACAGCAAATTGTGCGCCGTGGTGATGGCGTGGAAGTCGCCGGTGAAGTGGAGGTTCATGTCCTCCATCGGCACGACCTGTGCATAGCCGCCGCCGGCGGCACCGCCCTTGACACCAAAATTCGGGCCGAGCGACGCTTCGCGAATGCAGACGATCGCCTTCTTGCCGATGCGGTTCAAGCCATCGCCGAGGCCGACGGTGGTGGTCGTCTTGCCTTCGCCGGCCGGCGTCGGGTTGATGGCTGTGACCAGGATCAGCCTGCCGTCCTTGTTGCCTTTCACCGACTTAATGAATTCAGCCGAGATTTTCGCCTTGTCGTGGCCGTAGGGCAAAAGGTGTTCGGTCGGGATGCCGATCTTCTTGCCGATCTCCTGGATCTGCTTTTTCTTGGCGCCGCGCGCGATCTCGATGTCGGACTTCACTTCGGCCATGACGGCTTTCCTTCGGATTGGACGGTGGAGGGGACGGGTTTGGTCTCACTCGCAGGCATGTTGAACCCGGGCGCGGGCATGTTCTAACCCTGTCGCGGCCGCGGCGTCAACTTGCATGCAACTATGTTTCCTATGAAGAAAGTGTCTATACGGCCGGGCCGACCTGCCGTCGGTTCTTCCTGGCTCCGTTGCCGCGCCGTATAGAAGCCAGAGGACGCGTCGTTCCGCCGTCTCAAAACAGCCGCCCAATGCACGGAATGCGACAGAGGCGACGGCGCAAATTCGCCATCGCCTCGCTAAAGCGCATCGCGCTTTAGCCTTTTGTTTTTGTGCATGTCGTTATCCCAAAACCGGGACCACTTTTGGGCGACATGCATCGAGTAACAGACGTTACTGCGTCAGAACGTTGCTGATCTCGACCATGTTGGAGCGCACGCGAAGGACGTAGAAGCCCATCGTCGTCAGGTGGGTCGGCATGATCCAGCCATCCTCGCGGCCATTGGCGATGATGAAGGGCTGGATGCGTAGCGCCGAGACGAATTGCGCATCCATCGTGTCCCACAGATTGCCGAGATGCTTTTCCTTGATGACGTCCTCAAAATCGGCCTGGGCGCCCTTCATCAGGCCGTAATAGGCATAGAGCTGGCCATAGGCGAACCAGAAGCGGTCGTCGGCGCGGAAGTCGAACCAGCCATTGTTGTGGTTTTCGGCGCGCTCCTTGAGGATCGCCGAGGTCGAGCCGATGTCGGAARAGATGCGGTCGATATACTGCTTCAGATTGTCGGCGCGGGCGTCGAACGTCGCCTGGCAGGTGCCGAGGCGGGCGTTGAAGGAGCGCAGCTTGTTGACGGCATCGCGATAATAGCTTGGCGTCGGCGTCTTGGGGCCGAACGGGTTGAGGCCGAAATACCAGGTCTCTTCGTCAAATTGCAGATTGCCGCGCGCATCCTGCAGATCGGCGTCGATCTGCGAGGTGGTGCGCACGCGGCCAAGATTGTCGGCCAGTTCTGTCGCGGTACGCCGCACAGCCTGGTTGATGCCGCGCTGGAACGAGGCCTTGTTGTCCATGAACGGCGTGTGATCCCAGTCAATGCCGAAAAAGCCGAGCTTGTAGAGGATCATCGACGAGATCCAGGAATTCTGGTTCACGTTGAAGTCGGTCAGGTCAGCCGCAATCTGGGCGATGCCCGAATTGCCGCAAGTCTTGGCGGTCTCGGTGCCGGCGCCGGCCGCCACCTGCTCGCCGGCGGAAATGTTGCGGTTCTCGAAAGTGTATTTGTCGACGTAGTTGGGGTCGAACTTGTTCCACCATTGGGTGGCGTAGAAGAAGTTGGCGTAGAGACCGATCAGCACCAGCAGAGCCAGGCCGACCACCGCTTTCAGGATCCAGCCGCGCTGCGTGTACCAGCGCCCGGCCCACAGGAACGGCCACAGGATCACGCCGATAGCGAGGCCGATGCCGCGGCCGATCCATTGGAAAATCCGGGTGAAGAAGTTCACGATCGGATCGAGCATGGCGATGTCACCTCTCAGCATGATGCCAAAAAAGTTGCAGACTTTTTGGATAACATCATGCGCTAGAACAATAAATTAGAACGAAATGACGGCTCATTTCGTTCTAGTCAGTCAGGCCGTAGAGGCGTGTGCGAAACGCCACCTTGTCCTTCAAATATGTGGTTTTCAGAACGTCCACAACATGCGATCGCCAGGCGTCGCTGTAGCCGTCATAGTCCTTGTAGAAGCCGGGCTTGTTGAAGACGTAGCGCGAGACGAAGTCCTGCGGCACGAAATCCGAAATCAGCTGGTTGGTCAGCCAGGCGTCGGGATGGTCGGGCTTGCCGCGCACGACCAGAAAGCGCTGGCGCGGCGGGACGTCCTCGATCTTGAGATGGCCGAGCTGAGCGATCTCGCGCTTGGCGGCGTTGAGGAAGGGGAAATTGCCGTCGCTGGTGATCAAATCGGCATGGCCGTGGATCCAGGTCTGCAGCCAGACCTTGTCGACGTCGGTCAGATTGCGATTGGGCTCGGTGTCGCGGATCAGCGAGCGCACCACCATCTCGGCGCGATGCTCGAGATAGCCCGAGCTCTCGACCCATGAGGCCCGAGGCAGTTCGATACGGCCGGTCGAGGCCAGGAACTTGAACACCTTGTCGGCATCGTTGATCGAGAGATAGCTGACCTGCCAAGGCCGCGAGCGGCGGAAGCCCGGTGCGGCCGGGTCGCCGATCACCGTGGTCATATCAGGGTCGACGAAGACGTAGAGCCCGCCGAAATGGCTGGTCCAGTAGGCGTTGTGACGGAAGATCACCTGATCCGGCACCAGCGCGTTCTCGCGGATGTCGCCGCAGACCTTGGCCAGTTCGACCATGCGGGTCAGCATGGCATTGTCGCGCCAGGCGTCCGGCTCCTGCTTCAGCCGGTCGACCAACTTGCCGAGTTCGGCGGCCTTGCCCAGCACGTCCTCGGCCGACAGCACCCTGAACTCGACCTGGCTGATCGACAGCAGGTCCTCGATGTCGTTGACCAGCGGGACGGAATCCTCGATCTCGCCGTAGATGACATCCTTGATGGTCAGCGCGTCGATGGCGCGCTGGTTCTTGGACATGAACTCGAACATCAGCTGCGAGGTGTTGGAGAAGGCGGTGTGCACCACCGGCAGCTCGATCTGCGACGGCGTCAGGATGATGAAGCGGCGGTTGACCTCATTGGGGTCGAGATAATCGAAATCGCCGCATTCCTCGGCGATTTCGGGCGAGAAGCCGGTGCGGTCGATCTGGAAGCTCTTCAGCTTGGTCGGCTTGAGGCCGAAGGCGACCAGCGCCTTGTTGTAGCGCTGGATGAGGTGCGACTCGTCGACGGTGAGGAGACGGCCGTAGATCAGCTCGTTGTCGCGGAGAAGGTCGGGTTTTTTGGCGGGGTGGGTCATGCGAAAGGTTCCGAGGAGCTTTGCCTGGAAAGGAAAAGCGCCAACGCCGACGCCCCCCTCTCCCCGTTCTTCACGGGGAGAGGGTAAGGGTGAGGGGCAGCGCTAACGGTCAAGGACATGTCTCCCGATAACCTTTGGCAGCGATAAATCGAAGATCATTCGTCTCGATGTGGCGATCGAGGCGCTGTTCGATAGCTGCCAATATGGTCTCAAGAACCGCGTCCCGTTCTTTTAATACGTCGACGTTCCAAAAGCGGAGCACAGACCAATCATTTGAAACCATGAATTGATCACGAGCCTGATCGTACTTGTTTTCGGCATGTTGACTGCCGTCCACTTCAACAACCAATTGGCACTCTCTGCAGGCAAAATCAGCAAAGTAGCTGCCTATCGGAAACTGTCGCACGAATTTGTGGCCGTTCAGTCTGCGGTCTCGCAATTCCATCCAAAGAGCACCTTCAGCGTCATTGTCTGATTGACGCAAACGTCTTGCCCGTTTTGTCGTCGCGATTTCCGGTCCACGCATGCGCTGCCCCTCACCCTTACCCTCTCCCCGTGAAGGACGGGGAGAGGGGGGCGTCAGCGTTGGCGCCAAGCCTTTCAGCATCCGCGGGCTGCGAAGGAAGCTCACGCATTCCACAGCCCCTTCTTCTTCATCTCCTCCATTTCCCGCGCCGCCCTCTCACGAAGCCTCGCGTCGCGCAGCAGCTTCTCCACAGCCGCGTCGTCTGACTTGTCGGAATAGCGGAATTCTGAGTCGGCGTAGCGGTTGATCTCCTGCATGACCATGTCCATCGAGAACGGGCCGCGCAGTTCCTCGATCATGGCTTTCTTCTCGTCATAGCCCTTGTGCATGAAGGCTTCCGGCTTCTCGAACCACTCGTCGGGCAGCTCGATGTCCATGGCGCGCATCTTGATGGCGTCGGTGACGTTCTTGATGGCGCGCCCGGTGAAGCGTGGTTCGGCGTCCTTGATCAGGTGCAGATAGGTGCCGACATCGGCCATCGATTTCGGCGCGCCATTTTCCTTCATGTAGCGCTCATAGACCTTCATCAGCCCATCTTCCTGCGGCTTCTCGTGCTCCTCATAGGCCTCGGTCACAGCACGCTGGATTTCCTGCGCGGCGTAGAGCTTGTGGTCGCCGAGCGGGATCTTGTGGTTCTTGCCGGCGAGCAGAACGAAGATGTCGATGTAGTCGTCGCGGGTCTGTGGCCCGTCGACCAGCCAGCGGGCGCCGGCGCGCTGGCGCAGCGCGTCGTCGACGTTTTCGGGATAGTTGGAAAACATGCCGAAGGAGCAGTTGCCGCGCACCACCGTGCCGGCGCCGGCAAAGGCGTCCATCAGGACGCCGGTGATTTCCTGCTGGCCGGCCGAGGCGCGGTCGTCGGAGCGGCGCGCGGCCACCTGGTCGATGTCGTCAACGGTACCGAAGCCGATGACGCGCGGGTTCAAGACATTGTTGATGAACTGGCGGCAGTTCTGGCCGGACTTGCCCTGGTAGGACGAGATCTGGTCGACGCCGAAATTCTCATAGGCGAAGGGATAGCCGGCGACCTGGCAATAGCCGTTGACCAGGCCGGCGATCATCTGGATCAGCGTCGTCTTGCCGGTGCCGGGCGCGCCGTCGCCGATGAAGGTGAAGAGGAAGCCGCCGAGTTCGACGAACGGGTTCAGCTCGCGCTCGAAATCATAGGCCATCAGCATCTTGGCGAGCTTGACCGACTGGTATTTGGCGATGTGATTGCCGACCACCTCTTCCGGCTTCTTGAAGGTCATCACCAGCGGCTTCGAGCGTTTGCCGGGTGCTACGTCGAAGCCGTCCAAGGTAAAATCGTCGGCGTCGATGCGGATATGGGCGTTCTCGAACGGACCGATGCCGTCGAAACGGCCTTTGCGGGCCAAGAGCCCGTCAATGGCGACGCGGGCGAAAGCACGTGCCCGCGTCGTCAGGTCGCCATCATCCTTGGAGCCGGCAATCGCCTTGTCGAGACCGGCGACGATCGACTTCACCGCATCCTGCGGCGTGTCGAACAGGAAGTCGGGTTCGGGGATATCGTTGGGCGCCTCGCCATCGCTGTCGATCAGCTGGAACAGATAGGAGGCAAGGCTGAAGGCCGAAATGTAAGCTGAGGCTGACAGAAGCTTCTTGAAAGTTGTGGCTTCGTCGCCTTCGAGCGGCGCGCGCGTGTTTTTGGCCTGCAGGCTTTCGAGATCGGAGCCCTCGGCAAAAACGTCGGAGATAGCGAGCGCAATCGCCAGGCCGCGCCGGGCACGAAACAACAGCGTATGCTGCGGGATGCTCATCAGCTGGTCGTCGGGATGGATGGCGGCGACGGTCTTGGTCAGCTCGACCTCGCGCGTGCGGCGTACCGAGCCGACCGAGACGGTGGAGACGAAGCGGCGGTTGGTGCCGGCCAGCGCTGTGCCGGATTCCCGCGCAGGGTCTTCCAGAACGACGACGCGGGTGATGAAGCTCTGCGCCGTGGCGCGGTGCTTTTCGATCGCGGCTTCCGGGATGGTGGTCAGGCCGGTGTCCATGAAGGATGCTCCGTGGTGTGACGGTCAGACGTCTGAGATGACCTGTCCGTTGGACAGGATGTGAACCTTGTAGCCGGAAAAGATCTTCTGCGCCTCGCCGGCGGCATAGAGCGCCTGGTAGGCTTCGTGCGGGATCAGCGCGTGGTTCTCGTAGCTCGACACGCCCTGGCGCGCGGCTTCGAGATCGTCGGTGTTGATGAAGAATTCCTGCGTCGTCTTCTCGCTGGAAAACAGGCCCTTGCGGCCGGGTTTCTCGCCCTTGGAATAGACCTCCTGGATGGTCCAGGTGAGCAGCCAAGCGTTTTCGGGCTTGCGCACCTTGGCCAGCACCTCGGTCACCGTCGAATTGTTGTCGGTAATCCCTGCGGAATAGAAGGGGCCAAGCACGACGCGGCGCAACTGCTTGGGGTGCAGCGGCTCGAAATCCTTGTCGAGATTGACCGCAATCGTTGCCGGCGACAGCGTGTAGGCGGAATTCTTCTCCGTGAAATCGTCGAAGCGATGGGCAAGCTCGGGGTTGAGCAAGCCGTCGACCGGCAGCGGGATGTCGACCTGTTCGTTGAGCTTGCCATTGCTGTCAACGAGCTGCGCGATCATGGCTTCGGAGGAATCCTCCACCGTCACCATATAGACCAGCGGCAGGTTGGCGCTGCCGTCGAATGTTGCCCAGTGAACGAGGTAATAGGGTCGGAAGGTTTTTGGATTGACCGAGACCTTGGCCGTCTGCGCCAGCGAAAAGGGCCCGAAGGTCTGCTCGCTCTTGACGTCCTCGAGATAGAGCCGCTCGGCCATCGACTTCTGCAGCGCCTCGGGGAATTCCTTGTGGCGCAGAATGAAGTCGGCCATTTCCTCGCGCAATTCACCGGCCAGCGGGATGTTGGCCAGCCGCGCGTCGGCCTGGCGGCGGTCGTTTTCCAGTTCGAGCAGGTTCTGGAAGACGGGATAGCCGCTGTCGGCGCGCGAAATGCGGAACGTGTCCATGAAGCCGAGACGGTTGCGCCAGCAGGAGAACGATTTGTCCAGCCGGGCAATGTATTCGGCAACGATCTTGGCGACGATACCATGCCGGTAGAGCGGCGAGCGGTCGTCGCGCATGAACACTTCAAGGCCGCTGAGTGCGGCCGTGATGGCGGAAAAATAGCGCGCCGCCGCTTCGTTTTCGGGGGTCATGCCGGGTGTGCTCGCGTACAGCCGCTCCTTACGACTGCACGTAGTTCGCCGAATTGTGCTTCTTCATCACGTCGTCGAAACGGCGGGCGAAGGCGTCGTCGGCAAGCTTCTTGCGGCGCTGGATGTCGGATGAGGCCACCATGTTCTTCTCGTGCATTTCGAGGAGATCGCCAATGTGCTTCTGCGCGGCGGCACCAATGCCGGCCATGGTCTCTTCGGCGGTGTTGTCGACCTGACTGCCCAGCGTGTTGATCTTGTGGGCGACGTCCTGCTGTGCGGCGGTCTTCAGCGAATCTTCCAGGGCCTTGTAAAGCACGATGCGCTGCTCTGTATCGATGGTCAGCTTGTTGATCAGCGTCGACTGCGCGGCGATCTGATTGTTGAGCGAATCGACGAAGGTCTGGAACATCGAGGTGTAGCGTTCCAGCGTCTGGCTCTCGGCCAGCAATTCCTGCTCCTTGGCCTGCTTTTCATTGTATTCTGTGGCCAGTTTCGAGCGCTCGCCCTCAAGCTGCGTGCGTTCCTTCTGGCTGGTCGAGGCAGCGATCTTGTTCTCGATGTCGAGCAGCAGCGGGTTGACCTCCTCGATGCGTTTCTGCACCGCTTCGAGGTTGGTCATTGTCACCTTGCGGCGCTCGATCACCTGCGACAGGCTGTTTTCCGAGGTTTTGTAGCGCTGGTCGAGGACCTCTTTCTGCGCCTTCAGGATGCCGACGATCGTATCGGACTTGACCAGAAGCTCCTGCAGATTGCCGGCCAGCGACATGTTGCGGACACGATCGGTGCGCATGCGCTGCTTGCGTTGCGCCGAGAAGACGCCGACGAAACTTTCCCAGCCGGTGTAGTTCTTCATGCTTTCGAATTCGGCGCCGAAGACGTTGGTGGCGTCTTCCAGGCCGATGATCAGGTCGGCGATGTTGCCTTCCATCACCTTCTGCTGCTTCAGCACGTCCTCGATGCGGGCATTCTCGATGTCGAAATTGGCGTCGCCGATCTTCTTGTCTGCGGTGGCCAGCGTATCAAGCACGGTGCCGGACTGCTCTATCTTGGTGCGCATGTCCTGCACGACCTGCCTGGTCTTGGCAATTTCGGCATCGAAATTCTGCAATGTCGCCATAGGAGCCTCCCGCTTCGGCATCAGTTTCGTGTCGGCGCGAATATATGTGGGGCATTTCAGGAATGAAAGGCGCAAGACATCGAAGGCCGCGAAAACAAAAGGATGGGCGCGGCGATTGTATGGCGGGCAGGCCATGCATAAGGCGATGCCACCAAGTCAGCCGCTGCCGATTCAACTGTGGCTGGACTTTGGCAGTCGGCGCGGCTCGCCCTCAAGTAATTTTCGATTCCAGCCGCGGATCAGGGCTTCGGATCGGCCTTCAGATAGGCGATGACGTTGGCAATGTCCTCGCCGCTGGTCAGGCCGGAGAAGGCCATCCTGTTGCCGGGCACTTTCAGTTTTGGAGCGCCGAGATAGGCCTTGAGGTTGGCTTCGTCCCAGACGAGGCCGGCGGCGCCGGCGTCCTTCATGGCCTGCGAATAGTTGAAGTTCGCGGCCGTGCCGGCGGTGCGGCCGACAATACCCAGGAGGTGCGGGCCGATCTTGTCGTGGTCGGTTGCCGCCTCGTGACAGGCCATGCAGCGGTAGAACACTTTCTTGCCCAACGCGGCGTCGCCGTCGGCTTGCGCGGCGAGGATGCTGGCTAAGTAAAAGACAAGTGCTGACGAAATGGCTCGAAGCATGGCGGTCCCCGGCTGGCTCTGGCTGCGGGCAAAATAGGCCGCAGGCCTTAACAAACGCCGCATGGCGGCTGGATTGCAAGGCCGGTGCTATCCCGTTCGGCGGAGCGGCATTTCCGCGATTGCCTGCCGGATCGCTTTTCCAATTGCTGCCGATGAGTGGTTGTCGCGCACGAAGGTACGGCCGCTCTCCGCCATCTCGGCCGCCGCTTGCGGGCGTTTCGCGATTTCGATGATTTTCGACGCCAGTTCGCCGGCATCGCCGCCTGACAGGAAATGCCCGCCCGCTTGCAGGCCTAGCCCTTCGACGGCTTTTTCGGTGGCGGCGACGACCATGCCCGCCGCCATCGCCTCCAACACCTTGATGCGGGTTCCGCCGCCGAAGCGCAGCGGGATCGGCGCGTAGCCGGCACGTCTGAGCAATTCCGGCAGATGCGGTGGATTCTCGATCAGCTCCAGACCATGCCTGGCGCACAAACCGCGCACGACATCGCCTGGGGCCTTGCCGGCGACGGTGATCGACCATGGCCGGCCGGAGGCGGCGAGGCGCGGCACCATCTTGCGGCCGATCTGTTTGACGGCGTCGATGTTGGGGAAATAGCCGAGATGGCCGATGAAGCACAGGCGGAGTTCGCGGTACCGCTCGGCATCAATCGGCAGGGAAAGCACGCTCTCGTCGGGAATGGGGTTGGCGATGAGCCTGATGTCGTTGACGGGGCCGAGAGCGGACAGCAGCGCCCCATCGGTCCGCGAACAGACCCAGACCTGATCGGCGGTGGCTGCCGCACACCTGTCGGCGTCACGCGCCTCTGCCTTCTTGCGCCTGTTTTGGCGCCAGCCTCGAAGTCGCTGCCACGGCGTCAGGCCGGCGATGCGGTCCGCCACTGTCTGGGAATCGATGTTGTGCAAGTCAAGGACGGTGCGCGCGCGATGCTTGCGCGCCAGCGTCAGCAACTGCGCAAGCGCGATCTCTTCGATAACCACGAGGTCGGGGTCGAATTGCCCCCAAAGCGCGTCTGCCTCCGCCAGTTCGTCGTCCGGCATGATGTGCATGGTCGGGTGGGGGCTACGCCGGTACCAGGAAGCCCGGCCGCGCGCCGCCTCGATGGTCCGGTGCCGGATGTTCGGCGGTGGCGAGGGCGCCGGAGCGCCAGTCAGGCTTACCGTCAGAACCTCGCCCATCGATGCCAGGGCGCGCGCATTGGCGGCGTTCCTGATCTCGCCGCCGGACACAGGCGGAAACGGGCAGTCGACTGTGAACTGGAGAATTCTCATGTTGCCCCGGCCGCTCAGCCTCTGGTGAAGCCGATGAAGTCGTCGGGCGCGGCGCGGCCCATTTCCTCTTCCCAGTGGCGGCGGCAGAGCGAGACATAGACGTCCTTGCCGATCGCCACCTGTTCGCCTTGCCGCGCCACCTTGCCGTCAGGGCCGAGACGCACGACCATTGTCGCCTTGCGGCCGCAGCGGCAGATGGTGCGCACTTCGCGCAGGTCGTCGGCAATGGCCAGAAGGGCACGCGAGCCGGAAAACAGATTGCCCTGGAAATCCGTACGCAGGCCGTAGCACATCACCGGGATGTTCAGCCGGTCGGCGATCCGGGCAAGCTGCCAGACCTGCTCCTCGTCGAGGAACTGCGCCTCGTCGACGAAGATGCAATGCACGGTCGTGTGCTCATGATGCTCGGCGACGCGGGCGTAGAGATCGTCGCCGTCGCGGAACATCTCGGCTTCGGTCTCCAGGCCGATGCGCGACGAAATCAGCCCGGTGTCGCCCTTCCTGTAGTGGCCGGCGACGAATAGCATCGTCGTCATGCCGCGTTCGCGATAATTGTAGGACGCCTGCAGCAGCATTGTCGTCTTGCCGGCATTCATCGTCGCATAGTGGAAGTAAAGCTTGGCCATGCCGCCCTTTTAAGCCGAGTTGGCGCCGCGCGGGGAGGGGGCACCGCAGCATTTCATGGGAAAAGCCGTCTGCCATCGAAAAAGCGTCAGCCGTGTCGCTGTTTGGCCAGTCCGCGCCGTTGATCGTGATTGCCTTAACGCTTGAAACCACACCAGAATGGTGTTTGGCTGACGAAACAAGGCGGGCAGAGAAACCGTAACTACGCTTCGCCAAAGAATCACAATGGGAGACTACCAATGTCGCGTATGAACACTTTCGTCGCCGGCCTCGGTCTGGCGACTTTCCTGTCCACGAGCGCAGCGCTTGCCGGTGATCCGGAGAGCTGCAAGGCGGTTCGCCTTTCCGATGTCGGCTGGACCGACATCCAGGCGACGACCGGCGTCGCTTCAGTGCTGCTCACCGCGCTCGGCTACGAGCCGCAGACGATCCAGCTTTCGGTGCCGGTGACCATGGCGTCGCTGAAGAACAAGGATCTCGACGTCTTCCTCGGCAACTGGATGCCGTCGATGACCAACGACATCAAGGATTACACCGCCGACGGTTCGGTCGAGACGATCAGCACCAACCTGACCGGCGCCGGCTACGGCATCGTCGTGCCGACCTATGTTGCGGACGCCGGCGTCAAGTCGCTGACCGATATCGGCAAGTTCAAGGACAAGTTCAACGGCAAGATCTACGGCATCGAGGCCGGCAATGACGGCAACCGCATCATCCTCGACATGATCAAGAACCCGAAGGACAATCTCGAAGGTTTCGAACTGGTCGAGTCCTCGGAAGCCGGCATGCTGACGCAGGCCGAGCAGTCGATGAAGAACAATGAGTGGATCGCCTTCCTCGGCTGGACGCCGCATCCGGTGATGGGCGCCATGAAGATCACCTATCTCGACGGCATGGGCGACAGCGGCTTCGGCGCCGCCACCGTCTTCACCAATGTGCGCAAGGGCTACACCACCGAATGCCCGAATGCCGGCAAGTTCATCGCCAATCTGAAGTTCAATCTCGACATGGAAGGCGAGATGATGGACGCGATCCTGAAAGGCGGCGACGCCAATACGGTCGCAGCCGACTGGCTGAAGAAGCACCCTGACGCGGTTGCGCCGTGGATTGCCGGCGTCACCACCTTCGATGGCGGCGATGCGGCGGCGGCGGTCAAGACCGCGCTCGGAAGCTGAGCCGACTGAATTCGGCAAAGCCGAACCAGGAAGGGCAGCCATTTTAGAAAAGGCTGCCCTTTTTCATATCCTGTGAGAAGATGACGTAACGACAGCCGAGGCCGAGGGGCAGGCGGTCTCGCGCATGAGAGGGGCGATATGGATCCGATTTCGAAATTCATGGTCGATCACAAGATACCGATCGGCGCCTGGGGAAAGGCGTTCTTCGGTTTCCTCACCGACAATTTCGACACTGTGTTCAGGGCTTTTTCTAACGGCCTCAATTTCCTGCTCGACGGGCTGGTCGATATCCTGCTGTTGGTGCCGCCGGTGCTGCTGGCGCTGGTCATCGCCATCATCGCCTGGCTGCTGCAGCGCTCGCGGCCGCTGGCCATCGGCGTCTTTCTCGGCCTGATCTTCATCATCAACCAGAACCTCTGGAAGCAGACGGTGCAGACGCTGGTGCTGGTCGTGGCTGCCGCCGCCATGGCGATGGCGATCGGCGTGCCGCTCGGCATCTGGGCCGCGCACAAGCCGAAGGTCTACCGCATCATGCTGCCGGTGCTCGACCTGATGCAGACGCTGCCGACCTTCGTCTACCTGATCCCGGTCTTGACGCTGTTCGGCCTCGGCAACGCGCCCGGCCTCATCGTCACCATCATCTTCGTCATCCCGACCGCGGTCCGGCTCACTCATCTCGGCGTCGTCTCGGTGCCGAAGTCGATCATCGAGGCCGGCGAGGCGTTCGGCGCCACCAAGCAGCAGCTGCTGTGGAAGGTCGAGCTGCCCTCGGCGCTGCCGACCATCATGGCCGGCTTGACGCAGTCGATCATGCTGTCGCTGTCGATGGTGGTGTTCGCCGCGCTGATCGGCGCCGGCGGGCTCGGTACTGAAATCAACCGCGCGCTTGGCTCGCGCCGCATCGACCTCGGCCTTGAGGCCGGCCTGGCGATCGTCGTGCTCGCCATCGTGCTCGACCGGATGACGCGTATCGGCGTTGGAGGCAAGAAATGACCGTCGCCGTTGACTTCAAGAATGTCGATATCGTCTTCGGATCCGATCAGGCCGGTTCGCTGGCGCTGATCGACGGCGGCGCTACGCGTGCCGAAATCCTCGAAAAGACCGGCAATGTGCTGGGCTGCGCAGGGGCCAGCCTGACCGTGCATGAGGGCGAGATTTCGGTGCTGATGGGCCTGTCGGGCTCCGGCAAGTCGACGCTGCTTCGGGCTGTCAACCGGCTCAACGTGGTGTCGCGCGGCCAGGTGCTGGTCAAGGACGGCGACAACATCGTCGACGTCGTGACCTGCGATCAGGCGACGTTGCGGCGGCTGCGGCAGAAGCAGGTGGCGATGGTGTTCCAGCAGTTCGGCCTGCTGCCATGGCGCACGGTCGAGGAGAATGTCGGCCTCGGCCTCGAACTCGCCGGCGTGCCGGACGCAGAACGCAAGGAGCGCGTGCACAAGCAGCTCAAGCTGGTTAATCTCGACCAGTGGTCGAAGAAATACGCGCACGAACTGTCCGGCGGCATGCAGCAGCGTGTCGGCCTGGCCCGCGCCTTCGCCACGGAAGCGCCGATCCTGCTGATGGACGAGCCGTTCTCCGCACTCGATCCGCTGATCCGCACCAAGCTGCAGGACGAATTGCTGCAGCTGCAGGCGGAACTGAAGAAGACCATCATCTTCGTCAGCCACGATCTCGAAGAGGCGCTGAAGATCGGCAGCCACATCACCATCATGGAAGGTGGCCGCATCGTGCAGACCGGCGCGCCGGAAGACATCGTGTTGCGGCCGGCCAACGACTATGTCCGCGACTTCATCGCCAATGTGAACCCGCTTTCGGTGCTGACCGCCTGGAACGTCATGCGCGACAGCCGCGACCTCGAGCACGGTGACAACGGCTGGGTGTGGCTCGACCGGCGCAAGACGACGCGCTTCAAGATCGACGAGCACGGGCTGGTGGCCGCGGCTGAACGCGACGGCAAGCCGGCGGTGTGGGTGTCGTGCGCCGATGTCGAGGCGCAGCCGGAGGAGACGGCGCAGGTATTCTGGGCCACTCCGGGCACCTCGCTGAAGACGGTGATGCTGGCCATGCACCGCTCGCAGACGGCACCGGTGGCGCTGTTCGACGACCAATCGCGCTTTGTCGGCGCGATCGGCATACGCGACGTGCTGAGCGCGGTGCTGCGGCGCTAGGGGAGCTATCAGCCGCTGGTCTGAATCAGTTCAGCCCGATGCGCCTGGCGCCGAGCTTGAACAGGGCTGTGGCGTCCGGGTCGAAGCGGAAAGTGTCGATGAAGTCGTCGGCGCGGTAGCCCGGAAGCGTCTTGCGGATGGCGGCGGCGAAGGTTTTGGCCTCGTCCAGCCGGCCGGCCAACGCCAGGCAGTGGGCGGCGATCGACAGGATGATGATATGGGCGTTGGGGCGCGCGGCCGCCTTCAGCGCCCAGTCTGCCGCTTCGTCGAACTGGCCGAGGCGGACATGGGCCATGGCGCGCGCGCCGAGCATGCCGAACAGCATCGGGTCGAACGGCGACAGATGGCGCGAATGATCCGACGACCCGATCGCCGCTTGCGGGTCGCCCGACTGCGACTGCACGAAAGACAGCGCATAGTGGCCAAGCGCGAAGTTAGGGCTGAGGTCGACAGCTTGCTCCAGTTCGAGCAGGGACGCGTTGCCTTCGCCGCGCAGCCACAGCGCCCGGCCCATCGCCCAGTGCGCGGCCGGATTGTGATCGTCGATCAGCAGGCTCTGGCCGGCCGCCTCAAAGGCGAGCGCGGTGTCCTGGTCGCGGTCGCCCCAGCGCTGGAAGGCGCTCTGCCAATGGGTGAAGGACAGGCCGGCATAAGCGCGGGTGAACGTCGGGTCCTGTTGCAGGGCGATGCCGAAGAAGTGCCTGGCCTGATCGTTTTCGCTGCGAGTGAAGCGATACATGTGCCAGAGGCCGCGATGGTAGGCCTCCCAGGCATTGAGCGAATTGGGCGCCTTCAGCATGGCGCGGTTGCGCTCGACCGTCTCGATCTCGGATGAGATAGAGGCCACGATGCTGTTGCAGATGTCGTCGAGGACGAAGAAGATGTCGTCGGGCCTGCGCTCGAACGTTTCGGCCCAGACGATCCTGGCGGTGCGCACCTCGACCAGTTCGACGGTGACGATGAGGCGGCCCGCCAGGCTGCGCACGGTGCCGGTGGCGACATAGTCGACATTCAGCCTGCGGCCGGCATCCTCCGGCGCGATGTTCTTTTCCGCAAGCGCAAACACCGAGCCCCGGGCAATGACGAAGAAATCCCTGAGCTTGGCGAGGCGGGTGATGATGTCGTGCGTCAAGCCGTCGGCCAGCCCGCCGCGAACGCCGCCGGCGTCTTCGGCGAACGGCATCACGGCAAGCGAAGCCTTGTGGGGCGTTGCCGTTTCGGTACCGGCAAGCATGATCGGGCTTTGGTTCGGCGCGGGTGAGGCTGCCGGCTGTGCCGGCGCAGTCGCGCAGGGTCGTTCCGCGCGAATGGCCAGCCACGCCTGGCGCACAGGGCCGAAGTCCAGTTCTTCCGACTGGAAGAGCGCTGCGGCGGCGGCAAGATGGTCCTCGCAGGCGCCGAACTGGCCGTGCCGCGCCAGCCTCGTGAGAAGCGCTATGTGGGCGCAGCTGTCGAACGGGGTCAGCTCCAGCCATTTTTCGAGATGGGCGGAGACGTCCTCGGACACGGCCGGGAGCGTCTTGACCAGATGTTCCAGTATCACCGCGTGGCAGGAACCGAATCGGCGGCGCTGCGCGGTCAACCAATTGTTGAAGAGTGGGTTGCGGTCGATCTCCAGCCCCTCAAGGAAATCGCCGACGAAGAGCTTCGACAGGGCCTGCAGCCGCTCGGTATCAAGCTCTTCGATTCCCGTAGCAGCCGCTGACGCGACATCCAACGCGTCGATGCAAATACCATCGAGATCAAGCGCGATCGTATCGTCAGCGGCTTGGATCCTGCGGCGGCCCGGTTCGTCGAGAGCGGCCCGCAATTTGCTCAGGCACCAGCGAAGCTCGCCGCGGGGATCATTTGGAACATCCCACAACAATTCGCACAGCTTGCCACGTCCGACCGGGTGGGGCGCCAGCGCCAGATATGCGAGCAGCGCACGCAGCTTGCGCGATGCCGGCAAAGCCACAGAAACGCCGTCGCGAACAATCGCCAGCGGCCCGAAAAGCCGCACGACAAGGCCTTTCTGGCCCTTGGTCCGGCTCGATTCCACGCCCGTTTCCACGCCTGCTCCCACGCTGGCCCTCCAGCTATTGCTTTATCACTGATCCCGACAAAGTGCACCGGCTCGCAAAATATGCGCGTCGAATGTGGCGTTTACCACATTGCTAGACGTCAAGGACCTGTAGTGCGGCAAGGTGTCGAAATCTCGTCGCCCAAACCGCCGGTGTGTAACCGGCCCGTGAGCAAAACCAGGAGTTCATCCATGTTGCATCAGCAGAAAATCAGAACCACGGCCGGCCGCGGCCGCCTGTTCGACAGCATTCTCGACACCGTCGGCGACACGCCGGTCATCCGCGTCAACAATCTCGGCCCGGCGCATGCCACCATCTACGTCAAGGCCGAGTTCTTCAATCCGGCGGCGTCGGTGAAGGACCGGCTGGCGCTCAACATCATCGAGGAAGGCGAGCGCACCGGCGCGCTCAAGCCCGGACAAACCATTGTCGAGGCGACGAGCGGCAATACGGGCATCGGCCTTGCCATGGTTTGCGCGCAGAAGGGCTATCCGCTGGTGGTGACGATGGCCGACAGTTTTTCGGTCGAGCGCCGCAAGTTGATGCGCATGCTGGGCGCCAAGGTGGTGCTGACGCCGCGCGCCGAAAAAGGCTTTGGCATGTACAAGAAGGCGGTCGAACTGGCTGAAGCCAATGGCTGGTTCCTGGCTCGCCAGTTCGAGACCAAGGCCAACGCCGCCATCCATGAAGCAACCACGGGACGCGAGATCGTCAACGATTTCGCCGGCTCGCGGCTCGACTATTTCGTCACCGGCTACGGCACCGGCGGCACCGTTGCCGGCGTGGCGCGTGTGCTGCGCCGCGAGCGGCCCGAGACCAGGATCGTGCTGACCGAGCCGGCCAATGCGCAGCTTGTCGGCAGCGGCAAGCCGCAGGTGCGCGGCGCCGGTGGCGCGCCGGCTGCCAGCCATCCGGCCTTCGAGCCGCACCCGATCCAAGGCTGGACGCCGGACTTCATCCCGAACGTCCTGCAGGAAGCGATCGATGGCAACTTCTATGACGAGGTGATGCCGATCGCCGGACCGGAGGGCATGAAATGGGCCAAGGCGCTGGCGCAGCAGGAGGGCATCTTCACCGGTATTTCCGGCGGCTCGGCTTTTGCCGTGGCGCGCCAGATCGCCGGCACGGCGCCTGCCGGTTCGGTGATCCTGTGCATGCTTCCCGATACCGGCGAACGCTATATGTCGACGCCGCTGTTCGATGGCATCGAGGCCGAGATGAATGCGGAAGAGCTTGCTCTCTCGCGCTCGACGCCCGGCTGCCAGTTCCCAGCATGATGACGCGGGAGCAATCTGCATGGACGCGATGCCTGTCACCTCGGCTGTCGAGGAAACGCTTGACCCCTCGGACTGGGCCGATGTGCAGAACCTGTCGCATCGGATCGTTGACGATGCCGTCGCCTATTTGCGCGACGTCAGGCAACGGCCGGTGTGGCAGGAGATGCCTGGAGATGTGAGGGAGTTCTTCACCGCGTCCCTGCCGCAATCGCCGACGCCCCTTGCCGATATCTATGGCGATGTCGTGGACAAGGTGATGCCCTATCCGATGGGCAACATCCATCCGCGCTTCTGGTCCTGGTATATGGGCTCGAGCAATTTTACCGGCGCGCTTGGCGATTTCCTGGCGGCCATCCAGGGCTCCAATCTCGGCGGCGGCAATCATGCCGCCGCCCTGATGGACGGCCAGGTCGTCGACTGGTGCAAACAGATGACGGGCATGCCGGCTTCGGCCAGCGGCACGCTGGTCAGCGGCGGCTCGATGGCCAACATCATCGGGCTGACCGTGGCGCGCAACACCAAGGCCGGCATCGACGTGCGCGAGCACGGCGTTGCCGCCATCGAAAAGCCCTTGCGTTTCTATGGCTCGGACCAGATCCATTCCTGCCATCGCAAAGGCATGGAGGCGCTCGGCCTCGGCAACAAAGCGTTGCGCCGCATTGCCAGCGACGCCAGCCTGCGCATCGACATCGCGGCCTTGCGGGCGGCAATTGCCGAGGATCGCACAGCCGGGTTCAAGCCGGCCTGCATCATCGGCAATGCCGGCACGGTCAACACCGGCGCCATCGACGATCTGCAGGCGCTGGCCAAGTTGGCGCATGAGGAAGACATGTGGTTCCATGTCGACGGCTGCATCGGCGCATTGATCGCGATTGCACCTGAGAATGGCCATCGCGTCGCCGGCATCGAATGGGCCGATTCCATCGCGCTCGATCCGCACAAATGGCTGCATGCGCCGTTCGAGGCGGGCTGCGCGCTGGTCAGGGATGCCTCGGCGCATCGCAAGACCTTCGCGGTGACGCCCGAATATCTGGAATCGACACCGCGCGGCCTCGCTTCCGGGCAATGGCTGCACGATTACGGGCTGCAGACGTCACGCGGCTTTCGCGCGCTCAAAGTGTGGATGGCGCTCAGGGAACATGGCGTCGAAAAATTCGGACGCCTGATCGACCAGAACATTGCGCAAGGGCACTATCTCGCGGGCCTGATCGAGGCCGAACCGGCGCTCGAGCTGACGGCGCCGACCAGCATCAACATCGTCTGCTTCCGCTATCGCGCGGAAGGGCTCGATGGAGAGCGTGCGAAGGCACTCAACACCGAGATCATGCTGAGGCTGCAGGAAGAAGGCATCGCCGCCATTTCCGATACGACGGTGCAAGGCCGGCATTGCCTGCGGGTGGCAATCAACAACCACCGGACCCGGCGCGAGGATCTCGACCTTCTGGTCGCTGAAACGGTGCGTCTGGGCAATGAGATCGCGGCGGCCTGAGTTGGTGAGGCAGGCCCCCCTATTGCCGGCAGCTGTGTGGCGGCGGTTGAGATCGCCGCTACCTCATCCTTCTGCAGCCGGAAAGGTTACGCCGGGAAGGTAGAATGTGATCGGCCGGATTTCATACACGGCCGAAGGGTTCACGCGGCGCAAGTCACGCGCGGCCGCGATGGCCTCCTCCTGGGTCGCGCAGTCGATGACGTACAAGCCCAGCAATTGTTCCTTGGTCTCGGCAAACGGCCCGTCGATGACGATGCCGTCGTCCGGGCCGCGCAGCGTGACGGCGTCGGCGGTTGCGCCCAGCCGTGCCGCCGGCCCAAGCTTGCCCTCGCGGGTCAGCCTGGCATTGACCTCGAGAAGGTCGTGCATCAGCGCCGCGTCCTCTTGCGGCGTCAGGGCCTGGATGGTCTGTTCGACGTGATAGGCCAGGATGGCGTAAAACATGCGGCGATCTCCTCCCGTTAGAGCGGCGGCACTATTGCAAGGGAGGGCGGCCCGATCCAGCCTGTCGCTCACCGAGACGGTAGCCTGCTGCCTTATACTGCCAGTGGCAGGCGCAGTTCCGTTTGCAGGCCGCCGCCGGGATGGTTGGAGAGGTGGACTTCGCCGCCGGCGGCACGCGCAATGTTGCGGGCAATGGTCAGGCCGAGGCCGAGGCCACCGGTCTGGCGGTTGCGCGACTGTTCCAGCCGCACGAAGGAACCGAACACCTGGTCGAGCTGTGCCTGCGGAATGCCCGGTCCTTCGTCGCGGATGACCAGCGTGATAACATCGTCCGACTGGCGTAGGCTGAGATGCGCCTTCTTGCCGTAGGTCACGGCATTCTGGACCAGATTGTTGACGCAGCGCTTCAGCGCCACCGGCCGCGCCATGCAGATCATGCCGCGGGGTCTGGCGCCGTCATGGTCGAACGAGACGTCTTCGAAACTGTCGGCGATCGATTCCACCAGCGACCAGAAATCGATCCGTTCGCTCTTCTCCTCGGTGACTTCGAAAGTGGCGAAGTCGATGACGGAGCTGGCGATGCTCTCGATGTCGGCGAGGTCGTGCGCCAGCGCCTCGCGCGCCGTCGATTTGCGCAACAGTTCAAGGCGCAGCCGCATTCGGGTCAGTGGCGTGCGCAAATCGTGGGCGAGGGCGGCGGCAAGGTGTTCGCGATCCTCGACATAGTCGCGCAGCCGGACCTGCATGGCGTTTACGGCTTTCGCCGCGGCGCGGATCTCGCGGCTGCCGGTCTCGGCGATCGGCGGGCTCTTCAGATCCGTGCCGATCCGGTTGACCGCCGTTTCCATCATCCGGTAGGGCGCCGTCAGCCGGCGCAGCGACCAGATCGACATGATCACCACCAGGGCCGCGATCAGCGAATAGAGCGGCAGGCTGTCGAAGCTCAATATCGGCCCGACCGGCGTGTTGGGCTCGGTGAAGTTCAGCCATTGGCCGTCGGCGAAGCGGACCGATGCCGTCAGCTTGTCGCTCTGGGCGAAGCTCGCCGCCAATCCCAGGAGGTCGCGCTCCACCGCGCCGACATCCTTGGTGAGCACCACGCCGCCTGGCGCGTTGGTTGCCTGCGATGCCGGATCGCGCCGGACGCGGGCGTCGGTGATGCCGAATTTCGACAGCCGACCGACCAGAATGTCCTCGAGCTCGGCCAGTTCGTCGTCGCCGGCGATCGACGAGGTGACCGCGGGCGTGTCCGAAACGGTGAGCGCATAGGTGGCGTTGAACAGGCCGGACGCCGTCAGCTTGCGCTGTTCGGGCGTGTCGTCATGCATCAGCTGCACCAGCGAATAGGCGCGATCATTCAACCGATAGAGATCGACCTCGTCATTGGCGACGGCACGGTCGCGCGAGACGATGTACAGCGTCGCCACCTGGCTGATCAGCAGGCCGGCAATGACGATGAGCAAAACCCAGACCGGCAGGGTTTGCGGCAGGAAGCGTCTCATTCGGAGGTGGTCTCTGGCAGGAACTGGTAGCCGCCGCTGCGCACGGTCAGGATCAGTTTCGGCGTCTTGGGGTCGTCTTCCATCTTGCGCCTGAGACGGCTGACCAGAATGTCGATGCTGCGATCGAAGGAATAGTCGCTGTCGCCACCGGAAAGTTCGATGAGCTGGTCTCGCGTAAGCACGCGCTGCGCGCTTTTGACGAAGGTCTGAAGCAGGTTGAACTCCGCCATGGTCAGCTCGACCCTGACGTCGCCGGGCGCCATCAGCCGGCGGCGCGAGCAGTCCATCGTCCAGCCGGCGAAGTGGTAGATCTGCTTGGTGCTGGCGCGCTTGGGCTCGGCCGTACCATTGCGCCTCAGCACGGCGCGGATGCGGGCAAGCAGCTCGCGCGGATCGAAAGGCTTCGGCACATAGTCGTCGGCGCCCATTTCGAGGCCGACGACGCGGTCGGTGGTTTCGGTGACCGCCGTCAGCATGATGATCGGTGTGGAGTAGCTGGCGCGCAGGTCGCGGCAGAGCTCCAGCCCGCTTTTCCCGGGCAGCATCACATCGAGAACGATAAGGTCGACCTGCGTGCGGCGCAGGATGTCTTCCATCTCGATGCCGTCGGCGGCAACCGTGGTGCGCAGGCCGCGCTTCTGGAAGAACTCCTGAAGCAGGTCGCGTATGCCCTTGTCGTCGTCGACGATCAGTATGTGCGCATCGGATTTCACGGCGATCCTGTCTTTGTTGGCCGGGCAGGCGGTGGCTGCCTTCTTGAGTCTGCTTCTGTGGCGTCACCCACACGATAGAATTCTGGCCACATGTTGGCCAGCGGCGATGATCGCCCGGCATCGGCTTTGCCAGAAACAATCCAGAAACAAAATTCTATAGTTCGGAAAAACTCACGAAAAAAATCAAGGGCATAAAGGGTGCCGTGGCGGTCAGGACATCGGCTGCGACGCGAAGTCTCCGGAGTAACGGACATTACCGATGCACAGGTTCACGATCAGCTTGATGGGTGCGCTGTTCAGCATTTCGCTCGTCACGGCCGCGGTCGCAGCCTCCAGCGCAAAGGTGACGCCGATCACAAGGAGCGAGCGCTGCATCGATCTCAATCGCCAGGTAGACGAAGCCCTCGAAACCCATGCCGCGGCAACGCAGGTCACCGCGGCGAAAGCACTGCAAAGAAAGGGAAACCGGTTCTGCGCCAACAAGAAACAGGCACAGGGTATCCGGATGCTCGCGAACGCTTTGAAGCTGCTTGGAGTGACACCGATCGACCCGGTTCAGTGACACTCAAACCGACCCGCACCAAAAAGGAAATGAAGCCATGAAAAAGTCCATCCTCTCCGCCACCGGTCTCGCCGTCGCTCTCGCTTTCGCAATGCCGGCCCTGGGCAACGCCGCTGCCACCACGACCGCTGCTCCGGCTGCCACGACGGCTGCTCCGGCGACCACGACCGCCAAGCCCCCGGTGAAGAAGGTCGTCGCCAAGAAGCCCGTCAAGAAGCACAAGAAGGCCAAGAAGGTCGTCAAGAAGGACGCTCCGAAGGCCTGATTTCAGACAGCCAACAGGCTTGTCTGGTACAAGGCCGCTCCAGTCCCCCCGGCTGGAGCGGCCTTGTCGCATGAGTTGTCATGATTACCCGTTGATGGGTGCCGGCCACCCAGGACTTTAACCCGTTTGCAATGCCGGTCCGCTAGGACAGCTCGCATGAAGAAGCGGCTTTCGTACATATTGCGTTCGATGACCATTGGCGGTCTCCTGGCCTCGGCCGTGGTGAGACTTCTGATTCAGTTCACAGCGAGCCCGGTGCCCGACCCGGCAAGCGGCCGCACCGAGCCGTCCTCGTTTGCGCCGTTGATCTCCGCCGGCTGGCAATATGTCACGCCATTGCAAAGCCTGCTGCTTTCCCTGCTCAGCGGCTTTACGGTCATCTGTCTCGCCGGATGGCTTGCGAGAGCATGGATGGAGCGCAAGGCCTCCGGCTTCGGCCCGCACGCCGCGCGCGAATTCCAAGGCCGTCGCGCCATCGATCGTCAGGGCCGTTGAACGGCACCAAACTGTTCCTAAATTTGTGAACGGCAGCACCCCCGGGAAGCCGGTTTTGCGCGCCGATCAAAATGGACGACCGCTTTCCCCCATGACAAAGTGAGAGCGACCCTGGCGCGATGACGGTTCCCCATGCCTGAGATCACCTCCAAGCCCCGCACCAAGACCAAGCCGCAGACCGAGCGGCCGAAGCTCTACAAGGTCATCCTCGTCAATGACGATTTCACGCCGCGCGAATTCGTGGTGACGGTGCTGAAGGGTGAGTTCAAGCTCAGCGAAGACCAGGCGCGCCGGGTGATGATCACCGCCCACCAGCGCGGCGTCTGCGTCGTCGCCGTGTTCACGCGGGATGTCGCCGAGACCAAGGCGACACGGGCGACAGACGCCGGCAAGGCGAAAGGCTATCCGCTGCTGTTTACGACGGAGCCGGAGGAGTAGCTTCTTTCTCCCCGTTTACGGGGAGAAATGTCCGGCAGGACAATGAGGGGCGGCGCTGAGGCTGACGAAAGTGCACTTGGGCAGGCTGTGGAGATCGCCAATCACATCACGTCGGCGCTGCCCCTCATCCGCCCTTCGGGCACCTTCTCCCCGTGAACGGGGAGAAGGAAAAGGCTCTCACCGTCCCTCTCTGAACCACATCGCGCCCATGGCCAGCAGCAGCAGGCCGAGGCCGAGGAAGCCGCCGAACAGGGGTACGCGCGAAACGGCTTTGAGCACGCTGTCGTCGGTGGTGCGCAGGCCGATCCAGTCCGCGCCCGAGGCCGCACCCGAGGCGCGGACCGGGACGATGGAGGGCAGGGCGACACCGCCGGTGAGCTGGCCAAGCGTCGAGGACGCCGCAAGCCGGCGCACGCTGCCACCCGTGGCTTCCGCCGGCGCCTTCAGCCGGTCTTCGGTGGAGATGACGTCGGAGAATTCCGGCGCGTTGACCGGGCCGACATGGGCGAGTGCGGTCAGGTCGCCATTGCCGATCTGGTAGAGGCCGATCTCACGCGTCTCGATGCTGCCGAGAAACACGCCGGGCTCGGATTTTTCCAGCTTGACGATCAGCGCCTTGCCCGACGGGGTGATGACCTGGGCCGAGCCGGGGTCGTCGCTCATCGTCTGGCGGCGGATTTCCAGCACCATGCCGCGTCCGTCGGCGGTCAGCCGCTCTTCCTCGAGCTCGGGTTCTTTCATCAGCCAATGGGCGATGCGGCGGTAGAGCTGGACATGCGGGCCGCCGCCCTCGAAGCCGCGCGCCCACAGCCAGCCCTGATCGGACAGGAGCATGCCGACGCGGCCTTCGCCCTTGTGGTCGAGCAGAAGCAGGGGACGGTTGTCGGCGCCCTTCATGACCACTTCGCCTTCGGGATTCTGCACGCCGATGGTGCGGAACCAGCGGCTCCAATGCGGTGGCTCCGTCGCCGAGCCGTCGAGCCCGCGCGTCACCGGATGGCGCTGGCCGACATCGGTGAGGCGCGGATAAAAGGCCTTGTCGATGACTTCGCCGGTCGGCATCGCCGGCAGCGACGACATCAGCGGCGTGCGCGCGATCGAGGCGTCGCCGGCATATTCCGGCCCGGCGGCGATCAACAGCGCGCCGCCCTTTTCGACATATTCGGAGATGTAGTCGTAATAGAGGATCGGCAGCACATCGCGGTGCTGGTAGCGGTCGAAAATGATGAGGTCGAAATCCTTGATCTTCTCGACGAACAGTTCACGCGTCGGGAAGGCGATCAGCGACAATTCGTTGATCGGCGTGCCATCCTGTTTTTCCGGCGGCCGTAAAATGGTGAAATGGACGAGATCGACCGAAGCGTCCGACTTCAGCAGATTGCGCCAGGTGCGCTCGCCGGCATGCGGCTCGCCCGAAACCAGCAGCACGCGCAGGTTTTCGCGGATGCCGTCGATCAGCGCGATGGCGCGGTTATTGGCTTCGGTCAGTTCGCCCGGCTCGCGGTCGATGGAGAGTTCGACGATGTTGCGACCGGCGCCGGGAATGGTCACCTGCAGCGGCATCGCCTGGCCGATGGTCGCTTCTTCGACCGCGACCTGCTCGCCATTGACCGAGACGCGAACATCGACCGGGCCGGTTTCGCCGTCGGTGGCGATGACGCGGTAGGTCATGTCGAGCGGCTTGCCGACCAGGCCGAAGCGCGGCGCATTCTCGAAGCGGATACGGCGGTCCTTCTCGTGCTCATTGCCGGTGATCAGCGCATGCAGCGGGGCGTTGAAGTCGGAGGCGGCCGGCGGCGCGTCATGCACCTCGCCATCGGTGATCATGATGGCGCCGCCGATGCGCGAGGGCGGCACGTCGCGGAAGGCGCCTTCGAGGGCTGCGAAAAGCTTGGTTTCGGTGCGCTCCTCGGCGGCTTCGGACTTGCCGGCCTCGACGACACGCACGTCGAACTGCTTGAAGCGGCCAAGGCGCTGCTGCAACCCTGCCAGCGCTTCGTCTGTCTGTTTGGTTCGGCCGCCGATGTCCTGGCTCTGGCTACGGTCGACGATGACGGCAACGACGCTTTTCAGCGCTTCGCGCTCCTCGTCGAGAAACACCGGGTTGAGAAGCGCAGCGCCGAGCGCAACAAGTGCTGCAAAGCGGAAGATCGCGCCGCGCTGGCGAAACCACAGGCCGACGGCCGCCAGCAACAGCAGCGGCACCAGCACCAAAGCCAGCAAGGGCCAGGACAGCAGCGGTTCGAAGGAGATCGACCAGTTCATGATCTTACTGCCCCAACCGTTCGAGCAGGATGGGCACGTGCACCTGGTCGGATTTGTAGTTGCCGGTCAGCATGTACATCATGATGTTGACGCCGGCGCGTAGTGCATAGACGCGCTGCATCGGGTCCGACGGCACGGTCGGCAACAGCGGATCGCCGTTCTCGTCGACGGCCCAGGCGCCGGCAAAATCATTGGCGGTGATCAGGATCGGCGAGACGCCGTCACCGACGCGCACCGGCCGGTTCTCGGCATTGCTGGCGTCAAGCGAGGCTTCGACCCAGAGCGGGCTGCCGGCGAAGCGGCCGGGAAATTCGGGCAGGATGAAGAAGGATTTGGTCAGCACATGGTCGGCAGGCACCGGCTCCAGCGGTGGCACATTGAGATTGCCGAGGATGTCGCGCAAGCGTTCCGTCGCCGGGCTCGCCGAATCCGCGCCGATGCCGTTGGCGAACTGGTCGCGGGTGTCGAACAGCACCGTGCCGCCCTGCTGCATATAGGCGTCGATGCGGGCGATCGCGGCCTCGCTCGGCATCGGGGCGGAGGGGTCGATCGGCCAATAGATCAGCGGATAGAAGGACAGCTCGTCCTTCGAGATGTCGACGCCCGCCGGCGCGCCCGGCTCGAGCGCGGTCTTCTCGATCAGGAAGCGGGTCAGGCCTTCGAGCCCGGCGCGGCTGATCGAATCGTCGCCGGGCACTCCGGTCAGCACATAGGCGATGCGGGTCTTGGCAATGTCCTCGATGGCCGCGGCGTCGCCCGGTTTGGCATCGTCGGCGCGGGCGAGGTCGGCATGGCCAAACAGCATGCCGAGGCCGAGCAGAAGTGCTGCCGTCGTTGCCGCAGCCGTGCGGGTGCGGCGTGGCCGGCGCGACAACAGCCCGCCCATCCAGAACACCGCAAGCGTGTCGAGCAGCATCAGCACGAGTGCCGCGGTCACCAGCGGACCCTTGAGGTCGCGCGATTCATCGAAAGCATATTGGATATTGGTCACCGGCACGGTGAATTGCGGCCGCACCAGCGGTGCGAAGGCGGTGGCCGGATCGAGCAGATTGTGGGCGAAGACGCCGGTTTCCGAGCCGTAGAGGCCGGGCGGGTTCTCGAACGTCACCGGCAGCGGACCGGCGACGGGCACCAGCGGCCGGGCATCGGGCGTCGGCGGCACCAGCGTGCCGTCGGCGGCGATCATGCGGTAGGGCGCGAGCGATGTCGCGGCGGCTTCGGCATTGGCGACCGCCGCGCCCTGGTTGCGCGACAGCTGCACGATACGTCGCAGCATTTCGACGAAGCTGCCGGAGATCGGCAGGGTCGACCACGTCGCCTCCGGCGTGACGTGGAATAGGACGAGCGTGCCCTTGCCCTTCTTCAACCCGGTCACCAGCGGCGTGCCATCGGCAAGCGTCGCCCAGGTGCGCTCGACGATGTCGGGCGTCGGCTCGGCCAGGACCTGCCGGCTCACCGTGACTTCGGCCGGCGGCGCGAGGTCGGCAAAGGGGCCGTTCTTCGGGAATTCGGTCACCGGCTGCGGCGTCGTCCATGACAGGGAGCCACCGAGCGAGCGTTCGCCGGTGCGCAGTCTGACCGGCAAAAGATCATCGTCATTGCCGGCGGCGGCCAGCCGCGACCCGGCGAAGCGCACCAGCGTGCCGCCATTGTCGACCCAGTCGACCAGCCGCTGATGGACCTGCGGCGGAATGGTGCCGATATCGGCCATGACGATCATCGCCGGCTTCTGGTCGAGGAGCTGCGGGATGGCGTCGGCGAGGTCGGCGCTCGACGGTTCGACCAGGTCGGCGAAGGGCTGCAGCGCGCGCCTGATGTAGTAGAGCGGCGACAGAAGCGGCTGCGCCTGGTCGGCCTCGGCCTGCGACAACAATCCGACGCGGCGGCGCTTCGAGCTTTCGTCGAGCACGCGTACCGCACCTGCCTGGCGCTCGCCATCAAGCGCGATCGAGGCGAAGTCGTTGCGCAGTTCGAACGGAACCGCCATCGTGCCCGTGGCGGTGGTCTCGCCGGGTGCGAAAGTCAGCGTTGCATCGGCGATACGGCGGCCCTTGTCGTCGAAGGCGCCGGCGGTGACCTGTGCCGGCGCCGGATCGCCGGGTGCGCGAATGGCGGTCAGCGCGAAGCCGTCGACCTGGTTCTCGGCGCCGGTCAGCCCGGTCAGCGCCAGGCGGTCGGAGCTAGCCCAGACGACACGGGCGGCATTTTGCGACAGCAGCGTGTTGAAGGCGGCCTCGTCGCCTTTTGCCGCAAGGCCGTCGGCCAGCACGGCAACGCTGGCGCCAGGCAAGGTCTCCAGCACGCCGGCGACGCGGGCATAGACGGCGGGACGGTCGGTCGGGATCGGTCGCGGTTTGGCCGCGCGCAGCCGGTCGAGAGCGGCCGCGGCGTCGAAGGGTCCGATTTCGGCATTCGGTTTTTCGGCAGTGAAGGCGATGACGACAGGAACACCGTTCGAGCCGGCATCGGCGATCAGCCGCTGGGCGGTGGCGACGCGTTTGCCCCAGTCGGCGGCACTTGCCCAGTCATTGTCGATGACAAGCGCCAGGGCGGCACCCTCGGCCGGCAGCTTTTCGCGCGGGTTGAATACGGGTTCGGCCAAGGCCGCGACGACAAGGGCTGCCATCAGCAGGCGAAGCAGCGTCAGCCACCATGGGCTCTGCTGCGGCGTTTCCTCGCGCTTCAGCACCCGGGCGAGGATCTTCAGCGGCGGAAACACTTCGGTCTGCGGCTTGGGCGGCGTCAGCCTGAGCAGCCACCAGATCACCGGCAGCGCCAAAAGGCCCCACAACACCATGGGAGCGCCGAAGGAGAGCGGCAACCAGCTCATGCGCCGGCCTTTCCGGCACGGCCGCTAGCGGCCGGCCCGGCGAAGCCATCGGCGGTCATCGCCAAATGGATGCGCACCAGCGCCTCGGAGGCGAGGCGATCCGTGTGGTTGACCGTATAGCTCCAGCCGAGGCGCTTGCACCATCCGGCCAGCTCCTGGCGGCGGGCGGTGTAGAGCAGGCGATATTCGTCGCCGAGCATTTCGGCGCGGCCGGCGGTCAGCTTGTCGCCGGTCTCGGGATCGGTGAATTCGGTGCGGCCGGCGTAAGGGAAAGTCTCCTCGGCCGGATCGGCGACCTCGATCAGATGCGCGCGCACGCCATGGCGCGCCAGCACGTCGAGCCAGGCCATGGTCTCCTCGACCGGATCGAGGAAATCGCTGACGATGACGATGTCGCAGAAGCGGCGGATGTTGGAAAGATCAGGCTTTCCCGGTGGGTCGGCGGCGTGCATCAATTGCGCTGCGATGCGCTCGGCGCCGTTGCGGGCTGTGAAGGGATCAGTCAGGCCCGGCCAGGCGATGCGTTCGCCGCTGCGCGACAGCAATTCGGCCATGGCCAGCGCTAGCACCAGCGCGCGCGATTCCTTGGAAACGCTGGCGCCGGTCGATTTGTAGAGCATGGAAGGCGAGGGGTCGGCCCACAGCCACACCGTATGGGCCGCTTCCCATTCGCGGTCGCGCACATAGGTATGGTCGTCGCGGGCCGAGCGGCGCCAGTCGATGCGCGAGGAATCGCCTTCGACATAGGGGCGGAACTGCCAGAAATTCTCGCCGATGCCGCGCTTGCGGCGGCCATGCCAGCCGGCAATCACCGTGTTGACGATGCGGCGCGCCTCGACCAGCAGGTCCGGCACCAGCGAAGCCCGCAACCGGCCTCTGGCGAGCGCGTCGCGCGTCGCTGCCGGTGCCTGGACTTCGCCGATACGCGCCATCAGATGCCTTTGGCCAGTTTCGCCACCACGTCACGCACGGTCGTGCCCTCGGCGCGGGCGGCGAAGGTCAGCGCCATGCGGTGCTGCAGCACAGGCTCGGCCAGTGCGCGGATGTCGTCGACCGACGGCGCCAGCCGTCCATCATAAAGCGCACGCGCGCGGGCGCAAAGCGTCAGCGCCTGGCTGGCGCGCGGGCCCGGGCCCCAGGCGACATGTTTGTCGGTCTCGGCATTGCCCTGGCCGGGGCGCGCCGAGCGCACCAGCTTGAGGATTGCGTCGACGACGCTTTCGGGCACCGGCATGCGGCGGATGAGCGTCTGGATCTCTTTCAGCCGCACGGGCTGCAGGACGTTTTGCGCCTTGGCGTCCTCGATGCCGGTGGTCTCAAGCAGGATGCGGCGCTCGGCCTCGATTTCGGGATAGAGGATATCGACCTGCATCAGGAAGCGATCGAGCTGCGCCTCGGGCAGGGGATAGGTGCCTTCCTGCTCCAGCGGGTTCTGCGTCGCCAGCACATGGAAGGGTGCCGGCAGGTCGTGGCGAATGCCGGCGATGGTGACGTGATATTCCTGCATCGCCTGCAACAGCGCCGACTGGGTGCGCGGCGAGGCGCGGTTGATCTCGTCGGCCATCAGCAATTGCGCGAAGATCGGGCCGGAGATGAAGCGGAAGGAGCGCTTGCCGGCCTCGTCCTGCTCCATCACTTCGGAGCCAAGAATGTCGGACGGCATCAGGTCGGGGGTGAACTGGATGCGGCGCGAATCGAGGCCGAGCACGACGCCGAGCGTCTCGACCAGCTTGGTCTTGGCAAGGCCGGGCACGCCGACCAGCAGCGCATGGCCGCCGGCGAGCAGCGCCACCAGCGTGCGTTCGACCACCGCTTCCTGGCCGAAGATGACGCGGCCGACACCGTCGCGAACCCTCGAAATATCGGCCAGCGCCGCCTCCGCCTGGGCGATCATGTCCTTTTCGTTGATCGGGCTTTCCTTGACCATCACGCTCATGCCGCTTCGATCCTTGTGCTGGAAGTACCGGCTTGCACTGTAGCAGTGCCGCAGAATGCCGCGATTCGGCCTCGCCTGGCGCCTGCATTTCAACTTAAATCACAGACTTAGGCTGACAAGCGGAACAACAGTGACTATTTCGTGACCATGACGGAACGCTCCGAACATCGCGAACAAAGCCTTACCGGTGCCACAGAGGCGCGCGGTCTCGAGGCGCTGATCTCGCGCGCCACCCGCGCCGGCAAGGGCGCGGCGCCGGTGGAGCGCTGGAATCCCGAGTTTTGCGGCGATCTCGACATGGAGATCAAACAGGACGGAACCTGGTTCTATCTCGGCACGCCGATCGGCCGCATGCCGCTGGTTCAGCTGTTTTCCACAGTGCTGCGCAAGGACGAGGATGGCAGGACCTATCTGGTGACGCCGGTCGAACGGGTCGGCATCCGCGTCGTCGATGCGCCGTTCATTGCCGTCGAAATGGACGTTTCCGGCGCCGGCGCCGAGCAAATCATCACGTTCCGCACCAATGTCGGCGATGTCGTCGAGGCCGGGCCCGGCCATCCGCTGCGCTTCGTCGACGAGGACGAGACCGGCGGGCTAAAACCCTATGTGCTGGTGCGCGGGCGCCTGGAAGCGCTGGTGGCGCGGCCGGTGATGTACGAACTGGTCGAGCATGGCGAGGAAATCGACATCGACGGCAGGACGATGTTTGCCGTGCGTTCGAAAGGCGAGATCTATCCGATCATGCCGGCGGAAAAACTGAAGCGGCTGAGCGCATGATGGACCAGGTGACGCCGGCAGCGTTTTCCACAGCTGATTTTCGGGCGCGCGTCGCCGCGCAAGCAGAAACCCATGCCGGGGACGACTATGGCGACCATCGCTTCAACCCAGGCCATCCCCGGTTGAAGCAGCTGAAGGCGCTGCGCGATGCCGCGGTGCTGATCCCGGTCGTCGATCACGGGCGCGATGCGACCGTGCTTTTGACCAAGCGTGCGGAAAAGCTGCGCAGCCATTCGGGCCAGGTGGCTTTCCCCGGCGGCACCATCGATCCGACCGATCCGACACCGGAAGCAGCTGCGCTGCGCGAGACTTTCGAGGAGATCGGGCTCAGCCAGGACCGCGTCGAGATCATCGGCCGCATGCCCGACTATGTCGCCGGCAGCGGTTATCGCATCGCCCCGGTGCTGGCGATCGTGCAGCCCGGCTTTACGCTGTCGCTGAATGCCGATGAGGTCGATGCCGCCTTCGAAGTGCCGCTTTCGTTCCTGATGGATCCGGCCAATCACACCAGGGACAGCCGCATGTGGAACGATCTCGAATGGTTCTTCTACGATATGCCCTATGGCGGCCAGCGCATCTGGGGCGTCACCGCCGGCATCATCCGCACGCTCTATGAAAGGCTTTATGCGTGAAGGTTTCGATCGCGGGCAAAGCAGACTGGCTCGGCGGAAAACATCTTCAGCGGCTGCTTGCCGTGCTGGCGCAAGGCGGTGAAGAAGCCCGTATCGCCGGCGGCGCGGTGCGCAATGCGCTGATCGGCCAGCCGGTCGCCGACATTGACATCGCCACCACGTGCCTGCCGCAGGAAACCATCCGTCGCGCCGAAGCGGCGGGGTTCAAGGCGGTGCCGACCGGCATCGAGCACGGGACGGTGACGGTGATCGCCGGCGGCACGCCCTATGAGATCACCACGCTGCGCGCCGACATCGAGACCGACGGCCGCCGCGCCAAAGTGTCGTTCGGCCGCGGCTGGAAGGCCGATGCCGAACGGCGCGATTTCACCATCAACGCGCTCTATGCCGAGGCCGACGGCACGGTCATCGACCTGGTTGGTGGCGTTGCAGATATCGAAGCGCGCCGGCTGCGCTTCATCGGCGATGCCGAGCAGCGCATCCGCGAGGACTATTTGCGCATCCTGCGCTTCTTCCGCTTCTTCGCCTGGTATGGCGAAGGCCGGCCCGATGCCGAGGGCCTGAAAGCCTGCGCCCGGCTCAAGGAAGGGCTCGGCCAGCTCTCGGCCGAGCGCATCTGGTCCGAACTGAAGAAGTTGCTGGCGGCCCCCGATCCGTCGCGCGCGCTGCTGTGGATGCGCCAGGCCGGCGTGCTCACCAGCGCCCTGCCGGAAAGCGAGAAATGGGGCATCGATGCCATTCACGGACTGACCAAGACCGAGAAGGATCTGGGCTGGGCGCCGGATCCGCTGCTCCGGCTGGAGGCCATCGTGCCGCCCGATGCGACGCGGATGAAGGTGTTGGCGGAGCGGCTGAAACTGTCCACCAATGAAGCGGAGCGCCTGCGGCATTGGGCGCTGACGGCTGCGATCGAGCCCAGGACGAGCGAAGCGGAACTGGCCAAAAAGCTTTATTCCGGCGACCGTCAGGGTTTTGTCGATCGCCTTCGGCTGTCGCTCGCCTCGGCAAGGGCGCGCGCTGTCGAGGACAATGACGCAATGATCCAGGCTGGCGGCTTTTCGCGCCTGCTGGCTTTCGCTGGAAAATGGGAAAAACCGGTGTTTCAGGTCAAGGGCGCCGATCTGACAGCGCTTGGCGCGTCGCCGGGGCCGAAACTCGGCGCGATCCTGAAAAACCTCGAAAAGGAATGGATCGGCTCAGGCTTTGCGCTCGATCGCGACGCGCTGCTTGAGCGCGCCGCGGAGGCCCTGAAGGCCCAATAAGCGTAGGTTACTCAGGCCGCGTCGCGAACCTTCTCGATGCGCGAACGGATCGCTTCGATCATCGTCTCGCGGATGACAGTTTCGCCATGCGTCTCGCGCATATGGTCGACGGCGCGGCGCATCACCTCGGCTTCCTCATCGGCACGGGTGTGCCACTCACAGCCGGGGACCAGCGAGCCGCAATGGAATTCCTTCATGGGATTTTCTCCTTTCCTCCTGGAAGCCTGCGCCTCTCATGGGCACACGAAGCTCCGCAACCTTGTTTCGCGCCCTTCGCAGCAGTCGGTTTTGGGGGCACGTACGGGGGAACAAGCATAACACGGTTCGGCGGTTTTGGTTGCCGCCTTTGATTTCATGCATGTCATTCTCCCAAAACCGAGGTCATTTTTGGGTGACATGCAGACGAAAAAGGCGGAGCAGCGCTGCTCCGCCTCTCTACGCCTCGGTCAAGACCAAGTCGGTCTTGTCCCGACAGGGCCGTCACTTCACGATTTTGACGGACTCGGCAACTTTGTTCTTGCCGCTCATGTCCCATGAAACGCGGACCTTTTCGCCGGCCTTCAGGCCAGGATCCTTGAAGGTCTTGGGCAGCGTAAAGGTGGATCCATCGTCCAGAACAAGGCTCATGGCCGTTCCATCATAGGTTTTGATCGTGCCCGTGGTGTGCTTGACCGCGGCAAAGGCGACCGAACCGGAAGCGAGAACGGCAGCGGCGGCTGCCGTTACAATGAGCTTTCGCATGGTAAGTACTCCTGGAAATGCGGGCATCCGTTTCCTGAGAATGCTCCGCCTTGTTCAGGGCCGTCCGGTAGCGTCGTGTCGCGGCACCCTTCATTGACGCAATTCCGGACGGAAAACCGCTAGGCACTTTTCCTGGAATTGCTCTCGGGAACCGCCGGCGCTTCCCGGCCCGGAAACGACAAATAGTCGTTTTATTTCAATTGCCTATTAGACGAAAAAGATAATCCACGCGCCACATTGGATGCCAAGATTCGGCAAATGGGACGCTTTTGCGGCTCACGCTTCGCTCACCGATTTGTTACGGCCACCTGACCTCCGGCGGCAGGCTGGACAGGATCGAGGCGACATTGCCGCCGGTCTTCAGGCCGAAGATGGTGCCGCGATCGTGAAGAAGGTTGAATTCGACGTAACGGCCGCGCCGGATCAGCTGTTCGTCGCGGTCGTCATCCGTCCAGTTCTCGTTGAAATGGGCCCGAACCAGGTGACCGTAGACGACAAGAAAAGAACGTCCGACATCCTGGACGAAGTTCAAATCGGCATTCCAGCCGCCTATGTCCTCGCCTGAATGCAGCCAGTCGAAAAAGATGCCGCCGACGCCGCGCGGTTCGTTGCGGTGCGGCAGATAGAAATACTCATCGCACCAGGCCTTGAATTTCGGGTGGTCGGCGACCGCGGCGTTCTTCTCGCAAGCGAACTGCATAGCGCGGTGGAAAGCGACCGTGTCGGGGTGATCCTCGGTGCGGTTGCGGTCGAGCACCGGGGTCAGGTCGGCGCCGCCGCCGAACCAGTGGCGCGACGTCACCACCATGCGGGTGTTCATGTGCACGGCCGGCACGTTGGGGCTCCAGGGATGCGCGATCAGCGAAATGCCTGAGGCCCAGAAACTCGGGTCTTCCTCGGCGCCGGGCATCTGCTTCCTGAATTCGGGCGAGAATTCGCCATAGACGGTCGAGGTGTGGACGCCGACCTTCTCGAAGACGCGGCCATGCATCATCGACATGGTGCCGCCGCCGCCCTTGCCCTGGTCGCGCTCCCACGGCGTCTTTTCGAAGCGGCCGGGCGACCAGGCGGCCATCGGCCCCTGCAATTCCTGCTCGATCTGCTCGAAGGTCGCGCAGATGCGCTCGCGCAGCGTCTCGAACCAGAGCCTGGCCTTCATCTTCTTCTGTTCGATGTCGGCCGGCAGGCCTGCCGGTATTTCTGGTCGTTCCAAAATCATGTCTCCGGTCGCAGCCGACAAAGGACTCGTCTTTTTAGGGCGCGATCCCTAATCTCTTAAGGGCAAGGGTCAAGTGTCATCTGGTTCAGGCCCAGGAGTTCTTTCATGCGCGCCCCGGCAAGACCGCCGCTGCACGGGTTGAAGAAAAGGCTCGATCGTTCGCGCGCCGAGCGCGAGCGCATGCCGCGCGACGGTTTTTTGCGTGAAACCTTCGTGCTGCCGCGTTCGGACGCGCGGCTCAAAGCCAAGGAATGGTTCGAGCGCTTCCCGAAGCAGGCCTACTGGACCGAGATCGAAAGCTGGTTCGAGCGGCCGGGAGATGTGATCGAATTCACGATACGGCGGTTGCCGGCGGCGGACTGAACGCCGACGGCGTCGACGCGGATCGTACTCGACTATTTGCCTTGGACGATCTTGATGAATGTGCTCCTGTCGCCCGTTCCGAGATGCGCCCGCTTCATCTCGGCATAGGTCAGACGGCCGCTCTTGAAAGCGCGCGCGGTTCTTGCGCACCAAACCTTCGAAACGCTGGCTGCATTGACATTGATCAACTTGGCAATTTGCTGCTTGGTGGCAAGCGGCGCTTGGTCGCCATGTCGGATGCATTCCGCAAGCAGTTGCCGATACATTGCAGGGCTGCCCTGAACCATTGTTCTTGCAGTATTCCATTCACCTTCGCTCGGCGTGCATGCCGAGAGCGCGACGGCAGCAAGCAACGCTCCAAAAATCTTACAAGAGAATTTCAACTCTACCCCCAAAAGCCAATTGCAGCTGATATCAAGCATACAGATTTGAGCCCGGCAAGACTGGGCGGACGCTTTATAGTCAGAATATTGCCGGAGGGGCAGCGGACCGTAGATTGGCTCAGTGCGGCACCAGCCGCCTCGCGCCTGGCCCTTCGGCACTCAGCCGGTCTTCCCTGTTCCGCAATGGGCATTTGTCGATCGACATGCAGCCGCAGCCGATGCAGTCGGTCAGGCCGTCGCGCAACTTCTTCAACTGACTGATCTTGCGGTCGAGGTCGTCGCGCCAGCCGGTCGACAACAGGTTCCAGTCTTCGCGGGTCGGCGTGCGGCCTTCCGGGAGTGATTCAAGTGCGGCGCCGATCTCGGCCAGCGAGATGCCGACCTCCTGCGCCACTTTGATGATCGCCACCCGCCGCAGCACGTCGCGGCCATAGCGGCGCTGGTTGCCCGATGTGCGGTGGCTGCGGATCAGCCCGCGTGCCTCGTAGAAATGCAGCGCCGACACCGCCACGCCGCTGCGCATGGCCACCTGGCCAACCGTCAATTCCTTCACCGGAGCCATTTCACTTTTCCGCTTGACCTCAAGTTAAGTTGAGCTTGTAGCCAAGAAAACATGGATGTGCAAACGACGGAGAAGGCGATGTGCGCCTGGACGAAGATGACGGAAGTTGCCAGCGTGCCGATGGAGCCGTTCATCGTTTCACAGAAACGCCGAACAACTCCCTCTCTTTGTCTTGGCGCAATTCCCAAGGGAAAGCGCTATGCGCTTTTCCCGGGAAAACCGCTTCACACTTTTCCTGGAATTGCTTTAGCCGAGCTGCCGGATGGCTTCGCCGGCAACCATAGCCACCGACAGCGCGACATTGATGCTGCGCGTGCCCGGCTGCATCGGGATCGTCAGCCGCGCATCCACAGCCTGGTGGACAGAATCCGGCACGCCGGCCGATTCGCGGCCGAACAGCAGGATGTCGCCGTCGGCGAAGGCAAAGCCGGTGTAGGCGGTCGCGCCTTTGGTGGTGAGCAGCACCAGCCGGTGCGCGCTCGCTTGGCGCCAATCCTCGAAGGCGTTCCAGTCGACATGCCGGGTCAGGGCAGCCATTTCGAGATAGTCCATTCCGGCGCGCTTGAGTGCTTTGTCGGAGAGCGGGAAGCCGGCCGGCTCGATGATATCGACACCGAGACCGAGGCAAGCGGCGAAGCGCAGGATTGTCCCGGTGTTGCCGGCAATGTCAGGCTGGTAGAGGGCGATGCGGAGACGGTGGTTCATTTCCGCGTCTTTCTAATAAGTGGCAGATCGGCCACAGCGGTCTCCTGGTTTTGGAAATTGCTGGACCTGCGGGTGGCCATTTTCTGCGAAGTCGAGTATACCGCAAGCATTGTCAACCCGAACCGATGGAGGGGAAATTCATGATGACCATGCACATCCAGCGCCCCTCTCGTGGGCTTACCTGCCTGCTGGCGGTTTCGGTACGACGATTCACCTGACTTCTTAATCTGATCGCACCGATTCCCGCCGAACCCAGTTTTCGGCTGTTGAAGGAATCCTGCGATGTTTTTCAAACTGTTAAAGGGGCTGTACGCCCCAGTTGAACGCGTCCCGACCGAGGTGTCCCCTCGCGTCCCGACCGATGCAATCCGTGCCTCCGGCCGAATGCCGGCGCACGACGTTGCTTCGCCTTTCTATCTCTATTTGCACACGGAGGATGGACCGATGTTCGATCCCTACAAAATACCTGGCTCAAGGAGCCTGCACGAGCGCAAGACGGCGACCTGGGCGTTGCTGATCGGCGAGACCTATTCGTCGGCGGTCCACGCCGAGACGCGTCGGCGTCCACATCGCGGCATGCTGCCGGATGTCGATTTCTCGTGCGCGGTTCCCGACCACAGCCGACCGTCGCTGGTCCGCCGGATCATCCGGCTGATCCGGCCGGGCGCGAAAAACCGGGCTGGCAGCAGCGTGCCGTCAGGTCAGTCGCACGCGTCTGTCGGCGAAAAGCCCGCAAGTCCCTATATTGCGCGAAGCAGGACCGATGGCCCGGGTGATTCCGGGCCGTCGGTCCCCGACGTCGTGCGGTCCGGGGATTTTTCCCGTGCCGCGTGAGCGGACAACAGTTTTGTGAGCATCCCTATGTTTAACTGGTTTGAAAAAAGGCTCGATCCGTTCCCCGCAGCGGAACCGGTCGAGCCGCCGAAGACATTGGTTGCCTTCTGCGTGCATTATACACGAGGCGCCTGGCCCTACATCATCGTCGATGCGGTGCTGGTGACGGCGATCGCGGTGGCCGAAGTGTGGATGTTCGGCTTCATGGGCCGCATCGTCGACTGGCTGTCGGGGCAGAATCGCGAAACCTTCCTGCAGACCGAGAGCTGGAAGCTCGCCGGCATGGCCTTCGTCGTGCTGTTCGCGCTGCCGGGTACGGTATGGCTTCATTCGCTGCTCAACCAGCAGACGCTGATGGGCAACTACCCCATGCGCATCCGCTGGCAGGTGCATCGCTATCTCCTGAAGCAGTCGATGAGCTTCTACCAGGACGAGTTCGCCGGCCGCATCGCCACCAAGCTGATGCAGACGGCGCTCGCCGTGCGCGAATGTGTCATCAAGGTGATCGACGTGCTCAACTACGTCATCGTCTATTTCCTTGGCATGCTGTTCATCGTCGGCTCGGCCGATTTGCGGCTGGCAGCGCCGCTTGGCGTCTGGCTGCTCGGCTATATCGGGTTGTTGCGCTACTTCATCCCGAAGCTGGGCAAGGTCGGCGAGGCGCAGGCCAATGCGCGCTCGACCATGACCGGCCGCGTCGTCGACAGCTACACCAACATCCAGACGGTCAAGCTGTTTTCCCATGCGCGCCGCGAAGCAACGTTTGCCAAAGAGGGGATGGCCGGCTTCCTCGACACGGTCTACCAGTCGATGCGGCTGGTGACGGTGCTTTACGGCCTGCTTTACATCCTCAACGCGCTGCTGCTGTTTTCGGTGACGGCGCTGGCGCTGTGGCTGTGGCTCGGCCAGGCAGTGACGATCGGCGCGGTTGCCGTGGTCATCGGCCTGGTGCTCCGGATGTGGGGCATGTCGCAGTGGATCATGTGGGAAATGTCTGGCCTGTTCGAGAACATCGGCACGGTGCAGGACGGCATCGCCTCGATCTCGTTGCCGCGCCTGGTCGAGGACCGGCCAGGAGCGAAGGACATTGCCGTCACCAAGGGCGAGATCCGCTTCGACGATATCCGCTTCCACTACGGCAAGCAGAAGGGCGTAATCGAGAGCCTGTCGCTGACGGTGAAGCCCGGCGAGAAGGTCGGCATTGTCGGCCGCTCGGGTGCGGGCAAGTCGACGCTGGTCAACCTCTTGTTGCGCTTCTACGACCTCGAGAACGGCCGGATCCTGATCGACGGCCAGGAGATAGCTTCGGTGACGCAGGATTCGTTGCGGGCGCAGATCGGCATGGTGACGCAGGACACCTCGCTGCTGCACCGTTCGGTGCGCGACAACATCCTGTATGGCCGGCCCGACGCCACCGAAGAGATGCTTGTCGAGGCAGCCGGGCGGGCCGAGGCGCTGGAGTTCATCGCCGGGCTTTCGGACCACACTGGACGCAAAGGGCTCGACGCTCATGTCGGCGACCGCGGCGTCAAATTGTCCGGTGGCCAGCGGCAACGCATCGCCATTGCTCGCGTTATGTTGAAGGACGCACCGATACTTATCCTTGACGAAGCGACGTCGGCGCTGGATTCCGAAGCCGAGGCCGCCATCCAGGAGAATCTCTACAAGCTCATGCAAGGCAAGACCGTCATCGCCATTGCGCACCGGCTGTCGACCATCGCGGCGATGGACAGGCTTGTCGTGCTCGACAAGGGCCGCGTCATCGAGGAAGGGTCGCACGAGGAACTCGTCGCCAGCGGCGGGCTCTATGCGCAGCTCTGGCAGCGTCAGTCGGGCGGGTTCCTGCTCGACGACGGTCCGCCCGATCCAGCCCCGGACCCCGCCAATGACGCTGTGGCCAAGGGAGAAGCCGCGGAGTGATGACATCAGCATGATGACAGCCGTCTATCGCTGGTTCGAGAACTGGGTCTATCCGTTCAGGGAGCCAGCGAATCTTCGGCCACCGTCAAGCGTCGGCGGCTTCCTCTGGCACTATGTCGGCCAGGCGAAGTTCGCCTTCTTCGCCATGCTGGTCATCGGCGGCTTCGCGCCGCTGATCGAGGCCGGGCTGTTCTACTTCGTCGGGCGGCTGGTCGATATTCTCGACCAGCTTCCCGCCGAACGCAGCTGGCACGCGCTGTGGGCCGCTGCCGGGCCCGAGCTTGTCTTCATGATCGCGGTGGTGCTGGTCATCCGCACCGTGGTCGTCGGCATGGCGGCGCTGGTCAACGAACAGACGATCACGCCGGGCTTCTACAATCTGGTGCGCTGGCAGGCGCACCGGCATGTGTCGCGCCAGTCCTACACCTTCTTCCAGAACGATTTCGCCGGCCGCATCGCGACAAAAGTCTGGCAGGCGGGGCAAGCGACCGGCGACCTGATGGAGAGCTTCATCGAGGTCATCTGGTTCATGCTCATCTATACGGTGACGACGCTGGCGCTGGTCGCCGGGCTCGATCTGCGTCTGGCCGTGCTGGTGGTGGTCTGGATTCTCGCTTTCGCCTGGCTGGCCAAGCTCTATCTGCCCTCGATCCGCAGGAATGCCGAGGCCACGGCTGAAGCCGGCTCGATGATCAATGGGCGTATCATCGATTCCTATTCCAATGTGCAGACGCTGAAACTGTTCTCGGCCGATGGCGACGACCGCTACATCAGGAATGGCTTCGACATCTATCTCGACGCATTGCGGCCATTCACCCGCCGGCTGACCGGCGTGCGCATGGCGCTGACGACGCTGTCGGGCATCATGATCACGGCGATCGGCTGCTTTGCCGTCTATCTCTGGGTCGAAGGGTCGATCACCGTCGGCGCTGTCGCCTTCACGCTCTCGCTGGTGCTGCGGCTCAACATGCTGCTCGGGCGGGTGATGATGCAGCTCAACGGCATATTGCGAAATCTCGGCGTACTGGAAAACTCCAAGGCGCTGATCTCGCAGCCGCTTGGGCTTGTCGATGCGCCCGATGCGAAGGAGCTTGTCGTGGCCGGCGGCCGCATCGACGTGAAGAATGTCGAGTTCCACTACGGCAAGGGCTTTGGCGTGCTGAACGGCATCAACCTTGTCGTCAGGCCGGGCGAGAAGGTCGGGCTGGTCGGACCGTCGGGCGCCGGCAAGACGACACTCGCCAACCTCATCTTGCGCCTCTACGACCTCGAAGGCGGGTCGATCACCATCGACGGCCAGAACGTTGCCGATGTGACGCAGAACTCGCTGCGCGCCAATATCGGTGTCGTCAGCCAGGACACCGCGCTCTTCCACCGCTCGCTGCGCGACAACATCAAGCTCGGCATGCCGGATGCAACCGACGCCGAGGTGATCGCGGCAGCGAAGAAGGCTGAGGCGCACGACTTCATCCTTGGCCTGCGCGACAACCGGGACCGTGCCGGCTATGAAGCCTTTGTCGGCGAACGTGGCGTCAAACTGTCAGGCGGCCAGCGCCAACGCGTGGCGATCGCCCGCGTCTTCCTCAAGGACGCGCCGATCCTGATCCTCGACGAGGCGACCTCCGCGCTCGATTCCGACATCGAGGCGGCGATCCAGGAGAACCTGGCAAAGCTGATGGAGGACAAGACTGTCATCGCTATCGCCCACCGGCTGTCGACCATTGCCGCGCTCGACCGGCTGGTGGTGCTGGATGGCGGCCGCATCGTCGAACAAGGCACGCATGACGAGCTGGTGGCGCAGGACGGGCTCTATGCGCGTCTGTGGAAACGGCAATCCGGCGGCTTCCTCTATCACGAGGAAAGCGTGCTGGAAGAGACGCGGCCGGCGGAGTAGAAGGCGATCATGTCGGTCCGGATGCCTTCGAATTTTGGACAAAGCAGCGCGCAGGAGAGCGCCCTCGACCTGCTCGGCCACGAGATCCTGGCTGAAAAGGCTGCCGCCCTCGGCCGCACCGGCCAGCGTGTCGAGGAGACACTGAAGAAGCTGCGCGAAAACAGTGAGGACGAGCATCGCCCGCAGTTGCTGAAGGAGGCCGCCGCGGCGGTGCACGCCTATTTCATCCAGCGCGAACTCTGCGGCTTGCGCCGGCATGAGTCGGTGATCCGCGAATACGACATCCCAAGGGCGGTGCTGGTCAGGCTCGGCGCCAGCTAGAGATCATCGGCCGGCAAACGATCATTCCAGCCATTCGGTGATGAAACTGCCGTTTTCGTGAATGTCGGTCGATTCGAGCGGGCCGGGTCCGAGATTGGTGAATTTGTGCGGTGTGTTCGGCGGCACGATCAGGATCTGGCCAGCCGTGGCCTCGATCTGCTGGTCGCCGATCGTGAACAGGCCGGTGCCCTGGCGGATGATGAAGATCTCGCTATAGGGGTGGGTGTGCAGCCGCGGGCCGCCGCCGATCTCCGCCTGGTAATTGAAGATCAGGCAAGAGTTGGAGCCATGGGCGGCGAGTTGCAATTCGCCCTGCCAGCGGCCGGGCGTCCTGGTCCAGGTCTCGAGGTCGATGATGTGTGCCATGTCGACGAGACTAGATCACGGCAAGCTGTCCTGTCGAGACAGGGCGGGGTGCCCAGGATTTGCTGAGATTTCCCTGTTGTTTAGCCGCCTTTTCTGGCCGTTGGACGTCTGGCCGGCTGACATGGTGTTTCGTCCCCGCGACAATCTGCCCTTGTGGCCTCACCCCGCTGGACAAAAACGGGCTTCACGCATAAACCGAAATCCAAATGCCGGAGGAATTCGCTAGCTTGTTCGCCATGCGCTGTCGGGCCGGCGCGATGGAGCGGGGAACAAAGCTCGACCGCCGGCTCGGAAGAGGCGAAAGGATCAGGCACCCGTGAGCGCAACCGACACCCAGGATCCCAACCGTCGTGATTTTCTCTACGTCGCCACCGGCATGGCCGCAGTGGTCGGCGCAGGGGCCGTCGCCTGGCCGTTCATCGACCAGATGCGCCCCGATGCCTCGACGCTGGCGCTGGCCTCGGTCGAGGTCGATGTTTCCTCGCTGACCCCTGGCACGTCGCTGATCGTCAAATGGCGTGGCAAGCCGGTCGTGGTGCGCAACCGCACCGAGCAGGAGATGAAGGACGGCGAGGCGGTCAACCTTGGCGACCTCAAGGATCCGATCGCCCGCAACGCCAATCTGCCGGCCGATGCGCCGGCAACCGACGCCAACCGCACCACGCCCGGCAAGGAAGCCTGGATGGTGATGGTGCAGGTCTGCACGCATCTGGGCTGCATTCCGCTCGGCCAGGAAGGCGATTTCGGCGGCTGGTTCTGCCCGTGCCATGGCTCGGTGTACGATACCGCCGGCCGTATCCGCAAAGGCCCGGCGCCGGAAAACATGGCTGTGCCGGTATTCAAGTTCATTTCCGATACCAAAATCCTTATCGGTTGAGGCAGGGGATATTTCGATGAGCGAGGGACACTCGACCTATACGCCCAAGACCGGTATCGAACGCTGGTTCGACGCCCGCATGCCGCTGCCGCGCATGGTCTATGACAGCTTCATCGCCTATCCGGTGCCGCGCAATCTCAACTATGCCTGGACCTTCGGCGGCATCCTGGCGATCATGCTGGTGGCGCAGATCCTGACCGGCATCGTGCTGGCCATGCACTATACGGCCGACACCAATCTCGCCTTCAATTCGGTCGAGAAAATCATGCGCGACGTGAATTCGGGCTGGCTGTTGCGCTACATGCATTCCAACGGCGCATCCTTCTTCTTCGTCGCCGTCTATATCCACATCTTCCGCGGGCTTTATTACGGCTCATACAAGGCGCCGCGCGAGTTGCTGTGGATCCTCGGCTGCATCATCTACCTGTTGATGATGGCAACCGGCTTCATGGGCTATGTGCTGCCATGGGGTCAGATGAGCTTCTGGGGCGCCACCGTCATCACCGGGTTCTTCAGCGCCATTCCGCTTGTCGGTGACTGGATCCAGCAACTGCTGCTCGGCGGTTTCGCCGTCGACAATCCGACGCTCAACCGCTTCTTTGCGCTGCACTATCTGCTGCCGTTCATGATTGCCGGCGTCGTCGTGCTGCACGTCTGGGCGCTGCATGTGGTCGGCCAGTCGAACCCGACCGGCATCGAGGTCAAGTCGAAGACCGACACCGTCGCCTTCACCCCTTACGCGACCATCAAGGACGCGTTCGGCATGATCGTGTTCCTGTTCTTCTTCGCCTATTTCGTCTTCTACCTGCCGAATTTCCTCGGCCATCCCGACAATTACACGATCGCCAACCCGCTGAAGACGCCGGCCCATATCGTGCCGGAATGGTACTTCCTGCCGTTCTACGCGATCCTGCGCGCCATCACCTTCAACATCGGGCCGATCAACTCCAAGCTCGGTGGCGTGCTGTGCATGTTCGGCGCCATCGTGATGCTGTTCCTGGTGCCGTGGCTCGACACCTCGAAGGTACGCTCGGCGGTTTACCGGCCCTGGTACAAGCTGTTCTTCTGGCTGTTCGTGGCCGATGCCGTCCTGCTTGGCTGGCTGGGCTCGCAGCCGGCGGAAGGCGGTGGTCTGTTGACCCTCGTGATCGGTGAGGTCTCGGGCAACTACGTTGGCTACGCCCAAGCGGCGACACTGTTCTACTTTGCCTTCTTCCTCGTCATCCTGCCGGTGCTCGGCCTGATCGAAACGCCGCGCAGACTGCCGAATTCGATTACCGAGGCGGTGCTGGAGAAGAACAAGGGTGCCGGTGGGGGACATCCGGCCGGTGCAACCTCCGCGCCGGAAACCAAGGGCTGAGCGAGAATCTAAGGGGATTTGGCATGAAGAAGATTCTCACCTCGCTCGCCCTGCTCGGCCTGTTTGCCGGCGGCATCGGGTCCGTCGGCAGCGTGGCTATCGCCGCCGAAGAGGCACACAACGCGGCAGCGCCGACGCATTTCCCGATCGACGAGCCGAAGGAAATGGACTGGAGCTTCGCCGGTCCGTTCGGCACCTATGACAAGGCGCAGCTGCAGCGCGGCCTGAAGGTCTACAAGGAAGTCTGCTCGGCCTGCCATTCGATGAACCTCGTGTCGTTCCGCACGCTGGAAGGTCTTGGTTATTCGGAAGCGCAGGTGAAGTCCTTTGCCGCCGAATACACCATCCATGACGGCCCCAACGATGCCGGCGACATGTTCGACCGCCCGGGCAAGCCGTCCGACTATTTCCCGGCGCCGTTCGCCAATGAGGCGGCGGCCGCTGCCTCCAACGGTGGCGCTGCTCCGCCCGACATGTCGCTGCTGGCCAAGGCACGCGGCGTCGAGCGCGGCTTCCCGCGCTTCGTCTTCGACATCTTCACCCAGTACGCCCAGGGCGGCCCGGATTACATCCATTCGCTGCTGACCGGCTACGACGAGACGCCGCCGGCCGGCATGGTGATCCCCGAAGGCACCCACTACAATCCGTACTTCATGTCCGGCGTGTCGCTGAAGATGCCGAAGCCGCTGTCCGACGGCCAGGTCACCTATGATGACGGCTCGCCGCAGACCGTCGACCAGTATTCGCGCGACGTCTCCGCCTTCCTGATGTGGGCCGCCGAGCCGCATATGGAAGACCGCAAGAAGACCGGCTTTCGCGTGCTGGTGTTCCTGCTTCTGTTCGGGACGCTGATGTATCTGACCAAGCGCAAGGTATGGGAAGGCGTGGCGCACTAAGCGCCCACCAGCCAAGTCAAAAAAGGGCGCCGAGAGGCGCCCTTTTGCTTTTGCGGAGGCGGCGTGTCACACGGCCGTCACTGCCGCTGGCGATCCTGCGGCGCCCTCATCAAAGGATCGCACCCATGAAAAGATACGCATCGCTCGCGGCAGGACTGCTGCTGCTCGTCGTCGGCTCGGCCGCCCAGGCCGAAGACGCAAAACCCTTTATCACCAACAAGGATGTCGACCTGACGATGATCCTGCCGCCGCCGCCGGCCAACGATTCGGCTGAGACCAAGGCCGAGCTAGGCGCAGTGCTGATGCTGCAGGTGACGCGCACACCCGAAATGGAGGCCAGCGCCGTTGCCGACGCCGAGGAAGACGTCTGGCGCTTCACCAAGGTCATGGGGCCGAACTTCAACAAGGAAAAGCTGCCGAAATTCGCGGCCTTCTTCGATCGTGTGGTGGCCACCGAAGGCGCCGTCGTCGATCCGGCCAAGGATGTCTGGAAGCGGCCGCGCCCGCATCAGCTCAGCGACCTCGTCAAGCCGGTGGTCAAGCTGTCGAGCTCCGGCTCCTGGCCTTCGGGTCATGCCACGGTCGGCACCATGATGGGCATCATCCTGGCCGACATGGTTCCGGAAAAGCGCGCCGAGATCATGGCGCGTGCGGCCGAGTACGCCCACAACCGCGTGGTCGGCGGCATCCGCTACCCGTCCGATGTCGAGATGGGCAAGATTTCCGGCAGCGTCATTGCCGCCGTCCTGCTCAACCGCGACGACTTCAAGGCCGAGTATGATGTAGCCAAGGCCGAGCTGCGCTCCGACCTCGGCATATAAGCTATTCCCAACAATCGATTTTCGACGGGAAGGGGCGCCAGAGGCGCCCCTTTTTCGTTTATGGCTGTGGCCAAGAGGCAGTTCGGCAAATCGCCCGTTGGCACGGCGGCATCGGATTGATATTCGACGCAGCGAGCTTCTTGCGCCATGTATTGGAAATCGATGATGCGGCTACGCGACTGTCACAACTTTTCCGATTTCCGCCGCATGGCGCAGCAGCGGCTGCCGGGGCCGATCTTCAACTACATCGACGGCGCGGCGGACGACGAGGTCACCTATCGCCGCAACACCGAGAGTTTCGAGCGCTGCGACCTCGTTCCCAACGTGCTGCGCGGTGTCAGCGAGATCGACATGTCGGTGACGGTGATGGGCCAGAAGCTGGCGATGCCCGTCTATTGCTCGCCGACCGCCTTGCAGCGGCTGTTCCATCATCAGGGCGAGCGCGCTGTGGCCAAGGCTTCGGCCAAATTCGGCACCATGTTCGGCGTGTCCTCGCTCGGCACGGTCAGCCTCGAGGAMGCGCGCAGGATCAGCAGCAGCCCGCAGGTCTACCAGTTCTATTTCCACCGGGATCGCGGCCTCAACCGGGCGATGATGCAGCGGGCGAAGGCGGTTGGCGTCGAGGTGATGATGCTGACCGTCGACTCGATCACCGGCGGCAATCGAGAGCGCGACAAGCGCACCGGCTTTGCCATTCCCTTCAAGCTCAGCCTTGCCGGCATGCTGCAGTTCGCGCTCAAGCCCGGTTGGGCGATCAACTATTTCACCCATGAGGGGTTCAAGCTGCCGCAGCTCGACGAGCATGTCGACATGGGTGGCGGCACGATGTCGATCAGCCGCTACTTTACCGAGATGCTCGATCCGTCGATGACCTGGGACGATGTCGCCGAGATGGTCAGGCTTTGGGGAGGCCCGTTCTGCCTGAAGGGTGTCATGTCGGTGGAGGACGCCAGGCGCGCCGTCGAGATCGGCTGCAGCGGCATTGTGCTGTCGAACCATGGCGGCCGGCAGCTGGACGGCTCACGGGCGGCGTTCGACCAGTTGGCGGAGATCGTCGATGCCGTTGGCGACAGGATAGACGTCATCATGGATGGCGGCGTGCAGCGGGGCACGCATGTGCTGAAGGCGCTCTCGCTCGGCGCCAAGGCAGTCGGCGTCGGCCGCTACTATCTGTTTCCGCTGGCGGCTGCCGGCCAGCCCGGCGTCGAACGGGCGCTCGAGCAGATGCGGGTCGAGATCGAGCGCGGTATGAAGCTGATGGGCTGCAGTTCGATCGAACAATTGTCGCGCACGAATCTCCGTTTCAGGTAATCTCGGCTCATGAAATCCTCGCTCGAAGACACGCTTCTCGCCGCGATCCGCACCATTCCGGACTATCCCAAGCCCGGCATCCTGTTTCGCGACATCACCACGCTGCTCGGCAATGCGCGCGCCTTCCGCCGCGCCATCGACGAGCTGGTGCATCCCTATGCCGGCCAGAAGATCGACAAGATCGCCGGCATCGAGGCGCGCGGCTTCATCCTCGGCGGCGCCGTCGCGCACCAGCTTTCGGCCGGCTTCGTGCCGATCCGCAAGAAGGGCAAGCTGCCTTACGAGACGGTGCGCGTCGCCTACAGCCTGGAATATGGCCTGGACGAGATGGAGATGCACAAGGATGGCGTTGCGCCGGGCGAGAAGGTGATCCTGGTCGACGACCTGATCGCCACCGGCGGCACCGCGGAGGCAGCGGTCAAGCTGCTCAGGCAGATCGGTGCAGACATTCTCGCTGCTTGCTTTGTGATCGATCTGCCGGACCTCGGCGGACGAGCGAAGCTTGAGGCGCTGGGTGTTCCGGTGCGGACGCTGATCGGGTTCGAGGGGCATTAGAGTAGAGCACTTTTTCCCTTCTCCCCTTGTGGGAGAAGGTGTCGCCGAAGGCGACGGATGAGGGGTGTTCCAGGGAACGCCAACGCCTCACTCCGCTGGAACACCCCTCATCCGTCTTGCCGCTTCGCGGCAATCCACCTTCTCCCACAGGGGGAGAAGGTAAGAGGCGCCGCTGCTACTCCACCTTCACCAGCACCGCGCTGTCGAATGCGATGACCTTGTCGCCGGTCGAATCGGAGCCCTCGCAGAGCAGCGTCAGCAGGCTCCAGCCGGGACGCGCGGGAAGCGGGCGGTGGGCCAGCGCCGTGCGCGTGAAGGTGACGGTCTCGCCGGCATAGACCGGCTTCAGCCATTTCAGGTTCCGGAAGCCGGGCGAGGGGCCGAATTCCGGCTGCGGGCCCGGGCCGGTCCAGCGCACGCCCTCGGTCTCCATGCGCTTTTCGAGGTTGTATTTCATCCAGGTCGCGGCGGTGTGCCAGCCCGAGGCGCAGAGCCCGCCGAGCACGCTCTTCTTCGCTACCTCCTCGTCGACATGAAAGATTTGCGGATCGTATTTGCGGGCGAAGGCCTTGATCTCGTCGGGCTCGAATCGGTGTGAGCCCAGCGTCACGGTGACACCGATTAGGAAGAACTCGTCGAGCGTCATGCGGCGGCCTCGCGGGTCAGGAACATGCCGGTGTTCTCGAGCTCGAAGACGCTTTCGCCGCGCTGGTTGAACAATTCGCTGCGCATGGTGACGAGGCCGAGCTGAGGCCGTGATTTGGACTGGCGCTTGGCAAGCACGGTGAGGGTGCCGGTAAGCCGGTCGCCGGCCAGGACCGGCTTCTTCCATTTGACATGGTCGATGCCGGGCGAACCTTGCGAGGTCGAGTCGAGCAGGAAGGCATCGCACAGCATGCGCATGAACATGGCGCAGGTGTGCCAGCCCGAAGCCGACAGGCCGCCGAGAATGCTGGCCTTGCCGGCTTCCTCGTCGAGATGCATCGGCTGGGCATCGAATTCGCTGGCGAACTCGATAATCTCGGCAGCACTCACCTGCTTGACGCCGAGGTCGAACGAGCCGCCCTCGACGAAGTCCTCATAGGCCCAGGTCTTTGCGGTCATGATCCTAATCCGGTTCAAGGTTGTACGATCACCGGGCATCCGGATGCCGTCCGGGTGGCGTTTGGTCAAGCGATTTCTACTGAACCAGGGGGATCAGAGCCAGCCGCGGCGGCGGAAATACCAGAAGGGCAGGATCGCCGACAGGATCATCAGGCCGATGGCGAAGGGATAGCCGAGCTGCCATTTCAGCTCCGGAATGACGTCGAAGTTCATGCCGTAGATCGAAGCCACCAGCGTTGGCGGCAGGAAGATGACGGCGGCGACCGAGAAGATCTTGATGATGGCGTTCTGTTCGATCGAGATCATGCCGAGCGTCGCGTCGAGCAGGAAGGAGATCTTCTGCGACAGGAAGGTGGCGTGGTCGGCGAGCGACAGCACATCGCGCGACACGGTCTTGATGCGGGCGCGGACGTCCTTGCTCATCTTGATCTGGGTCGCGACATGGGCGAGGAAGCCTGAGAGGCGCTGCAGCGAGATCAGGCTGTCGCGGATCGAGGAGGCGATGTCCTCCTTGCGGCCGATGGCCTTGAGCAGCTCCTGGAAATCGCGGTTGCGCTTGTTCACCTTGGTCGAGCGCGCTTCGAAAATATCGCGCGAGATCGTCTCGATGTCGCGGCCGGCGCGTTCGAGAATGTCGGCGAGCCGATCGACGATCGCCTCCAGCAGGCCGATCAGGATGGTGTTGCCTGTGGTGCAGCCTGTCGCCACTTTCTCGGCGCGCAGCGGAAAGGTCTTGAACGCCTTCGGCTCATGATAGCGGATGGTGACCAGTCTCGGCCCGGCAAGCACGAAAGTGACCGGCGACATCAAGGGATCGTCGATCTCGGTCTGCGCCGGCAAAGTGGCGGTCATGAAATAGGCGCCGTCCTCGATGTAGAGCCGGCTCGAGATCTCGATCTCCTCCATCTCCTCACGGGTCGGGATGGCGACGCCGAGCCAGGTCTCGATCGTTGTTTCTTCTTCCTTGGTCGGGTTCAGAAGGTCGGCCCAGACGACGTGGTCGCCGTCGGTCGCGAGATCGTCAGTGACGCGCAGGCGGTCATTGTCGACGACGAAGGCCTTGATCATCGCCGGTCTCCGTTGGTTGAGCCCAAGAGGTTTCGTTCGAAAGCGATGGGTCCTGCGCGCGCAGCCGTTTCCCACGGAGACGGGCCAAGTCGCATGCAGACGGCCTTAGACCCGGTGCCAAGGGCAGTCAAGCGAAGCAGCATATCGGCTCGTCCACTTGACGCAGCTGTGAACGGGCGCAGTCAGCGCGCCAGCCGCGAGATGCATTGGCACCTCAAGTATTGAACTTGAACAGCAGGACGTCGCCGTCCTGGACGACGTATTCCTTGCCTTCGTCGCGCGCCTTGCCGGCTTCCTTGGCCGCCACTTCGCCACCCAGCGTGATGTAGTCGTCATAGGCGATGGTCTGGGCGCGGATGAAGCCGCGCTCGAAATCGGTATGGATGACGCCGGCGGCCTGCGGGGCCTTGTCGCCCTTGTGGATCGTCCAGGCGCGCGTCTCCTTCGGCCCGGCGGTGAAATAGGTGATGAGATGCAACAGATCGTAGCCGGCGCGGATCACCTTGTTGAGGCCTGGCTCGTCGAGGCCGAGCGAGGACAGGAATTCCATCTCTTCTTCGTCTGAGAGCTGGGCAACTTCGGCCTCGATCGCGGCCGAGATCACCACCGTGCCGGCGCCCTGGGCGGTCGCCATCTTCTCGACAGCCGCAGTGTGCTCGTTGCCGGTGGCAGCATCCGCCTCGGCGACGTTGCACACATAGAGCACGGGGTGCGAGGTCAACAGGTTCAGCCCCTGCAGGATGCGCAGGTCTTCGGCGGAGATACCCTTGAGCAGGATGCGGGTCGGCTTGCCGGCCTGCAGCAGTTCGAGGGCTGCCTCCATCATCGGCAGCACGGTTACGGCTTCCTTGTCCTTCGAGCCAGCGCGCTTGCGGAACTGCACGATGCGGCGCTCGAGGCTATCGAGGTCGGCGAGCATCAGTTCGGTCTCGACTGTATCGGCGTCGGCGACAGGGTCGATCTTGCCCTCGACATGGGTGATGTCGTCATCCTCGAAGCAGCGCAGCACATGCACGATGGCGTCGACCTCGCGGATGTTGGCGAGGAACTGGTTGCCCAGGCCTTCGCCCTTGGACGCGCCGCGCACCAGGCCGGCAATGTCGACGAAGGAGATGCGGGTCGGGATGATCTCCTTCGACTTGGCGATCGCGGCGATCTTCTGCAGGCGCGGATCGGGCACCGCCACCTCGCCGGTGTTCGGTTCGATGGTGCAGAACGGATAGTTGGCGGCCTGCGCCGCCGCCGTCCTGGTCAACGCGTTGAAAAGCGTCGACTTGCCGACGTTGGGCAAGCCAACGATGCCGCATTTGAAACCCATGTGTCCGGTCCTATCGGGAAACTAGAAATTTGATGAGGGCTATGGGCGATAGCGGTGAGCAACGTCAAGCCCCGCGGCCCCGATCCTATCGAAGCTCAGTCCTTCTTGCCGAACAGTTTCTTCAGCATGGCGGCCATCGGGCCGCTTTCTGGCAGCTTGGCCGGCGCCTGCTGCGGCCGCGCCTGGCGGATGTGGCTTTGGGCTTTCGGGCCCTGCACTTTCGGCGCCTTGGGCGGCGGCCGGTCGTCATCGCCGGTCGGCACGAGCTTGTCGCGCAAGGCCAGCGTCACGCGGTTCATGAAGGAACTGTCATCGCCCTTGGCCAGCAGCCCGGCATCGTCGGCGATGGTGTCGAGCAGCACGTTCAGCCATTCGCGGTCGGCCTTGGCGAAGTCGCCGAGCACATGGCCCTGCACCATTTCCCTGACGCCGGGATGGCCGACGCCGATGCGCACGCGGCGATAATTCTTGCCGACATGCTGGTCCAGCGAGCGGATGCCGTTGTGGCCGCCGGCGCCGCCGCCGACCTTGACCCGCAATTTGCCGGCCGGCAGGTCGATCTCGTCGTAAAGGACGGTCAGCGCCTCGGGGCCGAGCTTGTAGAAGCGAAGGGCTTCACCGACCGGCTGCCCCGACAGGTTCATGAAGGTCTGTGGTTTGATCAGGAGGATCTTTTCGCCGGCAATCGTGCCTTCGGCGATCAGGCCCTGGAATTTCTTCGACCAGGGCGAAAAGGAATGGCGGCGGGCGATAGCGTCCGCCGCCATGAAGCCGACATTGTGCCGGTTATCAGCGTATTTCGCGCCCGGATTGCCGAGGCCTGCAAAGACAAGCATCGTCAAGCTCCGGACCCGAAAATTACTTCTCGTCGGCAGCAGGAGCCGCCGCTTCGGGGGCTGCCGCTTCCGCCGTCTCTTCCGCCTCCGGCTTCATCGCCGAGGAGCCGGCAATGGTCGCGATGGTGAAGTCGCGGTCGGAGATCACCGGCTTGACGCCGGCCGGCAGGGTAACCGCCGAGATGTGGATCGAATCGCCAATGTCGGCGCCGGTGAGATCGACGGTGATGAATTCCGGGATCGCATTGGCCGGGCAGTGGAACTCGACCTCGTGACGCACGATGTTGAGCACGCCGCCGCGCTTGATGCCGGGCGACTTGTCTTCATTGATGAAGTGGACAGGCACGTCGACATTGACCTCGGTGTCCTTGCCGATGCGCAGGAAGTCGACATGGACCGGGAAATCCTTGACCGGGTCGAGCTGGAAATCCTTGGGCAGAACCTGGATCTTCTTGCCTTCGACATCGATCGTGGCAATCGTGGTCAAAAACCCGCCGCCATGGATCTTGTAGTAGACGTCCTTGTAGTTCAGCGCGATAGCCAGGGGAGGCTGTCTGTCGCCGTAGATGACTGCAGGCACTTTACCGTTACGGCGAACTGCACGGGCGGACCCCTTACCGACCTGTTCGCGCGCTTCGGCCTTGAGCTCGTAAGTATCGTGGCTCATGGCATTTCCTTTCGCGTGTTATGGAGCGTTTGCGGCGGGCAAAGTGCCTGAACCGTAAACGTCGAAAGCCGCCAGGCCTGGATATCCGAATGCGAGATGCCGCATACGCGGACCTTTGTTCGGGATCACAGGGGGAAGGCAGCCTTCCGCCGCGTTGCCTCCAAGGGTGTCTACGCGGGTGGCGGCTCTATAGCGGAAGGCGGGAAAGGGTGCAAGTCGGTGGCAATTGTCTGCTTTGCACCATGATTGGACATTTCAAAGTCCTAAGCTGTCGATAGCGCCAGAGCCGGAGATACTCCACCGCCTAGATGTTCTCGCGCGTATAGATCTCGAACGGCAGGATGGTGGTGACGTTGCCGCTTTCGTTCGGCGCCGAGACGGCGCGGATCATGCCGGCCAGCGCTTCCTGCGCGATGCGGGCGAGCGGGTGCGAGATGACGAAGGTCAGCGTGCCGTCGAGCAGGGCCGGGCGGGTCGAGTCCATCAGTTCGTAGCCAACGACGACGATGCCGCCGGCGCGGCCGGTGGAGCGGAGCGCAGCGATGGCGCCGGTGATGCCGCCGCCGGCGACATAAAGGCCGGACAGATCCGGATTTTCGTTGAGCAGCTTTTCGGTCATCTCCTGCGCGATGGCGCTGGATTCGAAGGTCAGCAGCGGCTCCAGCAGCGTGAAATCAGGCGCGTGCTCGCGGAAATAGGAGCGGAAACCGCTTTCGTTCATCTCCTGGCAGCGATAGCGATGATTGCCGACGAGGATGCCGAGCTTGCCGGGCGCCCGGCAGACATGCTCGAACACCCAGGCAGCGGTGCGCCCAACCTTCCAGTTGTCGAGCCCGATATAGTTGACATGGCCTGTGGCCGAAATCTGCGAAATCAGCGCGAAGACCGGGACGTTGCGGGCCTGCAGCGCATCGACCGCCTGGGTGACGAGAGGATGGACCGCGGCGACAACGCCGACGGCGTCACATTCGGCGCCGAGCGCCAGCATCCGGGCAGCGACGTTCTGCGGCGACAGATCGTCGAGAAACTCGCTGCGCAGCTCAATCTCGCAGTCAGGCATGGTCGGCGCCACCGCGCGCAGCGCCTCGGCGATGTTGCGATAGAAGGCGCGGCCGGGCTGGTGCAGCAGAAAGCCGAAGCGGTAGCGCGGCCGGGCGGCCGCTATGCGGCTGCGCAGCGCGCCCATACCATAGAAGCCGATCTGCTCGGCCGCCAGCCTGACGCGCTCGCGCGTGCCCTGGCGGACGGCGCCGGCACCGCTCAGCACCCGGTTCACTGTGGCCACCGAGACCTTGGCCTCGGCGGCAACATCCCTGATCGTCGGCCGCTTGTTTTGATCCATTTCGTCTCATCCGTCTGTAGCAATTGATACGAAGATATCATTTGCCGTGCACGATTGATATGAATGACACAATCAATTTGGAATAAAAATTCTATTCTTGATTCATTTTGGATCAAGATGTTTATCTCAGCAAAAGCAAGCAAGGCGGACGCACCGCCCGCCCAAGGATAGCAGCAGCACAGCACAGAGGGTTTCCGCCCACCGCCTCGGCGGTGTCAGGCAGCGTGCGCGTACGGGCTATGTCGGGCGTTGCGGGTGCAGCATTGCGGGTGGAGGATTGGCATGGACGATCTCAAATACGGCGCGCGCGACAAGCGCGGCGACTGGAAGCCGAACGGGCGCATCGAGGGCGCGCCGTTGTTGAACTGGCCGCCGAGACTGCCGAAGATCCTGGCGTGGCTGCCCGGCTATATCTGGCCGTGGAATGCGTTCCACATGGCCACGGCGCTGATCTACTGGTTCTATGTCGTCCCCGGCGTCGAGACGATGAAGACGATCAGTTGGGGGTGGGCGCTCTGGCTCTATGCCGTCAATGCCGCGGCGATCCTGATGTTCTACGGCATCTTCGAGCTGCGCTATTACATCAGGCGCGCCCAGGCGACGCGGTTCAAATACAACCACAAATTTCCAGGCGATGCGCCTTCGGACGTGTTCTGGTTCCAGAGCCAGAACCTCGACAACTTCCTGCGCTCGTTCTTCATCACCATGCCGTTGTGGACCGTGGTCGAAGTCATTTTCCTGTGGTGCTTTGCCAATGGCTACGCGCCGTGGGTCAGTTGGTCGGATCATCCAGTCTACCTCGCCGCCCTGGTGCTGATCGCGCCGGCCATCCACGAGGTGCACTTCTTCTTCATCCACCGCCTGATCCACTGGGGGCCGCTGTATCGCTGGATCCATTCGGTGCATCACAATTCGATCAACCCCTCGCCGTGGTCGTCGCTGTCGATGCATCCGGTGGAAGGGTTCCTCTATCACGCGGTCGCCTTCTGGCACCTTGTCATTCCGTCCAATCCGATCGTCGCGCTGTTCCAGCTGCACGTCGCCGGCTTCGGCGCCGTCAACGGTCATCTTGGCTTCGACAAGCTGGAAGTGACCGACGACAGGGCCGTCGATAGCCATGCCTACGCGCATTACCTGCACCACAAATATTTCGAGGTGAACTACGGCGGCGACGGGCTGATCCCGCTCGATCGCTGGTTCGGCACCTGGCACGACGGCACCAGGGAGGGCGACGCCATGATGGACGCCCGCTTCCAGAAAAAGAAGGAACGCATGAACGCCAAGGCCGCGGCGAACCATTGATCACGCGACGCCACGCGCAACGGGAGAGGGTGCGCGCCGGCAGACGAATTCACTGTTTTTCTGAACCCGTCGAACGACGGCAACTGGGAGGAGACGACATGAAGCGTACAACGAAACTCTTGACGGCGATGATGGCGGCGGCCGTGCTGGCGACATCAGCCACAGCCGCGATGGCCGACGGGGCGAAGATCTTCGTCATCGGCGGCAAGGCGGACGACCCGTTCTGGTCGAAGGTCAAGAAGGGCGCCGACGATGCCGGCAAGGTTGCCGAACTGACCGGCGGCTCGGTCACCTGGCTCGGTCCGCAGAACTACGACAATCTCGGCCCTGACGCGGCCAAGCTGATCCGCACCGCGCTCAGCCAGAAGCCGAGCGCCATCGTCGGCCCCGACTGGGTGCCGGAGGCCATGGATGACGCCTTCAAGGAAGTCGTTGCCGCGGGCGTGCCGCTCATCATCTACAATTCCGGCGGCATGGATGCAGCCAAGCGGCTCGGCGCCATGAACTATGTCGGCAACGAAGAATACACGGCTGGCCTGGGCGGCGGCGCCTATTTCGGCAACCATGGCGCCAAGAACGTTTTGTGCGTCAACACCTTGCCGGGCTCCACCAACACCGAGGACCGCTGCAAGGGCATCGCCGACGCCATCGCCAAGAGCGGCGGCAAATCGAGCCAGCTGCCGCTGCCTTCATCCAGCTTCGGCAACCCGACCGCGGTCGCCGAGGCGATCAAGGCCGCCGTGCTGAAAGACAATACGCTCGACGGTGTCATCACCATCAGTGCCGGCGACGCCAACAGCGCGGCCAACGCCATCAGCCAGGCCAGTGTCGGCGACAAGGTCAAGCTTGCGTCGTTCGACATGGACGAAACCGGCCTGCAGCGCATCAAGGACGGCACGCAATTGTTCGCTGTCGACCAGCAGCCGTATTTGCAGGGCTATCTCGCTGTGTCGCTGCTCAACGGCTTCGTCAATTATGGGCTGGACCTGCCGACGAAACCGGTGCTGACCGGGCCGGGGATCGTCGACGCGGCCAATGTCGCCGCGACTATGGGTGGCGCGGCGGCCGGCGCCCGGTAACGCTCCGCCTTGCCTTCTCCCCTTGTGGGAGAAGGTGGATCGGCGCGCAGCGCCGAGACGGTTGAGGGGTGCGTGGCGGATCGCCATCCTTGCCAAGCTGGAACACCCCTCATCCGTCGCCTGCGGCGACACCTTCTCCCACAAGGGGAGAAGGGGGAGCCAACGTGCCGACGCCCCAAAGAGAGCGGCAACCAAACCACAACGCCAGGGACCACTTCGATGACATCCCAAGCCCATCACCAAACCGCCGTGGCAGCCACCGCGCCCCCGCACTCTTCGATGCCCTCGATCGGCAGCCTCGTGCGCCGGCCCGAGGTCGGCTCCCTCATCGGCATGATCGCCGTTCTGGTGTTCTTCTCGATCTTCGGCGGCGCGAATTTCCTGTCGGCCGGCGGGTCCGCCAGCTGGCTCAACGTCGCTTCGGAACTGGGCATCATTGCGCTGCCGGTGGGATTGCTGATGATCGCCGGGCACCTCGATCTGTCCATCGGGTCGATGATCCCGGCCAGCTCGATGACCATAGCTATCCTCTCGGGTCATTACGGGTTGCCGATCATCGTCGGCATCCTCGCGGCGCTCTCCCTCGGGCTGGCTGTCGGCTTCATCAACGGCGTCCTGGTGATCCGCACCAAGGTGCCGTCCTTCGTCGTTACGCTCGCAACGCTGTTCGCGCTGGCCGGCCTGACGCTCGGCCTCTCGGTCATCCTGTCCGGCAGCACGAGTGTGGCACTGAAGAGCGGGCCGACCGCCAAGCTTTTGTTCGGCGACTATCTCGGTGGCAAGTTCCAGGTGACCCTGTTCTGGTGGATCGCCATCATCCTGATCGTTGGCTTCATCCTGAATTTCTCGCGCTTCGGCAACTGGATCCTGGCCATGGGCGGCGATGCCGTCAGCGCCCGCAATGCCGGCATCCCGACAGACCGGGTCACCATCGCGCTGTTCATGAGCAGCGGCCTGTGCGCATCCTTCGTCGGCATGTCGCAGGCGATCCTCTACAACAGCGCCCAGGTGGCGGCGGGGCAGTCTTTTATCTTCAACTCGATCATCGCGGTGGTCATCGGCGGCGTGCTGCTCACCGGCGGCTACGGCTCGGTGGTCGGCATCGTGCTCGGCACGCTGACCTTCTCCATCGTCAACCAGGGCATCTTCTACACCGGTTTCGACGCCAACTGGGCGAGCCTGATCATCGGCGTCCTGCTGCTCGCCGCCGTGCTGATGAACAACACCTTCCGCACCATGGCGCTCACCTACGCGCCGCGCACCAAGCAGAGGGCCCGCTGATGACAATGCCCTTGCTCAAGCTGACTGGAATCAACAAGTCGTTCGGTCCGATCGACGTGCTCCACGACATTTCGCTCGAGGTTAACGCAGGCGAGGTGCTGTGCCTGCTCGGCGACAATGGCGCTGGCAAGTCCACGCTGATCAAGATCCTCTCCGGTGTCCACAAGCCGACATCGGGGACAATGGAAATGGACGGCAAGGCAGTCGAGTTCGCCAGCCCGCGCGATGCCAGCGACCATGGCATCGCCACCGTCCACCAGTTTGGCGGGACGTTCGCGCTGATGAGCATCGGCCGTTCCTTCTTCGTCGGCGCCGAACCGACACGGCGCTGGGGGCCGCTCACCATCTACGACCGCAAGCGGGCCAACGAGATCGCCGTCACCGAGATGCGCCAGCTCGGCATCACCCGCATCGACGACGGCGACCGCCTGGTCGGTGGGCTGTCCGGCGGTGAACGCCAGGCGCTGGCCATCGCGCGCGCCGTGCATTTCGGCGCCAGCGTGCTGATCCTCGACGAGCCGACCGCGGCGCTTGGCGTCAAGGAGGCGGCGCATGTGCTGCGCATCGTGCTGCAGGCACGCCGCAAGGGCATCGCTGTCATCTTCATCACCCACAATGTCGTCCATGCGCTGACCGTCGGCGATCATTTCGCCGTGCTGATCAGAGGCTCCAAGGCCGCCGATTTCCGCAAAGGCGAGAAGAGCCGCGAAGCGATCACCGACCTGATGGCGGGCGGCGAGCAGATGGCCGAGCTTGAAGCGGAGATCGAGAGCTTCAGCGCAACACAGTGAAGACGCCCATCTCCTCCTCCCGGGCATCTTCCTGCGGCCGGCGGAATTCCGCCGGCCGCCTTTTCAGCCAACCAGAGACAGCTTGCAGGAACCAGCAATGGCAAAGTGGATTGATGCGTGTGCGACGGACGATATCGAGGAAGAGGATGTCATCCGCTTCGATCACGAAGGCCGGACCTTCGCCATCTTCCGCAGTCCGGACGATGCATTCTTCTGTACCGACGGGCTGTGCACGCATGAGAAGGTGCATCTGAGCGACGGGCTGGTTATGGGACACAGGATCGAATGCCCGAAGCACAACGGCGTGTTCGATTATCGGACCGGCGAAGCGGTGCGCGCGCCGGTCTGCGTGAACCTCAAAACCTACAACACGAAGGTCGAGGACGGCCGCGTGTATATCGAGGCCTGACATGTCCGATATTTTTACGCTTGCGGCTTGCGCGGAAATGCTTTGGCGCGACCGGCCGATGGAATTCCGCGTCAAGCGCCTCACCGAAATGGGTTTTCAGGTCGGCCTGTGGAACTGGCCTGAGCACGACCTCGCAATGCTGGAGAAATCCGGTGCCACCTTCTCGATCATGAACGGCTATCTGCGCGGCCGGTTGGCCGATGACGAGGGCGCCGCCGAACTGTTGAAGACGGCAAAGGAGACGGCGGCGGTCGGCAAGCGCCTCGGCGTCGCACGGCTCAATCTGCACGGCACCGGACTGGGCGAGGGCGGCCTTCCGGTTACGCCTTGCGAGATCGTTACCGGCGCGATGTGGCTCAAGGCGCGCGACACGCTCAACCGCATCGCGGACCTCGCCGACGCCGAGGGCGTGACCTTCACGCTGGAGAATTTGAACCTGCCAGTCGACCATCCCGGCGTGCCGTTTGGGCGCGCGGAAGATACGTTGGCGCTGGTGTCGAGCGTGAACCGGCCGGGACTTCGTCTCAATCTCGACCTCTACCATGCGCAGATCGGCGAAGGGAACCTGATCGAGCTCTGCCGCGCCTGCCTGCCATGGATCGGCGAGGTGCAGGTCGCCGATGTTCCGGGACGCATGGAGCCCGGGACCGGCGAGATCAACTACCGGGGCATCGCCCGCGCGCTGAAGGACATGGGCTATCGCGGACCGGTCGGCATGGAGGCGTTTGCCTCCGGCGACCCCGAGGCGGCGCTACTGGCCTTCCGCGACGCTTTCACTGTCTGAGGAACAACAATGGTCACCAAGAGCAACCGCCCCACCGTCGCCGACATCCGCGCCATGAAGAGCCGCGGGCAGAAGATATCCATGCTCTACGTCACCTCGCTCGAGGAGGCGGCGGCGGCGGATGCGGCCGGCGTCGACATGCTGTCGATCGAAGGCCGCTTCTTCTCGCCCGAGATGCGCGAGGCCGCCGGCCGCTGCTTCGTGCAGGTCGGGCTGCCCTATGGCCCGTTCGGCAATCTGATCACGGCCGAGGACTATCTGAAAACCGCCTATCACTACATGCGCATCGGTGGCGATTGCTTCTACTGCGCTGCCTCGCTCGATATCCAGAAGACGCTTTGTGACAATGCGGTGCCGGTCGTCGCCCATGTCGGCCTGATCCCGTCGCAATGCACCTGGACCGGTGGCTTCAAGGCGGTCGGCAGGACAGCCGAGGGCGCGCGTGCGGTGTGGGATCACGTCAAGCGCCTGGAAGCCATTGGCTGCTTTGGCGCCGAGCTGGAGGTAGTGCCAGATCGGATCGCCGAACTGATCACCGCGAATACGCCGATGATCATGCTTGGCATGGGCGCCGGGCCGCATGCCGATGCGCAGTATCTGTTCAGCGAGGACGTGCTCGGCCACACGGCCGGCCACAGACCGCGCCACGCCAAGACCTACCGTAACTTCGCCGCCGAGTTTGAGCGGCTGCAGCGCGAGCGTGTCGCCGCCTATCGCGAGTTCATCTCCGATGTGCAGACAGGCGCGTATCCCGAACCGCAGCACGTGGTCCCTATCACCGACACGGAACTGTCCACTTTCAAGGCCGCTCTGGGGCTGTAGCGATTTTCAGGCCGGCACACTGTCGGCGGATGATCCGTTGCCTTTCGCGCCGGCCAGTGTGGACAGGGCGCTCAGCAGCTTCGTCCGGTCCTTGCCGATCATGAGCACACCGCTGTCGGGCGCCAGCAGCGCCGAGAACGGCAGCATGGCGGCTCCAATCGAGGAAGCCTCGGCACCGAATTGCCCCGGCACGATCTCTGGCGCGACGATTCCGATGGCGCTCGCCTGGTTGAACTGGGTCTGCACCCTGGCCAGCAGTTCGAGATGGATCGGCCGCGGCAGGATCGAGTCGAGGACGATGGCCTCGATGTCGATGATGGAGGTGATGGCGATGATCGCCTCGACCAGCGCGCTTGCGCAATCGTCGATCCACTCGAACAAAGGCGCGCGCGCCTCCGGCGGCAGCGGGTCGAGTTCCCGCACACGGTTGATCACCACGCCTCGCGACCTCAGATGATTGACCAGCACATAGATCGAGGCGCGGTGCAGCAGGCTCTGGTAGCGCGCCGGCTTGGCGGCCACCGAATCGAGGCTTGAGGGCGAGACCGGCAAGGGCCCGAGTGCTGCGCTGTTGCCGTGCGGTCCGGTATGGACCTTGCCGCCTTGCACCAGGCCGCCGCCGACGAAAGTGTCGATCGAGATGTGCATGAAGTCGCGGAAGCGGGCGCCGGCGCCCWGGACCAGTTCGGCAAGTGCCGCCGACGTGGCATCGTTTTCGACGAACACCGGCGTCTTTGCCGGGGTGGCAAAGCATGTCGTCAGGTCGATTGCTTCCCAGCGGCTGCCGAGATCGTCGGGAAAGCAAAGCTCCTCGCTCCAGCCGCCGAGGAAATAGGGCGAGGCAATGCCGACGCCGACGATGCTGGCATCGCCAAGCCCGTCGACCAGTTTTTCGAAAGTCGCCAGCGCCGTGTTGCCGGCCTTGAGCACTAGGTCGGGATCGGGGAAGCGGTATTCGTGCGACTCACGCGCCCGGATTTCGCCAGCAAAATCGACCAGCACCGCTTCCAGCGCGCGTCGGCCGATCTTGATGCCGACGCTGTAGATGCGCTCCGGCGTCAGCCGGTACAGCGTGGAGGGCGATCCGCGCTGCCCGAACCTTTTTCCCACTTGCTTTACAAAACCGGACGACTCCAGCCCGTCGACAATCGCAGCGACCGCTGCCGGCGTCAGGCTGGCCGCACGCGCCAGATCGGACTTGGACGCTTCCTTGAGACGGCGGATAGCGTCGAGCACGAAACGCTCATTGTAGTGCCGAACTTTGACAGAATTGCTGCCTTTTCCTGACAAACCCGCATCTCCCCAATTGTCGCCATTCCGCCCGCGAAGGCTGCAAACCACCTGCGGCCGAGGGCACCCGGTGGTGCCTGTGTTGGCAGCGACAGTGCGCGCCGGCACCATGGAAGTCAATTTTCTCGTTGCGCCTTTGTCTCATTTAATATAGCAAATTGAAAAAATAACTAGACCGGGAGGAGACGTGCTGCACTCGGGCACACAAAGCAAAGCCGACGCTGCGGTGGTGCGGGCTGTCCCCGTGGCCCTGGTCCAAGCGACGAAGGCTTTCGGCGGCACGATTGCGCTCAAGGACGCCTCCTTCGAGTTGCGCTCTGGCGAGGTGCTGGCGCTGCTAGGCGAAAACGGCGCCGGCAAGAGCACCTGCGTGAAGCTGTTGGCCGGGGTGCATTCTCCCACCAGTGGCCACGTCGAGGTCGACGGCAGGCCGGCAACCTTTCATTCGCCGCACGATGCGCAGGCCGCAGGCATTGCGGTCATGCACCAGCATCCCGGCCTGTTTCCCGATCTCTCGGTGGCGGAAAACATCTATCTCGGCCACATGCCGCGCGGCTTCGGCGGCATCGACAATGCCGCCATGCTTGCCGGCGCGCGCAAGGTGCTGGCCACCGTCGGCCTCGATGTACCGGCGGCAACGCGGTTAGGGACACTGCGCACCTCCGAACAGCAGCTGGTCGAGATCGCCCGGGCATTGTCGCTCAATGCGCGCGTGCTGATCATGGACGAGCCGACGGCCGCATTGTCGCAGCGCGAGGTCGAGCGGCTTTTCACAGTCGTTGCCGATCTCAGGCTGCACGGTGTGGCGATGATGTTCGTCGGCCACCGCATGGACGAGATATTCCGCATCGCTGATCGCATCGCCGTGTTGCGCGACGGCCGCCTCATCGGCGTCAAGCCGAAGGCCGGTCTTGGCCGCGCAGCCGCCATCAGCATGATGGTCGGCCGTGAAGTTACCGACCTCTATCCCGAACGGCATCACGCTTCAGGCGCGCTGGTGCTGGAAGCGAAAGGGCTTTCGCGCGCCGGCGGTTTTTCCAACATCGACATCAAGCTGCACGCCGGCGAGGTGGTCGGCCTCGGCGGGCTCGTCGGCAGCGGGCGCACCGAGATCGCGCGCGTGCTGTTCGGCATCGACCGTCCCGACGCCGGCGAAATCCTGATCGACGGCAAGCCGGTGCAGTTCGCCTCGGCGCGCGACGCCATGGATGCGCGCATCGCCTATGTCTCTGAAGACCGCATGGGCCAGAGCCTGGTGATGGATTTCTCCATTCTCGACAATGCGGTGCTGCCGGTGCTCGACAAGGCCGCACCCGCCGGCCTCTACGGTACCGATCGAGCTATCGATCTGGTGGCGGATTGGCTGAAGCGCATGAAACTGCGCTTTGCCGGCTACGGGCAGCCGGTCAAGGAATTGTCGGGCGGCAACCAGCAGAAGGTGGTGCTGGCCAAATGGTTGCGCACCGAGCCGCGTGTGCTCATCCTCGACGAGCCGACGCAAGGCATCGATGTCGGCACCAAAGCGGAAGTGCATGCGATGATCGCCGACCTTGCCGCGCAGGGCATGGCGATCCTCTTGATCTCGTCTGAAATGCCCGAACTGATCGGCATGTGCGACCGCATCGTCGTGCTGCGCGAAGGCCACCAGACGGCCGAGTTTTCGCGTGGGCAAGCCACGCAGGAAAAGGTGCTGGAGGCAGCGACCAGGACCGATGAGCGCGCCGGCCAGGCGACGCAGCTGGAGCGCAGTGACGAAAAGGCAAAAGGCCCGTTCGATTTTCTGAAGCGGCGAGAGTTCGGTCTGCTCGCCGCGATGCTGGCGGTCGCCATTCCCGTCACCATCATCAACCCGCGCATGGTGAGCGCGGCAAACCTCACCGCTGTGTCGATGGATGCTGCCTTGCTGATTGTTGCGGCGCTCGCACAGATGCTGGTGCTGATCACCCGCAACATCGACCTGTCGATCGCTGCCGTGATCGGCCTTTCCGCCTATATGGCGGCCAGCATGGTGCAGGCCTATCCGGGGTTGGACATCGCCATCGGGCTGGTCACCGCTTGCGCGATCGGCGGCTTTGCCGGGCTGCTCAACGGGCTTGTCGTGACCCGGGGAAAAATCCCGGCCATCGTCGTCACGCTGGCCTCGATGTCGATCTTTCGCGGCTTCAATTCGATCTGGGCGGCGGGCGACCAGGTCAGCGCCGATGAGGTCACGCAAGCCTGGCTCGACATGACCGGGCTGAAGATCGCCGGCGTGCCGCTGATCGTCGTCATCGCCATTGTCATCCTGTGTGCCGGCTATGTGCTGCTCTACCGCACGGCCACCGGGCGCGAGCTGTTTGCCACCGGCTCCAACCCGGATGGCGCAAGGCTGATCGGTATCCCGGTCGACCGGCGCATCCTGCTCGCCTTCGGCATGGCCGGCCTGCTCGGCGGCCTGTGCGGGGCGCTGTGGGCCTCGCGCTACGCCACCATCGACGCCCGCGTCGCGCTCGGCTTCGAGCTGACGGTCATCGCCTCCGCCGTGGTCGGCGGCGTCGCCATCCGTGGCGGTTCAGGCACGCTGCTCGGCATCATCCTTGGCGCGCTCACTTTGCTGGTCATCAAGAACGGGCTGACGCTGGTGCGGGTCGATCCGCTCTGGCTGCAAGGCGTCTACGGCCTGGTGATCCTGGTCGCCATCGGCATCGACACTTTCATCGTGCGGCGCGCCGAGCAGGCAAGACAGGCGAGGGCGAGATGAGAAAATTCCTGCGCTCGATCGACTTCTGGGACCTGCTGCTGGCGACCGCTTGCCTCGCCGTCTTCGTCTATGCGGCGGTGTTCGTGCCGAATTTCGTGTCCGGCTTCAATCTCTCGCAGCTGGCGGCGAGCGCTTCGGAAAAGGCGTTGCTGATCCTGCCGATGACGCTGCTCATCATCACCCGCGAGATCGACCTGTCGATCGCCTCGGTGCTGGCGCTGACCTCCGTGGTGTTCGGCCTGGCTGTCCAGGCCGGTGTGCCGACGCTGGCCGCAATCCCGCTGACGCTTGCCTTCGGCGGCCTGCTTGGCGCCTTCAACGGCTATCTCGTCTCGGGGCTGGGGCTGCAGTCGCTGGTGGTGACGCTCGGCACCATGGCGCTCTACCGGGGCATTGGCTACATCCTGCTCGGCACCGGCTCGGTCAACATATTGCCGCCCGCTATCGTCGATTTCGGCATCAACAATTTGCCGGGCACACAGATTCCATGGACGATTGTGCCGTTCCTGCTGCTGGCGCCGATCTTCGCGATCGTGTTGCAGAAGACGCCGACGGGAAAACGCATCTACGCGCTCGGCGGCAGCCCGGAAGTGGCGCGCTATTCCGGCATCGACACGCGCAAAATGGTGCTGAAGCTGTTCGTCGTCTCCGGCGTCGTCGCGGCCATTGCCGGCATCGTCTATACCGCGCGGCTTTCCAATGCCCGCGCCAACAATGCGCTCGGCATGGAACTCGACGTCATCACCATCGTGCTGCTCGGCGGCGTCAGTGTCTTTGGCGGCAAGGGCAAGCTCACCGGCGTGATGCTGGCGCTGCTGCTGATCGCCATCATCCGCAACGTGCTGGCGCTCAACCAGATCGGCGGCGACGCCCAAGGCATGATCATCGGCCTGCTTCTGATCGGCTCGCTGCTGGTCGGCAATTACTGGCGCTCCCTGGAGGAGCGGCTCTCGAGATCGCGCGCCTTGCGCGAAACCAAGGGGTGATTTCGGGACCCTTCCTGCAAGCCCGAATTCTTTGATGGAGGAGTGTACAATGAAAGCGTTTAGACTAGTCCTGCTCGCATCCGCGGTTCTGCTTGCGCCGGTATCGCTGGCTTACAGCCAGGAATGCGCCAAGGAACCGGTGACCGTCGGCTTCCTGCCCAAGCTCGACACAGATCCCTATTTCAAGGTGGCTTTCGGCGGCGCCGAAGAGGCGGCGAAGGAAATTGGCGGCACCGCTACCCAGGTCGCCCCGTCGCAGGCGACGGCCGAGGCACAGATCGAATTCATCAACAGCCTGGTGTCGCAGAAGGTCGGGGTCATCGCAATTGCCGGCAACGACGCCAACGCTGTTGCGCCCGCGCTGAAGCGCGCCGTTCAGCAGGGCGTCCGGGTTATCTCGTATGACTCCGACGTGGCGGCCGATGCCCGCGCGGTCTTCGTCAACCAGGTGAAAGGCGACAGTCTCGCCGAAATGATGCTGGAAAGTGCCTTCAACCTCAGCGGCGGCGAGGGCGAATTCGCCATCCTGTCGTCGACGCCGACAGCAACCAACCAGAACGCCTGGATCGACTTCATGAAGGCGAAGATGGCGGCCGAGCCGAAATACGCCAAGATGAAGCTGGTGCAGGTCGCCTATGGCGAAGAAAGCGAGCAGGTCAACCAGCAGCAGGCACTGGCGCTGGTGCAGGCGTTTCCGGATCTCAAGGTGATTATCGTTCCGGCAGGGATTGGCCTTCCGGCCGCCGCGCGTGCACTCGAGGAAGCCGGCATGATCGGCAAGGTCAAGCTGACGGGGCTGGCGCCGGCCACTCTGATCTCGAAATACATCAAGGATGGCGCGGCGCAGGATATCTGGTGGAATGTCACCGATCTTGGCTATCTGACCTATCAGACGGCCCAGGCTCTGGCGCAGTGCAAGATCACCGGCAAGGAAGGTGAGAAGTTCACGGCAGGCAGGCTCGGCGAATACACGATCGGGGCCAGCGGCGAACTGATCCTTGGCCCGGCCAAGATCGTGACGCCGGAAAACCTGGCCGAGTTCAAGTTCTAAGCCTCCCAAGGCCCGGCGGGCGCCGGTTCGAGCCGGCGCCCGCCCTTCCAATCTTCAGTTGAACAGTGCGAGGGCGACGATGAAACTCTTGCTGGCAGGCGAGACGTTCGCAGCGACGACTTCTGTCGCTGCCGGCGGCGACGTGCTGACAAGTGCGACATGGATAAACGGCGCGACGGCCTTCAATGCCGCGCTCGCCGCCGAGGGCATCGCGGTCACGCAGATCGGCGGCGATCGCTGCGCGGCCGAATTCCCCTATGATGTTGAAGCGCTCGCCGAATACCAGGCGGTGGTGATCTCCGATGTCGGCGCGCTGACCTTGCTGGTGACCCCAGAGGCCCGCACCGGGCGCATCGGCGTCAACCGGCTCGAGGTGCTGAAAACCTATGTCGAAGGCGGCGGCGGGCTGATGCTGGCCGGCGGCTATATGGGGTTCCAGGGCATGTTCGGCACGGCACGCTTCCACGACACCCCGGTCGAGGATGTGCTGCCGGTCCGCTGCCTTCCATTCTCGGACGGGCTGGAAGTGCCGCAAGGCCTACAGGCTTCCATTCTGCAGTCGTCGCATCCGATCCTTGCCGGTGTGGCGGGTCCGTTGCCGCCGATCCTCGGCATGAACAAGCTGGATTTCAGGCGGGACGGCTCGTCCCAGCTTCTGGCGACCTGCCACTATCGCGGCACCGACTGGCCGTTGCTTGCGGTTCGTCAGCATGGCCGCGGCCGCACCGTCGCCTGGGCGACCGATATCGGCCCGCACTGGCTGTCGCAGGACTTTCTCGGCTGGCCGCTCTACGGCACGCTGATGGGCAACATCGTCCGCTGGCTCGCCGGCAAGGATTAGAGCCAGGCATGCTTGCGGGGCAGGGCTAGTCCTGATCGCTGATCAGTGCGTCGCGCAACGTCTGGATCTGCCGATTCAGAGCGTCGAGCTGAGGCAGCGTCATGCCCGAGCGCTCGATCAGGGTTTCGTTGAGGCAGTTGCACTGGGAGAGCAGGGCGCGGCCGGCGGGGGTCAGGTCGACCTGCACCTGGCGCTCGTCGGTCTGGCTGCGCTGACGGGTGACCAGGCCGGCCTGTTCCATGCGCTTGACCAGCGGCGTGATCGTGCTCGATTCCAGAGCAAGCCTGTGCGCAATCGAGCCGATCGACATGCCGTCGGCCTCGGCAAGCGCGTTCAGCACGAGGTACTGCGGATAGGTGATCCCCATCTTGTCGAGCATCGGCTTGTAGGTGCGGTTGATCGCCATTGACGTGGCGTAGAGGGTGAAACAGATCTGGTTGTCCAACGGGAGAGGCACGACGCATTCCTTTGCCGACTGAGCGTTTTTGATATGTACCACGAAAAATAATATCGCGATACATATTTCCTGTAGACAAGGGTTTCGATCTGCGCTAGTCATATTGTTATCGCGATATTGATTATCGCGAAAACAATCAATGGAGATTGAGATGACCAAGCCCGGCAGCAGCACGATCACCACCAAGGACGGCACCGAGATTTTCTACAAGGATTGGGGCACCGGCCAGCCCATCGTCTTCCATCATGGCTGGCCGCTGAGCAGCGACGACTGGGACGCCCAGATGCTGTTCTTCCTGGAGAAGGGCTATCGCGTCATTGCCCATGACCGGCGCGGCCATGGCCGCTCGACCCAGACCGATACCGGCAACGAGATGGACACCTATGCCGCCGACGTCGCGGAACTTGTGGCGCATCTCGACCTCAAGGACGCCATCCATGTCGGCCATTCCACGGGCGGCGGTGAGGTGGCGCGTTATGTCGCCAAGTACGGCAAAGGCGGTCGCGTCGCCAAGGCGGCGCTGCTCGGCGCCGTGCCGCCGATCATGCTGAAGACCGCGGCCAATCCCGGCGGTCTGCCGATCGAAGTGTTCGATGGCTTCCGCGCTGCCCAGGCCGCCAACCGCGCCCAGTTCTTCCACGATGTTGCAGCCGGTCCGTTCTACGGCTTCAACCGTCCCGGCGCTCAAGTCTCGCAGGCGGTCGTCGAGAATTGGTGGCGCCAGGGCATGATGGGCGGCACCAAGGCGCATTATGATTGCATCAAGGCCTTCTCGGAAACCGACTTCACCGAAGACCTGAAGGCGATCGACGTGCCGGTGCTGGTCATGCATGGCGACGACGACCAGATCGTTCCGATCGCGGACTCGGCGCTGCTGTCGGTCAAGCTGCTCAAGAAGGGCGAGCTCAAGGTCTACAAGGGCTTCCCGCATGGCATGGCCACGACCCATGCCGACGTCATCAACGCCGACCTCTTGGCCTTCATCAAGGCCTGATACTGTCCGCCTGGAACAGGCAAGGCACCCGCCGTCAGGCGGGTGCCTTGTGCTTTCATCGAAATGCTCGCTAGGCCTACTTGGCGAGAAAATCCGTGATCAGCTTGACGGTGGCGTCGGGATTTTCCTCCATGATCCAGTGACCGGAGGCGGGCACGATGCCGCCGGTGACATCGGTCGCAACAAGCCGCAAGGTATCGGCCTGCGTGGTGCCGGCGGATTTTTCGCCGCCAACAGCCAGCACCGGCATGGTCAGTTTGCCGCCGGCTGCAAGCATCGCCTGGTTGTCGATCGCGTCCTGGTCAAAGGCCTTGAACTGCTCGAAAGCGTCATGCATCGCATGCGGGCGGGCATAGAGTTTGGCGTAGTGCCTGCGCGTTGCCTCGTCGATCTTCTTCGGGTCGGCCGACAGCTCGTTGTAGAAGCGGTCGAGATAGATGCGCTCGCGCCCCGCGACCAGCCGCTCCATGTCCGGCCCGCGGAAGTTGAAGTGCCAAAGCAGCGGGCTCTGCTTGATCTTTTCCCAGTCGCCGATGCCGGGCAGCGGCGCATCGATGATGACCCATTTGGTGATGCGCTTGGGATATTGCGCGGCAAGCGCATAGCCGACCATGTTGCCGATATCGTGGGTGACCAGGTCGGCCTTGTCGATCTTCAGGGCATCCAACACGCCGGCGATGTCCACGGCCTGGTTCTTCTTGGTGTAGCCAACGTCCGGGTGGGCAGACAGACCCATGCCGCGCAGGTCCGGCACGATGACGGTATGGTCCTTCGCAAGCGCCACCGCAGCCGCGCCCCACATGTCGCCGGTATCGGCAAAGCCGTGCAGCAGCACGACAGCGGGACCCTTTCCGCCGACGCGCACATAGAGTTTGGTTCCGTTGGTTTCGACGGACTGCGTCTTGAATCCCGGCGGGAAAGGAACGATGCGTGCCGTGGCCGGCACGGTAACAAAAAGCAGGCCCAACACGGCCAACACGATCTTGCGCATACCATTCTCCAGAGACGTCGGAGGCCCCAAGCCTTCAGCGATGACTATCTCGTAGCAGGCTTTTCACCCGGCGTATGGCGAAAGAAGCAAAGAGGGCGCAGCAAATGCCGCACCCTCTTGTCTAATCCGGAAAATCGAACGGTTTAGCTGGCTACCGCCTGCGCCTTCCTGGCTTCCTTCATGTTGGGCAGGAAGACCGTCAGCAGACCGAGCAGCGGCAGATACGAGCAGATCTGGAAGACGAAATCGATGCCCTTCATGTCGGCGACGACGCCGAGCACGGCAGCAGCGATGCCGCCCATGCCGAAGGCGAAGCCGAAGAAGATGCCGGCGATGGTGCCGACACGCCCCGGCACCAGTTCCTGCGCGAAGACGACGATGTTGGAGAAGGCCGAGGACAGGATCAGGCCGATCAGCACCGTCAACACCATCGTCCATTCGAAATTGGCGTAGGGCAGGGCGAGCGTGAAAGGCAGCACGCCGACGATCGAGAACCAGATCATCGCCTTCTGGCCATAGCGGTCGCCGAACGGGCCGCCGAGCAGGATGCCGAGCGCCGAGGCGCCGAGGAACAGGAACAGCATGACCTGGCTCATCTGCACCGACACGCCGAACTTATGGATGGAGTAGAAGGTGTAGTAGCTGGAGAGCGAGGCGATGTAGGCGTTCTTGGTCAGCACCAGCAGCGTCAGCACGGCCAGCGCTGCCATCACCTTGCGGCGCGGGAAGGGCGAGACGAAGCTTGCCGCCTTGCGATTGCCTTGCGCGGCGCGCATGCGGCTGTACCAGCCGCCGACCCGCGACAAAACGATGATGCCGATCAGCGAACCGACGGCGAACCAGGAAATGCTTGTCTGGCCGAAGGGCACGACGATGAAGGCGGCAAGCAGCGGCCCCATCGACTGGCCGAAATTGCCGCCGACCTGGAACAGCGATTGCGCCAGGCCAAAGCGGCCGCCCGAGGCGAAGCGGGCAATGCGCGAGGATTCCGGATGGAAGATCGCCGAGCCGATGCCGATCAGCGAGGCGCCGACCAGAAGCAGCGCGTAATGGCCGGCATAGGCGAGCACGACCAGGCCGATCAGCGAAGACGCCATGCCATAGGGCAGGGAATAGGGCATCGGTCGCCTGTCGGTGATCATGCCGATGATCGGCTGCAGCAGCGACGCCGTAACCTGGAAGGTGAAGGTCAAAAGACCGATCTGCCAGAAATCGAGGCCGTAATTCTCTTTCAGCAGCGGATAGATCGCCGGCAGCAGCGACTGCATGATGTCGTTGATGCCATGGCAAAAGCTCACCGCCAGGATGACGGTGAAGGCGGTTGCCTGGACTGAAGGGAGGCTGGCGGACGCCGGCGGCGCTATGCTGGTGGCTGTGGTATCGGTCAAGACAGGCTCCGAGGTCTTTTTGGCGGGTGTTTGCCCGCGGGCAGGCTTGGCGGCCGCTCCTGCGGACCGCCTTAAGGACGCTCGTCTGGAAGCGCCTTGGGGGACGACTGCCTTATAAGCTGCTTGCGAGGCGACTTCTTTCGTGGTTTGGTCCAATAGTTTCGCAAGTGGGCCATAGCCGATGCCACATGGCAGGGACGTCTTCCGCGCCGGCAATGCCGATCTCGGGCAACTGCACGAAAGCCGCTGGCAGTGGCTGGAGGAGGTTTCCGGGCCGGCGGTGGCTTTGCCGACCGAGTATCCTGATGGTTACCATGTGCCGCAACACCGCCACAGCCGCAGCCAGCTCTTGCATGCGCTGGTCGGCGTCGTGCTGGTGACGACGCGGTACGGGCGCTGGATGGTGCCGCCCGACCATGCGATGTGGATACCGGCCGGCACGGAGCATTCGGTCGAAATGCTGGGCGATGTCTCGATGCGCTCGGTCTATGTCATGCCAGGCGCAATCCCCGGCCTGCCGGAAGGCTTGCGCGTCGTCGGCGTCACCGAGCTGATGCACAGCCTGATCGTCGAATCGGAAAAGCTGCCGCAAGGCGGCGAACTGGAAGGGCGCGGCGGGCTGATCATGAACCTGTTGTTGCACGAGATTCCGATCTTGCCGGAACGGCCGCTCGGGCTGCCGTTCCCGACCGATGCGAAGCTGGCAGCACTCTGCCGGCGCTTCGTCGCGGCACCGTCGCCGCATGCCACGATCGACGAGTGGGCCGATGCCGCTGGCATGAGCCGCCGCTCGTTCACCCGCGCCTTCCATCGCCAGACCGGGCTGTCCCTGTCGACATGGCGCCAGCAGGCCTGCCTGTTTGCAGCGCTGCCCAGGCTCGCCGATGGCGAGCCGATCACCAGGGTGGCGCTCGACCTCGGCTATGACAGCGTGCCGGCCTTCATCACCATGTTCAAGCGCATGCTGGGCGCCTCGCCGCGCGGCTATATGCGCGGCGCGCGCGACGAAGGCATGCGGCGGGCTCTGCCTCGCCTGGAGGGCCCGACGCCATAAGCAGCGCCGGAGCCCGCATCGACGTGTTAATCCAGTTGGACCCCGCTGGCCTTGACGATCGGCTCCCATTTGGCGAGCTCGGCCTTCACATGCGCTCCAAGTTCCTCCGGAGTGGAGGCCACGATCGAGGCGCTGAACTGGGCCATGCGGGCAATCACGTCCGGATCTCTAAGGGATTCAACTGCCGCCTTCTGAAGAACGGCGATCACCTCCGGCGGGGTGCCCGCGGGTGCGAACAAAGCGTTCCAGCTGTAGGTTTCATAGCCGGGGATGGTTTCGGCAATGGCCGGCACGTCGGGGAAGGAGGGAACGCGTTCCTTGGTGGTGACGCCGAGCGCTCTCAGCGTCCCGCTCTTGATGTGTCCCGACGAGGACGGAAGGTTGTCGAACATCATCGGCACCTGATTGCCGATGACGTCGTTCAAGGCCGGTCCGGCGCCTTTGTAGGGAATGTGCTGCATGCTGACGCCGGCCATGGTCTTGAAAAGCTCGCCAGAGAGATGCAACGGGGTGCCATTGCCCGAGGAGGCGTAGGCGTATTTGTCCGGATCCTTCTTCAGCATCTCGATCAGTTCCTTGACGTCCTTGGCGGGGAATTCAGGGTTCACGACCAGGACGTTCGGCACCAGGACAAGCAGCGATATCGGCGCGAAATCCTTCTCTGCGTCGTAAGGCTTTGTCTTCAGAATCAGAGGGTTGAGCGCGTGTGTGGCAACCGTACCCATGAGAATTGTGTAGCCGTCCGGCTCGGCCCGGGCGACCTGCGCAGCGCCAATGCTGCCGCCCGCGCCGCCGACATTTTCGACGACAATCTGCTGCCCAAGCTTCTCGGACATCTTGTTGGCGACGAGCCGCGCGACCAGATCCGTCGAGCCGCCGGCGGAGAAAGGGACAACCAGTGTGATGGTCCGGTCCGGAAAATCGGCGGCTGAGGCCACCGGCGCCGAAAAGGCGGCCGCGATGGAAACCGCAAGCCCGAGCAAAGTCCTACGCCGCATCTGCTACTCCTCCATTGTTTGGAGGGGCAGTATGTCACGGCAAGTGCGTCAGGAGAAACGTCTGCTTCCCGCAACAATGCAGATTACGGGCCGCTAATGTAGGTGTCCGCTTTATCTGTTTGTTTGACGCAATTCCCCAAGGGAAAGCGCTACGCGCTTTTCTCGGGAAACCGCTTCACACTTTTCTTGGAATTGCTAGTCGAACAGGCTCGACACCGACTCTTCGGTCGCCGTGCGCGAAATCGCCTCGCCCATCAGATCGGCGATGGAGATGACGCGGATGTTCGGCGCGTCGAGCACGCCTTGCGTCGGCTGGATCGAATCGGTGATCACCAGTTCCTGCAGCTTCGAGCCGCTGATGCGAGCCACCGCCCCACCCGACAGCACGCCATGGGTGATGTAGGCGGTGACGCTGGTGGCGCCGTTGGCGAGCAGTGCGTCGGCGGCGTTGCACAGCGTCCCGCCGGAATCGACGATGTCGTCGATCAGCAAGCAATCTTTGCCGGCAACCGCGCCGATGATGTTCATCACCTCGGATTCACCGGGGCGCTCACGGCGCTTGTCGACAATGGCCAGCTGCGCGTCGAAGCGCTTGGCCAGCGCACGGGCGCGGACCACGCCGCCAATGTCGGGTGATACGACAACCACGTTGCCGAGCTGCTTGTATTTCGCCTTCACGTCGCGGGCCATCACCGGCACCGAGAACAGATTGTCGGTCGGGATGTCGAAAAAGCCCTGGATTTGTCCGGCATGCAGATCGAGCGTCAAAACGCGGTCGACGCCGGCGCGGGTGATCATGTTGGCGACCAGCTTGGCTGAGATCGGGGTGCGGCCCGATGCGCGGCGATCCTGCCTGGCGTAGCCGAAATAGGGGATAACCGCGGTGATGCGCTTGGCCGAGGAGCGCATGAAGGCGTCGATCATGATGAGCAGTTCCATCAGATGATCGTTGGTCGGGAACGAGGTCGACTGCAGGATGAAGACATCCTCGCCGCGCACGTTTTCCTGGATTTCGACGAAGATTTCCTGATCGGCGAAGCGTCTGACGCTGGCTTTGCCCAGCGGGACGTTGAGATAGCGGGCGACCGCTTCGGCCAGCACCCGGTTGGAATTGCCCGCGAAAAGCTTCATGCACCGTTCCTGGCGAAGGATGGGGGAGGTCCTCTTAACCGGGCTTTTAGCGAGCCGCGCCGGTATTGCAAGCCCGTTGACGGGAATCCGCCGGCTAATCTCAAAAACGTCAACAGTGACGAAAGTCTGCAACAGGCGGATCAGCCGGCACTGCCGCCGAGCCAGGCCGCGAACTGGTCGATCGTCTGGTCGGCGATCGCCTGCATTGTAGCTGGCGCGACCGCGGGCCAGCCTTCGGTGGCGCCGACCGAGGGCGCCTTCTGCTGGCCGTTGATGCGGTGCAGCCGGTTGCCAGCGGGATCATAGATGTCCCAGACATAGATGACAGTGGTGTCCTTACCCTCCGTCATGGTCGAGAAATAGCCCTTCAGCACATGCGTGGCGGCCTGATCGGCGCTGCCGGCAAGGGTGATGCCGCGCTGCCTGGCGCGCGTCTGCAGTTCGGCCGTCAGCGGCGTGGCCGCTTCCACCGAGGCGCCGACGATCGGCGCGATCTGCAGCCGCGTCTTCGAGAGGGCGGCAGCACTTTGCGCTGGATTGGCGGGTGGTGCAGGTGCGGCCGGTGATGACGGCGACGGCGTTGCAGGGTCAGTGCCTGAAGCTGCCGATAGAGGCTGCGCGGGCTGGGCCGAGGCGGCCGGCGGTGTGATGGCGGAGGGTTCGAGCACGTCCTTGGCATTCGGCGTGCAGGCGGTGAGCACAAGCGCTGCGAGCAATGACACGGTCGTCACATGCGATCGTCTCATCTGCCCGAAAACTCCCTGTGCCTTTACGCAATTCCGGACGGAAAACCGATTACACTTTTCCTGGAATTGCTCTCGTGAACGCCCCCGCGTGAACCAACCATTATGGATTCACTGTACGATCAAGTCGAGATCATGGCGCGAAAGCGGCTTCGGTTGGGATTCGGTGGTCAGGTAGGTGCGGCCAAGCGTCATTGCCGTCTCGGTTTCGGAGTCCATGATGATCATGTGCGCGAACAGCGTCATGTTGGGCGCAATCGGCTCGGGATTGCCCTGGTAGAACATCGGCATGTCCATCCAGGACGGGGTGAAGCGGGCGCCGACCGAGTAGCCGCACGCGTTGAGCCGGTGCTTGGTCAGATTGTGCGCTTCCAGCGTGCGGGCATGGGCGTCGAAGACGTCGCCGAAGGTGTTGCCCGGCGTCATCGCCTTCTCGACCGCCAGCAGAGCGGCGCGGGCGGCGTCGAACAGCTCCTGGTGGCGCTTCGACACCTTGCCGGTCAGCACGGTCCGCATCATCGGCGCGTGATAGTGGTGGAAGACGCCCGCCCATTCGAGCGTCAGCTGGTCGTTCTTGGTCAGCTTGCGGCGCCCGGCCTTGTAGCGGCAGAGCAGCGCGTCGACACCCGAGCCGATGATGAATTCATTGGCCGGATAATCGCCGCCGCCGGCAAAGACAGCACCCTGCATCGCCGCAAGGATCAGCGCCTCGTCGCCGCCTTGCTTTATCAGCGGCAGGGCCGCGTCGAGCGCGTCGTCGGACAGGTTGGCGGCTTTTTCGGCCTTGGCGATTTCGGCTGGGCTCTTGAACAGGCGCAGACGGCCGACAATGCCTGAGGCATCGGCGATCTGGCCGAAGGTCTGCAGCTGCTCGTCGACGCGGCGGCCATTGAAGGCGGTCAGGCCATGGGTGTCGTATTCGACGCCGATGCGGGCGCCGAGCAGATTGAGATCGTTGAGCAGGTTGCGCAGGTCGATCGCCGGGTTGGCGCCGTCGCGATCGGTCCACAGCACGATCTTGTCGATGATCGAGGTGTGGCGCGCCTGGCGCAAATCGGCCGAGCGGGTGAGCAGCACCATCGAACCGTCGGCCTTCACCACCAGGCACTGGAAGAAGCAGAAGCCGAACGTGTCGTAGCCGGTCAGCCAGTACATGCTCTCCTGGGCGAAAAGCAGCACCGCATCGAGCTTCTTCTCGGTCATTTCGATCATCAGCCGGTCACGCCGGGCGTCAAATTCCGATCGTTCGAAATGCAGCGCCATCAGTCATTCTCCAAAACAATTGCCGAAACCTGCCGACCGTAGTCCGGTTCCTTGCGATGCGTCGTGCGCCGGTAGGAAAAAAAGAGATCCTCCTCGGCATAGGTACAGCGGCCAAGCCCCTCGGCGGTCACGCCCGCCTTTTTGAGCCGGTCGACCGTATAGAGGTTGAGGTCGAACATCGCATGCCCGGCATTGGCCGACGGCATAAAATAGCTGATGTTTTGCGCATCGGCCTCGACGAAGCGCGCGACGAATTCCGGTCCGACCTCGTAATTGTCGGGTCCGATCGAAGGACCGAGTACCGCAACGATGCGATCGCGGTGGGCGCCGAGGCTTTCCATCGCCGCAATGGTGTTTTCAAGCACGCCCGTGAAAGCGCCCTTCCAGCCGGCATGTGCCGCACCGATGATGCGAGCTTCGGCGTCAGCGAACAGCACAGGGCCGCAATCCGCGGTCGAGGCGCCGATGGCGATGCCCGGGCGGTCGGTGACGATGGCGTCGGCCTTGGGCCGCGGACCGGGAAACGGCTCATTCACGATGACGACGTCGGGCGAGTGGACCTGATGCGCGGTCAAGAGATGGCTGGCCGGCACGCCCATCCAGGCGGCGACGCGGCGGCGGTTCTCGGCGACCAGCGCCTGGTCGTCATCCGAGCCGGTGCCGATGTTGAGGCCCTGGTAGATGCCACCGGAGACGCCGCCGATACGGGTGAAATAGCCATGGCGGATACCTTGCGGCTTCGCCGCTTCCAGCAACGCTGCGCGAACAGGATCCGGTTTGGTCAGATTCAGCATGGATGGGTTTGTTGTCTGCCCCAACGCTTTCGTCAAGGCGAAGTTCGGCCAAGTGATTGCGGCAGCGATGCCGGATTGGGCCCATGTTGGCGAAAAGCAGGCATTCGACTATAGGCAATGGCCAGACAATTTCCGGGGCGGGCGAAAGTGCATGGGCTGGAATCCAGTCAAAAGCCTGATCCGACAGATCCACCGGAACCGGCATGTGCGCAAGGCGAAGGATTTTCGCAACGCGCTGGTGAAAGGCTATTTCCGCTCACGCAATACGGCGTCGGGCGCGGAATTCGCCGAGAGCCTGCTGCGGACCGGCGCCCGGCATTTCTGCTTTTCCATTGCCTACAACACGCCTTGGGTCATCGATGCGCTGACCAAGGCGTGGCTGACCTATTCGAGCGGGATGACGCTGGTGGTCATCGACAATTCGTCCAGGCCCGCGGCGCGGCAGGCGATCGAGGCCATCTGCCGGCAGCGCGGCATTGCCTATTTCGGCCTGCCGCGGAACCCGGAATGGAATCCGAACCGGTCGCACGGCATCTCGATGAACTGGGTTTTTCATAACATCGTGCGCCCGCTGCGGACCGAGCTGTTCGGCTTTCTCGACCATGACTGTTTTCCGGTGGTTGCCCTCGACATAGCCAGGCGCATGGAAGGCAAAGACGCCTTCGGTGCCAAATACCGCGCCAAGCGGGGCCATGAGGGATGGTACTTCTGGGCGGGGCTTTGCTTCTTTCGCTTTTCCGTCGTCGAGGACCTTGAGCTCGATTTCACGCCGCGCTTCGACACCGGGCTCGATACTGGCGGCGGCAACTGGCCGATGCTGCGCGACAGGCTGAATGACGGCAACATCGTCAATGCCGGGAAGGCCACGATCAGCCTGAAGCTCGGCGGCATCGAAGCCGACCATCGCATGCTGGATGACAGCTTCTTTCATGTAGGCGGTGCTTCGTATCGCGGCCTGATCAGCACCGGGCACTATCGCCGGCTGATGAGCGACCATGTCTGGGAGACTTACCTTGGCGGTGTGGCTGGGCGGCTTGTAAACGATCTCTGACGCGATCAGTCAGCCGGCTGGTGCGGCAGGATTTTCAGGACCTTGAACAGCGTGCCCATCGCGTCGGGGCCTGCGAGGCGCTCGACGGCGTCGGCAATGGTTTGTCGTGCCTCTTCGCCTGCCTGGCTGCCCAGCAGGCCGGCCCGTTCGAGCAAACCCATGGAAAGCAGGAAGTCGCCCTGCGTCGTCAATTCCGCTTCGAGTCCATGCGCGCGCACGACAGCGGCCAGTGCTGCGAAGTCGACATGGGCGGTGAGATCGGCTTGCCCGGGATTGGCCAGCACATCTTCGGGAGCGTGCTTGCGCACGGCCTGCAATGTGTCGCCGAAACCGGGCTGGATATGGCCGTAGTCGGGAAATAGCCCGGCGCCGCCGTGGCTGGCTATTCGCTCGGCAATGGCCGCCATCAGCGCCGCGCGGGCCGGTGCTACTTCGAAAATAGCGCCTTCCGGCGCCTCGGTGGCGTCGCCCGGCAGCAGCGTTGCCTCGACTGAACCGGCGCCGGCGAAGAAGCTCAGTTCATCTGACACATCGAGGCCGATCATCCGTTCGCGCCAACCGGCGCCGGCGCGGATGAATTGGCGGATCGGCACGGCGTCAAACAATTCATTGCCTACGATCAGCAGCGGCGCTTGCGGCAGGGTGGCGATGGTTTCGTGCCAGCCGACCTCAGCCGAGCTGCCGGCAAGCGTCTGCTTCTGGATTTCGGTCAGGCGCGGGCTGGTCTCGATCAGAGCAAACGATGCGCCTTCGGCGAGCGCGGGGTGGAGCCGCGCCAGGGTGCGCAGCATGTCCTTCATCAGCGTGCCGCGGCCGGGACCGATTTCAGCAATGGTGACCGGCAGCGGGCGGCCGACGGCCAGCCAGGCCTGATATAGCCAGACGGCGACCAGTTCGCCGAACATCTGGCTGATCTCCGGCGCGGTGATGAAGTCGCCTTCGGCGCCGAACGGTTCGCGTGTCGTGTAGTAGCCGTCGCTCGGGTCGAACAGGCAGAGCGCCATATACTCGTTGACGGGGAGGGGGCCTAGCGCACCGATCAGGTCGACGATGCGGGTTTTCAGCCGTGTCATGCCGGCTGCGGTTGCGGCGCCGGTCTGGCGGTGGCCATAGCCCAGATGCCGGCCAGCACCATTGGCAGGGACAGCACCATGCCCATGGTGAGCCAGCCGCCGAAGAGGTAGCCGAGCTGCTGGTCGGGCTCGCGGAAGAACTCGACGAAGATGCGCGACAGGCCATAGCCGCAGATGAAGGCGCCGCCGACGAAGCGCGGCGTCTTCAGCTTCAGCCGCGAATGGGTAAGGAAGCGCAGGACCAGGAACAGCACCAGGCCCTCGAGCAAGGCCTCATAGAGCTGGCTCGGATGGCGCGGTTCGAGGCCTGCGACACAACCAGCCACCGATTGCTGAAGGCGCTCATTGCAGAAGACGACGCCCCAGGAGACATCGGTCACGCGGCCCCAGAGTTCGGCATTGACGAAGTTGGCGACGCGAACAAGGCCGAGGCCGACCGGCACGCCGGCGGCGACGACATCGAACAGTGTCCAGGTGCGGATGCCGCGTTTGATGGAAAACAGCGTCATGGCGAGGATGACGCCGAGCAAACCGCCATGAAACGACATGCCGCCCTGCCAGATGGCGAGGATATCAGCGGGATGGTCGATATAGCGCTTGAGATCGTAGAACAGCACATAGCCGGTGCGTCCGCCAAGAACGACGCCGACAGCGGCCCAGACGATGAAATCGTCGAGATCGATTGGCTTCATCGGCAAGACACCGTCCGGCCACAGCCTGGTGTTGGTGACCAGCCGCTTGGCGTACCACCAGGCGAACAGGATGCCGACGATGTAGCCGATGCCGTACCAATGCACCGCCAGCGGGCCGATCTGGACCAGGATCGGGTCGATGTTGGGGAAGGGCAGCGACGCCATCGGCAGCAGGAAATACTCGTTCAACAGGGTCTCCCGGGTGGGCTCGCGTTCGGGCGCGGACCATGCGGCAGGGTTTTGGCAGGGTCAAGGCAAGGTGGTGGTGGCCTCATCGTCGCAGATGGTGGGCTCAGCCCTGCGGCTTGCCGGCGACCCATTGCCTGAGCGCGTCGTTGATCCTGTCCTGCCAGCCGGGACCATCCTCCTGGAAATGGTCGAGTACGGCCCGATCGATCCGGATCGAAACGAGCTCCCTGACGTTTGGTGCGGTCGACGCTTCGCGAATGGGAGGGGCGGGTTTTTTGATCGGCTTGAAGGCCGCTTCAGCGGCTTCCATTGGATTTGTCGGTCGGCGTGGGGGCGTTGCCATGGGGTGATCCTGAGTGCGAGCGGCTTGACGTAAGCCGACTTGAAAGCACTACAATAGGCGACGTGGCGCCATGACGTATAGGCCGCGATGCCGCAGCCATCGCATCGTTCTTGCATTCCGCGCACGGCGCCATTACGTCAATTCGAGCAAGCGAGGATTTGCCATGTCGACCGGACCGAACCGCATTCTCGATGAATTCGCCAAGCTGATGACCGATGCCGCGGGTGCCGCGCAAGGGGTGCGCCGCGAAGTAGAGACTGCCTTCAAAGGGCAGGCCGAGCGCATCCTCAACACCATGGACGTGGTGCAGCGCGAGGAGTTCGAGGCTGCCCGCGACATGGCCGCGAAGGCCCGGGAAGAGAACACGAAGCTGGCTGCCCGCATCGACGCGCTCGAGGCCAGGCTTGCCGAATTGACCGGACAGGCCGCACCTGCGGCTGCGGCAAAGCCCAAAGCAAAAAAATAATCCTTAAACTTTTCCACAAAGCACAATCCGAAAAAGTGCTTTGCCGTGAATCGTTTACCGGCAATGCATGAATCTTTGTGACAGCGCCTTTCCACATGCTGATGACGCAGTGCGAAAAATTAGGCTGTTCACGCGACTCCCGATCAATAGACTGAATTTGTTGCATGATTCGGAGCAGGGTCATGCGGCCGGGCGGTGGGGTCCGGTCTGGGGTCTTTGTGTCATGAAGTCCTGGCCGTCCGAGTTCTAGACAAGATTGTTCGTCGTGTGTGCCCCGCGGAGCGTGTGGCGCTCCCCTGAACACAGGAAGCATTCCATGGAACTTCTCGAACTCGAATTCTCCCGCGAAATCCATCCGGTGGATGTTATCGAGCAGGTGGCTCACAACAATGACTGGGCCTTCGAACGGGCCGGCGATGACGAGATTTCGATCTCGGTTGCCGGCAGCTGGACCGACTATCACGTCTCCTTCTCGTGGATGGAGGATTTCGAGGCGCTGCACCTGGCCTGCGCTTTCGACATCAAGGTGCCGGAAGCGCGCGCGCTGGAAGTAATGCGGCTACTGTCGCTGATCAACGAGCAGATGCTGTTTGGCCATTTCGATCTCTGGGAGCAGGAGGGCGCGATCATGTTTCGCCAGTCGCTGCTGCTCGCCGGCGGGGTCGAACCATCGAGCCAGCAGGTCGAGGTGCTTTTGTCGTCGGCGCTGGAAGCGTGCGAATGCTATTTTCAGGCCTTCCAGTTCGTCGTCTGGTCGGGAACCTCGGCCAAGGATGCGCTGGCCGGCGTCCTGTTCGAGACCTATGGCAACGCCTGATCGTCCATAAGAAAAGACGATGAGTTCGAGCAGCGCGCGCAAGCCTGAGATCAGCTTTGCCGATTTTGATCGTGTCGACATCCGTGCCGGCACCATTGTCGAGGCCGAGCCTTTCCCCGAGGCGCGCAAGCCCGCATTCAAGCTGAAGATCGATTTCGGCCCCGATATTGGCGTGAAGAAATCTTCGGCGCAGATCACCAAATATTATGCGCCGGAAACGCTTGTCGGACGGCAGGTGTTTGCGGTGGTCAATTTCCCGCCGCGCCAGATCGGCCCGTTCATGTCGGAAGTGCTGACGTTGGGCTTTCCGGACGAAGAAGGCGCGGTGGTGCTGGGCGCCATCGAGCGCAAGGTGCCCGACGGCGGCAGACTGTTTTAGGATACATTGATATTCAACGCATCCTATGCGTCAGGCCCATCACGCCGCGAGCTTGCGCGTCGTGCCCAGCGCTTCCTCGACCGTGTCCATGAACATTTCGGCGCAGGCTTTCCAGCTGTAGCGCATGGCGCGTTCGCGCGCCTCGGCGCGGTCGACATTGAGCGCGGCGAGTGAGGCCTCGCGCAGATCGGTCGACACCGCGCCGCCAATGCCGTCGCCGACAATGTCGATCGGTCCGGTGACCGGATAGGCGGCGACCGGCGTGCCGCTGGCCAGCGCCTCGATGATGACGTTGCCGAACGTGTCGGTGCGGCTGGGGAAAACGAAGACGTCGGCCGAGGCATAGATCTCGGCGAGTTCGTCGTTCGGGCGGTGGCCGAGGAAGTGTGCCTGCGGGTATTTCGCCTTGAGCTTGGCCAGTTCCGGTCCCTCGCCGACGATCACCTTGCTGCCGGGCAGGTCGAGATCGAGGAAAGCGGACAAGTTCTTTTCGATGGCGACACGGCCGACGCACAGGAACACCGGGCCGGGAAAGCCGAGGTCCTTCTTCTTGTCGGGGCGGAAATGATCGGTGTCGACGCCGCGCGTCCAGGGCCTGAGCTTGTTGAAGCCGCGCGCGGCGAGATCGTCGGCCAGCGACTGGGTGGCGACCAGCGTGCCTTGTCCCGAATTGTGGAAATCGCGCAACCACCGATAGGCCCAGCTCTCCGGCACCGGCAGGCGGGCGCTGAGATATTCCGGAAAACGGGTGTGATAGCTGGTGGTGAAGGGACGGCCGGCATTGCGGCAATAGCGCCGCGCCATGATGCCAAGCGGGCCCTCGGTGACGATGTGGATGTGGTCGGCCTTGCGCTGATCGATCAGCCGCGCGACATGGCCGGGCGTTGTCAGCGCCAGCCTGATGTCGGGATAGGTCGGCAAGGGCAAGGTGCGAAAAATGTTCGGGGTCAGGAAGTCGACCGCAACGTCGAAGGATTTCAGCGTTTCGGTGAGCCGCTCCAGCGTGTGGACGACGCCGTTGACTTGTGGGCGCCAGGCGTCGGTGACCATCAGGATGCGCATGGCGGTCCTTTGCTCGGATCGTCGGTTGCCTTGATGCGATGGCGGAAGGGCACCCATGCGGCTGCCCTCGCTTCGCTCCAGCGCACCCGGGCAGGCACGAGGTCGAAGTGAGGCGGCTGAGCCGAATCAACTGAGGTCGCGCGCTTCATGCGCGCTCTTGACCATGGTTTCATGACGGGCGGATGAAGGTGGTTTTTGGCCGAGCCGCCCAGCGGATCATGCTCTGATCAGGCAGGCACCTTGATCACGGCCCGCAGGCCGCCGAGCGGGCTGTCGTCCAGCATGATGTCGCCGCCATGGCTGCGGGCAATGTCGCGGGCGATGGAGAGGCCAAGACCGGTGCCGCTGGCGTCGAGGTTGCGCGCCTCGTCGAGCCGCACAAACGGTTTGAACACGTCCTCGCGCTTTTCCAGCGGAATGCCCGGACCGTCATCATCGATGGTGACGACGAGCGAGCCGCGGCCGTGATTGGCGCTGATCTCCACCGTCTTGGCATAGCGCAAGGCGTTGCCGGCGACATTGGACAACAGCCGGGCGAAAGCGTGCGGGCGCACATGCACGTCGGGGTCGCCGGCGAGCACGGTCGACAGCTTGCGCTTGTGCAGCGACGCCTCCTCGCCGAGCTTCTGGAAATAGGCCTCGAGATCGAAATGGCCGGCATCTTCCGACGCTTCGCCGCGGGCAAAGGCGATATAGCCTTCCAGCATCGACTGCATGTCGTCGATGTCCTGGTTGAGCGCCGCCTTGGTCTCTGGCTTGCCGCCGGCCAGCGCCAGCTGCAGCTTGAAGCGGGTGAGGATGGTCCTGAGATCGTGGCTGACGCCGGTCAGCATGGCGGTGCGCTGTTCGAGCTGGCGTTCGATGCGCTCGCGCATCTGGATGAAGGCAAAGCCGGCGCGGCGAACCTCCTCAGCGCCGCGGGGGCGGAAATTCTGCGGCATCGGCCGACCCTTGCCGAAGCTTTCGGCGGCCTCGGCCAGAGACAGGATCGGCCGGATCTGGTTGCGCAGGAAGGGAATGGCGATGGTCAAAAGCACCAGCGAGGTGCCGACCATCCAGATCAGGAAGATGTGGGTGTTGGAGGCATAGGCCTGGCTGCGGCGCACGAAGACGCGCAGCACCTTGCCCTCGAGCTGGATGCGTACCTCGACGATGTTGGAATTGCCGACGGTGTCGATCCAGAACGGGCGGTTGATCTGGCGCGTGATCTCGGTGGAAAGGACATCGTCCAGGATCGAGAAGAAGGGTTTCGGTCCGGGCGCCGGCAGCGGGTCAGGCGGCAGAAGGTCGACCTTCAGCTGCATGCGGTCCTGCGCGATGCGGATGATGTTGGCGTAGTCGCCGTCGTGCGGATAGGTCTCGATCATGTCGATGATGGCGGCGATGTCGCGCACGGTCGCCTGCGACAGGCGCTGCGTCACGGTTGCCCAGTGGCGTTCCATGAAGTCGAAGGCGACAACCGATTGCAGGAGAATCATCGGCGCGATGACGATGATCAGCGAGCGGGCATAGAGCCGCTTCGGCATATAGAGCGCGACCAGCCGCCAGAACCGGTTCCAGGCGCGCGGCATGGCTTTCAGCGCGCGTGATATGCGCGCGCCAAAACCGTCCGGCCGTTCCAGTTGCGTGGTCGCCATGTGTCCTTCCGCTGGTCGCTCGTCGATGGCACTCGTCTATGGCCAAACGGCGACCGTGAATGGCATTCTATTCCAGGCTGCCGCTCTGGAACAGCCGTGGCATGGCGGCCTGTGACCAGTAGGGCACAGAAGCGCATGAATCGTGATCAAGCGTACGTCTGTGCGTTGCCACGCTGGAACCACTTCGCGGATTGAGCGTTGCGAGCGGATGATCAGACGATTTGCCTACGCCCTTATCTTCGTCCAGGTATCCATGGCGTCTGCGCTGGCTACGCAGGTATTCCTGTCGACCACCGAGGAAGCGCTTAAGTCAGAACGCTGGCTTGCGCTGGTGCCAAGCGAAAACGAGGGATGCGCCAAGGCGACGTGGCCCAATATTCCGCAACGATGTCTGCAGCGAGTCGAACCGAAGGTGGTGACGCTCGTGCTCAGCCAAAACAACTAATGGCTCTTGCAGGCTGCCATGCGCAGTTGGCTGCGCTGCCGCAGGACCAGCAACGTTCCGTTAAGCCTCGCGTAATCTCTGCAATCTATCTTGAATGCCAGATTGTCGAGGGTGACATGAGGCGCAAGTCGATACTGCTGTTTGCCTTCCCGGCCCTGATCCTGCTGATTCTGGCAGGGGAACGGATGGCGGCCTTCTTGCTGGGGGCCTTTCCTGCCAGTCCCACAATGTGGCGGATCTGGCTTGAGCTGCGGCCGCTGTCGACGATGTTCTGGCAACAGATCGATCTCTATCTGGGGGCGTCGATGGTGCTTGATGCCGCCATCTTGGCCGCCGCGTCGATCGTTTGCTGGACGGCGTGCCGCACAAGAAAGTCGGCTTCGTTCTTCTTCCTTGCAAATCACGTCGCCCTGCTTTTCGCTGGGTTGATGATCGCCGCCACCAGCCACTCCGAAACAGCCAGCACGATCGCCTCGTTCACCGTACCCGGCGGCCTTCCATTCTCACTAATGGTCGATTTTACCTTGAAGAACAGCCTTGTGCTGTTTCTGGGCCTGACAGCATGCGCCTACTGTCATGTTGCCTTCCTGAGCGAAACCCGACAGCGGTCCGAAGCGCTGGCCGCGAGGCTTGTTGCTCTGCAGCGAGATTACTAGGCAGCCCCACTTTTCCGGCGCTTGAGCGTTTCACCGTTTCACGGAAACAGCGAACCGCTCTATCTCTTTGTTTTGATGCGGTCCTCGGGAGCGCGCGCCACACTTTTCCCGGAACGGCCCTAGTTGATCTTCTTGTAGTAAACCTTGCCGTCGGCTTGTTGTATGCGCTGGTAGTTGGGGCTTGGGGCAGGTGCTACAGCTACGATCCTCTTTTTCGGAGCAGGCGGCGCATCGACAACGCTTGGCTCGGTCGCGTCTTCACCATCGAGAGCGGCGGGTGCCTCCGCCACGGCGTTGGCCGCGACCATCGACGGTTCCGCTGCGCTCGACACGACGTCGTCACCGGCAAGAGGCTGGCTCTGTTCCAGGCGGGCTATGCTCCTCTTGATTTCACCAAAGCTGCTCTGCAGTTGGCTGTCGAGCTTTTCAAATCGGCTCTGAAAACCGTTATTGACGGTGTCCAGCCGGCCCCCGATTCGTTGTTCGAACGTGCTGAGCTGTTCCAGGCGCGCTTCCAGAGAGCGCATATCGCTGATGCCGCGGGAGAGATAAACAGCGGCTACCACATTCACCAAGGTGATCAGGGACGTGCCGATAATGACCGCGCCGATAATGCTTCTGTCGCCCGGTTTCCCAACGGCAGCCTGCTCTCCAGTGCGGGTTGCTGTCCCAATCTCGATTGCCGGCATGTCCGGTTCGCTGATCATGGTCATTGAACCACCACCTTTGCGCCGATCGCGACGCGCTTGAAGAGATCGATCACATCGGTGTTGGTAAGGCGAAAACACCCCGATGTTCCGTCGAAGCCAACCCCTTTGGGATCGTTGGTTCCGTGAATCCGATAGAGCGTGTCACGCCCGTCCCGAAGCAGATAGAGCGCCCTGGCGCCGAGTGGATTGTAGGGACCGGCCGGCACCATTTGCGGCAGGTCCGGCTGGCGGGCGCGCATTTCGCGGGGTGGGCGCCATTCCGGCCATTCGGTCTTCGCCCCCACCTTGACGACCCCGGTCCAGCCAAATCCGTCGCGGCCGACGCTGATTTGATAGCGAAGCGCCTGGCCTTGTCGGGTCACCAGATAAAGCGCTTTCTCGTCCTTGCGGATAATGATCGTCCCGGGTTGTTCCGTGGTCTCAAAAGCGACAGTCTTGCGCAGGCTGGGGCCCATTGCCGGCAGCGGCGGCCGATCAGCAAGCGCCGATCGCGCGCTGGCGAAGTCCTGGACCGACATCGCCAGCGCCATGCCCATGACGCAGGCCAATCCCGGGCCAATCCGATACCTACTTGGCCGATACCTATTTGGCAGCGTCATCGAGCCGCTCTTTGAACATCCGCTTCAGGTCCTTGTTGAAGCGCGCACGCCCATCCACCTCGGCAGGCAGGATAGCACGGTTCAACGCATCGGCCAGAAGCGCATTGTCCAGCGCGACCGATTTGATGTGCGGCGCCTTGAAAATCTTTTCCAGCTCGCTGCGCGAAAAGTGGTTCCCGAACCATTTGCGCTTGTGCTTGTTGGCGACCAGCGTGATGCTGACGGCGTTGCCACGCAACTCACGGATCTTCTTGTAGAGCCGCTTGCCTTGCCGCAGCGAGGCGACGTTGAGTTCGAAGACGATGAAGATCTCATCGCTCGTCGACAGCACGGAATTATGCCAGCGCGTCTCGATGTTCGGCAGGTCGATGACGATGTCGTCGAACCGGTAGGCGACGAGGTCCAGCAGACGAAACACGAAATCGGCGCCCTGAGGCTCGAAAGGCAATTGCGGCCTCTCGAAGGAATAGAGGGTCAGCCCGGACGGACGCGAGAGCTTGATGACATCCATCAGCTCGACGTCGAGCCTTTCCGGCTGGCCGATGATGCCGCCGAGGTCGAACTGGTTGAACTGGTTGAGATAGGCGCCGCAATTGGCGCTCTGGAAATCGAGGTCGACCAGGCAAGTGGAAGCCGCCCGCTCTGTCGATTTCGAGGCCAGGTATTCGGCCGCCGACAGTGCCAGCGTCGTGGCTCCGGCGCCGCCGCTGGCGCTGATGAAGGTGATGATGCGGCTTTTCGTTCCCTGGTTGCCGGTGTCGTGGAAGGTCACGGCGTTCAGCAGTTCCTTGCCGTCGAGCGGCTTGTGCAGCCAGTCCGAAGCGTTCATGCGCACCAGCACGCGCGTCTGCTCCGACGACAGCTCGTCGGAGACAGCGATCAGCGGCACGGCTGCCCAAAGGGCGCGCGCTTCGACGATGTCCGGCCTGCCGAGCAACTCGCCATTGCCGAGGTCGAGGATGACGATGCCGGGGCGTGTGTCCGCCGGCGGACCCGTAAGAAAGTCGCCGGTATCGGAAACCCTGACGTCGTAGATCGCCAGCGCATCGAGGCGCGTCGCCACATCGCGCTTGAAATTAGGATCCGACGAGAACAGCGCCACCTGCTTTCGCTTGGTCGGTGTAACCTTGGTGTTGATGGCGTTCATGGGTATGCGACCTTCAAATCTTCGCCCGTGACCGTGCTCAGCATGGAGGGCATTGTCATATCGTTGAGACTAAGCAGTCCGCCCAGAAAGAAGAATTGGTAGGTCATATTTTGCAGGCTGACGCTGATTGTCGGCACTGGTCCCCCCAATCGTGTCTGGTAGCCAAGACCAGTGGCAGTATAGGTGATGACAACATTGGTGCGCCGCAGGCCTGGGAAGATGTGACACATGCCGGGCCGTATGGTGAGTCGCTGGGCTGCGGTTATTGTCGGACACAAATCGTTGTTGGTGACGGCCGTGTCGCCGCGGAATATGCGGCTGAAATTGGTAGCGCTGAAGGTGCCGCCATTGCTGCAGGCCCCGGTTGTACCGGTGTATCTACATACAAAGGGCCCATACGCCCCGGCAACAACCGGGGCGCCCGGCGATGCGATCGGCGCGGCAGCGGCAAGATTGGTTGCGACCGGGTCGGAGATGGATGCCAGCCGCGCACCAACCTGGACGGCCTTGGTCGCGGTATTCCACTGGTAGAGCGCGTAGCCGAAATCGACGAAGCCCAGTGTCAGCGCAAACAGCAGCGTCGAAACGATGGCCATTTCAACCATCGTTGCACCGTCTTCCGATTTTGCAAACTGCCTGATCATCCTCAGAACCGGATCAACCGCTCCTCATGGAAGCCGTTCAAAGTGATCGCGTCGAGGCCGAGCAAAGACAGCATGCCGATGCCGCTATAGGGATAGGCTCCCGTCACCCTGACGATGCACACCTGTGAGGTTGTGGAGCGGTATTCGGTGACACCGGCAACCACCGCGTCGTGGCACGAAGCGCTGGCCGCGATGGTCACCGTCACATTGTTGGATGCCCCCCCCGCTTTCACCCAGCCTTTGACGCGCGCGCTGCCTGTGCCTCCCACATTGCCGAACACCGCAATATTGGCGGCCATGGTGGCGCAGTTGATCGCCGCGAGGCCGTTGTCGGTGTACATCTGGCTGTTGCAGCGAGCGGCAAAACGGGCGGCGTCCGTGAGTCCGGCCTCCATCAGCAGCTTGTCGTGGATCAGATTGCCGAATTCGAACACGCCTGCCGACAGGGGCACCATCAGCGGCAGTATCAGCGCCGTCTCGACAATTGCGGTGCCGCGATGGTCGCGCCAAAATCTTTCGAGGTAACGGAACAGGGTGCTGATCATCGCCATCACCGGTAAAGCTGGGCTTCGTCGCGCAGGTAGTTGTCGAGCGTACCGCTACCGCCCTTGCCTGTGATGTCGACGAGTTCCACCATGATATCTTTTCCGTCGACGATGGGCTCTGTGATGAAGAAACTGGCGAATCTCCTGACCGGGATGCCTGTCTGACGGCCATTGAAATTTGTGCCGGCAGCAGCGAGCGCATTGCAGTCCAGGACTGCGCCGTAAAGCAGCCGGCGGTCAGGGATCGAGATCGGGGTACCGGCCCCAGCAGGCGGGATACCTTTTTCGCCACCAACAGACGCGTCTCCAACGATGTTGTTGTCGATCTCGTAGCGATACACCTCATACCGCGTCGGAAGGTTGGCGCCAGTGCCGGATAGGGCCGAAGGCACGGCGCGCGTGGGGTGATTGGCCGCCCAGTAGCGCGCGAAGTTCCAGTCGCCCGCGCCCATGCGGCCGCCCATCATAGTGCAGTTACCGGCGATCTGACACGAGTCGCGTTCAAGCCCGATGCCTTTGGTCGGGTCTGTTTGGTAGTTGACCTTGTTGTCCTTGACAAATTGGTCCCAGTTTATGGCACCCTTGCGCACATTGACCGCAGGTCCGTCCGAAAACGATGACGCATTGATGCCGAAGCGCGAGTTGATGCCATCTTTCACCGGACCGGAATTCTGTCCCGGCTCCGTGTCGACGCCGTCGCGCGAATAACAATTCTGCGGCTTGGAGTCGGCGAGCATCCTTTCGAGCTGATTGGCGCCGTTGCCAAACGGCGAAGCCAGGAAAGCGAAATTGCCGGGAAAGTAAGACCCGTCGCCACGCAGCTTGATCTGGCGACGACGGTATTGCCTGGTTTGCGCTGCCTGTTCCAGGGTGACGCCGCCGGTGATGGCCGTATTCTCATAGGGATTGCACATGAAAACGGGCGTGTACTCGCAAACGCCTGATGTGAAACCGGCAGTCGCCGCCGCCCCGATGGTCATAGAATAGCTGGTGCCGCCGGTCAGGAACGAGACCGGGAATATTGAGTCGAAGCCCGTCGGTGTGACCTTGACCTGTATGAATTTGGTCTCGTCTTCGCCAGTAGCCTGGTTGGCATTGGCAAGATAGGTGGCCTGGTTGGCAGTCGTTATCTGTGTGCCATCTGCGGGGGGAATCGCTTTGAGGAAGCACCAAGAAATGTTTCCGGCGGCGTTGCATCGTGCCGTGCCGCCCGGTTGCCCGGAGGTCAGAGTGAATCGGCCGGAGGTCGAGAAATTGCTCTCATTGTCGACCAAGGTCGCCATGGCGCGCTCTGCCCTTGCCCATGCACCGGGAAAGCCATCAAGCTCGGCTGCACCAGCTAGAGCGAATGAGTCGGCAGCCTTCTGCATGTCGTTCGAGAGATTGTTGGCCCGGCTCATGTCGATCACCACCAGCGAAAAACCGACGAGCACAGGCAACATGATGGCCACTAGAACGAGGGCTATACCTCTTTGATCGTGCCAGAACGCGCGAATGGTTCGCAACATGGCTTTACTCTTAGCTCCCTTGGCGCCGGAACCCCTCGTCCGCCTGGCGCCTTCTCGGCCGCATCCTTCTGTTCAATTCGCTCCGTTGTTCACTGCCCCGCCGACATTGACCGTGATCGCAGGCGGTGGCGGTGGTGGTGGTGGAAATTTGTAGTTGCGGGCGACAAGCGCCGCCCGCGTGCCGTCGCCTTCGATATGTGTGTTCTTCGCGTTCGGAGTGAACGGATCGACCGTCTGCGCCAGCGAATTGAATTTTTGTGTGTCGCCGGCGGCCAGGGTCACCGTGTCATAGTTGTTCAGATAATCGGCGGCGCAGCCCGATAGTGCACCGGCGCACAGAATGAGGATCAAGGCGCTATTTCTTGACATAGAGCATCTTGTCCTTCGATTTGAAGTCCAGCATGTGGCCATAGGGGCCAATCACGCCGTCGCCTGTTTCGTATTTTCGGATCATGTCCTTGTTCACCTCAAGCTGACCGAGCACGAAGAATTCCGGATCGTTGGCCGGCCGTGTCTTGTCGAACGGCGTCGCCAGTTGTTCGCCGGGCTTCACCGGCCGCACGACATGCGGCGTGACGATCACGACCAGTTCGGTCTCTTCCTTCTGGTTGCTCGAATTGCGAAACAGCGTGCCGATGACCGGCACCTGGCCGAGCCATGGCACCTGTTCCTGCAGCTTGGTGGTCTTGCTCGACAGCAGCCCTCCGACCGCAAAGCTCTGGCCATCGCGCAGTTCGACGACAGTATCGAGCTTGCGGTTGGTGAAGATCGGATCGCCGGCGCTGGTGAAGCCGGTCAGATCGCTAACCTCCGGCGCCAGCTTCATATGGATCTTGCCGTCATCGAGGACGACCGGCGTGAACAGGAGATTGACACCGAATTGCTTGTACGTGACGGTTACCTGGCCATCATTGCCGACGACACGGATAGGCACTTCGCCGCCGGCGTTGAAGCTGGCTGGCTCACCCGAAAGTGTTGTCAGGTTGGGATTTGCAAGCGTGCGCACGACCCCTTTGGCCTCGAGCGCTTCGATGATCAGGTCGACCTTGATGTTACTGTCTATGACCTGGGTGATCAGTGTTGCGAAAGGGTTCGACGTCGACAGCAGACCCGACACCAGATCACCAGGTTTTACGCTCCGTGGCTGGGCAGCTGCGATGCCCGTTCCAAACTTGGTTGCATTGCTGTCCCTGCTTCGGAACGATACGCCGAGATCGCGGCCGGCATTGCGCTTGGCCTCAAGCACGCGGACCTCGAGATTGACCTGCTGGCTGTCATCGACGATGACGGAATTTATTATGGCGTCAGGCCCATATTGCTGCACCACCTCCATGATGGATGCCAGCGTCGCGCCATCTTTGACGTGGCCGCCAAGCCTCACCTTGCCGTTGATCGAACCGATTTCGATGCGCGCCCTGGGCGCCACCTGGCGGATCGCCTGCGCCATGTCGCTGACGTCGACGCCGACTTCGATCTGGATCACGCCCAGCGAACGCTTTTCCGGGGAGAAGAGATTGACAGTGGTGGTGCCGGCGCTCTTGCCGATGACATAGAGCGTGCGGTCGGTCATCGGCTGGGCATCGGCGATCTTCTCGTCGCCGACAACGATATCGCCGAGATTGGCGCTCACCTGGAGCGTCACCGACTGCGACATCGGCAGGAAGATGCGATGGACGCTCGGGTTCGATACGTCGATGAACCGGTCGGCTGCTTCAGCTGCCGCAATCGACGTCAGCAGCGCAGCCAAACAAGACAGCGCGGCCGCCGCTACCCTCATCCAAAACCCCTGCATCCCCATCTCCCAAACTGCTGCCGCCGGCAGCCCCCGCTTCGCCGCGCGCCCTTTTATGGCTGTCGCGGCACGTCATAGGATTCGAGCTTCACGCCGCGAAACACTCCCACTGTAACATTCTTCGGCGGTGCCGGCTCCAAATACTTTATAACTTCCTTGACGACTTCGGTTGATGCGGGTGCCGTCACCACGGCCGGAACCGGCTTGACCTTGCTCAACTCGTCCACGGCCTTTTCCAATCCGGCGATCTTGGCGTTCGCGCGCTGACGTTCGGCAGCGGCGGCGGCGTCGGCCGCGGTCTGTTTGTCCAGTTCGGCCTGCCTCTTTGCGACATCGTCCGGCGTCTCGCCGGTCAGATCGGAAAGCGTGACACGTTCGGTCGTCTCGCCCTTGCTGCCGGCGGCCTGGCGCAGTGCAAGAGACAACTGCCCCGCGCCGGCGGCCAGCGTCAGTTTCTGCGCGTCCTTTGTGCTGGCTTCCAGCGTCACCGACTTAACCACCGTCGGGCTGTCCTTGCTCACGTCAGCGACCTGGTCGACGGCAAGCACTTTCATGCTCTGCAGCAGAACGTCGACAAAACTCTTGTCGGAACCATCTTCACCGCGCACGGAGCGCGTCAACAGCACATCAACCCGGTCGCCCGGGAAGACGAAGCCGGCGACTCCGAGCACATCGTTGACCCTGATGGAAACGGCTTTCATGCCTTCGCCGAGCACTGCCGAAAGCGTGGCGCGCTGGCCAGGACCGGTGATCTTGGTGGCGAGGATCGGCTCGTTGGCGCTGATCGCCTGCAGTGCCTGCTTCGAACCTTCTCCGGCCAGCAGATCCTTGGTGGTCTTGAAGGCTCCCGCCGGGACGGCGCCCGCGGGCCAAGCTATCTCATGCAACTTGTCGGCGCTCAACGTGTCGCCGAATTTCAGTGGCAGTGCCGCGACAACGATCGTACTGCCTGTGCCGGGTGATTGAGCCAAGGCAGTACGCTGGCCAGCCAGCCAGATGTTGATCAGCACGACCGCCAGCACTCCGAAGATGCCGGCGAGGACTATCATAATAAGCGTGTTGGCGCGCATAACCCCAAGCCCCCAACCAATAGAGCGGGAATTCGCCCGCCACGACTGAATTCAGGCCCGGGTTTGGACAACCCGGGCCTGATGCCGATCAAATGATCAAGAACCGCTACCGCTGGCGCAAGTTCCGATACCGGAATTGTCCATGGCGGTGCAAAGGCCCGTGAAGCGGCCCGTAACCCACCCGCCGATACCGATGATGAAGCCGATAGAGGCGACTGCGATGATGCCGATCAGGATAGAATATTCGACCATAGCAGCGCCGTTTTCGTCGTCGCGGAACTGCCGGGTCATCGTCATGAGCTTTTTCATGTCAATTTCTCCCTCTGGAGGTTTTAACCCGACGAGACAGAGCCAAGGATGAACCCCATACCCAAGCATCCCCCGTCACCTCAATCCTAGGTCGCACCAAAAAGCAGAGTCAAACGGATTAACAGTTCCTTAACCTTCGAATACCTGATCAGAAGCCACTTAAATTTTGACAAGAGCTTGATTCGTTTAATTTTTCAAGCCGCCTTAACCATTCGTTCACAATTCCGCCACGGTGCCGCGGCGAGGCAGCTAAATTAGTGTCCCTGCATATTCGTTTATATCTAATGGGTTAGAGAAGGCTTCCTGAAGCGCACGGCTTGTTGCGTGCCGAAAGGTTCCGTGAGGTTCGGCGGAAGGCCGCTTTCCTGAAAGATAAGACGTCCTTTTCCAGAAGCCATTCTTAACTATGTTGCAAGTATCGGTCGCCTTGACCTTGTTCGGCGCTTGTGCGCCTCGTGGTTAACGCTTAGTTTCAGCCTGGGGATTTTAGAGGGCTGGGCGAAATGTTGGGCCGCTTCATCAAGGGACCGAGTGAGCCGCAGGCGCTGCAGCAGCAAGCGCCGCAGCCGGCAAGTGTTTCGGCATCAACTCCGGCGCCGGAAGCCGAACCGCACGGCGACGATTTTCTGACGCTCAAGGTCGAGCTGCACCGACACCTGATTGACAGGTTCAATCTTTCCGCTCTTGAAACAGCGTCCAAGGACCAGATCCTCAACGAGATCCGCCCGATCGTGCGCGAGTTCGTTCGCACTCGTGCCGTGCCGCTAAACGCCCGCGAGCTGGATCAGCTGACCAGCGACACCGCTGACGAGATGCTCGGTCTCGGACCGATCGAACCGCTGCTCAAGGACGATTCCATCACCGACATCCTCATCAACACGCACGACCGCGTGTTCATCGAGCGGCGCGGCGTGATCGAGGAGACGGCAATCCGTTTCCGCGACGAGGCGCATCTGTTGCGCGTCATCAACAAGATCGTCTCGGCTATCGGCCGGCGCGTCGATGAATCGGCGCCTATGGTCGACGCTCGCCTGGCAGACGGCTCGCGCGTCAATATCGCGGTACGACCGATTTCTGTAGACGGTCCGCTGGTGTCGATCCGCAAATTCTCCAAGAATCCCTATTCGCTCGAACGCCTGATGGCGTTCAATTCGATACGCCCGCCAATGATCGAGCTGCTGCGGATCGCCGTCCAGGCGCGCAAGTCGATCCTGGTCTCGGGCGGCACCGGCAGCGGCAAGACGACGTTGCTCAACGCGTTGTCGAGCTACATCCCTTCGAAAGAGCGCCTGATCACCATCGAGGACGCGGCGGAACTGCAATTGCAGCAGCCGCATGTCGGCCGTCTGGAGACGCGGCCACCGAATGTCGAGGGCAGAGGCGAGGTTCGTCAGCGCGAACTGCTGAAGAACGCGCTTCGCATGCGGCCGGACCGCATCATCGTCGGCGAGGTCCGCGGCGAGGAGGCCTTTGACATGCTGCAGGCCATGAACACCGGCCATGAGGGATCGATGACCACGATCCATGCCAACACGCCTCGCGACGCCATTTCTCGTCTGGAGCAGATGGTCGGCATGGCCGGCATGCCGATGACGCACGAATCCATCCGGGCACAGATTGCTTCCGCCATCGACATAATCGTGCAGACGCAGCGGCTCGCCGATGGCGGCAGGCGCGTAACGTCGATTTCCGAGATTACCGGCATGGAAGGCAATGTCGTCCAGCTGCAGGAAATCTATAACTTCGTGAGGCGCGATGTAACCGCGGATGGAATGATCATCGGGGATTTTCGCGCCACCGGTGTCCGTCCGCGCTTTGCGCCTGAGGCCGCAACGCTGGGGCTCCATTTTGCCAAGGATGCCTTCAACCCGCAGGTCGCCCTCTGATGCTTACCGGACAGGCGCTGCTTTATTTCATCTACGTGGTCGCGGCAGCCGCCGTGATCCTTGCCGGCGAAGCCCTTTACCTTTCTCTGGCCAGTCGCCGCTCCCGACTGGTGGCAGTGAACCACCGGCTCCGCCGTCTCGCTGATGACGCGCCCGCGGAACAAACCTTGCAAGGTTTGCTGCGAGAACGCGGCCTGACCGATTCAGGAGATTTTGTCTTCGGCTATGTCTCGCTGAACAGGCTTTATACCCAGTCCGGCATCACCGGAAACCCGATCACCTTCGCAGCGTCGTTTTTTCTGGCCGGCCTGACGTCGGCCTTGCTGCTCTGGCTTTTCCTGCACGTAGCGGTGCCGGCGGCCTTCGTCATCTTTCTCGTGGTGGGCTTTGCCTTGCCTGTTCTTGTTTTGCGCCGGGCACGCAACAGCCGGATCAAGAAATTCGCCAGGCAATTGCCCGATGCACTGGACATGATCGTTCGTTCATTGCGCGCGGGGCATCCTGCGTCAGTTGCGATAGGTCTCGTCGCCCGCGAGATACCTGATCCGCTTGGCACGGAATTCGGCATCGTCGCTGATGAGATTACGTTCGGACTCAGCATGGAACAGGCTGTGCGGAAATTGACGCAACGGGTCGGCTTCGAGGGACTCAATTTGCTATCGGTGTCCCTTTCTATTCAGGCGAGGACCGGCGGCAATCTCACCGAAATCCTGGCGAATCTCTCGAACGTGCTGCGGGAACGCCAGAAACTGCGGTTGAAGATCAGGGCGTTGTCGGCCGAAGGCCGGGCCTCGGCCTGGATCATTTCCTTGTTTCCGCTCGTCATGTTTGGGGTGCTCTGGATCATCGCGCCGGGCTACTATGGCAAAGTCTGGAGCAGTCCTCTGATTACGCCTGCTTTCGTCATCTGTGGAAGCTGGGCCCTGTTGGGAGACTTCATCATGTATCGAATGGTTAATTTCGATTTCTGACAGGAGCGAGTCATAAATCCCTTTTCGAACACCGGCGACCTGACCTTTTTTGTCTCCATCGCGGTCTTCGCGTCGGCGGTCGCGCTGTTCCTGTTTGCGGCGCTGGTCTTCCTGCCGGCACTGCAAACGCGGAAGCTGGTCGCGGACAGCCTTTTGGGCGAAGGCTCTGTCGATCCGCGATCGATCCTGGGACAGGATCGTCTCGCCAAGATCGCGGCGCAGAAGCCGGTTGAAGCTTACTTCAAATCGATCGAGAAGGAACGCACCGAGCCCAATGCTCTGGAGGCGAAACTCTTCCGCGCAGGATTTTATCGAGCGAGTGCGCCTGCCGTCTACACGATTTGTCGCCTCGGCGCGGTTTGTATAGGCTTTCTGGCCATGTATGCGTTGCTGTCGTGGGTGATGCCGCCACGACTGCCGGGATTCTTGACTTTCGCTGGCGCGGCCTTGTTTGGGTTGGGCTGCATTGTCATTCCCAGCATCATGCTCGACCGGTTCGAGAATTCACAGAAACAGATCTATCGTCGCGCCTTCCCCGATTTCATGGATATGATGATCACTTGCGCCGACGCCGGCATGAGCCTCGAGGCCGCGGTCGAACGGGTAAGCCAGGAACTTGCGGCCACGCACAAATGGCTGGGAATTCAGCTCACGATCATGAATCTGCAGCTGCGCGCCGGCAAGCCGCTTCGGGAAGGGCTTCGCGAACTGGCTGACCGCATTGGCCTTGACGAGGCGCGGGCGCTGGCCGTGCTGTTCCGGCAGTCGGAAGAACTGGGCACCAGCCTGACTGATGCCCTGCGTGTCTACAGCGCGGAGATGCGTAGCCAGCGGATTCTGCAGGCGGAAGAGCGCGCCAATTCCTTGCCCGTAAAAATGATGATCCCACTGGGACTTTGCATCTTTCCGGTGGTTATGATGGTAATCATGCTGCCGGTGATCATTCGCATGAAGGGCATTTTCTTCTAGTTGCGTATATGCTCTGTTCCTAATATGGGTCGGGGGACTCGGGGAGATTGTATGCAAAGGCCAATAGCAGTCGTAGCCGGCCTGTTCATGATGACGCTCGTCGGCTGTCAGACGAATGGGGCGGACGGTGTCGTTCGCACCAACGAGCCGTCGAAAGGCGACGTAACATCCTTTGGCGATGCCTTCGACGGGTTGAAGACAGTCGGCGATGTTGAATACTACGCCTCGGACCAGGCCGTCGCGGAGGCCAAGAACCAGTTCCGCGCTGAAAATTACGGCAATGCCGGGGCCTTGTTCTTCAAGGCGACTCAGCTCGCTCCCAATGATGGTGGCGCCTGGATGGGACTGGCCGCCTCCTGCGACCGGATACACCGCTTCGACCTTGCCGATCGGGCCTATGGCCGTGCCTTCAAGCTGGTTGGCGCGACGCCCGAATATTACAACAATGTCGGCTATTCCTATCTGCTGCGCGGTAAGCTTCAGGACGCGCGCAGCAATTTCCTCAAGGCCTACGAACTGGCGCCCAATGATCCGACCGTGGCCAACAATCTGAAGCTGCTATCGTCCAGCGTGCAAAACATCGAGCGGTAGAATGTTGTTTGCCGTATCGCTGCTGCTGAAAGCGCTCGCCGTTCCTTTGCTGGCAAGGATCGCCTGGGTCGACTTCGTCACCCAGAAGATAGCCAACCGCGAAGTGCTGTTGCTGCTTTGCCTCGGGCTGGGATCGCTCCAGCTTGTTTCTGTAGCAAGCGGATCGTGGTGGGATATGGGATTGAGTGCGATCGCCGGACTTGTGCTGTTCGTTGCGCTCTTTCCTTTCTGGATCATGCGCAAGGTCGGAGCCGGCGACGTCAAGCTGATGGCGGTCGTTCCGTTTCTGACCGGTGGAAGCGGTCTCGCCGTGTTCTCGGTGCTGCTGTTGGTTTTCGCCCTCGCCACCGCGGCGATCGTGAAAAACCCTTTCATGCTGCCGGCAGGCGCGTTTCGCGTCTACATACAGCACTTGGACCGCAAGGGCGTCGTGCCCTTCGGGGTGCCGATTTCGGCGGCTGCGATCTGCACGATAGCGTTCCAGATCTATGCAAGTCTGGCGCTGGTGGGTAGCTCGGGGATACTGCAGCAGCTTAACTAGCGCTTGGTTCCGGAGATTTTCTTCCATGTCGATAGCGCGGCTAGCGATCCGTAGCACTTCGGAGGCTTGGCGCGCCAACCAACCATTTTTCGTGACGGTAATCGCCTATGTTCTACTCGCGCTTGTTGCTACGGAGCATTGGAAAATCGTCATCAACTTAAAAATATATAATAAAAACTTCTTATTTTTTGGGGCAATCGTGACCCTGATCCTTCTTGCTATAGTTTTGATTCGTTTGATTATTCAGCGGCCAGAGCAACCGTTACGTGCCATGAAGGATATTATGCTTGCCAACAACCTGCCGGATCGACTTGCGGCCGGACTGCCGGTTGCGCTCGTCATCCCGCTCTTTTTCTCGATGTTCACCAGCATCAAGGGAGGACTCAGCAAAATTCAACCATTCTATGCAGACACGCCCCTGGTGGCGATCGACAGGGCAATTCATGGCGGGGTCGATGCATGGAGATTTTTTCATCCTGTGCTTGGCTTTGGCCCTCTCACCTTTTCGCTGAACGTTCTTTACAATCTTTGGTTTGCCGAGGTTTTCATCGTTTTGTTTTGCGTCGCCTTTTCAACGAGGAACGGGCGGCTGCGTTCCCAGTTTCTGGTCACGTTCGTCCTTACCTGGGTGCTGATAGGTAACGTTTTGGCGGCGGCCTTCGCTTCAGTCGGGCCAGTATTCGTTATGCCCTTTTATGGTGAAGGTACGTTTTCGCCCCTGATGGACTACCTTCAGACGACCAACTTGACCTATCCCATCTCGGCACTGGATACGCAAAATTATCTGCTGGCCAATGCCGGGCTCGATGGGCCACGCTTGGGCAGCGGCATTTCAGCCTTTCCATCGCTGCACGTGGCTGTCGCGACCCTGAACGCGATTTATCTCTGGCGTTTTGGGCGTTTACTCCGCTGGGGCAGCATTGCGTTTCTGGCCGCAATCCAGCTGGGCTCGGTGCACTTGGCCTGGCACTACGCGGTCGATGGATACGCTTCTATGCTGTTGACGCCAATCATCTGGGCTATTGCAGGACGGCTGTCGAACGCCCAGCCTGGGCTTCAGATCGGTATGAAAGATCGCCGGGTCGAAACGGACTGAGCTTGTTTGTATCGCGATTGAACCCGGCTACCTCCTATTCCAACGAGATCACCTTCTCACCAACAAATCGCCCAACATATCGCCAGATCACTACGGTACCGAGGATCGCCAAATAGCCATCGATCGCATAGTGCCAACCGAAATAGACCGATCCGAACATGATGGCGGCGAAGTAGAACAACCCCCAATATCTGCACCACCGGCCGAATTGAGACAGGAACAGCGCGTTCAGAAGCGCCACGGCTACATGCAAACTTGGCATCGCGGCTATGCCTGTTCCAAAAACCGTACGGTCGTGAGCGTAGGATGAATAGAGATAGTTTGAGGTTGCGATCATTCCTCTGCCGGATGCGGTTGTGCCGAGGGCCGAAATAAGGTCGGCGAAGCGAGGATCACCGACGATCCTCTCGAAGAAAATCGGCCCCGCAGAGGAGCCGATGATCCTGACGACATTTCCGAGGACGATGGCAACGAGAAGGAACGAAAGCAAATAACGAGCTCGACGTGCATGATCCGAAGTGAAGGCTGCCACAAGTATCATACCTACCATTTGGACAAACCAGACAGGTCCGTAGAGCACGAACAGAGCTGGCTCCAGCACCTGGGGGAATATGGCATGCGCGCCCTTCCAAGGGTCGCCCAGATGAATGGCAGCATCCAGGTCCGCCAGGAACGAGTCGGCGAAAAAGGGGACATAGATCGGGGTGACATGTTTAAGTGTGGAAAACGCGGCCGCACCAAGAACGAACATTCCGGTGATCATCAGTGCGCCCTTGCCCCTGTCGCGCAGCTTCTCGAGGACGAACGCCAAAGGCGAGAAAGGCCGCGACAACACCGCCACGCCTGCCATTCCGAAAAGTAGAAGTACGGGGATAGCGAGCGAGTATTTTTTGAGCGTGTATTCCGTCAACATCTCGAAGTAGGTTGTTGGTGCTACCGCAACAGCCACAGCAACATACGCGATGCAAAGGGCGGCCACGCCAGTCGTGGTCACACGAAAACGCCGCGCTATAACCGTTTCTGAGACGTCCATCTCCCCCACGGTGCGGAATTACGTCAGCGCCCGCCGCCATATTCGTTTCTTTGGCGGGTCTTTCTTCAGAAGGACCGGAGCGTCGACCGCGACCGGTGGTGGTGGGGTAAAGGTCAAGTATTCGACGACCTTGACGAAACCACCGGCACCGGCGCTCGCAATCGCGCAAATCACAAGCATTCTCAAAAAGCCCACGCGCAAATCGCTCCTCAAGCCGCGAGAAAAGATGCGCTCGACCTGGTTAAGAAGCAACTAATTCGTTAGGGAGCGCATCCACATGAAGTGATGAACGCCATCGCCTGGCACGGGTTCAGGATCAAAAACTGTCAAACCAAAATACTTTTGTTTGACAGTTCTGCCGGCCGACGAGCCAGCTTATTCCACGCTGAGCCGATAGCCGATGCCGCGCACCGTCTGCAGCCAGACCGGATTGGACGGATCGCGCTCGATCTTTCGGCGCAGCCGGTTGATCTGGACGTCGATGGTGCGCTCGCCGACTTCGGAATCGTCGCCGACCAGCTCGTGGCGCGGAATGGTTTCGCCGGCGCGCGCGGCGAAGATCGCCAGGATCTCCTGCTCGCGGTCGGTCAGTTTCAGCGCCTCGCCGCCACGCTTCAATTCGCGCCTGGCGATCTGGAAGGTGTAGGGGCCGAAGACCAGTTGCTCCACCTTGGGCGTGGTCGCCGGGCCGCCGCGGCGCAGGATGTTGTTGATGCGCAGGATCAGCTCGCGCGGGTCGAAGGGCTTCGGCAGATAATCATCGGCGCCGGCCTCGAGCCCGGTGATGCGGCTGTCGGTCTCCGACAGCGCGGTCAGCATCAGGATCGGCACGTTCTTTTCCGCCCGCAGCGCCTTGGTGAGGTCGACGCCGGTTTCACCGGGCATCATGACGTCGAGGACAAGGAGGTCGAAGTCGAGCCCGGCGAGCTTGCGCCTGGCCTCGCCGGCATTGCCGGCGACGGTGACGCGAAAGCCGTTTTCGGTCAGATACTGCTTCAGCAAATTGCGGATGCGGGTGTCGTCGTCGACGACAAGCAGATGCGGCGCGTCATCGTCCGGCGCCGCCGGCTGGTCCACCCTCTCAATGGTCTCCATGGCTTTTCCCTGACATGTTTGCAGGCACAATGTCGATCTGCGCCCTTAGTTCCGGATTGACCATCGCTTCCAGGAATCGTTCGATCAAGGGGCGCTCGCTGGCTCCGGAATCTTCCAATGCAGCACGGATGCGGCGTGACTGTGGCCGCGCCAGGGCCAGCGCCAGGGCGCGGCCCTTGGCCGTTGGGTAGAGTTCACGCTGGCGGCGGTCGCGCGGCCCCTGCAACTGCAAGATATGGTCGGTGTCGATCAGCTGCTTGAGCACCCGCGCCAGGCTCTGCTTGGTGATCTTGAGCACGTCGAGCAGTTCGGCGACCGTCAGCCCCGGCCGGCGGTTGACGAAATGCAGCACCCGGTGATGGGCGCGGCCAAAGCCGTAATCGGCCAGGATCTGGTCGGGGTCGGAGGTGAAGTCACGGTAGGCAAAGAAGAACAGTTCGATGATGGCGAAGTCGATGCCGTCTTCATCCGACATCGCCGTCTTGATTGGTTTTCCGGCAGCTGGGCTTCGATCCGTCATCATTTCTCCGTCCATAGAGGGAAATTATGTCAGTACTATTGACGTAATTTCCCTGCAATGGTAATTTTTGACAAGCTTTTGGGCGGATTGCGAACGAAAAGGCAAGGGAGCGCGGTTTTTCCGGAACTTCCTGAGTTTGCCAGAGTTCGATTATCCGCTTACGCTTTAAAGATATCCGGCCGCCTGATGCGGCTGTCGCGAAACAAACAACAACACCAATGATGTGCGGGTCGCCGCCCGCGGGAGGTTTCCATGGCATCCGTTCCCTTCGACCAGCTGGAAGGCTTCATCTGGATGAACGGCGAGTTCGTCAAATGGGCCGACGCCAAGATCCACGTGCTGACCCACGGCCTGCACTATGCCAGCGCCGTCTTCGAAGGCGAGCGCGCCTATGGCGGCGCGATTTTCAAGCTGAACGAGCATACCGAGCGCCTGCATGAATCGGCGCGCCTGCTCGGCTTCAAGATTCCTTATTCGGTGGCCGAGCTCAACGACGCCTCGACCACGCTTCTGAAGAAGCAGGGTTTCCAGGACGCCTATGTCAGGCCGATCGCCTGGCGCGGCAGCGAACAGATGGGCGTGTCGGCGCAGAACAGCCGCATCAACTGCGCCATCGCCATCTGGCAGTGGCCGAGCTATTTCGATCCGGCGCAAAAGCTCAAGGGCATCCGTCTCGATCTGGCGGAATGGCGCCGGCCCGACCCGCGCACGGCGCCGTCGAAGTCGAAGGCCGCCGGCCTCTACATGATCTGCACCATGTCCAAGCATGCCGCCGAAGCCAAAGGCTATGCCGACGCCATGATGCTCGACTGGCGCGGCCAGGTAGCGGAAGCCACCGGCGCCAACATCTTCTTCGTCAAGGACGGCAAGATCCATACGCCGAAGCCCGATTGCTTCCTCGACGGCATCACCCGGCGCACCGTCATCGGCCTCGCCAAAGACCGCGGCCTCGAGGTCATCGAGCGTGCCATCATGCCTGAGGAACTCGAAGGCTTCGAACAGTGCTTCCTCACCGGAACGGCGGCGGAAGTGACGCCGGTTTCCGAGATCGGCCCGTACCGATTCGAGGTCGGCGAGATCGCCAAGACTTTGATGAACGACTATTCTGCTGCAGTGCAGCCTAAGCATGCGATAGCCGCAGAATAACGGAAATCACAGCTTTTTTCGCAAGCAGGGGCGGTTTTAGGGCCGCCCCTTTTATTTCAGCATTTGCGCATTTGACTTTCGTCTAATTCGGCGTCTCATGATGGTGTCGGCCCGGGAGGCTGGCAGCTATGGAGGGACTAGGTACATGGATACGAACACGCTCATTGCGATCGTTGTGCAGGTAATAGCGGGTGTTGTCGGTGGTCAGGCAATCGGCGTTGCGCTGAAGAATGCGGCGATGGGCCAGTTGACCAAAATCCTGGGTGGCGCCATTGGCGGCGTCGGCGGCGCGGCGATCCTCGGCCAACTGCTCGGCGGCGGCGCGTTTGACCCGGCAGCGGCTGCGACGGCAGCGGGCAGTGCGTTTAACGTAGACAATCTCGTTGGCGGCGCAGGCGGCGGCGCGATCCTGACCGGCATCATCGGTGCCGTCATGGGCGCGATGAAGAAATAAGCCTCGACATCTCGGGCTTCGTCAAATGGGCGGCCGTTGGGCCGCCCATTTCTGTTTTCGGGTCCGTCAAGATTGTCGCGGAGCTGTGGACGTTGCGCGCCTGTGTGTATTTTGGGCGCAATTCCCAAGGGAAAGCGCGACGCGCTTTTCCCGGGAAAACCGTTTCACACTTTTCCTGGAATTGCTCTACATCACGCGAGACACAGCGAAAGGACAATCATGGGTCAGCTCAACGCCGGCATCGTGCCGGTCACGCCCTTCCAGCAGAACTGCACCATCCTGTTCGACATGGATGACAAGCATGGCGTCGTCGTCGATCCGGGCGGCGACATCGACCAGGTGCTGGCGGTGCTGAAGGACAATGCGATCTCGGCCGGCGCGATCTGGATCACCCATGGCCACATCGACCATGCCGGCGGCGCCATGGAACTGAAGGAAGCGCTCGGCATCGAGATCATCGGCCCGCATGAGGCCGACAGACTGCTGCTCGACAATCTGGAAAAGCAGGGCCAGCGCTATGGCATTGCCGGCGTGCGCAACTGCGTGCCCGACCGGTTCCTCACTGAAGGCGAAACCGTGTCGTTCGGTTCGCATGTGTTCGAGGTGCTGCATTGCCCCGGCCATGCGCCCGGCCATGTCGTCTACTACAACCGCGCGGCAAAGTTCGCCCATGTCGGCGATGTGCTGTTTCGCGGCTCGGTGGGGCGCACCGACCTGCCGGGCGGCGACCATGCGACGCTGATCGCCTCGATCAAGGACAAGCTTTTGCCGCTCGGCGACGACATCGGCTTCATCTGCGGCCATGGGCCGGGCGGTCGTTTTGGCGAGGAGCGCAGGACCAATCCGTTCCTGACCTAAGCGTGTGTCGATATTCAGGTGAGCCCGGCCTGCGAGCCATGGTCTCCTGCGCTTCCGGTGCTCACGTACCCAAAAGTACGCTCCGCTCCGGTTCTCGGAGCCCACCATTCTCAGCTCGGCCTGACCTGATCTCAACACACGCTGGGTGAGCACCTGGCAACGGTCTAGAAATAAGCGAGCCTAAAAACAAAAAAGCGCTGGCCTTTCGGTCAGCGCTTTTGTTTGGGGCAGGGAAGCCTCAGTTCGCGGTGCAGAAATGCTGCTCGCCGTCATTGCCGGTGAACGTGCCGCTGCGGGCATTGAAGCTCCGGTAGCGGTCCGAGCAGTACTCGTACCAGTCGCGGGTCCACGGCTCGGCATAGCGGTCGGCATAAACGACCCGCGGCTGGGCATAGTAACGGCGAACCGGGCGCACTTCGCGATACTCGTAGTCGTCGTCATAGTCATAGTTGCTGTTATAGCGCGGCTGCGGGTTGCTCAGCGCACCGGCGATCAGGGCGCCGGCCGCGAGGCCAACGACACCGGCGGCAATGGCGTCGCCATTGTGGTGACGGCCATGATGGCGGTGGCGCCAGTCGTCGGCATTGGCGGCGGGCAGAGTGGCGAGTGTGGTCGCGGCGAGAGCGGCGCCCAGGATGGCGGTTTTGACAATGCGATTCATTTTGGTCTCCTTCGTGCCGGCCCGGGTCGTTTTTTCGGGGATGCGGTCCGGCCTTGGCGACGATTAATAGGAGACCGTGGCTGAACGGGGGCTGAACGGAATTTGCTGATATGGTTCAGTTCATGCGGCAATAATCGCATGCGTGCGCAAGGCGCTCCGCCCCGTCAATCTCCGTCCAGACTGTCTTGAGCCGGCTTAGCCGACCGACAGGTTGACGGCCTTCGGACCCTTGCCGCGCTTGTCCGGCTCGGTGTCGAATGTCACTTTCTGCCCATCCTCAAGACCGGGAAGACCCGACGCCTGCACGGCGGAAATGTGGACGAAGACATCCTTCTGGCCGTCGTCCGGCGTGATGAAGCCGAAGCCTTTGGCATGATTGAAGAATTTGACGGTGCCGGTCTGCGGCATGGGAAGCTCCCTTTGATCCCATAAAGTCAGTTTCGGGCCGGCAAATGCCCGAAGGGAAATTTGTCCTTTATTTTAGCGCTATCGGCAAGAGAAAGTTTTGGCGAGGGCGGCAACGGTCAAGGGGTGTCAAATAGATCGTTGCAGCCAGGGCAATTCGCGCCAGACGATCGCTCCGGCGATCAGCCGTTCCCAGAACAGGTTGATCGTCCTTTGCCACGGCGACGGCGGACATGAAAAAGGCGCGACGGAAAACGTCGCGCCTTCGAAAACTATGGGACGGCTGACAAAGCCGCTTCAAGCACGTTTCGAGTGCTTTTTCGCGCGCCCTGGCGGGCGCGCGGGCACCGCCGGTTCAGGCCGCGCGGAGATTGACCGCCTTCGGGCCCTTGCCCATGCGGTCGGGTTCAACGTCGAAGGTGACCTTCTGGCCGTCGACGAGGGTACGCAGGCCCGATGCCTCGATCGCGGAAATGTGGACGAACACATCCTTGGCGCCGCCGTCGGGCGTGATGAAGCCGAAGCCTTTGGTCGCGTTGAAGAATTTAACGGTGCCGGTCTGGGCCATTGGGGAAACTCCTTCACCCGTGTCAGTCTTGTGGTTTGCCCGCCGCCTGGCATCGTGGGCAAGTCCCGGTGGTTGCTTCGGCAGTCCTGCATTCGCGCATGGTAAAACCCCCCGCCGAAAACGGGGCCGTCAGAGATTCACAGTATCGGGGAAAGGTCGTCCAAAACGTTCCGCTCTCCGGGTCGCAAATGCCCGAACACAAAATTTATCGCACGGAAACGTGATAGTTGCAAGATAGCGCCGCGGGCCGCGCCCATCGACGCATCCCAACGCAGGCGCTTCGATAAACCCGGCCCCGTTGGCGGTCATCAGCCAGAGCCCGGCCACGCATGGTCCAGCCGCTATAGTCCAGCATCGGGCGATGTGTGGCCAGAGCATTGCGTGGCTCCGGGGCGCCGCAAACAGGGGTTGCATTTGGCAAGGGAATGGCGAGGATCGACAGGCGCGTTTTGCGCCGGGACGAGGGACCCTGCACTTTGATTTTGCGCATGATCCTTTTCCGAACCTCCGGTTCGGGGTCATGCGCCGGGAGACATATTCATGAAATTTCTTGCGACGATCTTCTCGCGCCGGGGTTTTACCATTCTCTTCCTGTCGGGTCTTCTTGCCGCCTGCACCGTCGTCGTCGACGACGGGCCGGGACCGCGTCCGCGCCCGCCACGGCCGGAGCCGGAGTTCTGCACCAGGGAATATGAGCCGGTCTGCGCGCGGCGCGGCGGCGATCGCCAGACCTTCGCCAATGCCTGTCTCGCGGAGCGCGAGGGCTACCGCATCGTGCGCGACGGCCCTTGCCGTGACGGTGGCGGCGGTGGCGGTGGCGGCAGCGAAGAGCCGACATTCTGCACCCGCGAATACGCGCCCGTCTGCGCCCGCCGCCATGGCGAGCTGCGCACCTTCCCCAATGCCTGCGAGGCTCGTGCCGCCGACTATCGCGTCGTCGACAACGGTCCTTGCTGAACATCTAAGGAGCGGATCGTTGCTACGCCGGATACGCCCCATCGGCCGGGCCGGCGTAGAGCTCGGCACCGTCCTCGTCGCAGATGCGCAAGCGGTCAGGAATCTGCGGCATGGCCAGGCTGTGGAACAGCGCGGTGGCGCCCTGCAGGGCGGCGCGCAGGTTCGGCGCATCCAGCGATACCTTGTCGAGCGTGGCTTCGTCGGCGTCGCGCGAGCGGTAGAACTCTATGAAGAAGGTCAGGCAAGCCTCCGTGGCAGAGCGTTGCGCGAGCTGTTGCCGTCACCTGGCACCTAAGGCGACGGAGGGGCGCACGAGGCGCCCCTGGCTGGTCAGGTCTTGGACTTTGGCTTCAGGCCGTTCTCTGCCTGCTTGACCGCGGAACCGAACGGGGAGGCGGCCTTGGCCACCACCTTGTCTTTCTTGGGCTTGCGCGTTTCGCGGTTGCTGCGCTGCTGACCCTTGGCCATCTTGTCTGCTCCTCGTAGGTGTTGGGTGGGTGTGACGTCAGATGACCGGGTTGTTGGCAGCAACCGGATCGTCCGCCACTTCGAGATTGTCTTCCGTAGTCACCCGCTCATAAGTCTCCTGCTCGCTACGGATGCGGTATTGCGGCGAGCCGTCCTTGACCGGCAACCTGCTCTTGATCTCAAACAGTTCCACGGGCTTCTGGAGCATCCCGATGCGGCTCTTCATGCGGACCGTCTGGCCGACGGCGAAGCGGTGCGAGGGCGTGTCGTTGCGCGGACGCGCATTCTGCTGGAAGCGGATCATGCTGCGCTCTCCTGGTCGCGCCTCAGCGCTGTTTCGAGTTCGAGGTAGTCGATGGCGACAAGTTGGCTGGTGGTCGGGTTCTTCACCGCCCTTGCCGGCAAATGGATGAAGGTGGCGACGCGACGCCAGGCAAGCCGCGACATGCCCTCGATCAGCTCTTCGTCGTGGTCGATGTCATAGTCGCCGGCCGGCAGTTGCCCTTCCAGTCCGCCGAGCACGAAGGGTGCCGCGAAATGGGCGATGGAATGGGTGGTGCGCTCCGACATTGGCTTGGCTCTGGTTCCGCCTGGACGCGCTGCACGCCACTGTGCCGGCAATTCACATATCGGCGATTTGGAATGAGTTTGGCGGGTCGAGAACTTCTGACGCCGCGATATGCCAAGCTTGGCCCAAAAACGATCGTGCAATCCATAGCCTTAAACAGTGGCTTGTTCAAGATAATTTCCACCTCGATCCGGCCGATTTGGAAATTTAGCGCATATAAATCTTGGATAAAACTGCTATGACGTATTCATATTCAACAAATCCATTGTCGATGGCGCACCGGAATAATTGTCCTGTCGCCTGCTTTTATTTTTTAGTGAAAAGGCGAAAACTATGAGAATCATGAAAACGCCGGACGGACCAGCCACAACCATCGCGCCAATCGTCGCGTTCCCTAACGCCCTCTCCGCGCGCCTGACGATCAGGAGCGACGAAGCGGCACGACGCAAGGTCGCCGACACCGACGGGACGCTGCGGCGGGAGCGCCAGCTTGCCGAAAGCAATCGGCTGATTTGATCGGGCGAGCGCTGTCGTGAGCTGCAGCGTCGTGCGCTCGCAGGTCACGCAAACCACTGCAGCAACACACGGTTCTTGTCCGAGCGAAGAGGATACCCGGCCGCGATCTACTCTTGAATCTGCCTCTTCCATGCCTTAGGTCCGGCAAGCGGACAAACACGGCAGGTTTCCCATCAACAGAGATCAGAGAAGAGCGGCGGGTGCTGGAGCTGGCGGACAACCGCCGCTGGGCCTCGACCAATATGTGCAGCAGGCGCTGCAGCTGCATCAGGCCGGGCGCCGGCAGGAGGCCGAGACGCTCTATCGGCAGGTGCTGGCGCGCAAGGCCAATCACGCGGCGGCGGCGCATTTCCTCGGCTTGCTGTTGCACCAGACCGGGCGCAGCCCCGAAGGCCTGGAACTGATCGAGCAGTCGGTGCGTCTGCAGCCGAAGAATCCTGACTTCCTCAACAATCTCGGCACGGTGATGCGCGATCTCGGCCGTGTCGCAGCGGCCGCCGATTTTTTCCAGGGTGCGGTCGATCTCAAGCCCGACCAGCTTGCGGCACGCGATAATCTCGGCTCCGCGTTGAAACAGCTCGGCCAGTTCGAGGCGGCTGAAACGATGTATCGCGGCACGGTCGGGCGCAATCCCTTCCATGTCCGCGCCCGCATCGGGCTTGCCGAAACGCTGCAGGAAGCCGGGCGTCTGGACGAGGCGCTGGCGACTTTTCGCGAGGCGCTGACCATCCGGCCCAAGGATGCCGACCTGCTGCACGGGCTCGGCGTCGGGCTGATGGAAAAAGGCAAGCTCGATGAAGCGGCCGACCTGTTCCGGCAGGCGCTGGCGATCACGCCGGGCATGGCCAAAGCCTGGCTGATGCTGACGCAGGTCAAGCGCCAGAAGGAGCGCGATGCCGAACTCGCCGGCATGGAGGCACAGCATGCCAAGGCGCCGGCCGACAGCCTGGCGCGCATGCAGCTCTCCTTCGGCCTCGGCAAGGCCAATGACGATTTGAAGGATTACAACAGGGCCTTCGACTATTTCGCCGAAGGCAATGCCATCCGCCGTAGGGGTATCGACTATGACCCCGAGAGGACGCGCGCCGAATTCGAGGCGATGAAGACGGTGTTCGATACCGGCTTTTTCGAAAAGCACAAGCCGAGCCCGATTTCCAACGACACGCCGATCTTCGTCGTCGGCATGCCGCGTTCGGGCACCACGCTCGTCGAGCAGATCATCGCCAGCCATCCTCAGGTCTATGGCGCGGGCGAGCTCAGCATTTTGAAGACCGCGGTCGGCAAGCGGTTCCCGACGACAATGCCCGGCGGCTTTCCCTGGGGACTTGTCGACGTATCCGATACGGAGTTTGCCGAGGCGGGCCAGGCCTATCTCGACATGCTACATGCCCGCTATCCCGACTTCAGGCATGTCACCGACAAGATGCCCGGCAACTTCCTGCTCATCGGCTTCATCCATATGATGCTGCCGAAGGCGAAGATCATCCATTGCGCGCGCGATGCGGCGGCGACCTGCCTGTCGATCTACAAGGTGCATTTCCGCGGCGACAGTCACCGCTACGGCTATGATCTGGGCGAACTCGCCGACTTTCACAATCTCTACACCGACATCATGGCGCATTGGCGCAGCGTGCTGCCCGGCGTCGTCCATGACGTGCGTTATGAGGATTTCGTCGCCGACCAGGAAGGACAGACGCGGGCGCTGATCGCGCATCTCGGCCTGCCCTGGGACGACAAGGTGCTGTCGTTCCACGAGACCGATCGCCCGGTGCGCACGGCCTCGGCCGCGCAGGTGCGCCAGCCGATGTATCAAGGATCGGTCGATCTGTGGAAGCGCTATGGAGAGCGGCTGAAGCCGCTGCTGGACAGGCTGGACTGAGGCAGTTCCTCAAAGCTCCATGAAGGGCTGGAAGCCGCCGTAGATCATGCGCTTCATATCGAAGGGCATTGGTCCCCAATCGGGTGTGAAACGGGGATCGGCCATGACCTTTGCCATCACCGCATCGCGGCTCTGCCTGGATTCATAGATCGCCCAGGAGAGGACGACCACCTCGTCGTCCTTGGCCTGCACGGCGCGTGGAAACGAGGTCAGCTCGCCATTGGGCACGTCGTCACCGATACATTCGACATAGGCGAGCGCGCCGTGCTCAATCCATATGGGGCCGGCGAGGTTGGCCAGTTTCTTGTAGTCATCGAGATTTGCCTTGGGCACGGCGAGCACGAAACCATCGACATAGGACATGAGGTTCTCCCTGGAGTGTCTCAAAAAAGCAGCCTCACCGGCACCAGCCGGTGAGGGAATTCGTCGTTGACGATGGTCAGCCTTTCTTCGCCGGCGCGTTCATCGCCCATTCGACACCGAAGGGGTCGCGCATGTTGCCCCACTGGTCGCCCCAGAACATCAGCTGGAGCGGCACGGCGACTTCGCAGCCGGCATCGACAGCGCGCTTCCACCAGGCGTCGATCTCGTCGGCGCCGAGATGGAGTTGCATGGTGTAGCCCTGCGGCTTGACGGCGGGCATGCCGTTTTCGGGATAGAAATCGGAAATCATCAAGGTCGAGCCGTTGATGTGGAGATGGATGTGCATGGTGCGGCCCTGGTCGTCGGGCGGATAGAAGAACACCTGCTCGGCGCCGAAGGCTTTTTTGTAGAATTCGGCAGCCTTGAAGGCGCCGTCCAGTTGCAGATAGGGGGTCAATCCACCGAGAACTTTCGCGGCCGGCTGAACGGGGGTCTGGTCGGTCATGTCTTGCTCCTCTTTGCTTTCGGTCTGGGCGTTGTTTGGCCTTTGCGAACCCTAGGACGAACGAGGCGGCGGCAATCCTACAGGGCCGGTGCGATTTTTTTGGCGCGAAATGAACTTGCGTCGGAGGCGCCCAATCAGAGCGCAATCCTCGCGGCCCGCAGGCTAGAACAGGGGACTGCTTCTTCAATCCCAGAGACGACAATGATCCTCTACTACCAGACCCATTCGCCCTTCGCGCGCAAGGCGCTGGTCTTCGCCCATGAGGTCGGCCTTGCCGATCGGCTCGAGGTCATTCATCACGAAACCAGCCCGACCTTGCGCAATGCCCGTGTCTACGCCGAAAACCCGCTCGGCAAGGTGCCGGTGCTGCTGCGGCCGGATGCGTCGCCGCTCTTCGATTCTGATGTCATCTGCGCCTATCTCGACACGCTGCATGGCGGCCGCAAGCTGCTGCCGCTGGATGGCGAGGCGCGCTGGCAGGCTTTGCGGTTACAGGCGGTCGCCCAAGGGCTGGCGCAGACGGGTATCGCCTTGCGCTGGGAGACGGAAAGAAGACCCGAACAATTGCGTTACGGCGCCCTTGCCGAAGGCTACCGCGAAAAGATCGAGGCGAGCTATGACTGGATCGACGGCACGCTGGACGATGAGGCGCCGCTCCATGTCGGCCACATAGCGCTTGCCACCACGCTGTCCTGGATGGCGTTCCGCGAACTGCCGTCGTTTCGCGCGCGGGCACGGCTGACCCGCTGGTTCGAGGCGTTCGAAAAGCGCGGATCGATGCAGGCGACACCGCTGTCGGGCGATACGCATGACTGAGCAACGGTCGCCCCGTGGCGGCCTGCATCGATATGTCCCGGCCGCATGGTCAGGGCGCCCTGCAGATCCGCGGACCGTTTTGCGCGTCGATGATGATTTCCGGCCAGCCGATATCCTTGCGCAGTTCGATCGGCAGGGCCAGCAACTCGCGCTCGCTGCGATGGCGGGCGCGGTTCTGGGCGTAACGGGTGGCGACGCGGCCTATGGATGACAGAATGGACATGATGCTTTCTCCTCAGATGAAGCCGGCATCACTGTGTCGGCATCCCAAGGACGCGGCAGATTCAGGCGATCCGACAGCGCGCTGAAATTATTTTAGAGCACTGACGCGGCGAGGGCAGTGTCGTAGTACTCCACCATCTCGACGACCTTGCCGTCGCGCACCGTCCAGAAATCGGCGGTGCGCATGACGAGCTCCTGGCCGTTGGTCCTGCGCGTCAGATGGATCTCGACCTGCACCGCAACCCTGTCGCCGCTATGGATGTAGTCCAGCGGACGGAAGCTCCGGTATTCGAAATCATTGTCCAGCGACTTCAGGCGGGCAAGGAACTCCTCCTTGCCGCTGCCTGCCCTGATATAGGGCGCGCCCGGTTCGGCGACCCAGCGGAAGACGACATTGTCGGCGCAGTGGTCCAGCGCACCCTTGATGTCGCGCTTTGCATAGGCATCATAAAGGCTCTTGACGACGTCCACCCCACCCATGACCGTTTCCTCCCTCGGGTTGCGGAAGCTTCAGAATGCGCCTTTTCCGAGCGATGGGGAAGTATGGTAATGTCGCCAATACTTTTGACGGGCCGGCAGTACTTCCAGATGCCGGCCCCAACTTTGTAGTCGCCACTCAATCCTGTGTCTCCGCGACCGAGCGGAAGAATTCTTCCGGATCCTCGACTTCGGTCAGCTTGCGTCTGTCGATCAGCCAGAAGCGGTTGCCGATGGCGCGGATGAAGGAGCGGTCGTGCGAGGCGAGGACGCAGCTTGCCTGATGTTTCAGCAATTCCTCCTCCAGTGCTTCCTGGCCATCGATGTCGAGATGGTTGGTCGGCTCGTCCAGGAGGTAGAAGTTGGGGTTGGCGAGCCTGAGCGCCAACATCATCAGCCGCGCCTTCTGGCCGCCCGACAGCACGCCGATCTTTTTCTCCTGCATCTCGATGACCACGCCGGCGCCGGCAAGCAGCGAGCGGGCGCGTTGCTCGCCGACATCGTAGCGGCGCGAGACCATGGCCAGCGGCGTGTCGTCGCCGCTGATGCCGGCCAGCGCCTGGTCGCTGTAACCCAGCACTGTCGACGGCGTCACCTTGACGTTCGGCGCCGTGTCCGGCTCGGTGATGGCGTTGCGGATCAGATTGACGAAACGCGACTTGCCGACGCCGTTGCGGCCGAGCAGCACGATGCGGTCGCCCTGGCAGATGTGGCGCTTGCCGGTTCGAAACAGCAGCGTGCCGTCGGGCGTTTCCACCGCCGCGTCGTCAAGCGTGATCAGCACCTTGGCGTGGGTACCGCGGTTGGCCAGCCGGATCGCGCCGGCCGATTTCTCGCGATGCGCCGATACCGCGGCGTCTTCCAGCTTCTCCGCCCGTTCCCTGAGATGCTTGGTTTTCACCGTCAAAAGGTCGCTGCCGGAATTGATGCCGATGTTGTTGAGCTTGGCGGCCTGTTTGCGCAGTTGCTGGGCAACCTTCATGTCGCGCTCGAACCTGCGCGCCGTCGAGGCATCGAGCTCGTCGAGAGCCTGCCTCGCCCGCGAGTACGGCAGCGCAAACACCGGCGATTCCTCAGGCCGCAGGAACAGCGTGCGGTTGGTGACGGCGTCGAGGAAGGCGCGGTCGTGGCTGGCGATGACCACCGGCACTTCGCGCGGCAACGCGTTCAGCCAGCTTTCCAGCTGGCTGATCTTGGCGAGGTCGAGATGGTTGGTCGGTTCGTCGAGCAAAAGCACATCGGGGTCGGTGACCCAGACGCGCGCGATCAGCGCCAGCCGCTGCCAGCCGCCGCTCAGCGCCTGCATTGGCCGCTCGCGCATCGGTTCGGGCACGTCGAGCGAGTCCAGCACCACGTCGACCCGCCACATCTCGCTGTCGGCCTGCTCCGGCGGCAAGGCGTCCGCCACCACCTGATGGAAGGTGCGGCTGAGAAGGGCAGGGGGTACGGATTGCTCGACATGGCCGACGCGCAGGCCGCGCGTGCGAGAAATGTCGCCGGAGGTCGGTTCCATCGCGCCGGTCAGGCACTTCAGCAACGTCGACTTGCCGCGGCCGTTGGCGGCGACGATGCCGAGCCGGTCGCCGGTACGGATGGTGAGGTCGAGGTTGGAAAACAGCGGCGCACTCAGGGTGACGCCGAGGGATTTGAGGCTGATCAGGGCCATTTTTGATTTCTCTGGTCTAGCCGGAGACAACTCCGGGTGCACTTTGACGGTGCGCGTGCCGGCCATCAGGCTCAGTGTTGCGCACCACGAAGGGCAGACCAAAAAATCGAAGCGGGAAAAAACCCCGGACCGTCCTGGTCAGCCCTGCAAGCGAACTCGCAGGGCAGAAATCGGGCCACGCTGACGATGGTGATCGATAAACACGCAGCCCTCCTTTCAAGACAGACGTTGAGTGTGGGGAGCGATTACACCAAAGGCAGGGGTGGGGCAAGTGGGGCGGGGCGCGCGGGCGGTGAGACTGCTGATCTCCCCCCTTGTGGGGGAGATGTCCGGCAGGACAGAGGGGCGCGAAGGATCGCTACTTACCCGGCCGCCCAGTCTTGCCGGGCCGCCGCTTTTCACGACGCGCGTCGACGGGGTCTTCATAGGAGCCGATGCCGGTGCGCTGGCGAACGAATGGTTTAGGGGTATCGTCGCGTTCCTTCGCGCCCCCCTCTGTCCTGCCGGACATCTCCCCCACAAGGGGGGAGATCGGCTGGGGTTTCGCTGGCACTTTTCCTTCGACCGGCTTTTCCGTCCGGCGCACCGTCATCTCGTCCAGCGAATTCTTCTTGAACAGCGGTTTTGCAGGCTCGCCCGGAATGCCGAAGTCGGAGCCGTGCGCTTCCTGCGCCGACTGCTTCTTGAACAGCGAACGCGACACCGCGCCTGACGGCGTCGGCATGTCGGTGCCAGGCCCCATATCGTCCAGAGAGGGCTTGGCAAACAGCGGCTTCTTCACCGGCACGGCGCCGTCAGCGCCCATTTCGTCGAGCGCCGGCTTGCGGAAGAGGTTGGAGCGGGCAGCCCTGGCCGCCTCTTCGGCGGCACGTTCGGCGTCGAGCTTGCGGAAACGCTCCTGTTCCTCCGCCGTACGATGCTTGGCTACGCCCTTGTTGTGCTTGCCCTTCTCGCGGCCCGAAACCGGGCTTTCCATGTCGGCGTATTTGGCCAGCGGGTCTTCCGAGATTGACAGTTCCATCTCGCGCAGCCGCTTGATCTCATCGCGGATGCGGGCGGCCTTTTCGAAGTCGAGATTGGCGGCGGCGTCGCGCATCTGCTTTTCCATGGCGTCGAGATGGGCTTTCAGATTGTTGCCCATCATGGCGCCGGCGCTGTCGGTGAACTGCGAGATGTCGGCGCGGACGTGGTCCTTTTCGTAGACCGAATCCAAGATATCGGAGATGCGCGACTTCACCGATTCCGGGGTGATGCCGTTGGCTGCGTTCCACTCCATCTGCTTTTCGCGGCGGCGGTTGGTCTCGGCCATCGCCCGCTCCATCGAGCCGGTGATCTGGTCGGCATAGAGGATGACCTTGCCGTCGACGTTACGGGCGGCGCGGCCGATGGTCTGGATCAGCGATGTCTCCGAGCGCAAAAAACCTTCCTTGTCGGCGTCGAGAATGGCGACGAAGCCGCATTCGGGAATGTCGAGGCCTTCGCGCAGCAGGTTGATGCCGACCAGCACGTCGAAGGCGCCGAGGCGCAAATCCCTCAGGATCTCGATGCGCTCCAGCGTGTCGATGTCGGAGTGCATGTAGCGAACGCGGATGCCTTGCTCATGCAGATATTCGGTCAGGTCCTCGGCCATGCGTTTGGTCAAGACGGTGACCAGCGTGCGGTAGCCGGCGGCCGTGGTGTCACGGATCTCTCCGACGACATCGTCGACCTGGCTTTTGGCCGGGCGCACCTCGACCGGCGGGTCGATCAGGCCGGTCGGGCGGATGACCTGCTCGGCGAATACGCCGCCGGACTGTTCCATCTCCCAGCCGCCAGGCGTCGCCGACACCGCGACCGAAAGCGGGCGCATGGCGTCCCATTCCTCGAAGCGCAGCGGGCGGTTGTCCATGCAGGAGGGCAGGCGGAATCCATACTCGGCCAGCGTCGCCTTGCGACGAAAGTCGCCGCGATACATGCCGCCGATCTGCGGCACGGTGACGTGGCTTTCGTCGACGAAGACCAGAGCGTTGTCGGGGATGTATTCGAAGAGCGTCGGCGGCGGATCGCCGGGCTGGCGACCGGTGAGATAGCGCGAATAGTTCTCGATGCCGGCGCAGGAGCCGGTGGCTTCCAGCATCTCCAGGTCGAAGCGGGTGCGCTGTTCCAAGCGCTGCGCCTCCAGAAGACGCCCAGCCTTTTCAAGCTCTTGCAGGCGCTGCTTGAGCTCTTCCTTGATCGACTTGATGGCTTGATTCAACGTCGGGCGCGGCGTCACATAGTGCGAGTTGGCGTAGATCTTGACGCTTTTCAGCTCGCCGGTCTTCTGGCCGGTGAGCGGGTCGAACTCGGTAATCGCCTCGATCTCGTCGCCGAACATCGAGATGCGCCAGGCACGGTCTTCCAAGTGGGCCGGGAAGATTTCGATGGTGTCGCCGCGCACCCGAAACGAGCCGCGGACGAAGTTGATGTCCTGGCGCTTGTATTGCTGGGCGACGAGGTCGGCGAGCAGGGCGCGCTGATCCAGCCGGTCGCCGATCTGCATCTGGAAGGTCATCGCCGTATAGGTCTCGACGGAGCCGATACCGTAGATGCAGGAGACCGAGGCGACAATGATGACGTCGTCGCGCTCGAGCAGGGAGCGCGTCGCCGAATGGCGCATGCGGTCGATCTGCTCGTTGATCGAGGATTCCTTCTCGATGAAGGTGTCGGTGCGCGGGACGTAGGCTTCCGGCTGGTAGTAGTCGTAGTAGGAGACGAAATACTCCACCGCATTGTCGGGGAAGAATTTCTTGAACTCGGAATAGAGCTGCGCGGCCAGCGTCTTGTTCGGCGCCAGGATCAAAGCAGGGCGCTGCGTCTCCTCGATCACCTTGGCCATGGTGAAGGTTTTGCCGGAACCGGTGACGCCGAGCAGCACCTGGGTGCGGTCATTGTTGTCGACGCCCTCGACGAGGTCCTTGATGGCGGTCGGCTGGTCGCCGGCCGGCTCGAAATCCGACACCATCTTGATGGCGATGCCGCCTTCGGATTTTTCCGGCCGGGCAGGGCGGTGCGGTGTCCACAACACGCCGTCCTTGTGCAGCGGATTGCCGGATTCGATCAGCGCCGACAGCGCCGCGACGGTGGCGGTGACGCTGCCCGAGGCCATCGTCTCGGCGTCTTCCAGCGAAATGTCGAGGCCGGCGACCGGATTGAGGCCGGCGGCGGTGCGTTCGCGGGCCGTGGCGGCGCCGCCCATCGAGGTGCCACGCGAACTGCGGCCGGGCGCGGCGGAGCGCTCCGGGATCTTTTTCGCTGCCTTCGGCGATTTGCCGCCGTCCTTGCCCGATAGGCGGCCTTCCTTCTCGGCCTCCTGTTCGATCTGCTCGGCCCAGTCGGCAATCGAGCCGGTCAACGGCGTGCCGGTGAAGTCGGCCTGCGGCGCCTCGGCAAAGCCGCCCTTGTGCAGCGGCTCCGAGGCATCGAGGAAATCGGTCAGCGGACTGCGCCGCTTGGGCGGCGAAGCGCTGTTATCACCCGCCGGCGAGGGCGTCTTTTTGTCAGGGAGTTTGGCCATGCCCCGAATATGGGCAGAGTCCGGCAAAATGGAAAGGGTGCAGTGGCGCAGGGCATTGCGCGAACCGAGGCTGCTGACACAAGGGTGTCAGGAGCGCTGGCGTGAGTGCCTGGCGATTGCCCTCAGTTGAACCATAGCGCGAAGGTCAAAAACCCGGCGCCACCGAACTGGCGCTGGATCTGGTCGAATTCGTCGCTGGTCAGGATCTTGCCGCTCTCGAGATAGGGCGCGATCGCGGGGCCGGTGATCGACAGCACGAGATCGAAGTTTTTTGGCTCCTCGAAGAAGTGCTTCATGTTGATGCCCTTGTCGGCGATGCGGAAATGCGGCAGCAGCGTGCGACCCTCAAGCAGATCCTCGGCCATGGTCAAAGTGGCGAGCCAGGCCTGCACCTGCTCCTCGCCGACTTCGAGGCCGGTCAGCGGATTGGCGCCCTTCTGCTGCGGGCCGGGCAGCCATTCGCGGTCATTGTCGGTCTCGGCGCGGATCGCCTTCCAGTCCTCGCGCGACAGCCGGATCATTTCCAGGAGATGGCGGCGCGCCGCCTGCCGGCGCTCGGGTTCGACCACCGGCCAGTTGACGAGGTGGACCAGCGAGATGAAGTCGGCAATGCGCCATTCGGAAGCCAGCATGCCACCGGTGCCGCCGTCGAGCGGCACGAGAATGTCCTGCAGCGGCAGTTTGGCGTGGGGGAACAGCATGTGGAACGACCCGTCGAACATGTTCCTGAAATCATGCGCCAGCCAGAAATCCGCCTGCGCCATCAGGAACTCTGCATAGCCCTGCAGCCAAAAACCGTCGGCACGGTCGAAGCGGAAGGCAAGCGCCGGCGCGGTATCGTCCGGCGCGATGCCGCCGCGCGCCAGCGACGCCATGATGGCGGCCATGCTTTCATCGGGCGCGATGGTACCGTCCTCGTTGAGGTCGATGCCGACATGGGTGAGGTCGATGACCATGCCGATATCGGCGTCCGCCGGCACCGAGCCCAGCGTGGCGGCGGATTTTTCCAGCCGGTCGCGGAAGGCGACGAGAATGGCGCGAAACTGCTCATAGGTCAGCGGTTCGGGATTGGGATTGTCGGGAACCGGCAGCCGCATCAGCGGCAGCACGAAGGATTGCGGGCTGTCGAAACCGTGGCGGTGCAGGCCGCCGGCCAGGATTTCCAGCGCGGTGAAGAATTCGCCCGCGCCTGCGGCATAGGCCGCTGCCGGATCGCCTGGTGCCGCGGCCTCGAGCGTGGTGAGCGCGGCGTTGCGGTCGGCCACGGTTTTGGCCTCGAACAGGGCCGAGGCCGCTTCGGGCGGCGCGGCGGATGCCGAAGACAGGGGCAGCAAAAGAAGAAGGGCGGACGCCAACAAGCTTGCTACACGTGTCATCTCATTCCTCCACTATGCCATAGCGCGGACCATACACGTATTCAGTGCACCGCGTCTGCCCATCACCGGCGGCAGTGTTTCGAGACTGACGGTCGACACTTCCCGGGCAGACCGTCTACACAAGCCAACCGATTGGGCCAACCGATTGGGCAAACGATTGGGCGTCGCGTGTCGAACTATCCGCTTTCCTACAAACTGTCATGGCTGCCGCGTTTCCTGAAGCCGTCGCTCGGCGGCGATGTCAGGGACTTTGCGCCGATCGCGGCGACGACCATCATCGATCCACCGCCGGCGCGGAAGGTGCGGCTGGCGTTCGTCGGCGACATTTCGGCGGTGGCCAATAGCAGCGCGCCGGAGTGCGATCCGGAGATCGCCAAGCTTCTGGCTTCGACCGATCTGGTGATCGGCAATTGCGAAAGTCCGGTGGTCGAGCGGCCAAGCGTGGCGCTTGGCACGCGGCTCGGCACGCATCATGCGATGAGCGAACGGTTTCTCGCAGAGGCGCTGGCCGCCGTCGGTATCGCGCGCGAAAAACTGGTTCTGTCGCTGGCCAACAATCATGTGCTCGACCAGGGCGTCGCCGGTTTCGACGAGACCGTTGCGGCGCTGAAGCGGCTCGGCATCCGCACCATCGGCACCGCAAGGAAGGAACCGGTCGAGCAGGTCAAGGCCGGGCCGCTGACGATCGGCTTTGCCGCCTTCACACTGTGGCGCAATGCCGATGCCGCGCCATTTGCTGAGCTTGTGTCGATGCGAAGCGATCCGGCGGCATGGCCAAAAGATGCGGCGGACAAGAGCATCGATCTGCGCTGTGCCATTCCGCACTGGGACTGGGAGTTTCGGCATTTTCCGCACCCGCAGACGCAGGCGCTGGCAAGGCTGCTTGCCGCGCACGGCGTCGGGCTGATTGCCGGCCACCATGCCCATGTCGTCCAGCCGGTGCAGTGGGTCGGCAAGACGCTTGTCGCCTACGGGCTCGGCGACTTCCTCGGCACCGCCCTGGCGCGGCAACCATGGCCCGGCCGCATCGGCGGCATTTTTGTCGTCGATGTCAGCGCCGATCTCGGCAAGCGCGGCGCCATTGCCGGCTACCGGATGCATCCCTTCATGCGGCTGCGCGCCGGCGGGCATGAGCGGCTGGTTCCGGTCGAGGCGCTGGCGGGCGGGATGAAGGGCAAGGTCGAGGGCCGGCTGAAGGCGATTTTCGGCGACTGACGACTTTCCGCAAAAACGGTATGGTAGGCGAAATGGGCTTGCGAGGGGGCGATGGAAGCAGCTGAGTTCATGCCTGATGAAGCGGTGGTCGCCGGCATCAGGAAAAGCATCGAAACCTACGAGGCCGGACGCGCCTCGGCCTATCGCCAGGTGCGCTGGCGGGTGCCGGTGTTTCTGGGGCTGCTGCTGGTCTTTGTCGTGCTGGTGGCCTGGCTAATCAATAAGGTCGCCGACTTGAACGAGCAGTGGTTCTCGACACCGCATGTGTTCCTCTATGTCGTAAACTTCTTCGCGGCGCTGCTGCTTTACTTCCTGGCGGTCAGGCCGGCGACGCGGCTGCAGCAATCCTTCCGCGACACGCTGCTGCCGATCATCTTCGGCTTCATCAGGGATGTGCGCTATCAGCACGGCGTGACGCCGAACTCCTTCGACCGGCTGCCGCGCGCCGTCGTCGGCGCCTTCAATCGGCAGAGCTTCGACGACATCGTGTCAGGCCGCTACGAGGAGTTTCCGTTCGAGCTCTACGAGGCGGAGTTGCGTCAGGGCTCGGGCAAAGGTTCGTCGACGGTCTTCAAGGGCGTCATCGTCGCCTTCGAGACGATCGCGCCGTTCCCCGGCACATTGGTGGCGACGCGCCGCAGCAATGCCGTCGTCGGTTTCTTCCGCGGCATCTTCGCCGGCAAGATGCAGGAACTGTCGAGCGGCGATCCCCTGCTCGATGGCGACTATGAATTCCGCACCGACAATGTTGCCGCCGCCCAGCCGCTGGTGGCTGGCCGGCTGGCGCAGGCGCTGAAATGGCTGCATGAGACCTGGCGCGACGATCCGGCGCGGGTCGCGCTCAACGGCAGCGACGGTTTCCTGCTTTTGCCGCAGTCGAAGAATTTCTTCGAATTGCCCGCCATTTCCGTGCCGCTCGACTACACCAGGCATATTGCGCCGATGATCGCCGACATGGGCGCGATCCTGGCGACGGCAGCACTGGTGCGCAAGATCGGCGCGACGGATGGCGAGGTTCAGCCCGGCTGACTGAGGTCAGCAGTCGAAGCCGTGAGATAGCCGAACGGCGCGCCCGCTCACAACCCGCCGGGCACCAGTCCTGCCAGCCAGTTCGCGGAGCGCTTGGCCATGCCGACGGTTGCCGATGCGGCACGGCCGAGATCGGTCTTGACAACCGCATAGCCGTTCCTGGTGCGGTAGAGCACGCCGGTTCCGCCATCGACCACTTGCTCATAGGCGACGGGCCGGGCTGCGGCCGCTTCCATGGCCGTCGTCGGCGAGCCGACGGGAACGCTCGGCCGGTGGCTCAGTTCCGGCGGCAACGGGCTTTCAGACTGAACACTCCGGCTGGCCGGCTTCAGTTCCGGGCGGGATGCGGTCGCCGCCAGTTGTGATGAGGATGCCGACCCCTTGGTGCGGCAGATGCCGGAAACCAGCGGATAGTCGAAGTTCTTCTGGTGCAGCATCTGGCTTTTCATCGCCGCTTCGCAGTCGGCGATGGTCGCCCACTTTGCCGGCGTCTCGCCGATATATTCGCAAAGCTTGGCGTCGCAGTCGCAGCCGACGATGGTCATGGCGACAAGGGCGGTCTTGATCACGGTCTTGTCCTTCGGATTGCCCCCCCGGCAGCCAACCCTTCCATCGCGCGCGAACAAGGCGGGATTTTGGCCACGCTCGCGCAATGAGCGAGGCGATACGTTTTCGGGAGCGGCTGACTAGAGGTGCATTTCGAAACGCCCGGAAGCAGATGGGGTGGCGGCCATGGTGCGTTTGCGGAAAGAAGCACAAAATAAACATTGCCTTCGATCGCAGCGACAACTGTTTCCTGGAGCGGTTTTCTATTACAATACTGACGGCGCGATAGAACAAATATCGGAGGGGGTACCATGGGAAGAATTGTCCGGTCCGCGGTGGTGTCGAGAGGCAAGCCGGAGCTTGAGGCCGCTGCAGGCGCAGAAGACGACGCAGGCGGGCAGAACGGTCAGGGCGAAACAGACTCGAAAGACGGCGATGGCTATCTCGACCGGGTGGCGAAATATGTGCCGGCCGAAGTCGTGGCATTCTTCATCTTCGTCAATTCCATATTGGACAATGCGGTCGAACAACCTGTCGCCAAGGCGATGGCGTTAGCGTTGAACGAGAATTCCAAAGATGTCCCGGGCGCGGTGCGCGCGGCGATCTCTGGGGTAGACATGGCTGGCATCAGCATATGGACCATTTCGTGGATCATGCTGGTGGTGGCGTTGGCCATGACGCCCGTCTACCTGAAGTCGGTGAGCGATTCCTCCGATCACGCGGAGTCACCGGGGGCGAATATCATCATGTCCATGCTCGCTTTCCCGTTCTGGGCCTACGCGGTCGACGCGGTAGCCTTCAGGCCATGGCACGATGGCGCGCTGGCCAGCATCATGCTGGCGACATTCACGCTCATCAGTGGCGCCATCCGTCCGGAATACATAAACGCCGGGCTCAATCTGATCCCGGGCATCGGCCCGAAGAAATAGGCTGGCATGCAGTCCGACCGCAGTGCGGGGCGGCTTTAGTCGTAGACGTGCTCCAGCCTGGCGCCGGCCTTCAGCAGCGCCGGCAGCACAAGGTGCAGCTTGCGCACGGCGACGATCAGCCCGGTGCGGCGCGTGGCTGGATCGACCGGAATCGGCTGGCTGAACAGCGCGCGGGCGCCTTCGGGCGGCGCAAGCTCGGCCGCCGACAGCATGGTGATCATGATTTGGTCATTGCCGCCGATCTCGACAAAGGACACGCCTTTGTCGATCAGCCGGGGGATCATGTCGGTGAAAGGCTGACCGCGCTTGGTGATGAAGATGGTGCCGTCAGCGGCGAAGTCGCGCTCCAGCAGAGTGTCGGCTTCTTCACGCGTCGCTTCGCCGACCGGACCCTTGGCCCAGACATGGATGTCGAGCGCGGTCGGGTCGGAGGGCGTGCCGAGTGCGCCGACAAGCCAGGCGGAGCCCTGCTTGACCGTGTCGGCGAAGCCGAAGGCAAGCTTGCGCTCGCCGCTGCGCACCGCCCCATCGCCGGGTGAAGGCTGCACGGCAAACAGTTCGGCGCGCTTTTCGGCGTACGGGAATTGGTACCATGACGACCGACCGAGAAAGCCGGCATAGTCGGCCGCCGCTTTGGCCTGGTAGATGTCGGTGGCGGTGCGCTTGCCGGCAGTGGCCTCGGTGATGCGGCCGACGGTGTTCTCATAGGCCCATTGCAGGGCGTAGCCAAGCGTGTAGCCGGTGCCGGTGACGAGCGGCATCAACTGGTCGTCATAGTTGAATGTCTCGGCGGAGCTGGCGCGCAGAATCGCCGCGTGGTCCTGCCAGTAGCTGCCGATATAGGACCAGTACGGGAAGCCGCTCGGCTGGTCCTTGGCGACAAAGCCGGCATAGTCGTGTGCGGCATGGACGGTCGCCCATTCGGGATAGGCGAGGAAGGTTGAAGTTTCCGGACGCTTGTAGCCCGGGATTTCGGCGCGGACCTTGTCGGCCAGCGCCTTGGGCGGAGCGCCGCCGGCGACACCGGCAAGCGGTTCCGGCGATGACGTCGTCAGGAAGCCGTAGGCGAGGCCGGCGATCGGGGTCAGCACGACAATGACGACCAGCCAGAGGATGGTCTTGACGATGCGCTTCAGCCAGCGGAGCAGGAGCATGGCCGATCAGGCCGTGGCAGGACAGCAGCGTCGGTGCGGAATGCAGGTGGCGGCCGGCTTCCGGATCAGCGTCATGAAGTATCCCCCTTCAAACGACACTGGACGTTAGCCGATTTTACCGGAGGTTGCAGCCCCACCTGCAACCGGGTTGCAGCCCCAGCTGGAAAGGTGTGTGGGGCCAAAAGACAGTCGGCGCCGGGATTTCTCCCAGCGCCTCCCTGTCAGATCAGGAACCATTCAGGCAGCAACTTCCCTAAAGATGTCGCGCCATGCAGGCCTTGATTTTGACGGCCCTGCCAGTCACCACCCGAGGGCGATGCCCGTTCCAGGCCACGCCGTTCTCCACCCTTGCGAGCTTCGCTCAGCGTGCCATCGAAGGTTTTTGCCGTCCTTCATGGCAGCATCGGTCCGCCGTTGGCGTTCGCACGCTTTCCGCGGCCCCGTAGGTCTCGGCATCCGTCCCTCGTACAGGCAAGCCTGCTCTCGTTCCGGGCCGTACGGGCCTCAGGAAATCCGCCTTTTCGCTTTGCCTTTCGGCGTGGCGATCGGTAGCCGCCTGAGATGGGTTAAACTTACGCCGGGTAAGGGTTTTGGGGAATGGGCACGAGCCTGTGGATAACGGGATTATCGGGGATCATTTGCCACGAACCTCGGAATTCTTGCGGCCGCTGCTTTAGACAGCCTTTCCCGCTTTTTGACGCTCCAATCGGCGGTGCCCCTTGCTCCGGCGGTCGGCACGGGTTTCAATGCCGGCAAAGGACTCCGCGGCCACCACGTCCCGCCGTCCTTTTGGGGAGGCGTCGTTGAAAGTCGGGGTGGTGCTCAATCCGATTGCCGGTGGCGGCCGGCTGAAACGGCATTGGCCGGAGGTCGCCGCGTCGCTGAACAAGCATTTCGGCGAATTCGAGCTGCGCGAGACGCAAGCCGAGGGCGACGCCGAAAGGCTGGCGCTCGACCTGGCGGCCAGCGGCTTCGACCTCGTGATCGCGGCCGGCGGCGACGGCACCGCCAGCGAGGTGGCGGATGGGTTGCTGCAGGCATTCGACGAGAGCGGCCGGACAACCGAACTCGGTTTGCTGCCTTGCGGCACAGGGATCGACTTCGCTCGCGGGCTCGGCCTGCCGAAAGAGGTGGATGCAGTGGTGAAACGGATCGCGGAGGCCAAGGCGCGCAAGGTCGATGCGGGGCGCATCTGCTACATCGACGATCATGGCGCGCTGGCCAGCCGCCATTTCATCAACATCGCCAGCCTCGGCCTGTCCGGCGCCACCGATCGCGCGGTCAATGCCGACAAGCGCAAAGGCAAGATGTCGGCCAAGGCGCTGTTTCTGTGGCGCACCGTGGTCGAGTTCATCCGCTACCGGTTCCAGGATGTTCGGATCACCGTCGATGATAGTGCGCCGGTCGAGGCGCGCATGGCGCTGGTGGCGGTGGCCAATGGAAGGTTCTTCGGCGGCGGCATGATGATCGCGCCGGATGCCGAGCTCGCCGACGGCCAGTTCGACATCGTCATCCTGCGCGCGGCCGGCAAGCTGAAGCTGATCTGGGACATCCGCCTGCTCTATGGCGGACGGCATCGCAATCATCCGGCCATCACCATCCTGCGCGGACGCAAAGTGGTGGTCGAACCGCTCGGCGACGTTGAGAAAAATGGTGCGCTGGTCGATATTGACGGGGAGTCGCCGGGCAGGATACCGGCGACCTTCGAGATTTTGCCGGGAGCGCTGACGCTGAGATATTGAGTTTAGGTCCGGTGGGTTTGGTTAGAGCATTCCAAGCTTCGTCATCCTAGGGCGAAGCAAGGAGCGAAGCGACGCGGCGCAGACCCTAGGATTCATGCCGTGACGTCTGTGCGATGCTACGGTGCAGAACCGGCTCTGGTGAGCGTGACCTTCATTCTGAGCCGCTGGGCCTGTGTCGGCCGGCACGGCATGGATCCTAGGGTTTCCGCGACGTCGCTACGCGACTGCTCCACCCTAGGATGACGAAGGGATGGCTGTTGTTTCCGCCAATCGCCGAGGCATGCTCCTCGGTCGAAACTCATGCCCAAGAAACCGGTCGAGATGTTGCAGTTCTGATTCAAGTTGTTCCGGCGCTGATTCCAGATTCTTGCCCAACGGCTTGATTTCACTTGCTGATTCATCTTGATCAGATTTCCAGCTTGGCTGGAAACCCGGGTGCGCGCAGGTCGGTGCCGACGGCATCCTCAAGCAGTTTGACGATCTCGGTCGACCAGGCGCCGCCGCCATAGGCTGCCTTGCCCTGCTCAAAAATCGCATTGACGCGCGCGGCAAGATCGAGCGGCACGCCGGATTGTTCGGCCATGGTGAGCGCGAAGCCGAGGTCCTTCAGCGCCAGGTCCATGGTGAAGCCGATGTCATAGGAGCCGTTGAGAATGAGCTGGCTTTCGGTCTCATGGACGAAGCTGTTGCCGGAGGAGGCGACGATGGCGTGGTAGGATTGGGCGAGGTCGAGGCCACCCTGTTTGGCCAGCATCAGCGCCTCGCCGGCGGCGACCAGATGGATGAAGGCCAGCATGTTGGTGATCACCTTGATCACCGCCGCCGAACCGACCGGTCCCATCAGAAACGACTTTGCGCACATCGCCTCGATCGCCGGCCGATGCCGCTCATAGAGCGCAGCATCGCCGCCGACCAGCGCGGTGATTTTGCCGACCGCCGCCAGATGAACGCCACCGGTGACCGGGCACTCCAGCGTCTCGACGCCCTTGGCCGAGGCGAGGGCGGCAAGTCGCAGGATCTCGTCGCGGCCATTGGTCGACATCTCGATCCATGTGCCGCCTTTGGGCAGGCCTTCGAGCAGCCCGCCCGGACCGGCAAGCACGGCTTCGCTGACCTTGGGCGACGGCAGGCAGGTTATGGCATTGCCGGCCAGCGCTGCCGCTTCCGCGGGGCTGTCTCGCGCCGTCGCGCCGAGCGCAACGAGGCGCTCGACCGCGGCCGGGTCGCGGTCGACGACGGTGACGGCAAAACCGTTGCGCAGCAGGCTGGCGGCAAGGTTGCCGCCGAGATGGCCAAGTCCGATGAAGGCGTAGCGCTCGCTCACGGCATCAGCGGCGTCTGCATCATCTGCAGATGCAAATCCTTGCCGGTGTAGGGATGCGCGTCGCAGACCGCTTCGTTGAGCTCGACGCCGAGGCCGGGCTCCTTCGAAGGGATGACATCGCCGTCCTGCCACTCGATCTTCTTCTTCAACAGCGTGGCGTGGAAACCATCCCACTGCTTCAGCGATTCCAGGATGAGGAAATTGGGCAGCGTTACCGCCAGCTGGATGTTGGCGGCGCCGACAATCGGCCCGCAATAGCAGTGCGGCGCGATCTGGATATGATAGGCCTCGGCCATGGCGGCGATCTTCTTGGTTTCGAGGATGCCGCCGGAGCGGCCGAGATCCGGCTGCAGGATGGTGGCGGCGCGGTTCTCGATGACGCGGGCAAATTCGAATTTCGTCGTCAACCGCTCGCCGGTGGCGATCGGGATCGACGTTCCGCGGGCAACCTGCGCCATCACTTCGGGCATATCCGGCGGCACCGGCTCCTCGAACCACAGCGGATCGTATGGCTCGATGGCGCGCGCCATGCGCAGCGCACCCGATGCGGTGAACTGGCCGTGCGTGCCGAACAGAATATCGGCGCGAGTGCCGACGGCCTCGCGGATCGCTTTGATCATGCGTGTGGAGACATCGATGTCGACGAGGCGCGGCTGATGGCCGTCAAAGGCGGTGTAGGGGCCGGCCGGGTCGAGCTTGACGGCCGTAAACCCCTGCTCGACATATTCGAGTGCGCAGGCTGCCGCCATTTCGGGGTCGTTGTAGACGTTCCTGCCGTCCGGTGCGTCTTCCGAATGGACGCTGCCGGTGTGCGGATAGAGATAGGTGTAGGAGCGCAACGTTTCGTGCACCTGGCCGCCGAGCAGTTTGTAGACCGGCTTGTCGGCCTCCTTGCCGATAATGTCCCAGCAGGCCATTTCCAGCGCCGAGAAACAGCCCATGCCGGTCACGTCGGGGCGCTGGGTGAAACCAGAGGAATAGGCGCGACGGAAGAAGTTCTCGATGTCGTGCGGATCGTGGCCGATCAGATAGCGCTCGGCCATGTCTTCGACCAGCTTCGCCGTGATGTGGGCCGAGAAGGTGGCGTTGTAGGCCTCGCCATAGCCGACGACACCGCCATCGGTGGTCAGCTTGACGAAGATGAAATACTTGCCGCCGATGCCGGGTGGCGGATTGCCGACAACCCAGGTCTTGACGTCGGTGATCTTCATTTTTGGTCCTCCAGAACCAGTTCGGCGCCCTTCCATCCGGTCATGATGGCGGCGGCATTGGTGTTGCCGGTGATGTTGGCGGGAAAGATCGAGGCGTCGATGACGCGCAGGCCTTCGAGGCCGTGTACTTTCAGCCGCGGGTCGACGACCGCCTGCACGGCATCGGGGCCCATGCGGCAGGTCGAGACCGGGTGATAGACGGTGCCCGAACGCTTCCTGAAATCGGTGATCAGGTCGGCATCCGACTGGACCGACGGTCCCGGCAAAACCTCTTCGGCGATGATCTCGGCCATGGCCGGCATCGAGGCCATCTTGCGCACGAATTTCACCGCCGCCAGCATCTCGTCGACATCGGCATTGGTGGAGTAGGCGTTGGCGGCGATTTTGGGGTAATCGCGCGGATTGCTGGAGCGGATCATGATCTCGCCGCGGCTCGACGGGCGGCAGTTGGACAGGCCGATGGAAAAGCCCGGCCAAGGATCGGGCGTCAGGATCGGCCGCTCGCCGCTCTTCGGAATGACGGTCGAGAAGGCCTGGAAATAAAGCTGCATGTTGGGGCGCGAGAACGCCGGATCGGTGCGGAAGAAACCTCCGCCATGGTTCATCGACAGCGACAGCGGGCCAGAGCGCGTCAGGATGTACTGCATGCCGACCAAGAGCTTGCCCCACCAGGGACGTAGGATCTGGTTCAGCGTCGGCACTTTGCCCTTGAAGGTGTAGTTGATGCCGACATGGTCCTGCAAATGCGCGCCGACATTCTCGTTGGCGTGGACGACCGGAATGCCGAGCCCGTTGAGCAGCGCCGATGGGCCGACACCGGAGAGCTGCAAGAGCTGCGGTGAGTTGATCGAGCCGGCGGACAGGATGACCTCGCGGCCGGCGCGCGCCGTCTTCGTCTCGCCGTTCTGCAGATACTCGATGCCGACGGCGCGCTTGCCTTCGAACAGAATCTTGGTCGCCAGCGCATTCGTCTCGACGCGAACATTCTTGCGCTTCATCGCCGGGCGCAGGAAGGCGCGCGCCGCCGACATGCGGCGGCCACCCTTGGTCGAGATCTGGTAAGTGCCGACCCCTTCCTGGGCGGCGCCGTTGAAGTCGGGGTTGAGCGGCAGGCCGGCCTGCTGGCCGGCAGCGAGATAGCGTTTGGTCAGCGGATGGACGGCGTTCGTGGTGTCGGTGATGTGCAGCGGCCCGCCGGTGCCGCGCCATGCGTCGGCGCCGGACTCATTGTCCTCGAGCGCCTTGAAGCCCGGCAACAGATCGTCGTAGCCCCAGCCGGGATTGCCGGCATCGCGCCAATCGTCAAAGTCTTCGCGCGCACCCCTGATCCAGACCATGGCGTTGATCGAGCTCGAGCCGCCGAGCAGCTTGCCGCGCGGCCAGTGGTCGACATTGCCGCCGAGGCCGGGATCCGGCTCGGGCTTGTAGTTCCAGTTGACCGCCGGATCGAAGAAGGTCTTGCCGTAGCCGAGCGGCATCTGGACATAGAAGCGACGATCGGTGCCGCCGGCTTCCAGAACCAGCACGGAAAAACGGCCCGAAGCCGACAGCTTGTCGGCGAGAACCGAGCCGGCCGAGCCGGAGCCGACGATGATGAAGTCATAGGTCTGCATGTGAATTTGGACGGCTCCGGAAAACTGGCCGCAGCCTAGACGCGGCAGGCTCGCCGCGTCGCCGCGCCTTCCGGCATGCGTTGTGAAAAATGCGACTGGAAGGCGCATGGTTCTGAAATGTCAGCAGGGAAACGACATTGCGTGCAAGCAGCCTTGCGCGTCGCGTTGACCTGTTGGCGCCATGACGCTACGGGATCGAGGCAATCGATATCGAGGGGGCAACGGCATGGTGCATTACGCGGACGGACGGCCGGTCGGCGATCTGACGCTGCGCACGCTGGCCATGCCGGCCGATGCCAATGCGGCCGGCGATATCTTTGGTGGCTGGGTGATGGCGCAGATGGATCTTGCCTGCGGCATCCGCGCCGCCGAGCGCGCCAAGGGCCGCGTGGTGACGGCGGCGGTCAAGGAGATGTCCTTCGCCAAGGCGATGAAGATCGGCGACACGCTGTGCATCTACACCCATGTCGAGCGTGTCGGCCGCACCTCGATGACGCTCAAGGTCGAAGCCTGGGCGCAGCGCTACCTCTCCGACCTGATGGAGAAGGTGACGCACGCCGATTTCGTCATGGTGGCGCTGGATAGCGACGGCAAGCCGAAGCCGATTCCAGCAGAAAGCTGACGCAGTCGATTCCGCCAAGCTTGTGCTTCTGTAACATCCCCCACGCGGGCGATGCGCTGCGCGACATCCAATGGTTGCCTTCGTCTCCGATTCTACGGATGGCGGAGGGAAGACAATGCGTCAACATATGCTGAACGGCTGGCTTGTGGCGGCCCTTGTCGCGGTGATCTGCCTGCTCGGCACGACCGCTTATACCGAGATCAGGAAGGAACTTCCGAGCGTCGCCTGCACGCATGACCGGACAGTCGGCGACCAGCGGACTGCTCGACGGGCTGCAGGCGTCGAGACGTGCGGCGCGATGTGTTGCAGCAACCCTGCGCCAAAGGCCTGAGGGCCCCTCGGCGGAAGACGCTTATCAGCCTCGAGATGATGCTGCGCCGGCGAACCAAATGCTGCCGTTGGTGGTGATGGCGTGACCAAAGAGGCAAGGCGGCTCAGTCGAGCCCGAACCGCGTGTCTTCGAGAGAAAACCTTTGCACTGCAAGGGTTTTCAGGTGTGCACGCCGTCGAACTTTTCGCGCGCAGCCTGGACCCGCACGGTGTTTTTGCGGGCCCATTCGCCCAGCGCGCCGACCGGGACCAGCAGCTCATGGCCGAGCTCGGTCAGCTCATAATCGACGCGTGGCGGGATGGTCGGGAACACGGTTCGGGTGACGAAACCGTCGCGCTCCAGACCGCGCAAAGTGGTGGTCAGCATCTTCTGCGAAATGCCGCCGACGGCCGCGCGCAATTCATTGAAACGCAGCGGCCCGCCGCCGAGTTTGCCGACGACCAGGACGGTCCATTTGTCGCCGACGCGTTGCAGGATTTCCGAAACGGCGCGGCAGTCTTCGGTGTTGTGCGGGTGCCTCAGTAACAAAACGGTGCCTCCTTGCGCGGCCAGTTGTCAGTATCTCATATAGCGCCGGTATCCAAACGATACCAGCTTTTACATATATGGAGAGCCCCATGTCCAAGCCCAAAATCGCCATTGTCGTCGGTTCGACACGCGCCGCGCGTTTCGCTGATGTTCCCGCCCAGTGGATCGCCAAAATCGCCAAATCGCATGCCGACATCGATGTCGAGATCGTCGACCTGCGCGACTGGCCGCTGCCCTTCTTCGACGAAGTTGCCTCGTCCGCCTGGGCGCCCTCGCAGAACGAAGTTGCGCAGCGCTGGCAGAAGAAGGTGGCCGAGTTCGACGGCTTCATCTTCACCGCCGCCGAATACAATCATGGCCCGACGGCCGTGCTGAAGAACGCCATCGACTATGCCGCCAATGAGTGGAACAAGAAGCCGGCCGGCTTTGTCGGCTATGGCAGCGTCGGCGGCTCGCGTGCTGTCGAACATCTGCGCCTTGCCGCCGTCGAACTGCAGATGGCGCCCGTCAAGTCCGCCGTCCACATCGCCTGGGGCGATTTCCTGGCGGTCCGCCAGGGCGAGAAGAAGCTTGAGGACATCGAGCATCTGAACCAGGCCGGCGCTGCCTTGGTCAACGACGTCGCCTGGTGGGCCCGGGTGCTCAAGGCTGCGCGTCAGGCCGACGCGATTGCCGGCGAAGCCCAGGCAGCCTGAGCCTTATCCTCCTAGGGATCAATCATCTTCCCAAGGGGCGGCGCTTGCGCCGCCCTTTTTCATTTCCGCGAATCCGTTGGTGCCTTGAGTATCTTGCTCGACTAATTGCGCCAGCGGCCCGTCACAGCCAGCCGCCCGAAAAGCCGGCTCGGCGAAGCCCGGTAGCGATGGCCGGCACGCGGCGCATCAGCTGCCACAGGAAGTCCGATCGGTAGTTTTCGATCATCAGGGCGATCGGCCCCTGATTGATGCCGACATGGTCCGGCGACACCCAGCCGCAGGCGCGGCCGTCGGCGGCCGCGATCGTCGGATTGAAGCTTGCGACGAAGCCGTAAGGATTGCCCACGTGCAGGTCCATCTCGTGAAAATGGCGCAGCGCCGGCAGCACGATTTCTGGCGCAAACGGCAAGGAGGCGATCGCCGCCCAGGGCGACAGTGTGCCGTCATCCGGGCCGAAAGGCGCACCGCGCGCGAGATATCCGTAGAAGCGGCGCCCAGCGACCGTCATTTCACGCTTGATCGGTCCTGGGCCGTCGCTGGCGGTGACGCCCCAGCAATTCTCGGCGTAGCCCGCGAACCCCTTCGGATTGCGGATGGCGTAGTCGCGCTGCAAGTAGGTCGCCTGGCGGCTGTTTTCGAAATAGTTGCTGTCGTGATCGCGCATGAAGGCATCGCGGATGCCGCGAAAGTCAATCCAGATATGCGAGAACTGGTGGATGAAAAGCGGCCCGGCATAGATCAGCTCCCGGCCGTAGATGGTCTTCCACTTGTAGCTGGACAGCCAGGCCGYGTAGCTCTCGGGCGGCAGCGCGTGGGTCGGCGATCCCAGACCAAGCACGTACAGGATCAGCGCTTCGTCAAATCCTTCCCAGCGGTAGCGCAGAAAACCTTTTTCAGGCCGCCAGCCATGGGTGACGGTGGCGCCGCCATTTTGCGCCCAGCGCCAGTCGGCGCGGCGGTAGAGCGCATCGGCGAGCCGGCGGATTTCCACTTCGGATTCATCGTCCTGGTCGAAATAGGCGCCGGCCGCCAGGATGCCGGCCAGCAGAAGGGCGGTATCGACCGTGGACAGTTCGCACTTCCAGACGCGGCGGCCGGTCTTCATGTCGAGGAAATGATAGTAGAAACCCTTGTAGCCGGTGGCATCGGGCTCCGGCCCGTGCGGGGCGTTCCAGAAGAAGCGAAGGGTAGCGAGCGTCCGCTCGATTGCAGCGGCGCGGGTCATGAAACCGCGCTCGACACCGACGGGATAGGACGACAGAGCGAGCCCGACGGCGGCTATGCTGGCCGGCGACGCCGGCGTGTTGCGGTCGGCGACCAGGCCGTTTTCAGGATTGGCCTCGTTGAGGAAATATTCGAAGGACAGGCGCTGGATGTCCTGGAGAAGCTCGTCGTTACGGGCGTGTTCGTTCGATGCATCCATGGCCTTCGATATAGAGGCTTTGGCCGCGTTTCCCAATCTTCCGGTGGATCAATCATGGGTGCGGGCGGGGAAGGCCGATAGCGAACCATGGGGCGGGCAGGAGGCTGGCATGCTGCGGCCCCGCTTCGTCATCGCCACCGCGCTGGTTCCGTTCTTGCGCAACGTCACACCAAAGGCGCCGCCGCCGGACACGCACTGAGGCTGGGCCGCCCTTGGACCGTCATCTGGACAGGGCTGCCATCTGGCCCTGCTTTTTTGCCCTGATATATCCGGCGGGATCCATCACATGAGCATGCCCCGTGAAGTCACCCAGCCTGTCAGGCGCCGTTTCCCCCATGATCCCGGTGCTGGTCTGCGCGCTGGCGATCTTCCTTTTGTCGGCCATGGACGCGGCAATGAAGATCCTGGTCATCGCCGTCGGCGTCTACAACACGGTGCTGTGGCGAAGCATGCTTGCAACCGTCGTCGCGGGCACGGCCTGGGCGGCAGGGCCGCGCACGCTTCCCACGCCTTCCGTGCTCAGGCTGCATGCGCTGCGCGCCGTCGTCGTCTGCATCGTTCTGCTGTCATTCTTCTGGGGGCTTGCCAGGCTGCCGCTTGCGGATGGGATCGGGCTTAGTTTCGTGGCACCGCTGTTTGCTCTTCTGCTGGCCGCGCTGCTGCTCGGTGAACGCATCCAGCGCCAGGCGATCTGGGCGTCGCTGGCCGGCATTGCCGGTGTCATCATCATCATGGCCGGACAGTTCGGGCAAGGCAGCTACTCCGGGGATGCCTTGCTTGGCACGGTGGCCGTGCTCGCATCGACGGTGTTCTACGCCTACAATCTGATCCTCTCGCGGCGGCAGGCGCTGGTGGCCAAACCGGTCGAGATCATGATGTTCCAGAACCTGTGCGTTGCCACCGTCCTTCTCCCGGCCGCGCCCTGGCTTGCGGTTGCCCTGCCGGGCAATCTCTGGCTTCCACTGGCCGGGGTGACGGCACTGTCGCTCTCCGGCCAGTTCCTGATGAGCTGGTCCTATGCGCGGGCCGAAGCGCAATATCTGATCCCGACGGAGTATTCGGCCTTCATCTGGGCGATCGTGTTCGGCTGGCTGTTCTTCGACGAGGCGGCGACCTGGACCACGCTGGCGGGTGCCGCCCTGATCGTCGCCAGCTGCCTGATCGCCTCGCGCTCCAATCCCAGGCTTGCCGAGCCGATCGAAGCCGCGGTCTGAAGAGGCGCTGTTGTCACCGCACCACTTCGCGATGGCCGCTCGGCAGGCGGGTGGCGATCAGCTTGTCGATGCGGCGGCCGTCGAGGTCGACCACCTCGAAGCGCCAGCCTTGCGCGTCGACGCATTCGCCGGTCGCCGGGAGATGGTGCATGTGCGCCAGCACATAGCCGGCGACGGTCTCGTAATCGCGGTTTTCTGGCAGGTCGATGCCGAGAACCTCGGCCATCTCGTCGGCCTGCATGTAGCCGGCGAGCAGCCATGAGCCGTCCTCGCGCTTGACGGCGTTTTCCTCCTCGCCGGCATCGAGGTCGGCGCGGAAGACGCCGGTGATGGCTTCGAGAATGTCGGCGGGGGTGACGATGCCTTCGAAATGGCCGTATTCGTCATGCACCAGCGCCATCGGCACGTCGGAATCCTTCAGCTTCTGCAGCACGTCCAGCGCATCGGCCTGGTCATAGACAATAGGGGCGGCGCGCACATGCTTGCGCGGGTCGAGCGCGCGGCCGGCAAGGATCGCCGCCAGCACGTCGCGCGTCTGGACAACGCCGACCATGACATCGACGCCGCCGTCGCCCGCCGGCAGGCGCGAATGCTGGGTATCCATCAACAGCTTGCGGATGGCGCTCTCATCGGCCTGCAGATTGATCCAGTCGACCTCGGTGCGCGGCGTCATCACCGCGCGCACGGCGCGGTCGCCAAGCCGCATGACGCCGGCGATCATGCGCCGCTCGTCGGATTCGATGGTGCCGTGATGCTCGGCCTCGGCGACCAGCATCTTGATCTCCTCGTCGGTGACCTTCTCCTCGCTCTCGCCGCGTTGGCCGAGCAGCCACAATATGGCGCGGCCGGAAATGTCGAGCAGGAACACCAGCGGCGCCGAGACGGTGGCAAGGATGGTCATCGCCGGCGCGGCACGGGCGGCGACGCGTTCGGGATCGCGCAGCGCAATTTGCTTGGGCACCAGTTCGCCGACGATCAGCGAGAAATAGGTGATGATGGCAACGACGATGCCGACGCCGAGCGGATCGGCGATGGTTTCGCGGATGCCGGTCGAGGCCAGGTACACCGACAGCCTGTCGCCCAGCGTGGCGCCGGAGAAGGCGCCTGACAGCACGCCGACCAAGGTGATGCCGATCTGCACCGACGACAGGAACTTGCCGGGGTTGGAGCCGAGCGCCAGCGCGCGCCCGGCGCCATTGACGCCGCGGTCGATCATCGCCTTGAGCCGTGCCGGGCGCGACGAAACGATGGCGAGCTCGGACATCGACAGAAGGCCGTTCACACAGATGAGGACGACCACGGTAGCGATTTCGACGTATAGCATCAGGGGTCAATAGCATTGCCGCAGGCCGCTGGAAAATAGTCCGCGTTGATTTTTGAAAAATGACAGTGGTTCAGGGAAGTTGCCTGAGCACGCCGACAATCGCCTTGCCGTCGGTGAAATAGGGATCGCCGCCGCCATTGCGGCCGGTCCTGGTGGCGCCGATGCCAGGGATATCGCTCACCGAGATCACCATGCCGGCAGCCGACAGGTCGTGGATCACGAGATCGCGCTCGGCATCGATGTCGGGGCCGATATGGTGGGTGATGGCGCCGGTGTCGTGGCTCAGCCCGACGCCACGATCGAAGCTGGCCGAGCCCAGCCAGAGCGGGCGGCCGTCGTCGCCGGTCGCATCGGTGCGCCAGAAGCGGACGTGATGACGCCGGTCGGCGCTGTCGCCGACGGGTTTCTCGAAGGCGAGATCCTGGGCGCGGCCTTCAAACAGCAGCCGGCTGACCGGGGCGTCGGGATAGGGACGGTCGAACAGCACGCTTTCCCCGATTTCGATCGCGGTCTTCAGGGTCACGCCGTCGGCGGTGTCCCAACCGGCCACGGCGAAGGCATGCACAAGCTCCTTTTCGCTGCCGACAAGGCCGACATTGATCGGGTCGCCCGGAATGCCTTGCGGCGTATGCGTCACCATTTCGAAGGTCTGCTTGCGAAAGCCGCGGTCGCGAAACGTCCAGAACTCAGGTGCGGCGACATAGGCAAGCGCCAGCCAGGCGGCGCAGAGCGCCGCCAGCCAGGTCAATGCGCGTCGTCGCAGGCTTCGTTGGCTCATGAATGCGGCTCGATCCGTGCGGTATCTGTTGCCTGACGGACCCTGGAAATCAATGGTCAGCAGCGCGCAGCCGTTCTATCGTCGGCCATCGTTTTTGCGTGGGGTGAGCAGGAATGGAGCGGAAGCCGGTGGGTCGCGGCTCGATGGCATTGACCGCCGACCTTGTCGCAAGGGTCGAGCGTATCGAACCGGATCCGGGTCCCGAGCCCGGAACAACCGAGCATACAGACGCGGAGTTCGACATCCTTGTCGAGCAACTCCTGTCGGAACATCGGCCTGAAGCGCTGTGGGTTTTTGCCTATGGATCGTTGATCTGGAACCCCGAATTCGCCCATGTCGAGCAGCGCCCGGCCACGGCGCCGGGATGGCATCGCTCGTTCTGCCTGAAGCTGACCCGCTGGCGTGGAACCCGCGATTTGCCGGCCTTGATGCTGGCCCTCGATCGAGGCGGCAGCTGCAACGGCATCGTCTATCGGCTGCCTGCGGAAGACCATTTCGGGCAACTTGGCCAGTTGATGCGCCGCGAGATCGATGCCAACCCGCCAACCAACGTGCCATGCTGGATCAAGGTCAAGACCAAGGACGGGCCGCTGCGTGCTTTGGCTTTCGTCGCCGCGCCAGACGGCAGGGCCTATGCCGGCCGGTTGCCATTGGAGCAGGTTGCCAACACGCTGGCGCAGGCTGCCGGTCATTGGGGCTCGTCGGCGCAGTACCTATTCCGAACCGTAAGCAAACTGGAGGAGAGCGGGATTCGCGACCGGAATCTCTGGCGCATCCAGGATCTGGTGGCACGACAAATCATCGCTTCCACAGGTGACGCCCAGCGCACCTGATCTTTCCTAGCGACAGGCGCGATAGCCGCTCTTGCGGTTCTTGATGTCGAAATGGAAATGGTTGCGGTGGTCGTAATTGTAGCCGGGGCCGAGCACGGTGGTGAAATACTGGCAGCCGTCGGCGCGCACATTGTTGAGGAAGCCGCGGGTGCGGAAGGCAAACAGGCCGGGCTTGCGCACGTCGATGTCGTCGCCATTGTTGAGCTCGATGCTCATGACGTCGAGCGCGTTGCCCTTGCCGTGTTCGGACAAAACGCCTTCGCCGGCGATGTTGCGGCAGGAATAGCTCGAACCCTGGTGGATGGTCTTGACGCCGGAGAAATAGCGCCAGCGGGCGGAGGGAACCAGTTCGTTCCTGGTCCAGGCGGCGAAGGTTGCGGCCATGTCGCACGTCAATGTCGCCGCCGGCTTCATCTGAATGCCGGCGATGGACGAGACCTTGACCGGCCAGTCGATGCCGCATTGTCCCTCGTGGATAGGCTGGACATCGGTGTAGACTACGCGAAGGCGCTTCAACTCGCTGCGGCAGTCGGTTTCGCTGGCCGGCATCTGCTGCGGCTCCGACAGCGGCTCGTCCATGCGCGGATAGGCGGCGGTCATGTAGGGATTGGAGGGGACAAGCTTTTGCATGCCTTCATATTGCGGCTCGGCTTGCGGCATAGCTGCGGTCTGTGAGCCGACATCGACGRCCGGCTCCAAATTCAGCACGCTGCCGGTGTTGCAGGCCGAAACGCTGGCCAGCGCCAGGCCGGCGGCAAGCATCGCTGCGCGTTTCGACTGGCGCAAAGTGGCGAAAAAAACGGCGCGAAATCTGCCGGCCATTGACGGAATCCCTTTGACGGATATCCGGCATTTTAACGATCAAGGGTAAAGGAAAACTCAGTGACGGCGTTCACGCCTGCGGCCGAAATACGGCACGCCGGGTCAGCCTGCCAGCCTATTGGCAGAAGGTGCCGCCGTGCCGGCGCGGTTCGAGATCGAGGTGGAAATGCAGGGCATGGTCGGGGTCGGCGCCCGGCCCAAGCACGGTCTTGAACGGTCCGCAGGCGGCCTTGCGCACCGCGTTGAGGAATTTGCCATCCTTCTCGGGCGGCGTTGGACCGACTTCGATCTTGCGACCATCGGACAAGGTGAAGCTGGCGATATCGAGGGCGTTGCCGAAGGCGTGTTCCGACAGTTTGCGCGTGCCATTGCGCGGCCGGCAGACAAAGGCCGATGCCTGGTTGATCGATTTCAGGTCGGCGCCGAATTCGGCTTGTGCCGCCGGCTGGATGACGTTGGCGGCAAAGCGGGCGGCCGCCTCGGCCATCGGGCAGTTGAGCTCGGTAGCAGGGCCGACGGCGATGGATTTTCCGAGCGATTTCAACACGATGGGGTAGGGGATCGAGCAGCCAATTTCGGGGTTGCTTTCCGCCTTGTGCTCTTCGAATTCGACGCCAAGCGCCGTCAGCCGCTGGCGACAGGCAACTTCCTCCGCCGGCATTTTTGCGTCGGGCAGGTCGGCCGAGCGAGGGTCCGGGAGCATCTTCTTGTCGTCGGTATCCGCCGGCTTTTCAGGCGGTTGCGGACCGACGACCGGCGGCTCTACCTCCGGCTTCGTGACGTCGGGCCTTTGTGTCGGAACGGGCACCACGGCAGGCGGCCCGCTTTCGGTATCGGTTGACGGCTGGGCTGGCTGCCCTGGAGCTGACGGCCCGGGCCGGGCCTGCTTTTTCTGGCGGGACTTTTCTTCATTGAACCGGTCGTCATCGGACCGGTTGGGCGCACCACTGGTCTTTTGCTCTTCGGTCTTTGCAGCGTCGGTCTTCTGCGCCTCCTCGGGGCGCGCCTTGGGCACCGGGACATCGTCAGCTGAGGGCTGCGGATCCGGCGTTTTCGGTTCTGCCTGGTTCGGCACGATATGCCGCTTGCCGCGCGGTTTCAGGCGATGCTTGCTGCGCGGCTTCGACGGCTGATCGGCTCCTTGTGTCAGCAGTTGTTCAACCCAGGAAGGCTGGTGAGCCCGTCTGTGCTTGGCGTCGGCAGGCGTCGCGAGCAATCCGGCCACCACCATGGCCAGCGCCAACCCGAACATTCTGGAAAAGACAAGCGCCGCCATCGGTCCTAAACGGCGTGGGCTTGCGGAGGTTGCCGGGAAAAGCGCATGCGCCCGATCACGATCGGTTACCCCGGCGTTACGCGCCGATCGCCTCCAGCCCTTCTTCCAGCCAATCGGCCAGCAGCGGCATGCCGAGCAGATATTTTGCCGTGCGCTTGTTGGCGCGCTCGCGCGCGGCGGCCACCGCGTCGGACCATTCCGCCGCGTCATAGTCGCCACGTCCGACCCAGGCCAGCGCGATCAATTCAGCGGCTTCGTCGACATTGAGGTCGTTGATCAGTTCGCGCAGCTCTTCCTCGGTGAGGTTTTCAGAGCTTTCCTCGGCAAGCCCGTCATGGTGGTGATTGTCGTGCCTGTCGCCGTCGAACTCGACCTCGTGCTCGGCGCCGTCGGCATAGTCTTCGTTGACGGCTGCACTCAGACCCTTTGCCTTGAGAATGAACAGGCGCACGGTGTCCGGGCCGATCGATAGCTCCCATTCCCGTTCACGGCGCTGTTGCACTTTCGCGCACTCCGCTGGTCATTTCGCGGATGATAGCTGATTTGCAGCCCGCGTCACGTCCGTTCGGCCGGCTGGGCTCACCGCCCGGCGGGATTCCGACTCGCGTGCCTGTCTTTTGAAGTGGTTTTGCGAAATAGTTTTGGCGGCGCGGCTTTTCCGGGATGAAATGGCATCCGCCTGGCGTTAGCATTTCATCATTATCCCTCAAGGAGGCTTCGATGCGCAGACGTTTGCTGATTCAAGTTCTAGCTGTTGTCGCTCTGCCGCTGTTTGCGGCGCCAGCCTTTACCGCCGGCGAGGGCGGCGGAGGCGGCAGCGACGGCGGGAGCACGAAATGCAAGAAGGGCGAGGTCTGGGACAAGAAGCTCAAGAAGTGCGTCGCGCCGAAGTACGGCATGCTCGACGACGACAACATCTATGAGGCCGGCCACGATCTGGCGATGGCCGGGCGCTATGATGAGGCGATCGCCGTGCTCAGCCTTGCCGAGAACAAGCAGGATCCGCGCATCCTCAACTATCTCGGCTATTCGCACCGCCATTCAGGCCGCGTCACGGTCGGCCTCGGCTATTACGAGGAAGCGCTGCGCATCAACCCCGATTACACGCTGGTGCGTGAATATCTCGGCGAGGCGCATCTGCAGATCGGCGATCTGGCCGGCGCCCAGGAGCAGCTGGCCGAAATCGAGAAGCGCACGGGCAAAGGCTCGCGCGAATACGGCATGCTGGCTGAACAGATCTACCATTTCATGAGAAGCTGACCCCACCCCAACGGCTTCTCTGGGCCGGTTGCGAGCAATCGCAGCCGGCTTTTTGCCGTCTCAGCCGCAACACAACGCGCATGCCGTTGCGGCAACTGCACAATCGGCTCATGATTTTTCAAAAGCCCGCTTTTTCAGCGTGAAAAGCGCGCGAAGATCGCTATATTGGGGGAAATTGCGGTGAAACGGTTCCGTTAGCCCGAGGCTGCCGGACCCGTTTTCTTTTTGTACCCATCGACAAGGCTTTCCCCGAAACGCGGGGGTGGCGGCAGGAAAGGTCAGGCATCATGAACAAGGTCCCGATGACAGGCGAGGGCTTCGCGTCATTGAAGGAAGAACTGCGTTGGCGCCAGCAGGAAGAGCGGCCGCGCATCATCGAGGCGATCTCCGAAGCGCGCTCGCATGGCGACCTGTCCGAAAATGCCGAATACCATGCGGCCAAAGAGTCGCAGAGCCTCAATGAGGGCCGCGTCAACGAGCTCGAAGACTATATTGCGCGCGCCGAGGTGATCGACGTCACCAAGCTCAGCGGCGACAAGGTCAAGTTCGGCGCCACGGTGGTGCTGGTCGACGAGGACACCGAGGAGAAGAAGACCTACCAGATCGTCGGCGACCAGGAAGCGGACGTGAAATCGGGCCGTATCTCGATCTCGTCGCCGATCGCGCGCGCGCTCATCGGCAAGGAGGTCGGCGACGCCATCGAGGTCAATGCACCCGGCGGCGCACGGGGCTACGAGATCGTCCAGGTGCAGTTCATCTAGGACCTCAGATAATTCTGAAGGGTTCTAAGCCGGCGCTCGTGATTTGAGCGCCAGCTGCTTTTCAGCTTCCGCCACCACCTCAGCCGGCGTTAGGCGCTCCCCTGATGCCGCCAGCAGCGTTGAGGCATATTGCCCACGCGGGCCGGTCAGACCGGGCTCCGTCGCCAGGAACACTGCGACCGTCGGTAGTCCGAAAGCGCTGGCGAGGTGGGTGAGGCCGGTGTCGGCGCCGATGACCAGCGTCGAGCGGCCAAGGATCGCGGCGATCTCCGCCAGCGGCGATTTCGGCACCACGATTGTTGACGGCACGTCTCTGGCGATCGCCTCGGCGACCGCCTTCTCGCGCTCGTTCGACCAGGTGGTGACCGGTGTCATCCCCCGTTCAGCCAGCAGGCGGGCGGTTGCGATCCAGTCTTGCGCCGGCCATTTCTTGTCCTCGCGGCTGGTGCCGTGCAGCAGGAAGGCTGTTTTGCCGTCGATGCCGGTCAGGCCGCCTGTGGGCGGCACAATCCCCGATGCTAGCGTCGAAAGATCGGGCTGGTAGCCCAACGCCAGTCCGAACAGCCGCCGCGTGCGTTCAATGGCGTGTAGGTCGCGCGGTACGGCGTATTTGTGCTGATAGAACAACGTCGCTGAGGGTTCGCGCGCGCTGGCGCGGTCGAAACCGGCAACCGGCGCGCCGGCCTGTTTCGCCACCAGGGCCGATTTCAGCAGCCCCTGCGCATCGATGACGAGGTCGTACCGGCTTGCCCGTAAGGTGCGGCGCAAGCTCGTCGCCTCCCGCCATGTGCTGGCGTTGAGCAGATGCTTGCGCCATCGGCGGATGGCGACGGTGTGGATGGTTGCGATCGCCGGATGTAGCGCGACGATGCCGGCAAAGGCCTCTTCGACGCACCAGTCGAAGGCAATATCGGGGCAGTTGTGGCGCGCATCCTCGAGCGCGGGGAAGGTGTGGATGACGTCGCCCATCGACGATGTCTTGACGATCAGCACCTTCATGCCGCGGCCGGGACGTCCAGTAGTCGATCGGCCGCCGCCGCTACTTTGGCGACATCGAGCGTCTTCAGGCAGTTGAGATGGCCGAGCGGGCAGACCTTCTGATGGCAGGGCGAGCAGGACAGATGCAGCCAGATCAGTTCGCGCTGTTCAGCCAGCGGCGGCGTGTTTTCAGGCGAGGTGGAGCCGTAAACGGCAACGATCGGCGTGCCGACGGCGGCCGCGACATGCATCAGGCCGCTGTCGTTAGACACCGCCAGCCTGGCCGCCGCAATCAGGTCGATGGCGTCCTCCAGCCGCGTTTTCCCGGCGAGATCGACGACACCGGGCGCAAGCGCTGTGATCTCGGCGGTGACGTCGCGGTCGTTCTTCGAACCGAACAGCGCGACCTTGAACCCCTTTGCCATCATCTCCCGGGCAAGACCGGCATAGCGCTCGCTCGGCCAGCGCTTGGCCGGACCGAATTCGGCGCCGGGCATCATGGCGACGAATTTTCCGGCCTCCAGCTCGAAGCGGCCGAGCAACTCTTTCTGATTGCCGGCATCGACGGTGAGGTGCGGCGGCCGGAAATGCCCGCCCTGGGCAAGGCCGAAATAGGCCTGGGCGGTGCGCCGCTTGACGGCATCGGGCAGCGGCACGATGTCGGTCAGCAGGCCATAGCGCATCTCGCGCAGATTGCCGAAGCGGCGCGGAATGCGGGCAAAGAACGGGATCAGTGCCGATTTCCAGCTTCCCGGCAGGACATACGCCATGTCGTAGCGGCCGCGCAGCAGGCGGCCGAAGCGGCGGCGAATGGTGAATTCGAGCGCGCCGGGTTTTAGCGGGAAATCGATCTGCTGGCGGAGTTCCGTCATGCGCTTGACCAAGGGTGCAGCCCAGGCCGGGGCCAGCACGTCGATGGCGGCGTTGGGATGGAGTTCCTTCAGCGCCGAAAACAGGCACTGCGCCATGACCATGTCGCCTACCCAGCGTGGGCCGATCACGAGGATCGTTGGGCTTTCAGCCATTCGACATAATCTCTGACGCCGGTTTCCACGCTGCGGAATTGCCCATTATAGCCGGCTGCGCGCAAGCGGGACATATCAGCCTGGGTAAAACTCTGGTAGCTGCCCTTGAGATGGTCGGGGAAGGGGATGAACTCGATCTCGCCCTTGCCCAGCGTGTCGATGACGGTTTCGGCGATGGCGCGGAACGGCTGGGCGCGGCCGGTGCCGCAGTTGAAGATGCCGCTCGAGCCGCGCTTCCACAGCCACAGATTGACGTCGGCGACGTCGCCGACATGGATGAAATCGCGGCTTTGTTCGCCTGGCCCAAAACCGTCATAGGCGCCGAACAGTTTTGGATTTTCGCCGCGCCCAACCTGGTTGAACAAATGAAAGGCGACCGAGGCCATGGCGCCCTTGTGCGCCTCACGCGGGCCGTAGACGTTGAAGTAGCGCAGGCCAGCCACCGGCGAATGGTCGGTGTCGAACACAGTGCGCCGGACATAGTCGTCGAACAGCTTCTTCGAATAGGCATAGACGTTGAGCGGCCGTTCCAGCGCCGGATCCTCGCGAAACTCCGAGCCGCCGCCATAGACCGAGGCCGAGGACGCGTAGAGGAAGGGCACGCGCAGCGACAGGCACGCATGCAGCAGGCGCTTCGAATAGGCGTAGTTCACGTCCATCATGTACTTGCCGTTCCACTCTGTGGTGGTCGAGCAGGCGCCCTGATGGAAGATTGCCTCGATGCGTCCGAGGTCGCCTGCCTCCAGGCGCGGCAGGAATTCGTCCTTGTCGAGATAGTCGGCTATCTGCAAATCGGCGAGATTGGCGATCTTGTGGCCATCGGTGAGGTCGTCGACGACGAGAATGTCGTCATGACCTTCGGCATTGAGTGCGGCGACAATGTTGGAGCCGATCATGCCGGCGCCGCCCGTGACGATGATCATCCTGTTGGCCCTGATACCCGATTTCGCTTGCCGATTCCGGTCCTTATAAGGGAGGCAGGTTGGGCTGTCGATAAAGCAGGCCGGGCTCACAGCAGCAAGGACAGATGAATGACAGGAGATCTTTCTGGAACGATACCAACCGATAGGCAAGGCGCGGCAGTGTTTGTCGGCTCATACGTTAGGATTTTGTCCCTGTCGGACGAGAACTATGGCACGCCGGTTGAAGAGGCACGCAGGTCATCCGTTGGACGCATTTGCCGAATTGTTGAGCCGTACGAAGGGACGTCGACGAATGGCGTTCAGATCAGCACCGGTGAATTTCGGGTCCACTACGCGCCACTTTCTCCCGATGGCATCGAAGGCATCTCTTTCTATGCAGCTCCCGGGGATATAGAGGTCGTTGGAGCTACGGAGGAAATGCTGCTCCTCTATAGCGAGGACATCTGGCAACTTATCCGGCCTTTCGGCGAAAAGCAGGATACGCCTACCTTCGAGCGGCTGGTGGCAGCGTTTGGGTTTTCCGATTTGAGGGGCTGAAGCACAAGCCGGTAAGAATAGAACTGAACGTCTGATCGGCGTGATTCCCACGCTTTGCCGACAGGAGCAAAAAGATGCCGTCGACGGAACTGCTCATCGCGTTTTTCGCCACCACGGCGATCTTCGCCTACATTCCAGGTCCGGCCATGCTCTATGCCGCCGCGCAGACCATGGCGCGTGGGCGCTGGTCGGGGCTGACGGCGGCGCTTGGCATCCATCTTGGCGGCTATTTCCATGTTTTCGCCGCTGCCGCCGGGCTGTCAGTGCTGTTCCACGCCGTGCCGCCGCTCTACATGGCGGTCAAGCTGATCGGTGCGCTCTATCTGATCTGGCTCGGCGTGTCGCTGTTCCGCAAGCGCGGGGAGGGGGATGCAGCACTGCCCGTCATAGAGCGCAAGTCGGCGCGCCGCGCCTTTTTCGAGAGCATCACAGTCGAAGTGCTCAATCCGAAGACAGCGATCTTCTTCATGGCGTTCCTGCCGCAGTTCATCGATGCCTCGGCGGCGTTGCCGGTCTGGTTGCAGTTCGTCGTTTTGGGCACCATCGTCAATCTGATGTTTTCCTCGGCCGATATCGTCTGCGTGTTGCTGGCCGGGCTGGTGATCGGCCGGCTCAAGCGCTCCAGCCGGGCGCAGCGCATGATGCAGCGGGCGGGCGGGGCGGTGCTGGTCGGACTGGGCGTCCACGTCGCGCTGCAGAAGAACTGACCTGACGTTGCGCTGCGTGGATTTGCGGTATATCGGCTTCGCCATGAACGATCCGGCCCGTAAATTGACAATTTTCAGCGTGATTGAGAGTGGCCTTTCCCTCGCATTGCCAGTGACATGATCAAGCACAATCCACCTTCGCCCGAACCTTTGCACCGTGCCATTGCCCGCTTTGGCGACGTCGCCGTTCTGGTGGTCGGCGACTTCATCCTCGACCGTTTCGTCAACGGCGTCATTGAGCGGATATCGCCCGAAGCGCCGATCCCGGTGCTGCATGGGCGTGGCGAGACCTCGACGATGGGCGGCGCCGGCAATGTCGTCGCCAATATTGTTTCCCTGGGTGCCAGCGCTATCCCGGTCTCGGTGATCGGCACCGATGTGGCCGGAGACAATGTGGTGCGGATGCTCGGCGAGCTTGGCGCCGACACGGCGGGCCTGGCGCAGGCGCGCGGCCGCATGACCTCGTCCAAGAGCCGCTTCAGCGCGCTCAACCAGCAGGTGCTGCGCTTCGACGAAGAAGAGATCAAGCCGCTCGACGACGCCGAGCGGGCGGGCCTGATCCGGCATTTCCGCGACGCGCTCTCGCGCGCGGACATTGTCATCCTGTCTGACTACGGCAAGGGCATATTGCTCGACGGCGTGGCCGCCGAACTGATCGCCATCTGCCGCGAGGCCGGGAAGCCGGTGCTGGTCGACCCCAAGGGTCGCGATTATGCCCGCTATGCCGGGGCGACCGCCATCACGCCCAACCGCAAGGAGCTCGGTGAAGCGGTCGGTCATCCTGTTTTCGCCGATGACGAGATTGTGGCGGCGGCTCGTGAATTGATTGCGGCGCATGGCTTCGACTTTGTCGTTGCCACCCGCAGCGAAAAGGGCATGAGTGTCGTTGGCGCGGATGAGGCGCGCCACATCGCCACCCAGGCGCGCGAAGTGTTCGACGTGTCGGGCGCGGGCGACACAGTGATCGCGAGCTTCGCGCTGGCCCTGGCCGCCGGCGCCGATCGCGTCATGGCCGCCTCCATTGCCAATGCCGCCGGCGGCGTGGTGGTCGGCAAACGCGGCACGGCACGGCTGAGCGTCGAGGAACTCACCGGTGCGCTGTTTCGCTCGCACGGCCCGACCGCCCACAAGGATGCCATTCTCGACGCAGCCTCGGCCGCGCGCATGGTGGCGGCGTGGAAGGATGAGGGCCTCAGCGTCGGCTTCACCAATGGCTGTTTCGACATATTGCATGCCGGCCATGTCAGCCTGCTGCATGCGGCGCGCAGCCAGTGCGACCGGCTGGTGCTCGGCCTCAACAGCGATGCCTCGGTGCGCCGGCTGAAAGGGCCGGGGCGCCCGGTCAACGACCAGCACGACCGCGCCTGCGTGCTCGCCGCACTTGCGTCGGTCGATGCGGTTGTGGTGTTCGAGGAGGATACGCCGCTGGCGCTGATTGAGGCGCTGCTGCCCGACATTCTGGTCAAGGGTGCCGACTACACCGTCGAAACCGTGGTCGGCGCCGATGTGGTGCAGAAGGCCGGCGGGCGCGTCGTGCTGGTCGATCTCGTCGCCGGCAAGAGCACCACCGGCACCATCGGCAAATTGCGCGCCGGCGGCGCCACTACTTGAGGGATTTCATGTCCGGACTGAACGATTACCTGGTCCGCTCGGCGGCCGCGATCACCGCCACGGCTGAGCGCGATTTGACCAGCGAGATGGAACGTGCCGTGAGCGCTGTCGTGACGGCGCTTTCGTCAGGCAAGGCTCTGCTGGTCTGTGGCAATGGCGGCTCGGCCAGCGACGCCATCCACATCGCCACCGAACTGGTCGGCCGCTTCCTGAAAGAGCGTAAGGCCTACAATGTGATCGCGCTGCCGGCCAATGCCGGGATGCTGACCGCCTGGGGCAATGATTACGGCTTCGACACGGTGTTTTCGCGCCAGGTCGAAGCGCATGGCGCGGTCGGCGGCGTGCTGCTCGCCATATCGACCAGCGGCAATTCGCCAAGCATTCTTGCCGCCGCCGAACAGGCGCGGATGATGGGCATGACGGTGGTCAGCCTGACCGGTGACACCGGCGGCAAGCTTGCGCCGCTCACCGACATCCTGCTCAACGTGCCCTCGACCTCGACGCCCATCATCCAGCAGGGGCATCTCTGCCTCTACCACTATCTCTGCGAAGTGGTCGAAGCGCGTCTCAGCGATGGCTGACACCGGCGCCTCCGGCCCGTACCCGCTGGCTGAGCCCGGCCTGTGGGTCGAGCGGGTCGGTTCGCGGGTGTTTCCAGCCAACACACCGGCGCTGTTCCTCGACCGCGACGGCACCATCAATGTCGATACCGGCTATCCCGACGATCCCGCCAAAATGGTGCTGCGCGACGGCATCATGCCGGTGATCGCGGCAGCCAACCGGGGCAAGATCCCAGTGGTGATCGTCACGAACCAGTCCGGCATTGCGCGCGGCTATTTCGGCTGGAAGGAATTTGCCGCCGTCAACGGCCGGGTTCTCGAACTGCTTGGCGCCGGCAATGCCTTCGTCGACATGGTCCTGGCCTGCGCCTATCACGAGGCGGGCAACGGGCCGCTGGCGATCGCCGATCACCCGATGCGCAAACCCAATCCGGGCATGCTGTTCGAGGCTCAGAAGCGTCTCCGCGTCGATCTCAAACGCTCGCTGATCGTCGGCGACAAGCCGGCGGACATGGAGGCCGGGCAGCGTGCCGGCCTGCCGCGCGGCGGGCTGGTCGACGGCGAGGGGAGCAAGCAACCGGGGTTTGAGGTTTTGCCGCTGCGGGATAGTAGCGACCTGAATGCACTGCTGGCGGCGATCAACGATCTGAAGGCTTGATCGCCAATCGATTCAAGTATTGGATCTATCCTGCTGTTCTTACAGCGATTTTAAGTGGATCCATTTGGTCAAGCGCTGAACGCCACCAGGCCCTCATCCTTGACGCGGCGGATGGTGAGCGCGGTGCGCACCGTGTCGACATTCGGCGCCGAAGCCAGCTGTTCGATGACGAAGATCTGGAACGTGCCGAGATCGCTTGCCACGCAATGCAGCAGAAAGTCGGATTCGCCTGACACCATCCAGGCATCGCGCACGATCGGCCAGCCGCGGGTGCGTTCGGCGAAGGTTTTGAGCTCGGCATCGGCCTGGTGATGCAGGCCGATCAGGCAGAAGGCGACGACGTCCATGCCGAGCGCCGGGGCATTGAGCAGAGCGCGGTAGCCCTTGATGATGCCGGTTTCCTCCAGCCGCCGGACACGGCGCAGGCAAGGAGGAGCGGAAATGCCGACACGGCTCGACAGTTCGACATTGGTCATGCGCCCGTCGCCCTGAAGCTCGCGCAGGATCTTCCAGTCGATGGCGTCGAGGTCGGCTTTCAGGGGCATGGCTGTCTCAGCTTAAACGCAAGAATCTTTCGCGATCTCGTCATTAAACGACTTTTGTGGCGATGCCAGCCCTTGGCCGGGCGATTTTAGGGCGGTAGCGAAAGCGGCGACCCACGCGAATATGCCTATGGGCCGAAGCTTTCCGGGGACGACGGCCCGTTCGTCTTGCTGGCGTGGTTGGCAACCCTTACATTACCGGCAACATTTCACGTCTTTTTCCAAGGCACACTCGATTGTCTGCCCCGCAGAGGCTCTAGATGACCACCAAGCACGCGCCTGTCCTTATCATCGGTTCCGGCCCCGCCGGCTATACCGCCGCGGTCTATGCCGCGCGCGCCATGCTGAAGCCGATGCTCGTCGCCGGCCTGCAGCAGGGCGGCCAGCTGATGATCACCACCGATGTCGAAAACTATCCGGGCTTTGCCGATCCGATCCAGGGTCCGTGGCTGATGGAGCAGATGCTGAAGCAGGCCGAGCATGTCGGCACCGACATCATCAACGACATCATCACCGAGGTCGATCTCAACGTGCGGCCGTTCCGCGCCAAGGGCGATTCCGGCACCACCTATACGGCCGACGCGCTGATCATCGCCACCGGCGCGCAGGCGAAGTGGCTCGGCATCCCGACCGAACAGACCTTCATGGGCTTCGGCGTGTCGGCCTGCGCCACCTGCGACGGCTTCTTCTATCGCGGCAAGGATGTTGCGGTGATCGGCGGCGGCAATTCGGCGGTGGAGGAGGCGCTCTACCTCTCCAATCTGGCGAAGAGCGTGACCGTCATTCATCGCCGCAACGATTTCCGCGCCGAGCGCATCCTGCGAGAGCGGCTGCTGAAAAAGGACAATGTCCACGTCATCTGGGACACGATCGTCGACGAGATCACCGGCCGGCCCGGCAAGACCCCGCTGCCGCCTTCGGTCGAAGGGCTGAAGCTTAAAAATGCGGTGACCGGCGAGATCAGCCATCTGAAGGTCGACGGCGTGTTCGTGGCGATCGGCCATGCGCCGGCGGTCGAGCTGTTCGTCGGCAAGCTGAAGCAGAAGCCGAACGGTTATCTGTGGACGGCGCCCGATTCGGCCCGCACCGACGTGCCCGGCGTGTTTGCCGCCGGCGACGTGACCGACGACATCTACCGCCAGGCGGTGACCGCCGCCGGGCTCGGCTGCATGGCCGCGCTCGAGGCGGAAAAGTACCTGGCCGGCATCGAGGTGCACCGCGAAGCCGCGGAATAAAATCTATCAAGACGGCGGAGCAAGCCGTTCAAAAGCCTGATTTTTCATTCAGACGCCAAAAACAGAACGAGGGGAACTCAATGGCGTTGGACTGGGACAAGCTTCGCGTGTTTCACGCTGCGGCGGAGGCTGGGTCTTTCACCCATGCCGCCGAGACATTGCATCTGTCGCAATCGGCGATTTCACGCCAGGTCAGCGCGCTCGAACACGATGTCGGCGTGCCGCTGTTCAACCGCCATGCCCGCGGCCTGGTGCTGACCGAGCAGGGCGAGATGCTGTTTCGCACGGCGCATGACGTGCTGATGAAGCTGGAGACCATCAAGTCGCGGCTGACCGAGGCCAAGGACCGGCCGTCCGGCGTGCTCAGGGTGACGACGACGGTGGGCCTGGGAGCCGGCTGGCTGACCGAGCGGGTGCAGGAATTCATCGAGCTCTATCCCGAAATCAGCCTGCAGCTGATCCTCGCCAATGAGGAACTCGACCTCACCATGCGCCAGGCCGATTGTGCGATCCGGCTGCGCCAGCCGCAGCAGCCCGACCTGATCCAGCGCCGCCTGTTCACCGTGCATTTCCACCTCTATGCCTCGCCGGCCTATGTCGGCAAACACGGTAAGCCGACTTCGGTCGCCGATCTGAAGAACCATCGCATCGTCACTTTCGGCGTGCCGGTGCCGTCGCATCTGTCGGAGCTGAACTGGCTGGAGACGATCGGCGATTTCGAAGGCGGGCAAAGGGTCCCGACGCTGCAGATCAACGACATCCTGTCGATCAAGCGCGCCGTGCAGGGCGGCGCCGGCATCGCCATGCTGCCAGACTATGTGATCTCCAAGGAGTCGGATCTGGTGCAGCTTTTGCCGGAGACCGAGGTGCCGTCCTTCGACACCTATTTCGCCTATCCCGACGCGATGAAGAACCAGGCCAAGCTGCACGTGTTTCGCGATTTCATCATCGCGAAAGCCAGAAGCTGGTCATTTTAGGGATACGCCGATATTCAGGTGAGGCCGGCCTGCGAACGGCTGCGCTCCGCTCCGGTTCTCGGCCTCAGCCATTCTCGGCTCGGCCTGACCTGAATCTCAGCATATCCTCAGGGTTGATTACCCCCGCCACGGCGTCAGCCGCGGCAGCCAGCCGGGGACATTGCGGCGGTAGGTCTCGTATTCGGCGCCGTAGCGGCTGGCCAGCGTCGGCTCTTCGTAGAACCTCACGAAGGAGCCCATGACGACCCCGCCGATGACGGCATAGGCGACGACGGTCCAGCTCGAAAACAGCAGCGCCTGGCCGAGGATGATCGACAGCACGGCGACATACATCGGGTTGCGGACATGGCGGTAGACGCCGCCGATCACCAGTCTCTCGGTGGGCGCGACAGGCGCCGGCGTGCCGAGGCCTTCGAGTGCGAATCGAGCAAAGGAATGAACGAGCAGGGCGATGGCCGCGACGATCAGTAGCCAGCCGAGCGGAACGAAGCCCGGCACGGTCGACAGCGGCAGATGGTAGTGGTCTGTCAGCAGCCAGGGCACCACACCGGCGACGACGCAAGGCGCTGCGATGAAGAAGACCGCGCTGCCGGCGATCGCCTGAGGTGTCCGCATTTCAGCTCTCCCTTGCCGGCGGCCTGGCTTTGCGATTCTGGCCGGTGCCGCAAAAATAAACTTGCTCTGCCTGATTCCGTGTCATTTGGCGTTTTCGCGCTTCGGCGCAAAAATCGGGTCCGGTTACGGTTCTGTGACAGCAATGGGCCGGTCGCACAGGCCGTTTGAAGGTTTTTTCTGGTCCTATCGGGCTCTAAAATGGGTTAGACCACAGCCTATGCCTTTTTGCATGCGTGTGTTGCAAAATAGATGCTTGTTTCTTGGGCATGATGAGCACATATATAGATCATCTCCTGGGCGCGTTCTCCTCCCATTAGCGCCCTCGAGTGTTCCCCTCTGGAGGTTAGCCTTAACAGGCACTTCCAATCAAACTCAGCCGGATCTTCGTTGATCCGGCTTTTTTGTTTTCGGGCCTGCCGCATCCACGAAAAACCGACCGGAATTGCCGCGTAACAGTGACATGTAACCTCAGGTAACATGTCGCAAGCGCGAATCGTCGTATAAGCAGACCATAGGACGCGGTGTGGTTCGTCCGGGAGATGGGGGCATCACTCGGAAGATCCGGGCTCAGGCGGCTACCGCGTCCGAACCTATTCGTCTGCCAGTGCCGCGTGGCGCGGCGGATACATGCGGCGGACCTGCCGTTTTCCTCCCAAGAAGACGGTCCGCAATAGGAGCGGCGTCCGGATCATCCGGGCGCCGTTTTTTGTGCGGATCAACTGCTCCTGTCAGGCAGCCTTGCCGTTGGAGTTCATCGCCTCGTCGGCCAACCGTCCGGTAAGCTCGGCCATGTGATCGAAGGCGCAGCGATAGCTGGCGACGCCGGCGGTCGCCGAGCGCAGTTCGATGATCAGATCGCCGATCTCGGCCTGCGGCATGGTCGCCTCGACCACATCCCATCCCGGCCAGTCGGGCCGCGCGTCGTAGCCGAGGATCTGGCCGCGCCTTTGCGGGATCAGCGCGATGATCTTCGAGGTGGCTTCGGACGGGGTGACGATCTCGACCTTCATCACCGGCTCGAGCAGCACCGGCGAACACGCCGCCATGCCTTCCTTCATCGCCAGCTTGGCCGCCATCTGGAAGGCCATGTCGGAGGAATCGACGGCATGGTAGGAGCCGTCGGAGAGATTGACGGCGACATCGACCACAGGGAACCCGAGCGGGCCGGATTTCAGATAGTCGCGAACGCCGGTCTCAACCGACTGGATGTAGGTCTTGGGCACGACGCCGCCGGTGATGGTATCCGAGAACTGGAAGCCGGAGCCACGCGGCAGCGGCTTGATCTCGATCACCACATCGCCGAACTGGCCATGGCCGCCTGATTGCTTCTTGTGGCGGCCGCGCTGCTGCACCGTCTTGCGGATGGTCTCGCGATAAGGAACGGCAGGGGCATGGCCTTCGACCGGGATCTGGTTCTTGCCTTCCAGCCGCTCGCGCACCACCCTGAGATGCATCTCGCCATGGCCAGACAGAACGGTCTCTGCCGAGTCCTGGTTGTGGCGCAGGCTGAGCGAGGGATCTTCCTCGGCCAGGCGCTGGATGGCGGCCGACATCTTGACCTCGTCCTTGCGTTCCTTCGGCCGCAGGGCAAAGGCAAAGACCGGCTGCGGCGGCGTGAGCGTCAGCAGCGGCTTGATGCCGCCCTTGGTGGAGCTCAATGTCTCGCCGGTCTTGACCTCGTCCAGCTTGCCCAGCGCCACCGTGTCGCCGGCCTTGGCGGCAGTGAGCTTGGACTGGTCCTTGCCGAGCATCTTGTAGATGCCCGAGACCTTCGCTGTCTCGCCGTTCGACAGATAAAGCTCGGCGGCATCGGCGACCTGGCCGGAGAGCACGCGCGACACCGACAGTTTGCCGCCATGCGCGGTGTGGATGGTCTTCATCACCTGGACCACGGTCTGGTTGCCGTCCGGGACGCCGAGCCGCTTGCGGGTCGCCTCGACATCGGGTGCGTCATGGCGGATCGCCTTCAGCAGGCGCAGCACGCCATTGCCCTTTTCAGCGGTGCCGATCAGCACCGGCGTTATGGCGCCGGCGCGCAGGTCGGCCGACAGGTCGTCGAAGACCGCGTCCTTGGGCGGCTCGATCTCCTCCAGTAACTGCTCCATCAGCTGATCGTCGTGATCGGCGAGCGTCTCCAGCATCGAGAAGCGGGCTTCCAGCTCGCGCGCCTTGTCGTCGCCCGGAATCTCGGCGACCTGGCTTTCGGCATACTCGCGGTAGATGTAGGCGCGCTCCAGCGCCAGGTCGATCGAACCGATCACCACATTGTCCTTGCGCAGCGGAATCTGGCGCAGCAGCAGCGGGGCCGCGCTCGTCGGCTGCAGCATCTTCAGCGTATCGCGCACGCCGGCAATCGCCTTGTCGACCTTGTTGAGGAACAGGATGCGCGGCACGCCGAGATCATCGAGCTTGCGCATGATGAGCTGCAAGGCGGGGATCTTCTTCTCGTCGGCCTCGGCGACGACCACGGCGAGGTCGCAGGCGGCCAGCACCGGCTCGGCCTCGAACGAGAATTCGATCGAGCCGGGACAGTCGACGAAGGTGATCTGCTCGCCCATGAATTCGGTGGTGGCAAAGGTCGCCTCGACGCTCATGGCGTGCGCCCGCGCCTCGGGCGAGTGATCCGAAACTGTGCTTCCCGATGAAACGGGATTTTGGCGGGGGATGGCGCCCGTACGGGCGAGGATGGCTTCGAGAAGTGTCGTCTTACCGCTTGCAAAGGGACCGACTATGGCAATGCATTTCGGTCCCGTGCGTCGTCCTCCGGCGCGAGTACCCATGGCTGACCTCCACTCAGGCGTTGGCCTTGGAGTACGATCAGCAAAAGTGGAAACGGTTTTGCGCCGATCGCACCCTGTCGTGAGCGGCGGCCGGCCTGTTCGACCGTCGCGGGCGGGGTTGTTTTCATTTAGCCACCTGCCCAAACCCATCGTCCCACGGGTTAGGCGGCAGGGCAAGGAAAATAGAAATGCGCCGCCGTCAGGCGGACAGGGCCAGAGCCTGGATCAGAAACCGTCGGGAGATTTTCAGCCAGCCTGGGTGCGGCGCGCCGGCGCGGCTGCAGTCTGCTTCACCACCGTCTCGGCGTAGCGCGACAACAGCGGGTTGAACAGGTTTGGGCGTTCCCAGAACGGCGCGTGGCCGGCATCCGGGATGACATGGCACTGTTCCCACAGCGAGGTATAGGCCACCGTCTCGAAATAGCTCAGCCGCACCAGCGGGTCATGCTCGCCATTGATCACCGCGACGGGGAACGGGGCGTGTTCGACCACCTGTTTCTGGTCGGCGCCCTTGCCGGCAAACATGGAGCGCGCCACACCGGCGCGCAGCCTGCCGTCGGTGCGCCGTATGGCTTCGCGGAAAGACGGACTTGCGGTGTCACCGAAGCAAAGCGCCTCAAAGCGCTCGATATCGCGTTCGGAGTAGACCTTCTTGGAGGCGAGCAGCATGTCCCAGTTGGCGTGAAAACCGCGCAGCATGCCGAGCGGTCCCCTCGACACCGGCGGCGCCCCGGTCAGCACCAGGCCGTTCACCGCATGGTGGAAGCTGGCAAGTTCGATCGCCACATGGCCGCCGAGCGACCAGCCGAAGATGATGGCGCGGTCGATGCCCAGCGCGTCGAGAAGACGGGCCGTCGTCTGCGCGAGACCGGTAATCGTATAGGCGGCGGCCGGGTCTCGGGCATCGGAGGAATCGCCATGACCGGGAAGATCGAAGGCGATCAGCCGGTGGGTATCGGCGAGCGGGCTGTCGAACTGCCGGGCAAACACGGCGCGCGAGGCGCCCGAGCCATGGATCATGACGATGGGCATGCCGGAGCCCGACGACTGGCTGAGGCGCAAATCGGCCTGCGGCGTGCGGATGGTGCGATCAGTGACGCTCATGCTGGATTAGACCCTCAGATTTGCCTGACGGCCAACATCGCATCGCTGGCTCTATATGTTCTTTAAACATGTGGTTAAGAAAGGATTTCCAGAAATCGACCGCCGGCGTGACTACCGGCTGCATGGCAACCACCGCGGAATCCCGAGAATGGAACCAGTCCTCGATCTTCTTGTCTCGATCTGCAGCATCGCGACGCTTGGCCAATATGTCTGGTCGATGCGGGCGCATTTCCAACCGCAGGCCATGTCTCCAGGCGCCATGGCGATATCGGCGGCGGTCATCGCCACGGCGCTGTTCTTTCTCGCCATACTGTGGATCCAGTCGCAGCCGGTTTCGGCAAAACTCACCGGGCTTGCCGTCGAGCTGGCGAGTTCTGCCCTGTTCTGGTGGGCGATTGTCACGTCGCGCAAGGCGCGGCTGCGCTTCGCCTTCGCGCCCGACGATCCACACAGCCTTTTGACCGACGGCCCCTACGGCTATGTCCGCCACCCCTTCTACACCTCCTACATCGTCTTCTGGATCGGATGGGGGATCGCGACCTGGTCGATCTGGGCGGTGGTGCCGGTCGCCGGGATCGCCATCCTCTATGTGTTTGCCGCGCTCGACGAAGAGAAGAAGTTTTCGCGCACGCCGCTGGCTGGCGACTATCAGGCCTATCGCGGCCGAGCCGGCCTGTTCTGGCCGCGGCTGGGGTGGTAGGCAGGGGTAAGGGTTTGCCGGATTGAGGATCGCCAGATGAAGATCATTGCCTGCGGCAGCGTGCCGACCATCATCGCACCGGACAAGTATTTCACCGGCCGCGTGCTGCAAACACCGATCATCGAGAAGGAAGCGCCGGCGCGGTTGCGCGCCACGCTGGTCAGCTTCGAGCCCGGCGCACGCACCCACTGGCACACGCATCCGCTCGGCCAGACGCTCTATGTCACCGCGGGCGCCGGCCTTGCGCAGACATGGGGTGGGCCGATCCAGGAGATCAGGGCCGGCGACGTCATCTCGTTCGACCCCGGCGAAAAGCATTGGCACGGCGCGGGCCTTAAGACGACGATGACCCATGTCGCCATGCAGGAAGCGCTCGACGGCGTCCATGCCGATTGGATGGAAGCGGTTACGCCTGAACAATATGGCGGCTGAGCGCATCGCGGGCGAACGCGAGATGCACCGCCCATGAGGCGCCAACAAAAAACCCGGCGTGACGCCGGGTTTTCTGTTTCAGGCCGGCCCGGTCAGGTCAGCGACGCGGTAAAGCGCTGGATGCGCGTGCAGGCTTCCTCCAGCAGCGTCTCCGACGTCGCGTAGGAGATGCGGAAATTGGGGCCGAGGCCGAAGGCCGAGCCGAACACCACCGCGACGCCCTCGGCCTCGAGCAGTTCGGCGCAGAAGGCTTCGTCGGTGTCGATGACCTTGCCGGCCTTGGTCTTCTTGCCGATCAGCTGCGCGCAGGACGGATAGACATAGAAGGCGCCCTCCGGCGACGGGCACGTAATACCGCGCGCCTGGTTGAGCATCGACACGACGAGGTCGCGTCGGCCCTGGAAAATCGCCTTGTTCTTGGCGATGAAATCCTGCGGACCGTTGAGCGCCTCGACCGAGGCCCACTGCGCGATGGTGCAGGCGCCGGAGGTCTGCTGGCCCTGGATCATGTCCATCGCCTTGGTCAGCTGCACCGGACCCGCGGCATAGCCGATGCGCCAGCCGGTCATGGCATAGGCTTTCGAGACGCCGTTCATGGTCAGCGTGCGCTCGTAGAGTTTTGGCTCGACCTCGGCGATGGTCTTGAAGACGAAGTCGCCATAGGTCAGGTGCTCGTACATGTCGTCGGTCAGCGTCCAGACATGCGGGTGCTTTAGCAAAACATCGGCCAGAGCGCGCAGCTCGGCTTCCGTGTAGGCGGCGCCCGAGGGGTTTGACGGCGAGTTCATCAACAGCCATTTGGTCTTCGGCGTGATTGCCTTCTCCAGCACTTCGGGGGTCAATTTGAAACCATTCTCGATCGATGTGTCGGCAAACACCGAGGTGCCGCCGCAGATCGCCACCATTTCGGGGTAGCTGACCCAATAGGGGCGGGGGATGATGACCTCGTCGCCCGGGTTCAGCGTCGCCATGAAAGCATTGAACAGGATCTGCTTGCCGCCGGTGCCGACGATGGTCTGCTCCGGCTTGTAGTCGAGATTGTTCTCGCGCTTGAACTTTTTGGCGATCGCCTCGCGCAGCGGCACGATGCCCGAAACCGGCGGGTACTTGGTCTCGCCGCGGCGGATCGCCTCGATCGCCGCATTCTTGATGTTGTCGGGCGTATCGAAATCCGGTTCGCCGGCGCCGAGGCCGATAATGTCACGGCCGGCATTTTTCAGCTCGCGGGCTTTCTGCGTCACTGCGATGGTGGCGGAAGGCTTCACGCGGGAAAGGGCGTCGGCAAGAAAGGCCATGACCAGATATCTCCAGAGGGTCGACGCAGCGGGAACAGCTGCGGCGCTTCTCATGTCGCATCAACCCGCCAAGTGCAAGCATTGTCGGATGAGCCAGGGGTCAAGGACCTGTGAAGATCGGCCTTTGGAGCGCCGGGTTTCGTCCGCGCCGAGGACCTTGCAATCCATGCGGCGTATCGCTGGCAAGAATAAATTCATCAACGGCCGTTAAAACCTTTGACGGCAGGATCGCCAGCCATTTCGCCTGTCTCGCGGAGCGAGGGACCTTGTCGCGCAGCATCGGGCTTGCCCACACCATCCGTAACGATGACGGCACCTCGTCAGGTGTCTGGGGCATCTATACGCTGCAAAGCGCCTTCCAGCCGATCTTCGCCTTCAACGAGGGCAAATTGTCGGTGGTGGCGTTCGAGGGGCTGATCCGGCCGTTTCGCGACGGCGAGTCGCAATCGCCGATGAGTTTCTTCTCGACCTGTCCGGCCGGCGACCGCCTGCATATCGAGGCGCTGACGCGCACGCTGCATTTGCTCAATGCCGGCGCCTGCCTGCCGCAAGAGGCCTCGATCTTCGTCAATTTCGACCCGTCGGTGTTTACCGAACGCGCCATCGTCGACAACGCGCTGCGCGACATGCGCCTTGTGCTGCACGAGGCGGGGATCGATCCGCGCCGCATCGTGTGCGAGGTGACCGAGCAGAAGTCGGCGTCGCAGGAAACGCTTTACAGCTTCGTCGAGGCGCTGCGGGCCAATGGCTTCCGCATCGCCGTCGACGACTACGGCGCCGATGAATCCGACATCAACCGCATCAAGGAACTCAAGCCTGACATCGTCAAATTCGATGCGCACTGGATCACGCAGCTGATGGAGTCCGGCGCCGGCTTTGCCCTGTTGACCACCATGGTGGCGAACTTCGAGAAGCAAGGCATCCGCACCGTGTTCGAAGGCATCGAGGAAGGCTGGCAGCTTGAACTCGCTGAGAAATCGGGCGCCTCGATGGTGCAGGGTTTCGTGCTGGCGAGGCCGGAACTGGCGCCGACCAGCTTTCGCGTTTTCGGCAAGGAAGCACAGGCACCTGCCGCGGAGGCCGAGCCGGTCAAGGCGCCTCTCGGGCGGACCGCTGCAGTGCGGCCGGGCAGGGTGTTCGGGCGCAGGATCGGGCCATGACCGGGCAGCGCGAGCGGCGGCGTGACGTCGGAGAAGCGATCTTTGCCGACGAGGTCGGCATCGAATATGGCGTCTATGGCGCGTTCCGGCTGAAGAGCGCCTACCAGCCAATCTTTGCGCCACGCGGCGGCGCGTTGGCCGCGGTCGCCGTCGAGGCGCTGATCGAACCGCACCGCGCGGCGATGCCGGTTGCGCCGGCCGTGTTCTTCGAAAGCATCGCAGCGGGCGACCGGCTGTTCGTCGAGACGATGTGCCGGATGCTGCATCTGAGAAACTTCCGCAACATCGGCGTCGATGGGCTCGACCTGTTCTTCAACTACAACCCGATGATCAACGATCATCTCGGGCGTGCACTGGCCGAGATCCGGCTGATGACCCGGCATCTCGGCGATCTCGACCTCAATGCCGGCATGCTGGTCTGCGAGATCACCGAGCAGGCGGCCGACGATCATGTGCTGGCCCCGCTGGTGCGCGAGATGCGACGCCACGGAGTTCGCATCGCCATCGACGATTTCGGCACCGGCCATTCGACCGCGGAGCGGATGAGCCTGCTTCAACCGGATATCGTCAAGATCGACGGCGGCTGGTTCGCCGAATTCTGCCGTCACGCTGCCGCCGAGCGCTTCTTCCGGCCGCTTGTCTCGTCGCTGCACGATCGCGGCGCCAAGGTGCTGGTCGAAGGCATCGAGCAATCCGTGCATCTGCGCGTCGCGCTGGATGGTGGTGTCGACCTGCTGCAGGGGTATCACCTCGGGCGCCCGGCGCTGGCGGGTACGCTCTTCAAGCAGCAGCCGCTGTCGATCGAGGCGCTGCTGGGCACTGACAACAAGGTGGTGCCGCTGCATCTGCGGAGGTGATGGTGAGCGTCCTTCTCCCCGTTTACGGGGAGAAGATGGCGGCAGCCAGATGAGGGGCGGCGCCAGCCTTTCGTAAATTGGTCAGATGACGGACAGTCTTGCAGCGCCGGCGCTGCCCCTCATCGCCCTGCCGGGCACTTCTCCCCGTAAACGGGGAGAAGGACGCTAACCCCAGACAAACAAAAAGGCGGGATAAATCCCGCCTTCCCATTTCGGTAGCCTGATCGGGAGCTTCAAGTCCGGACTGGCAGCTATCTGCTGATCCAGCTGGTCGGGTCTTTCCGCTCCAGCGCGCTTCTCGCGCGACTGTCAGTACATCCGTGACTTGCCGTGCGCCCCGAACTCTCGTCCGGCGCGCGCACTTCGCAAAATCAGGCTGCCTTGCTCAGAGAACCAGCGGACGACTTGCCAGTGCGGCGGTCCTGCTCGATCTCGAAGTTGATCTTCTGGCCTTCGACCAGGGTCGACAGTCCAGCGCGCTCGACAGCGGAGATGTGGACGAAAACGTCCGCGCCGCCCGAATCAGGCTGAATGAAGCCGAAGCCCTTGGTGGCGTTGAACCACTTGACCGTACCAGTTGCCATATTAATAGTCCTCGCATTTGCTTTGGTTTGACCGAACCGAGGTTCAGCCGGTGTGTATCGAGATTTTGGAGATAGACGTCAGCAAACGCGAAGATCGCGAGGCCCGGATCGATCGGCCGAAATATCAATGGCCCTGATATAGGCAGGTTTTGCACCAAAAACAAGATGGCTCGAAAAAGGCGCCGCCCAAAGGCCGCCCCAATCGCATGAAAGCGTTGAGCAATCGGGAAGATCGGGACGCCCCGCGGCGTTAGTCCGGTTTTGGGAGACGACCATGAAAGCGCTAGTGAAAACCGTTCTGCTTGCCGCCTGCCTGACGTTTGCCGCCGCCGAGGCGCAAGCGATCTCGCGCTACGATCCCACCCATATGAGCTGTGACAGGGTGCAAGGCACGATCGCCCGCCAGGGCGCGGTGATCCTGCGCTACCAGTCGGCGCGGGTGCCGGGCCTGCCGCTCTTCGACCGCTATGTGCAGAGCCAGGCGTTCTGCAATTTCGGCGAGGTCAGGAAGCGCGCCTATGTGCCGAGCGCCGATACGAATTCCTGCCCGGTCTATCTCTGCAAGCGGATCGAGAACGACCATTTTCATCGCCGCTTCCTGCGCCGCCATTAAGTGGTTCGGGTTCTGATTTTTCAGAACCCGAACGACACCTGCGCCGGCGGCGGCGGGCCGACGCGCACGCCTTCCATCGCCAGCATCTTTTCCTTGGTGGCCGAGCCGCCGGGCGCCGAGAAGCCGCCGATCTTGCCGCCCGCGGCCAGGATGCGGTGGCAGGGAATGACCAGCGGCACCGGGTTGGCGCCAAGCGCTGCGCCGGTTTCGCGCGGCAGGCCGGGTTGGCCGGCGCGCTTGGCCAGTTCGCCATAGGTGGTTGTTTCGCCATAGTGGAGTTTTCGCGCCGCCTCGTAGATGGCGAGCCGGAAGTCGTCGACGCCGTCGAGATCGACCGGCACGTCGGAGAAATCGACGTCCTCTCCGGCGGCATAAGCCTTGATCGAGGCGATGAGTTCGACGACCCATTGCGGCTGCCCAATGTTGGCGGTTGTATTGCCTGAGACACCGGCGTGGCGCATCAGCCGGCGCTCCACCGCTTCGCGGCTCTTTTCGGGCAGGCAGAGCCGGATCAGGCCCTTTTCGCTCCAGGCGATGCCCATGAAGCCGATCACTGTTTCTAACACTGCGTGGCCGGCTGTGATCGAAGATGTCGTTTCCATGATGCGCTCCTTTCCGCAAAGTGGCGAAAACCGGGATACCAACCGGTACATATGCAGAACAATATGGCATCTGGGCCTAGCTCTCGCCACCCGAAAACCACCAGAGGGCCCCGATTGCTCACCAGGAATCGCTGGTGTAAGGGAATTCTTAACACCCCGACAAACCGGACCCGCGCGGCTTGCCAGCAAAATTCAACCTTACTGCGATCTGCGTGATCGTCGGTGCCGCCGCACTCAGCGGCTGCCAATCGACCGCGCAGATGAAGGCTACGCCTGCGCTGACCGAAACCGCGACCGCCGCCGGCAGCGATGCCGGCTTCACTGTGCCGCTGCCCGACACGGTTTCGGTGCTGCCGGAATCCTCAGGGGTTACCCCCGTCCAGGCGGCCGAAGCGACGCCCGCCACGCCAGCGCTCGATGCCGCCGCGCAACCGGCTGCCGCGACCGCGGCCTTTGCCGGCGCAACGCCGGCGGTGGCAGCCATGCCCGCCGCAATGACCGCCAATGCCTGGCAGGCGCCGGCACCCGCCAAGGCCGGGCAGCCAGTCGCGGCTGAGACATACACGACCGCCGGGCTTGTCATGCCCGCAACGGCGAAGGGCGGCCAGAAAGCCCTGCCCGGCGTGCAGCAGGTCGCCTACGTCGGGCCGCAGAACCCGGCTGCCCTGGTTCAGTTCCCCACCGCGCCGCTCAACCCGGCGCCGGCAGAAGAGCATGCGACCGGCATGCGCGGCAACATCGACCAGCTGATCCAGAAATATGCTGCACTCTACGAGGTGCCGGTCGATCTGGTGCGCCATGTCGTCAACCGCGAAAGCACATACAATCCCAAGGCCTACAATAACGGTCATTGGGGCCTGATGCAGATCAAGCACGCGACGGCGCGCGGCATGGGCTATGACGGGCCGGCCAAGGGCCTGTTCGATGCCGAGACCAATCTGAAATACGCGGTCAAATATCTGCGCGGCGCCTGGCTGTGTGCCGACGGCAACGCCAAGAAGGCCGACTGGCTCTACCAGACCGGCTATTATTTCGACGCCAAGCGCAAAGGCCTGCTCGAGGCCACCGGCCTCGGCGTCGACCGCAGGCGCCGCCGGCTGCAGCCCGACGCCTGAGCGCCATGCCTGAACCGCGCCCGCCGGCTCCAAACGACATCCGGCTGCGCAAGATCCTCGACGAGACACTGGTTGCACCGCACTGGCCGGACGGCTTTGTCATGCGCTGCTTCGAACATGGTGACGCGCAACCCCTGCATGCGCTTCTGACCGAGGTGTTCGACGACGGAACCGACGGCCCGTTCGACGAATGGTGGCTGCGTATCTCAAGCGATGCCGAATTCGACCCGGCGCTGTGTTTTCTGGTCATCGACACCAAGGGAAGGCTGGCGGCCGCAGCTTTGTGCTGGACAAGGGCCTTCGTGAAGGACCTCGCCGTTCACCCCGAAGCGCGCGGCAAAGGCATTGGCGAAGCGCTGATGTGGCAGGCTTTCAACGCGTTCCGCGATCGGGGCGCTGCCCATGTCGACCTCAAGACCAACACGGTCGAGAATGCCGCGGCCCTCAGGCTCTATGAGCGGCTGGGCATGATCCCCGTTGCCTGGGAAGGCTGAGGGTTTGCGCTGTTGAAAACTTTCGGTTTGTGAACTGCTTCACATAGGCCGCTGCAACCGGATGCTACTTCACCATCCATGCCTTTCGACCGATGGCGGATCGACGACTGGCAGATGTGGGAGCGGCTGCACCGGCATGTGTTCAGCCACTCCTTGGCGGGTCCCAGGCGGGGGTTTGGGGCCCGCCAGTCGTTTTTCCCTCAGATATCGGGCGCCCCTCAGATATCAGGCGCATTGCCGATCTTCTTTTTGAGATCGAGCGCCCAGGCGCGGCCCTCGTCGCCGCCCCACAGCAGCCAGGCGATATGGCCTGCCGACGGATTGTCCTCATTGCCGTAATTCTTGCCGCGCTTGTCGACCTCGTGGCGGGCGAAATAGCTGACCATGCGGCGGATGGTGGAGGGCGCAAGTTTTTCACGGTTCTTCAATTCGGTGGCGCGGGCAACGCCGATCTCGGTGCCGCCACGGCCGAATTCTCTGCGCAGCCTGAGGCCCTTGGCGGCGTTGTCGGCGACGATCTGTGGGCAACGCAGGTCGATCTCTTCGGCGTTCTGCTCGTGCATGTGTGCTCCCTGATCCCCAGAGATCTAGCTGACGGAACGAATACGGCAAGGCTGGCTCGTTTCCCGGATCAAAAATGTCGGAACCGATCGCCGTGAAACGTCCTTGGGCCGTAGAGCAATCCGCGCCGGGACGCCGGCGCAACGGCCAAGGAGACGATCATGATCAGCTTTCCCAACGAATCCGCCAGATATCGCACCGCGCGCGAAAAACTCCTGCAGAAAGAACTCGAATTGCGCCGCGCCATGGAGGCCGTGGCTGTCGCCAGACGCGCGCTGCCGCCAGGCGGGCTGGTGCCGCAGGATTATGTCTTCGACGGGCTGGATGCGGACGGAAGGCCGGCACGGATAAAGCTGTCGGACCTGTTTGCGCCGGGCAAGGATTCGCTCATCCTCTACAACATGATGTTCCCGCGCCATCCGCAGGAAACGCGCGATGTCGCGGTGAGCGGCGAAACGGCGAAGCTGGCCAGGCAGGACCAGCCGTGCCCGTCCTGCACGGCGCTGCTCGACCAGCTCGATGGCGCCGTTGGGCATCTCGAAGGCGCGGGCTTCAATTTCGCCGTGGTCGCCAAGACCGCGCTGGACAACATGGTTGCGCTCGGCCGCGACCGCGGCTGGAAGAACATCCGGCTCGTTTCTTCCGTCGGCAATACTTTCAAGCGCGACTACTACGCCGAGTCCGATGACGGCGCGCAGCTGCCGCTGATGTCGGTGTTTCACCGCGACGCCGACGGTATCAGGCATTTCTGGTCGTCCGAGCTTGGTTTTGCGCCAACGGACCCCGGCCAGGACCCCCGCGCCCTCGGGACCTGCGAGATCCTGTGGAATCTGATGGATTTCACGCCGGAAGGGCGGCCGGATTGGCATGAGCAGCTGCAGTATGGTGAGAGGTGCTGTCAGTGAGAACGCCCCGCGACGGTGCATTGGGGTGAGCTGGCCCGAAGAATGTGAACGGTCAAAAACCAGCGTTCTACGGCGCCCCCCTCTGTCCTGCCGGACATCTCCCCCACGGGTGGGGAGATTGGCAGTTTCGGCGCCTCGCTCATCCTGCAACGTTGGCGATTGGCGAAAGCCTCCGCGACATCTGATCTCCCCCCATGTGGGGGAGATGTCCGGCAGGACAGAGGGGGGCGCCGTGAGCGCCATCGCCAGCCACAGTACCCTTGACGGATCCTGTTCCTCAACTTGGCTCTGTGCCTGCGATTGGCCAGCGTTAGACTGGGTCATCCACTCAGGAGGATACCATGCCCAAGATCGACCTATCCACCGTGCCCGCCCGCAAAGGCTCCGGCTATCCCGCGCCCTTCGACGCCCCTTGCGCCAACCGCACGCGCCAGCGCCTTGGCGATGCCGGCGGGCTGACCGATTTCGGCGTCAACCTGATGACCCTCCCGCCCGGCGGATGGTCGAGCCAGCGCCACTGGCACAGCCATGAGGACGAGCTTGTCTATGTGCTGGAAGGCGAGCTGGTGCTGGTCGAGGATGGCGGCGAGACGCTGCTCAGGGCAGGCGATAGTGCTGCCTTCGCCAAGAATAGCGGCAACGGCCATCACATGATCAACCGCTCGTCGACGACGGCGCGCTACCTCGAAGTCGGCTCGCGCTCTCCAGACGATGTCATCACCTGCTCCGATATCGACATGATGAGCCCGAGTTCCGACGGGCGGTTCCTGCACAAGGACGGCATGCCGTATCCGGGGCAGGGGTGAGCGAGGCTCCTCCTTCTCCCCTTGTGGGAGAAGGTGTCGCCGCAGGCGACGGATGAGGGGTGTTCCAGCGGAGTGAGACGCTAACAATTAGCCAAACGATCGCGGCTGGATAAGCGGTATTGCCAAGCTGGAACACCCCTCATCCGTCTCGGCGCTATCGCGCCGATCCACCTTCTCCCACAAGGGGAGAAGGGAAGAACGCCGCTGGCGTTCCTCCGCCGCCACGATAGGCTCGCTCCCAAAACAAAGGGAGATCACCGTGAAAAAAGAAATCGTCGAAGTGCCGGTGCTGTCGGCGGCGGTGCGGGCGCTGGGCGTGCCGCTGTCGCTGGTGACCAAGGGGGCGGGGCTGGTTTTCGTCTCCGGCACGCCGCCGCTCGATCTCTCAACCGGCAAACTCGTCAAGGGCGACATCGAGGTGCAGACCGAGGCGTCGCTGAAGGCGTTGCGCCATTGCCTGGAAGCGGCGGGAAGCTCGCTGGAGAACGTGCTGATGGTGCGGATCTACGCCGCCAATGCCGGCTTCTACAGCGCCATCAACCGCGTCTATAGCAGGCATTTCCCCGAAAACCCGCCATCGCGAACCTTCGTGCCGGTGGCGTCGTGGCCGATGGAGTTTGATATCGAGATCGAGTGCGTGGCGGTGGAGTGATCACTCGGATCAATAGAGCCGGGTCTTGCCGTCCCGGTCGATGATCTCCTGCATTTCGGCAACGCCAAGCGCGAGCTTGCCATGTGCGACCATCGCCTGTGCAAGCGAGGGAACGCAAGACGAGTCGCGCCATGTCTCCTGGCGCCACAGGCCGGCCCGCACAATGCTCTTGGCGCAATGCAGGAAGGCCTCGCGCACCGTGACCAGAAGAACGAAGCGCGGTTCCTTTCCATTCACCGGGTAGCGGCCGAGCAGTTCGGGGGCGCGGCTGATACGGCCTTCTCCGGCAACGCGAAGCGTATCGGTGTGGCCCGGAATGAGGAAGATCAGGGCAAGCGACGGATCCGCGATGAGGTTCTCGTAACTGTCGAAACGGCCATTGCCGAGACGGTCGGGGATGGCAAGCGTCTTGCGGTCCAGCACCTCGACAAAACCGGCGGGATCCCCCTTGGGGGAGAGATCGAGCAGACCGTCCTGACCCCTGGTCGCCATGACGAGGTATGGCGACATGGAAATGAAGGTCGCGCAAATGTCGTCTATATGGTCGATGGTCTTGTTCGCCACCTTTTCGCCCACCGGGCCAACGATTTCGCGAAGCTGGGCGATGGTCGTCAGGATGTCCGGTTCAGCCTGTGCCATGGTTCGATCCCTCCCTTGATCGCCGCAATCGCTGGCGTTGCGAACGATGCTCTCACCTGAAGGGGAGCACAACTAGTCCGGAAACCGGACTGGTAGCGGGGTCTCAGGAGGCCTATACAATCTCAAGCAGTCCTTCTGGCCGTTTTCTCTCGCGGGGCAAGCCGGGTCGATATGCAGGAGCACAATAGCTACGGTCAGTACTGTCCGCTCTCGATGGCGGCGGACATCCTGTGCAACCGCTGGACCGTTCTGGTGCTGCGCCAGCTGCTCGAAGGAGCGTCCGGCTTCAACGAGATCCGGCGCGGCGTGCCGCTGATATCGCGCACGATCCTGTCGCAGAGGCTGAAAGAGTTCGAATCCTACGGTCTCGTATCCCGGGGCAGCGGCGGCGCCGGCAAGCCGGTCGACTATCGGCTGACGGAGGCGGGCAAGGCTCTCGGCGAGGTGGTGCGCGCCATCGCGGCCTGGGGACAGGAGTGGATCGATGTCGAGCCGTCGCTGGCCGATGTCGATACCGATTCCCTGATGTGGGATATCAGGCGCAACGTCCGCCGCCTGCCTGGCCTGCCCGACCGTTTCGTCGTCCGTTTCCATTTTCCCGATGCGGCGGAAGGCAAGCGGCTGCATTGGCTGGTGTTCGAACGCCAGGACGTCGACCTCTGCTACATCGACCCCGGTTTCGATATCGATGTGCAGATCGAAGCGCCCCTCAAGACCATGGTGCGCATCTGGATCGGTTCGCAGGGCCTTTCCGGTGCAATCGCCAGCGGCGAAATCCAGATCGATGGTCCCCGCAAATTCACGTCCAACGTGGCCGACTGGCTCGGCCTCGGTTCGCTGGCCGCGATACAAAAACGCCCGGCGGAACTGCGCGTGCTGCGGGCGATTGGCTAGGGATCGCCGGAGGGGCTGACGTATTGCCCGGAAGCTGTGGCACCTCGTTGCAAGACAGGTGCGCATCTACGCCGCCAATGCCGGCTTCTACAACGCCATCAACCGCGTCTATAGCAGGCACTTCGCCGAAAACCCGCCGTCGCGAACCTTCGTGCCGGTGGCGTCCTGGCCGATGGAGTTCGATATCGAGATCGAGTGCGTGGCGGTGGGGTGAGCTGGCTGGACCATGCGTCTTCGCTGGCGTTCGGCCAGTGCCGGAATAAGCTCCCTGCAAACAAAGGGAGATCGCCGTGAAAAAAGAAGTCATCGAAGTGCCGGTCATGTCGGCCAAGGTGCGGGCGCTTGGGCTACCCTGTTCGACGGCGGTAAGAGCCAATGGCTTCGTGTTCATCTCGGCGACGCCGCCGGTGGACATGGTGACCGGCGAGATGGTGCGCGGCGACATCGAAACGCAGACCGAGGCGTCGCTGAAGGCGCTGAAACACTGCCTGGAAGCGGCGGGAACCTCGCTCGACAATGTGGTGATGGTGCGCATCTACGCCGTCAATTCCGGCTTCTACAACGCCATCAACCGGGTCTACGCCAAGTACTTTTCGACCAACCCGCCGGCGCGGAGTTTTGTGCCGGTGGCGTCATGGCCGATGGAGTTCGATATCGAGATCGAGTGTGTCGCGGTGGGGTGAGGGGGTGCTTCTACCCCACGGAATAATTTCCGCTTGTCTTTGAAGTAAAGTCGTCCTCAAATCTCTCCGGGGAAAGGGAGGGCGAGTCATGAACAAATTACCGAAGAAATTCGGCGAACGGGTTGCGTCGAATCTCAAGAAGTATCAACGGATTACGCTGGCTCAGCAAAAATCTGACGTTGCAGAGGCTGATACGGTTACCTTGGTCAAGGACATCCTGGCTGATGTCTTTGGTTACGACAAATATGACGAACTGACCTCGGAACATCAGATCAAGGCTACATACTGCGATCTCGCGATCAAGATCGCAGGAAAACTTCGATTGCTTGTCGAGGTGAAATCAGCGGGCAGCAGTCTGGCTGATAATCACTTGAGGCAGGTCATAGACTATGGAGCTCACCAAGGCATTCACTGGGTGATCCTGACCAATGCGGTCGAGTGGCGGCTGGTCCGTATCTATGTGGCAAACCAGATCAGCCACGAAGAAGTTTGCCGCATCGTGCTTGCGGACATGAATCCCAAAAATGAGGATCATCTGCAATGCCTCTTCCTATTCGCCAAGGAAGGGCTGACGACCGATGCGATGGATGCGTTTCATCAGCAGGCCCAACTGTTCAACAAGTTTACGGTGTCAGCCATCATCCGGTCCGAAGCAGTGATTTCGGTGGTACGCCGGGAAATCCGGAGGCTCTTTCCAGACATCAAAGTTGGCAACGAGAATCTCTCGCAGTTGGTCGAAAATGAAGTGATCAAGCGAGACACGATCGAGGGCGATAAGGCTAAGGAAGCGGTCGCCAGAATGCGGAAGGCGATGAACAAGCTCGAAAGAGCGAAAGCCAAGGCCGTGAAAGCGGTTGTTGCGGATGTCGCGACTTGACGGCCTAGGTTCGCGCCGCCCCTCATCCGCCTGCCGGCACCTTCTCCCCGTTGAACGGGGAGAAGAGAGCTAATCGTCTAACTAAAATACTCCTGCAGCGGCCTGACCTCCAGGCTCCCCGCCTTCAGCGCCGCAATCGCCTCGGCCACAGCGGCAGCCCCCGAGAGCGTCGTGTAATACGGCACCTTCTGCATCAGCGTTGCCCGGCGCAGTGACTTCGAGTCCGACACCGCCTTCTGGCCGTCCGTCGTGTTGAAGACGATCTGGACCTGGCGGTTGCGGATGGCGTCTTCGATGTGGGGGCGGCCTTCCAGCACCTTGTTGATTTTTTGGGCGTCGACGCCGTTTTCGGCGAGGAAACGCTGCGTGCCGGATGTGGCGAGCACTTTAAAACCCTGGCCGGCGAGACGTTTCACCGCCGGCAGGATGCCGGCCTTGTCTTCGTCACGCACCGAGACGAACAGCGTGCCGGAGCGCGGCAGGTCTACGCCGGCGCCAAGCTGGCTCTTGGCGAAGGCCAGCGCAAAGTCGCGGTCGAGGCCCATGACCTCGCCGGTCGAGCGCATTTCCGGGCCGAGCAAGATGTCTACGCCGGGGAAGCGGGCGAAGGGGAAGACGGCTTCCTTGACCGCGATGTGGCCGGGATTGCGCGGATCGGGCATGGCGCCGTAATGGGCGAAGGCGTCTTCCAGTTTTTCGCCGGCCATGATGCGGGCGGCGATTTTCGCGATCGGCCGGCCGATGGTCTTGGCGACGAAGGGCACGGTGCGTGACGCGCGCGGATTGACCTCCAGCACATAGACCGTGCCGTCCTTGATCGCATACTGCACGTTCATCAGCCCGCCGACATTGAGCGCGCGGGCGAGCGCCGCCGTCTGGCGTTCCAGCTCGTCGACCAGTTCCGAAGGCAGCGAGTGGACGGGCAGCGAGCAGGCCGAGTCGCCCGAATGGATGCCGGCCTCCTCGATATGTTCGAGGATACCCGACACGAACGTGTCCTTGCCGTCGCAAAGGCAGTCGACATCGACCTCGATGGCGCCGGAGAGATAGGTGTCGAACAAAAGCGGGTTCTTGCCGAGCAGCGTGTTGATCTGGCCGGTCTTGTCGTTCGGGTATTTCTGCTTGATGTCCTCCGGCACCAGGCCGGGCACGGTGTCGAGCAGATAGCTCTGCAGCATGCCCTCGTCATGGATGATCTGCATGGCGCGGCCGCCGAGCACATAGGATGGGCGCACCACCAGCGGGAAGCCGAGCTCGCCGGCGACGAGGCGGGCCTGCTCGACCGAATAGGCGATGCCGTTCTTCGGCTGGCTGAGGTTCAGCTTGTGCAGCAGCTTCTGGAAACGGTCGCGGTCTTCGGCGAGATCGATCATGTCGGGTGACGTGCCGAGGATCGGGATGCCGGCCTTCTCCAGCGCATCCGCGAGCTTCAGCGGCGTCTGGCCGCCGAACTGGACGATGACGCCGACCAGTTCGCCCGAGGCCTGTTCGGCGCGCAGGATCTCCAGCACGTCCTCCGCCGTCAGCGGCTCGAAATAGAGCCGGTCCGAGGTGTCATAGTCGGTCGACACGGTCTCGGGGTTGCAGTTGATCATGATCGCTTCATAGCCGGCGTCGCGCAGCGCAAAGGCGGCATGGCAGCAGCAATAGTCGAACTCGATGCCCTGGCCGATGCGGTTCGGACCGCCGCCCAGGATGACAACCTTCTTGCGCGATGAGACCTGCGCCTCGTTGGCGAGCGCGCCGGCGAAGGGCACTTCGTAGGTCGAGTACATGTAGGCGGTGGGCGAGGCGAACTCGGCCGCACAGGTGTCGATGCGCTTATAAACGGGATGAACGTCGAGCTTTTCGCGAATCTTCTGAATCACTTCGGCGTCGGTCTTCGTCAGCGACGCGAGGCGGGCGTCGGAGAAGCCCATGGCCTTCAGCATGCGCAGATTGACGGCGTCCTGCGGAATACCGTGCTCGCGGATGCGGGTTTCCATGGCGAGGATGCCGGCGATCTGTTCGAGGAACCACGGGTCGATCTTGCACATGGCGTGCACGTCTTCCAGCGAGGTGCCCATGCGGATCGCCTGCGCCACCATGCGCAGCCGGTCGGGCGTCGGCGTGCCCAATGCGGCGCGGATGGCGTTGCGGTCGTCGACGTGGCTGGCGGGCGCAGTGCCATGACCAAGGCCGGGGATCTCGATCTCATCGAGGCCGGTGAGGCCAGTCTCCAGACCACGCAGCGCCTTCTGCAAAGACTCCTGAAAAGTGCGGCCGATGGCCATGACTTCGCCGACCGACTTCATGGCGGTGGTCAGCACCGGCTCGGCGCCGGGGAATTTCTCGAAGGCAAAGCGCGGGATTTTTGTGACGACGTAGTCGATCGACGGCTCGAACGAGGCGGGCGTGGCGCCGCCGGTAATGTCGTTTTCCAGCTCGTCCAGCGTGTAGCCGACGGCTAGCTTTGCGGCGATCTTGGCGATGGGGAAACCGGTCGCCTTGGAGGCCAAGGCGGAGGAGCGCGAGACGCGCGGGTTCATCTCGATGACGACGAGCCGGCCATCGGCCGGGTTGACGGCGAACTGCACGTTGGAGCCGCCGGTCTCGACGCCGATCTCACGCAGCACCGCGATCGAGGCGTTGCGCATCATCTGGTATTCTTTGTCGGTGAGCGTCAGGGCAGGGGCGACGGTGATCGAGTCGCCCGTATGCACGCCCATCGGGTCGATGTTCTCGATCGAGCAGACGATGATGCAATTGTCCGCTCTGTCGCGGACAACCTCCATCTCATACTCCTTCCAGCCGAGCACGCTTTCCTCGATCAGCACTTCGGTGGTCGGCGAGGCGTCGAGGCCGGACTGGACGATGTCGTAGAATTCGGCGCGGTTGTAGGCGATGCCGCCGCCGGTACCGCCCATGGTGAAGGACGGGCGGATAATGGCGGGCAGGCCGACATGGTCGAGCGCCTGGGCGGCAATCGCCATGCCATGGCTGATGTAGCGCTGCTTGCGGTCGCCTTCGCCGAGGTTCCAGCGGGTTTCCAGTGCATCGAGCGCGGCATCGAGATCGGCAGGCGCCTCGGCCTTAACAGTGGCGCGCTCGGCCTCATGCATCTTGCGGTCGGTGTTCTTGACGTCGGTGGCATTGGCCAGCATCGACTTCGGCGTTTCCAGCCCGATCTTCTTCATCGCCTCGCGAAACAGCGCCCGGTCCTCGGCCTTGTCGATTGCCGTGGCGTCGGCGCCGATCATCTCGACATTGTACCGCTCCAGCACGCCCATGCGGCGCAGCGACAGAGCGGTGTTGAGCGCGGTCTGGCCGCCCATGGTCGGCAGCAGCGCGTCAGGCCGTTCCTTGGCGATGATTTTGGCCACGACTTCCGGGGTGATCGGCTCGATGTAGGTGGCGTCGGCCAGTTCCGGGTCGGTCATGATGGTGGCCGGGTTGGAATTGACCAGGATGACCCTGAAGCCTTCCTCCTTCAGCGCCTTGCAGGCCTGGGTGCCGGAATAGTCGAACTCGCAGGCCTGGCCGATGACGATGGGGCCGGCCCCGATGATCAGGATCGACTTGATGTCAGTGCGTCTTGGCATCGTTATGAGTTCCGTTCGGCGAGCGGCTTGCACGAAAAACCGGGACGGGAAGACCCGGCCGGTTGTGCTTGCGATTCTGGTATCAGGCTAGGAGGGCCTTATAGGGAAGAGTTTTGGCGGATGTAACCCCGAAAATGCATGGAAGGCAGTCGGGATTGGGCAGTAGGGATTAGGCGAACTTGAAGTGCCTACTGCCTATTCCCTACTGCCTAACACCTAATCCCCGGTCGCCACGGCGTCGGTGATCTCGAAGCGCTCGGAAGCGCCAATGCGGATCATGTTCAAGCTGCCTTCGCGGGTGAAGCGGAATTCGTCGGCAGAGTCGGAGCCGGCTGGCAAGCCGCCATGGAAGTTGATGATGCGCGCGCCGCCGTCCGGCCAGGTCACGGTCACGGCGCTGTCGCCGCCGGTATGGGCGACGCTTATTTGGCACTGGGTCATCGGCTCGCCGACATGTCGCGCGCAGGGGATGCCAGGCGCGGACGGAGCAGGGGAGGGTTCGATCGCCGCGAACGCCATGCCATAGGCATCGTCCATCGCGGTCTTGCCGATCTCGGCGGCGGACTTTGGCGCGCCAGGATCCGTGACGCCGAGACGCTGCGTCAGGTCAGGCGGCGGCGCAGGTGCGGGCGGCGTCGTGGCGTCCGGGTTGGCATCAGTGGTCGTGGCGACCGTGGGCGCACCCGCCGGCTGGTCGGATTCGGGCACGGTCGCCGGATTGACCGGAACGAGATAGCGCGCCGGCGCCCAGCCGGTGGCGCTGGGATTGTCTGAAACAACCTTGCACCACGGATGTCCGTCAATGTCGTTGCAGCCGAGGTTGCGCACGCTCGCACCGGCAGCCACCCGCGCCTCGGTCTTGCCGATCGGCGATGGCTTGGCGCGGATGTTGAGCAGATCATCGGGGGCAAGCCCGGTGACGATGGAGATGAAAGGCGCCTCTTCGGCATGGGCCGGAACAACAACCGGCCACGCCGCCGTCAGCAGCGGAGCGGCAATCAGCGCATGCAAACTTGTTCGGAGCGTAATGATGCGCCTCATCATTGGCCGTGCACTGATACTCTGTACCTTTGCCGCGGCAGGTCCTGCCGAGGCGGTTTTATAAGGGACGATGCGGCGCCATGTAAGTCCAAAATGCGTCCGATGTTTGGTGCCGGGAGGCGCAGGCAAGGGGGCGGTGCAGTCACACGGAGCCTTGCCCAGAGGATTTGGGCATGAAGCCGGTTCTGAGCGCATGCGCCCACTCCGGCCGCCCCGCCTGTTCGGCCTGAATGGCCGCCGCCTCGTGGTCGTAGTCGACGGCGATGCTCTCGAAACGGTCGGGTCCGTCGCCATCCAGTGTGACGATGCCGTAGCGCGCATGCGGACTGCCTTGCTCCGAAACATGCGCCGGCGGCGTGTCGTCGTCATAGGCGGGGGCGCCGACACTGCCGGGGTTGAAGATCACGGGGCCGCCGGGAATGCGGATCAGTTCGGGGCGGTGGCTGTGGCCGCACAGCACGATGCGGCAGGCGGGGTCCAGCGGCTTCAGCCGCCGCTGAACAGCCGCAAGCGGCGCGCGCACCAGTTGGCCATCGACGATCGCGTCGAGCAGATATTTCTCGTCATGGTCGGGCCGGGCATGGAAAGCGACCACGCCGGGAATGATCTCCAGCATGAAGGGCAAAGCGAACAGGGCTTCGCGCTGCGCTGGTGTCAGCCGCTCCTGCGCGTAGCGGTCGGAAGCCCACATCGTGTCGTCGGCGGGATCGACGGCGACGCGGCGGTCATGGTTGCCGCGCACGGTCGGCAGGTCGAGCGATTCGAGCCGCTCGAACGTCTCGCGTGGCCACAGCGGGCCGGATACGCAATCGCCGAGATTGGCGGTGAGATCGGCGCCGCCGCGCCGCTCGAGATCGGCGAGCACGGCATCCAGTGCCAGCACATTGCCATGGATGTCGGCGAGAACGGCGATGCGCATGCGGCGGGCTCCCTGGTGCAGCCGCATTGGAGGCTTTGCGGCCCGTCTTCGTTATCAAGCCCCTGCCTCGGCCGGAAGCCCCTTGGCTTTCGTCGAAGCACTCCATCTGCTAGCGTCCACGCCGTTCCAGAGTTCATCTGGGGGGAGATCTGCTCAAGACAGCCTTGGAGGGACCAGGCGATGACCCGCGACCAGATGGTTGCCCATCTTCGAGCCGCCAACGACGTCGCGCGCGAGACTGCCGCGCACGGGCATCATCCGTTCGGCTGTGTGCTTGTCGGCCCAGACGATCGCATCCTGATGCGGCAAGGCAACATCAACACCGTGCGCCACGCCGAAACCGAGCTCTCCAGGCGAGCCGCGGACGCCTATCCCCCGGAATTCCTCTGGTCCTGCACGCTGGTCACCACCGGCGAGCCCTGTGCGATGTGCACCGGAACGCTCTACTGGGCCAATATCGGCCGGCTGGTCTACGGCTACGAGGAGACCAAGCTTCTTGCGCTGACTGGCGACCACGCCGAGAATCCGACGATGAACCTGTCGTCGCGCACGGTCCTCGCCTCCGGGCAGAAGCCGGTCGAGGTCCACGGTCCCTTCCCCGATATGGACGAGGAACTTCTCGCCCCGCATATCGGTTTTTGGCAGCGCTAGGACGGCAGAAACCTTACTTGCGAACCTGCCGCCTCAGGCCGGCAGTTCGATGTCGTGGCCGCCGACCATGGGCAAAGCAGGGTCGTCTCCGGCGGCGGCTATGACGCTGTCGAGCAGGCCGGGGAAGCGGGCGTCGAGATCGGCGCGGCGCAACGTGATCATGCGGTTGGTGCCGACCACTTCGGCGCGGGTGACACCGGCTTCGCGCAGTTTGGCGAGGTGATAGCTGAGATTGGTCTTGGAGCCGAGGTCGAGGAACTGGCTGCAGTTCAGCGCCAAGCCCTCCTTGCTGGCGAGATAGCGCACGATGGCGAGCCGGGTCGGGTCGCCAAGCACGCCGAGTACGATCGGCAGGCTGATCTGGTCTGTGTTGGGATGCGGCAAGGTCATGGCCCGAAACTAAGCACAGTCGGTGGCGATTTCAACGCGTCCATCTTGTCGCGCGCATGCACAGTGTTTCTCCGTTTCGCGATTGGCCCAATGGCTGTCCTGACACAGGGCTGTCAGCAGGCTTCAGCTATTTTCGTCTGGCTTCATTGACATCATGCCCTGTTATGTCCAATTGTTCAATAACTTTTGAACTAAGGACATTGCAATGGACAAGCGCCTCTTCTGGCTTGCGCTCGGATCGTTCACGATCTCGACCGAAGGCTTCGTCATTTCCAGTCTTTTGCCCGATATCGCCGGCGATGCCGGCATCTCCATTCCGCTCGCCGGCACGCTGATCACCGCCTTCGCGCTCGCCTATGCGATCGGCACGCCGATCCTGGCGACGCTGACCGGCGAATGGGACCGGCGTCGCGTCATCCTGTGGACGCTGGTGTTCTTCGTCGTTGGTAATGTTGCTGCCGCGCTGAGCTCGTCCTTCGAACTGCTGCTCATTGCCCGCATCATCATGGCGCTGTCGTCGGGCCTGTTCGCGGCGACCGCGCAAGGCACGGCGGTGGCGCTGGTCGATGACCATCACCGCGCCCGCGCCATTGCCGTCGTCGTTGGCGGCACCACCGTGGCGGTTGCGCTTGGCGCGCCGCTCGGCGCGCTGGTCGCCACGATTGCCGGCTGGCGCGGCACTTTCTTTGCCATTGCCGGGCTCGGCGCGCTGGTTGGCGCCATCCTGTGGTACCGGCTGCCGCGCGGCATTGTCGGCACCAGGCTGCCGCTGCGGCGCCGTCTCGCCGCGGCGCTGCGCCCCGGCGTCATGCCGATCCTCTTTACGACAGCTCTCGCTCTGATCGGTGCCTTCTCGGTCTTTTCCTATATCGCACCGCTCGCCATCCAGAGCGGCGGCCTGAGCCCGATCGCGCTGCCGGGCATGCTGCTCGCCTTCGGCGTCGGCGCCGTCATCGGCAACATTGCCGGCGGCCAGGCGGCCGACCGGTTCGGCGCGACGCGAACCGTCGGCTGGTCGCTGGCGCTGAGTGCGGCGATGCTGGTCATGCTCTCGGTCGTCCCAACCTTCCTGCCGCAGCACATTGCCGGGCCGGTGCTGGTGGCCATGATGGTGCCGTGGGGCATGGTCGGCTGGGCGTTCCCGCCGGCGCAGGCCAGCCGCATCATCAAGCTGGCGCCCGACGCAGCGCCCATCGTGCTGTCGCTCAACGCCTCGGCGCTCTATCTCGGCGTGGCGCTGGGCGCGGTGGTCGGTGGTGCGGTGCTGCGCTACGGCGTGCCGGCCGATCTCGGCCTCATCGCCGCAATCTTCCCGCTGATCGGGCTTGGCGTGGTGCTGGCCGGCCGCTGGGCGGCCCGCCCGGTCGCCGTGCCGGCAGAGTAGACCTGCCTGTAGAACCTTACTGACGGCCGCTCTTTCAGTCCTGAAGAGCGGCCGTTGGTACTTCGTAGTCCAGCGCCGCGACTTCATCGAGCATTACGCGTAGCTCTGCCGCCCGGTCCTTGCCGACCATGGCCTCAAAACGCTGCTGGGCAATGCTCCACAATTTCGTCGCCTCTTCGAGTTTTGCCAGGCCCTGGCTTGTCAGCCGCACCCGCTTGATGCGGCGATCGTCCTTGTCGGCGAAGGTCTCGATGTAGCCGTCGCGGATCAGCGGCTTCAGCGTGTGGCCGAGCGCCGACAGATCCATGACCATCTCTTCGGCAATGGTGCCCATCGCCGGCTCGCGGCCGACATAGATCTGGTAGAGCAGGCCGTATTGCGTGCCCTTCAGGCCAGAAGGCGCGATCACATCGTCATAGAAGCGGCTGAGCTTGCGCGCGGCGCGCCGCAGCGTGGCGTTGTTGCAGGGGCTGAATCCCGGCATCGCAGTCTTGTTCATCATGACTCCTTGGCCGGCAAAAGCGTCTGCCGGCCTGCCGCAGAAATAGTTTCTGCCGTCGCCGTTGACAAGATAGTGGCATATACCTATTTCCCAGATAGTGGTATATGCCACTAATTGGAAATCAGGCGGCGAGAGCGGGGACATCCCGTCTCGCCGGGCAGCTAAAAGGAACAGGACAATGAGTGGACAGGACAACAAGGGCACGGCAGTCATCACCGGCGCATCGGCGGGCATCGGCGCGGTCTATGCAGACCGGCTGGCAGGGCAGGGCTACGATCTGGTGCTGGTGGCGCGGCGCGCCGACCGGCTCGAAGAACTGGCTGAGAAGCTGCGCTATGCCTACAAGCGCAAGGTCAGCGTGATTGCCGCCGATCTCGCCGACGACAATGATGTGCGCCGCGTCGAACAGGCGATCGCCGCCGACGACAGCGTGACGCTGCTGATCAACAATGCCGGCATCGGCGGCCAGGCCGTGGTGGCTACCGCAGACGCCGATGAGGCCGAGCGCATGATCAAGGTCAATGTCATTGCCTTGACCCGCCTGACCCGCGCCGTGCTGCCGGGGCTTCTGGCGCGTAACCGCGGCGCCATCGTCAACATCGCTTCGGTGCTCGCCTATGAGACTTCGTTCGGCGGCATCTACAGCGGCACCAAGGCCTATGTCGTCAACTTCACCGAGGGCCTGCAGCGCGAAGTCGCCAGCACCAATGTGAAGGTACAGGCGGTGCTGCCGGGCGCGACCCGCACCGATTTCTGGGAGCTCGCCGGCAGCGACATCGACCAGCTGCCGAAGGAAATCATCATGAGCGCCGACGATATGGTCGATGCCGCGCTCGTTGGTCTCTCCAGGGGCGAAGCCGTCACCGTGCCGGCGCTTGCCGATGCGGCCAAGCTCGACACTTTCCTCGGCGCACGCCAGGCTTTCTACGGCAGCCTGCACGCCGACAAGCCGGCGGCGCGTTACGCGGCTTGAGGATGGCTGGTTCGCTTGCGCGAACCAGGACCCCCACCAAAAAGACCCCCACCCCGACCCGCTATGCGGGTCGACCCTCCCCACAAGGGGGAGGGTGGGGCGCGCTTCGTTCACTTGAAGCGTGAAAGGGTACGCTCCCTACCTCCCCCTTGTGGGGAGGTCGGACCGAAGGTCCGGGTGGGGGTACTGGCGCGAACTTCTACGTCAAAGCCCCCCGCCACATCGGAATGATCGACGCAGCCAGCACCAGCGCCAGCACGATGTTGAGCGCGCGCCATTGCCATTCGGTCCTGAGCAGACGTGCCAGCACCATGCCGGCCACGCACCAGATGGACAACATCACGGCGGCAGCGAGGCCAAAGGTCGAGCCGAGAAGCAGTGCGAGTTGTCCCGGTCCGTCGGCAAGTGCTGCGAACGATGCCGCGGCACCCAGGCCCATCGCCCAGCCCTTGGGATTCAGCCATTGGATGCCGGCGCCGCTGAGGAAACTGGTGGGCTTGGCCATCGTGACATCGAGATTGGGCGGCCCGGCGCGGCCGATCTTGATCGCCAGCCAGACAAGATAGAGCGAGCCGACAAGTTTCATCGCCAGCTGTAGCGACGGCACGGCGAGCAGCAGTCCGGCGAGCCCGGCGGCCGCGGCTCCCGTTACTGTGGCAAGACCGGTGGCGCTGCCCGTCATCAGCGGGACGGAACGGCGGAAGCCGAATTGCGCACCGGAGGCCGTCGACAGCGTGGTGGCAATGCCAGGCGTGCCGGTGGCGATGATTGCGAAAACGACAAGGGGAATGATGGGCTCGAGCATACGGGCTTCCTCGGTGAGGGCTCCCATCGTAGTGGCGTGCCTACTTCAGTAAATGCAATGTTTGCGATGCCTTGCATTAGCAGATATAATGTTAGCCATGATCCGAAACCTCGACACGGCGCTGATCCGCACCTTCGTCACCGTTGCCGATAAGGCCAGCATGACAGCCGCAGCGAACGCACTGCATTTGACGCAAGGCGCCGTCAGCCAGCAGGTCAAGCGGCTGGAGGAGGCGCTGGGCTGCAGCCTGTTCGAGCGCGACCGCCGCGGCTTGCGGCTGACGCGGGCCGGCGAGCGGCTGTTCGGCAAGGCAAAGCGGTTGCTTGGCCTCAATGACGAGATCTGGGCCGAGATGGCGGGAACGGAAGTGGCCGGCCAGGTGCGGCTCGGCGTGCCTTACGACCTCGTCGGCACCTTGCTGGCGCCGGTAATGAAGGCCTATGCCGAGACCTATCCGCAGGTCGAGATTTCACTGCTCTGCGCCGCCTCGCCGGACCTTACTGCTGCCCTTGCGGCCGGCACCATCGATCTTGCCGTCATCGAGGAACGGGTTGGCCCGACTGCGGGCGAGTGCCTCGCCATCGACCGGCTGGTCTGGGTCGGGGCCAAGGGCGGCGTCGCCCGCGCTAAGCGGCCGCTGCCGGTGTCGATTGTCGCCGACACCTGTGCCTTCCGCCCGGTGGTGCTGGCCGCACTCAACGAGCACGGGCTGGAATGGCGCACTGTGTTCGAAAACGGCAACATCGATGCCACGACGGCGACGGTGCGCTCCGACCTCGCCGTCACCGCCTGGCTCGCCTCCACCGTGCCGGCCGACCTCGACATTCTGCCTTTCGATGCCGGGCTGCCGCCGCTGCCGAATTTTTCGATCAACCTGCATCTGCCAAGATTTGGCGTGGCGCCCGCAGCGCAGGAGTTCGCGCGGTATATCAGGGATGGGCTGGCACGGCGGGCTGTGGCGGCTTGAGCGCCGCACTTCGCTGGAGCACCCCTCATCCGTCTCGGCGCTGCGCGCCGATCCACCTTCTCCCACAAGGGGAGAAGGCAAGGCGCACGCAGGTTACCGCTAATTGCAAACGCTGGAGATAGGCCGAGCCGTATGCGCCGGGCTCCCCCTTCTCCCCTTGTGGGAGAAGGTGGCCGAGCGAAGCTCGGTCGGATGAGGGGTGCTCCAGCTTGGCGCCACGTCCGACAATCTTACTTCCAGTTCCTACGCCGCTCCAATTCGGCGTCGGACGGCTCCTGCGTGACAAACGACCCGACCTTGATCTCACCGCCGCGTTCGTAGGTCGCCATGATGACGCCGGTGGTCGTGGTCTGCGACTTCACGAGCTTGAAGGCGGCCGGCATCGCGCTGCCGTCGAACAGCCGCTTGCCCTTGCCCAGCAGCAGCGGGAAGATCATCAGCCGGATCTCGTCGATCAGCCCGTTGGCGAGCAAGGTCTGGATCAGTTCGCCCGAACCCTGGATGAGAAGGTTAGGTCCATCCTCCTTTTTGAGGCGGCGCAACGCCGCGACGATATCGTCGCCAAGCCATTGCGTGTTCTCCCAGGTCAGGCTGTCCGGCCGATGCGTCGCCACATATTTGGTCGCAGGGTTGAAGGCATCTCCGATCGGATCCTTCTGGTAAGGCCAGTATGCCGCGAAGATGTCGTAGGTTCTGCGGCCGAGCAGCAGGGCGAAAGGTTTGGAGAACAGTTCATCCATGGCCACGCCCGCCACCTCGTCAAAGTAGTGGAAGGTCCAGCCCCCGAACTCGAAGCCGCCAACCGGATCCTCTTCCGGACCGCCGGGGGCCTGCATGACGCCGTCGAGGCTGACGAAGGTGGCGGCGATGATCTTTCGCATTGGATTTTTCCTTCTCATTGGTCCGCGCCGTCAGGGCCGGACTTCGATCCAAGGACGCTCAAGCCGGCGGCCGCCCGACAGTCGTGGGCAAAAACGTCCAGCCCTGGCCGATGAACGATCGCTATTGCCGTTTTAGCCCGCTGCCAGGAGCCTGCGACGAAAACCAGACATCGCCGATGACAGCGGTGGCGGTGCGGTCCGGCGCCTTGTCTGATGTCAGCCAGATCGAACGGCTACGCGCCGCCTGCTGGCCGTCCGGGATCTTCGCTGTGGCGGCGGCTGTCGACGCTCCAACGCAAGGGATAAACCATGAGCGCATGAACGGGTTGCAGGCAAAGCCCTTGTCGGTGCGGGTCACCATCACGGCAAGGCCGACGCTCTGGGCCGGGCGCCAGGGAAAGATCATGCGGCCGCCAGGCTTCAGCGCCTGTAGCCATCTAGCCGGTGGGGCGACGACGCCAGCGTTGACATAGATGATGTCGGATGGCGGCAGATCGCCCGTGACCGCATCGCCATGGACGACGCTCACATTGCGATACGTTTCGAGGTTCTTTGTCGCTCTGGCGGCGAGGTCGGCTTCCAGTTCGAAGGCGGTCACCTGGCCCGGCGAAACCAGCCGGGCCAGCAAGGCTGTGTAGTAGCCGGTGCCGGCGCCGACATGGGTGACGGCATCACCCGGCCTGGGGGCGATCCTGGCAATCCACATGGCGTGCAGGGAGGGCTCGCCATTGTTGATACCCTTGTCGGCATCGAGCGCCACCAGCACATCCTGATAGATGTGAACCGGATCGGCGCTCGGCGTCACGATCTTGCCGTTGCCGGTGATGAGCGCCCTGCCGGCGACCACCGTCCACGGGCCGGGACCGAGAAAGGCCTCGCGCGGCACTGTGGCGAAAGCCTCTTCGAGACGCGGATCGGCCGAGCCGGCATTGGCCGCCATCAGCTGCGCATAGAATTTCCTGGCGTCTTCGACACTTGTCATGGTGGCTAGCAAGATAGCGCAAGCCGCCGGTTTGTCGCGATCCGGAAAAAGAAACTCAGCCGACGCCGAAGACGGTGTCGTAGAGCAGCTTGAAGTTGAGCACCAGGATGATCGCCGCGACCACCCAGGCAAGCGCCGCCACGCTGCGCGGAATGGCAAGGTTGCCCATCTTCTTCTTGTCGGAGACGAACTGCACCAGCGGGATGACTGCGAAGGGCAGCTGCATCGACAGGATCACCTGGCTGAAGACCAGCAACTGGCCGGTACCCTTCTCGCCATAGAGCGCGGTGACGACCACCACCGGAACGATGGCGATGCCGCGCGTCAGCAGCCGGCGCGCCCACTGCGGAATGCGCAAGCGCAGAAAACCTTCCATGACGATCTGGCCGGCCAGAGTGGCCGTCACGGTCGAGTTGAGGCCGGAGGCGAGCAACGCCACCGCAAACAGGATCGAGGCGATGCCGAGGCCAAGCAGCGGCGACAGCAGCTCGAAGGCCTGGCCGATTTCTGCGACGTCCTGATGGCCGGTGCCGTGGAAGGCGACAGCCGACACGATCAGGATCGACGCGTTGACGAACAGCGCCAGTATGAGCGCAATGGTGGAGTCGGTTGTCGCCCATTTGATGGCGTCGCGCTTGCCTTTTTCGGTTCGTTCATAAGCACGCGTCTGCACGATCGAGGAGTGCAGGTAGAGATTGTGCGGCATGACCGTGGCGCCGATGATGCCGATGGCGATGTAGAGCATCGCCGGGTTGGTGACGATCTCCGTCGACGGCACGAACATCGAATGCAGGATCGAACCGACCGGCGGCGCCGCGGCAAATATCTGGATGGCGAAGCAGCCAAAGATGATGATCAAAAGCGCGATGACGAAGGCTTCGAGATAGCGGAACCCCTTGTTCATCAACAACAGCACGATGAAGGCGTCGAGCGCCGTCAGCATGGCGCCGCCGATCAGCGGAATGCCGAACAGAAGCTGCAACGCAATGGCCGTGCCGATGACTTCGGCGAGGTCGCAGGCGATGATGGCGAGTTCACAGGCGATCCACAGCACGAAACTGACGGGGCGCGGATAATAGGCGCGGCAAGCCTGGGCGAGGTCGCGGCCGGTGGCGATGCCAAGCCGGGCGGCGAGCGCCTGCAACAGGATCGCCATCAGGTTGGACAGCATGATGATGAACAAAAGCGTGTAGCCGAACTGCGCGCCACCGGCGAGGTCGGTCGCCCAGTTGCCCGGATCCATATAGCCGACCGAAACCATGTAGCCCGGCCCCATGAAGGCGAACAGGCGGCGGAACCAGACGCCGGATTGCGGCACCGCGATCGTAGAATTCACCTCACGCAGGCTGGGCGGATTGTCCTCCGGCCTGTCAAATCGCCAGGAGGTTGATCCCAAGGTTGCGTCGGCTTCGGACATGGAGAGTTTTCCGCTGGATGGATTGGTGTCTGCCATCCTATCTATGCCAGGGCTCAACATTATGCAATATGCTATATTTCATTGTATGTGCTTCCTATGTGTGACGGACGGACACGCAGGGGGTGATCGCAAACGCCGGTTGCGCCTGCCATGGAATGCAAATAAACGGCTTGAACAGTTAAGCCCGTGCTATGAATGGCAAAGGGCGGTTGATTTGTCGAAAGCCAGGAAGGAGCGCGTATTGGCGCTGAAGCACAAACCGGTTCGACGCGAAGAGCCGCTTCCGGATGCCGATGTGCATTCCGAAGGCTTCCGGCATACGCGCGAAGCGCGCCGCAGCGCGCTGGTCGAGGACTATGTCGAGCTGATTGCCGACCTGATCGAGGACGGCAACGAGGCGCGGCAGGTCGATATTGCGGCACGGCTCGGTGTCGCCCAGCCGACGGTGGCCAAGATGCTGACCAGGCTGTGCGCCGACGGGCTCGTCTCCAGAAAACCGTATCGCGGCGTGTTCCTGACCGATGCCGGCCGCAAGGTGGCGGAGGAAAGCCGCATCCGCCACCAGACGGTGGAGGCCTTTTTGCGCTCGCTCGGTGTCAGTGCCGAGACGGCGCGCATCGATGCCGAAGGCATCGAGCATCATGTCAGCGCCGAGACGCTGGAAGCCTTCCGCAAGGCGATGATCGCGCCGCGCTGAGGCTTCCCGGCCTCGGACCAAAGTCTACCGGAACCTCTGCACCTCAGGCTCGTTGCTCCTGACGTCGCGCGCGATTGTTGCGCGCCAAGGGAGGAAAATCATGGGCGTCGAACAGGCACCGACCGCGAAGGGCAAGCAGGCTGCCAAGGGATTGAGGCAGGCAGCCGCGAAAGACGAGCGCAAGACCGAGGCAGAAACCGGCCGGCCGCTGAAGAAGGGCGCCGCACGTTTCGAGGAGCGCTCCAAGAGTTCGGACGGCAAGAGCGCCGGCGCCAAGCAGAAGAGCTGAGATCGCAAGCGGCAACGCGCAGCCTATTCCTCGCTCACATCCTGCACCCAGCTTCGTGGATGGCCGTCGACGCGGAACTGGAAGATGAAGTAGGGCGGAATGCAGGTGCCCTTGCCGGGCTTGGCTTCGGCCAGATCGTCGTAGCCGGCGGTGCAGATATAGTCCTCGCGGCACGGGTGCGCCTTGTCGCAGGCGCGCAGGCCAGCGGTCTTGGTGAATTCGCTGGTGCAGGATTTGTGATCCTTGCCGGATGCGATGCAGTCGTTGAAGCCAGTCTTGGCGAGGCGGCCGCATGTCGCCTCCTCGGGAAGCTTATCGCAGCTCGCCTTGCGCAACATGCCGCCGGGAAAACCGCCGGTCTTCTGCTCGGGATTGTCGTAGCGCTGGCGCGCCGCGCCATAGCCGGCAAGCTTGATTACCGGTTTCTTGTCGCGCGCCGGATCGATGGCGCAGGCCTTTGCAGTAGCCGGCGACAGGCGGCAATACTGGTCGCTGCCCCATTTTGACATCTTGATCTCGCCGAACTCGACGGGGTCGCCGACCGCGGTGCCCTTCTCGCTGACGCAGGTGCCGAAGCCCGGATGGATGGCGCTTTCATGGACGCCGGCGCAGCGCAGGCCGGCGCCGCAGCTCCAGTCCTTGAAACTCGCATCCTCGCCGCGATAGCAGATCGAACCCCAGCCATTGTAGAGATCGGTGCCGTTCAGCGCCTCGGCATATTTCGCGTCGGGGCGGGCGGCGAAGCCGCGCGAGAAATCAGGATGGCCGCCGGCGGCGAAGTCCTCGACGATGGCGCGGCGGCGCGGCAGGTCGGCGAAGAACACCGCCGAGCCCGGCACCAAGACGGCGTTGCGGCGCGGCTCGCTGGAAGGATCGGCGCCGGTATAGTGGAAGCCGGCAATGCCATGCGTCTGGTGGCAGCCGGTGCATGTCATCTCGTTGAGGCGCAGGTTGAAGCCGGCCACGGATTTCACGCTGCGCAGCGTGTTGCCCCTGGCGACATAGTCCTGCAGCGCCTTGTCGATATCGGCATCGTCGAGCAGTCCATAGGCGATGTTGTTTTGCGATCTGGCCATGCCGCCGGGTGCGACCGAGACCGCGCTGGTCGCCAGGAATTTGTCGTCGATCACTAGCCGGCCGCGATCGAGGTCGTAGATGTTGCGGTCGGTCAGCAGCCATTTGGCGAAGGCCGGCCGGTCGGCCAGAACGACCTTTCGGTCGATCTGGTTCTCCATCTTTGATTCCTGGAAAGTCGAGCTCGCCGGATCCCATTTGAAAATTTTCAGGAGATATTCGGCATGACCGCCGAAATCGCGCCGGCTCGAAGCCGACAGCCGGAGAACCTGCATGTTGAGTTCAAGCCGCATGATCTGCGATGAATTCAACATGGCGTTGGAGAGCGGACCTTCATCGGAGAGCAGCCACGCCGCCAACTGATCGGGTGGCAAATCCTTCTCACCGGCGGTCAGCCAGCGCTTGGCAACATCGGCACACGACACGGCGGTGGCGCTTGGACGGTCCCTTGAGGCGCGGGCGCGGGCCTCACCAGGCTTTGCATTGAAGACCAGGCTCATGGTCAACGGCAGGCGCGACGAAATACGCTGCGCCGTCTTTCCTTTCGCCGGCTTCTCCGCCACCGAATAGTGGAAGCGGTAGATCAGCCTGATTTCGCCGCATTCGGTGTGGCCGAGATAGCCGCGATCCATGCGGTTGACGACGCCGGTCAGGTCCAGCGTCGAGCCGTCATCGTCGATGTATTTCGGGTTGAATTTCTGGCTGGGGTCCTTCGACTTCGCCATCGCGGCGACATAGGGGTCGGGACTGGCGGCCGGTTCGTCGCCGATTTCCTGCTTGACGGCGTTGCGCACCGGGGTCAGCGCGCGCACCGAAAACAGGCCGCGATTGTCGACCTCACGCGTCAGGCCTAGCGCCGGGCCGAGCAGGCGGCTGATGGAAAGACCACCGCGCTCGAGCGCCTGCAGCGTGTCGGGATCGGTGACGGCGACGCTGGAATCGAGCGTGACGGCGCCAACCGGCCATGAGCCGAGGCACAGCAGCACCGCCAGCAACAGAAATCGGCCGATCGTCCGCAAGCCCCCGACACCCCTTTCGAACCGGATGCTACAGCGCGCAGGCCGCCTCGGCCAGAGGCGAAGCCGCGATGCGCTGCCGCGAAAAATACTGTGACTTGATGCAACCATTGGGATATTCGTTTGTTGGGTCGGACCGGGCTGAGACATCGGCCAGGTCAGCCGGAAATTCGCATCACGGGGAGTTGCCATGCTCTGGAAGGGCCGCCGTCAGAGTGACAATGTCGAGGACGAGCGCAGCGACAGCGGCGGCGGTGGTGGTTTCGGCGGCGGCAGCCCTGGCCAGTTCCGCGTCCCGATCGGCGGCCGCACCGGTGGTGGCGGCAGCATCCTGCTCGTGATCCTCGTGGTGCTGGCCGGATGGTATTTCGGCTTCGATCCATCGCAGATTCTGGGCACAGGCGACAGCGGCGGCGTGCTGCCGGGTGGCGGCGGCCAGATCACCGACAACAGCGGCGGCCAGGACGAGGGTGCCGGCACGCCTGCTTCCGACGAGATGAAGCAGTTCGTGGCCACCGTGCTAGCCGAGACCGAAGAGACCTGGACCGGCATATTCCAGTCACAGGGCCTGACATACAAGGACCCGAAGCTGGTGATGTTCAGCGGGCAGATCCGCTCGGCCTGCGGCTTTGCCTCGACGGCGGCCGGACCGTTCTATTGTCCCGGCGACCAGAAGGTTTACCTCGACACCACCTTCTTCCAGCAGCTTGACCAGCAGTTCGGCGCCTCGGGCGACTTCGCCCAGGCCTATGTGATCGCGCATGAGGTCGGCCATCACGTGCAGAACCTCACCGGCATTCTGCCCAAGTTCAACCAGATGCGGCAGTCCATGGGTGAGGCCGAGGCCAACCAGATGTCGGTGCGCATCGAATTGCAGGCCGACTGCTTCGCCGGCGTGTGGGCGCATTTCACCGCGCAGAAGGGCATTCTCGAGCAGGGCGACATCGAAGAGGCGCTGAACGCCGCCAAGCAGATCGGCGACGACACGCTGCAGAAGAAGATGCAGGGCTATGTCGTGCCGGAAAGCTTCAACCACGGCACGTCGCAGCAGCGGCAGACCTGGCTGGCGCGCGGCTACAAGAGCGGCAAGCTGTCGGATTGCAACACGCTGAGCGGCCCAATTTGAGTCGTTCGCAAGCTTAAGCCACAACAGCGCCCACGGCACCGGCAACAGATGTCAGGAGGAGAACGCCTGAGGCGTTCTCCTATTGTTCCAAGGTGACGCCTCGCTTATAACGAGCGCCCGCCCAAGGGCGGTCCCAGGGAGCAGACGCCATCATGATCGACCCCAAAACCGCCAGGCGGGGCCTTGCGCTCGTCTTCACCACGCTGCTGCTCGACATTATCGGCTTCGGCATGATCATGCCGGTGCTGCCGGCCTTTCTCAGGGAGTTGTCCGGCGTCGGCATCAGCGAAGCGGCGATCGAGGGTGGCTGGCTGTTCTTCGTCTATGCCGCGATGCAGTTCTTCTTCGCGCCGATCATGGGCGGCTTGAGCGACCGCTTCGGGCGACGGCCGATCCTGCTTGCCTCCGTGCTCACCTTCTCGATCGACAACCTGATCTGCGCCATCGCCTGGTCCTATCCGATGCTGTTCATCGGCCGCGTGCTGGCCGGGATTTCGGGTGCCAGCTATTCGACGACATCGGCCTTCATTGCCGACATTTCGAACGATGAGAACCGGGCCAAGAATTTCGGCCTGCTCGGCATCGCCTTCGGCGTCGGCTTCGTCATCGGGCCGGTGCTGGGCGGGCTGCTCGGCACGTTCGGGCCGCGCGTGCCGTTCTATTTCGCCGCCGGGCTTGCCTTCGTGAATTTCTTGATCGCGCTGTTCTTCCTGCCGGAAACGCTGGAGCAAAAGCACCGCCGCCGCTTCGAATGGAAACGCGCCAATCCGGTCGGCACGCTCATGCAGATGCGCCAATACCAGGGCATTGGCTGGATCGGGCTCGCCTTCTTCCTGATGACGCTCGGCCACATGATGTATCCGGCGGTGTGGTCGTTCGTCTCCAACTATCGTTATGGCTGGAGCGAGCAGCAGATTGGCTTCTCGCTCGGCGCCTTCGGCCTGTGCGGCGCGATCGTCATGGCGACGGTGCTGCCGCGCGTGATCCCGAAACTTGGCGAGTGGAGGACGGCGGTGATCGGTCTCACATTCACGGCCGCAAGCGCGTTCGGCTACGCCTTCGCCTCGCAAGGCTGGATGATCTATGCGGTGATCGTTGTCGGCTGCCTGGAAGCCTTGGCCGATCCGCCGCTGAGGAGCCTCGCCGCGGCCAAGGTGCCACCTTCGGCGCAGGGCGAATTGCAGGGCGCGATGACCTCGATCTTCTCGATCACCTCGATCATCACGCCGCTGCTCTATACGGCGATCTTTTCCTGGTTCACCGGGCCGAATGCGCCGGTGACCTTTGGCGGTGCGCCCTATCTGCTCGGCGCGTGTTTCCTCACGCTTGCAGTTATCGTCTTTGTGACGAAAGTGGCGCGGCCGGCGGCGGTGAGAAGCCCCGCCACCGGCGTCGCTGAAGACGGAGCGCAGGTATGAGCCACGACAGCCGCATAAAGCTGACCAAGGACGGGGTGTCGCTGTCGCGCCTGGTGTTTGGCGCCTGGCGACTGCTCGACAGTGCCGCCCGCCCGGATGCCGATCAGGTCGCCCGGTTGATCGGCAACGCAGTCGATCTCGGCCTGACCAGCTTCGACCATGCCGATATCTACGGCAACTACGAGGTCGAGGCGGCGTTCGGCGCCGGGCTGTCGCGCTGGAAGGGCAAGCGCGACAGCATCGAGTTGATCTCGAAATGCGACATCATGCTGGCCTCCGACAGCCGGCCGCAAAACCGGCTGAAGCATTACGACACCAGTGCGGCCCATATCGCCGCCTCGGTCGAGCGTTCGCTCGCCAATCTCGGCACCGACTATCTCGACCTGTTGCTGCTGCACCGGCCGGACCCATTGATGGATGCCGACGAGACGGCGGCAGCCCTTGCCGGTTTGGTCAAGTCAGGCAAGGTGAGGGCGGTCGGCGTTTCGAATTTCACGCCCTCGCAGTTCGACCTTCTAGCTTCGCGGCTGCCATTTCCGCTCGCCACTAACCAGATCGAAATGTCGGTGCTGAAAACCAATGCGCTCACCGATGGCAGCCTCGATCATGCGCAGCGGCTTTCCTATGCGCCGATGATCTGGTCGCCGCTCGGTGGCGGCTCGTTGTTTACCGGCAAGGAAGGGCGCGAGGCGCGGGTCAGGGCAGCAATCGCGGCAGTTGCAGCTGAAACCGGCGTGGCCGATCTCGCCGCAATCGCCATCGCCTGGCTGTTGCGCCATCCGGCCCGGCTGGTGCCGGTGCTGGGCACGATGAAGCCGGAACGGCTGGCGGCGATGGTCAAGGCGCTGGAGATAAACCTCGACCGCCAGCAATGGTTCGCCATACTGGAAGCCAGCGAAGGCCGGCCGGTGGCGTAAGCTCAGGCCCGCTCGGCCAGCAATTCCTCGCCGCGCTTTTGCCGGATCAAGTTGACGAAGCGGCGGAACAGATAGTGCGAATCCTGCGGGCCGGGCGAGGCTTCGGGATGGTGCTGGACCGAAAACACCGGGCGTCCCGTCAGCGCGATGCCGCAGTTGGAGCCGTCGAACAGCGAGACATGGGTTTCCTCAACACCCTCGGGCAGCGAGTCGGCGTCGACGGCAAAACCATGGTTCATCGAGACGATCTCGACCTTGCCGGTGGTGTGATCCTTGACCGGGTGGTTGGCGCCGTGATGGCCCTGGTGCATCTTGGCGGTCTTGCCGCCCAGCGCCAGCGCCAGCATCTGGTGGCCGAGGCAGATGCCGAACACCGGAATGTCGGTCTTGAGCAGATCCTGGATCACCGGCACGGCGTAATCGCCGGTGGCTTCCGGATCACCCGGGCCATTGGAGAGAAAAATGCCATCCGGCTGCATGGCGAGGATCTCTTCCGAGCCGGTGCTGGCCGGAACCACCGTGACCTTGGCGCCGAGACCGGAGAGCAGGCGCAATATGTTGCGCTTGACGCCGTAATCGATGGCAACGACGTGCATGGACGGCTCGGCCTGTTCGCCAAAACCTTCATTCCACACCCATGGCGTTTCGCGCCAGACCGAGGACTGGCCCGAGGTGACCTCCTTGGCGAGGTCGAGCCCGATCAGGCCCGACCATGCGGCCGCGCGGCGCTTGAGGTCGTCAAGGTCGAAGACACCGTCCGGCGCATGCGCGATCACGGCATTGGGCATGCCCTTTTCGCGGATCAGCGCGGTCAGTGCGCGGGTGTCGATGCCCGAGAGCGCGACGATGCCGCGCTTCTTCAGCCACTGATCGAGGCCGGTACCGGCGCGGTAGTTGGACGGGTTGGTGACATCGGCCTTGAACACCGCACCGACGGCGCCGGCGCGCGCGACCGGGTTCAAGTCTTCAATGTCTTCGTCATTGGTGCCGATGTTGCCAATATGCGGGAAGGTGAAGGTGACGATCTGGCCGGCATAGGACGGGTCGGTGAGGATTTCCTGGTAGCCGGTGAGTGCGGTGTTGAAGCAGACTTCGGCGACGGCGGAACCGGTGGCGCCAAGGCCGCGCCCTTCGATGACCGTGCCGTCGGCCAGCACCAGAAGGGCTGTCGGCTTTTCGGTTGCCCAAGCGGGGGTCAACGCGGGGGTCATCTCGGCCATGGCGGCGCTCCTGTCAGGTTGCTCGCTTCGATGGTTCTGTGCAGCAAACGGCGCGGCCGATTTCTCGGGCCTGCGCGCGTAAATTCATTGTCTTATGCAAGGCCGAGTACATAGGGGAAGGCGCCAGAGCGGTCAATGATGCCGGGCCAAAACGGCGCACATTTGTTTCGTCGAACGATATCATAGGCTTGGCGGGTTTGCTTTACAGGTTCGCCACGGTTATTGTCCGCGCCGTTCGAAGGAGAAAGCATCATGCGCGCAAAAATCGCCGAATCCCTGAAGACCGCGATGAAGGCGCAGGACAAGCACCGGCTGCCGACGTTGCGGCTGATCCAGGCCGCCATCCACGACCGCGACATCGCCAATCGCGGTTCGGGCAAGGAGCCGGCCAGCGACGAGGAGATCCTGCAGATCCTGGCCAAGATGGTGAAGCAGCGCGAGGAATCGGCCAAGGCTTTCGACGACGGCAAGCGGCCGGAACTGGCAGCGCAGGAGCGCGGCGAGATGGAGATCATCCGTGGCTTCCTGCCGACGCAGCTGGACGACGCCGCGGTGACGGCGGCCGCCCGCGAAGCGATCGCTGCCACCGGTGCCGCAAGCCAGAAGGACATGGGCAAAGTGATCGCCGCGCTGAAGCAGAAATATGCCGGCCAGATGGATTTCGGCAAGGCAAGCGGCATCGTCAAAGGCCTGCTGCAGTAAGGGCTGCTGCTACCATCACGCTTCGCATCGAGCGCCAGCGGACCGATAATCATGATCGAAATCGTCAAGCCTGCGCTCGAACATTTGCCGTCCTACAAGGCGGCGCTCGAGCGCGGCTGGTCGCCGGACAATGTCCGGCTGATGGAAGCGACGCGCGAGCAACTGGCCGCCATCGAGGAGGATCCGGTCGCGTTCCTTGCCAGCCTCGACGATCCCGAGGCCAACGGACCGCCCATCGCCTTGCCCGATGGCACGACAGTGCCGCGGCTGCCGAGTTTCCGGCGCTGGATCTGGGACGGCGAGGCTGTCGGCTCCATCGGCCTGCGCTGGCAGACAGGCACATCGGCGTTGCCGTCGCATGTTCTCGGCCATATCGGCTATGCCGTGGTGCCGTGGAAGCGCGGCCGCGGCTATGCGACCGAAGCGCTGCGGCTGATGCTCCCCGAGGCGAGGGCGGTCGGCCTCGACTATGTCGAGCTCACCACCGATCTCGACAATCCGGCCTCGCAAAAAGTGGTGCTGGCCAATGGCGGCCGGTTGGTCGGCCCGTTCACCAAGGACGCCGTGTATGGCGGCGCCGAGAGCTTGTTGTTCCGGATCGATTTGTAGGCGGTGCTACTCCGCAGCTGCCGGCAATGGCGGCGCTGCCCGGCTGCGGCCTTCCCAGACATAGGAGGCAATCGCCACCGCCACCGCTACCAGCATGGCCGCGGCGCCGACCACCGGCAGGCTGCGATAGCCGTAGCCGGCATTGAGCATGGCCGCACCCAGCGATGCTGCGAGCGCGATGCCGACATTGAACCCGGACGGGATGAGCGATGAGGCGAGGTTGGATGCGTCCGCCGTCCAGGCCAGGATGCGGGTCTGGATCGGCGTGCCGATGGCAAAGTTGAGGCCACCCCAGAGGAAAATCGCAACGACCATCGGCACGGGGTAGGGGCTGACGGCATATATCACGCCGAGCATCACAGCCTGCAGGAAGAGCATGGTGATCAGCGACGGCATCAGCTTCCAGTCGGAGAGCTTGCCACCGAGGAAGACGCCGATGGTGGCGCCGACGCCGTTGAGCAGCAGCACCCAGGGGATCAGGCTCTCGTCGAGGTGGGTGACTTGAAGCAGCGTCGGGGTGATGTAGGTGAACAGGCCGAACTGGCCGATCATCAGCATCAGCATCAGGATCAGCGAGGTCCAGACCTGCTGGCGCGCCAGCACGCGCACCTCACTGCCGAGGCTGGTGGACGGGCTCGACGCGCCGGTCGTGCGGGGCAGGAGGGTGGCCATGGCGGCGAGCGCCACCACGCCCAGCGCGCACATCACCCAGAAGGTGGCGCGCCAGCCCCAGAGGTTGCCGATCGCGGTGCCCGCCGGCACGCCGATAACGTTGGAGACGGTGAGGCCGGAGAGAATGACGGCGACGGCCATGCCGCGCTTGTCCTCGGGCACGAGGCCGACGGCGACCACCATGGCGACGCCGAAATAGGCGCCATGGGCGACGGCGACGGCAATGCGTAACAGCAGCATGGAGGCAAAATCGGGCGCCAGCGCGCAAGCGGCTTGGCCGATGGTGAAGGCGACGGTCAGGCCAAGCAGCAGCATCTTGCGGGAAATGCCCTTGGTGGCGAGCGCCAGCAATGGTCCGCCGACCGCTATGCCGCCGGCATATCCGGAGACGAGATAGCCGGAAGTCGGGATCGAGACGCCGAGACCATCAGCCACTTGCGGCAACACACCAGCGATGACGAATTCGGTGGTACCGAAAGCGAAGGCGGCGATGAACAGGGCAATGAGCGGCAGCATGGCGCGGAAGCGATCCTGAGATGAGGCCGCCTCAAACCATGGATGGGGGCTGCGGGCAATGCAGAAATTTTTGGTGCCGGTTTAGGTTTTCTTGAACGGTGAAGTGCTGATCTCCCCCACAAGGGGGGAGATCAGCACTTCACCCCGCCTTCAACCGCGATCCACCCAGCAAGCCGCGCTCTTCCAGCACCGGATACGCCATCGAGGCCAGCAGCGAGTTGATCTGCTTCAGGTCGCGGATGGTGTCGAGGTGGATGGAACTGGTCTCGACGCTTCTGGCGGTGCCGTCGCGCAGGCGCACGAAATGGCTGGCGCTGGTTTCCTTCTCGCGGTCGCGCAGGCGGTCCTTTTCCAGCACCAGCTGGCGCGCGGCCTCGGGGTCGCGCGAGACCAGCACGTTGAAGGCGAGCCTTGCATTGGCAAGCACCGAGGCATGGAAGGCGCAGAGCTCACGCCAGCCTTCGGGCGTGAACTCCAGCCCGCGCTCGAGCTTCTTCTTCACATGCACCAGCATGTTGCGCACGATGATGTCGCCGACCTGCTCGAGCTTGACGCAGGCGCCGATCAGCTCCTGGCAGCGCAGCGCCTCATCTTCGGAGAGCGCGTTCCTGGTAACCTTGGCGAGGTAGAGCTTGATCGCCGCGTGCTTCTTGTCGACGCGGTCATCAAGGGCTGCCAGCGCCTTGATCTTGTCGCCGTCGGCGCTCTCATAGAGTTCGATGATGCGCTTCAGCATTATCTCGACGGTTTCGCAGACGCGCACCACTTCGCGGGTGGCGTTGGCGAGTGCCTGGCTCGGCACGTCGAGCGCGCTGTCGTTGAGCGCGGACAACTCCACCACGTCGAGCGCCGCTGCCGGTTCGGGCTTGGTGCCCATCGCCACGATCTTCTCTGAAACGCGATAGACCAGACCGGCCAACGGCAGGCCGGCGAGCAGGATAAGCACATTGAACAGGATGTGGGCGTTGACGATCTGGTCGGGCACGGTTGCGCCGAGGAAGGCGACCGGCGGCTTCAGCGTCATGAACAGGATCAGCATCAACAGCGAGCCCATGCCGCGCATCAACAGATTGCCGATCGGCACGACACGCACGCCTGGCTCGGCGCTGCGGGTGAGCAGCGGCGCGATGATCGAGGAGCCGAGATTGACGCCGAGCACCAGCACGATGCCGAGTTCCGGCGGAATGAAGCCGCGGCCGGCGAGCGTCACCAAAAGCAGCACCGCGGCAATCGAGGAGTGGAACAGCCAGGTGATGAGGGCTGCAAGCAGATAGGCGGTGACGAAATCGCCGGAGAAATAGTTGACGATCAGCGGCATCAGCGTGCTCTGGCGCAGCGGCTCCGATGCCTGGCCGATCATTTCCAGCGACAGAAGCAAAAGGCCGATGCCGACCAGGATGCGGCCGGACTGGCGCCAGTCGCGCCGCTCGGTGGCCATGAACATGATGGTGCCGGCGACAAGACAGATCGGCACCAGCAGCGAGAGATCGAAGGTCAGCAGCTTGACCACCAGCGCCGAGCCGATCTCGGCGCCGCGCACCGCAAGCTGGCCCGATATGCCGGAGACGATGCCGGCGCCGGCGAAGGAGCCGACCAGAAGCGTGACGGCGGTGGAGCTCTGCAGCGCGATCGACAGGCCGCAGCCGGCCAGCACCGCCATGATCGGATTGCGCATGGTGGCGCGCAGTTTGTGGCGCAGCACGTCGCCATAGGCGCGCTCGACGCCGGTTTTCACCATGCGGGTGGCAAACAGCATCAGCGCCACGGCGCCGGCCAGATGCAGGAGAACGACGGACCCGCTCATGTCGACGCCTGGATGCGGACAGGAACCGCGATGTGGAGCGCGTGCCGTGCGGGGAGGAAAACGAAGGTGCGAATCATGATCATGGCAGTCGCTTATATTAGCCGAGATATTTTAGCCGGATAATAAAATTTTGTCGATTTCAGGAGGTCGTCGCGGCGCGACAACGCGTGTCGGAAACAAAGGAATTGCGAATGCTTACGCTGTGCGGCCACGTCGTGGCGTGCCGCGCTGGATTCCCTGATAGGTAAATCCCAGCTTTCGCGATGATGTTGAAATATCCGCGTTAAATCAAGGATTTCATTACATAATTGTAATGCCGGCGTTCAGTTTCAGTTCATCCTTCGAGCGCTACTCCTCTGGCATCGACAACCAAGGAGCCCCGTTATGAAACGCATTGTTCTTTCCGCCCTCGCTTTCTCGATGCTGGCCGCGACGTCGCTGACCGGCCAGGCCGCGCCGGTGAACGCGCCAGCCGCACCGCAGTCGAACTACACCAACGTCGACTGGCAGAAGCCCACCAACAGGGATGTCAAGAAACGTGTCATCCAGAAGCGCGTGATCCATAAGCGTTTCGAAAAGAAGGTGGTCGTGAAGCGCAACCACTGGCGCAATGGCCAGAAATATTCGAGCTGGAGACAGCACCAGCCGATCCGCGACTATGGCCGCTACGGCCTGCATCGGCCCGGCCGCGGCCAGGAGTGGATCCGCGTCGGCAACGACTATGTGCTGGTCAGCATCCTGTCCGGTGTCATCTTCGGAGCGCTTGCCGCGCAGTAAGCTGACAGGCAGGTGTTTTGAAAGGAGGCGGCCTCAACGGCCGCCTTTCTTTTTGCCCTGTGGAAACCGGGTAAGCTCAGCAATAGGGGTCGTCGGATTCCGCGCAGATGATTATATGAGGGACAAACGAGTTTCCCGATGCGCTTTCCGCCCGCCTTCCTAGACGAGATACGCGACCGTGTGCCGATTTCATCGGTTATCGGCCAGCGCGTTGCGTGGGATAGGAGGAAGACCAACGCCTCGCGCGGCGATTACTGGGCCTGCTGCCCCTTCCATGACGAGAAGAGCCCGTCCTTTCACTGCGAGGACAAGAAGGGCCGCTATCACTGTTTCGGCTGCTCGGTGTCGGGCGACCATTTCAAATTCCTGACCGAGCTCGACGGCATGAGTTTCCCCGAAGCGGTCGAGAAGATCGCCGAGATGGCCGGCGTGCCGATGCCGGTGCGCGACGAACGGGAGGAACAGCGCGAGAAGGAACGCGCCAGCCTGACCGACGTCATGGAGATGGCGACTGTCTTCTTCCAGGAACGGCTGCAGGGGCCGGAAGGGGCGAAAGCCCGCGCCTATCTCAGGGACCGCGGGCTGACGCCGGCGACGCAGCAATCGTTCCGGCTCGGCTTTGCGCCCGACAGCCGCAATGCGCTGAAGGAGCATCTCGCAGCCAAGGGCGTGCCCAAGGCCGATATCGAGGCCTGTGGGCTGGTGCGCCACGGCGACGACATCCCGGTTTCGTATGACTGGTTCCGCGACCGCATCATGTTCCCGATCCCGGATTCGCGCGGCAAGATCATCGCCTTTGGCGGCCGCGCGCTGGCGCCCGATGCGCTGGCCAAATACATGAACTCGCCCGACACCGAGCTCTTTCACAAGGGCAATGTGCTCTACAATTTCGCCCGCGCCCGCAAGGCGCTGGCCAAAGGTGGCACGGTGATTGCCGTCGAAGGCTATATGGACGTGATTGCGCTGGCGCAGGCCGGCTTCGAAAATGCCGTGGCGCCGCTCGGCACCGCGCTCACCGAAAACCAGCTTGAACTTCTGTGGCGCATGGCGCCCGAGCCGATGCTGTGCTTCGACGGCGACCAGGCCGGGCTGAAGGCGGCATGGCGGGCCGCTGATCTTGCGCTGCCGTCGGTCCAGTCGGGGCGCTCGGTGCACTTTGCCCTGTTGCCGGAGGGCAAGGACCCCGACGACCTGGTCAAGGCCGAGGGACCGGACGCGTTTCGTGCCGTGCTGGCGGAAGCCCGGCCGCTCGCTGAGTTGTTGTGGATGCGCGAGACATCTGGTGGCGTCTTCGACACGCCCGAGCGGCGGGCAGGGCTGACAAAGACGTTACGCGAACTGACCAGCCGCATCCGCGATGAGAGCCAGCGTTATCACTACCAGCAGTGGATGCGCGAGCGGGAGCAAAACTTCTTCAGCGCCCAGCGCGTTGTTCGGCAACCGCGCCAGGACTGGAAGCCGGGGCAGGGCAAGACGCCGGCGCCCGGCGGCCAGTTCGCGAAAGGCAGCGGAGTCGGCGCACGCGCGGCGATCACCGAAAGCCTCGGCCGCTCCGCCATGGTCAAGCGCGGCGGCGAGATGATGTCGGTGCGCGAGGCGACGATCATCGTCGCTCTCGTCAATCACCCCGCGCTGATCGACGAGAATTTCGCCCATGTCGAGTTCCTCGATCTCGCCAACAGCGATCTGCAGCGGCTGCACGCCGCCATACTCGACGCCATGGCGCATGACATGGCCAATGACCGCGGTGCGGTGGTCTCAACGATCGAGCGTGCCGGCTGCGCGGAGATCTGGGCGCGCGCGGTGGCGCTGATCCAGCGGGCGAGGCAATGGCCGGCGCTGGAAACAGCTGCCCTTGACGATGCCCGCGACGCCTTCAACCAGGCGCTGCACTTGCAGCGCAGCGCGCGCACCTTACATAAGGAGCTGAAGCAGGCGGAAGCAGCGCTCGCCAGCGATCCCACAGACGAAAACTACCGGCATCTCGTCGAGATTCAGGCGCAATTTCGTGATGTGCAGGCAACGGAAGCGCTGATCGAAGGGTTCGGCGTGTCCTCGGGCAAGGCTGGGCGCGTGTAGGTCGAAACCTGCGCAAGAATGAATGATGAAGAGTGCTGCGCGTCGAATCGACGCCTCTAAGTCGGGTAATTGATTCGCTTTTTTGATGCGAATCATGCGAGAGGCGCTTGACCTTCTGGCAGAATGACGGAATCAGGACGATTCGAAACGTTAACCCGTGCCAGCGTCGATGGAAAATGCAGCGATGCGAGGTGCTGATCACTGGACAGGCTGTCAGCCTGCCACAGATATCAGGGTTAATCTGGACTTAATGCATGTCGCCCAAAAGTGAAAACCGGTTTTGGGGTACGATATGAACCAAACAAAAGAGTTGATGCGGTTACCGGCCCGGTGAAGCGCGTTTCGTTACGAGCGCATAATTTGACCGGTGCGGCAGCTTACGCGGCTTCGCTGTTCGGCCGCTAGGAGAAGATAAAGACTATGGCGACAAAGGAAAAGGAAGAGGTCGAGACCGAACGTGAAGGCGCCACCGATGGGCCTCTGCTCGACCTTTCCGATGATGCTGTCAAGAAGATGATCAAGGCCGCCAAGAAGCGCGGCTATGTGACCCTCGACGAGCTGAATGCGGTGCTGCCTTCGGAAGAGACCGATCCGGATCGCATTGAGGACATCAATGCGATGCTGTCCGACATGGGCATCAACGTGGTCGAGGACGACGACCAGGGCGAGGAGCCCGAGGCCGCCGACAGCACTGCCGACGCCGAGGAAGACGCCAACGAACTGGCCGAGCAGACCGGCACCGCGGTTGCCGCCACGACCACCAAGAAAGAGCCGACCGACCGCACCGACGATCCGGTGCGCATGTATCTGCGCGAAATGGGCTCGGTCGAGCTTCTGTCGCGCGAGGGCGAAATCGCCATCGCCAAGCGCATCGAAGCCGGCCGCGAGACGATGATTGCGGGCCTGTGCGAAAGCCCGCTGACCTTCCAGGCCATCATCATCTGGCGCGACGAGCTCAACGAATCCAAGATCCTGCTGCGCGAGATCATCGACCTTGAAGCCACCTATGCCGGCCCCGAGGCCAAGCAGGCGCCGGTGGTGGAGCGTATCGAGGAAGCCCCGAAGCCCGAGGAAAAGCCGCGCCGCGGCGGTCGTGACGACGAGGACGATGTCACCAATGTCGGCGCCGATACGCGCGGCCTGGTCGATGACGACGAGGAAGACGAGGACGAAGCCAGCCTGTCGCTGGCGGCGATGGAAGCCGAACTTCGTCCGCAGGTGATGGAGACGCTCGACGTCATCGCCGACACCTACAAGAAGCTGCGCAAGCTGCAGGACCAGCAGGTCGAGAACCGCCTGGCTGCCGCCGGCACGCTGTCGCCCAGCCAGGACCGCCGCCTGAAGGAGCTGAAGGACCAGCTGATCAAGGCGGTGAAGTCGCTGTCGCTCAACACGGCACGCATCGAGGCGCTGGTCGAGCAGCTTTACGACATCAACAAGCGCCTGGTGCAGAACGAAGGCAAGCTGCTGCGCCTGGCCGAAAGCTATGGCGTACGCCGCGAGGAATTCCTGAAGGAATATCAGGGCTCCGAGCTCGACCCGAACTGGACGCGCTCGATCGGCAATCTGACCTCGCGCGGCTGGAAGGAATTCACCAAGAACGAGAAGGACGCGATCAAGGATCTGCGTTCGGAGATCCAGAACCTCGCCACCGAAACGGCGATCTCGATCCTGGAATTCCGCAAGATCGTCAACCAGGTGCAGAAGGGCGAGCGCGAAGCCGCGATCGCCAAGAAGGAAATGGTCGAGGCCAATCTGCGCCTCGTCATCTCCATCGCCAAGAAATACACCAATCGCGGCCTGCAGTTCCTCGACCTGATCCAGGAAGGCAATATCGGCCTGATGAAGGCGGTCGATAAGTTCGAATACCGCCGCGGTTACAAGTTCTCGACCTATGCGACATGGTGGATTAGGCAGGCGATCACGCGTTCGATCGCCGACCAGGCGCGCACCATCCGCATCCCGGTGCACATGATCGAAACGATCAACAAGATCGTGCGGACGTCGCGCCAGATGCTGCACGAGATCGGCCGCGAGCCGACGCCGGAGGAACTGGCGGAAAAGCTCGCCATGCCGCTCGAAAAAGTGCGCAAGGTGCTGAAGATCGCCAAGGAGCCGATCTCGCTCGAAACCCCCGTGGGTGACGAAGAGGATTCGCATCTGGGCGATTTCATCGAGGACAAGATGGCGATCCTGCCGATCGATGCGGCGATCCAGGCCAATCTGCGCGAGACCACCACGCGCGTGCTCGCCTCGCTGACGCCGCGCGAAGAGCGCGTGCTGCGCATGCGCTTCGGCATTGGCATGAACACCGACCACACGCTGGAAGAAGTTGGCCAGCAGTTCTCGGTCACCCGCGAGCGTATCCGCCAGATCGAAGCCAAGGCGCTGCGGAAGCTCAAGCACCCGAGCCGGAGCCGCAAGCTCAGGAGCTTCCTCGACAGCTGAGGATTTTCGGGTGGGTGCGACCTACGGTACCGTCAGCATAAAGGGGCCAACGCGAGAAGCGTTGGCCGACTGGCTGAGATCAAAAAACATCGACGCCTTCGTGACAGTCGAACAGAACGGCTGGACCACGTTCTCAGACCAGTATTCAGACGGACTTGACCCGCGCTGGATCGAACCTTTGCTCCAACGCCTTACTCTCGATCTATCGTGCATCGGCATAGCGATCACAGTCTATGACGAGGAACAGCTTGGCCTCTGGGTGGCAAAGCACGGAGTTCTTCAATCGCGCTACAATTCCTGTCCGGGCATGGAGATGGCTGATCCTGACGACGAGGATATGCGCCCCCGGCTCGAAGACGCCCCGGCATTGCTGGCCACGCTCGGCGCACCGGGCGCAACTGACGATCTGCTTCAGATTTTGGGAATGGATGGGGCGAAAGACTATATCGCTCCGCTCGACCTCCACGAGGAACTCGCCACTTATCTGGGACTTCCGGAAGAATCTGTTGGCCTTAGCCATCGATACATTCTGAAGGACCAAATCAGTCGGTCGGAGGGTCTGATCAGGACGGTCGATGGCTAGGTGACGGCGCGAGGAACGTTCTACAGCGGCACGTTCAGCCGCGTCCCCTTGACGATGATGCCGCCGCGGTCGCCAATTTCTATTGAGCCATAACGCTGCCTGAAGCACTCGGGCAGCGGGCGGTCGCCGGGAATCGACAACCACAGGCGCAGCATATGGCGTCGCTTGTCCGGCTCTGGCCAATCGCGAAACCCCGTGCGGTCGTGAAGCAGCGAATGATTGTAGACAAACTGCATGTCGCCGGGCCGCAGCCGCATCGACAGGTTCAATTCCGGGTCATTGGCAAGGCTGTCGAAGAGATCCAGCGCTTCGACATGTGCAGGGCTTAGCCGCATGGCGGCCGGGAAGCGCTGGGCGCTGTCGATATACTGGCGTTGATAGATGCCGGTCAGCAATCCCGCGTGCCAGTTGAGTACCGGGATTTCGAAGTAGGGCTTTTCGCCTTCCGGTACCTCGCCGCGTCGGTCTGTGGCAATCGGATCAAACAGCAGGCGGACCAGATCGGGCCGTCGTTTGCGCATCTCGTTGTAGATCGTCACCGTGCTGACCAGCAGGGACTCGCCGCCTTGCATGGCATCTCTAAGGCAGAGCAGACCGACGACGTCGGCGGAGTCGGTGTGAAATGTCTGGCGCTCCGCCGTCTGGTAGATGCGCGTCGTGGCGTCCCTGGCGTCGGCGCCTGTGTCGCGGACATGGCCGAGGATGTGCCCGTGGGCATTCTGCGACCGTGCGCTGCCAAGATGCGCGCCAAGCCCGCAGAAGATCGTTGCCGCCATTTGCGCCGAATACGTCTCGACCGGGAGGCCGCGAAGCACCTCGAACCCTATGCCTGCGATGAGTTTTTCACGAAGGGCGGCGAGATGGCCGGCAAGCCGGGGCAAGGGGAAATCGGCCTTGCTCAGGTTGCCGATATCTTGCGAGCGGGCGAGAAAGCCGGTTGCCGCCCATTCCAGTTCCGCGACATCCTGCCTGTCCAATTCGACCAGCCAATGTTCAGGATGCTTCGCCATGTCCGCGCCGATCCATGCGGCAGGAATTTCGATCTGTCCCGGCGGCAGGTCGATGGTCTCGCGCATGAAAACTCTCCAACGGCTGGATCGGCGGGGATTTCCGCCAGGTCGATGGCCACTATGGAGACTGCCGTAGTCTGGCGGATTTTCAAACCGGCTTTCTGGTCGGCGCCGACAGTATTGCGGTCGTAGCCATGCCGCCGCCCTGGCGCCTGGAGAAATCGCCTTCACACATCAATGCGGCTGGCGCGGCGGTCCTTGCACGAAGCTCGCTGCGGGCGGATACTTCCCCGTCGGATGCGTGTTCTGGGTGATAAACCGGATGTTCGCCCCGGCGCAGGTCCAGGACCTGAGCCGCGCTCCGTGGCGCCGGAAGGAGGTGTGCGATGACAACCTACATCCTTTTGATGAACTGGACCGAACAGGGCGCCCGGAATGTGCGCGAGTCGCCAAAACGGCTCGATGCCGCCAAGAAGCAGCTGGCCGACATGGGCGGGTCGTTCAAGGCGTTCTATCTCACCATGGGCGAATGCGACATGGTGGCCGTGGTCGAGGCGCCCGACGATGCAGTGCTGGCGCGTTTTGCGCTGATGCTGGGGGCAGGCGGCAGCGTAAGGACGCGAACACTCAAGGCTTTCCCGGAATTTGCCTATCGCGAGATCGTCACCTCGCTTGGGTAATTGCCGGCAGCTTGAAGCAACGAGGCCGGAAGCATTTCCAGGCGGTCGGTGCGGGGTGCCGCTTGACGGTGCCTGAGCTGCCGATATTGAGGAGAAATGCTCCTCTCGCTCGAGAAGAACTTCATTTTCATCCACATCCCGAAGACGGCCGGGACTTCGATCACCCGTGCGCTGCAGCCATGGTGCCTGAAGCCGAAGCCGACGCTATGGCGGCGTCTGCTATCGCGCCTGCCGGTGCCAGAGGCGCCGGAGAAGGCCAATTTCAAGCAGCATGACAGAGCCGCCTGGCTGCGGCGCAAATTGCCGCCCCAGCTCTATGACGGCGCCTACAAATTCGCCGTGGTGCGCAACCCGTTCGCGCTGGTCGTTTCCAACTACCAGCATCTGCAGCGGAAAACCTCGCGGCGCCGGCGCCGGCAGGCGCAGCGATGGGACTTCAAGGCGTTCCTGCGCTACCTCGAACGCAAGAACCGGCTGGCGCGCGTGGATCAGACGAGCTGGATTTCAGACAGGGACGGAAAGCTCATCGTCGACGAGGTCCTGCGCTTCGAAACACTGGCCGAGCAGTTCACTGTCCTGGCCGGGCGGCTCGGCCTTCCCGGCGAGCTTCCCCGATCGAATGTCGGCGCGCCGGTCGACTATCGCGCCGTCTATGATGACGAGGCGAAAGCCATCGTGCGGCGGCTCTATGTCAGGGATTTCGAACGCTTCGGCTACGAGTTCTGATCAAGCGCGGCGCTTCGCCATGTTGCGGATCGACGGCATTGCAGGGATAGTCGGTCTGTCCTTCGCGGTTTGAAAACCTATGCCCAGGTCTGCGCTCACCGTCTGGTACAACACACGCTGCCCGGTCTGCGATGGCGGCATCACCCGGCAAAAACGGCGGCTGATCGAGGCGATCAAGGCGGGCCGCATCGAATTCCGCGACATCAACCTCGAACCGGCGGCGCTCGCGGGCCACGGCGCCTCGCTGGAGGACATCCGCCGCCGGCTGCATGCCACGGATGATCAGGGCCAACTGCTGGTCGGCGCCGATGTCGCGGTTGCCATCTGGAAGGCGACGCCGGGCGAGGGCTGGCTGGCGGCGCTGTTCGGCAATCCCGTCGCGCTGCCGCTGACGCGCTTTGCCTATGATCGCTTCGCCGACCTTCTCTACGCCTGGAACCGGCGCAACGGCCGCTGGTAACCACGCCCCGCAGACATCTCCGAAGCTTCACGGCGGCACGCCACTGGCGTCGCCTTTAGATACATCGTAAGATACATCTTGACTCGTCGAAGGCGCGGGCCTACTTAAGATGTATCGTAAGATATAACTCAAGGAGCAATCAATGCACAGACATCATCCCTTTGGCGAGCGCGCCGAGCGCGCATTCCTGCATATGGCCGGCAAGTTCGGCGGGCGCGGCGGCGGCGGCTTCGGCCCGTTCGGACATGGCGGACGTGGCGGCGGACGCGGCGGCCCGGGCGACATGTTCCGAGCCGGACGCATGCTGGCCGACGGCGATCTCAAGCTAATCACGCTGTCGCTGCTGGCGGAGGCGCCGCGCCACGGCTACGACATCATCAAGGCGCTGGAGGAGCGCACCAGCGGCATCTACAGCCCGAGCCCGGGCGTTGTTTATCCGACGCTGACCTTCCTGGAAGAAGCCGGCTACGCCGCCTCGGCCGCCGACGGCAACAAGAAGGTGTTTTCGATCACCGAGGCGGGGCAGGCGCATCTCAGCGAAAACCGCGAAATGATCGACGGCGTGCTCGGGCATCTCGAGCGCTTCGGCCGCAAGATGGCCAAGGCGCGCGAGTGGTTCGGCTGGGGCGACGACAGCGAGGAAGGCGGACGACGTGGCCGCGGCGGCCGCTCGGAAGCCGGTGACGAGTTCCGTGCCGTGCGCCACCGCCTGCGCGCAGCGCTCGGCGAGATCGTCGATGCGCCGGCCGAAAAGCAGGCCGAAGCGATCGCCATACTGGAAGGCGCCGCCGAAGCTCTTGAGGCGCTGTCGCGCGGCTGACGCGGATTCGCTGCAGGGCCGCGGCCCTTGCCCACTGAGCCAAGGACCGCTAGTGAAAATCATCTCGCATCACACCATGAGATGCGGGATGATTGCGGTTGGAGGCTGCTAATGTCTTTTCTGAAACGTCTTTTCGGCGGCGGAGGCGGCGGTGACGCAGGCGAGCCAAAGAGCGCGGCTGCGGCAAAGCAGATCGAGCACAAGGGATTCCTAATCAGCGCCACGCCCTACAAGGCTGAAGGCCAGTACCAGACCTGCGGCGTGGTTTCGAAGGAAGTCGACGGCGTGATGAAAGAGCACCGCTTCATCCGCGCCGACCGTTTCGCCGGGCTCGATGACGCCGTCGACATCTCGATCAAGAAGGGCATCCAGCTCGTCGACGAGCAGGGCGAGAGGATCTTCGGCTAGGTGTCATCCGCCGCTACTGCAGCCGGGACGTGACACGCAGGCCCCTACTATCGAACAGATGGATCTGCGCCAGGTCTGGCGCCAGGAAAACCGGCTGGCCGGGAGCGATTTGCATGCGTTCGCGCAGCAGCGCGCTCAACGTGTTGCCGCCCGCCTTGGCAATAACCAGCGTTTCCGACCCGGTCGGCTCGACGACTTCCACCACCGCCTGGACGCCGCTGTCTGAAATCCTGAGATGTTCGGGCCTGATGCCGTAGGACACAGCGCTCTGGAGATCAGCCTGCTCTGCCTGCTCCAGCGGAAACAGCGTTCCGTCCTGCGCCGCGAAGCCAGCCGACGTGGCATGGCCCTGCAGGATGTTCATAGCCGGCGAGCCGATAAACTGGGCGACGAACAGATTGGCCGGCTGGTCATAGAGGTCGAGCGGCGCGCCGAACTGCTCGACGACGCCGCCATTCATGACGACGATCTTGTCGGCCATTGTCATGGCTTCGACCTGGTCGTGGGTGACGTAGACGATGGTGGTTCCCAGGCGCTGGTGCAGCGCCTTGATTTCGGTGCGCATCTGCACGCGCAGCTTGGCGTCGAGGTTGGAGAGCGGCTCGTCGAACAGAAACACTTTGGGATCACGCACGATGGCGCGGCCCATGGCGACGCGCTGGCGCTGGCCACCAGACAGCTGGCGCGGATAGCGCTCCAGCAAGTCCTGCAATCCCAGTATCGCTGCCGCACGCGCAATCTTGGCTTCGATCTCGGCCCTGTTCGTTTTCTTCAGTGTCAGCGCGAAAGCCATGTTGTCGCGCACGCTCATATGCGGGTAGAGCGCGTAGTTCTGGAACACCATGGCGATGTCGCGCGACTTCGGCGCGACGTCGTTGATGACCTTGCCGTCGAGTGCGATCTCGCCGGCACTAATGTCTTCGAGGCCTGCGATCATCCTGAGCAAGGTCGACTTGCCGCAGCCGGAGGGGCCGACGAGAATGACGAATTCACCCGAAGCGATGTCCACCGACACGCCGTGGATGACCTGCGCCTTGCCATAGGCCTTCTCGACGCCTGATATGGTGACCGCACTCATTCTTGTTTTCCTTAGAAAGAGACCTTGTCGCCGCCCTTGAGCTGCAGGATCTGCCGTGCCTCATCGGGGGTGGCCACCGATGCGCCGAGCCCTTCGATGATCTGGCGCACCTTCCTGACCTGGTCGGCATTGGATTTCGCCAGCTGCCCCTTGCCGATCCACAGCGAGTCCTCCAGCCCCACGCGCACATTGCCGCCGAGCGCAATGGCTTGCGTGGCGATCGGCAGCTGGCTGCGGCCGGCGCCCAGCACCGACCAGCGATAATCATTGCCAAACAGGCGGTCGGCGGTGCGCTTCATATGCGCGACATCCTCCGGATGGGTGCCGATGCCGCCGAGGATGCCGAATACGCTCTGGACGAAGAACGGCGCCTTGACGAGGCCGCGCTCGACGAAATGGGCGAGCGTGTAGAGATGGCCGATGTCGTAGCACTCGATCTCGAAACGCGTGCCGTTTTCAGCGCAGGTGCGCAGGATGTGCTCTATGTCGCCGAAAGTGTTGCGGAAGATGCGGTCGCGCGAGCCTTCGAGATAGGGCCGTTCCCAGTCATGCTCGAAGGTCTTGAAGCGCTCCAGCATCGGGTAGAGGCCGAAATTCATCGAGCCCATGTTGAGCGAGGCGACTTCCGGCGCAAAAGTTGCAGCCGGCTTGACCCGCTCCTCGACGCTCATCGTTGCGGCGCCGCCGGTGGTGATGTTGATGACGCAGTCGGAGCGCTGCTTGATCACCTGCAGGAAGGGCGCAAAGGCCTCGGTCGACTGGTCGGGCCGGCCGTCAGTGGGATTGCGGGCATGCAGGTGGACGATGGCTGCACCCGCCTCGGCCGCGCCGATCGCGGCGTCGGCAATTTCTTGGGCGCTCACCGGCAAATGCGGCGACATGGACGGCGTGTGGATCGAGCCGGTGACCGCGCAGGTGATGATGATCTTGTTCTGGTTCGCCACTGAGAATCCTCGTTATTTAACCGCACCTTGGGTGATGCCCGAGATGAACTGCTTCGACAGCACGATGTAGAGCAAGGTGATCGGCAATGCCGCAAGCGTCAGTCCGGTGAACAGCACGCCCCAGTCGGTTGTGAACTCGCCGACAAAGACGGTGAGACCCTGCGGCAACGTCTTGAGATTGTCCGACGTGATCAGCACCAGCGGGAAGAAGAAGTCGTTCCAGATCGGAACGGCGTTCTGGATCGCCACGATCACAAAAGCGGGGCGCGCCAACGGCAGCATGATCGAGCGCATGATGCGAAATTCGTTGGCGCCGTCCATTCGCGCGGACTCTTCCAGTTCGCGCGGCAGGGTTCGCAGGAAGCCTGTCATGATGAATACCGCCGAGGGGATGCCCATGGCGACGTAGACCAGAACCAGGCCGGCATAGCTGTCGACCAGGCCGAGCGAATCCAGCTGGATGAACAGCGGAATGATCGCCAGCTTCAGCGGCACGGTCATGCCGCTGAGGAAAAACAGCAGCACCAGCGCGCTCAGCCTGAACTGGTAGCGGGCAATGGCGTAGGCGGCCATGGTGCTGAACAGAAGAATGAGCGCAACCGCGGCCACCGTGATGCCGACCGAATTGGCGAGGTAGCGCACAAAGTTGGTCTCGCTCCACACCCGCTCGGCATTGGCCAGCGAGAAGTGCGCCGGCAGGGCGAAGGGCGAGGAGAAGATCTCGGCATTGGTCTTGAAGGACGACATCACCATGACGAACAGCGGGTAGATCATGATGATTGCGTTGAGCCCCAGCATCAGCTGGATGGCACCGTTCTTCAACAATTCGGCGGATTGCCCGGTGCGGGCTGTCGCGCTCACAGTTCGATCTCGCGGCGGCGCAGATACCGAAGCGCGATTGCGGTGACGCCGGCGACAATGATGAACATGATCACCGCCAGCGCGCTGCCCTGTCCGAAATCCTGGATGCCGGTCGTCGTCGAGCCGAAGGCGGTGCGGTAGAAATAGAGGCCGAGGACGTCAGTGGCGCCGCCGGGCGAACCGGTAAGGCCGGCCATGACATAGGGGATTTCAAACCAGTTGAAGGAACCGATGAAGGTCAGGATGGTGACGATGGTGACGCTCGGTGCAATCAGCGGCCAGATGATCCTCGTCATCAGCACATAGTCGCCGGCGCCGTCGAGACGGGCAGCTTCGATCACTTCCTTGCTGACACGCTGCATGCCGGCCAGCAGCACAAGCGTCGGAAAGCCGAGCCAGTGCCAGACGTTCGCGAACAGGACGCTGCCGAGTGCCGTGTGTTCATTGCCGAGCCATGGAATGGCGCCGATGCCGACCAGCGCCAGCGTCTGGTTCACCAGACCGAACAGCGGATGCAGGAACAGTTTCCACAGGAAGCCGACGATGACAGCGGAGAGCACGACAGGGAGAAAGACGATGACCTGGTGGATGCGGTGGCCGGGCAGGGCTTTCAGCAAGGCGTAGGCAAGCAGGAAAGCGGTGCCGTTCTCGAACACCATCAGCGCCACGAAGGCGATGATGTTGTGCTTCAGCGCATTGTAGGTCCAGCCACTATAAGGCTGTTCAAACAGCACCTTGCGGAAGTTTTCGAAGCCGATGAATCCGGTCGGCTGCAAGCCGTTGAACTCATAGAAGGCAAGGCGGAAGGCCGACAGCAGCGGCCACAGGACGAACAACACCATCACCACCAGGGCCGGCGTCAGCAGGGAGGCGATCCAGAGTGACCGGCGCCACGGAAAGGCTTTTTTCGTGTGGCGCCGGCCGATGTTCATGTCACTTGCCCTGGAAAGGCTTGTACCATTTGGCGAGGCCGTCGGTCAGGTCGGCGGCCAGCTGGTCCGGGGTGATCGAACCCGACATCATCTTGGTGATGTCCCCTTGCAGCAGCTCCGATCCCGTCGGCTTCTCGAAACGGAAGTAGACGACATTGATATGCGGCATGGCGGTTTCGTTCAACTTGGCGACATGGGCGAGAAGCTCGTCCTTGATGACGACGCCCTTGATCGGCGAGATGTTGCCGAGCAGCGCGGAGAACTTGTCGCCGAACTCCTTGGTGCCCATCCAGTTGACCAGCTTCAGCGCTGCCTCCTTGTTGGCCGACTTGGCGTTGACGGCATAACCACCGTCGAAGAACTTGGTCACCTGAGGCGTATCGCCGGCCTTGGCCATTGGCGGGGCGATGAAGTCCATGTTGATGGCCGGGTTCTGCGTCCGGTAGGTGGCGATGTCGAAGCTGCCGCCGGCCAGCATTGCCGCCTTGCCGCTGATGAACAGCTGGCCGGCGGTTTCGTAGTCGATGCCTTCGAAACCGGGCGGCATGTAGTCGCGCAGTTCGAGCAGCTTGCCGAGTGCCGCGACATAGCGCGGGTCCTTGAAGGTGGTCTTGCCTGAGGTCAGATCGTTGACGAAGTCCTGGCCGAGGAACGGGTTGGTGAAGATGGCCACGAACATCTCGTTGAACCAGCTGGTGCCCATCCCGTTCGCCAAGGGATAGACGCCCTTCTCCTTCAGCGCCTTGCTGACGGTGATGAATTCGTCCCAGGTGGTCGGCGGCGTCAGCCCGGCTTGCGCAAAGACATCCTTGTTGATGAAGAGGCCAAGCGTCTGCGAGGCGAAGGGCAGGGAATAGACCTTCTTGTCGGCCCGGTAGGTGCCGGCCACCAGTGCATCGGCGGGCTGGTTGGCGAGCGACGGCACGGTGGTGAGGTCCTGCGGCTCGAAATAGCCGGCCTTCACGAACTGCTCGAGCCAACCGTAAGCGTGGGTGTGGATGACGTCGCCGCCCTTGCCGGCGGCCAGGGCCGTCGAGACGATGGTCGGATAATTCTCATCCGGGAAGGACTCGAACTTCACGTGGATGTCCGGATACTGCTTGGTGAAATCGGCGAAAAGTTCGTTGTAGGCGGCCTTGTCTTCCTGGCGCCAGGTCCAGAACGAGATGTCGGTGGCATGCGCGGCGCTGGCCGCCAGCCCCCATGCGAAAGACGCGGCCGCGAGGGCCAGGCCAATCCTTCTCCTGCTCATGTTGCAATCTCCCAATCGCGCTTGATGCGCTTTTTACGACGATTATCAAATCATAGTTCTTGCCGTCTGGAAAGATAGTTTGTAAAGTTTCCTAACTAAAGTGAATTGGACGCGGCAGCCTGCTTCGTCCGGCTTGTGCGGTGGATGTTGGTGACCCAGGAAATCATTGCGGGCGTGGATATTGGCGGCACCAAGACGCGTATCATGGTGTGCGAGGGCGAGCGCATGATCGCCGACGAGGTGCTGGTGACCGAGAGCTGGCGCGTCCGTCAGATGGAGACCGATGCCACGACGCTGGCCGGCATTGTCGCCGGATTGTGCGGCGGCGTCGCGCCCGCGGGCCTGGCGGTCGGCGCCCATGGCTGCGACACCGGCGAACAATGCCTGCGTTTTCAGGCGCTGCTGGCAACCAGGACCGCTGGCGCGGTGCAGGTGGTCAACGATGCCGAGCTGATGGTGCCTGCCGCCGGCTATACCGACGGCATTGGTGTCGTCTCCGGCACCGGCTCAATTGCGGTGGCGCGAACAGCCGACGGCAAGATGCTGGCAGCGGGCGGCTGGGGCTGGATCCTCGGCGACGAGGGCAGCGCGCCGTCATTGGTGCGCGAGGCCGCCAAAGCGATCCGTCACAGCTTCGACCGGGGCGAGGAGGGCGACCCGCTGATTGCCGCGCTGATGCGCGAACTCGCGACCGACGACCAGACCAAGCTTGGCATCCTGCTCAACGAAACGCGGGGTGCCGCGGTCTGGGGCCGTTATGCCAATGCGGTGTTTGACGCGGCGAACGCCGGCTCGGCGATGGCGATCCGCGTCATCAGGGAAGGTGGAGCGGGACTTGCCGCATTGGTCGAGCTCCTCATCGAACGCGGCGCCAACCCGGCCCTTGTCGTGGCCGGCGGCGGCGTCATCTCGGAGCAGCCGATGCTGATGAACGCGTTCGTCGAGGCCATGGCAAAAGTGTCGCCGTCGAGCCATGTGCTGCTGCTGCGTGAACCGCCCGTGCTTGGGGCGGTTGCCCTGGCGAGGCGGCTGCTCGCTGGCCAAGGGCTGTCCTCGCAAATTGGAGCGGTTGAATGATGAAGCGTATCGGCTACCGCCAGGCGGTGGCGCGCCAGACGGAGAGTCTCGAGATTGGCCGGCGCTCTGTGGCCGCGTCGCTCGATAGCCTCGATCTCGGGGCTTTTGCCGGCAAGACGATCGGGCTTGCCGGCATCGGCGCCAGCTATCAGGCAGCACTTGCCGGCGCGCTTTATCTGCGCGCTTCCGGCATCAGGGCTTTCGCCTATACGCCGACCGATCTCTACGGCCGCACATATGAAGCCGCCGACGCCTTTGTCGCGCTGTCGGCCTCCGGCCAAAGCCGCGAAATTTCCGACGTGATGCGCGAGGCCCCAGCGTCGCCGCGCCTGGCGGTCTGCCGTGGTAGCGACAATCCATTGGCCGATCTGACCGGCGCGGTGCTGGCCACGGATTCGGGCGCCGACAATGGCGCCAGTTCGACCGGCTATACCGGGACATTGCTGGCGCTAGGCATGCTGGTCGACAGGCTTGCCGGCAACAGCTTCGACTGGACGCGTTTGCCTTCCGCGGTCGCCACCATCCTTTCCGGTGCAAAAGAGGCTGCTGGGAATGCGGCACGGCTGCTTCAGGGCAGAACCTCCATCGACATTGTCGGCGCCGGTGTCAGTTTCGCCAATGCCGGCGAGGCGGCGATGCTGATCCGCGAGGCCGTGCGGGTGCCGGCATCGGGATGGGACACGCTGAACTACCTGCACGGGCCGATGGAATCGCAGGATACAGCGACCGGACTCATTTGCATCGGTGACGGCCGCGAGGTGAAGATCGCCAGGGATGTCGCCGGTTTCGATTGTCCCTCGGTGCTGGTGACGCGGCGGGCCGACGTCGCTTCCGACGACAGGCTGGTGGTGATTTCCATCCCGGCGCTCGGCAACGCTGTTGCCGATGCCATTCTTGAAATCATCGCCATCCAGCTTGTCGTCGGCGACATGCAGGACGCTGCCGGCCTGACCGACATCGTTTTTCGCTATCGGCAGACCGATATCAAGCTGAAGCCGTGGTCGCCGACCGAGGTGTGAATTGCCAGGGCGGTCGTCCCGGCCGGCTGCATTCGCGGAATTTTCCGAAACGTCCCACAATAGTGGGCGCCGCGTTTGATTCGCGGCACGCAAGGCTGGCATGCCAGGGCGGACGTCTACGGGGACGTTCAAGGCGGGAATTGAACGCAGCAGATGGCTCCATCGGAAATCCCCAACCTGACTGAAAGCGCCCGCGCCGTTCTGCGCCTGCTGGCCTCGCAGGGGCCGGTGACCCGGCCGAAACTCGGCTCGATGCTCGACCTGTCGAAACCGACCATGTCGGCTGCGGTGTCCGAATTGAGTGCACTTGGCCTCGTCGCCTCCCGCGGGACGGAACGTGGCGCAATCGGGCGCACGGCAACCATCTACGGTGTCGGCCCCGGCGCCGGATATGTGATCGGCATCGATGTCGGCGCGGCGCAAGTGCGCGCCGTTGCCTATTCGATGGATGCCCAGCCGTTGGCAACGATTGAGGAGAGCATTCCAGAAGCGGCGCCCACCGACGAGATCGGCGCCGTAATTCTGTCGGTGGCGAAATCGATCCCGGCGAAGGTCGGCAAGAATTTCCGGACCCTGCGAAGCATTGCAGTCGCGGTGCCGCGCATCGTGTCCGACAGCCGCCTCGGCAATGGCCAGGCGAATGGCCCCGACGCGGTGCTGCGCGCGCTTCGCCGCCATGTCGATGTGCCGATCATTCTTGAAAACAACGTCAATTGCGCCGCTATCGGCGAGATGCATTTCGGTGCCGCGCAGGGTCACCAGACCTTTGCCTTCCTGCAGGTCGGTGTGCGCGTCGGCCTCGGCTTCATCAATGAAAGCAGGCTGTTTCGCGGCGCCGGTGGTGCTGCCGGAGAAGTCGGCCGCATGCCGTTTCCGTGGTCGCCTGCCGAAACGCCCTATCGTGAAGGGCTGGAGCACTATCTTGGCTCCAGGGCCCTCGTCGAGCGTTGCAGGCAGGCTTGGCCAATGGAAGAGGGGACGCCGCCGCAATCGGCCAAAGAGCTGTTCGCCCTGGCGTCGGCCGGGTCGTCCACGGCCGGCGAAGCTGTCTTTCGCCACGCCGCCGATATCGGCCGGCTGGCAGCCGGCTGTATCGGCGTGCTCGATCCAGGCCTGATCGTGCTTGGCGGCGGTGTTGGCCGCAACGCGCTGATGACCGCCGAGGTCGAACGTGTCGCTGGCGAACTGGCCTGGCCAACACGGATCGCGGTAAGCACGCTGGAAGACGGCGGAACCGCGCTCGGGGCCATGAAGCTGGCGCTGGACTACAGCCTTGGTCTTATCCTGCGCGAGGACCGTCATCCCGCGGTGGTGCTGCCGCCATTGTAGTGTGACCCATACAAAACGACGAGCAAGGGTGAGACGTTCTTCGGGCAGAGCGGCTCAATGATTGAATCGCCTAACCGTTCCAACTTCTTGTTTTTATGTCTCTCCTGGCTAAGAACCGCGGGGCGCGCCTCGCAGAAATTGCTCCAGGCTACAGCCTTGGGTCGATCGGCTCGCTCTCCAGCGCCAGGACGCCGAAAACGCATTCATGGATACGTCGTAGCGGCTGCCTGGCGACAAACCGCTTCAGCGCCTCGTGACCGAGGGCGAACTCCCTGAGCGCCAGATTGCGCTTGCCGCCCAGGCCGCGTTCCCGCAGCCGAACAAGATTGTCCGGAGCGTCGTATTCCGGGCCATAGATGATGCGCAGATACTCCTGGCCGCGCACTTTCAGCGCCGGCTGGATAATCCCCTTCTTGCCCCGGCTGACGAAGTCGCGTGGTTTTACCACCATGCCTTCGCCGCCCGAGCCGATCAGCGTCTCCCACCATGCGACAGCCTCTGCACAAGCGCTGGCGTCGGCAAGATCAACCACTCGCCATTGTGTTCGCGTCACCACGCCATCGCCCGCGGCCAGACGGTCCGCAAGCGTCATGTGCCAGACGTGGTCGTGGTCGAACCAGACACGCCCCTCACTGGCGAGAAGGTGAAACGGCGCGACCTTCAGGTCGTCGATGCCCGAGACCGGCCACACGTAAGGCGCCCAGGCGGTGGCATATCGGGCGGCACGCGCGGCCCGGTCATCAAGGCGAGCGGCCAGCGCGGCCGCATCGACACCTCGCGCCACCGCGCGGGCCAGCGCCTCGCGGCTGGTTTGGAAGCCGGCGGTGGCGGACGTCGCCACCGGGGCGTACTGGCTTTCAATCAGGCTGCCGGCCTTGGCCGACCAGGGCATGATCTCGGCGTCCAGCAGCAGCCAGTCGCTGTCCAGTTCCTTCCACAGATCCGCGGCGTCGACACTGGCGCGGAGGCGGGCGAACAAGCCCTCCGTCATCCCGGTGTCGTTGAAAAAGGCGCGTCCAGTCCGGGTCCAGATCGCGCCGGTTTCGTCTCCCATCACGCCGAACCGGTCGCGCGCCGTCTGCGCGTTTCGGCACAGTGCGATCACCGCGCGCGAACCCATGTGCTTTTCCTCGCAGACGACCTGGGCGACACCCCGCTCGCGGAAGTAAGCAAAGGCCTCCTCGGGACGTTCCAGCCAGCCGCTCTCGTTGCTGGTCTCGGACGGCGACATCGTTGGCGGCAGGTAGACCAGCCACTGCGGCGACAACGCGAAGCGGCTCATCACTTCGAGCGCCGCAGCCGCGTTTTCTTCCGCCACGACGACCCGGCCCCTCAGCTCGGTCTCGATCCAGCGGCGCCCGGAAACATCCTGATAGTCGAGCACGCCGTCGGCGTCGGCCTGTGCCGATTTGCCGAGACCGAGGGATTCACCGAGCGGACGCACGGGCTCGGACCAGGTCTGGATGGCCGGGACGTCGACCAGTTCGCGTTCCGGCCAGCGCAACGCCGTCAGCTTGCCACCGAACACGCAGCCGGTGTCGATGCAAAGCGTGTTGTTGACCCACTCGGCCGAGCGCACCGGCGTGTGTCCATAGATCACCGCCGTCTTGCCGCGATAGGCGGCTGCCCAGTCGGCGCGGACGGGCAGGCCGAATTCGTCGATTTCGCCCGTGGTTTCGCCGAAGAGAGCGAATTCGCGCACGGCGCCGGAGCCGCGTCCGATCATCTCTTCCTTGAGACCGGCATGGGCGACGGCGAGGTGTCCGCCATCCAGCCAGACGTGGCTGCGCAGGCTGTCGAGGAAGGCCGGCAGGGCTTCTCTCAAGCCCCGATCCTGCGTCTCCAGTTGATCGATGCTCTGCTGCAGGCCGTGGGCGACCGTAACCTTGCGGCCTTCCAGCCAGCGGCCGAGTTTGCGTTCGTGATTGCCCTGGACGCAGTAGGCGGTTCCGGCTGCGACCATGCTCATGGCGATGCGCAAGGCGTCCGGCACGTTGGGGCCGCGATCGACGAGGTCGCCGACAAAGACGATCTTGCGGCCCTCCGGCGGTGTCACCGTGACGGTTCGTTCGTCATGGTCCTCGGACCAGGCGACGCTGTAACCCAGTTGAGCGAGCAGGGCCTGAAGTTCATCGGCGCAGCCGTGGACGTCGCCGATGATGTCGAACGGACCATGGTCATCGCGCTTGTCGGTCCACAAGGGCTGGCGCGAGACCTTGGCCGCCTCGATGCTGGCCTCGCTGGTAAGCTTCCAGACCTGACGGAACCCTTCGCGTTGCAGACCGCCGAGACCCCTCCGGATTTCGGTCGTCATGCGCTGGGCCACGCCGGCGCCGAAGGGACGGTCAGCTCGCAACGCGTTGCGCGCGACGCAGACATCGACGCCCGGATCGATGACCACGGCGACCGGCAAAGCGTGCCATTTGCGCGCCAGTTCGACCCAGGCCTTGCGGTCGGCGGCCCGCACATTGGTGGCGTCGACGACGGCGAGCTTGCGGTGCTTCAGCCTCTTGCCGGCAATCTCACGCGCCAGATCGAAGGCGTCAGCCGAGACATCCTGATCGGTCTCACTGTCGCTGACGAGCGCGCGGCAGCGATCCGAGGAGATGATTTCGGTCGGCAGGAAGTGCCTGGCGGCGAAAGTCGACTTGCCCGATCCGGTCGAGCCGATCAGCACGACGAGGGCGAAGTCGGGGATGGTGAGGTCGGTCTTGTCGGGCTCTCTCATCGGGTGAACACCGCCATCTGCGTCGGCGCGCCAAGCGCGGCGTCCACGGCTCCGATTCCGCTGAAGGCGGCGCTATAGCCATAGGTCCCGCCGATGCTGGCTGCCCAGGCTTCAAATCGAGCCCGGCCCCATTCGAAACGGTGATCCGGATGGCGAAAAGCACCGGCAGCGAGATTGGGGAACAAGGCGTTGTAGTCAGCGTTCGGCGTGGTCACGATCACAAATTTGGGCGCCGTCTCGCCGAAGACGACACGTTCGATCAGGGGCAGCCTGTCTTCATCGAGATGCTCGATCACCTCGACCAGCACGGCGACATCAGCTTCAGCCCAGCGGCTGTCGCGATATGTCAGCGATCCGTGCAGCAGCGTGACCCGACCTTCGGGCGGTCCGCCGAACTCGTTCAGCTTGAGACGTTTGGCGGCCCATTCCAGTTCACGTGCGGCGGGGTCGAGGCCGAACAGTTTGTGGACCCATTTTTCGCGCACGAGCCGGTAGAGCAGCTTGCCTTCGCCGCATCCCAAATCTGCAACACTGGTCCCGCCGGTCGCGCGAATGGCTTGCACCACCGCGTCCATGCGCAGGTCATTCAGCCGGATGGGCGCCTCCAGAGCTTCCTCGGGTGCGACCCTTGCTTCGGCCGGCTGGGCCTCGTTGGCCGTCTCGGGCGCCAGCCGCTCCAGAGCGATGCGAGCCAGGGCGCCGCGATTGCGCAGATAGCGGCGTATGATCAGGTCTTTGGCGGGATGGCTCTCCAACCAGCCTTCACCCTTGGACAGCAGCTTGTCGATCTCCGCCTCGCCAACCCAGTAGTGCTTGGCGTCGTCCATCACCGGGATCAGGACATAGAGGTGGTTGAGCAGGCTGCTTAGCCGGCTGGTGCCTGTCAGCCTCAGGTGACCGTATCGGGGGCCTCCGGCGCCAGATCCGATCGTTTCGATCGGCGTCAGGTCGACGGCCCATCCCAAGGGTTCGAACAGGTCCYGAACCAGAGCCTCACCGCCGCGCAACGGCAGCGGCGTCACCACGGCCTCAAGCGGCAGGTCACTGTCGGCCAGTTGCTGGCGTTCCTTCGATATGCCGGTCATCGCGGTCCGCAGCGCCTTGTTCAATGCCACCGACAGGAAGGACGATGCCGCGTAGGGCCGGTCGTTTACATATTGATCCAGCAAGCCGTCCGCCTGCCCTTTGCCTCGCACGAGGCCTATCGGATCGACGTCAAGCAGCAGTGCGGCCTCGCAACGCTCTTCGGTCGCCTCCGGGTAGAATAGCCAGGCCTTGCCGAAGGATAGTTCAGTCTCATGCAGCCGATCGGGATGCTTGTGCAGCAAGAAGCCGAGATCGGTGGCCGGACGGTGCGTTGTGGCGACGGACAAAAACATCCGCGACCGATAACGCAGACAGGCCGAATAACCAATGGCGTTGCGCGGCAATCCTGTAGCGCCGCTCGACAAGAAAAAAGGCAGGCGCCTCGGCGCCTGCCTTTTCAATTGAGCGAGTGAGCGCCGGCGACTTACGCCGCCGCTGCAATCTGCTGGCTGGCGGTTGCGGCAACCACGGCGTCGACCTTGGCGGTCGCCTTGGCAAGCGCTGCCGTCACGGCATCGGCGCCCATGCCGACGCCTTCGATGCGGATGACTTCGACGTCGGTCATGCCGAGGAAGCCGAGCACCGAGCGCAGATAGGGGACAGCGTGATCAAGCTGCACGGCAGCACCCTCGGAATAGATGCCGCCGGAGGCGAGCACGATGTAGACCTTCTTGCCGGTGACGAGGCCCTTCGGGCCGCCCTCTCCATAGGAGAAGCTCCTGCCGGACCGGGCGATGTGGTCGACCCATGACTTCAGCGTCGAGGAGATGTTGAAGTTGATGAAGCCGGTGGCCAGGATCACGGTATCGGCGGCGAACAACTCGTCAAGCGCGACATCGGAAACACCAACGACTTCGGCCTGGCGCGGTGTGCGGGCTTCGGCGGGCGTATAGATGCCGGTGGAATAGTCGGCGTCGATGTGCGGCAGCGGGTTGGCGACGAGGTCACGCACGACAAGCTCGGCCGACGGATCGGCGGCGACAAGCTTTTGTGCGAATTCGGTGGCGATGCGGGTCGAGTGCGAAGCAGAGCCACGCGGGCTCGAAGTGACAAGAAGGATGGACATAGCGGTTCTCTCCAGTGGGAATTGAATTGTCCCGCTTGATATGGGCCTACCCACCCATTCAAAAAACTGGTATATTTTCTATATGATCCATCTATAAAGTAGATATGCCATGCAACCCAATCCGACGCTCGACCAATTGCAGATCCTGGTGGCGGTGGCAGATACCGGAAGCTTCTCGGCTGCCGGGCGCAAGCTCAATCGGGCGCAGTCCGTCATCAGCTACGGCATCGCCAACCTCGAGGCGCAGCTCGGCTTGAAACTGTTCGAGCGCGAGGGCACGCGCGAGCCGCAGCTGACCGAAATCGGCCGGGCGATGCTGGAGGATGCGCGGCGCATGGTCGGCGTGCTGCAGCGCATCCGCTCGCGCGTCGACGGCCACCACCAGGGGCTGGAGGCGGAGCTCGCGCTGGCGCTCGATGTGGCGCTGCCGGCGCCGGTGCTGGTGCGGGTGCTGAAGGCGTTCGAGGCGCAGTTTCCAACGGTGATGTTGCGCCTGCATATCGGCACGCTTGGCCTGATCCCCGACCTAGTCCTCAGCGGCCAGGCCGATCTCGGCATTGGCGGGCTGCTGGGCGAGGTCGACGTGCATCTGGTGAATATCGGGTACATGTCGATGGTGCCGGCCGCGGCAGCCAACCACCCGCTGGCGCTGCTGCCGAAGCCGGTGGCGCTCGAGGATGTGCGCGAACACATCCAGCTGGTCGTCTCCGACCAGTCCGAACGCACCAAGGGACGCGACTACGGCGTCTTTGCCTATCGCACCTGGCGGCTGACGGATATGCGCACCAAGCATGTGCTGATGCGCGCGGGGCTGGGCTGGGGCGGTCTGCCGCGCTGGCTAATCGCCGACGATCTGGCGAGCGGCAGGCTGGTCGAGCTCGATCTCGAACCGTTCAAGGAGGCGAAGGGGCCGCTCTATGCCATGCACCGCGTCGACCGCAGTCCGAAGCCGGCGGCGGCCTGGCTGATCGACCAGTTCAAAAGCCAGCTCGGCTGTTTCAACGAGTTCGAACCGGGGCCTGTGCTTGACGAGGAGCCAGTCCGTCGATCAGCGCGATGAGGACGGCGCGATAGTCCTCGGCTGACGCGCCGGCCTCGACGGCGAGTGCTGCACGATCGAAAGCCGCGGCGAGCAAAGCGGTCAGCGCGTCGACCGGCAGCCTGATCAACGACTGCTCGCGCATCGCGGCAACCAGGCCTTCGCGAAGCGAACGGTTGCCATGGCGGTTGTCGATCGCATCCATGGCGGCACGGCCAAGCACGGCCGGGCCGTCGAGCAGCAACAGCCGGGTGCGGCCGGGAAGGCGCATGGCGGCGAGATAGGCATCCGATCCGGCAATCAGCGCATCGCGGGCGAACAGCGAGGGGGGCGAGGCGCGATCGATCTCTTGCGCCACCACTGCCGCCTCCTGCTCGACCACGGCGGCAAACAGCGCCTGCTTGTCGGCAAAGTGATGATAGAGCGCGCCGCGGGTGACGCCGGCGGCGGCGACAATCTCCGGCGTGCCGGTCTCGGCATAGGATTTTTCGATGAACAGTTTGCGCGCCGCGGCGATCAGGTCGGCGCGCGTCGCTTCGGTGCGATCACGATTGGAGCGGCGGCTAGTTTCTCGTTGCATACATGCAGCCTGTATGTTATTTCAATTTACATGCAGACTGTATGTTAATTGGCAGGAGAAAGAAAGATGAAGACGACGAGCTATTACCCGGTGCTGATGACAGGCGACGTTGCCGGCACGAAAGCCTTTTATATCAACCACTTCCGCTTCAAGCCGCTGTTTGCGAGCGACTGGTATGTGCATCTCCAGTCGGCCGAAGATCGGCGCGTCAATCTCGGCATCGTCCACGGCGACCACGAAACGATTCCAGAAGAGGGGCGCGGCCGTACGTCGGGGCTGCTGATCAATTTCGAAGTCAGGGACCCGGACGCGGTCTATGAGCGGATCGTTGCGGCCGGCCTGCCGATCCTGCGCGCGCTGCACGACGAACCCTTCGGCCAGCGCCATTTCATCACCAGGGATCCCAACGGCGTGCTGATCGACGTCATCAAACCGATCCCGCCCAGCGAGGAGTTTCTGGCGCAGTTCGCGGAGGGTGCGGCCGGCGCGTGAAATCCGTACCGATGGCAGCAAATGTCGGCAACGGCTCCGGCATCTGTGGCCGGGGTCACGCGATGCAGTCTATGCTGGATGGACGCTGAAGCCGGTCCTGTTGCATGCGTGACATCTGCCTTGTTCGTGCGCCATCCAATCTCGGCCTTCGGCCGCTGCGCCCGGGCCATGTGCCTGGCACCTGGCGGGCGCCGCAGGCGCTGAGCGAGGCTGGGCTGGTCGATGTGCTTGCGCCGGCGCGGGTGGTCGATCTCGAGCGGCCTGCCTACAGCACCGAGCCGCAACCGGGCACAAGGCTGCGCAACGGTCCGGCGATCCGTCGCTTCAACCTCGACCTTGCCGAGATCGTCGCCGGTGTGCTTGGGCAAGGCGAATTCCCCTTGGTCATCGGCGGCGATTGTTCGATCCTGCTTGGCGCGCTGACGGCGGCGCGACGCTCCGGCAGAGTTGGGCTGGTGCATGTCGATGGCCACAGCGATTTCCGCCATCCCGGCAATTACGATGTCGACGCCGCGCTCGGCTCGGCCGCCGGCATGGATCTGGCGCTCGCCACCGGACGCGGCGAGGCTTTGCTGACCGAGTGGCCCGGCATTGCCGGCCCGCTCGTGGCCGACGAGGCGGTGGTGCAGATCGGCGAACGCGAGAGCCGCGATGCCGATTTTGCCTGGCCCGACATCAATGCGACTGCGATCACGCGCATCGATGTCTTTGCCGCGCGGGAGGTCGGTGCTGCCGGCGTGCTGGAGACGACAAGAGCGACGCTGGCGCGCGCCGATTGTCCCTACTGGCTGCATCTCGATGTCGACGTGCTCGACCAGACGGTGATGCCGGCGGTGGATTCGCCCGGCAGTCCCGGCATCGATCCCGAGGATCTTGTCGCCATCCTGTCGGCGCTGGCGACGGATCTGCGCTGCATCGGCATGGACATGACGATCTACGATCCCGACCTCGACCCGAGCGGCGACCTGGCGCTGTTGCTGGTGTCGCTGCTTGGGCAGGTGCTCAAGCAGCGATAGGGTCAGCTCGCCCTTGCCACCGGCGTCACCGTCACCTGGCTGACGCCGGTGCGGCGCACCACGGTGCACAAAGTCTCGCGGCCGATGCGTTCGGCGTCGAGCATGCGCACGAGGTCGTCGACGCCGGTGACCGGGCGGCCGTCTATTGCGGCGATGATGTCGCCCTCCTTCAGGCCGGCCTTTGCCGCCGGGCCGTTCTTCTCGACGCTGCGCAGCCGCACAGCGGTGTTGGTCGACACTTGCGACAAAAGGGCTGCACGGCGCGGCAAATTGGTGGTGTCGGCGGAGATGCCGATGAAGGCGCGGCGCACGCGGCCGAAGCGGATGATCTCCGAAATGACGAAATTGGCGGTGTTGGAGGCGACCGCGAAGGCGATGCCTTGCGCGCCATGGATCATGGCGGTGTTGACGCCGATGACCTCACCGGCCGACGACACAAGTGGTCCACCGGAGTTGCCGGGGTTTAGCGCGGCGTCGGTCTGGATGACGTCGTCGATCAGCCGCCCGGTCGAGGCGCGCATCGAACGACCGAGCGCGGAGACGACGCCCGAGGTGACGGTCCATTCGAAGCCGAGCGGGTTGCCGATGGCTATCGCAATCTGGCCGCGCCGCAGCCGCTTGGAATCGCCTAGCGGCGCCACATCGGCAAAGCTGCCGTCGGCGCGTACCAGCGCGATGTCGGTGTCGGGGTCGCGGCCAAGAACGCGGCCTTCGCTGGAGGCGCCGTCGGGCATCGAGACACGCACCGTTTTGGCGTCGCCGACGACGTGGAAGTTGGTGATGACCAAGCCGTCCTGCGCGATGACGAAGCCGGAGCCGTGGCCGCCTTGGCCGCCGATGCGCTCGATGCGGCAGACCGCAGGGCCGATGCGGTCGACCGCGTCTGCCACCGTCGTCGAATAGGCGTCGAGCAGTGTGTCGTCCGGTTGGAATTTGGCGGCGGCGAGGGCCATGGCGGGCTCCGTGTTTTCAGGCTTGTTCGTCACTATATGTGCGAAGCGGCTGGAACTGCCGCGACCTGACCAGATGGCCAGTGAAACCATGAACTAGCCGTCAGGCGAGTATCTGCGGGCCGGCTGCCGAGCGATATCTGGGGCATGCAAGAAACCCAGGAGACCAAAATGAGCGACTTCAATCTCAGCGCCTTTTCCGAGGCCATCGCCGACGTCGCGGCAGCGGCCTCGCCGGCGACGGCAAGTTTCGCCACCCATCACCATCGCACGGCCAGCGCCTTCCACTGGCGTGACGGCTATTTCATCACCGCCGAGGAAGCCGTCGAGGCCGGCGAGGAGATCGAACTGGCATTGGCTTCGGGCGAGACCGTCAAAGCCGAACTGGTCGGCCGCGATCCCTCGACCGGCGTCGCGCTTCTGAAGCCGGCCGGTGCGGCCACGGCGCTGGGGGCGCTTGCCAAGGCCGACGCCGTGCGGCCGGGCAATGTCGCCATCGCCATTGGCAGCAGCCAGGGCTCGGCGCTCGCCGTGTCAGGCTCGGTCGGTGAGGTCGGTCCTGCCTGGCGCTCGATGCGCGGCGGCACCATCGACCGGCGCATCAATCTTGCCGTCAATGCCGGCGGCCGTTTCGAGGGCGGTCCGGTGCTCGACGCCAAGGGCGCGCTGATCGGCATGCTGCTGTTCGGCCCTCGTGGCAAGGCCCTGGTCATGCCTTACGAGACGATCGAGCGGGCAGTGGCGACGCTGCGCGAAAAGGGTCATGTCGCGCGCGGCTATCTCGGCGCCGGCCTGCACCCCATCCGCGACGGCGAAGCGCGTGGCGCCATGGTGATGAGCCTCGACGACAATGGTCCGGCCAAGGCCGCCGGCCTTGCGCTGGGCGACATCATCGTGGCGTGGAACGGCGAGGCCGTGCACGGGCCGCGCGAGCTGATCCGCAAGCTTGGCCCGGATAGCGCCGGTGCCGCTGTGACGCTCGGCGTGGTGCGCGGCGGCGAGCAGCGCGATGTCACGGTCACCATCGGCGAGAAGCCGCTGAGCTGAGGGATTGATGGACACGTTCGCCAACGATCGGATCATGGCTGACGGCCCCGCCTCGCGGCGGCTGGTGGTGCTGATCGCGCTTGGCGACGTTGTTCGCGCTGAGCGCCTGGCTGCTGCGCTTGCCGCGAGCGACGATCTGTTGCCGGTCGCCGCCGGCAGCGGAGCGGCCGATGTCGCCATCGTCGATGACCGAAGTGGCAATGCCGTGCCGGCCGCCACGCCAAGGGTGCTGCTTTCTGGACGCGCCGGTGGTGAGGCGCCTGCCGGCGACGTCTTCGCGGTCATGCCTGCGGGCGCGGACGATCTGCTGATCGCCGCGGCCGCGCGGCTGGCGGCGGCGGGCTATCGCGTCTCGGGCGACGGCGCGCGGCACGAGGATTTCCACACGAGCGAAGGCGGGACCTACGAGGATGACGGCTCCGACGAGCATGTCCGTCCGGCGCTGTCGCCGCGCGAGTCGGAAGTGCTGGCGCTGCTCGCCGAGGGCGCACCCAACAAGGTGATCGCGCGGCGGCTGAACATCTCCGTGCATACGGCAAAATTCCACGTCGCCGCGATCCTGATCAAGCTCGGCGCCGCCAACCGCACGGATGCGATCGCCATTGCCATGCGGCAGGGCCTGGTGCTGGTCTGACCTCCTTTTCCATTTGAGCCTACGCAGCGTAACCCGCCTGAGGGCTGCTAGGGCCTTGCGCACTGCATTGTCGCCGCGCAAAGGTTCGCGCCAGTGATGTTGTAAGGGAGGTGCCACGACATGTCGCTCAAGGGAAAGACGCTGTTCATCTCCGGCGGGTCGCGCGGCATCGGGCTGGCGATCGCGCTCAGGGCGGCGCGCGACGGCGCCAATGTGACGATCGCGGCCAAGACCGCCGAGCCGCATCCGAAGCTGCCGGGCACGATCTATTCGGCGGCCGAAGAGATCGAACAGGCCGGCGGCAAAGCGCTGCCGGTTTTGTGCGACATCCGCGAGGAGGCGCAGGTGGCCGAGGCCGTCGCCAGAACCGTGGAAAAGTTCGGCGGCATCGACATCTGCGTCAACAATGCCAGCGCCATCCAGCTTACCGGTACGCTGGAGACCGACATGAAGCGCTACGATCTGATGCACCAGATCAACACGCGCGGCACCTTCCTGGTCTCCAAAATGTGCATTCCGCACCTGAAGTTGGCTAAGAATCCTCACATTCTGAATCTGGCGCCGCCGCTCGACATGAAGGCCAAATGGTTCAAGAACCACGTCGCCTACACCATGGCCAAGTTCGGCATGTCGATGTGCACGCTGGGGATGAGCGCCGAGTTCGCCAAGGACGGCATCGCCGTCAATTCGCTGTGGCCGATCTCGACCATCGACACGGCGGCTGTGCGCAACCTGCTTGGTGGCGCCACGGTAGCGGCGATGAGCCGTCTGCCCGACATCATGGCCGATGCAGCACACGCCATCTTCCTGCGGCCATCGCGCGAAACATCAGGCAATTTCTACATCGACGAAGAGGTGCTGCGTGCCGAAGGCGTGACGGACTTTTCGATCTATTCGCCCGGTGCAACCGGGCCGCTGGCCGGCGACTTTTTTGTGCCGGATGAGGTGTTTGCCAACTCGCCGACGAACGTCAAAAGCATCTACTAGCTGACATCACCTGCCGTCGGCACTGCCCCCTCATCGGCCTGCCGGCTTTCGTCATTCGAAAAGCCAAGCAGTTGGCTTTTCGTCCGCTTTGCGGACCACTCCTCAACTCCCCGTGAACGGGGAGAAGGTGGCGGATCACTCCTCGCCCTTCTTGCCTTTGGCCAGGCCCATCAGCCGGTCGATATAGGCCAGCATCAGCGCCGAGACGACGAAGGCGAGGTGGATGATGGTCAGCCACATCAGCTGCTCGGTCGTGTAAGAGCTCGAGTTCAGGAACACCTGCAGCAGGTGGATGGACGAGATGGCGACAATGGTCGAGGCGACCTTGACCTTCAGCGAGCCGACATCGATCGTGCCCAGCCAATGCACGCCACCATCCTGGTCGTCGAACCGGCTGACGAAGTTCTCGTAGCCGGAGATGATGACCATCACCACCAGCGAGGCGACCAGGGCCGCATCGATGAGGCCGAGCATCTTCAGGATGGTGTCGGTGTCGCCGAGCGTGAAGGCCACGGTGACGAACTCATAGAGCTTCTTGCCGAAGGACAGCGCATAGACGGCCAGCGCCAGCGCCAGCCCGATGTAGAAAACGACCAGCAGCCAGCGCGAGGCGAGAATGATTGATTCGATGGCGAGTTCGAGACGTTTCATGCAGCGGTTCCGGTCAGCTTTCTGAGGTCGAATGGGGTATTTCGGCCAGCCAGCCCCGGTTTGCAAGGCCAATTGTAATGCAAAAAAACCCCGCCGGGAGGGCCGGCGGGGCTCAATGCATCCCGCTGGAGTCGGGACGGGGCAGGGAACGCCCAGCCCAGAATCTGGGGTTTGCCGCCTCTCGATTCAATGAGCCGGCTCTAATGCTTGTACAATTCTTGTTGACTGGGCTTGTGATTTGTACGCCCACCCATCCCGGTCTGCCGGGATGGGTCCTTGTTGCCGATCTGATTCCAGAAAGCCACTCAAGCCTTTGGAAAACCAGATCAATTGTTGCTGGCCACCGGCGCCACCAGCGAGGTGATGCGGCGGATGGCGACGCGGCGGTTCTCACGGTTGGGCGCCGACGTGTTGACCTTCAGATACTCCTCGCCATAGCCCTGCGTTGTCAGGTTTTCCGGCGGGATGCCGAAGGCATTGGTCAAGGCTTCGGCGACCGATTCTGCCCGACGGTCGGACAAAGCAAGGTTCGCTTCCGGCGTGCCGACGGCGTCGGTGTGGCCTTCGATGAGGAAGGTTTCGGCCGGGTTCTTCTTCAACAGCTTCTCCATGGCGCTGGCGACGCCTTCCAGTTTCTGCACCTCGGTGTCGGACACCGAGGCCGAACCAAATTCGAAGTTCAGCGTGTCGAGGTCGACACGCCGGGCAATGTCGCGCACGCGTGCCGAACGCTTGACCTCGTCGACCGAGTAAAGGCGCTGGACCTTTTCCACCGGCGGCTGCTCGAGGAAGTCGTAGTAATCGTCGTCGCTCTCGACATCCTCGGAATCGAGGATGTACTCGCGGCGCGGGATGGTGAGCCGCATCGGCGGCAGGTCGTCGCCGGGATCGCGCCAGTCATTATCGTCGTCATAGCTGCGCTCGTCGACATAGCTCAGCACATATTCGCGGCCATCGGGCGTGATGCGCGAACGCTGGATGACGTCGCCATTGCGGTTGCGGATGGTGACGATCTGGACGCCGTTTGCACGTACCACGGTCTCGCGGATACGGCCGCGCGGCAGATCCTCGTAATAGACATCCTTGGCGCCGCGGTTCATGCGCGGGCCATCATTGCTTTCAACGATCGTCTGGTTGTTGAACTGGATGATGACGCGGTCGCCGATTTCCTTCAGCACGTCGACACCCTTCGGGCGGCGGCGATCGCGAATGTTCTCGTCGGGGGCGCGTTCGACGCGCTTGCCCTTTTCTTCCGTCACCGGAACGATCTTTTCAGGCTTGATCTCCTGCTGCGCCGCCTTGTCGTCGGTGGGCGGCGGTCCCTGATCGACCGGAGCCGGCTTCGGGGCCTGCGCTTCGGTGCCGCCCTGCGCGGGCTGCTCGCCCGTCTGGCCGCCCGCATTCTGGCCATTCTGGCCGTCGGCGTTCTGGCCGCCCTGGCCCTTGCCGTGCTTGCGCTTGGCATCCTTCTGGCTGTCCAGAATGGGGGCTTCGTCAGGATTGGCCACAGCTTCGCCCTGCGCCGGCTTTTCGCCCTGCGCCGGCTGCTCGGCATTGGCGGGCTGTTGCTCACCCGTCGCGGGCTGCTGTTCACCGGCTGCGGGCTGCTGTTCACCCGTTACCGGCTGCTCGCCGACAGGTTTCTTGCCGTGCTTCTTGGGTTGTTCGCCCTCGGCGGGGGCTGCCTGCTGCTCGGTCGGTGGCTGAAGTGGTTCGGCCTGCGGCACGGGTTCTCCGGCAGGGGCAATCTTGGTGGCTGGCGCCTGTTCGGCGGGTGCCGCCTCGATCTGCTGTTGGTCCTGCTTGCGCTTTTTCTTGCGCGGACTGTTGTCGTTTGCCGGCGCCGCCTCTTCGGTGGGCGCCACTTGCTCAACCGGCTGCTGGGCCGGCTGTTCAGCCGGCGCCGCTTCGATCTGCTGCTGCTGGTTACGCTTCTTCTTGCGTGGCTTGGGCTGCTGTTCGTCAACGGCGGGTGCTATCTGCTCGGCAGCAGGAGCTGCCTGCTCCGCCGGCGCTGCCTCGATCTGCTGCTGTTGATTGCGCTTTTTCCTGCGCGGCTGCTGCTCTTCAACCGGGGCGGCCTGTTCAGCGGGCGCCTGCTCGGTCTGCTGCTGCTGTTCGTGCTTCTTCTTGCGCGGCTGCTGTTCCTCGACGGCTGGCGCGGGTTGCTCGGCCGCGGGTGCGGCCTGCTGTTCTACCGGCGCCTGTTCGGCCTGCTTGTGCTTCTTCTTGCGTGGCAGTTCCTGGTCGGTCTGCTGACCATCTGCAGCAGGATCGTCCTGGACCAGGATCAGCGGCGCGGCCGTGTGCTGCAAGGGGCCGAAAACGGCGTTGCCCTGTAGCGGGGATGCGCCCAACGGCGCGGATGCCATCAGCAGGCCAAGTGCCGTACCTGCCAGTACCCGTGGTTGGCGTTTCATCAAAAATTCTCCTTGTGGGGTCCCATCCCTGCCCAAACTGTCGTCACCCGGATTGGTTCCGGTTTGTGGACATTAGCGGCAAGGAAGGACGATTGACCGGCCTTTTGAAGGCAACTTCATGTTTTTCGTATGGTGCGGCGGCTATTTGCGGCAGCGGAACCGCTTGACCTTGCCGCGAGCGGAGGCCACATCTCTGCCCATAATGGACACCCCGTTCTGGAAAACCAAGACGCTGGAAGCGATGACGCCCACCGAGTGGGAATCGCTCTGCGACGGCTGCGGCAAATGCTGCCTGTCGAAACTCGAGGACGAGGATACCGGCGAGATCTACTGGACATCGGTCGGCTGCCGGCTGTTCGATGGGCAGACCTGCCGCTGTTCGGACTATGCCAACCGGCTGTCGCGGGTGCCGGACTGCGTCGGGCTGACGCCGCAGAATGTGCGCACCATCAGTTGGCTGCCGAAAACCTGCGCCTACCGGCTGGTTGCCGAGGGACACGATCTCTACTGGTGGCACAGGCTGGTGTCGGGAAGTGCCGAGACCGTGCATGAGGCCGGCATTTCCATCCGCGGCCGGGTCCGCGCCAACGAGACCGACCTGGCCGAGCCGGACGACTATTTCGACTATATGCTCGACGACGAGCCCTAGGTCTTCGGAACAGACTTTGTCACCGGGCGTTCTAGGGGATCGGATGTTTTTGGCGGCCCGGATCGTTTGCAGCGGTGGAAGGGGGAACTCTCCGGTTGCGTTCGACGTATCCAGCAGATTAACCGAAAATGAACGGCCGGTTCGCAAAGAGTTCAGATTGCAAGGAGCATTCTCCCCCCATCGGTTTGGCGAAGATGGGCACATGCCCTCAACAAGGAGAGAAGACAATGTTCAACACGATCAAGACGGCAGCCCTTTCGGGTCTCGTTGCCCTCGGCACGCTCGCCGCAGTTCCCGCCCATGCGGACTCGATCTATCTCGGCTTCGGCAACAATCATGACCGCCGGACCGGCGTCTATATCGGCGACGACGATGACGGCTATCGCCGCGAGCGCAATTGGCGCCGCTGTTCGCCGGAGCGTGCCCTCGACAAGGCCGAGCGCATGGGCCTGCACCGCGTCCGCCTCATCGACGTCAACCGCCGCGTGGTGAAAGTCGCCGGCCGCCAGTATGGCGATCGCGTGGTGGTCGTGTTCGCCAATGAGCGCGGTTGCCCGGTTATTTATCGCTAAGCGAAGATCGGTAGCGGCGACCTTCTTCGAGGGTCAGCCAGGGCCCCTTTCCCTCAGCGGAAGGGTGCGGCTCGAAAAAACCCCGGAGGACCAAGTCCTCCGGGGTTTTTCACGTCTACAAACAATTGGCGACCAGCTCAGCCGATCCAGCCGGCCGCACCGGGCCGGCCGTCGCCTGCTACTTGAGCTCAAAGGTGACGGTGACCTGCACGGCGTAGGCATTCTCGCCGGCCTGTACCGGAACCGCGGCACCTGCCGCATCGAAGGCCTTGGCGTTGATCGGCATCGGCGCCGGCGCGATGTTCTGGTCGGTGATCTCCAATACCCGGCCGATGCTGACGCCGGCAGCCTCGGCCAGCGTCTTGGCCTTGGCCATGGCGTCGGCAACCGCCTTCTTGCGGGCCTCGGTGACGGCTGCCTTCGGATCCTCGTTGGAGAACGAGATGCCGCCGCCCTGGTTGACGCCGAGCGATACCGCCTTGTCGAGGATCTCGCCGGTCTTGTCGATGTCGCGGATGCGCACCGACAGCGTATTGGTCACCTGGTAGGCGACAAGCTCGGCTTCCTGGCTGCCGTCCGGCTTGTTGGTGTAGTTGTAGCGCGGGTTGATCTGGATGCCGGCGGTCTGCAGGTCGCGGTCCTTGATGCCTGCCGATTTCATCGCCGCGATCACGGCGGCCATGGCGTCGTTGTTGGCGTCGAGTGCCGCGCGCGCTGTCTTGGCCTCGCGCATGACGCTGAGCGTCAGCAGCGCCAGGTCGGGCGCCACGGTCGACTGGCCTTCACCCGACACGACGATGCGGGGCGGGGGCGGCGAATCGGCGGCGGTGGCAATCGCCGGAAAAGTGATCGCTGCGGCAAGTGCGAGCGGCAAAAGATGTCTGGTCATGAAAATCTCCTCGGTCTGCGATCCAGTCGCGCCTGTCGACTAGGATGCGAATATGGGCTGATTTGGGCGATCTCGGCCAGCCCGACCGGAAAGCCTTGTGCCGCGTAAGGAAAAACACTAATCCAGCGCGCGTGGGGCCTGTAGCTCAATGGTTAGAGCCGGCGGCTCATAACCGCTTGGTTGGGGGTTCGAGTCCCTCCGGGCCCACCAAAAGACCCATTTAAGTAATTGATTCTGCTGTATATTTCTGAAGTTGCCCACAGCGTGGACTCGAACCCCCTCAATCTGACCAAAAACTAGCCCCAGGGATTTTCGTTGCGATCTCAGAATCGCCTGAGGCGAGATTGCATTGTTCCGGGGGTTTGAATCGCGAGAGCGCTACCGCCTTTCCCCCCACTCATCGGATCGGCGGTTCCTGCTCCGTTGTCTTGGATGAGGGTTCATTTTGAATTGCCCGCAGCCGAAATCGTCAGACTGGCAGCCCGAGCTGCTTTCTCAGGCTCTTGTCGAATGGGGACGCGGGGACGAAACGGCGCAGGAGACTGACCTGGCGCGCCATTTTTCCCGCCGCATAGCCGCAAAGCTGATGAGGCGGTCCTGGTTGTTGCCAGCCGTCAGTGATATCGATAACATATCGACTCGATCCGATTCCAAGAGGTGGTGCATGAACGCGGCCGGACGCCAGATAAACCTCGTGCCCGGGTGTCTGACGCTTGCCTCGATCAGACTTGCGCGGCCGGCCGGTAGAGAGCGCTGATGGCCAAGGCAGCCTCATCAAAACCAGGCGAGAGCCACGCGCCGACGATGGTCGACGTGGCGCTGCGGGCGGGTGTGTCGACCATGACAGTGTCGCGGGCTTTGAAGGAGGGCGGCCGGGTTTCCAAGGCCACGCGGGAAAAGATCATGGTCGCGGTCAACGACCTCGGCTACGTGCTCGACCAGTCGGCCGGCAGCCTGTCCTCGCGCAAGACTGGATTTGTTGCTGCGATGGTTCCATCGCTCAACAATTCCAACTTCGCCGACACGGCGCGCGGTATTACGGATGAACTTGAGAGCACGGGGCTCCAGCTTCTGCTCGGCTACACCGACTACACGGTCGAGAAGGAGGAAAAGCTGATCGAAGCGATGCTCCGTCGACGGCCTGAAGGCATCATTTTGACCGGCGGCGCCCATACGGAGCGCGCTCGCCGGCTTCTTGAAAACGCGGGTATCCCGGTAGTCGAGACCTGGGAGTTGCCCACGAAACCCATCGACCAGGTGGTCGGATTCTCAAACGAAGAGGCGATGGGGCTATTGGTCAAGACGCTGGCCAGGAAAGGCTATCGAAAATTCGGGTACATCGGAGGCACGACCTCGCGCGACACGCGCGGCAGCCAGCGGCGCGAAGGCTTCGTCCGAGCCATCGAAGAACTCGGCTTGCCGGCCGGCCGGCTCGTCTCTTTCGGCGTGCCGCCGATCTCCATCGAACAAGGTGGCCAGGCCGTTGTCAGCATGCTCGAACGTTGGCCGGACACCGAGGCCGTGCTCTGCGTTTCCGATCTCTCGGCCTTTGGCGCACTGATGGAATGCAAGCGTCGTGGACTGCGGGTCCCGCAGGACATCGCCATTGCCGGTTTTGGCGACTATGAGGTTGCCGCCTTCTGCCACCCCGGCATCACCACCGTGAACGTGGACTGCTTTGGCATCGGGCGACATGCTGCCCGCAGGCTTGTTCAGATCATCCGCGGCGGCGAGAAGAAGCACGAACAGGAAATCATCCTGACCGGTTATCGCGTTGTCGAGCGCGAAAGCACCTGAGCTCGTGCAGAAAATTTCAAGTGAAGGGCAGGTCCTATTGTGATGTTTCGAGAGACCATCAGCCTCACGCATGACGGTGCGTTGAAAGCCGTGGCTGCCGGAGCCGCACGCGCCGTCACGACGGGCGTGCCGCAATGTCTTGTGGTCGTCGATGCGAGCGGCGAGACCCTCGTCAGCCTGCGCATGGACGGCGCACGGTTCCTTAGCCTGCGCACGGCGCAGGCAAAGGCGCGCACGGCGGCGTCGATCAACGCTGCCACCGGCGGCATGGCGTTCGAAGCGGCACTCTCCGCCGCGATAGCCTCACAGGGCACCGTGACCAATTTGCCTGGCGGCCTGCCGATCCGCTTCGGTGGCCGCCTGGCGGGCGGCATCGGTGTCGGTTCGGGAACCGGTGAGCAGGATTTCGATGTGGCACGCGCCGCGCTGGCGGCGATCGGCGCCGACGTGGTTTGAGGCGATGTGCTGGTGCGCGTCCAGCGCAACCGATGGGTCTTCAGAACGCGATCTGGACCTTCAACGATTTGTTGCGGTCACCGGCGATCTCGAAAGCCGCAACTGCCTCGTCGAGCGGATAGATGCCTGAAAGCAGCGGTTTGACATCCACCCGGCGGCGGTTGATCAGGTCGACGGCAAGCGCGAACTCCTCGTGGAAGCGGAAGCTGCCGCGCATCTCGATTTCCTTGGCGACGATCAGGTTCTGCGGGATCGACACGTCGCCACCGAGGCCAAGCTGCATCAGCACGCCACGCGGCTTCAGAACATCAAGCCCGGACCGCACGGCGCGTTCGTTGCCGGAGGCTTCGAACATCACGTCGAAACTGCCCTTGTCGACATTGTAGGCCGCGAGCTTTTCACTGTTGGTCGCGACATTGATGGTGCGGTCGGCGCCGATCTCCAGGGCCTTTGCCAGCACCCCGTCCATGACATCGGTGGCGACGATTTCGCGCGCGCCGTGGGCTCTGGCTGCAAGGATGCAAAGCGCGCCGATCGGCCCGCAGCCGGTGACCAGAACGCGCTTGCCGAGCAGCGAACCGGCGCGGTTCATGGCATGCAGCGTCACCGCAAAAGGTTCGGCGAAAGCGGCTTCATTGATGGAAACGTCGTCCGCGATCTTGTGGCACTGCCACGCCTCGGCGATCAGGCGCTGGCGGAATGCGCCCTGGATGTGCGGCATCGGCATGGCGCTGCCGTAGAAGCGCATGTTGAGGCACTGGTTCTGCATGCCTTGCAGACAGTAACGGCAGGCATTGCAGGGACGGCTGGGCGAGATCGCGACGCGGTCGCCGATGGCAAGCGAAGAAACGCCGCCGCCGATGGCCTTCACCGTGCCGGCAACCTCGTGGCCGAGGATCATCGGTTCGCGCAGGCGGATCGCGCCGAAGCCGCCATGGTTGTAGTAGTGCAGGTCCGAGCCGCAGATGCCGCCGGCCTCAACCGCGATCTCGACCTGTCCGTCGCCGAGGACGCCCGGATCGGTCGCCTCGATCCGCAAATCCTTTGCCGCGTGGATGACGATCGACTTCATGATGTGATCCTGTCTCAGACGACCGGCGTCAGCAAGGTCCGCCCGCCGAAATGGGCCGCGAGATTGTCGCGAACCAACTGGCCCATGGCTTTGCGGGTCTCCACCGTGCCGCTGCCATGGTGCGGTTGCAGCACGACGTTGGAAAGTTTTGCGAAGCGCTCGTCGATCGTCGGCTCGTTCCAGAACACGTCGAGCCCGGCGCCCTTGATCGCACCGGATTCCAGGGCGGTGAGCAGCGCGGTTTCGTCGACCGTGCTGCCACGCGCGATGTTGATCAGGATGCCGTCCGGCCCGAGTGCTGCCAGAACGTCCGCGTTGACGATGTTCCTGGTGCTTTCGCCGCCGGCCAGCGTCACCATCAGGAACTCGCTCCGACGTGCCAGCTCGACCAGATCGCTGATGAAGTCGTAGGGAAGGTCGTCGTGTTTGCGGGTGCCGAAATAGGCGATCTCGCAGTCGAAGGCAGAGGCGCGCCGGGCCACCGCCTTGCCGATGCGGCCCATGCCGACAATGCCCAGCCTTTTTCCGTAAACGCGCGTGACCAGCGGCATGTTGGCCTTGCGCCAGCTGCCGTCGCGCACATAGGCGTCGGCCTGCGGAATCTGCCGCGCCACGGCGAGCAGTAGCCCGATGCCGATATCGGCGACATCCTCGGTCAGCACATCAGGCGTGTTGGTGACGCGGATGCCGTTTTCCCTGGCAAAGGCGAGGTCGATGGCGTCGGTGCCCATGCCGTAGCAGGAGACGATTTCGAGCTTCGGCAGTTTCGCCATCAGCGCGGCACTGGCGCCAAGTTCGCCGCGCGTCGCGATGGCGCGGATGGCGCCGGCATGGCTTGATATCAGCGCGTCCTTGTCGTCGGCCTGCCAAAGCTTGTGGACGCGATATTTCGCTTCGAGATCTGCCATGTCCCAGTCCGGATAGGGGCCGGTCATCAATATGTCGGTCACGGCGTCGTCTCCCGCGAATCTGCATTTTTCCATTGACTATGTTATCGATAACATTCATGTCAATAGGCACTGGCGGCAGCGCGGCGGAAATCGTATCCCGCTTCAGGGACATTCCTCGGGAGGAGCACGTGAGCAGTTCGTTGTTCGATTTGACCGGCATGCGGGCGCTGGTCACCGGTTCGGGGCAAGGCATCGGGCTGGCCTTGGCGGAGGGGCTGGCGCAGCACGGCGCCGAAATCGTGCTCAACGGGCGCAGCGCCGAAAAAGTCAAAGCAGCCGCGGATGCGCTGGCGGCCAAGGGATACAAAGCCCATAGCGCCGTCTTCGACGTCACCGATCACGCGGCGGTGGCGAATGGCGTCGCCGAGATCGAGGCGACGATCGGCGCAATCGACATCCTCATCAACAATGCCGGCATGCAGTTCCGCACGCCGCTCGAGGATTTTCCCGCCGACAAATGGGACGAGTTGCTGCGCACCAACATCTCGAGCGTCTTCTTTGTCGGACAAGCTGTGGCGCGGCACATGATCCCGCGCAGGCGAGGCAAGATCATCAACATCGCTTCGGTGCAAAGCGAACTGGCGCGAACCAACATTGCGCCGTATACGGCCACGAAAGGCGCGGTGCGCAACCTGACGCGCGGCATGTGCGCCGACTGGGCCAAGCATGGCTTGCAGATCAATTCCATCGCGCCGGGCTACTTCAAGACGCCGCTCAACCAGGCGCTGGTCGACAATCCCGAATTCTCAGCCTGGCTGACCAACCGCACGCCGGCGGGGCGCTGGGGCGACGTCGACGAACTGGTCGGCGCGGCGGTGTTCCTGGCCGGGCCGGCCTCATCCTTTGTCAATGGACACACGCTCTATGTCGACGGTGGCATCACGACCTGTCTTTGAATCCGCGCTCATCGTCGTGATGGGCGTCAGCGGCTGCGGCAAGACCAAGGTTGGCGTCGAGATCGCTGCGCGGCTTGGCTTTGCCTTCGTCGAAGGCGATACGCTGCATCCGCGCGGCAATGTCGAAAAAATGTCGGCGGGCATCCCGCTTGCCGACGACGATCGCTGGCCCTGGCTGGATCTGGTCGGCGCAGCCTTGCGCCAGGCACGTGAGGAGGGCCGCGGGCTCGTCGTCTCTTGCTCGGCGCTGAAGACATCCTATCGTGATCGGCTGCGCCATGCGGCGGGCGGGCCACTGTTTTTCGTATTTCTGGAGGGGTCGCGCTCGCTGCTGCAAGCCAGGCTCGCCGCGCGCCGCGACCACTTCTTCCCGCCGGCGCTGCTCGATAGCCAGTTCGCCGCGCTGGAACATCCCGGCGACGAAAAGCTGGTGGTCACCGTTGATATCGACGCGCCCGTCGACAGCATCGCCGATGCGGCGCTGCAGGGCCTGGGCGCCTTTGGGGTCGGCCCCGCCAGGATCAAGGAAAGAGGCTCGTTGAGATGACGCAATTGGCAAAAGTCGCCGTTGTCGGCGCCGGCATCATGGGGTCGGCAATCGCCACCCGCCTGATCGAGGCCAAGCAGGCGGTCACCGTGTTCGATCTGGACAAGGAAAAGGTTGCTACCTTGACCGCCAAGGGCGCGGCTGCCGCAGCGTCGGTCACCGAGGCAACGCGGACGAACGACTTCGTCATCCTCAGCCTCAACCATGCCGATATCGTGCGCGCGGTGGTGTTCGGCGATGCCGGTGTCGCGGCTGCGGCGTCGTCGGAAAAGCTTTTGATCGACATGTCGTCGATCGACCCGGCCGACACTGCGCAAATGGCCAAGAAGCTCTCGACCGAGACCGGCATGAAATGGCTCGACTGCCCGCTTTCGGGCGGCGTTCCCGGCGCGTTGGCCGGCCGGCTGACCGTGATGGCGGGCGGCGACGCCGCAGACTTCGAACAGGCGCGCACGGTGATGCAGTACCTCTGCGCCAACTACACGCTGATGGGGCCGAGCGGGGCAGGGCAGACGACCAAGCTGATCAACCAGCTGTTCTGCGCGGTGCTGTTCCAGGCCGTCGCCGAGGCCGTGAAACTTGCCGAAGCAGGCGGCGTCGATCCCAAGGCAATCCCGGCGGCGCTCAAGGGCGGGCGCGCCGATTCCAGCATCCTGCAGGAGTTCATGGCGAAGTTTGCAGGTCGCGATTTTTCGCCGACAGGCCGCATCGACAACATGCTGAAGGACCTGGATTCGCTGCAGTCCTTTGCCCTCAAAACCAAGACGCCGATGCCGATGACCGGGCAAGTGGTCGAGATCCATCGCCTGCTCTGCGCGGCTGGCCTGGGCCCGAAGGATTCGGCCGAGATGATGCGCCTGCTCGACGGCAAGACCAGCTAAGCAGCTAGCCTAATTTTGCCGCTTGACGCTCAGAAATGTTATCGATAACATCATTTGGCGATCTCGGGAGGAACGCTTTGTGACCGAAGAAAAACTGATCGAGTTCAAGTCGATTACCAAGGAGTTCGGCGGCACCCGCGCGCTCTCCGACGTGTCGCTCGATCTGCACAAGGGCGAGATCCTTGCACTGCTCGGCGAGAACGGCGCCGGCAAGTCGACGCTGATCAAGACGCTCGCCGGCATCTATCGTCCCGATGGCGGCAGCATCCTGTTTCGTGGCGAGCCCTACCTCCATCGTCCGCCGCGGCCGAACACGCGCCAGTCCGTCGCCTTCATTCACCAGGATCTCGGCCTGATCGAGTGGATGACGGTCGGCGAGAATGTCGGCCTCGCCCAGGGCTTTTCGCTGCGCTCCGGTCTCATTGACTGGCGTTCCACCGAAAAGCGGGCGCACGAGGCTCTGAAGCTGGTCGGTTGCGATTTCGATCCGACGACGCGCGTCCAGGATCTGACGCGTACAGAAAAATCGCTGGTCGCTATCGCCCGCGCTCTGGCTACCGAGGCCGATGTGCTGGTGCTCGATGAGCCGACCGCCAGCCTTCCGGCCGACGAGGTCGACCGCCTGTTCGACGCCATCCGCCCGCTCAAGCAGCGCGGCGTCGGCATGATTTATGTCTCGCATCGCCTCGACGAGATCTTTCGCATCGCCGACCGCGTCGCCGTGCTGCGCGATGGCAGGCTGGTTGGCCAGAAGAAGGTCGCCGACACCAGGCCCGACGAGCTGGTCGAGATGATCGTCGGCCGTCCGGTCAGCCAGGTTTTCAGCAAGGCTGAGACGCAGGCCGGCGAGACAGTATGCGCTGTCCGCGACCTGGTCTGCGCCGGCGCCGGCCCGGTGTCTTTCGACGTGCGCAAGGGCGAGCTGCTCGGCCTGGTCGGCTTGCGCGGCGCCGGGCAGGAACTGGTCGGCCGCACGCTGTTCGGCTGCCAGGCCTTTTCGGGTTCGGTGATGATCAATGGCGTTGCGCCCGATCTGTCGAGCCCGATCGCGGCAATGGCGGCCGGCGTCGGCCTGATCGCCCGCGACCGGACCGAGGAATCCATCGCGGCCTCGTTGTCGATCCGCGAAAACAGCTTTCTCAATCCCGGCGCCGGCAAGCGCGGCCTGTTCTCGTTCCTGGCGCCTCACAAGGAGGCTGCGCTGGCGCAAGTGATCGGCGGCTCGGTCGGGTTGCGCCCCAACGATCCGAACCTGCCGATCGAGGCGCTTTCGGGCGGCAACCAGCAAAAGGTGGTCGTTGGGCGCTGGCTCCACACCGACCGCACATTGTTGATCGCCGAGGATCCGACCGCCGGCGTCGATGTCGGCGCCAAGGCCGAGATCTACCGGCTGATTGGCCGCGCACTTGAAGCCGGCCTTGCCGTCGTCGTGGTGTCGACCGATTTCGAGGAGATCGCCCATATCTGCCATCGCGCCTTGGTGTTTTCGCGCGGACAGATCGTGCGCGAACTCGTCGGCAACGACCTGACCACATCCGCCGTGATCATTGCGGCATCGGCTTCCGAAGCCGCCTGATCTTTCTGGGAGCGAACTCATGCAATCGATCGAATCCAGCGCACTCGAACCGACCCGCGGCGAAATGGCGGGTTTGCCGTTGGGGCAGAAGATCATCCGGCTGCTGCCGGTCTACGGGCTGGTGATCCTGACGGCGCTGCTGATCCTTTTGTTTTCGATCCTGCTGCCGAACACGTTTCCGACACTGCTCAATCTGCGCTCGATCATCTCCGACAAGGCGATCATCGCGCTGTTGTCGCTGGCGGCGATGATCCCGATGGCGTCCGGTCGCATCGACCTCACCGTCGGCTACGGCATCGTGCTGTGGCACATCCTCGCCATCAGCCTGCAGACCATGTTCGGCGTTCCGTGGCCGCTGGCGGTGATCATCGTGCTGCTTCTTGGTGCTGCGACCGGTTTCCTCAACGGCCTGCTGGTCGAAGTCGCCCGCATCGACTCTTTCATCGCCACGCTCGGCACCGGGACCGTGCTCTATGCTCTCGCACTCTGGCACACTGGCGGCCGGCAGGTCGTCGGCGTGTTGCCCGACGGCTTCTACGCGCTCAACGGAACGATGGTGTTCGGACTGCCGATCACCGGCCTCTATGTCTTGGCCATCGCCGTCGCGCTGTGGATCATCCTCGAATATCTGCCGATCGGCCGCTACGTCTATGCCATCGGCGCCAATCCGAAGGCCGCTGCGCTGAACGGCATTCCAGTGCGCCGCTTCGTCATCGGCGCCTTCATCTCGTCGGGTTTCCTGACGGCGCTGACCGGCGTGCTGCTCGCCTCCAAGCTGCGCATCGGCCAGGCCAGCGTCGGGCTGGAATATCTGCTGCCGGCGCTCGTCGGCGCCTTTCTCGGCTCGACCACCATCAAGCCCGGACGCGTCAATGTCTGGGGCACGATGACCGGCGTCATCATCCTCGCCGTCGGCATTTCCGGTATCCAGCAGTTCGGCGGCTCGTTCTTCGTCGAGCCGCTGTTCAACGGCGTGACGCTGCTCGTCGCCATCGGCATTGCCGGCTACGCCCAGCGCAAGCGCGGCGCGGCTCACAGGGCCAGGACCAAGACCGTAGCGCAGTCCCCGAAGTGACAAGTCGAGCCCCGGGGATCACGACATGAGCGACTACGAGATTCTGGACGACCGATTCCGAAAGCTGACGATCGGGCATGCCAAGCTCGAACGGCTTTGGACCGGCAGCCGCTGGGCCGAAGGACCGGTCTATGTTCCCTCGGCAAGGCAGTTGCTGTGGTCGGACATCCCCAATGATCGGCTGCTGCGCTACGACGAAAGCGACGGCTCGGTCAGCGTCTTCGAAACCCCTTGCAACAACCAGAACGGCCACACGCTCGATGGCCAAGGCCGCGTCGTCGCTTGTGAACATCGCGGCCGGCGCGTCTCCCGGCTCGAACATGACGGGCGCTGGCAACCCCTTGTCGAAGCCATCGACGGCAAGCGATTCAATTCGCCGAACGATGTGGTGGTCAAATCCGATGGGACGATCTGGTTCACCGACCCGGTCTACGGCATCGACAGCCACTATGAAGGCATGATTGCCCGGCCGGAGATCGGCGCGTCTCATGTCTACCGGTTCGACGAAGCAACCGGCGCGGTGGCTGCGGTCATCACCGATCTGGTGCAGCCGAACGGGCTGGCCTTTTCACCCGACGAGACCATTCTCTACGTGTCGGACACCGGCGCGAGCCATGTGCAGGGACTGCCGCGGGCGATCAAGATCTATGAAGTCGCCGCGGACGCCCGTTCGCTGCAGTCGCGCGGCACGCTGGCCGAATGCGAGGCAGGGTTCTTCGACGGATTCCGCGTCGATCGCGATGGCAACATCTGGGCCTCCAGCGCCGATGCGGTTCGCGTCTACGCTGCGGACGGGACGCTGATCGGGCGCATCCTGGTTCCCGAAATCGTCTCCAATCTGTGCTTCGGCGGACCGAAGCGCAACCGCCTCTACATCACCGCCCAGACGTCGCTTTATTCCATCTATGTCAACGCGCATCCAGCCGGTTTGGGCCCGGTGGCTGGGCATATCAGCCAGTGACCTGGCGACCGAAGTCGAGTCCCGGAAGACCAGACAATTTTTTTGAAACCAAGGGAGGTACCAACATGCAACGCAGAACATTTTTAAAATCATCCGTCGCCTTGATGGCCATCACTATCGCTGCTCCGGTCCTGTTCGCCGGCCAGGCACGGGCGGACGCGATGGCCGACGCCATGGCGGTGGTCGAAAAATATGCGCAGAAGGTCACCGCCTGGGACGGCCCGACCACCGGTCCGAAGGCGCAGCCGGGCAAGACGATCGTCGTGCTCGCCGGCGACCTCAAGAACGGCGGCATTCTGGGCGTTACCACCGGTGTCGAGGAAGCAGCCAAGGCGATCGGCTGGGAGGTCAAGGTGATCGACGGCGCCGGCTCGATCGGCGGACGCACCGCCGCCTTCGGCCAGGCGATGGCGCTGAAGCCGAATGGCATCGTCATCAATGGCTTCGACGCCATCGAGCAGGCGCCGGCGCTGGAGCAGGCGAAGGCCGCCGGCATCCCGCTGGTTTCCTGGCATGCCGGACCGGTGATCGGACCCGACGAAAAGAGCGGCGTCTTCGCCAATGTCTCGACCGACGCCATGCAGGTCTCGACGGCCGCGGCCGACTGGGCCTATGCCGATGCCAAGGGCAAGCCCGGCGTCGTCATCTTCACCGATTCGACCTACGCCATCGCCATCGCCAAGGCTGACAAGATGAAGGCGGAGATCGAACGGCTGGGCGGCAAGGTGCTCGAATATGTCGACACGCCGATTGCCGAGACCTCGCAGCGCATGCCGCAGCTCACCACCTCGCTGCTGCAGAAATACGGCGATGCCTGGACGCATTCGCTGGCGATCAACGACCTCTATTTCGACTTCATGGGGCCTTCGCTTGCCGCTGCCGGCAAGGCCGGCACCGACGCGCCGATCAATGTCGCCGCCGGCGACGGTTCGGAATCGGCCTATCAGCGCATCCGCGCCGGCCAGTTCCAGAAGGTGACGGTCGCCGAACCGCTCAACCTGCAGGGCTGGCAACTGGTCGACGAATTGAACCGCGCCATCGCCGGCGAAAAATGGTCGGGCTATCTGTCGCCGCTGCATGTGGTGACTGCCGACAATGTCGAGTTCGACGGTGGCCCGAAGAATGCCTTCGACCCCGAGAATGGCTACCGCGACCAGTACAAGAAAATCTGGGGCAAATAAGCACGCACGGAGGCGGGCGCATCACCTGATGCGCCCGCAAGCCGACAGACTTCTCAAGCGCACAAAATCAGGAAAGCCTCGCCATGATCATTCGCTACGCCCTCTTCGAAGGTGAAATCCATCCCGGACAAGAGAGCGAATTCCGGCGCTTCGTCAGGGACAGGCTGGTGCCGCTGTGGACGCAGTTTCCCGGCGCCGAGGAAGTGCGCGTTCTCGACGGCACGGCGCGCGACGAAGGCGCCCCCACCTACGCGATGGCGCTGGCCATTCGCTATCCCGACATGGACACCTGCAACCGGGCGCTTCAATCCGATGTAAGATTTCTGAGCCGCGACGTCACCGGCGAACTGCTCAGAATGTTCACCGGCCGTGTGCATCACCATGTTTTCGAGGCGAATGAATACGCTCCCGCCTGATCATCATCCTGACCGGCCATGCACTGTCGCCAGCATGTGGCTCGGCCAGCCCTGGGCGATCGAGCGAGGGTAGGATGCCGACAAGCAGCCAGTCACCTACGCATTGGCCAGCCAGGCCTTCGGCTGATCTCCGCGGCATTTGATGGCCTTGAGGTAGACGACTAGCGACGCAAGTCCATCGGGCCAGAGAAAATCGGGAGCCGCAGCCAAGAGCTGAACGATGTCGGCGCCGTTCATGCGAACAAATGATGGGCGTCGCCGGAAACAGCTTGCGCCTGAGCCAAATCTCGACGGCGCTTGATTGGCTCGCGATCAGCTCATTTGGACACCCAGAATTTGTGAGCGGCAAAATCCGTGGATCGGGAACGATGAGACGTAACGGCCCACCTTTTTTTCATCGCCGCTGCAGCGGCTGTCTGCAACAGTTTCCCCAAAATTCAATCATCACTTTTGATGGTACTCCGAGCACCGCTTCCCCCAAAGCGGTGCCTCAAACCGTCCTCAGTCTTCAGGTTCAAAAGCAGGCGAGGGCTAAGGCTGTGTGAGGCAGACAAGCAGCTTGAGAAGCCCAAGAAAATCATCGACGAAGGTGAAGATGACGGGAAGGGCAACGGGGCTGAGGACGGTGAAAGTCATCAGGCCGCCGATGACCACAATTGCCATCAGCTGACGGAAGCTGGAGTCGCCGCCGCTGAAACTGAGGGCTACGGGAAGCGCTGGGGCGGGATGCCCGCCAGACCTCTGCGAGAATGGTTCCGCGAACAGACGACTCTCAAGAAGCTCGCGAAGCATCGGACTGGAGCTTGACTCTGTAGCCATGCCATTAATCGGCGAATACCATGCTGTCGTCGGATCGTCGCTTCGCTTCAGGAATCGAGAGCAGAAGCTGTTTTCGCGGACCAGACTTTGACCCGGCGAGCTCCGTCGAAGTCAGATCAGACCCTGAGTTGAGGCCTATCATCAGGATCAGCTAAAGTTGCGGTTGAGTAACCGGCGCAACGCCGATTTTCTCACCGTTGCGGAAAAATCGGAAGGTAATTCCTTATCTCTATAGATTTTGTCGAATATCGTCTGCCCCGGTTTGAAAGTGGCCTAATGCGCTTGCAGGGCTTGGGAGATTGACGAATTGGCACGGCTATCGGTTTTGGGAATATCAGGCGGCGTCAGCACGCCGTCGCGGACCACGGCGGTGGTGAATGCGCTGGTCAAGGCGATCGCATCGCGTATCCCGTCGGATACCGGCCTGATCGAAATCACCGAGGCAGCGCCGTCGCTTTTCGCCGGACTTTCCCGGGGTATGCTCGGTCCGTCTGGCGAAGCCATCGTACAACGCGTCGAAAAGGCCGACCTGCTCGTGGTCGGGACTCCCGTCTACAGGGCTTCCTATACCGGCGCCCTCAAGCACCTGTTCGATCTTGTCGATCATCGCGCGCTGACCGGCAAGGCCGTGCTTCTCGCGGCGACCGGTGGCAGCCCCTACCATGGCCTCGTGCTCGAGCATCAGCTCAGGCCGCTGTTCAGCTTCTTTGGCGCCGTCACCGTACCGACGGGCGTCTATGGCGCGCCCGACGATTTTGTCGGCGCCGAAATCGTTGGCGCGGCGATACGCGAACGCATTTCACGGGCCGCATCCGAAGCGGTTTTACTGATCAATTCCAACCATGCAAATGCTGCCGTCGCAGTGCGCGTCGGCTGAGCCAACGAAAAAGGGAACAACGACATGACGTCTTATTCCGACGGCCTGAAATTCGCCTACTGGGTTCCGAACGTCTCCGGCGGCCTGGTCATCTCCAACATCGAACAGCGGACCGGCTGGGACATCGACTATAACCGCAAGCTCGCCCAGATCGCGGAGGCCAACGGCTTCGATTACGCGCTGAGCCAGATACGCTTCACGGCCGGCTACGGCGCCGATAACCAGCACGAATCCGTGTCGTTCAGCCACGCACTGCTGGCCGCGACCACGACACTGAAAGTCATCGCGGCGATCCTGCCCGGCCCGTGGAATCCGGCGCTGGCCGCGAAGCAGATCGCCACCATCAATCACCTGACCAATGGCCGCGTCGCCGTCAATGTCGTCAGCGGCTGGTTCCGCGGCGAGTTTGCTGCCATTGGCGAATTGTGGCTCGACCATGACGAGCGCTACCGGCGCTCGGAGGAATTCATCCGCGCCTTGCGCGGCATCTGGACCGAGGACAATTTCACGTTGAAGGGCGACTTCTACCGCTTCACCAACTACTCGATGAAGCCGAAGCCGATCGATCCGCAGCCGGAGATCTTCCAGGGCGGTTCGTCGCGCGCCGCGCGCGACATGGCTTCGCGTGTGTCCGATTGGTATTTCACCAACGGTAATACGCCCGAAGAGATCAAAAAGCAGGTCGACGACATCCAGGCCAAGGCGAGGGCCAATGGCCACAAGGTGAAGATCGGCGTCAACGCTTTCGCCATCGCTCGCGAGACCGAGCAGGAAGCGCGTGCGGTGCTGGACGAGATCGTCGCCAAAGCCAACCCCGAGGCGGTCCAGGGTTTTGCCGACCAGGTCAAGAATGCCGGCAAGGCTTCGCCGGAAGGCGAGGGCAACTGGGCGAAGTCGTCCCTCGAGGATCTCGTTCAATACAACGACGGTTTCCGCAGCAATCTCATCGGCACGCCCGAACAGATCGCTGAACGCATCCTCAAGCTCAAGGATGCCGGCGCAAGCCTGATCCTGCTCGGCTTCCTGCATTTCCAGGAAGAGGTCGAGTTCTTCGGCAAACACGTCATCCCGCTGGTGCGCGAACTGGAAGCCGCGCGCGACAGGGAGCTTGTCGCCGCGGAATAGGCCAGGCGCGGCCTGCGGGCCGCGCACTCCTTCAAAATCAGGAACGTGTCATGATTGGTGCTTCGCTGGGAGCCGCCGCATACGAGCGTGCGCCCGAAATCTCCGGCATTCTTGCTGGCGCAGGTCCTCTCGGGGATGCGCGCTCGGCGCTCCTGCCGGCAAAGGCCGATCCAATCCTGGCGCTGACCGGCATCGGTATTTCCTTTGGCGGCGTCACGGCGCTGAGTGACGTCGACCTCGAGGTCAAAAGCGGTGAGATCCGCGCGGTGATCGGCCCCAACGGCGCCGGCAAATCCTCGCTGATCAACATCATCAGCGGCCTCTATCACGCCGACCACGGCAAGATCGCGATCGCAGGCCAGTCATTCTCCCGTGTGCCTGCGAGCCGTCTGGCACGCCTGGGCGTCGCGCGCACCTTCCAGAACCTGGCGCTGTTTGGCGGGCTTTCGGTGCGCGACAACATCGCGTCGGGCCGCGTCCACACCAGGCGCGCTAGTTTCGTCGAGCATATTGCCGGCCTGCCGCGCGCCCGGCGCGAAGATGCGGGAATCGCCGAAAAGGTCGACCTGACAATCGCCTTCCTGCATCTGGAGGCTGTCGCCGATCGCTTGGTCGCGACGCTGCCCTACGGCTTGCAGAAGCGGGTCGAATTGGCGCGCGCGCTGGTCGCCGAGCCGAAGATCCTGCTGCTCGACGAGCCGATGGCCGGCATGACGGCGACCGAGAAGGCTGAGATGGCCGGGTTCGTGCGCGCCGCGCGCGACCGGCACGGCGTCACCATCATCCTGATCGAGCACGATATCGGCGTCGTCATGGGCCTCTCCGACCGCGTCGCCGTGCTCGACTATGGCCGCAAGATCGCCGACGGCACGCCAGCCGAGGTGCGCGCCGATCCAGAGGTGATCCGTGCCTATCTCGGCACTGCCGAAGGCGAAGACGGCGAGGGCATCTGATGAGCTACTATGATTTTCTCTTCGTCATCGAAGTGCTGGTCGGCGGTTTGCTGTCCGGCGTCATGTATTCGCTCGTCGCCATCGGCTTCGTGCTGATCTACAAAACGTCGGGCGTGCTGAATTTCGCGCAAGGGTCGATGGTGCTGTTTGCAGCACTCACCTTCGTCAGCCTGGTCGAACGCGGCATCCCGTTTGCGCTTGCGCTGCTCATCACCTTCGCGGTCATGGTTGCGCTCGGCTTCACCATCGAGCGGACCGTGCTCAGGCCGCTGGTCAACCGCTCGCCGATGACACTGTTCATGGCGACGCTCGGCCTGTCCTACATCATCGAGGGTGCTGCCCAGCTGATCTGGGGCACGCAGGTGCATGGGCTCGACCTCGGCATCGACGACACGCCCTTCGAGGTCGGCGGCATCCTGATCTCGTCCTTCGACCTGCTGGCAGCCGGCATAGCCGCGGCGATGGTCGCCGGCTTGAGCGCCTTCTTCTACTGGACCCGGATCGGCCTGGCATTTCGCGCCGTCGCCGACGATCAGTTCGCGGCCCTTGCCGTCGGACTGCGCCTGCCCCGCATCTGGGGAACGGTCTGGACGGCCGCGGGCTTCGTGGCGCTGGTCGCGGGATTGCTGTGGGGTGCCCGCCTCGGCGTCCAGTTCTCGCTGTCGCTGATCGTGCTGAAGGCGCTGCCGGTGCTGGTGCTTGGCGGCTTCGATTCCATCCTCGGCGCAATCGTTGGCGGCCTAATCATCGGCGCCAGCGAAAAGCTTGCCGAGGTCTATCTCGGCCCGTTCGTCGGCGGCGGCATCGAAGGCTGGTTCGCCTATGCGCTGGCGCTGGTCGTGTTGCTGGTGCGCCCCTCCGGCCTGTTTGGCCAGAAAACCGTCGAAAGGGTCTGACCGATGGCCGTGCAAGCGCTCGATGCCGCAAGGCTTCCAATCGACGGGCACAAGTTTGCCCGAAAGTTCGCTTTGCCGGCCGTGGCGATCGTCGTCGCCTACGGCCTGATCCCGGCCTATGCCTCAAGCTATCTGGTCGAGGCGATCCTGCTGCCTTTCCTGGCGCTCAGCCTGGCGGCGGTCGGCCTCAACTTGCTGACCGGCTATTGCGGCCAGCTTTCGCTGGGTTCCTCAGCCTTCATGGCGGTCGGCGCCTTCGCCGCCTACAATTTCAACCTGCGGGTCGAAGGACTGCCGCTGGCGGCGACCATGATCCTGGCGGGAATTTCGGCCGCCGGCATCGGCGTCATCTTCGGCTTGCCGAGCCTGCGCCTGCGCGGCTTCTATCTCGCGGTCTCGACGCTCGCCGCCCAGTTTTTCGTGCAGTGGGCGCTTACCAAGTTCGGCTGGTTCTCCAACGACAATCCGTCCGGGGTGATTTCCGCGCCGCACCTTGCCGTCGCCGGGTTTTCGCTCGACGGCGCCACCGGACGATACCTGCTCTCGGTCACAACGGTCATCGTGCTGACGGCGTTGGTCTGGCGCCTGGTCAACAGCGCCACCGGCCGCAACTTCATCGCCGTACGTGACAACGAAACGGCTGCCCGCGTCATCGGCGTGCCGGTGCTGCGGACCAAGCTGCTGGCGTTCGCCATCTCGTCCTTCATCATCGGCGTCGCCGGCGTGTTGTGGGCCTTCACCTATCTGCGCACCGTCGAGCCGGCCGGGTTCAATCTCGACCGCTCGTTCCAGATCCTGTTCATCATCATCATAGGTGGGCTGGCCTCGATACGCGGCGCGTTTCTCGGGGCAGCGTTCATCGTCGTCTTTCCGCTTTTTCTGTCCCGGTTCGGCGCCTTCGTGTTCGGCGGCCTGTTCGATTCGGGTGTGCTCGACATGAGCCAGCGCATCGTGCTCGGCGCCCTCATCATCATTTTCCTCATCGCGGAACCGAACGGGCTGTCGGCCCTCTTCGACCGCCTGAAACGACGGATCGGCTCAAGGTCCAGCTGAGCGCCGCTCGACATTCTCTCACGGACCCAAAACCTCAGGAGACGCAACTCATGACCTTCTTCAGTCATCTCAAGAAAGCGGCGATCGCCACCGCCTTCGTGCTCGGCGCGACGGCCGTTCATGCCGACGAACAGTATTTCCCACTGCAGAGCTACCGCGTCGGCCCCTATGCCGCCGGCGGCACCGGCTTCTTCGGCGGCTTTATCGACTACCTCAACCTGATCAACATCCGCGACGGCGGCGTCAATGGCGTCAAGCTGACCTGGAGCGAAGGCGAGACGCAGTATGAGGTCGAGAAGGGCGTCGAGGTCTATGAGCGCCTGAAGAGCAATCCCGGCATCGCCGCCTGGAACCCGCTCTCGGTCGGCATCGCCTACGCCATGATCGACCGCATCACCGACGACAAGGTGCCGCTGATCACCATCAACCACGGCCGTACCGACACCACCGACGGCCGCGTGTTCCCCTACGTCTTCCCGCTGCTGCTCAACCCCTACAGCGAGACGTCGGGCATCGTGAACTACATCGCCTCCAAGGAGGGCGGCCTCGACAAGCTCAAGGGCAAGAAGATCGTCGTGCTCTATCACGGCTCGCCCTATGGCAAGGAGACGATCCCGATCTATGAGCTGCTGTCGCAGAAATACGGCTTCGAGCTGTCGCAGATCGAGGTGCCGCATCCGGGCAACGAGCAGCAGGCGCAGTGGCTGACGATCCGTCGCGAGCACCCCGACTATGTCGTGCTGCGCGGCTGGGGCGTTATGAACCCGGTCGCCCTCAAAACCGCCCAGAAGACCGGCTTCCCGGCCGACCACATCGTCGGCAATGTCTGGTCCAATTCCGAAGAGGACGTCATCCCCGCCGGCGACGCCGCCAAGGGCTACACCGCCATCACCACCCAGGCGTCGGGCGCCGACTATCCGGTCGTCAAGGAGATCGTCAAGACGGTCTACGACGCCGGCAAGGGCAACCTCGAGGACAAGAGCCGCATCGGCTCGGTCTACCACAATCTCGGCATCGTCAACGGCATCCTCAATGTCGAAGCCATCCGCATTGCGCAGGCCAAGTTCGGCAATCGCACGCTGACCGGCGATGAGGTCCGCTGGGGCTTCGAACACCTCAAGCTCGACCCGGCGCGCGTCGAGGCGCTCGGCGCCAAGGACCTGTTCCACTCGATCAACGTCTCCTGGGACAATCACGAGGGTGACGGCTACGTGACCTTCCAGCAGTGGGACGGCAAGAAGTGGAACGTCGTGTCCGACTGGATCGCGCCGGACTGGAAGCTGCTGCGCCCGATCATCGAGAAGTCGTCCGAGGCCTATGCCAAGGAAAAGGGCCTCAAGATCCGCACGGCCGAAGACGCCGATGCGGTGGTCAGCAACTGAGTTTGACGATCTCGCGGCCGGCCCACGGGCCGGCCGTGCCATCCATCTTCGCAGCGGAGTTATCGATGTCCAGCCCGGAAAATCCGATCCTGTCGGTCAGCCGCGTCGAGGCCGTCTACAACGGCGCCATCGCCGCCCTGCACGGCGTCGACCTGACGGTGGGCAAAGGCGAGATCGTCGCGCTGCTCGGCTCCAATGGCGCCGGCAAGACGACGCTGTTGCGCGCCGCATCCAATCTTCTGCCGGCCGAGCGCGGCACCGTTACCGCGGGCCAGATCATTTTCGACGGCGAGGATGTTTCCAGGGCAAGTCCCTCGCACCTCGTCCGCAAGGGCCTGGTCCAGGTTCTCGAGGGCCGGCACTGTTTCCGCTCGCTGACGGTCGAGGAAAACCTTCTGACCGGCGCGTTGGGACGCTCGTCCTCGCGCACCGGCGTCAAGGCCGATCTTGAGCGTGTCTATGCATTGTTCCCCAGGCTCGCCGAAAAGCGACGCACGCGGTCCGGCCTCACCTCCGGCGGCGAGCAGCAGATGACCGCGATCGGTCGCGGGCTGATGTCGCGGCCGAAACTCTTCGTGCTCGATGAGCCCTCGATGGGGCTGGCGCCGCTGATCGTCGACGAGATTTTCAGCGCTTTGAAGCGTCTCAATCGGGACGAAGGTCTTTCGATCCTTGTCGCCGAGCAGAATTCGGCGGTGGCACTGAAATATGCCGACCGCGCCACCGTGCTCGAAAACGGAAAAAGCGTGCTGGAAGGGTCGGCTGCCGACCTGCGCCAGCGCGACGATATCAAGACCTACTATCTCGGCGGCGCGCCGCTGCCATTGCAACACTTTCCCCAGGAGACAGCAGCATGACCATCCAATCCAAGCAGCCGTCCGACGCGCGCGTCGCCGTGCCTCCGGTCGAGCGCCCGTCGGCCAAGGCGCATGTCATCAAGACAGATGCCGAGGCGATCGCGATCGCAGAAAAACTGGCGGTTGAATTCGCCAGGGAAGCCTCGAAGCGGGACCGCGAGCGCATCTGGCCGAAGGAAGAGCTGGATGCGTTTTCACAGAGCGGCCTGTGGTCGATCAATGTGCCGAAGGCCTATGGCGGACCCGAGGTCTCCTATGTGACGCTGTCGAAGGTGATCACCATCATCTCGGCGGCCGATCCGTCGCTCGGCCAGATACCGCAGAACCATCTCGGCGTCGTCGCCGCCATCCGCACCGTCTCGGACGAGGCGCAGAAAAAGCTGCTCTTTGCCGAGGCGCTGTCCGGCACGCGTTTCGGCAATGCGTTCTCGGAGTTCGGCTCCAAGCGGGCGGCGGATTTCGCGACGAAGTTCGTCGATGCCGGCGACCATGTCGTCGTCAACGGCCAGAAATTCTATTCGAGCGGCGCGCTGCTTGCCCATCTGGTGCCGATCGTGGCGCTCGATGACGAGGGCCGCGCCTGGTACGCCATCGCCGATCGCGGCGCGCCCGGGCTGACCGTCATCGACGACTGGTCGAGCTTCGGCCAGAAGACGACGCTCTCCGGCACCGTCCTGCTCGACAATGTGAAGGTGCCGAAGACGCATCTCGTCCCCGGCTACAAGGGTTATGACCGGCCGACGGCCGACGGCCCCATCTTCCAGATCATCCAGGCCGCGGTCGATCTCGGCATCGCCAAGGCGGCGATCGACGAGACGGTCAGCTTCGTGCGCACCAAGTCGCGCGCGTGGATCGACAGCGGCGTCGATCATGCCTGGCAGGATCCCTACACCATCCAGGCGATCGGCGACCTTCGCCTGCGCGCCAATGCGGCCGAGGCGGTGCTGGAAAAGGCCGGGCTTGCGGTCGATCGCGCCGTGGCCGACCCCAACGAGAAGACGGTCGCGCAAGCGCAGATCGCGGTTGCCGAATCAAAGATCCTCACCACCGAGATCGCCATCAACGCCACCAACAAACTGTTCGAACTCGCCGGCACACGATCCACACTGGCCGAGCACAATCTCGACCGTCACTGGCGCAATGCCCGCACCCACACGCTGCACGATCCGGTCCGCTGGAAATACGCGATCCTCGGCAATTACTACCTGAACGAGGTCAATCCGCCGCTCCACGCCTGGAGCTGAGCGGGAACGTCGCAAAGTCACAAAGGACTCTCCATGAGCACTGCCACTCCCGACAGGATCAAGGTCCTGTGGTTTCTCCCGACCCATGGCGACAGCCGCTATCTCGGCACCTCCGAGGGGGGCAGGGCGGTCGATCTGCCTTATCTCACCCAGGTCGCCAAGGCTGCCGACGCCATCGGCTACTACGGCGCGCTGCTGCCGACCGGGCGCAGTTGCGAGGACAGCTGGGTGGTGGCATCGGCGCTGGCGCCGCTGACGCAGCGGCTGCGCTTCCTCGTCGCGGTGCGGCCAGGGCTGCAGTCGCCGACGCTCGCGGCGCGCATGACCTCGACGCTCGACCGCATTTCCGGCGGGCGTCTGCTGATCAATGTGGTCACCGGCGGCGACCCGGTCGAGAACAAGGGCGACGGCATCTTCCTCAGCCATGACGAGCGCTATGAGGTGACGCGGGAATTCCTCGATATCTACAAGGCGGTGCTCAGCGGCGAAACCGTCGCGTTCGAGGGCAAGCATTTCCATATCGAGGACGGCCGGCTGCTGTTCCCGCCGGTGCAGACGCCGCATCCGCCGCTCTATTTCGGCGGCTCGTCGGAGGCGGCCAACGCGGTCGCTGCCGAGCAGATCGACAAGTACCTGACCTGGGGCGAGTCGCCGGCGGACGTGGCTGCCAAGGTCGAGCATGTGCGCGGCCTTGCCGAAAAAGCCGGCCGCGAAGTGAGCTTTGGCATCCGATTGCATGTCATCGTCCGTGAGACCAATGACGAGGCATGGGCGGACGCAGATCGCCTGATCAGCCGTCTCGATGACAAGACGATTGCCGAGGCCCAAAAGGTTTTCGCGCGTATGGATTCGGTCGGCCAGTCGCGCATGAGCCGGTTGCATGGCGGCAGCCGCGACAAGCTCGAAATCAGCCCGAACCTGTGGGCTGGCGTCGGCCTCGTGCGCGGCGGCGCCGGCACCGCTTTGGTCGGCGATGCGGCGACCGTGGCGGAGCGGATCGACGAATACCGGCGCATCGGCATCGATACCTTCATCCTGTCCGGTTATCCGCATCTGGAAGAGGCCTATCGCTTCGGCGAACTCGTGCTGCCGCTGTTGCCGCTCGATCATGAAATCTCGACGCGGCCGACGAATGTGAACATGGGGCCGTTCGGCGAAACCGTGGCCGGCGATCATCGACCGTCGGCTCTGCGCGCGAGCCAATCTTGAGCGCTTCCCAAATGGCCAGGAAACCGGCGGTCGCCGTCATTGGCGGCGGCTTTTCCGGTGCCGCAACCGCCTTTCACCTGGCGCGGCTGCTGCCGACTGGTGTGGCCGATATCGTGGTCGTCGAACCGCGCGAGGCGCTCGGCCATGGGTTGGCCTATTCGACGGCCGATCCTTCTCACCGCATCAACGTGCGAGCATCCAGGATGACGTTGATCTCCACCGAGGCCAGCCATTTTTCCGACTGGCTGGAGCAGACCGGCGCCATTCTGGACGATACGCAGGCCATCGCCGCCAGCGGCGCGATCTACCCGCAGCGTCGGGTTTTCGGCCGCTATGTCGAATCCCACCTGCAGCCCTTCCTGCAAAGCAAGGCGATCCGCCATGTCAGGGCCGAAGTTGCGTCGGTCGAGCGCAGTGGTGAGGGCTACAGGCTCGTCCTGTCCGATGGCGCAACGCTTGCCGCCGACGCCGTGGTGATCGCGGCGACGCATCCATTGCCGGCCCTGCCGGTACCGCTGCGCAGCGTAGCCGCCGCTGCCGGACTGGTGGCCAATCCCTACGATCTCGAACGGCTGCAGGCGATTGGGCGCGACGACCATGTTCTCATCGTCGGCACCGGTCTGACCTCGGCGGACGTCATTGCAACGCTCGATCGCAGAGGTCATCGCGGCCGCATCACAGCACTGTCGCGCCATGGCTATCGCTCGCATGTGCAGGCCGCGATGCAGGGCGATCCGATTGGCGACTTCACCAGCCTGCCTTCGCGCAGTGCGACAGAGCTGCTCCGGCGCATCCGGGCCACGATCGCGGCAGCGACGCGACAGGGCGAAGACTGGTATCCCATCCTCGACGCTGTCCGGCGTCAGGGGCAGGCGATCTGGCAGGCCTTGCCGCTCGCCGAGCAACGCCGCGTGGTGCGCCATCTTCGCGCGCTCTGGGACGTGCATCGCTTCCGCGTCGCGCCGCAGGTAGCGGCCGTGCTGGATCGTCGTCTTGCCGAGGGCACGCTCGCTTATCGCGCCGCATCGATTGTCGCGGCCGAAGAGGCCGGCGGGCGTATCCGCGTCACGCTGCGGCCAAGGCGCCAACACAGCCGCATCGTCGAAGCGTTCGACAGCGTGATTGTGACGACCGGCCCGGCGCATGCTGACATTCTTCGCACCAACACGGCGATTGCCACCCTTGGACATCGGGGCTTGGTCCGTCTTGACCCGACCGGCCTTGGTCTGGAGACCGACGGACAGGGCCGCGCGGTCGGCGCGTCAGGTCAGCCGGCTGACAATATTTTCGTCAGTGGGCCACTGGCGCGCGGCAGCGTCGGCGAACTGATGGGAATTCCCGAAGTCACCGCGCATGCCGAGGGCATCGCTGCCGAAATTCACCAATGGTTGGGATACCAAACGACGTTGCGTCGCAAGGCGTCGTGACGCCGCAAACACGATGAGGCTATCCAGATGACTCTGACCGAACGCATTCTCCTTGATGAAACCCGGATCCCGCTGAAATTTGCGATGCGACATCTGGCCGGAGCCGTCTCCGTGGTCACCGCAGGTGTCGGCGACGAGCGGACGGGAGCGACCGTCACCACCGCCCACTCCTTGTCGGTCGAACCGGAGGTGATGGTCGTCAGCATCAACCTGAGCTCATCGACATGGACGGCCATCAACCGGCACCGGCATTTCTGCGTGAATGTGCTGCGTGCCGACCAGATTGCGATTGCCGACCGTTTTGCCGGACGCGGCGGCCTCAAGGGGCAGGCGCGTTACGAGGGCGCTCGCTGGTCCAGCCACGCGACCGGCGCACTGGCACTTGAAGGCGCACTTGCCGCGGTCGACTGCACCGTAGAGGACACCATTGTTCGCCACAGCCACGCGCTGATCCTCGGCACCGTACGGCATGTGGTGATCGGCGAGCCAGGTCCAGCACTGATCTACCATCATGGCGCATATGGATCGTCGTGAGTGCCGGCGTCGATCGTTCGCTTTGAGTAGAGATCGTCTGGACAATCCAAACTTTCGAGTCTTGCGAAAACACACGGCGCGTTTTTCTGGTTCGCTGGACCATACAGAACGGTGCGGGAAACCTTCTGATTTTGGCCCACGAAATAGCCAATGAAATCAATAGTTCTCACCCGCCCTCAGAGGCTAACATAATCGTTATTTATCAATTGGTTACGAAGCGGTTAGCCCAAATTGATTCAAGAAGCCGATCCAGCCACTCGCCCACCGTATTTATCTTCTACCGAATGGCAGCTTTGCGCCTATATCGGTCATCGAGGCGAACTTTGCCTCCGCCTGGAAGCAGACATTGCGGTTGACCACGCTGGCGGTCGTGGTCGCGCCGGGACCGGACATTGCATGGCTGGCATGTGCGTCATCATGCCCGCAGCTTGTCGAGCAAGGTCTTAGCCTCTTTCAAATCGAGCGTGTCGAAGCCTTCGGTGAACCAGCCGTAGGTCGGCGCGAGCAGGTCGTGCGCCTCGGCGCGCTTGCCCTGTTCGGCCAAAAGGCGCGCAAGCGATGTGGCGGCGCGCAGCTCCCAGGATTTGGCACCTTGCTTGCGAGACCGTTCGATCGCTTGGCGGAACGAGATTTCAGCCTCGTGGCGATCGCTTGGTTCCGCGGCAGCCAATATAGCACCTCGGAGCCGCAGCAATTCGGCGTCGCACCACTGCTCGCGGGTCCGGCTCACCTGGTCGAGAGCCCGATCGATCAGGCGCACGCCGTCCGACGCGCGATTGACACTCCCGAGCACCTCCCCGAGGAATCCCATTGTGTACGCCTGCGTCACTTGCGTTCCGACGGCCTGCATCCGGGCCAGGCTATCCTCAATTTGGGCGATCGCTCGCTCCTTCTGGCCCTGCTTCGCCGAGAGCCATCCCTTCTGCTGGGCGGCCATGGAAACCCAGAAGGGATAGGCCTGCTCGGTCGCGAAAGTGAGCGCACGGTTGATCCGCTCCTCGGCTTCGGCCACCTCGCGTCGGAAAATTCGTAACCACGCTGCCCATACCAGCACGTAAGCGCGGCTGAAGGGGTGCGCCAATCGCTCGGCCAAGACAAGGGCGTCTTCCATCCGGGTCAGCGCCTGGTCGGGGTAGCCGAGGTGCCAAAGCACCGCTGACCCACGACATAAGCAAATCGGTCCGGGATCCTGGCCGTAGAGGGCGAGATGAGCTCGATGTCGCTGTGGGCGATACGCTTCGGAGGCCAGCTCTAGATGTTTCCGTGCCTCCCTGAAGTCGCCGCGCCAAGAACAGCTGACCCCCCGAGCATAATGGGCTTCGACCACCCACACGGGATCGTTACTCTGCAGGGCAAGGTCGAGAAGCCGTCCGCTCAGCTCGTGCGCCGCCGTGAGTTCGGCGCGCGTGGCCGAGTAGATGGCCAGGCCGAGCAGAACCGGGAAGACAACCGCATCTTCTGACATCACCTCGCAGAGGCGGCGCGCGCGAGAATAAATCGGCTCGACCTCGGCATTTGCGTAGCCATTCTTGGCGGTGAGCACGCGGCCGAGCACCGTTAGCGCTGCGAGCTCCCGTCGCTTGCGCTCTGGGCCTGCGGGGAGCGTTTCGATTAAGTTCAGCGCTTTCTGCAGATGGCTCTGGGCCTCATCGTTGGCCGAACGGTCGTTGGCGCTCTCTCCCGCGCGCTGCCAATAGCTGATGGCCTGAAGGGAGAGGCCTGCAGCCGTATAGTGCTGAGCCACGATCTCGGGCTCGTGTTCGACGACCTCGCCGAAATGCTGCTCGAGCGCGTGGGCGATCCGGGTGTGCAGCTGCTGGCGGCGACTGCGCAACAAGGTGGAATAGGCGGCATCTCCCACCAACGCGTGCTTGAAGATGCACGTCGCGTGCGGCGGCCGACCGCGCGCGATCACGAGTTCGGCGCTGATTAGTTGGTCGAGTGCGCCATGCAGTTCCCGTTCCTCGCGTTGCGCGACCGCCGCCAGCAGCTCATAAGAAAATTCGCGGCCGATGGCGGCGCCAATCTGCGCGACCTCCCGCGCTGGCGTCATTAGCCGATCGAGCCGCGCCAGCAGAGAATCCTGCAGGGTTGCCGGGATCGCCAATGGTGGCAGCGGGCCCGAGAGTGCGTAACGGTCGCCTTCATCGGTCAGCACGTCAGATTCAATTACGGCCTTGGTCACCTCCTCGAGGAACAGGGGCACGCCGTCTGTCTTGGCCACCATCTGCTCTAGCAACCCGCCCGGCAGCGCCTTGCCCCCGGTCAACCGCTCCACCAGGGCCGCGCCCTGTCGGCGGCTTAAGCGGTTCAGCGCGAGCGAGGTGACTTGCGGGTGATCGATCCACCGCGGCTCGAACTCAGGGCGGAAACTGAAGATCGCCAGTACCGCAAGGCGGGGGATCTGCTGGACCAATCGGTCGAGAAGCTCTAGCGAAGTTGGATCGATCCAGTGGATATCCTCGAAAACCATCAGCACGGGCTGGCGGGCCGCTAAGCCAATAAGCTGTCGGGCCAGAGCATCGAGGATCAGCTCCTTCTGGCGCTGAGGGCTGAGGTTCAGGGGTGCGTAGCGGTTGCCTACCGGAAGCGAAAGAAACGCCGACAACAAAGGGGCGACTTCCCGGACCTTGTCTGTGGACCGTGCCAAGAGACGCTCTAGCTTGTCGAGTTTTACGCTCGGCGAATCGTCTGGATGGAAGCCAGCCGCGCGGGTGAGCTGGATAATCGACGGGCGAAGGGCGCTATTTGCGTGGAACGGCGAGCACTGGCAGCGGATGCGGATGTGCGGCCGGTCCCGCAGGCGCTCGCGGAGCGCCTGAATCAGGTGCGACTTGCCGATGCCGGGCTCGCCGGAGAGCAGGACCACCTGCCCCTCGCCGGACGCGGCCTTGCCCCAGAGCTCCGCGAGCAGAGCAAGCTCGTGCTCGCGCCCAACAGTGGGGGCGAGGCCGCTCGTCGCGCGCGCTTCGAACCGGGTCTCGGCGGTACTCTCGCGAAGCACGCGCCACGCGCGGATCGGGGCGTCGAACCCTTTCAGGTCGTGCAGACCCAGGTCGGTGAACTCGAACAGCCCACCGAGTAGTTGGCGCGTCGCGAGCGGGATCACGATCTGGCCGGGCGCCGCCAATGCTTGCAGCCGGGCCGCTAAGTTTGGCGACTCGCCGACCACCGCTTCCTCCTGCGCCGCTCCTTCGCCGATGAGGTCGCCCACCACCACCAGCCCCGTTGCGATGCCGACACGTATCGCCAGCGCCGCTTGTGCCGGGGTCGCGAGCCTTGCGATCGAATCAACGACCGCCAGCCCCGCGCGCACGGCTCGCTCTGCGTCGTCCTCATGCGCTTTCGGATAGCCAAAATACACCAGCACGCCGTCGCCCATGTATTTAGCCACAAACCCGCCAAAGCGACGCACGGCCTCGGCAACGCACTTCTGATAGGCCGCAATCACCTCACGCAAATCCTCAGGGTCCATTCGCGCGGAGAGTGCAGTCGAGCCGACAAGGTCCGAGAACATCACGGTGACCTGGCGGCGCTCGGCGGTGTCTTTCGCGGCGTTGTCGATTGCCTGAGGCGCATCGGATAACAGCGATGTTGGTGCGCTTACTTGAGCGCGCAAGGCTGCGATGGCGTCGAGCAGCTTACGACGATGTCCGACAAATCCGACACCAAGATCCTTCAAGTCCTCGGCCGTCAACCTCGGCAGGACCGTGTCGTCGATCTTATTCTCGCGGAAGGAGGCCTCATACTGTTCAAGGCCAAGCCTCCGCAGCCAACCTCCAACGTCCATGGTGGCGCCCCTGGCTTGCCTACCCACGCATGATCCACCAGGGGAGACAGCCTGTCTAGGACCGGGTTTTGAATGACCGGTTCGGGTCAGTTTGAGACTTCCGACCCACCGGATTGAATATCTGCATCCTCACGCGTTCCTACCAGAACCGGTCGGGCCGCTTCCGGCCCCAACTGCGGCCACTCTGGAGCATCGCTCTGCCCGTTCGCAAATGATGTTTGCTAAAGTCGACTGTATGGCGTCACGGGACCGTGCGGAACGATACGGGAAGATTTCTGATTTTGGCCCACGAAAAACTCAACAAATCAACGTTTTGATATACCCGCCGGGCCCACCAACTTGTTACAAATCAGTGATTTATGCTTGATTCTTTGAGTTTGAATTTAGCGTTATCGGGTAAGTCTCTGCCTTTTGTGTGAAATGGTTTTGGGCCCGTTCATCAATTTTCTCCGTTTCATCGATGGCGCCTGTCACACGTAGCTCAACCCTCCCGGTCTCGAAAGACCCTGCAACGATGCGTGCGGTAATCGGGGGCAACGACGTACAATTAGGCGGGTTCTGAACTCTGTGGCGAGGAGAAGTATGAAGACGACTACCTGGGCGCGTCCAGATCGTCGTCCATCAGGATACGTGCCGCAGCCCCGTCCAGATCCTCGTACTGCTCATTTCGCAATGTCCACATGAAAGCCGCCAGACCCAGCAGGCCGAGCAGGATTGCGACGGGGACAAGGAAAGCCAGATAGCTCATGTCGCCGCCTTCAATGTCTGGGCGGAAGCCAGGCCTGACGCCCCGCGCCTGAAAGGCGCGCGGTAACCCAGACGCATGGCATTGGCCACCACCAACACAGACGAGAGCGACATCGCGCCCGCCGCCACGAGCGGCGTGATGTAGCCACAGACGGCAAAAGGCACCGCAATGGCGTTGTAGCCGACTGCCAGGGCAAAGTTTTGCCGGATCAGCTTTCCGGCGTTGCGCGAAATCTCGTAGGCATCGGCGACGCTCGCAAGGCTTTCCTTCAGGAACACGAAGTCGGCTGCATTGCGGCCGACATCGGCGGCGGTCGCAGGAGCCATGGAGACGTGCGCGGCCGCCAGCGCCGGCGCGTCGTTCAGCCCGTCTCCCACCATCAACACCCTGGAGTGGGCAGCGGTGAGAGCCGCGATCCGCTCAACCTTGTCGGATGGAAGCATTTCCGCCGTGAAATCATCGACGCCGAGGTTCGAAGCCAGATTGGCCACGGCAGATTGGCGGTCACCGGACAGGATCCCGACACTGAGGCCCTGCCGGCGCAATCGATCGATCGTCGAACGTGCGCCGCCTCGTATGGTGTCTTCAAATATCAACCGTGCCAGTTGCTGCCCGTTCTGGACCAGCAGCGACACAGAAAACCAGCCGTCCGCGCCTTCCGGCATTTTGCGACCGAGCGCCCAGTCCGGTCGACCCAGGCGGTAGATGGTGGTTCCCGTCCTGGCTTCGAGGCCGCGGCCGGGGTATTCGGCGAGGCTGTTCATCGGGGTCGCTCCAACCGAGCCTTGCGGTGCGGCGGCCAGAATCGCGACGGACATTGGATGCCTCGATCCCGCCGCCATTTTGGCCGCAAGCGCCAGCGCACCGGGATCAACTTCAGCCTTGTTGACGAGATGGGGCCGGCCGAGCGTCAGTGTGCCGGTCTTGTCGAACAGCACCTTGTCGACTTCGGCGAGGCGCTCGAGAGCAGAACCATCCCTTACCATTACGCCTTTTTCGAAGAGCCGCCGGGCGGCGACGACCTGCACGATCGGGACGGCAAGACCGAGCGCGCACGGGCAGGTTATGATCAGCACGGCGATGGCAATCGAAACCGATGCGTGCCAGTCCCTGGTGATGGACAGCCAGCCCAGAAAGGACAGCAAGGCGATGGAGTGCACGACAGGCGAATAGAGCGCCGAGGCACGATCCGCCAGCCTGCGATAGTGCGCCCTGCCGCCTTCGGCGGCTTCCATCATTCTGACCATTTCCGCCAGAAATGAATCCTTTGCCGCGGCTGCGGCTGTTATCGTCAGCGGCCCCGTCAGATTGAGCAGCCCGGCCTGGACCAGGGTTCCCGCAATGGCGGGCCTGGGTGCCGTCTCTCCGGTGACGACCGAACAATCGAGTTCAGAAGCGCCCTCCGTGACGATCCCGTCGACAGGGACCCTGTCGCCGGCGGCAATGAGGATGGAGGTTCCCGGCCTGATCTCGGCGATCGGGACATAGCGCCGGCCATCGGCATCCATCACGATCGCCCCCCTCGGCGCGAGGCTCGCAAGCCCCGCCACGGCCGAGCGCGCCTTTTCCCGCATCACATGGTCGAGCGTGCGGCCGATGAGCAGGAAGAACAGAAGCGATGTCGCTGCGTCGAAATAGGCATGCGGCCCACCATGGATGGTGTCGTAGAGGCTGAGCCCGAACGCCATCAGCACGCCGATGGAAATCGGCACATCCATGTTTGTCCGGCCGCTTCGCAAGGCTGTCCAGGCCGAGAAAAAGAATATTCGTCCCGAATAGACGATTGCCGGCGAGGCGAGCCCTGCGGAGATCCAGTGAAACGCCTGCCGGGTTCCGCCTTCAGCTCCGGACCAGACCGAAACCGACAGCAGCATGATGTTCATGGCGCAGAAGCCGGCGACGGCGAGCGCCTTGATCAGCCGGGAATATTCGGGACTGCGCTGGTCGGTTTCGGCGGTGAAGACATGTGAGGCGTAGCCCGCCGCTCTTAGCGCGCCAATGAGATCGGGGGCCTCATCGGCAATCGGGCGCCATTTCACGATGGTCCGTTTCATCGAAAGGTTGGCCCGGGCATATTCGACACCGGGCAAGGCAGACAGAGTGCGTTCGACTGTGGCCATGCAGGAAGCACAATGAATTTCGGGCACCGACAGGTCGGCCTGGTAAAGGCCGCCACCGAGGTTGCGGCTTACCAGGACAAGCTCTTCGCGCGGACTGGAAACCCGGTCCGCCGGACCGATCTCCAGGGCGGCCTCGGCCCCGGGTGCGCAGCAGCTCATCAGCGCTACTCCTTCGGCCCCGGCTCAAGCGAAATCGTCCTGTAGGCATGCCATGTGGCATGCCCCAGCAGCGGAAAGGTGACGATCAATCCAACCAGTCCGGTTCCAAGGCCAACAAGGGTCAGCAGCAGCACGATCGCACCCCAACTGATCATCACCGGCCGATTGTTCCAGACCAGCGAAATGCTGGTGCCCATCGCGGTAAAGGCATCCGTTCGCCGGTCAAGCAGCATGGGGACCGAAAAGGCGCTGATGGCGAAGGAGAATGCCGCGAACACCCCGCCAACCACCGTACCGACAGCCAACATTGCCCAGCCGATGGTGGTGGTGAAAAGCATCGGCGCAAGATGGTCGAGACCTAGAAATGGCCGCCAGCCGAAGAACAGCGCATAGATGATGACCGCGGCACGCATCCACAACAGCGCCAGGCCGAGCATGATGAAGCCGACGAAGAGAATCTGGGCGCCTGAGGCCGGCCGCACAAAAATCATCCTGGCAAGAGAGACGGCTTTGCCCTGTTCCAATGCTCGGCTTTTTTCGTAGAGGCCGACCGCGATCAGCGGGCCGACCACCATGAAGGCCGCAGTGGCGGGAAACAGGATGTAGTCGAGGCGAAACAGGAAAAGCCCGCCGACGATCACGGCGGACACGGCAAAGACTGCCAGCCCATACGCGAGACTGGGCGCCGGCGTCGCCATCAGGTCGTGCCAGCCGTCGCGCAGCCAGCCGAACGCGGCGCTGGCCGGGAGACCGCGGTTACGCGATGCGACACGGACGAATTCTTCGTCGGTTGCCAGATGGAGATCACTCATTCCCATGATCCTTCCTGTCGTTTCGCCGGTTGCGCAGCTTGAGCGTCAGCACGACGAACTGGCCGCAGCGTAGCTGTTCTTCGTGGGGTCGCCGGGTTCCTTCAGATGCGGCACGCAATCGGCTTGCGACGCGAAGGACACGTAGACCAGATGGACATTGGCGGCGGCGACCAGCGCCAGACCCACCGCGACCAGGACGAGCGCGACAATCCGCGAGCGTGATCGCGGCCTCGACGGCGGGGCGGGGTCCAGGCTCACCGGGGCGCCTTCTGGAGGGAGAGCACATAGAGGGCAAGTATCTTGCGCTGGGTCGCGGAGAGGCGCTGTTCCCAAGTGGGCATGGTGCCTTGCCGGCCGCCATAGACTGTCGTGGTGACGGACTGGAGGTCGCCGCCATAGATCCAGTTGCTGTCAGTCAGGTCAGGCGCACCGACGTCGCGCTTGCCCTTGGCATCGTCGCCATGACAGGCGATGCAGTTCTGTTTGAACACGTCCTGTCCGGCGGCAATGCTTTGCGGATCGGCATCGCGGCCATCGGTGGTGCCTCCGAGAGACCGCACATAGGCGACAACGTCAGCCAGCTGCTTGCTCTCGATCACCCCGTCGCGGCCAAAGGCCAACATCTGCGAGGTCCGCGTATCGGGATGGGTAGAGTTGATGCCGACCCGCAGCGTTTCAACGATTGTCTTGGGATCGCCGCCCCAGAGCCAGATACCGGCGGTGAGGTTGGGAAATCCGGGACCGCCCGTGGCTTTGGTGCCATGGCAGGCCGCACAATTGTCGCCAAACAGCGTGTGGCCGGTTTCTTCGACGATTGTCATCATCGAAGAATCGGCCTGAATTGCCGCAAAATCCATTTGATCGAACTTTTTCGTCCAGGCGGAACGCTCCAGCGTCGCATCCTTTACCAGGCGTTCGACGCTGGTCTTCTGGTCAATTCCAAGCAGGCCCTTGGTGTAGGTTTTGCCCAATGGCCAGGCAGGCATGAGGACCCAGTAGCACACGGCAAAGAGGATGGTGGTGGCCAGGAAGAAGAATACAATGCGCGGAATTGGCGTGTAGAGCTCCTTGATGCCATTCCACTCATGACCGGTCGTGACCTGTCCCGTGACGGGATCGCGCTCGCCTATTTCCATGGCTTGTCATCTCCGTCGAGAATGCTGTCTTTCGCCCTTTCGAAGCGCTTCTTGTTCGACGGCCAGAATGTGTAGACGAGGACACCTACGGCCATCGCGATCAGATAGAAAAGGCCCCAGCTTTTGGAGAAAGCGACGACAGCTTCGTGTTCCCAGCTCATTCGCCGTCCTCCGGCTGGACGACAGTTTCCGCTTGGGCGGCGCCGGTCAGGTGGCCAAGGATCTGCAGATAGGCGACCAGCGCATCCATTTCGGTAACAGTCGCCGGATTGCCGTCAAACGCTCTGACCTGCGTTGCTTCTCCATAGCGCTTGATAACGCCGGCGGCGTAATCACCGTCCGGTGCGGTCTGGCCGAGCGCATCCTGGGTCGCGTTCGCGATCATGTCGTCAGTGTAGGGAACGCCGACGTCCCTGAGAGCGGTGAGATGCTCGCCGAGGTCGTCGATGCGCAGCGGGTTGTCGCGCAGCCAGCCAAATTTGGGCATGATCGATTCCGGAACCACCGCGCGCGGGTTGATCAGGTGGGCGACCTGCCAGGCGTCGGAATATTTTCCGCCGATGCGGGCCAGATCCGGCCCCGTGCGCTTTGATCCCCACAGCATCGGATGATCGTATTTCGATTCAACGGCGAGCGAATAAGGGCCGTAGCGTTCGACTTCGTCGCGCAGGGTCCGGATCATTTGAGAATGGCAGGCGTAGCAGCCCTCGCGCATGTAGATGTTGCGGCCGGCCTGCTCCAGCGGGGTGTAGACCCGCATGTCCGGCGCGTTCTCGACCGTGTTGTCGATGGTGAACAGCGGGGCGATTTCCACGAAGCCGCCGATGCTGGAGACCACGACGATGGCGAGGACGAAGCCGATGGCGCTGCGTTCGATTTTGCGGTGAAATTCGCGCATGATCCTCTCACTCCGCCGGCTGGGCGACAGGCGCCAGATTGCGCTGCGGCGTGTCGTCGCCCGGTTGCAGCGCGGCTTGCGAATGGCCGCGGATCGTCATCCAGATGTTGTAGGAGCCGGTGATGGCGCCGAGCAGGAACAGCAGCCCGCCAAAGGCGCGCGCGATGTAATAGGGATGCATCGCCACCATGGATTCGATGAAGGAATAGGTGAGCGTTCCGTTCTCGTTGTAGGTCCGCCACATCAAACCTTGCAGAATGCCGGAATTCCACATGGCGAAGACGTAGATAACCGTTCCCGAGATCGCCAACCAGAAGTGTACCTCGACCAGTCCGGCCGAATACATCCGCTCGCGCTTCCACAATGCCGGGACCAGACAGTAGATCGAGCCGAAGGTGATCAGCGCCACCCAACCCAGGGCACCGGCATGAACGTGACCGACGGTCCAGTCCGTATAGTGGGAAAGCGCGTTGACCGGACGGATCGCCATGAACGATCCTTCAAAGGTGGTCAGGCCGTAGAAGACCGCCGCCGCCATCATGAAACGCAGCGTGGCGTCGTCGCGCACCTTGTGCCAGGCGCCGTTCAGCGTTGCGAGCGCGTTTCCCGCCGAGGCCCAGGATGGCACCAGGAGGACCAGCGAGAACGTCATGCCCAGCGTCTGCACCCATTCGGGCAGGGCGGTGTAATGCAGGTGGTGTGACCCCGCCCACATATACATGAAGGTGATGCCCCAGAAGCTGATGATCGACAGCCGGTAGGAATAGATCGGCCGGCCGGCGCGCTTCGGCAGGTAGTAGTACATCATCCCGAGAAAGCCGGAGGTGAGGAAGAACGCGACGGCGTTGTGGCCGTACCACCACTGGGTCATGGCGTCCTGAACGCCGGAGAACGCCGAATAGCTTTTGGCATGGCCGAACGACACCGGGACGGCGAGATTGTTCACGATATGGAGGATCGCCACGACCAGGATGAAGGCCATGTAGTACCAGTTGGCGACATAGATGTGTGGCTCCTTGCGGCGAGCCAGCGTGCGAATGTAGATCGCGAAATACACCACCCAGACAATGACCAGCCAGATATCGGCGTACCATTCCGGTTCCGCATATTCCTTCGATTGCGTGACGCCCATGAAATAGCCACTCGCGGCCAGGACGCAGAACAGATTGTAGCCGAGCAGGACGAACCAGGGGCTGAACTGGTCGGGCAGCCGGGCGCGCGACGTTCGCTGCAGCACATGGAAAGACGTGGCGATCAGCGCGTTGCCGCCGAAGCCGAAGATCACGCCGCTGGTATGAACCGGCCGCAAGCGGCCAAAGCTTGCCCAGGCCGCGTCGAAGGTCAGATCGGGCCAGGCCAGCAGGCTCGCCACCCAGACGCCGAAGAGCATGCCGACCATGGCCCAGATCATGGTCAGGATGACGCCGACCTTGCTCGGGTCGTCATAATAGTGATCCAGGCGTTCGGCAGAGGGCTCGGGGGCATAGAGCGCCGAAAGCATGACGAAGAGCATCGCAAGGCTGGCAACAACGACGATAAAGCCATGCACGCCGATCGGATCGCTGCGACCGGCTGCCGCCATAGCCAGTCCGACCATGGTCATCAGGATCAGCACGACGATTGAAAGTTGGCGTTCGCCGGATGTCAGTTGAGCGAGCATGTGCGTCCACCGTCAGATGCCCGTCAGGGCGAAATCGTCCCTCGGGTGTCGCATGGCTGCGCGGCTGCTGATTTGATCTGGCGCAAAAACGACGCTGATTGCATCCGGAAAAGAGAGTGCCGCCTTCGGGTGGCCGTTCGACGGGGGAACCACGCAAGGTCCGGCTCAGCCGTCCTTGGCCGCGGCATCGTTGCCCGCTGATGAACTGGGAAGCGGAAGGCGAAAGAACATCGCCAGCTTCAGGCTTTTGGCAATGCGTTCGGCGCGATCGACAAATACCGCAGCCGTTTGTGGCGCAAAGAGCGCGGCCGCTGTCTCCGCAAATATGCGAAGCCAGATGTCGAAATCGGCCTCGGTCACGTCTTTCAGTTTCAGATGCGCAGGCACCGGGCGTCCGTGATAGTCGCCGGTCTTGAGAATGACGGAACACCAGAAGTCCGTCATTTTCTTGAGATGCGGTTCCCAGTCGCCGGTGATCTCACGTGCGAAGATCGGCCCGAGCCGTTCGTTTTTCCGCAGTCTGGAATAGAATTCGCGGACCAGCGCGCCAATGCTCGCCTGGTCAACGCGAGGATCGGCCAGAGGTTGCTCGGCAGCCGGCCGCGGCTGTTCGACGGCGGATGAACTCATGGTGGTCCTTTCGGGTCAGGAAGATCCAAGACGCCGCAAGGCGGCTCGGAGGACGTTGAGACGTTCGCGGACAAGGCGGAAACCCAGATTGTCGGGCGGCGTGCCGACCGCGCAACCGCCACTTTTCCCGTCGCGGATGAAGTTGGACATGTAAGTGCGGTGGAAGCCCTCCACGACGTGCACACCGCAATTGTCGATCGAACTCATAACGCTGATGCCGTCGGCGGCTATCGTTGCGTGGACGTAGCAGGTCGATGTCCATTCCCAGACATTGCCCGCGGCGTCAGCCAGCCCTTTTGAGTTGACACCAAATGCCCCCTGAACCCGTGGCTCGGGATCGGATTTCCGTCCGAGAGAAGCCTCGGTATGATACTGGGTGAGCCAGCGCAGCGCCGGATTGTTGGGGTCGCCGGCGCTGCCCTCGATATCGCCGCGGAACCGTTCGCTGGCGGCGTAGGCCCATTCCGTATCTGTCGGCAGCCGCCATGTCGCGCCGGTCTGGGCCGAGAGCCAGGCCGCATAGGCTTCGGCGTCGATGTGACTTACGCCGGTGACCGGAAAATTGCCGGTATCCAGAGTGTCGGCCGCCTTGCAACTGCCTGATGTCACGCACCGTCCGTATTCCGCTGCGCTCACCTGATATTTCATGATTTTCAGTGGAGCACCGACCGTTGCCAGGATTCGCTGCGCCGCGACAGGGTGGCCTTCGCCGAGGAATTCGCCTGACTGAGGATGGTCGAACGATCCGGGCGCGAGGGTCACAAGTTCGGGACCTGCCACGGGCAGACCGGCCAACTGATCGAGCGCACTGGTCGCGCCCATGACGATGAGCGCGGCAGCTGCGATACTTCCGATGGCTACGATTGGATTGAACGACATGGCATTTCATCCAAAGCGCACGCGAACTTGCGCAGATTGGCGCAAGGTCGCGCCGATGCTCACGCCGTAATAGCCCTTGGGGCTTCGACCTGCGTCATCAGGTCGTCATCCCAGGTTCCATCGACCGTAAAATGCGCGGTTGCGCCGAGTTCCACGGCCTCGATCAGATTGTGGTTCACGTAGGCGTAGACGCCCGGCTGCAGGAATGTGTAGAGGGCCGAGCCGGCCGAGCCGCCGCGAATGAACCAGGTTTCCAGGTCCTTTGCCGGAGGGTTGGCGAACTTGCCCTGTTCCCAGACATAGTCGCCATGGCCGCCGATCAGATGCGGCCGCGTATCGCGATTGGCTTGCGAATGGACGATCAGGACCGTCTCGCCGACCTTCGCCTTCATGGCGTTCTCGCCGGTCAGCGATCCTGCGCTGCCATTGAACACGACGTGGGTCGGAATCAGCCCGCGCATGACCTTCATCGTGTCATCGAAATTGTCGCCGGCCGTTTCGTATTTCTTGAATTTCCCCTGCTCGTCGCGCGGGACGTAAAAATCGTTTTCGCCGATATAGTAGATGCGGTCGTAGCGGATGGGTTTGCCCTTGTCGTTTCTCAGGCCGTCGCGTGGCAGCACCATTACCGCACCGCTCATGCCGGACACGACGTGCCATGGGATCATCGGTCCGCCGGGCGCGCAGTGGTAGACGAACGTCCCGGTGCGCGTTGCCTTGAAGCGCAGCGTTACCTGCTCGCCGGGGTTGACCAGTGTCAGCGCCCCGCCGCCGAGCGCGCCGGTGGCAGCGTGGAAGTCGATGTTGTGCGCAAGCGTGTTGGTGTCGGGATTGATGAGGGTGAGCTCGAGATAGTCGCCTTCATGGACAACCATCAGGGGGCCGGGGATCGAGCCATTGTAGGTCATCGCATTGAGCTGCGTCCCATCGGCGTCGATGACGACGGACTTTTCCTCGATCGTCATCGTGAACTCGACGACTTTCGGGCCGTCCTTGGCCACCTGGTCGTGCGCATGGACGAAGGGGGGCGCGACGAGGGTGATCTTTTCGCGCGACAGTCCGGCCACTTCCTTGGCGCTGGCAACGGCCGGCATTGCGCCGATCGCCGCCGCCGCGGCGGCGGTAAGGACAGATCCCAACAGAGCTTCACGTCGCGTAAGCATTTCAATCTCCTTGTGCGTCAGCCACTTGATGACCGTAGATTAGCTTGCATGCGGAGATCGTCTTTGCGCTGGCGCAAACCGCAGTCATTTCATGCGACTGTCGAGTTGGAGATGTGGAACGGCTCGTGTTCCGCGGCGCACATCTGTTCATAAGAAATAGGCCGGACCGAACCTCCCCGCGGTCCAGTCCGGCCGTTTCCCCCCGGCTATCGCCAACCGGAGGGTATCCATCGAGATGTCAGTTGGAGGCGGCCTTCGTCGCCTCGCCGAACAGTTCCGCAAACACCGTTTTGGCCTTGCCGGTCTGCTTAACGGCTTGCGCCGCGTCGAGGTTCACAGGCTTGCCGACCACGATCAGCGCCACCATGCCCATGCCGTAATGCGGGGCGCACTTCACGCCATAGACGCCTTCCTGGGTCATGGTCACGGTGATCTCCGTGTTCGCCTTTCCCTTGAAGGCTTCGGCGCCATCCGGCATCATTCCCTTGATGGTCTCGGCATTGTGGGACTTGTCGGTGGGCACGAACTTGATTGTGTCGCCGGGCACCGCTTTTACGTAGGCGGGCTGGAAAACCATCGAACCCTTCTCGCCCTTGTTGAGCATCTGGACGACGTGTTCTTCAGCGCTTGCTGCGCCGGTCAGAGCCAACAAAGCGATGGCCGCGGCGATCAGAGGCAGTTTCATGGGATAGTCCTTTCCTAAAGTTCATCACGGCATCAACCGTTGCGGCCTTGTACTGTGCGGGATGACGTTGCGATTTGCGCTGGCGCAAACCGGCACGCGAAATATCTGGATAAGACGCGGCGATCCGGCGCCGGTGAGGAGCCCTGGCCGGCTCGCTTGCCTTGCGCGGCCTGCGCTTTCTTTCATTCTGTTCGGGACGAACGGAAAAAATGCCCTAAGTGACAAGCGTTCAGTTACGTTGGCTGAGCTTGGCAGCATCCTTTCAGCTCAGCGGTAACGAATTTCATGCCAGCGCGGGACATTAGCGGTATCAAAGGACGCTTCTTGCAAGCGGTGCTGTCTCGCCGTTTCGAAGGACGCGATGGTTATTTGCTGGCGATTGTCATGGTCGCAGCCGCTGTGATTATCCGAATTCTGCTGCAGGGAGTGCTCGAAGACCGGGCGACTTTTACCCTCTTTACGCCTGCCATCCTCGTCGCATCGATCGCTGGCGGCATCTGGCCTGGGCTGTTGTCCGTGGCGCTTTCGCTAGGCGGAGCATTCTGGCTGGACAACCTTCAGCACGATCTTGCCCACAATCCGGTTGAACTCGTCGTCTTCGCCCTGGTCGGCCTTGCAATCGCCTGGATGGGCGAAATGCTGCACCACGCCAGCAAGGCAATCGATCGGGCGGAAGGCGCGCTGGGGGCCCGCGAGGCCCATCTTCGCTCCATTCTCGATACGGTGACCGACGCGACCGTCGTCATCGAAAAGGACGGCACGATCGTTTCGTTCAATGCCGCCGCGATTCGGCAGTTCGGCTACGCCGAAGAAGAGGTCGTCGGAGAAAATGTGCGCCTGCTGATGCCGGAGCCTTATCGCCATGAGCATGATGGCTATATGCACAGGTACCTGACCACCGGGGAAAAACGGATTATCGGCGTCGATCGCGTTGTTGTCGGGCGACGCAAGGACGGCTCGACGTTTCCGATGAAACTGGCTGTCGGCGAGATGAAGTCGGGCGACAAGACCTATTTTACCGGCTTCATCCGCGACCTCACGGAGCGTCAGGAATCGGCGGCGCGTCTCCATGAAGTCCAGGGCGAACTGGCGAGGTTGGCACGCCTCAACGAACTTGGCGAAATGGCCTCGACGCTCGCCCACGAGTTGAACCAGCCGCTTTCGGCGATTGCGAATTACGTTCAAGGCTGCGCCCGCCTGCTTCGCGACATGGACGACACCGTGGCGGCCAAGATGCGGGCTGCACTGGAAGAAACCGCGCGGCAGTCGCTGCGTGCAGGGCAGATCATCCGCCATCTTCGCGAATTCGTGACCAAGGGCGCCACCGAAAAGGCGCCGGAGAACATTCGCAGCCTGGTGGAGGAGGCAGGGGCTCTGGCGCTGGTGGGGTCGCGAGAGCGCGGGGTGCGGACGGTGTTCGACTTTGCCCCCGGGCCGGCAACCGTGCTGGTCGACCGCATACAGATCCAACAGGTGCTGACCAATCTGATGCGCAACGCGATGGACGCCATGCACGACAGCGCGCGCCGTGAGCTTGTCGTGCGCACCCAGGCCGCGCAGGATGGCGAAATCGCCGTCGTCGTCGAAGATACGGGGCCAGGGATTTCCGAGGAGATTTCGGCCCAGCTTTTCAAACCCTTCGTAACGACAAAGCCTGGAGGAATGGGAATTGGACTGTCGATCTCCAAGCGGATCGTCGAGGCGCATGGTGGCACGATGACGGTGAGCCGGAACGCCGATGGTGGCGCGACATTCAGGTTTACACTCCCCGCATTCACGGAAGAGGACGCGCATGGAGACGGGTGACTACATCGTTCACATCGTCGATGACGAAGAACCGGTCAGGAAGTCGTTGGCTTTTCTGCTCACAATGTCCGGCTTCGCCGTCAAGATGCATGAGAGCGCAACCGACTTTCTGGCCGCGGCTTCAAGCATCAGAAATGGCGTTCTGGTGACCGACCTGCGCATGCCTGACATGACCGGGGTGGAACTCCTGCGGAATCTCGTCAGCGCAAGCGCGTCGCTTCCGGCCGTTGTCATCACCGGTCACGGCGATGTCCCGATGGCGGTTGAGGCGATGAAGGCCGGCGCCACGGATTTCATCGAGAAGCCATTCGAGGACGGTGTCCTGATCGAAGCCATCCAGCGCGCGGCCGAACAGCTCGTCGACAAGCCGATGGAACTCGACGATGTCGCTTCGATCCAGACAAGGCTTGGGCGGCTCAGCGACCGTGAACGCCAGGTTCTCTCTGGTGTGGTGGCCGGATTGCCAAACAAGTCGATTGCCTATGATCTGAACATCAGCCCACGCACCGTCGAGGTGCACCGCGCCAATGTCATGGCCAAGATGCAGGCAACAAGCCTGCCGCAGCTCGTGCGCATGGCATTGGCCGCCGGTTTCGGCCCAGCCTGAATTTCGCCTCAGCCTGAATTTTTGCGGAGGATTGATCTGGCGCAAGGCATGAGGCGCCGTATTGCCGCTGGCTGTGAGACGACCGGCGGGATGAGCTCGCTGGCACATCCGGAAGCTGTCATCCTTGCCCGCCGTCAACACCATCATAGTCGTGGCGCCCGACCCCGGGCTCAGGCGTTCGCTCGAGTTCGCGCTCGAAGTCGAAGGCTTCGCGGTTGAATCGCATGCGTCGCTTTCAACAGTCGAGTCTTCGCACGAGGCAAATGCCGCGGCCTGCCTCATCGTCGATGAAAGTGCGATCCGGCTCAGCCCTGCCGGGCGCCAGGCACTTGCCGGTTTCGCGGGGCGGGTGATTCTGCTTGTCGAAGACGTTGATCCAACCGCCGACCCCGAGGGGTTCGCCGTCCTGACCAAACCGGTCGAGGGCAACGACCTGATCGACATGGTGCAGATCTTTTCGGCCCGCCACGTCCCGGCTGACTAAGCCACCACCTCGCTGACTACGTAGAATCCCTTAGGACATAACCCAATTTCGCGGACCGGCATTCCGCGCCATTGCTGTTTCACCGAAATCTGGGAAACAGCCATGAACGCGATCGCCGACACTCGGGTGCCCTTCGAGATCCTGACCGCCCTGGCTCCGCAACTGGACGTGTCGAATGATGGCCGGCCGGTGCCGCTCTCGTTCTTCAACGCAGGCGCGGAGATCTACGCACAGGGCGAAAAGGTCACTTCCCACTACCAGATCGAGTTCGGCGCGGTCCGCATCTACCGTCTGCTTGCCGATGGACGCAGGCAGATCACGGCCTTCCATCTGGCGGGAGAGACGTTTGGCTTTGAGGCCGACCTTGCCCACCATTTCTTTGCAGAGGCCATCGTCACGACGGGATTGCGGACATTCCGCCCGGTGGCCGGCCTGGACAGATCGCGCGAACTGCTGCCGCTTGCCCTTCGCTGCATGGTGCGGGCGCAGGAGCACTTGCTGGTGGTCGGCCGGCAGACAGCGATCGAACGCATCGCCGCTTTCCTGGTCGACATGGCTGGACGACAGGGAGATCTCGTTCAGATCGAGCTGCCGATGTCGCGACAGGATATCGGCGACTACCTCGGTCTCACCATCGAGACTGTATCGCGCGTGCTATCGAGACTGCGCGACAAGGGTGTGCTCAAGTTTCACGGACTTCGCACCCTCGAAATCCGCAAGCCTGAAACACTCCGTTCCATGTGCGAGTGATCCATAAACTAGAGTCGTCGTAGTAGCCGATATGGCCGCGTGTGCGGCACAGCCGCAGATGTACCCACTCCGAACCGCTTTTCGGGTTTTGCCGCAGTGCACTTCGCAATGGCAGATGAATCCGTCTCTATGCGACGCGTTTGCGTCAGCCAGCCGTCGTTCTTCAACGGTGGCGATGTCTTGAGGCACTGACAACAGCCTAGTCACTTGCATCCCGGCCGGACACCTGCTCGACGAAGATCCGGAAGAAGACGTGTGGCGTGCTATCTGAGACCAGAGCCGCAACCGGCTTGAGGGCGCCAGGCTCCCACCAGTCGGCGTGCTTGCTCAGCATCGTCCAGGCGTGGTCGCGCTCGAGCTTGTGGCCTATCCGGTCAGGCAATTCCTCATAGCGGCCATCGACAACCACGCTTTTCCAGCCCCGCCCTTCGTCGCGTTCGTCGACCTGGGCGGACACCAGTGGGTTGGCGCGCATCCAGTCGATCTTCTTGCCCGGCATGGAAAACGCGTAGAGATGATTGTCGGCGTACGCATAGTGCACCGGAACGACATAAGGCTGCCCGTCCTTGGCGCACGCCAAGCGGGCCACTCGATTGGCCGTCAGCACCTTGGTGCATTCCAGGGCAGAAAGTGTGCGGATTTGCATCGTGCGATCTCCTGCGTTCTGCGTCGATTCTGCTGTTAAGTGTCGTCAGCCAGGGCTCAGCCTGTCATCCAATGTTGCGAGCACCGAACCGGGTTCGATGACGGCGTTGGTTGCCGCGACAATCGTTGCGCGCCCGCCTGCTGGCGCGACGATCTCGTGCAGCGCGTCCTCAATTCGAACTTCCGCTATCCGCTCACCGACCTTGATTGTGGCACCGCTGGCGATGAACCATCGCTCTACGCTGCCCTCGGGCAACATGCTGGATGCCCATAGTGCCTCATCGACCTTGATGTTCTGCATCTTGGTTCCCCTTTGAAAGGAGAATGATAGTCCCCTCACCAAGGCAGTCTTTGATCACGATCAAGCCGCAGGATTTGGCGTTTGCCGGCGGCGAGATACTCGCCCATGATGAACCGACATCAGGGTCGATCGGAAAACCGAGCTTGCATCTCGGGTTGGCTAGGCCCCGCATTCGGTGGTGGTTTGACACCCAATCAGAAATGCTCCCCGGCCTTGAACGGGCCGATGCGCGTTCCCGCCGCGATCAGGTAGGCGGTCGACCAGCCAATGAGCAGAAATCCGTTCACGCCCTCCAGTGCCGCCAAGACGCGCCATGCGTGTGCGGGTATGACGTCGCCATAGCCGACCGTTGAAAAGGTAATGGTCGAGAAGTACAGGGCGGTCTCGAAGTCGGCGAAGATATCAAGCAGCCGGTACAGCCCGGCCCACAGCCAGATCTCGATTGTCATGACGGCGAACAGTCCCATCACCACGCTGATCATTGCTACCGTGCGGCTGTGACGCCCGTGCATGCGAAACCGGGTTACAAGGTACCCCACCGCATGGGTTAAGGCGATCAGGCCAAACGTATGGACCAGGACCGTCAGACTGATGACGACGGTGCCGATGAGCAGATTGAGGATCATGCGCGGAACCTAGTGACTCCGAAGGGCCGTAGTCCTTGTGCAAGATCAATCTTGGCGCCGGCGAACTCCGTGGCGGGTTTGAAGCACATACGCGGAGAGAGCGGTTCTTTTCGATTTCAAAGTCGTCGCGGGACGATGCGGAACGATACGGGAAGATTTCTGATTTTGGCCCACGAAAAACTCAATAAAATCAACGATCTTAATACGCCCTCCGGGCCCACCATTATCTTTATTTATCAAATACTTGTCGACAGGTTCGCCACGAGGTTCGCCAACAGTGTGCGCGGGATGCGGCCGTGTTCTTCCTGCGCTTGGGCGGCATTTATCCTCCCGGCATGGTTCGCCGGCTGTTCCCATTTGCGCAATCCGTTGCAGGCTAAATCCGGAATGTGAACGCGGCATTGGCTTTCGACCCGAAGCCGCGTTGATGGGCTGGTGAGGGGATAAACAAGTGAACAAAATCAAATAGTTGTTGGAGGTCGCGCGCAAGAACCGCATACGAAAGTTCTCGTCGTGCGAAGGGCGGCGCCGATATCAAGGTTGTTGGCCAGCATCGAGGCCGATATGCCTCAACTTTCGATATATTCGTGCTCGAACCCGGCGAACTTGGTCAGAGCCGGTTGATCGAGCACGCGAACATTGCCCTGGCGGAATTCGAGAAAGTTGCGCTCGCGCAGTTCCCGCAGCATTCGATTGACATGAATGGGAGTGAGGCCGAGAGCGTCGGCGAGATCGTACTGGGTGAGCGGGCATTCATAGCAGTTGCGGGTGACAGAGCCGATACGTTCCAGACGGGCCCTCAGTTCGAGGAACAGATGCGCCGTCCGCGCCAAGGCGCTGCGTCGTCCTACATTGGTGAGATGTTGAGCGACAACTGCTCCGTGGTGCACGAGCGTTTCGAGAATAAGGGAGAAAATATGAGGAGACTTCATGGCGGCAAGGGTAAATGTCTTGCTCGAAGCCACCAACACCAGAAGTTCGGTTTGAGCCACAAACGTTCCAAGAGCGCTGCCCGCGGGTGACTGAAGCAGGACGATATCGCCCTTCAGTGCAAAATCCAGAATTTGTCGCTGCCCGCCCGCGAGTTCATGAGAAATGCAGCCCCAGCCCGACTCGATTATGAATACACGATCGCTGTCCTCGCCTTGGTTGACGATGACCGTCTCCGCCGGATAGCGCTTGGGCGTAAACCCCATCGCCTTGATAAGCGCCATATCGTCGTCGTTAAGTCCGACGTACGTCTGACGATTTTCACTTCCGCGCAAAAGGGGATGTGAAGCATACGTCATCTACAAGCCCGCCCATTTTTCCTTTCCCCTCCCGTAGTACGTACATCAAATTTAACGCGATGAGTATCCGTTCAATGGCAACTATCGAGCGCATGGTGTGGTGACGGCCACTTTTCGTTGAATGCAGAGGTTCGGCATGCTTGCCAGAGCCACGATTGAAATCGCTCCGAGACACTGGTCAAGCTTTATTTCTCTTGAAGTTTTCCCACATGGACTCGACTATTTCGCCGGCAACGGCACAGCTGCGGTTATCCACTTGATCGGCGGCATTGCGTAGCGTCGTTGACGCGTCCTTGAGCAATCCTCTGATCTCTGCCGCTGACAACACGTCGGATGCTTCGAGCTCCAGCAGCACGGATTCACTCACGTGCAGCGCAGCAAGTGCCACCGCCCTCGGCTTGGTGGCAAGCAGTTTCAGGAGATCACCGCTAGATCTGGCACGCGATTTTCTTTTTGCCATAGTTGCGTCTCAACCGTTCGGACAAGAAGGTTCACTGGCTCAAAATTACGACGCCTTGACGAGTTATCGCAGTTCCAGGATGGGTCGTCCAATGCTCATTTTAGACATATCTTATGAACATACTATCCCGGTTTGCAGCCGCGACACAGAGGCAAGGGATACCGAATTAGCCGTAGCTACTACTTCTCTACCCCCCTGGGCATCACCGCGATCACGTCGAAGAAAGCAACCCGAATGATCCAGCACCGAAAGGACCATCGTCGGGGAAAGGACCAACCGACCAGAACCGGAAACAGGGTCGCATTCAACTGCCTGCCACACCCTCATACTCTCCTAGCATGTGCGGTATCTTTCCGCGCCAAAGTGGCCGACGGTCGGAGTCAGCCGTAAACCCGCTTCGGAACGGTCTTGCCCATCGCCAAAGCTGACAGCGGGAAAGGTTCGACCTGTCCGCCAGTCTTGTCCAGATACTGCATCAACGCCGTCACCAGGTGATAGAAGATGCTCGCTGGGACCTCCGTAGCCAGTGACCTTCCGCGCTCATCAATCCTGTCGACCCACAAGCCAAGCGGTGCCGGATCGATATGCCATCGGAAGAGGCGGGCGACACGAGCCTCTATCTCGGGTTTCAAATCCGGTCCGCCAATTCCGTCCAGGGCGACTGCTGCCTTGATGGCCTCGCATTGCGGCCAGCTGCGGGAGAGCCGGTCGAGGGGCAATCCCTGCCGCGAGACAGCCGCATACGCTAAGCCCGTGGCCCGGTTCAATCCGCTGGCGACCGCCGACGAATAGAGCTTCCTTGCGTAGGCTGCCAAGTCCTTCTGCCCGCTCGCTCGCGCGAATTCGACGAGGAGCGAGGCCCATTCGAAATGGTGCCCCGGTTCGGTCCACTGTCCCTCGTCACCCGGCATCGGCAGCCAATCGACGTCGAAATGTTCCCCGAGCGTCCAGCTCTCCTGGTCAAAGAAATGGCACCGGAAGAGATCGATCACGCGTGCTGCTCGACGCAGATATGCACGGTCGCCGGTGGCGCCATGCCAGGCAAGGAAGGATTCCAGCATGTGCATGTGCGGGTTCGAGAACCGCACTCCCTTCCAGCCGGGGGTCTCGAGGAAGCCGTTCAGGCTGTCGTCCTCAAGATGGGCGTCGACGAAACGGAATGTCTCTTGTGCAAGCCGCAAGGCATCCTGATGGCCGCATCGGTGAGCATGGGCAAGCGCCAGGAGCACGCAGGAATGGTCGTAGGCATCCTCCGTCGGGTCAGCCACACTGCCGTTTGCATTCAGCGTGCGCACCCAGCCGCCGCGGTCGGTCCGGCCGTATTTCGCGATGAAGTCGATGCCGTGGTCGATCAGCTTGTCGGCAGGTCCGTCCCAGCCGCGTTCCTTGGCCACCGCGAAAGCATAAATCTGGCGAGCCATCGTTCGCATGCGCTTGGGTTTGCCCAACGGCCTCGCATCAAAACCGAGAGCCTCGTGGAAGCCGCCATGCGCATCGTCGACACCTGCGGTGGACCACAGCGGCAGGGTTTCCTCGAAGAGCCAGTGCTCGACGCGCTTGCGCCATGACCCGCTGATGATGACCCGGTCTTCCGACGCCGTGAACTTCGTTTCGAGGCGTCCGCTCTTCTCCAGCTGTTCGACGACCTTCTTCACGTTCTGGCTGTGGCTGACGGGAGCGACGAATACGGCGTCCGGTGTCGCCACCACCGCCACATCCTTCATTCCGATGACGGTCAGCAGCCTGCCCTGGCTCCTGAGGTAGGAACTGCCGCAATCCATGGCGATGACGTCGCCCATGACGACATTGCCATCGCCGTCCGTCGGGCTGGCTTCGAGCAGCGATTGCCACGATCCAAGGTCGTTCCAGCGGAAGGAAGCCGTAACCATCGCGATACCGCGTGCATGCTCCATGACTGCGTAGTCGATCGATGTCGACGGGACGGCGGAGTAGAAGCCATGGGGCAGGTAGATGCCCGACACGTCGGCCCGTGCGGTCTTGTAGGCCCGTTCCGAGCTTTCCCATATGTCGGGTCGGAGATCGAGGAATGCTTGCCGCATCGTGTCGGCCCGAAACAGGAAGATGCCGGCGTTCCAGTAGAATCGTCCCGAAGACACATATTGGCCGGCTGTCTCGGCATTGGGCTTTTCGACAAAACGCGAAACGGCGGCAATTCCGTCACCATTCGGCGAAACCTCGATGTAACCGAACCCGGTTTCGGGATGCGTCGGCTTGATGCCGAACACGACAATGCTTCCTGAATCGGCGGCCGGCATGCCCGTCTCGACGGTTTGCCAGAATTGCGTTTCGGTCGAGATCTCATGGTCGGAGGGGACCACAAGCACAAGCGCGTCGCCGCCATGCTCGCAGATCGTGTGCAGGGTGGCTATGGCGACCGCTGCGGCGGTATTGCGGCCAACGGGCTCGAAAATCGGTTTGCCCCCGTTCAGGCCGAGCGGACCGATGTCGGAGATAACGCGGTCGGCGTGCCGTTCGGAAGCTATCAGGTAGATCGGCGCCTCACCTTGCGGCCGCGCCTTGAGGCGTCGGACAGTCTTCGCGAGCATGGAGCCGTCGCCCGAAAGGTCATGGAATTGCTTGGGATTGTCCTCGCGCGAGAGCGGCCACAGCCGTGAGCCAACGCCCCCACTCATGACAAAACTGACGATCCGGTCCGGCATGGTCCAGTTCCTCTCAGAATGTCTGATTGTAGACCCCGACCTCTGGATTGCGGCGCAGCACCGCATCGAGAGCCTCGAACATCTCGCGACGTCGCTCCGGCGACACGGGGCTTTCCACCACGACGACAATTTCCGGTTTGTTCGACGAGGCCCTGACCAGACCCCACGTGCCGTCTTGGGCAACGACACGCACCCCATTCACTGTGACGAGATCGGCCAGCGGCTGGCCGGCGAACTCGATCCCATCTCCCTTCATTTTTGTGAATTCCCCGACAACTTTCGCGACCACCCCGTATTTCACCTCGTCGGGACAGTGGGGCGACATCGTCGGGGTGCCGAAGGTCAGCGGCAGCTCGCGGTAAAGGTCGGCGAGTGCCTTGCCAGGGTTGCGGTCGAGCATCTCGCAGACGGCGATCGCGGTGAGGAGCCCGTCGTCGTAGCCGCGTCCGATCGGCGGGTTGAAGAAGAAATGACCTGACTTCTCGAAACCAGCTATGGCATTGAGTTCGGCGACGCGCCTCTTGATGTAGGAGTGACCGGTCTTCCAGTAATCTGTCCTTGCACCATTTTGCGCGAGAATGGGGTCCGTCATGAAAAGTCCCGTCGACTTGACGTCGACGACGAAGGCGGATTTCGGGTGCAGCCCGGAAATATCTCGCGCCAGCATGACGCCGACCTTGTCGGCGAATATCTCGTTACCCTCGTTGTCGACCACGCCACAGCGGTCGCCGTCGCCGTCGAAGCCGAGCCCGACATCGGCACCCGTCTCCAGAACCTTGTCCCGGATAGCATGCAGCATCTGCATGTCTTCGGGATTGGGGTTGTAGCGTGGAAAGGTGTGGTCGAGCTCTACGTCGAGCGGGATCACTTCGCAGCCGATGCCCTCCAGCACCTGCGGCGCAAAAGCGCCCGCGGTGCCGTTGCCGCAGGCAGCCACCACCCTCAGCTTTCGACCGACGTTCTTTCCGGCGGTCAGGTCTTCGATATACCTCTCGCGAAATCCCGGGATGAATTCATAGTTTCCCCCGCCTATGAGATCGAAATCGCCGCCCAGCACGAGCGCTTTCAACGCTGTCATCTCCTCTGGGCCGAATGTCAGAGGCCTTTGCGCGCCCATCTTCACTCCGGTCCAGCCGTTTTCATTGTGGGAAGCCGTCACCATGGCCACCGACGGAGCGTCCAGTGCGAACTGGGCGAAGTAGGCAGTGGGAGAAAGTGCCAAACCGATGTCCTTGACGCGCGCGCCGGCCGCCATCAGGCCGGAGACCAGTGCCATCTTGATGGCCATGGAATAACTGCGGAAGTCGTGGCCGGCGACGATGTCCGGGCCGACACCCATTCGGTGGATCAAGGTGCCGAGCCCCATGCCGATCGCCTGCACGCCCATCAGGTTGAGTTCGGGCTCCTTCTCCGAGCCGGGATGCCCGAACCACCAACGCGCGTCGTATTCCCGGAAGCCAGTGGCTTTGATGAGAGCACTGGTTTCGAAGGTGAATGTGTTTGGCCTGGCTTGGCCGATAATGTTCACGGTCGCGGTTTCCGCTCTGCAATTGCGAGGAACAGTCGTAGCACGCCGCTGGACGCGGACCCCTTCATGAATTCGAGTAGCCCCAACGCCCTGGCACGCGCGCCCTCATCCAATAGGAGCATGCCTGCCGACGGCCGAAAGGATGTCTCGTCCAAGCATTGGGGGCTTGTATTCTGGGAAGGTGCGTCCCGGTCGGGCGCTGGCGACAGGGTGGGCTGCAAGATGCCGCTGACCGCATTGAGGTTTGCGTTCCAAGAGAATGTCGACGAAAGGCGGTTCGGTCGCCTGGCTCACCTTCTCACGGTCATTCAGTTGGAAATCGAAAGGGAATCCGCGGATCTGGGACCGTTCGTTGAAAGGATGACGGACTGCGCCGCGTTCTCTTCGGAGGCGATGGAAAATGGCGAGGTGCCCGAACACATGTCGGCGCGGATCGATGCCCTCGCGCGGAAGCTGGCGCTCAACCGCGAACGGCAGGTCTCGCTGGAACAGCAAATGTCATTTGTCGACAGGACGAGAAAAGGGCTCTTGCGCATTCTCCCTCCCCATGGGGCGTAGTGCCCATACGCCAATTGACGGCATTTACCGTCCTGGGCGCAGGCGTAGTCTTCCGCTGCGGTCTGGGATCGCGGGGCCTCGGCTTTCTATAAAAACATTGGCCGAACGCCTTGGACCGCCTGCATGGGGCGGCCTGCGCGCAGGACTTCCCCGCACGCCTGCCGGAGGAATTGAATGAACCGCATGTTCCCCAATCAATGGCCCTCGACAGCGGACCAGCAGGCTTCCGCCGGCCAGGAGTTTATCGGCCTCTCCGACATAGCCGAATTTCTGCGGCGCTATATTGGAACCATCATCGCCTGTCTTGCCGCGGCCCTGTTGGTGGCCGGGTTCTACAATTTGACCACCGACCCGACTTTTACCGCCAGCGCGCAGATCCTGATCGAGCCGAAATTGCCGCAACACTTGCAGGAGGCCGGCGAAGTAAATCTGTCATTGGACACCGCCCAGGTGGAAAGCCAGATCGCAGTTATGCAGTCGGAAAAGATCGCTGCGATGGTCCTCGACCAGTTGAAGCTTGTAGATGATCCCGAATTCAACCGTCCGCAGGTTCCGTTTTTGCTGGAGAGGTTTAGGAGGATAGGAGCTGCCCTGCTGGATGGTTCCGGGCTTCGGAAAAGCGCCTGGTTCACCTCGCTTTGGGAGTATTTCGGCCTAAGCGTTCCTGAAACGACTGCGACGCTGACCGACTACCAAAAATCCCGGCGCAGTATGTTGATTTTCCGCGACGGCCTCGACGTCCGCAGGGTCGGCGTTTCCTACGCGATAGAGATATCCTTCACCTCTCTTGATCCCGAAGGCGCAGCCAGGATTGCGAACGCCACGGCCGATGCCTTCGTGCGTGAGCAGATCGAAACCAAGACCGACGCTGCAAAGGAAGGCGGCGCGTGGCTGGAGAAGCGTCTTCGGCAGTTGCGCACCCAGATGAACGAGGCCATGGCGAAAGCGCAGCAGTTCCGGTCACGGCACGACTACAGCGTCGGCAGTGAAGCCAATGAGGAAGGCGGGACGAACGCTGAGCCTACTCTCGAAGAACTTGAGGTGACCGCGGAAACCTATCAGAAGATGTACGAGAGCTTCCTGCAGGCCTACACCAACTCGGTAAGCCAGCAGTCGTATCCGGTTGCCGACGCAAGGGTGATCACGGCGGCGACCGCACCGCGCTATCCGAGCGCTCCAAGGCCGAAGTTATTGCTGGCCTTCGCGGCTGCTGCCGGGTTTATTCTCGGCATCGGACTTTCGTTTGTAAGGCAAACGTTCGACTGGACCGTAAGGTCGCCACGGCACATCAGGGACAACCTGGGTGTCGAATGCCTCGGAGAACTGCCCTCCACCAGCAGGAGAAGGGAAAGCAGCCACGTCGACGAAGTGGCAAGGTATCCGCACTCCCCATACAGCCACAGCCTCAGGAAAGCACGCACCGAAATCAGCCTCGCTGAAACCAGCCAGCCGATCAGGTTCCTTGGGCTGACCGCTGTGTCCAACGACAGTTCGAAGAGTTCCGTCGCCAGCAATCTTGCAACACTTTACTCGATGTCGGGCCTGAAGACGTTGGTGATTGACGCCGACGTCCGGTGGCCAATCATGACCAAGCGGCTGCTCGGCTCATCGAGCGCCCTCGGCAGATCTTGCGAGGACCCTGTCCGGCTCAACATCGTGCGCGCCCCCGGGCGGCCGTTCGACATCCTTCCAAGTTCGGTTGTGGAAGCCAAGCACCTGTTGGCACCAGGCAAAATGGAGGCGTTCCTTTCGGAGCTTACCGATTGCGACCTTGCCGCCTACGAACTTGCCGCCTACGACATTGTCATCGTCGACCTGCCAACGCTTGCCTCGGGAGCCGACGAACTGATTGTCGGATCGGTCCTGGACAACGTCGTAGTCGTTGCCGAGTGGGGCAAGACAAATGTCGAAACGCTGCGGGACTTTGTCAGGATGCTGCAGGCCAGCAGAACGCCGGTCCTTGGCGTACTCCTGACGAAGGCTCGCGCGATGACGCCCTGGCGCCGCAAAGCATGAACCGGGTAGGGGTAGTCGTCCCTCGGAAGGTCGCAAAAGCGTGTAGGGGATCATTCCTTGGGATTAGGGGGATAGCCCTGGAACGTGACGCTACCTCCTTTGCCATTCTTGCCGACAAGCCCCGACCTTGGAACAGTGTCGGGAACAATTCGAAACAGCGACCGTCCCATGACAACGAATGCCTTCGAGTCGCATCAGGGAACCCCAATCTGGGTTCAGCCACCTCTACCCGTGGCGGCTGAAAGCCGAACGGCAGCCCTGCACGTTGTTCCCGCGCCTGACCATAGCGGTGCCGGAGCAGTGTTGGCAGAGATGTCGCCCGGCATCAGGGCAGGAACGACGAACCCACCTCTGGGAGGCCTGCTGAAGCGGATCATGGATCTGGTGATAGCGGCTACGGCACTTGTCATGGCTGCGCCAGTGATGATCGTCGTTGCCCTGCTGATCAGAGTGACGGCAGGAGGCCCGGCGGTGTTCTCGCACAGCCGTGTCGGCTTCGGCGGAAAGCCGTTCAACTGCTACAAGTTCCGCTCGATGGTTGCCAATTCGGAAGAAGTTCTGAAAGCATATCTCGAAGCCAATCCTCATATCGGCAGGGAGTGGGAGGAAACCCACAAGATCAGGAACGACCCCCGCGTCACATCCCTTGGGTGGATGCTCCGCAAGTCCAGCCTCGACGAACTCCCCCAGCTCTTCAACATCATCCGCGGCGACATGAGCTGCGTGGGTCCAAGGCCCATCGTGACGGACGAACTCAACCGCTACGGCGACCACCTGGGTGAATACCTTCGGACAAGGCCGGGACTTACTGGTCTCTGGCAGGTGAGCGGAAGAAGCAGCATGGACTACGCCAGCCGCGTGGCGCTGGACAGTCAATATGTGCGAAACTGGTCGATCTGGCTCGACATGGTGATCTTGTTCAGGACTATCTTCGCGGTGCTGCGCTTCGACAGGACTTCATGAAGTCCCGATGGGTTACCGTTCGTCTTGCTTCCGGTGGACGGACAAGGTCAGGCCGATGATGTAGGCGCAAGCCAACACGAATGCCAGGAGCAGGAATTTTGTGACGGTCACATAGCCCGGTAACCCAAGGCCATTCCAGGCAAAGCTTCCGATCAGAAGCAGAGCAGTCGCCGCTATCAGGGCGGGAGCCTTGAACCGCAGCCCCATCAGAACGCCTGCTGCCGATACGGCGATTATGCTCATGAGCACCGACATCTCCAGTGGCGCCCGCAGGACTGATGGCTCACTGCGGCAGGAAGGCGCCGTCAGGGATCCAAGGGGTCCAGCGCGTGTGCTCACTGATATGCGGCCTCAAAGTGCAAGGCAAGTGCCGAGGGGGACATTGCACAGATGGTGCAGCGACCAAGCCTGTCACGCCCACAATGCTCTTCATCCGTCCGGGCGGCCTCCAGCAGCCGCGCTTTCTGCATAGAGGCCCATGCCAAACGGGGCGCAGCGAACCATGCAAGCTTGATCAGTTGGTGCCCTGAACCGGAAGCGTTTCCGCCTGAATGCCGCGGCTTACAGGTAGGGCAGCCAGGCCCGACTGCGGCGGCGGGAGCTCGATCTTCACGGTGTCGCCTGGTTCGATCGGCGTCGTTTCCTCAGCCGTGAGTTCTTCCGAGCCGCTGTTCGTCATCCTCACGATCTTGAAGATCGGCACGGCACTTTCGTAACGATCCCTGAGGGCAAGCAGTGCAGGTGCGGTGACCTCGGTTTCGTGCAGCAACTGCACCGCAGTATCGACTTTGCTGGCAACTTCATTGAGTTGCTGCTGTGTCTCGCGCAAAGCCTGGGCGACTTCGTTGGCTCGGCTGTTGCCAAGGTTGAGGATCTCGATGTCAGTCTTGCTTATCTCCTGCCTGGCTTGCAAGAGCGACGTCTCGGCAGCCAACCTGTCGCTCTGCATCTGTGCCACCGTCCCCTCAAGAGAGAGTTCCCGCGGTGCTACCGCCAGACCCTTCTGGACAAGGTTGGAAACACCCGCAAGTTCCTTCTGGATGAGTGCAATCTGCTTGTCGCGGAAGGTCAGTTGCTGTTCGAGTGAGACCAGTTCCTTTTCCAGGAAATCCCTGAGTTCGTGGAGGGAACGGAGTTGCGTCGTCATCGCATCCTTGCGAACGGCAAAGATCTTGCGCTCCTGCTCCATCGCCATCGCGACCGTCTCGTTCGAAGCCCTGTCTTTCAAGTCCGCAGGGAAAGCGATATCGTCGCTGCCTGCCAGTTCGGATTCCAGCCGCGCTTTGCGCGCGAGCAGATTGACGTTGCTCAGCGCGAGCAAACCCACGTCGCCCTGACCCGAGATGACTTCACGCTCGAGCCTCGACATGTCTTCCTCGTGTGTCCGCAGGCCGCCGGCGATACCCAGCGCCTGCAGCACCGTCAGGCCAGGCCGATAGGGAAACTCGCCGGGCTGCGTGACGTAGCCGACTATATAGAACGGCCTGTACTGGACGATCTCGACGGCGACATTCGGCTGGCGGCCGAGGCCCATGTTCTGCATCAGGCGGTCGCCGATCGCGCGGGCGAGGTCGCCGGGGGCGGTGCCCTGCGCGCGTATCTGGCCGACAAATGGAAGGAAGAGCGTGCCGTCGGCACCCACAACGAAACTGTCGTTGAGCGCCGTCCATTCGAAGATCACATCGCGTGACGCGCGCCATTCGTAAACCTTGAGCCTAACCTTGTCCTGAGGCCCGAGGAGATACTCGGCAGCCCCCGCCGGCAAGACGCAGACAGTCGCCGCCGCCAATGAAGCCGCCACCGTCACAAGCCATTTCCGCATTGTCTTCCCCGTCGTCAGATTTTCAGGATGTATTCAGGTTCGATCCGTCCCATGGCGACATGCAGGATCGCGAGCATATTGCCCCTGAGCCTGCCTCTCCGGTCGACATAGGGCTCCGGCCGCAGGCTCTTTGCGAGGTTGGCCGCTATATTCCTGAACATCAGGGGAAGCGCGAAAGAGGCCGGAACGGAACCCTTCCTGATCAGGTAGATCGGGTTGGCAACCTGGGAATACCCGAACCGCGTCCCGCTGGTGCGCGCCGACTTGATGCCGAGATGGACGCCCATGATCGAGGTCACGCAGACCACACGGCCTCTGGACCTCAGTCGGCTGGTGAAGTCGATGTCTTCCTGCCAGCCGTAAAGGACGAGGCGCTCGTCGAAACGCAAGTCGCCCACAAGCGATGAACGGACGGACATGTTGCAGCCGTAAGCTCCGACATGGTCGACCACCAGCGGTCCAGGATGCGTTTTGCCCTCGGCTTCGCGCAGGGCGGTTTCGGCATCTTCCCAGGTGAGGCCCGCATTCGTGGCTCCGTCTCTAACGACCCTGCCCATCACCACTGCCCATCCGTCATTTTCCGTAAAAGCGTTCTCGACCTGCTCCAGGTATTGGGCGGAGGGAACGAAATCATCGTCGAAGAATGTGATGAGGTCGAAGCGCTGCAGGGAAGGCGCGAGAGCCGTGTTGCGCTGGACGGAAGATCCCTTTGGTCCGAAAACGACCGATAGCGGGAAAGGACAGTCTTGTGGCAACTCGACATGGGCAGTGTCAGGCGCCGACAATATGACCTCGTCGGGAAGTCTCGTCTGGCCGCCCAGATATTCGATCAGGCGCGTGAGCTGTTCCCTGCGGCCGAGGGTCGGGATGATCACTACGAGTTTCATGCTCGATCCAGGTTTCGGTTTCGCCAACGCTAGACCGACGAGAGCAGCAAAACAGCCTGCATAAAAGGAGACGGAATGAGCTTGCCTACCTCCTGACACCGGCTTTTGGAGTATTCCCACCGACGACACACATCCGGAAGCATTAGGCCGGCGTGCGGCCGGAGCGGCTTGTAGCCGATCGGACAACTTGCCGGGACGATGACGTGGAATGGAGACTGCCGGGTCTGCTGGTGCGAGGGGATCCATGCTCCACGAACGCTCTTCCGATCTGACGGTCGCGGCCAAGGTCGATGTGCCCATCGAAGAGTTGCCGGCCACGTCGGAGCTTCGCGTCGACAGGTACGCGAAGATAGCTGTCGTTCACGATTGGTGCCCGAACTTCCGGGGCGGCGAACGGGTTCTGGCGCAAATCTGCAAGCAGTTCCCCAATGCCGAAGTGTTCACGCTTTTCGATTTCCTGCCGGCCGAGGTGAAGGAGCAATATTTCCGCGACGTCGAATTCCATACGTCCGCTGCCAACCGGATCCCGATGGTGCAGAAATTCTATCGGTCGCTGTTTTTCTTCTGCCCTTTCCTGATCGAGCAGTTCGACGTGACAGGCTACGACGCGGTGATCTCGTCTTCGGCCGCATTTTCGCGCGGCGTGATCACCAGGCCGGACCAACCGCATCTTTGCTATGTGCACAGCCCGGTCCGCTACGCCTGGGACGAGCAGTTTTCCTATCTTCAGCAGGGTCACCTCGGGTTTGGCCCCAAGGGAATGCTCTACCGCTACATGCTCCATCGTTTGAGGACCTGGGACACGCGAACCGCGCACGGTCCGGACATGATGCTGGCGAATTCGAATTATGTCCGCTCCCGTATCCAGCACATCTACGGGCGCGAGGCCCGCGTCGTCTTTCCGCCGGTTGCCCTCGCGGAGCTGCCCTGCGTCGAGGACAAGCATGACTACTATGTCTCGGCATCGTTCCTTGCGCCGTACAAGCGCACCGACCTCGTCATCCGGGCCTTCAATGAGATGCCGTCGCGGCGGCTGGTCATCGTTGGCGAAGGGCAGCAATCCTCCAGCCTGCGGGCGCTTGCCGGCCCGAATATCACCTTCTCGGGCTACCTGCCCCGGCAAGACTATGTGAACACCCTGGCGCGCGCAAAGGCGATGGTTTTTGCGGGTTGCGAGGATTTTGGCATAGCGCTGGCCGAGGCGCAGGCTTGCGGAACGCCGCTGATCGCCTTCGGCCGCGGCGGAGCGGTCGACATTGTGAGGCGCTTTGGGTCATCGCCCGAGCCGACAGGGGTGCTGTTCAAGGCTCAGACCGTCGATCACCTCAAGGAGGCAGTCGAGCGGTTCGAAGAGAACCGCCATGCCATCGCGCCCCGCGACTGCGCCAGAAATGCCGGACGTTTTTCCGAAGAGAACTTCGACCGCGCCATCCTGGAATCGCTCGGGGCCGTCCAGGCGCTGCACGAGCTTACGTGAACTCTCGCGCCCTGACGATCTTCGTTTCCGTGTCGACGCCGTCCGCGGCGGCCATCGCCTTGAGATAATGCAGGGCTGTCGCTCTCCAACGGTAGGTCGAAGCTCTCGCCCGTCCCTTGGCTATCATCTGCAGTCGCAGGGCTTCAGAATTGCGAAGCTGCATGAAACGGTCGAACCATGCCTCCGGGTCGTCGGGAGGCGCAAACAGCGCTGCGCTCCCGCAGACTTCAGGCAGGCTGGCTCGGTCGGAAACCACCACCGGGCAGCCGAGCGCCATCGCCTCGAGGGCGGGGAGGCCGAAGCCCTCCGTGAGCGAGGGGAACGCCAGGCATAGTGAATCCCCGAGAAGGGCAGCCAACTCGCCATCGGAAATGCGGCCGAGCCAGTGGATGTTTTGGGCTTTTGCGCTGGTTGGCCCTGACTTGAAAACGCGCGAATCCGACATGCCGACAACCGCAATCCTGAGCCCGGCATCGGCAAGGCGGGCGGCCATGTCCAGGACAAGCCCTACATTCTTGTGGGGCGCGGTACTGCCGATCATGACGATGGTTTCCCGTGAGGCCGCCATTCGTGTCCTGACCGAGTGTTCAGGCGTCCATCGCAAGGCATGCTCATGGCCGTTCTGGGCTAGGAAAGCCCGTTGCCCGGGGACGACGCCGCGGTGGACCAGTTCGCTCAGCGAGAAATCGGAAACCGTCGAAACACGCCATGCCGTCTTGCCAAGCCACGGCAACAACGTTTTGTAGACGCTCCTGAAGGCACGCGAATAGCTTTGCGGCGCATTCCAGACGTTTGCATCATGGATGCAGACGATATGCTTTCGGGTAAGCAGTGGTCCGGTGTTGCAGAGGCTGAGGAGCCCGCCTCCGTCCAGCGACAGCGGGAGCTGCGTCTGCTCCCAGATATGGCCGCCCGCGTGGCCGATCTCGCGGCGCTCGATGAAAGCCAGGGGGATCTTGTCGGAGCCAAGGGGACAATGCAGTCCGATTTCGAGGCCGCGGGCGAGGGGGTCCTGTTCCGCGATCAAGGCGTCGAGCGCGCGGACGACCTCGCGCGCGTAGCGCTGGACGCCTGTTGTCGCTTGGGAAAGAAAACGCCCATTGATTGTCCAGCGCCGTGCCATCGCGCGCCCCCTTTGTGGCCTTCAGTGTGGGGCTGCGAAGACGCCGGGTCACCATGGCCATCGGGTCATCCGGTTAACCGGGGAAGCATCCGGATAGGCGAGGTCCGGCATTGTGCCTACCTCAAACGTCTGAGGACCTTAGTGCCCCCGGGAATGCTAGTCTTGCCCAGGGAGCCGAAAGGGCCGGGGAAGGTGGTGGACATGGGCAAGCTCGAGTTCGGCACGACGCAGGCGCCACCGCCAAGACCGGCCGGACGGTTGAATGGCCACCACGCCGAGACACCACTGGCGAGATCGCCTGCCGACGCTGCCCAATCGGCGATCGGGCATTCCGCCTGGGCGTGGGCGGACCAGGATGCGCCAAGACGACGCTGGACGATAAATGGAGACTTCACGACGCTTCGGCCGACCGGCGTTGCCCGCTACGCCCGCGAAGTGACCATGGCCCTCGACGCCCTCCTTTCGGAAGGGCATCCGCTCGGTCGCGACCTGGAGATCGATCTCGTGGTGCCGCGTCCGCTTTCGGAACCTCTCCGCCTCGACGCTATCCCGGTCCGGGTCGTTCCTGAATTCAGCAGGCCGCGACTGCCGCAATTCTGGGTGCAGGCGCAGTTGCCCTGGCACGTGCCGGGAGGGTTGCTGAGCTTCTGCAACCTCGCTCCCGTCGCGCTGCGGCGCCAGATCGCGTGCATCCACGACATGCACACCAGGCTGATGCCGTCGAGCTACGGGTTCGGTTTCCGCTGGGCGCACCGCCTGATCCTGCCGGCACTTGGCAGGCGGGCCGCCCGCATCACCACCGTCTCGCAACTCTCGCGCAACCATCTGATGGATTTTGGCATCGCGCCGGACGAGAACATCGTCGTCACCTACAACGGCAGCGACCATGCGAAGAGATGGGATGCAACGAGATCGTCGCTGACCGTCGACCGCGGCAGGCCGTATGTGCTCTGCCTTGGACGGCGAGATCAGGAATACAAGAACATGGGGCTTCTCGCCAGGCTGGCCCCGCTCCTCGACGAGATGGGCCTCGATCTCTGGATGCCAGGCGATGTCGATGAGACCACGGTCCTGCGCTACGTCCCGGAAATGCCTGGCAACATCGTCCTGCTTGGTCACATAGGGGACGACGACTTCAAGAAGGCACTCGAAGGCGCCCTGTGCTTCCTGTTCCCGTCACGCATCGAGGGTTTCGGTCTTCCGGCCGTCGAAGCGATGGCATCGGGTTGCCCCGTCATTGCATCGACCTCGGCGTGCCTTCCGGAGATCTGTGGTGATTCAGCTCTCTATGCCGATCCCGATGACGTGCTGTCCTGGGCCGAAAAAATCCGCCTGCTGATGCTCACCCCATCACTGCGCGAATGGCTTGTGACCAAGGGAAACACCAGGGCAAGCAGCTATTCCTGGCGGTGGATCGCGTGGAAATATCTTGAGCTCATGATGCAGGTCGACGCCGATTTCGGTGAGTTCGACAATGATCGGATGTGAGTTTGAGGCAGGAATGGCTTTTTGAAGTCTCGCGTGTGGCCAGAGATTCAGGAGCAGCATGATGAATGAGCGGATCGACCTGGACAGATTGCAAGGCGCGGGCACAGAAGTATCCCCCAGGGTGGTTCTTTTCGACAACTCGCTGTCGATCCTGAACCGGACCGGCGCCTATCACATCGCCAAGGATCTGACCCGGGAATTTGTCCCGGGTCGGGCCGGGGTCCGGTACTGGCGGCTGGGTTCATTCGCTCCCGAAGGGCTGGTTCGGAAGATTGCCGCCCGGCTGATGATGCTTGAGATCAACTGGCTCCAGGACAGTGAGTTCTTCCCGATCCGTGACCGTATCGAAGAGCGCGGCTTTCGGCTGTTTCTGGATCCGCTTTATGTTCTGAGGTCACGTTTGACGAAGAACGATATCGTCCTGTGCCACGACGTAGGCCCGCTGACGCATAGCGAGCTCTACGACGAACGGACCAGCGCCAACTACGAACGCGCTTACCAGAAAATCCGCCGCGCCAAGCCGGGTGTCGTCTTCGTCAGCGACTTCTCCGCGAGGCAGTTCATATCCCTTTTCGGGTCAGATTTCCGGTTCTTGCGGGTAATTCCCCTGTATCTGCGCACCGAACTGTTCAATGGTCCGGCAGAGAAGACCCCCGGAATCGACGGTCGGTATTTTCTCACCGTCGGCGCGTTTGAAACCCGCAAGAACCAAATCGCCGCTCTGATGGCGTATCGAGACGGCGGATTCCATAGTCAGGGTATTGAATACCTGCTGTGTGGGTCGCGCGGTGACGGCCATGCAGATATCGTCGAACTCGCGAGGACCATCGCCGGAGTAAAGCTCATGGGTTACGTGCCCGATGCACAACTGCGCTGGCTCTATGCAAACGCCGAGGCATTCCTGCTGCCAAGCCTTCTCGAAGGTTTCGGGATGCCGGCGCTGGAGGCGGCCTATATGGGACTGCTCCCGATCGTGTCCGAAGGCAGCGCCCTTGTGGAAGCCGTCGGAGGCAAATGCATTCAGGTACGGCCTGACCATCCTGCTGAGATTGCACACGCGATGCGGAAAGCGCTTCTTCGGAGCCCCGCGGAAAAATCGAAAACAAGTCGCGCGCTGCGCGACATGGCGTCAGCTGCAACCAAGGATCGCTTTCTGCAGCAGTGGAAGGATTTGCTGGCGGGACGCGGCCAGAGTTGATTCTCCGACAGTCCCGCGACCGTGAAGCCCCAATGCTGGCGTGGATATGGAGCCGGCGACGCTCGCCGCAACCTAGGAGTCTCCACACTATCGCTATCGGCGGCAGTTCGCACCGAGCGAGGCGCCTTCGAGTTCGCTGGCGTAGAAGCAGATAGCGCGCCTGCCTGACAAGCATCCGAAGGTGGTAGCGGGGCGACAGGCTATACATACTTATGCAGCGGTTCTTTCCCGGCGCGATGCGCCTATTTTCCTGCGAGGTGTGGCAACCTGCAACAGAAGCCCTTGCCGCTGGCAGGAGCGTCTGACCTTGGAGTGAACCCGATGAGTACTGGGTTCGCATTCGCCACTCTTGGGCTGGCGGCACTGGCCGCAAGCACGCTGTTGATGTTTCTCCTGCGGGCCTATCCGGGCTCAGCCCTCCATAGTGGGCTGGGCCGAGCGTCCAGCTCGCGGCTATTGGGGACAGCGCGCAAGCAGTTGGCCATGGTCGCGTCACGGATCAACGAGGAATACCGGCTCACCGCAAGGCAGGTGGCGGCTTCGCGGGACAAGCTTTTCTGGAACAACATCCAGATCCTCAGGCTCGTTGCGGCCTATGGCATCGTCTACGTCCATCTCGAGCCCGTCTTTATCGCAATGGGGGCGGGTTCAGCCATCGTCGATTTGCTACGCTTCGGAACTGACCTTTTCCTTGTCGTGTCGGGCTTCCTTTCAGCACACGTCCTTGGCAACCCGAGCAGGACGGCGCTGGGCTATCTGCGCGACAGGGCCATTCGCATCCTGCCGCTCTACTGGGGGTTCACGCTGCTGGCCTTTTTCGCCAAGGACGCGGTGGCGGGTTACGGCGCGCCGACCGTCCGCGAGCTCGCGATGTCGATGCTGTTCATTCCCTATGGACCTTATCCAATCTTGCATCCTACCTGGACGCTGGTCGTCATCGTTCAGTTCAGCGTGATCATGGCCGTGTGCTTGGCCGTGAGCCGCCGGAACGCGGCCTATCTGGCCTCGGCCTTCGTCATCCTGCTTGTGCTCTGCGGTCACATATTCCAGCCGCAGAACCCGGCGCTGGCGGCTTACACCGATCCGATTCTGATCGATTTCGCCTTCGGCGTCCTGATTTACAAGGCGACTGCAGGCGAGCTGCACTGGCAGGGGAAGGACCGCGCCGTCGGATGGGCGCTGCTGGCGCTTGGCATCGGCGTGGCGGCCGTGGTGCTAAGGCCAGTGTTCTGGCCAGATCTGCCCCGGCTCGTCGATCTGGGGCTGCCGGCAGCGCTGCTGCTGTTCGGAACGGTGATGCTGGAGAAGGCCGGCCATGTCGTGCGGTCGCCGTCAGTCAATTTCGTCGCCCGCTGCACCTACGCCATCTATCTGTGCCATCAGTTCGTCAACAATACGTCCGAAAAAATCGTGTCGCTCGGTCCGACCTCACGCATCATCCCGATCCTCATATTGGCGGCAACTCCCCTGCTTGTCACAGTCGTTGCTGTATTCATTTTCGGCTATGTCGAAGCGCCAGTGACACGCTATCTCAACCGGCGTTGGGTGTGATAGCGCCACCGACCTCTGACCCTGATAGTGTCCGCGGATTTTGTAGGCCTGATCTGCCGAACCTAACGCCTCGCATGGCGGGCCGCCGCTCGTTCAGTCGCTACCCCTCTTGCGGCGGCCACCTAGCCGATCGCGCAACGATGCCTATTGGGCGGCGACAAGGCGGTCGCCGAACCGGAGCACTTTGCCGGCAGTTTCGGTACCGTCATCGTAAAGTCTGACGACTTCCTCGGGGAGGAGCCGACCGACATCGGCCGCGCAGATGTAGTCGCGCATGGTGGTTCCCGTGGCGCGGGAATCCACATTGGCCGCACCGCGGTGAGCGATCACGTCATCGAGGTGGACTGTCCTGAAGTCGATGCTGTACCTCGCGACTCCGGTCGTGTTTGGAACGGTTTCGTGCAGCTGCGCGCCGGAGAAGGCGATAATGCCGCCCGGCGGGGGCAGGTAGCGAAGCGATTGTTCGTTCAGCTCCTGCTGCGGCTTAGGCTGCTCTCGGGCATCGCTCTTAACGTGCTTGGCAGCGTCGGCGCGGCTCTTGGTGTTCCATTCGTAGTAGTTATAGATCTCGGAATTGTTCTCCACCGGAACATCGAAGTAGCCAGGGTAGAAGCCCATCGCGTTTTCCGGATCGAGCGGATAGATCGGTATCCACCAGTTGATCTGACACATCGGAGCCGAATACCAGGTGTCGCGATGCGGATGGAAAGCATAGGCAATCCCTGATGACAGGAAATGGGACGGATATGCCGACCTCATCCTCGGGACGTCGAAATAGAGCTTCTCAAGGTCCATCCCCCGCTCCTGCATGATGAGGGAGATCAGCCTCTTGCATTCCGGGTGATGGATGAAGGCGGGCTTTGTCTTGCCAAGAATCGAGGCGACGTGCTCCGCCGTCAGGTGCTCGTGAATCGCTCGCGGGTCATGCGGTGCGAACGCCTCTTCCAACATCTCCCTGGCGAGGGCGATCAAGGCCTCGGTATTCGGCGACGCCGAGAAGATGAAGATGTCTCCCGAGTAAAGCCTGCGCCGACGCTGTTCGTCGTCGTGGTTCGAGTCGATGAACAAGGCTGCCATGGAAATCTCCCACAGAAACGGCTGCCGCAAACGCACCCGCCGGTATTCGGAAACTAGCCTGCTGGCCGCGACCGGCGACAGCGCCTCATTCGGAGTAGGGAACCACGCGAGGCATGGCATTTTGCCTTAGCGACCTCCTGGGTTACCCCAAAAGTAGCATCCCGTAAGCCTATCAGCCGAGGCACGACCGCGGGCTGCTTTCAGTCACACCGGCTACCGTGCCAAGGTCGACACCATCTCTTTTTTGGCAATTCCAACCGGCCGTCGAAAACAGGGGTTTCCGTAAGAGCGCATCGCTTCCAAACCTTCGGTTTCTGAATGAGGGCGGATGGGTTGGCGACGAGGCACCGCTAACCCTTTTGGTCGATTGCCGCCCCCTAGCCTTTTAGACGGCATGACCTTCCAGCCGATCTGTTAGAGGATGGTTTCGGGAACCCAAGCCCTTGTCCTCGACCATGGTTTGGCGCGGTTCCGGGGCAGTCCGGCCGACAACAAGGCGACTACAAAAGGAACCTGTGCTGATGTCCAGCATCAATGTAGTCATACCCTGCTACAACGCTGGTCGGTTCCTCGCGCAATGTATCCACAGTGTGCTTTCGCAAAACATCGATGATCTTCGGATTGTCGTCATCGATAATGCGTCAACAGACGATAGCGTGGAAGTGGCGCGCCGACTTGCCGCCGAGGACAGCCGAGTTGAAGTCGTGTGCCACGCCAGGAACCTGGGACCAGTGGTGTCCTACAACGAAGGCGTGGACATCGCGCGCGGAGATTATTTCATGCTTTTGTGCGCCGATGATCTACTGACCGAAGGCTCACTTCGGCGCGCCGTTGAGGTCCTCGATAGCAATCCCAGGGCTGTCTTCACCATCGGGCCTAAGCTCGATATGATTGACGGGGAAAATTTCGTCGAGCCGAGTCAGCCAGATGGATGGCGGGTAACGGAAGGGGTGCAGTTCATCGAGGACTGCTGCCGCCATCTAGGCAATTCCATTGCCCTGGGATCGGTGTTGGTCAGGATGCCTGCGCAAAAGGCGGTGGGGCACTACCGCGCGTCGCTTCCCCACGCGAACGACCTTGAGATGGCGCTTCGCCTAGCCCAGTTGGGGCAGGTCGTGGAGTTCGAGGGCGCTCTCGGTATCAATCGTCTGCATGCAGCACAAATAACGGCCGTCTACTTTTCAGATAAGCTGACCCAATTGAAGCAAAGACTGGCCGTATTTGACAGCTTCTTCTCGCGGGAAGGAGCTGCCATGCCGGAGGCAAACCGATTGCATCGCATAGCCATTCACAAGGTTGCCGACGTTGCCTATTGGCAGGCTATTTTGAATCTGTTCCGGGGAAAGACTGCCTTTGGTGTCGAGCTGCTCAGATATTGCTTTTCATTGACACCCGCATCGAGGCTGTTTCCGCCGCTGGGACATTTCTATCGATCGAAGGGAGCGTTCAAACGAGCGCTATTGGTGATTTCAGGCCGGAGCTTGGGGGGGCACTATCCGGGAGACGGGCGTGGTGACGAAATTCGTGGCAAGCACGATGTAGCGTTCACCCGTACCCATCAGTAGCGCGTAAGCGGCTCCATGGCCATCGGCCTCATAACTTGGGGCGTTTGCCCGCTCTCGACCTGCCTCACAATTCGCTCTCGACCGTGTCCGCGTCAGACGGGCATTCTTGTGGATGCTCATCCGATCCTTCGGGAATCATTGAAGTTTCGAAAGCTCATAGCTAGGCAATTCGGCACCGCGATTTGTCTTCAGTTTGGCTGGCCTCTCTCTCGCCGAGCCAGGACAGGAAAGGGCCATAGCACGCGTCGCAGGAAAAGAGCCTGGCGAAGACGCGCACGGTGCCCTCGGATTTCCGATGCCGGAGTTCGGTATTGCTCAACAGAGAGATGACCGCCCGGGCAAAGTCTGCCGCATTATCAGCCACGATCGCYCCCTCGTCGAGCTGATGGGCGTCGGCGGCGTCCACACCTATCGAGGTCGTCACGAGGGGCCGCCCGTAAGACATGGCTTCGGCCACCTTGATCTTGACGCCGGCTGTGCCGGACACGAGCGGAGCCACGACAACCTGCGCGCGCCGATATTCCGGAGCGAGGTCCGGCAACGGCCCCACACACTCGACGCCGCCGGCCGGGGCGCCCTCAAATGTGCGGGCCGCGGTTCCGACGATCCGAAATCTTGCCGTGCTGCATAAGGTTCGAACCGCGGGCCAGACCTCCGACAGGAACCACGACAGCGCCGCGCGATTGGGGTCTGTGGCATTCCCCACGAAAAGGACGACGGCCTCATTGCTGTCCGGTTGCCTTTCGTAATTGTTGTAGCCCATACCCAGAGAGATGACGCGTTTCACCCCGAGCCGGTCGCGGGCGTAGCAAGCGTCATCCATGCTGTTGAAACCGACGCAATCCGCCGCCTTCAGGGACTGAGATAGTTTCAGCTCTTCGGCCCAAATTTTATCTGTGCCGGGGTTTCCATCAGCCAGGGCCGATGCTCCACGACGGTGCTTGAGATGGCCGACGAGTGAGAAAACCCTGTGGCCGCTGTGAGAGAGCCAAGAAGCGAAATGCACGGCATCATGGAACAGTATGATAGCGTCTGGTCTCAGCGTGTCGATACGTTCCAGCACCCACTGGATTTCGTCATCGGGGAAGTTTTGGTCCCTTGTTGAAGGAACAGCAGCGGGCTTGCGTCCGAGGAGCGATCCGGCCAAATTTCTGGGGCGAAGCAATTCCGTGGACAGAAAGGTTCTCTGAGCCAATCTGACGCTTTTGCGAACCTGCCACGAAGAATACTTCTCTATTTCGTATGCGCTTCTGCAAATTGGGCTCCTTCTTCCGCGCGTCATGTCGGAAACATACCCATGAACCTCGTGGCCGACCTTCAAGAGATATTGCCCGAACGCTTGAACATAGGCGCCGTCACCGCCGTAAAAAGCGTCGTATGGATAGCTGTGGACAATTGCTACAATGGCCATTTGCCACTCCGCAGAGCTTCACTTGGGCAGCAAGCATTTCGCCGCTCGGTGGCCCATATCCGACACCACCTTGGTCGGCCGACGTGTGCCGGCGTCACGCGCCGACCCGCGCCTCGCGCCGGAAGCTTTGAAGCACGTCCTGAAACAGATTCAGCTGCCCGAAGATGAACAGCAAGACGAACCCGTAGATGGTGCTCAGGACCACTCCTCCCGCGACAAGCCGCGCAAGGGCAGGAACCTCCGGACCGAGATAGTGCTGTATCGCCAACGCGCCCGCCGACGCCACCATGCCTGACATCCACGGCCTCACGATGGCCCGCAACAGGTCCCCGACTGAAATCGGCGTACGATGCAGACTCCAGACCAAATGGGGGTAGAGCCAGAGGGTCAGCGCTATCGAGTAGCTCAAGGCCACGCCCTCGGGGCCGAAGGAAATCCCGATACAGTAGGAAGCAATGACAAGAGGAGCGATGGCGAAGGCCATATAAAGGCTACGTGTCTGCTTGCCGGTCGCGATCAGCAGCCAAAATGTCGGGTTGATGATTCCAAACACCAGGATCGTAGGGGTAAGAAGCCGGAAGATGGTAGCCGCCTCCGCCCATTGCGAACCCAGAACGACGGCGATGATCTCATGTGCGAACACGAATGAGAACATTGTAATAGGTACCGTTATCGAGATGATGATCGAATATCCTTTGAGGTAGAAGTTGCGCAGCCGCGCGGAGTCATGCTGCATTCGCGACAACGCCGAGAAAAGCACTGCACCGACAGCGCTGTTAATGGTTGACGTGGGAATGCCAATCAGCTGGAAAGCCCGGGTATACAGTCCAAGCGGTCCGGCACCCCAGAACCGACCGAGAAGGACTTTCTCGGCATTGTAGCCAATATAGACGACGAGACTGTTCAGCGTGACGGTTCCACCGAAATGCAGGAGAGAGCGGATATTGGCGTTGCGACGAGGCGGGCCGGGTATCCACCCACTGGCGATCCAAAAGCCCAGGCTATTAATTGCAGGTGAAATAAGTGTCGGGGCGACCAGTGCCCAATATCCAAAGCCATGGAGCCCGAGCAGCACGCCAACCGTGACGGCCAGGCACAAGCCGCCGGTGTCGATAGCGCTCAATGTGACATAACGCAGATTGCGCTCCAGCAAAGCGGCATGCTGCACTCCGACTGCGTTTAGCAGGAAGCCTGGAGCGATCGCGATGGCTATCCAGAGCAGGCGTGGTTCGTGGTAGAAGGCGGAGATGAAGTGGGCGCTGGCGACGCACAGCAAAGTGAGGAGGATTCCCACCAGTATGTTGACCCAGAACAGTGTCGAGACCTCCTCGAACGAAATCTCGTCTTTTTGAATGGTCGCGGACGAAAGCCCGGCGGTGGTGAAGACATCGAAAATGCCTGTGAGTGCCACAACCATCGCGACCAGACCAAAATCGTTAGGGCTGAGCAGGCGTGCCAGGATGGCAATGTAACCCACTCTGAGCAAAAGGTTCGCGCCCTGATTCACCATCCTGGCGACGCCGCTCTGAATGGCTTCGTTCTTAAGGCTGCGTCGCTCGCTTTTCGCGGCCAGGACCTCGTCGGTCATGTGTCGCTGGCTGCATACGCGCGTGTCTCCGTTTGAGCAGCCTGCGCGTGCCTTCTTTGATCAGTCGTGTCGCCAGATACCCTCTCGAGCCATCCTTCTCGCCACCAAGGATATATGGCTCGCGGGCACTGCATTCGGCAATCGCTATACCGCGCACTGCACCAGACTTTCTCCAGGATGACGGCCGGCCCCCTGAGCCTGTTGATAAGGCCAGTCTTTTCGTTGACGAACGTTGTTACCCGCGACCTGACCTTGAAGGTTTGTCCACAATAGGGAACCATCTCCGCATCGAAATACAGGCCACGGTTCCTATTGTCGGTGTCCAAGGTCTTGAGGATATCTTCGTACGATTTGACCCTGATGAGCTCACCGGGTTGGAGATCAAGCTTGACGGTTGGAACCGGACTGCCGGCAGGGATTGATCCACGGTATCGTGGGAACGGAACACCACCGTAGAGGCGCTGCACCTTGTCGTAAATCCGACTGACGCCCACCGACAGCCTGGTGAGGCCCAAACGGCGTGTGTAATGATAGCAACTGAACACCGCCGCATAAATAAACCCCACGAAGAGACGCAACGCGCCAGCGTTTCCCGATGCGTAGTCCTCTAAATATTGCCGAACATCCCACCACGGAAGCGGGGTCGTCGCCGCCAGAAGTTCTGTGGCTTGGCATGAGTATCTGGGACCGTCCGAAAATGGCTGGTTCTTGGCTCGCGTAGCAGCCATCACATCGCTCTCGGTGCAACCCTGTCCGGTCGCCATCTTGGTCGGCGGCGAGACCGCCTCGCCCGAGGACGAGGAGTCCACAGGCTTGAGCCATGCCTCCTTCCAGAAAATCAGGCATGCGGCCTGGCAGCCGCCAAACGCATTGCCGTCACACCTCAGGTTTTCAAGATGGATGCCGCCCGGTAATTTGCGTCCCCCAGCAAAGTTGATGGTGTCGCAAGTCTTGTGCGCGCGCTTGTAAACGCGAAAGCGACGGCCGCAATATTGAAGCATCTGCGGCATGAAAGGAAGATTTTCAAGCCGCCCCTCTCTGTCGAGCGTGCGAAGGATATCTTCCCTGGACCGCACTTCAACCCAGTCGCCAGCCCTCAGTGACATGCACCACTCCCGCCGACAGGCGCCCCGGAACAAAATGTCATTTCATGGTGGTGAAACCATAGCATTCCTGAATTCCGAAGGCCGACCACAAATAGCGGTAGCTGCCCTCCACTTTTGATGGAGTGGACGAGCGGTGCCTATTTTCTTAGGACACGGATCGGTACGGACGGGGTCAAGGTGGATGGTCAGCCGCGCGCGCCGGCACGGACATGTCGGAAACCTCCGGAGCGGTTTCCCGCGGTTCCGCAACAATCGAGAGCGTCCTTCGGCAGCCGTCCCACGACTTCGGTTCACGCGTGAAGTATAAACGGTTATCGAAGGTTATTCCGTCCAATAGCCTATGGAAACCACCTTCAAAAGGGGTAACGAGAGCTTCCACTCAACCCTATGGGCAGATTGCGCCTGGCGACCGCGCCCCGGACTATCCCGAACTTCGAGGTTCGGTAGGGAGGCCGTCGCCATGTCCTTTCGTTTCGCAGTTGCTGCAGTCTGCTTGTTGGCGACAGCCGCGCCTGCTTCCGCCGATTTCCTTTGGGGCGTCAACGGCCATCCGATAACGTCCTATCCGGGCGTCCCGATCGACAAGCAGCTCGACTTCATCAAGGATCTGGGCCTGAAATCTTACCGGGTCAACGTCACGGGTGAAGACAGCGCGGATATGCTTGGCAGCCTTGTCGACGCAGGGAAGGCGAGGGGGATTGATATCCTGCCGGTCCTCACGCCGGAGGGTATCGATCTGGACAAGGACAGCGTTGGCGTCCTCTACGGCAAGACGCGGAAACTCGCGGTCGCCCTCGGAACCAGGTTCAAGAACGACATTCGCGTTTGGGAACTCGGCAACGAGATGGAGAACTACGCCATCATCAAGCCGTGCGAGAAACGCGATGACGGCACGCAATATCCGTGTGAGTGGGGACCGGCGGGAGGAACGGGTGCGCTCGATTACTATGGCCCGCGCTGGGCGAAGGTGAGCGCCGTGCTCAAAGGCCTCTCTGATGGCATGACAGAGGTCGACCCGGGCATCAGGAAGGCAATCGGCACCGCCGGATGGGGTCACACCGGCGCGTTCGCGCGGATGAAGCAGGACGGGATCGCCTGGGACATCTCGGTCTGGCACATGTATGGCGAAGATCCAGAATGGGCCTTCCGCGAGATTTCGAACTACGGCAAGCCGATCTGGGTCACCGAATTCAACAATCCGAACGGAAGTCAGCGCAGCGAGCGGCAGCAGGCCGAAGGCATCAAGCAGGCCATGACGCGGCTTCGCGAACTCAACGAGAAGTATAAGGTCGAGGCCGCGCACATCTACGAGCTGTTCGATGAGACCTACTGGGCTCCCAGCTTCGAAGCCAATATGGGATTGGCGAGACTCACCCCCGCATCCGACGGAAAATGGAGGCCCGGCGAGCCGAAGGCTGCCTACAAGACGGTGCGCGACTTTATCCGCGGTCCTCGGCCGCTACCCAAGCCGCATCGGGATTGCGACACCGAGACCACGGCTGCGGCCGAGTCCATGCAGGTGCGCCAGGCGAGTTTTGTCTACTGCCTCATCCTCGGCCACGAGGGTGACACGGCCGGCGTGAAACAGTGGGCTGCGGCACTTGAAAGCGGACAAACCAAACTCGCTGACATGATCACGGAGATGCTGGGCTCCGACGAATTCGAAACCACATATGCCACGATCGGCATGACCAACCGCGAATATATCGGTTTCATGTATCTTCTGCTTCTGAATCGCCCCGCGGATGGCTACGGTCTCGAGACCTATGCCGTCCAGTTGCGTGGGGGCTCCATGACGCGTGAGGCCGTGGCCTTCGGAATCATTACCTCAGCGGAGTTCCAATCCGTTCACGCCGCCATCCGCGAAACATCCACGGTCGCGACCCCCGGGTGAAATGGAGTCGTGATATTTGCCAAGACCGAAAGGCAAATTACAAGCCACACCAGCATCGGAGGCACCTTCACTCTCGGGTCGGGAAAAGCCGATGAATAGGCCGATGGAAGCATCGCAACTCGGCGACGGACCTCTGAAGAAAGTCCTCCGATAGGATTAGGCGCACCACCCGAAAGGTGCAGTGGGCGGCAAGGCTTCGTCCAACGGGGCATCCTGATCGCCTATTGGCGTTCTCCCTCGCTGTTTTCAGCCCAAGTAGCCTCTGCGCGATCATTTCTGCTCGGGAAAAGGTGCGCGATGAAAGTCATGGTAACCGGCCATCAAGGCTATATCGGCTCGGTAATGGTGCCGATGCTGCTCAGCGCGGGGCATTCCGTGACGGGCTACGACAGCGATCTCTACCGGCGCTGCACCTTTGCTTCGGGCGGAGAGCGGGCTTCCGTTCCGTCCGTTCAAAAGGACGTCAGGGACGTGCATGCGCGCGACCTCGAGGGATTCGATGCCATCATCCACCTGGCGGCTCTTTCCAACGACCCGCTGTCCGACCTCGATCCGGACATCACCTACGAGATCAACCACAAGGGCAGCGTCCGTTTCGCGAAGGCGGCAAAGGAGGCCGGCGTGTCGCGCTTCCTTCTCGCGTCATCGTGCAGCAATTACGGACAGGCGGGCGAGGGGATGGTCGACGAAACGGGCGAACTGAACCCGGTCACGCCCTATGGGTGGTCCAAGGTGCTTTCTGAGCGAGACATTTCCGAACTGGCCGACAGCAGCTTCTCTCCCACCTATTTCCGACCCGCTACGGCCTACGGCCTGTCGCCCCGGCTCCGCTTCGACATCGTGCTGAACAATCTGGTCGCCTGGGCAGTCACCAAAGGCGTGATCCTCTTGAAGTCCGACGGGACACCGTGGCGGCCGATCGTCCACATCGAGGACATTTCAAGGGCGTTCATCGCCGGACTGGAAGCGCCGCGGGACATCATCCACAACGAGGCCTTCAATGTGGGACGGACTGACCACAACTACAGGATCCGCGACATAGCCGAGATCGTTGCCGAGGTCGTCCCGGGCTGCCGGCTTGAATTCGCGTCGGATGCCGGGCCCGACAAGCGATCCTATCGCGTCAGCTTTGACAAGATCGCGCGCGCTCTTCCTGCCTTCAGGCCGCAATGGGATGCACGCAAGGGCGCCGAGCAGCTTTACCAGGCCTATGACAAGTCGAATGTCACTCTCGAGGAATTCGAGGGGCCGCGCTTCCAGCGTATCGGCCACATCAGGTATCTTTTGGCCAATCGGCTTCTGGATGAGCGGATGCGGGTCACCGAACCTTCGCGAAAGCTGGAGGCCGCGGCGAGCTAACCGGAATGGAACACATAACTCCCGAGGGACTCGGCCCGCCCCCCTTTCCCACCGGCGTCGGCCATGAAATCTATGCCTTGGCCGAAGGTCTCTTTCCGATTTGCAGGAGCATCACCGGAGACGGTGTGCGACGAACACTGGATATCCTGTCGGGGCACGTAGACCTGGAACGGCATGAGGTGCCTACCGGGACGCAGGTGTTCGATTGGACTGTTCCCAAGGAGTGGAACATCCACTCGGCGAGCATCAAAGGCCCGGATGGGCAAACGGTCGTGGATTTTGCCGACTCCAACCTGCACATCGTCAACTACAGCTTGCCGTTCAAGGGAACCCTGCCGCTCAACGAGTTGAGACAGCACATCCATACACTGCCGCAACAGCCGCAACTGATCCCCTACCGCACAAGCTACTACGCCCCGACCTGGGGGTTCTGCATTGCCCACGACCGTGTGGCCAAAATGCCTGACGGTCTCTACCGGGTGGAGATCGATGCCGAGATCGAGGACGGCAGCCTCACCTACGGCGAATACCTGCACCGCGGGCAGACCGAGCGGGAATTCCTCCTTTCGGCACACATATGCCATCCGTCACTGGCCAACGACAACTGTTCAGGTCTGGCTCTGCTGGCGACGCTTGCGAGAAGCCTGAAGGCAAGGAAAACACGATACAGCTACCGCTTCCTGTTCGCTCCTGGCACGATCGGCGCGCTCGCGTGGCTGTCCCGCAACGAGAACCGGATACATCTCATCGACCACGGCCTGGTGCTGTCATGCTTGGGCGATGCCGCGAGCCCGGCATACAAGCGCAGCCGTCGCGGCGACGCCTTTATCGACCGCGCCATGGCGCACGTGCTCGGGCGTGAAGCCGGGGCAAGGTTGATGGATTTCTCCCCTTACGGCTATGACGAGCGGCAATATTGTTCGCCAGGCTTCAACCTTCCGGTCGGCATGTTCCAGCGCAGCGTTCACGGCACCTTTCCCGAATACCACACGTCGGCCGATAATCTCGACTTCATCAGGCCGGAGCATCTTGAGGATTCCTTCCGCATCCTGACGGACGTGATCGACATCGTCGAAGGGGACTGGACGCCGTTGAACCTTTTTCCCAAGGGCGAACCACAACTTGGCAAGCGAGGCCTCTACGCCGCCCTTGGAGGGCACAAGACCTCGGGGGCAACGTCGATGTCCGTGCTTTGGGTGCTCAACCTCGCTGACGGACAGCATTCCCTTCTGTCGATGGCGGAACGCGCGGGCCTGCCATTCAGGGAACTGGCCGCCGCGGCGAGGCTGCTCTCGGATCACGGCCTGTTGGCTGACGCGGCGCCATGAACGCTATCCTGCACTGGTGTCGAAAACCCGGATGTCACGTCTGTTTTGGCTTAGGGGATGGAGCCTGTTAGAGAAGTGGGGGCGTCGGCGTCGGCATCAAAGGCCAGTTTATCGAAAAGGCAGGGTCGTTGTAGCGGACACCCGTCGATGCGTGGGGCGTATAGAACTGCGATATGAGATACGAGACCTCGGCATCGTCCGTGAGGGTCTGGAGCCCGTGGGCGAATCCGGCAGGGATATAGATCTGTTTCATGTTTTCGGGTGTCAGTTCGAAGGCCAGCCAGCTGTGGCGTGTCGGCGAGTTGAGGCGCATGTCCACGACAACATCGAAAATCGCGCCACGGACACAGGACACGAGCTTCACCTCGGCGTATGGATCCTCCTGATAGTGCAGCCCCCGAAGGGTTCCCTTTCTCGCGGAATGTGCCCGGCTGTGCTGGACAAAGCGCGTCGCCAGCCCGCAATCGGCCATCTCTTTTTCGCAGAAGAGACGGGTGAAGGACCCGCGGTCGTCAATCACTGGCGTCGGCTCGATCAGCCAGACACCCTTCAGTTCAGTCTCGGTAAACTGCATATCGCCCTACCCCCGTTGGCCGGGCAAGGACCGGCGGTCCGATTGTCGGCACCGCGTGCCCGGCTGGAAGAGCTACCTAAGCCTTAGGTGGCCTCTCCGATCGCCGTAAGCCAGGTCGACCGCACTACCCGTTCGGGTGGTCTTGGCGACGGCCTTGCGCCTGCCGTTTCCCTATTAGGATTAAGGTGGGCAACGGATTGGCAAATCGAACCCAGGGGCGCTCGGTCCTAACCTGCGTCGAAAATGAAGCAGTCTCCAGTCGAAAAAGAAGCACTCTCCAAAAGAGGACTCTCTAGGGAAGCGCGGCGGGCACAGGTTGATCGTCAGCCCCGGCGTTTCCGTTTTTCAAGCGATCGGGCCGTTGCGACAGGAGTACGGAATGAACATTGAGGCTGTCGAAATCGTTCGCGAGTATAACACGGCACACCGGAATGTCGGCTGCAGGCTTTGCGGATCGCGCCTGCACCACACTCTGGTCGACCTTGGCATGTCGCCTCCTTGCGAAAGCTTCCTGCAGGCCGATCAACTTGACCAGATGGAACTCTACTATCCGCTCAACGTGCTGGTCTGCGAGAGCTGCTACCTGGTGCAGCTCAAGGAGTATTTGAGCCCCGAGACCATTTTCAGCGAATACGCCTACTTCTCTTCGTTTTCCACGAGCTGGGTGGCCCACGCGAAAGCCTATTGCGAAGCGATCACGAAGCGGCTTGGGCTTGGCGCCCACAGCTTTGCAGTGGAACTGGCAAGCAATGACGGTTACCTCCTGCAGCACTTCCTACCACTCGGCGTTCCCGTTCTTGGCGTCGAGCCGGCGGCCAACGTTGCGCGCGCGGCGGTCGAGAAGGGCGTGCCCACCCGGGTCGACTTCTTCGGGGTGCGGCTGGCACGTCAGATGGTGGCTGAAGGACTCCGCGCCGACCTAATCATTGGCAACAACGTCCTGGCGCAGGTGCCAGACCTCAACGACTTCGTCGCGGGAATAAAAATCCTGCTCAAACCAGAGGGCATAGTCACTCTCGAGTTTCCGCACATCGAGCGGCTGATGGCCGAGAACCAGTTCGACACCATCTACCACGAGCACTTTTCATATTTCTCGCTGCTGACGATCGACTTGATGGCGGCCCGCCACGGGTTGCGGCTGATCGACGTCGAGGAACTGCCCACCCACGGCGGCTCGCTGCGTGTCTATCTCGCCAACGAGGGCAGCAGCAGGCCCACTCATGACAGTATCGCCGAACTCCTTGACCGCGAAAAGCGGCATGGGCTTACGGAAATGACGACCTACACCTCCTTCGCCTACAAGGCGCAGCGCGCGAAGCGCGATCTCCTAGCGTTCCTGGTATCGGCCAAAAACGAGGGCAAGAAGATTTGCGGCTACGGCGCGCCCGGCAAGGGCAACACGCTGCTCAACTACTGCGCCATCGGCACCGACTTCCTCGACTTCACGGTCGACCGCAATCCCTACAAGCACGGTCGCTTCACGCCGGGCATGCACATCCCGATCAAGCCCATCCAGGCGATCGACCAGGCCAAGCCGGACTATATCCTGATCCTTCCGTGGAACCTGAAGGACGAGATCATCCGGCAGATGCATCATGTCGCCGCCTGGAACGCGAAATTCGTGGTGCCAATTCCTTTTGTGACCGTGATTGATCCATCGGAGTTACACAGATGAAAGTCGTTCTTTTCTGCGGCGGCCGCGGCACCCGGATCCGCGACTATTCCGAAAGCATACCGAAGCCGATGATTCCGCTCGGCCCCCAGCCGATCCTGCGCCACGTCATGCAGTGGTATAGCGATTACGGGCATGACGAATTCGTGCTGTGCATGGGCTACAAGGCCAACATCATCAAGGATTTCTTCCTCAATACCCGGCCGCAGACCTTCTCCGATTGCGTGGTCACGCACGGAGGGGAGGACGTGAAGCTGCTCGGCGACACGGTCAAGGACTGGAGCATCACCCTGCTCGACACCGGCATATGGCGCAACATCGGCGAGCGCCTGTGGGCCGCGCAAAACCACGTCAAGAACGAGAAGATGTTCCTGGCCAACTATTCCGACGGCCTGACCGATGTCGACCTCGACGATATGATCAGGAAATTCGAGTCCAGCGGCAAGATCGGCTGCTTCCTCGCCGTGCACGCGCCGCTGACATACCACCTGGCCGACATCGCGGAAGATGGCCGCGTGCGCGAGTTCCGTGCGGCGCAGACATCCGAGATCTGGATCAATGGCGGCTACTTCATATTCCGCCCCGAAATCTTCGACTACATGCGCGACGGCGAGGAACTCGTTGTCGAACCGTTCAAGCGGTTGATCGATGACAACATGCTGATGGCATACAAGCACGAAGGGTTCTGGCGTTCGATGGACACGTTGCGCGATTGGCAATCGCTCGAAGACATGGTCGAAAAAGGCGACATGCCCTGGAACATGAGGGTCACCGCCGAGAAGAACAGGCGCAGCGTCGTGTTGGCCGCATCATGAGGGGCCTTGGCCTCGCACGTCGCGGGGAGGAACTCTCAATCCTTTGCCTTGGGGCCCATTCTGACGACATCGAGATCGGCGCCGGAGGCACGATACTCGGCTTGATTGCATCGGGGGTCAAACTGAATGTCCACTGGTGCGTGCTTAGCGCGGGCGGCCTGCGGTCCGCGGAAGCCAGGGGGGCGGCCGAGGCCTTTCTCGAAGGATCGCGCTCGTCGACAGTCGATGTCGCTGATTTCGAAGACAGCTACTTCCCCGCCCATAGCCGATCGATAAAGCAGTGGCTGATCGAGGTAAGATCGCGGGTCGATCCCGACGTGGTCTTTACGCACGCCAGGTTCGACGCCCATCAGGATCACCGGGAGGTCAACCAACTGACCTGGAACGTCTTCCGCGATCATCTGGTGCTCGAATACGAGATCCCGAAATGGGATGGCGACCTTTGCCAGCCCAACGCTTACGTGCCGCTCACAGCTGACGTGCTGGAACGCAAGATCGAACTCCTCCACGAGCATTTCGGGACGCAGCGCTCCAAGGACTGGTTCGACCGCGCGACATTCGCCGGGCTTGCGAGGTTACGCGGGATGGAATGCCGGGCACCAGAGCATTTCGCCGAGGCGTTCACGCTCCGAAAAGCCAAAATTCTTTAGCAGTTTTCTACACATTCCTCCGCGAGAAAACTAACGGTGGATCAACAAACAAATCGCCTGAAAAGCCATTGAACTTGCCGTACGATCTGCTAACAAATTCCCCGTCTCCATCGAGCGACGTTCGCTGTAAAAGACGCATACAGACCCAACCATTCAGAGCCGACGGATTTTTCCATCCATTTTGAAGTCGGGGAATCATCAACGTGGGCAAAGAAGAAATTGCTCGTGGATTTTCACTCAGCGAAGCCCGCATCGGAACGGTCGAGGGCGGGGAATCCGGTGTTCTGGTGTGGAAATCCGACCAGCTGGTCGCAGTCCTTACACAGATCGACGAAGCGGCCTATTGCACGAAAGGCAAATGGTTCCTTGAGTCAGGCTTCGGGCTGTTGAGTGGCCAGCACAAGAACTTCGATACGATCGAGGAAGCCATTCAATGGGTGAGCGGATACACCTTCCCCCAGCCTGTTGCCGTTGCGGATTGATCGGCGGATTTCGCGGTGGCAAGGCGCCTTGCTCAGGTCCCGCGGACCTTCGCGACCCGTGTCCTGATCAGCTTGTCAGACAGGCTTCGTTGACGTCCCAGATATAGCCAAAACGGCGCGAGGACGAGATATTCGCCTTCCGCGTGCTCGAGACCCCGGATGCCATTCACGCACGGATATGGCTCAATCCTTCAACGCCGAAAACACGGCCCGCCAGGATTCACCAAGGCGGGCCGTCTTGTTGCTCGCGGTCACTCTTCGGCCAGAGTTCCTTCTGCGAAGAGATCGTTGACCTTGTAGGCGACTTCCGTCCGGTTGGTCGCCTTCAGCTTCTTCATGATGTTTCGGATGTGGACCTTCACTGTGCTTTCGCGCAGGTTCAGTTCGTAGGCGATGATCTTGTTGGCCTTGCCGCGTCGAAGCGCCTGGGCGACCTCAGCCTGCCTGAGCGTGAACATGCCCGTCAAAGGCCGCGTATCACAGTTGCCTGAATCTATCAGGTGCCGCATCGAAAGGACACTGCTCGCCGGGACGAAGATGCCTCCCGCTGCCGCAAGGTTGATCGCCTCGACACACACGTCAATCCCGACCGAAGTCGGAATGTAGCCGCGTGCGCCGCATTCGAGCGCCGTCAGTATCTGTACAAGATCCTCGGTGTCGGCCAGGATAACCACTGGGACTGACTTGAACTCGGACGAAATATTCCTGATCTCGTCAGCAATGCCATGATCGCTGACTTTCCGGCCGCCAAGGTTGAAGAGAATGGCTGCAAGGGGAGGGGCCGAGCCCTTCTTCATGCGCCATTCCCCGATCGAACCCATGGCGACGACCGCCATGCCGAGGTCATGGTCCTCAAGGGCTGATGCTAGACACTCGCGGTCTAGAGCCCTTCCGTCCAGGATGAGGAGGCTTGGTATGCCTGTCTGTTCGTGGACATTTTCCGGTCCGCTGGACGCAACTCCTGTCTGATTTGTCGAAGTGTAATTGTGCAACCCTACTGTAGATCCCATACGAGTACCCGCCTTTCCCCAACGCAATCTGTCCAGCGGCGGCCAATAGAGCTCCTCATTCTTCTTAATTGAACGTTTGATACCCAGCCCACTTGAAAGCTCCAAGCTCGGATTATCCCAGCTTGGAACCTTTGCAGTTCTTCACTGCCGCCTCTCAAACAGTTCAGGCAGTTTATGACAAAAAAACATTCAGTCTCTAATTTAGGTTAATTTTCTATAAATTTTAAGCCAAGCTGGAGCCAAGGCGCTTCGCCCCCTGAAGACGCAGGAACGGGACCGCTTGGCCAGCGCCGTGCCCTTTGTCGGACACCATGCCATCAGCCAAGCAAATCACTCCGGTTGCGGCTATCTTGGCCGGTCCTCATCCGAAAGGCGGAAGTGCGATCTGGCCGCATCCGCTGACATCACTACATGTTACCTCCAAAAGCCTCGCTGACGCTCCAAAAGCTTCGTTGACGGCACATGCACCAGGCTGAACATTGGAGTGCCGGCGTCTGCTCAAGGCTACGCGGCCTGCCTGTGGCGAACTGCGCAGACAGGATAGGGGAGTCACTGCTCGCCCGGCGGCTCCCCTATCGCTCCGAGCGACGAGCACGCTGTCAGACCAGTCCGCAGAGAAGGTGATTTGTAAGTGCAAGCCGAATCCGCCTGCAGGGTGTGGCTGCCGTCGACAGAAATCAGCCGCCCACCGGAGGGCTTCATGGAGGCTGGATGGAGGCCTGGTCTCTCAGGCGCTTCCTTGCGGATCAGCCTTGCTTAGCCACCGCACATCCAGAACCGTTCCGTCTGTCTGGATCACGGCTTCGAAGGCGGCTATCAACCTTTTGGCGGCTTTGCTGGCAATGTGGGAATCGGGGTACTTTGCCTCCACGGCCAGCGCACTCTCGTAAACTTCCTTGAGTTGCCTGACCTGCTTGGGTCCGAATGCGCTATGTACAACCTGAATGGTCATACCGCTCCTCCTCCTAGTGCCGGAACTCCAACAACCCGCCCATTGCCCAGCGCTCCCACGATTGCATTAAAAATAAGCTTTGCAACTGCAATGTAAGATTACGCTTTTCTCTGGTCGAGGTGTTCTTTGGTGGACGTTCGCAGATTGAGGGTTAGCCATTTGCAGGAGGCGCAGGCCGGATTACGAAAAAACGCCAGCGCGAAATGACACTGTCTCTGCATATCCCGCTCACGGCTGTCGTAACGCACACGGCATGATTGGAGGACGTGAAAATGGGCGGCTTTCGCTTTCGAGAGAGCAGCCAATTTAGCCTTCAAGCCTACGCCGTGATGGACGATCACCTTCGGTGCCGATCGTAGGGAGGCGTATCTGCCCTGTCCTTCAGATGCGTATGTCAGGCTACGCCCTTTGGCTCTCTTGCACGGGATACCCATCTGCCGAAAGATGAGCCGTCGGACAGCTTCGTGCGTCCGCATAACCCGGGGCCAAACCAGGCGGGAGGCTCGGTCAGCAATGCAGATGTCCTTGCCAGGGCTGCTCGTGGCCGTGGCTATTTTGGTCGTCGCCTACTATTCGAGGGGAATGCTGATCATCGGACTGATCGCCTCCCAGGCATTCGGTGCGACGGCTGTAGTGACGCTGACCTTTTTGGGTGGGTCGTCTCCGTTGATCTACACCCTGTTTGCGGCCCTGCTCGTAACGGCCGTCGCCGCGAGACGCCGCATCTGGTTCGATCTTGGAAGCGTGTTCGGAAGTATCCGCCCGATGTGGATTCTGACAAGCCTGATGGCTTACGCAATCATCGGAGCATGGCTGTTTCCAAGATTCTTCGCAGGTCAGACTGCCGTTTTCGTGCAGTCGAAAATCCGGGGTGCGGTCGTCGAGGCGTCTCTGGCCCCGGTTTCAGGCAACATTTCACAGACGGGCTACTTCATTCTGGGCGGGCTCACCGCCATCGCGCTTTGTGCGTTGCTGCTGCACTCCAACAGGATTGACCAGGTCCGCCGCGGCTTCTTCTGGTGGTGCGGTCTGCAAGCGGGCATGGGGCTGGTCGATCTTATTGGCAAGAATGCAGGGGCAGGAGATCTGCTTGCCCCAATCAGAACCGCCAACTACGCACTTATTACGGAAGCAGTCGAGGCGGGATTCGTGCGGATCACGGGACCTTTTTCAGAGGCCTCTTCCTTCGCCAGCGGTTCCCTCGCCTGCCTGGCATTCTGCTACACCTATTGGAGGAAGACCAAGTCGCGCCTTGCCCAGTGGTTGGCGGGCATCCTGCTCCTCCTAACCATTCTGTCGACTTCGTCGACCGCCTACGTCGGTCTCGCTCTCCTGTGCCTTCCGGTCGCCTTCTCGATGTTGGTTTCGGTCTTCAGGGGACGGGTTGAGCGCGAGGAGATACTGATTACCGCTTTGATGGCGACAGGCGTGGTCGCCATCATGGGCATCAGCCTCTACAATGCCGGGATGCTTGAACCCTTCGTCAGGTTGGTTAACACCACCATTGTCGACAAGGCAGCTTCCGGCTCCGGCGAGGAGCGCGCCTACTGGAACGTCAAGAGCTTGCAATCCTTCCTGGACACGAGCGGCCTTGGAGTCGGATTCGGCAGTTCAAGGGCATCGAGCTGGCCGATCGCGGTGCTTTCCCAGCTTGGCTTGTTCGGTTCCCTGATGATGGCGATCCTGGTCGGCGTCCTGGTCAGCGGAACGGGGCGGATGCGGGAATGGGTAGACCCAGAAACCGATGCGGTCGTGACCAGCGTCAGGAATGCTTCCCTCGCCGGCATAGTTGCCGGCTCAGTGTCGGGCGGCAGCGCCGACCCAGGCATCCTCTTCTTCATTGCGCTTGCCGTCGCTTCCACCACGAGGGTCCGTGCCCGGCGCACCATGGGGCTTCGGCGAACCACCGGACATGATGGCTTCCTCTCTCATGGTGGACTTGCCACGCCGGCACCGGCAGCAGGATCGGTCAACCGGGAATGAGATCGATGAATTCAAAGACGGCCACCGGCCAGCCGTCGCATAACCCTGCAGATTTCCTATGGGCCATATGACGTGTATTCGTGGGTGTGGGCAGCTTGGGCGCACCGCAACTCATTCTATCTTATGCCGACAGGGTTGGGGTCGGTGGAAAGGAAGCCTCCATGCCACATCGCCGTGGCTCCGCTCGGCAGGATGTCCGCGCCCTCGCGGTTTTCTGCCGCTGGACTGAGGTGGTCAAACAACGGTTCGTGGATCTCGGGCGCTGCGAATGGAAGCCACGAGACTGATTGAGGATCTAGAATCGCAGCAGGCCACAGGCCTGCCTATCGTGGCGCCTCGGCCCGCATCGGCGCTCTTTACTATGGCCGTCAAAAGATTCGCAACCGATAGCGTGACAATCCCGTATGATATATAACGATTGTCTAATGTGATCGCTTGTCCGGGGGGGCAAGTTCGGGATGCCCAGTTATTCGAACAAAACGGTGCTGTCGAGAAGCATGGTCGAAATGGCCCTCTTCTCCGCGGTGATGAACACCCTGGTGTTAATTCTGCCGCTCTACATGCTGCAGGTATATGATCGGGTTTTGCCTGCAGCCAATTTGGACACTCTCACCTACCTGACTTTGCTTGCGCTTTCGGCGCTTTTGCTGTTCGGAGTACTCGAAGTCGTTCGGGGAATATATGCGAGCCGGCTCGCCGCGCGGCTCGATGTTGCGTTGGGTGCATCGTCTTTTCTCGCAGCAATGAGCGGTCCACGCGCCGGGCTCGGTGACGTCCAGGCCTTGCGCGACTTGGCCACGCTGCGTGGGTTCATCGCTTCGCGAACCATCTTCTTCCTATTCGACCTGCCTTTTGGCCCCATCTTCGTGGGCCTGCTTTATTTCATCCATCCGCTGCTCTTCCTGGTAACGGTCATCGGCGCGGTTCTCATGGTTGCCATCGCCGTGCTGAACCAGGTCGCGAGTTCGCGACCTAACAAGGACGCTGCGGAGAATCTTAGCGCCTCAATGAATTCGGCGCAGGCCTTCGCGCGAAACTTCGAAACGGTCCGTGCACTCGGCATGGTGTCCAACGCGATAGAGTTCTGGGGTATCCGCTTTTCCGGCTCTCTGCACGCCTCGGATGGGCTCGCTCGCGTCAACGCATTCTATGGGGGTGTGTCCCGTACCACGCGGTCGGTGCTGCAAATCGCGATATTGGGCGTCGGTGCATATCTGGTTCTGCACAACGAGATGACCGCGGGCATGATCTTTGCGTCGTCGATGATATCCGCGCGCGCTTTGCAACCTCTTGATCAGATCGTTGGAAGTTGGCGGCAGATCACCGACGCCAATCTCGCATGGAAGAGGCTTTCTGCCATCCAATCCAGGCCCGCCAACCAGGAAAACGTGACGTTGCCGACCCCTGAAGGAGCGCTGAGCGCGGATCAGATAGTCTACCACCTTCCTGGATCGGCCGATGGCGCACTACCCCTCATAAAGCGAGTGACCTTCGAAGTCGCCGCTGGCGAAACCGTCGCCATTGTCGGCCCGAGCCAGGCCGGAAAATCGACGCTGGCGCGGCTCATCGTCGGCGCCATCGAGCCCCGCTCTGGCGCGATCCGTGTCGATGGCGGCGATATTCGAAACTGGGATCCGGAGGAGCTCGGCCGGCATATGGGCTACCTTCCGCAGGATGTGGAACTCTTCCCTGGAACCATCGCCCAGAATATCGCGCGCTTTGAGCCGGACGCATCTGACGAAAAGTTAGTCCAAGCGGCCCAGCAGGCGCAGGTGCATGAACTCATCCTGGGGCAGAGGAATGGATACTCGACGGTGATCGGCCCCGCTGGCGTTCGCCTCTCAGGCGGTGAGCGTCAACGCATCGGCCTTGCGCGTGCTTTTTACGGCGATCCCAAGATCCTGGTGCTCGACGAGCCCAATGCAAATCTTGACACCTATGGCGAAGCCGCGCTTGAGCGCGCGATCATTCAGGCACGTTCACGAAAAACAACGGTGCTTGTCATCACACACCGGCCTTCCCTTGCAGCCAAATGCGATCGCATCCTCATGCTGCGAAACGGTCAAGTCGAGATCTACGGTTCGACCAAGGACGTGCTTGACCAACTTGCCCAGCGGCGTAGCCAAAGCGAGGGGGTGGTGCCCTTCCCATCACCTGCTCGCAGCGAGGCAAAGGCTGCCCAATGACCGTTCCCAGCCAAGCCATGGATGTCATCGCCAGGCCGTATAGATGGCAGCGCAACATCGATACACGCACAGATCGGATTACGCTGGCGGGATATGCAAGCGTGGCGGTTTTCGTGATTGGCTTCGGATTCTGGGCAGCCACTGCACCGATTTCCGGAGCAACGATCGCACCGGGTGTGGTCGCGGCAGCAGGACAGAACGTCATGATCCAGCACCTCGAAGGAGGTGTTGTCCGCAGCATCAGAGTCCGCGAGGGCGACAGGGTCTCAAGAGGCCAGGCCCTGATCGTGCTCGATCCGACGGTTGCGCAGTCCCAGCTCAACCGCGTTCTCAAGCAGTGGGTCGCCCAGAAAGCTGAAATTGCGCGGCTCGAAGCAGAGCGGGACGGCCTGGAGAAAATCGTCCTGCCCGGTGACCTGGGAGCCTATTCCGGCGCTTCCGAATTCAGTGACGTCTTTGCAGAGCAGACCAAGGAATTTCAGGCCCGCTTGGCGCGCTACGCCGCGGAACAGGCGATCCTGAGGCAGCGGGTGTCAGCCCTTCAGGAGGCGGTTATCGGCCTGAGGGCGCAGAAAGATGCAGCGGAAAATCAACTTGCCATCGTCAACGAGGAGACGGAACGAAAAAAACGCCTGCTGGAAAGAGGGCTGACAAATCGCTCTGAATACACCGATCTTCTGCGCAGCACCGCAGAGCTGGTTGGCCAGGCGGGTTCTCTGGAAGCGCAGATCGCCAGTTCGGCGACCCAGACTGTGGAAGCGCGTCAGCAGATTGAACGGCTCACAACAAGCCGGGTCGAGGATGCGGTCACGGAATTGAACAAGGCACGGGCGCAGGTCGCGGATCTCGAAGAACAAATCAACGCTGGCCGATCGGTCCTGGACCGGACGACGATCCGGGCGCCGGTGGACGGCATCATCGTTCGATCGCTCTACAATTCCGAAGGCAGCGTCATCCGTGCGGGGGAGGTGGCGATGGAGCTTCTGCCGACCACGAACGAACTCATCGTCGAGGCCAGGATAAAGCCCGAAGACATCGACTCAATTCGCGTCGGGCAGGACGCAAATATGATGTTCACGGCGCTCAATGCGCGCACGACGCCGAAAGTGCCCGGAAAGGTGTTCTACATTTCGGCGGACCGGCTGATAACACCTAGTACGGGACTGCCCTACTTCACCGTCCGGCTCAAGATGGCGGACAAGCTGCCACCCCAGGTCAAGCCCGAGCAGATCTATCCAGGCATGCCAGTCGAAACATTCATTTCAACCGGCGAACGAACGTTTCTGGCTTATCTGACCAAGCCCCTGGTGGATTCGTTCCAGCGCGCCTTCCGGGAGAGATAGGCCGCCGGCCTGCCTCCTGGATATCGCGAGTTTCAGATGTGAAGCGGGCGCCGGATCAATCCGGCGCCCGCTTCAATTTGGAGCCCTGTGGCCTTCAGCCTCAGACGAAGTGGAAGTCATCCGCTGGACTATATGCAACCACGGTCCGGCCGGTGCCGTCGTCGGCAACTGTGAAGCTGTCCGCATCGTATGCGCCAAGCAGGTGTAGCGCGGCGTCATGAGTGCCATCCGAAACGACCAGCGTTCCCCCACTGCCGTCCTGGTTTGCATGATAGACAGCCGATGTGCCGGTGCTGAACCAGATATCGCCGAGGTCTACCTTGTCATCATTGGTGATGCCGGCGATGGTTCCGCTGAAATCGAATGAATCGTCCAGCCGCAATGTGCCGGCAGCATCCGCCCCGAAGATGACGTCGGCGGAAGAGGCGGCGTGGAACTCAAGCTGCGACATGTTTCCGATGATGGCATCGCCGTCGCCGGTAACCTGACCGCCTATCGCAACGTCACCGCCATTGGCCCAGATCAGTCCGGTATTGGCGACGGCACCTTTGATTTCCAGGCCACCCGACCCGGTTGCCTCCAGCGTTCCCGAGTTGACGACGGTGTTGTCTCCAGTGTCGATGACCAGCGCGTGCGAGCCGGTGGCGATGATCGTGCCCTGGTTGTCGAGGGACAATGAACCGCCGCCCAGTTGGCCGGCGCCGGAGATGGTGTTGTCGACATTGGTCAAGGTGACGTCGGCAGCCGTGCCGAAGATCATGTTCGCAACGCTGTCGGAGAGCACGACCTGTCCGCCACCCTGCAGCGTGATGCCGTGCTGGATGACCTGCAACAGCGTATCGCTTCCGGTCGAGTCGAGCGAGATGATCCCGCTATTGTTGATCGTGCCGCTCAGCGGCAGCATTGCGCCGTCGCCAATCGTCATGGTGCCGGCATTGTTGACCACCGGCGTCTGGTCGAAGACGAAATTGCCGTCCGTGAGCGCGCTCGAGTGGACGCCGTCAAGCAAGATCGACTGCCCGTCGCCAAGCGTGATTACCGCGTTGCCGTTGGCGTCGTCCGCCATATGCGCCTGGACGTCAGCGAAACTCGCGAAGCCAGAATAGCCGATCAGATCGATCTTGTCCGCGGCCGCGTCGAAGCTGTGCACGGTGTCGTTGCCGATCGGCTGCGAGAAGACGAACAGGTCGTTGCCGCTTGAGCCGGTCAGCACGTCGTCACCGGACCAGGCGAACACAGGCGAGCCCGGTGCGTAGGCTTCGACATTGTCGGAGACAAACTGGGTAAGCGTATTGCCATCCGCTCCCGTCCAGGTCTCGATGATGTTCAACGTGACGGCGCCGGCGAAATCGATTGGAGAGGTGACCGTCAGCGATTTCACGTCGCTTGTCTGTATGGTCCAGTTGCCGTCGCCATTGTCCGTCCCGCCGTCGAGGGTCCATCCCGATGGTACACCCTTGACAAGGATGCTCGCGGACTGACCGTCGGCCAGCGGCAGAGCGGGCAGGCCGAGATTGATTGAAGACCCCGCGACGCCCGCCGGAGCGGTATTGAGGACGAAATCGGTCGCCGTGAGTGCGATATTTCCAGACAGGTGAATCTCGAGCTCGGCCGAGGCCACGGTGCCATTTGTGTCTGCTCTGACGATCGTCTCGTCGGTAGCCGCGTTATAGAACCACCACACGTTGTTGTTTTGGGCAGCGAGTGGAGTACTCGTGTTGGTAACGGTCGTGAAATTCTGAACCCCTCCGGTACCTGTGTTCGCGTCAATCAACGTTGACAGTTTGATTTTGTCGATACCTGCCGTGAAATCGATGATGGTGTCGATGTTCGCACCAGATGACTGGGCGGTGGCAGTGTATGCGAACACGTCAGCACCAGTTCCGCCTGATAGGATGTCGGCGCCTGTCCCGCCGGTTAGCGTGTCGTTGTTGGCACCGCCGAGCAGCAGATCCGAGCCGGCACCGCCGAGGAGTGTATCGTCACCGCCGAGGCCCACGAGAATGTCGTTGCCATCACCATTTGCGTTGCCGTCGACGGCGCCAATAGTCTGGCCAACAGCAGTGCCAACAATCGTGTTGTCAGCGTTGGTTCCAGTCAGGTTTGTTGTGAAGAGATCCGGCAGGTTCGCATCCGATGTGCCGATGGCCGTATATTTGATGACCGCGCCGTTCGCGGCCCTGATTGCGAGTTCGGCCTCGCCGAAGCCGGCAACGGTGGCTGCCCAACTGGAAGCTGAAAGATCCAGTTTTTGAGTTGTCAGGCTTCCGCCGTCGACATTTCCGTCCAGATAGTTTTGAAGCTCGGTTTCAAAAGTCCCCGTGCCGCCTGGATCCAGACCCCTGTTGGTGGTGTCCGAAAGGATTTCCTCAAGCTGGTTGGATGTAAACAGGAGGACGATATGATCCTGGTTGTGGCCAGGGATACCAGCGCTAGCAACGGTGTCGCCAAAATAGCTGGTGGTTCCACCAATGTGACTTGATGACGTTGTGATGTCATCCTTGCCGTTTCCTCCATAAACGGACCAGTTTCCACCCGTGTTGTTGAAAGTCGCGTTTGCAAATGACGCGGTATCCGCGCCATTGCCAAGGTCGATGACACGACCATTAACCGAACCATCGGGCGCGGTTACAATAATCGATACGGTTACGACATTGCTCGACGCCGTGCCGTCGAACGCGTGATAGGTGAATGTGTCACCACCCACGAAGCCCGCCGCCGGCGTGTAGTTGAACGTTCCGTTTGCGTTGAGGCTGAACGCGCTCGCATGGGCAGGTCCGCTGTCAAGGACAGCGGTGAGCGTTCCGTTATCGACATCCGTATCGTTCGCGAGGACCGGCACCACCGTCGCGGCCGAGATCGAATTTCCGCTCTGGACGGCGTAAGTATCGGCCACCCCGACAGGCGCGTCGTTGACGGCCGTGACGTGAATGGTCGAGGTCGCTGTGTTGCTGTTGGCAGAACCGTCATTCACCACCACCGTTATGCTGCGGTCTGTCGTGTTCGGATTTTCGCTCGAGTTGCTGAACACGATCTGATGCAGCGCCGTCTGGTAAGCGGCGAGGGTCGCCGAGCCCGTGAGCGTCAGCACCCCGGTTCCGGAATTGTAGCTCGACGCTACGATGCCGGCCGGCAGCCCGCCATTGACGGCCAGGAGGTCGCTAGCCTGCGCATTGGTCAGGGTGATCGTCGCCGAGGTGACATTGGTGTTGTCGGCATCGGTGATGCTCACGTCCGTGTCGGCAACTGCGACCGCGGAACCGTTCTCGGTGAAGGTCGCCTGGTAGTCGGCGCCGGTCTTCAGGCTCGAGTTGTTGACGTCCAGATCCAGTACCGGCGCGTTGTTGACCGCGGTGACGTGGATGGTCGAGGTCGCCGTGTTGCTATTGGCCGAACCGTCGTTCACCACCACCGTTATGCTGCGGTCTGTCGTGTTCGGACTGCCGCTCGAGTTGCTGAACACAATCTGATGCAGCGCTGTCTGGTAGGCGGCCAGCGTCGCCGAGCCCGTGAGCGTCAGCACCCCGGTTCCGGAATTGTAGCTCGACGCTACGATGCCGGCCGGCAGCCCGCCGTTGACGGCCAGGAGATCGCTGGCCTGCGCATTGGTCAGGGTGATCGTCGCCGAGGTGACATTGGTGTTGTCGGCGTCGGTGATGCTCACGTCGGTGTCAGTGATGGCAACCGCAGAACCGTTCTCGGTGAAGGTCGCCTGGTAGTCGGCTCCGGTCTTCAGGCTCGAGTTGTTGACGTCAAGATCCAGCGTTGGTGCATCATTCACCGCCGTGACGTGGATGGTCGAGGTCGCCGTGTTGCTGTTGGCCGAACCGTCATTCACCACCACCGTTATGCTGCGGTCTGTCGTGTTCGGATTTTCGCTCGAGTTGCTGAACACGATCTGATGCAGCGCCGTCTGGTAGGCGGCCAGCGTCGCAGAGCCAGTGAGCGTCAGCACCCCGGTCCCGGAATTGTAGCTCGACGCTACGATGCCGGCGGGCAGGCCGCCATTGACGGCCAGGAGATCGCTGGCCTGCGCATTGGTCAAGGTGATCGTCGCCGAGGTGACATTGGTATTGTCGGCGTCGGTGATGCTCACGTCGGTATCAGCGATGGCAACCGCAGAACCGTTCTCGGTGAAGGTCGCCTGGTAGTCGGCTCCGGTCTTCAGGCTCGAGTTGTTGGCGTCAAGATCCAGCACCGGCACGTCGTTGGTGCCGGTTACCGTGATCTGCAGCGTCGTAGTGTTCGACACCGCGTTGAAGGGATCCTTGTCGGTATAGGTGAACGTGTCTACCGCTGTGACCCCGGCAGCGAGGCTGTTGGCGGTGTCCGCCACGTAGCTGTACGAACCGTCGGCATTCAGCGTCAGATGACCGTAAGTGCCGGCGAGCGAGATGCCGACCCCCACGCCCTGCGTCACTGCGCCGGCGCCCGCGACCACACCGGACACCACCAGCGTGTTGTTGGCATTGTCGACGTCTGTGTCGGCCACCGATCCACCCGTGGTGCCCCTGACCACGCCATTCGCGGCAGACACAGTGAGGGTCGCATCTTCTAGCACCGCTCCGGTGTCGGCGACGGCGACGGGAGCGTCGTTGGTGCCGGTGATGGTGATGGTGAGGTTTGCGGTCGAGGTTGCGCCGTGCTCGTCGGTGACGGTGTAGCTGAAGACGTCGGTGACGGAGGCGCCCTGGGCGAGCGCGTTGGTGTCGGAATCTGAATTGTCGAGGGTGTAGGTGTAGCTGCCGTCGGCGGCGATGACGACCGAGCCATAGGTTCCGGTGACGGCATTGCCGACGTTGGCGGGCAG
>NZ_JBFUDF010000009.1:0-196227 GCF_056404855.1 Mesorhizobium sp. P2_B11
GAGCGCTTCCATCGTTCGCTCAAGGCCGAGACCCTGCAGGGACCACCCTTCGAAGATCTCGCCGAGGCCCAGGACGCATTCGACCAGTGGCGCCACGTCTACAACGCCCAGCGTCCCCACGATGCGCTTACCGGCGGCGTGCCGCTCGATCGCTATCAGGTCTCGCCGCGTCAGTATCGCGAAACGGTCGAGCCGTTCGAATACGCCAAGGACGATCTCATCTGCCGTGTCGAGCAGCAAGGCTTCGTCTCGATCCTCGGTCGCAAAACCCACGTGTGCAAAGCCTTCGCGGGAAAGTCCGTCGCCTTCAGGCCTACCGCCACAGACGACGTCTTCGACGCATGGTTCAGACATCAGAAAATAGAAACAATCGACCTCAACACTCTGGCTCGATAGCATGCAAAACTGTTCGCGATGTCCTCGCACACCTGTTCGCGATGTCTCCGGTCCAAACACCCACAAGGGGGAGGGACGCTGCCGCGCGCTACCCGTTCTTTGGCGTCGAAACGTCGGCGGTTTATTTGGATCAACGCCTACCAAATCTCCCTCCCCCTTGTGGGGAGGGATTAAGGGTGGGGGTAAGTGCCGCGCAAACGCTTCAGGGTTTGTCGGCTGCTTCGGCTAGACGCTTGACGGGTCTAGCGCCGGCTGCCCCTTGCGGCGGGCGACGATCGCTTTGAAATCGGCGGTCCGGAACGCATCGCGCAACACGTCGAAGGACGGCAGCACGAAATAGGCGCGCTGGAACTTGTCGATCTCGTAGCCGGTGCGCATCACCGTTTCGAGGTCGAAGGGCACGTGGTGCGCATCCGGGCTCGCGACGGCGAACTGCAATTCGGTGAAGGACGACATCAGCCCGGCGCCGAAAGCTTTCAGCGGCTGGCCCTTCTCCTGCATCAGCCCGTATTCGGCGGTGTACCAGTAGAGCCGGGTGATCATCTCGTCGCCCCCCAGCGCAATCACGCTCTCGGCCTTCTCGCCATACATCTGCATGAAATCGGCAAACACCGGCTGCGTCAGGATCGGCACATGGCCGAAGAAGTCGTGGAACATGTCCGGCTCGACGATGTAGTCGAGCTCTTCCTTGGTGCGCAGCCAGTTGGTCACCGGAAAGCGCCGGTTGGCGAGATGGTCGAAGAAGGGTGCCGCCGGAATGAGGCCGGGCACTGCAACAATTTCCCAGCCGGTCAGCTTGCGCAATTTCTCGCTGACCGCGCCGAAATCCGGGATCCGGTCGAGCAGGCCAAGCGCGGCGACGCCATCGAGATAGGAGTGATGCGCCAGCTTTTGGGTCAGCTTGGTCTGGCGGTCGCACAGCGTGCGCCACACCGACTGTTCCTCGGCGCTGTAGTCGTAGCCTTGCGCCACGGTGAAATCGGAACGGCACACCGAATAGTCGCCACGCAGGCCCTGCGCCGCGCAATCACGGGCATATTCGGCAACGCTCATCGTCGTCATGGTTCTTCTCCCCTGATCATGTGACTTCGAATCTGTTCGCCAAATCTAGCGGCAGCCGGCGAGGCAATTCAGCTTTGATGATAGCTTGGAGGTGGGATTTGAGGTAAAAGTCACCACACAAAAGCTGAAGGAGAGTGAAAATGCCTCAGTTTGACGATTTCGAGATCAAGATGCTCGACATCCTGCAACGCGACGGGCGCAAGCCCGTGTCAGAGCTCGCGCAGGAGATCGGCCTGTCGACGACGCCGTGCGCCCGCCGCTTCGAGGCGCTGCAGGAGGCCGGCATCATCAAGGGGTTTGCCGCCGTGCTCAGCCGCCGCGCCGTCGGCCTGATGGTAGAAGTGTTCATCGAAGTGCGGCTGGTCAGCCACAGCGACGGTTCGCCCGAAACCTTCATTGCCGCCGTGCAGCGCATGGACGAAGTGTCGTCCTGCTGGACGATGACCGGCGACCACGATTTCCTGCTGCATGTCATGGTGCCCTCGGTCGACGAGCTCAACGCCTTCGTCATGCACCGGCTGATGCGGCTTGCCGGCGTGCGCGATGTCCACACCCAACTGGTGCTGCAGAACATCAAAGGTCCAGGCCACGTGCCGCTCGCCCATCTCAGGCGCTGAGCGCGGGCGTCGCCATTTCTGCCGAAAAGCTGCACGCAAACTGCTGAACGGAGCCCAATTGCCGATCTGAAACGCCGGCTACGCCATGCGGACCGATTTACTGAGGTCCGTCATGAAAATCGTGCTGATCAATCCGCCGCACACGGCAATAGGCAGCCGCGTGCCCGACGACCATCTGCCGCCGCTTGGCCTCTTGGCAATTGGCGGCCCGCTGCTAGACGCCGGCCATGAAGTGCGCCTGGTCGATGCCGAGTTCGGGCCGATGCCGTTGGACACGCTTGTGCGCGACGCCTTGAGCAGCCAGCCCGACTGCATCCTGATAGGCCATTCCGGCTCGACCTCGGCGCATCCCACCGCGCTTGCCATAGCCCGCATGGTCAAGGCGCTGGAGCCCGCGACGCTGCTGATCTATGGCGGGGTGTTTCCGACCTATCACTGGCGCGACATACTGGCGACAGATGTTTTCGACTTCATCGTGCGCGGCGAGGGCGAGGCGACCATCGTTGCCCTGATCGAGGCGCTGGACAAGCGCCGGCCGCTGGCCGACGTCGCCGGCATCGCCTATCGCGATGATCTTGGCCGACCCTTCGCCACACAGCCGGCCGGCACCATCGCCACTCTCGATGAGTATCGTGTCGGCTGGGAGCTGATCGACCATAGCCGCTACAGCTATTGGGGCGGCAAGCGCGCCGTGGTCATGCAGTTTTCGCGCGGTTGTCCGCATTTGTGCAATTATTGCGGCCAGCGCGGTTTCTGGACCCGCTGGCGGCATCGCGATCCCAAGAAATTCGCGCAGGAGATTGCCTGGCTGCATCGCGAGCACGGAGTCGAGCTGATCAACCTCGCCGACGAGAACCCGACCGTGTCCAAGAAAGCATGGCGCGCCTTCCTCGACGCTTTGATCGCCGAAAACGTGCCGGTGCTGATCGTCGGTTCGACCCGCGCCGACGACATCGTGCGCGACGCCGACATTCTGCATCTCTACCGCAAGGCCGGCGTCATCCGCTGGCTGCTCGGCATGGAAAACACCGACGAACAGACGCTTCAATTGATCCGCAAGGGTGGCAGCACCTCATCCGACCGCGAGGCAATAAGACTGCTGCGCCAGCACGGCATATTGTCGATGGCGACCTGGGTGGCTGGCTTCGAGGACGAGACCTTTCGCGATTTGTGGCGCGGCTTCCGCCAGCTGCTTGCCTATGACCCCGATCAGATCCAGGCGCTTTACGTCACCCCGCACCGCTGGACACCGTTCTTCCGCATCGCCAAGGACCGCAAGGTCATCCAGACGGACGCCAGGCTGTGGGACTACAAACATCAGGTGCTGCAGATGACCCGGCTGAAACCGTGGATGCTGTTCTTCTCGGTCAAGCTGATCGAGGTCGCGGTGCAGTCGCGGCCGAAGGCGCTGGCGCGCATTCTTTTCCATCCCGATCCCGAGCAGCGCCATTCGATGCGCTGGTACACGAAAATGGGCCGCCGCGTCTGGTTCCGCGAGGTCTGGGGCTTCTTGGCGTGGGACCGCCGCCTGAAGGACGGCCCGACGCTCGCCGAATTTTGGGGCGCCCCGCAGGATGCTGAAGAGGAATCGATGGTCGTCGTGCGGCCAACGCGCAAGCCGGCCGAAGCGGCCGTCGTGATCTCGCCGGGCGTCTGACCGGCTTGCTGTCATTTTCATAGACATACGCAACGTATGCATATTGACATACGCAGCGTATGTACCCATCTCGAGTATACGGGGCGTATGTAAGCGGTCCGGAGCGCAGGCCGAGCTCGTCGGGAGCCTGCCTTGTCCAGATGGAGTGAACATGAACAAACGTGACGCGATCTTCCCTGCGGGACGGCAGGCTCTCTACGAGATCAACCGCTATTCGGCGGCAATCCGCTCTGGCGATCTCCTGTTCGTCTCCGGCCAGGTCGGCAGCCGCGAGGACGGGTCGCCGGAGCCGGTCTTCGAGAAGCAGGTCCAGCTCGCTTTCGAAAATCTCGCGGCGGTGCTGAAGGCCGCCGGCTGCACATTCGACGACATTGTCGACGTGACCACCTTCCACACCGATCCGGCTGCCCAGTGGGGCGCGATCGATGCCGTCCGGCTGAAGGTGTTCGGGGAGCCGCCCTACACCAACTGGACCGCGGTCGGCGTCAACTGGTTAGCCGGCTTCGATTTCGAAATAAAGGTCATTGCGCGCTTGCCCCAATCCGCCTGATAGACTGGCAGCCTGATCGGCGGGCCGCGGCCAGCAGTCGCTCAGGGCACGATCAGCGTGCCGGCGCCGTGTTCGGTGAACAGTTCCAGCAGCACCGAATGCGGCGTCTTGCCGTTGAGGATGACCACGCCTTCGACGCCGCGTTCGATCGCCTCGATGCAGGTCTCGACCTTGGGGATCATGCCGCCCGACACCGTCCCGTCCTTGATCAGCGCCTTGGCCTCGGCCACCGTCAGTTCGTCGATCAGCTTCTTGTTCTTGTCCAGCACGCCGGGCACGTCGGTCAGGAACAAAAGCCGCGTCGCCTGGCAGGCGCCGGCAATGGCGCCGGCAAACGTGTCGGCATTGATGTTGTAGGTGTGGCCGTCGCGTCCCGGTGCCACCGGCGCCAGCACCGGGATCATCTCCGAGCGAGCCAGAAGGTCGAGCAGCGTGCGGTCGACCTCGACCGGCTCGCCGACGAAGCCGAGATCGAGCACGCGCTCGATGTTGGAATCCGGATCGATCATGGTCTTGCGCGCCTTTTCGGCGAACACCATGTTGCCGTCCTTGCCGCACAGGCCGATCGCCCATTCGCCTTCGGCGTTGATCAGCGCTACGATCTCCTTGTTGATCGAGCCGGCCAGCACCATCTCGACGATCTCGACCGTCTTCTGGTCGGTGACGCGCAGGCCGCCTTCGAACTTGGATTCGATGCCCATCTTGGCCAGCATGGCGCCGATCTGCGGGCCGCCGCCATGGACGACGATCGGGTTGACGCCGGACTGTTTCAGCAGCGCGATGTCGCGGGCAAAAGCCTTGCCGAGCTCGATATCGCCCATGGCATGGCCGCCATACTTCACCACGACGGTCTTGTGCTCGTAGCGCTGCATATAGGGCAGGGCCCGCGAAAGCAGTGCGGCCTGCATTTCGGCGGTGGCGGTGATCTCCGTCATCGGCTTGGTTCCCTGGATGTGGGTAAGGACGGCGGCGTCTTAGCGGGAATTGGCGCAGGCCGCAAACGGCTTTGCTGTCACAATCACGAAATCGCAAAGACGGCGCGATCTAGCCCGGCACTTTCAGCGGCGCCCGCCGCGTCAGCCAGCCCGAAATCTTTTCCATCTGCGCGGCCAGCGACAAAAGCGTCTCCTCGTCGCCGGGGCGGCCGACGGCCTGGATGCCGAGCGGCAGGCCGGCATCGGTGACATGGACAGGCAGCGCGATCGACGGCTGCCCGCTGACGTTCTGGATCGCTGGCCAGTGGGTGAACCACAGGCTCTTGTCCATCAATTGCCCGAGCAGTGGCTTGAGCTTCAGCAGCCGGGTGAGGTGCAGTTTGTCGAGCAGATTTTCGATCAGCTCGTCGGCGCCCTTCGGGTCCATGGCGCCGCAGGCGAGCGGCGGATGGGCAATGATCGGCATCAGCACGGCGTCATAGTGCGCGGTCTCGGTAATCAGCCGGCGCGAGACGGCGTTTAGCCGCTGCAGGCCGGCATAAATCTCGCCGGCCGAGACGATCTCGCCGAAGCGCGCAATGACACGCGTGGAACGCTCGATATCGCCCAGGACCGGGCGGCCGACGCGCAGCGCCTCGCCGCGCATCGTGCCGGCCACCGCCGAGGCGACGGTTTTGGCGAAATCAGCCATGAAATCGCGATCGACATAGGGCAGGTCGATCTCCTCCACCGTGTGGCCGCCTTCGCGCGCCAGCGCCACTGCAATGTCGAGCGCAGCGAGCGTCTCGGCCGATATCGGCAGTCCGAGCGGCGATTTCCGGTAGACGGCGAGCTTGAGCTTGCCTGGATCGCGCGCCGCAGCGGCGGCAAAGGTCCCTTTCGGTGCCGGCGCGGCGTAGGGCGCCAGCAGGTCCGGTCCATGCGTCAGGTCGAGCAGCAGCGCGCAGTCGCGCACCGAGCGGGTGACGGCGTGGTCGACCACCATGCCGTACCAGGCTTCGCTGATCAGCGGCGTTTGCGGCACGCGGCCACGCGAGGGTTTCAGGCCGACCAGCCCGGTGCAGGCCGAGGGCACCCGGATCGAGCCGCCGCCATCCGAGGCATGCGCCGCAGGCACCACGCCGGCCGCCACCAGTGCCGCCGCACCGCCCGACGAACCGCCGCTGGTATGGCCTGTATTCCACGGATTGCGGGTGATGCCGAAGGCGGCCGATTCGGTCATCAGCCGCAGCCCTTGTTCGGGCGAGGTGCTGGTGGCGATAGGGATGAGGCCGGCCGCGAGATAGCGCTCGGTCATCACCGAATTGAAGTCGGCGGTGAAAGCCGGGATGCGGCTGCCGGTGTGCGTCGGCACGCCCTTGATGGCGATGCCGAGATCCTTCACCGCAAACGGCACGCCGGCCAAAGGCAGCTTGCGGTCGATGGACTTCGCCCGTGTCCGCGCCGCATCGTAGAGCGGTTCGGCAATGGCGTTGATGTCGGGGCGGGTGGCCTCGGCGCGCGCGATCGCTGCGGCGACCAGGTCCTGTGGCGAGATTTCGCCCTTGTGCACCAGCTCTGCCAGGCCGGTTGCATCGTTGTCCCACAGCATCCGTTCGGCCGACATTGCTGTTCCCCTTTCCGCGAGAGGCTAACGACAGCCGATTTCCTTGGCAACCGACCGACGATTACTGGCGGTCCAGCCGGGATGACGTTTGCGTGGAGAACAACATTTCTGCCTTTGCAAATAAACCGCAATCGCCTAGCTTGTGCACATGACGCCGCAGGATATCTCAACCCTGATTGTCCGGACCTCAATGAAGGACCGGACTGCGTTCGATCTGCTTTACCGGCAAACCAGCGCGAAACTTTTCGGCGTGTGCCTTCGTGTATTGAAGGATCGCGGAGATGCGGAAGAAGCGCTGCAAGAGGTCTTCGTCAAAGTATGGACGAAGGCGGATCGTTTCGCCGTTTCGGATCTCAGCCCAATCTCCTGGCTGGTGGCCATAGCCCGCAATCATGCGATTGATCGCATCCGGTCGCGGCGCAAGCCTGCTGCCGATATCGATGCCGCGCTCGACGTGGCGGACCCGGGGCCGGGGCCGGAGGCTATGGTTGTTGCGGGCGGTGAATCCGAGCGCATCTACCAGTGCCTCGAAGAGTTGGAACAAGACCGGGCGCAAGCCGTCCGGGGTGCCTATTTGAACGGCGAGAGTTACGCCGAGCTGGCGGACCGTCACAAGGTTCCGCTCAACACGATGCGGACATGGCTGCGACGCAGCCTGTTGAAACTTAGAGAATGTCTGGAAAGATGACCCTGGCAGAAGAAAATGGACCGGAACGTGGAGGCGACGACCTGCTCGCAGCCGAATACGTTCTCGGCGTTCTGGCAGCGGACGAACGCCAGATAGCTTCCGGACGTATCGACGCGGAGACCGGCTTTGCCCGTCTCGTCGATTCCTGGCACGTTCACCTTTCGCCGTTCGACGCCGCCTATGCGGAAGTCGAGCCGCCGGCCACCATCAAGCCGGCTATCGATCGCCGGCTGTTCTCGTCCACCGCAGCGTCGACCACCGCGGCGCCGAGCGGCAGCCTGTGGGCGAGCCTCGCCTTCTGGCGCGGCCTCACCGCGGCGGCTCTCGCAGCGCTGGTGCTCTACACTGCCGTGCCGCTATTCAGGGCTCCGCCGGTTGTTGCGCCGCAGGAGCGCCTGGTCGCCTCGCTGGCTGCAGATGGAAGCGACGTCAAATACCTCGTAGTCTACGACGCCGCGCGCAAGGATGTCGGCCTGTCTCTGGTTTCGGGCGAACGCGCCGCCGGCAAGGACTTCGAGCTGTGGATGATCGAAGGCAAGAATGCGCCGGTCTCGATGGGCGTCATTCCCGCCGGCCAGGTCGCGCATATCCCGGTTACCCCGGCCGTGCAGCAGAAGCTGGCGCAAGGTGCCGTGCTCGCCGTCAGCGTCGAGCCGACGGGCGGTTCGACAACCGGACAGCCGACCGGACCGGTCGTTGCCGCGGGCGACCTGAAGGGCATCTGAAAGATCTCAAGGTCATGGCCTGACTAAGAAGAACAGCGGAAGTATATCTTCCGCTGTTTTCGTTTTGGCTGCGGTGATGAAAATTAAAATTCGACCTCCGCAGAAATTCAATTCGTCGACAAAATAAAGAATAATTTTTGCCGGTGCGAGGAAACTCAAGCAGTTCTATTCCGTATCTCCTCATGTTCCCGAAAGAGGAACCAATAACCCGAGGAGTCCGAACACTATGCGTAAACTCGCCACCCTTTTGCTCGCCGGTACCATTGCCGCCTCCGCCCTCGCCGCCGCTGCCTATGCCGAAAATCCGATGGTTGGCGGCGCCGCCATGTTCGCCAACAAGAACATCGTTGAGAACGCCGTCAATTCGAAGGACCACACGACCCTGGTCGCGGCCGTTAAGGCTGCCGGCCTGGTCGAGACGCTGCAAGGCGCCGGACCGTTCACCGTCTTCGCGCCGACCAATGAGGCCTTCGCCGCCCTTCCGGCCGGCACGGTCGAGATGCTGGTCAAGCCCGAGAACAAGGACAAGCTCACCAAGATCCTGACCTGCCATGTCATCGGTGCCAAGGCGATGGGCGCGGATGTCGCCGCAATGGCCAAGGCCGACGGCGGCGCCCACAAGGTCAAGACGGTCGGCGGCTGCGAGCTGACGCTCAAGGCCGAAGGCGGCAAGGTCACCGTCACCGACGAGAACGGCAATGTCGCCAATGTGACGATCGCCGATGTCGAGCAGTCCAACGGCGTCATCCACGTCATCGACAAGGTTCTGCTGCCGAAGATGTAACAAAGCGCCTGCCGCCGACGAACAGTTGGTCAAGGCTCCTGCAGATTGCGCGGCTCGCGCCCCCGTGGGCCGCGCAAACGACCGAGCGCTCCATCCCGTCCGCAGCAAGTGCGGAGCCGGTGTGGAGCGTTCGTTTGCAGGGCCACCGTCACCGGCTTTTGATTTTCCAGTGGCGGCCAGATCTGGCAAAACGACCTGCAGGAGGATTTCTGTCATGAACCGTCGCGATTTACTTCTCAGCGGCGTCGCCTTTGCGGCGGTTGCCGGCGCTGCGGCAACGCTGCGGATGGGCGGGCCTCAAGCCGCCAAAGCTGCCGAAACTTTCGAGGTCACCAAGACCGACGCCGAGTGGCACGCCATCCTGTCGGACGAAGCCTTCAACGTGCTGCGCAAGGAAGGCACCGAATATCCCGGCACCAGCCCGCTGCTCAATGAGCACCGCAAGGGCATCTTTGCTTGCGCCGGCTGCGACCTGCCGGTCTATTCCTCGGAGACCAAGTTCGATTCCGGCACCGGCTGGCCGAGCTTCTGGCAGGAGATTGCCAACGCCGTCGGCAAGACCGAGGACCGTTCGCTCGGCATGACCCGCACCGAGGTCCACTGCCGCCGCTGCGGCGGCCATCTCGGCCATGTCTTCGACGACGGCCCGGCGCCGACCGGCCTGCGCCACTGCATCAACGGCGTCGCCCTGACCTTCAAGCCAGCCGCAGCCTGAGCGTCCAGCGTCTCTTGGTGATGTCGGGTATTTGGGAGGCGGCGTGACAACCGCCTCTTACCTATGAAATGGGGCCAAAACTCTTAAAATCAAGAATTGGCAGACGGCTTTTTATGCGTAGATTCCGCAGCCCTTAACGAGAGGGCAAGGACCTATGCAACCAACTGAAGAACGCGCTCGCCGAGGCGAGCGCACATCGACCGATCGTGCTGAGGCAGACCGGTCGCAAATTTCTCATCCCGTGGTGATCGTCGGAGGCGGGCCGACCGGACTGATGCTGGCCGGCGAGCTTTCCCTGGCCGGCGTCGATGCCGCTATCGTGGAGCGGCGCGTTGGACAAGAGCTCGACGGGCTGCGCTCCGGCGGCCTGCACGCACGAACCATCGAGATCTTCGACCAGCGCGGCATTGCCGACCGGTTTCTGGCGCAAGGGCGGACTGCCCAGGTCGCGGGCTTTGCCGGCGTTTCGCTTGATATCAGCGACTTTCCCACCCGCCACAATTACGGGCTCGCTTTGTGGCAGAAGCATATCGAGCGCATCCTTACCGACTGGGTCGAGGAGCTTGGCGTCACGATCTACCGTCGCTGCGAGGTCACGGCTTTCGTGCAGGATGAGAGCGGCGTCGATGTCGCGCTCAGCGATGGCCGCTCGCTTCGCGCCGATTACCTCGTCGGTTGCGACGGCGGCAGAAGCCTCGTGCGCAAGGCATCGGGCATCGAGTTCCCGGGTTCGGATCCGACGACCAGCAACCTGATTGGCGAGGTCGAGGTAGCAGAGGAGCCGAATTGGGGCATCCACCGCGATGCAACAGGCATTCATGGTCTCAGCAAACTGGACGACGGGACCGTGCGGGTGATGGTGACCGAGCGCGAGGTCGGGGCTGTCGCGCCGCCCACGTTGCGCGATCTGAGCTACGCGCTCATTGCCGTCTTCGGCACCGATTATGGCGTCCACAATCCGGCATCGCTGTCCCGCTTCACCGATATGGTCCGGCAGGCAGCGTCATACCGCAAGGGACGGGTGCTGCTGGCGGGCGACGCTGCCCACGTGCATCCGCCGGACGGCGGACAGGGCATGCAGCTTGGCGTGCAGGACGCTGTCAATCTGGGCTGGAAGCTCGCCCAGGTGGTCAGGAAAACAGCGCCGGAAAGCCTGCTCGATACCTACCAGGCCGAGCGCCACCCGGTTGCCGCGCGCGTGTTGAAAAACACCATGGCGGCGGTCGTGCTGCGCCGTGAAGACGAGCGCATAAAGGCGCTGCGAGACATGGTGTCCGGGCTCCTTGCCATGGAGGAGCCGCGCAAGTGCTTTGCCGGCATGATGTCCGGTCTGGACATCCACTACGACCTTGGCGAGGGGCATCCGCTGCTGGGGCGTCGCATGCCGGATCTCGACCTCGTCACCGCTGATGGCCCACAGCGGGTCTTTGCGCTGCTGCACGGTGCGCGGCCGCTGCTGCTCAACTTTGGAAAACCTGGCGCTTTCGACATCGGCCCATGGGCGGATCGGGTTCGCTCGGTCGACGCTCGATATGATGGTGCATGGGAGCTGCCGGTGCTGGGTGCGGTCGAAGCTCCCGGCGCCGTACTGGTTCGGCCCGACGGTTATGTGGCCTGGGTCGGTGGTCCGCCATCGGAAAGGCTGACCGACGCGCTGACCAGATGGTTCGGGCCGCCTGCGGCGTCGTGAAATCTCGGTAGCGGTCGATGCTTAAGCGTGACCCCGGAAATCGGGGGTTGATTTCCGGGGTCACACATGAGGGCGCCAAGCGGGGGAACCGGCGCGCTCAATGGCCTCCGCCGCCACCGCCCGCAGGCGGCGCCGGCTTGGAGATGACCATGGTGAAAACAGCCATGATCGCGAACAGGGCGGTCAGCATGGTGAACACGTCCATGAACGACAGCAGCGACGCCTGCTGCTGGACCATGCCCGACAGTTTGGAGATCGCCGCCTTGCTGGCGTCGAGCCCGGGCGTCTGCTGGAAGTCGAGCGTCATGTTCTGCAGCTTCTGCTGGGCCGCGGCACTGCCCCATTCGACATGCTCGGCCAGCCTTGCGTAGTGGAAGGCGCTGCGATCGATCAGCACGGTGTTGATGACGGCCAGGCCGACGGCGCCGCCGAGGTTGCGGGTCAGGTTGAACAGGCCCGACGCGTTCTTCAGCCGATCCGGCGGCAAGGTGCCGAGCGCGATGTTGTTGATCGGCACCATGCACAGCATCATCGAACAGCCGCGCAGGATCTGCGGGATGAGCAGTTCATAGAAATCCCAGTCGGCCGTCAGATGCGTCATCCACCAGGTGCCGGCGGCAAAGCCGAGCAGCCCGATCATCATCATGACGCGCAAATCCATCTTGCTCGACAGGATGCCGGAAATAGGCGCGGTGACGAACATCGCCAGGCCGCTGACGAACAGCGCTTCGCCGATCATCAAGGAATCGTAGCCGCGGATGCGCCCGAGGAACACCGGATAGAGATAGGTCAGGCCGTAGAGGCCGATGCCGATGACGAAGGAGAACAGCGAGCCGAAGGCGAAATTGATGTTGGTGAAGGCTGTGAGATCGACGATCGGCTCCTCGGCGGTGAAGGCGCGCCAGAAGAACAGCACCGCGCCGACAACCATGATGATGGCGCAGATGAAGACGGCCTGTTCCTGCAGCCAGTCATGGTTCGGACCTTCCTCGAGCACATACTCCATACAGCCGAGGAAAGCCGCCATGCCGGCAAGGCCCCACCAGTCGAACTTGCTGAACAGGCCGAGATTGGGCTTGTCGAAGTCGATCAGCGTCCAGGTCGTGGCCGTCACCAGAATGCCGGGGATAACATTGATCAGGAACAGCCAGTGCCACGACAGGGCATGGCTGATATAGCCGCCGACAGTCGGGCCGATGGTCGGCGCGAGCGTCGCCACCAGGCCGATCATCGGCGACACCATGGCGCGGCGCGACGGCGGGAAGATGGTGAAGGCAGCGGCGAAGACGCTCGGGATCATGCCGCCGCCGATAAAGCCCTGGATGGCGCGGTAGACGATCATCTGGTCGATGTTGGTGGCGGTCGCGGCCAGCGCGCTCGCCGCCGTGAAGCCGGCCGCCGCACCCGCAAACAGCACCCGCGTCGACAGCATCCGGCTGAGGAAGCCCGACAGCGGGATCATCACCACTTCGGCGATCAGATAGGCGGTCTGCACCCACGGGATTTCGTCGGAACTGGCGCTCAAGCCTGCCTGGATCTCGGCCAGCGAGGCCGAGACGATCTGGATGTCGAGGATCGCCATGAACATGCCGAACACCATCGCCAGGAAGGCGATGAGGCGGCGCGTCGAGATGGTCGTCGGCACCGCCGGCATGGCAGGCGCCGGCGCCGCTCCTGCTGTTAGGGTTGCGGTTGCCATGGCGTTATCCCCTTGCGCCCGCTCAGTTCGTCGCGGCCGGAGCCGTGCGGCTGTCGACGGCGACGACGACGCTCAAGCCCGCGCGCAGCCTGCCTGCCTTCAAAACATCGGCCGGCACTTCGATGCGAACCGGCACGCGCTGCACCACCTTGGTGAAATTGCCGGTGGCGTTTTCCGGCGGCAGCAGCGAGAACACCGCGCCCGAAGCCGGCGCCAGCGATGACACCGTGCCTTCGAAGTCATGGCCGTCCGTGGCGTCGACCGAGACCCGCACCTTCTCGCCGGCCACCAGCTTGGCCAGCTGCGTCTCCTTGAAGTTGGCAACGATGTAGAGCTTGTCCATCGGCACCACGACGGCGAGCTTCTGGCCGGGACTGACGAGGTCGCCCTGCTCGACCGAGCGGTTGCCGACGACGCCGTCATAAGGCGCCTTGAGCACGGTGAAGGACAGATCGCGCGCGGCCTTGTCGCGGCTCAGCTGCAGCGAGGCCAGCGTGCTGGCGGATTCGGCGCGCTGCGCCTCGAACACGCCGATATTGGCCTGTGCGGCGGCGATCTGCGCATCGGCGCCGACAAGCGCTGCATTGGCCTGGTCGAGGGCGGTCTGGGCGTCGTCGAGCTGTGCCTGCGTGCCGACACGCGTCTTGACCAATTGCGCGGCGCGCTGCTGGGCACGCACCGCGTTGTCGGCGGCTGCCTGGTCGGCGACCTTCTGCGCCTGCGCCTGTTGCAGCGAAGCCTGCGCCGCCTTGGTCTGCGCGTCGATGCGATCGAGCGTCTTGGCCAGCGTGGCGATCTGCGCCTCGGCCTGGGCGACGGCAATCTTGTAGTCGCCGGCGTCGATGGTCACCAGCGGGTCGCCGGCCTTGACCTGCTGGTTCTCTGCGACGTTGACCTGGTCGACATAGCCGGAAATCTTCGGCGACACGAATGACATGTCGGCCTGGACATAGGCGTCGTCGGTCGAGATCAGGAACCGGCCGTCGGTCCAGTAGTTATAGCCATACCAGGCGCCGGCGCTGAGCAGCGCGAGCCCGATAATCGGCAGCATCAGCGAACGCGCCGACCGCTTCTTCTTGGCCGGCGCCTCGGCCGGAACCTCAGTAGTGGGCCTCGGAAGCGCTTCCGGCGCTTCGATCGCCGGCGAGACCTTGGCGGTGGGGAAGGGCCGGACTTCGGCGGTCGTGGTTGGGGTGTTCGAGGACATGATATCTCGCTACTGTCGCTATATAAGGAAATCGTGTTATACTGAACCGTTCGGTTCGATCTGGACGTTGACATAGCGTTAAAGTGGGCCCATATCAAGGGCAATCGAACCGCTCGGTTCGAATTATTTTGCGAGGTGTGACTTTTATGGCCGACACGTTAGCCGATGCCGAAAATGATCTGTGCGATGTGCTGGACAGCGCGCGTCGCGGCCGCCCGGCTGCGGGCCAGGATCCGGTCAAGCGGAGCCAGATCATCGAGGGTGCGCGGCGTGTGTTCATCGACAAGGGCTTCGAAGCGGCGTCGATGAACGACATCACCCGCGAGGCCGGCGTTTCGAAGGGCACGATCTATGTCTACTTCGCCAACAAGGAAGAGCTGTTCGAGGCGCTGATCGAGGAAGAGCGCGGCACCATCTTCAAGAATATGTATGACGTGCTCGACCGCACTGACGATTTGCGCCAGACAATGGTGAAGTTCGGCAAGGTGCTGTCGGTGAAGATCACCTCGGCCAAGGTGATCCAGGCGCAACGCACGGTAATCGGCGCTTCCGACAGGATACCCGACATGGGTGCGCGTTTTTACGAACGCGGTCCCAAACGCGGCCACGACAAGATGGTCGAGTTCCTCAATGCCGCCATCGACCGTGGCCTGCTCAAGGTCGACGACGTCGATCTTGCCGCCTATCAGTTCACCGAACTGTGCCTGGCCGGACTGTTTCGCCAGTGCATCTTCGCCTACCGCACCAAGGCGCCGAGCCAGGACGAGATCGACCACATCGTTCGGTCGGGCGTCAGCCTGTTCCTGAAGTTTTACGGCACCGAAAAGCTTGCCGAGGAAGAAAGCCACCAGTTGATCGCGCTGGAGGCGAAGGCCAAGGCAACGGCCTAACCGACCTCTCAGCCGCCATTGGCGGCCAGCACGATCGCCGCGCGCAGTTCGTCGAGACCCTCGCCCTTTTCCGACGATGTGGCGAGCACGAACGGAAACGCCGCCGGCCGCTTCTTGATCTTGGCAAGCGTCTCTTCGATCAGCCGCGGCACGCCCGCCGCCTTGATCTTGTCGGTCTTGGTCAGCACGATCTGGTAGGAAACCGCCGCCTTGTCGAGCAGCGACAGCACCTCATCGTCCTTGGCCTTGATGCCATGGCGGGCATCGATCAGCACATAGACCCGCTTCAGCGTCACGCGGCCCTTGAGATAGTCGAAGACCAGCTTGGTCCAGTCGTCGACCTTTTCCTTCGGCGCGCTGGCATAGCCGTAGCCCGGCATGTCGACCAGAGCCATTGGCGGCAGGTCGGTGCCTTCGCCGGAAAACCCGCCCGGCACGAAATAGTTGAGTTCCTGCGTGCGCCCGGGCGTGTTGGAGGTGCGCGCCAGCCCGTTATGGCCGACCAGCGCATTGATCAGCGATGACTTGCCGACATTCGAACGCCCCGCGAAAGCGATTTCCGGTGGTCCCTCCGGCGGCAGGAATTTCATCGCCGGCACGCCGCGGATGAAGATCCACCCTTTGGTGAACAGCTCGACGCCGATAACCGTATTGCCCAACGCGTTCAAACCGCTGCCTCCAGCCTGGAAATATCGGCGCCCCGGATGGCGTTGAGGTTACGGCCGATCTTGTCCACCGGCCAATTCCACCACGCCACGGAAAGCAGTCGCCGCACCGTCCTGTCGTCGAAGCGCATCTTCACCACCTTTGCCGCGTTGCCGGCGACGATCGCATAGGCCGGCACGTCATGTGTCACCACCGATTTCGCCGCCACGATGGCGCCATGGCCGATCGACACGCCGGGCATGATCACCGCATCCATGCCGATCCATACATCATTGCCGACCATCGTGTCGCCGCGCACTTCCTGCGACCACGTTTTCGGATCGAAGCCCTGTTCCCAGCCATGGCCGAAAATGTTGAACGGATAGGTCGAGAAGCCGGACATCGCATGGTTGGCGCCGTTCATGATGAAACGCGCGCCCTCGGCGATGGCGCAGAACTTGCCGATAATGAGCTTGTCGCCGATGAAGGGGTAGTGATGCAGCACGCACCGCTCGGCGAATTTGTCCGGCCCGTCCGGATCGTCATAATAGGTGAAGTCGCCGATCTCGATGTTGGGTGCGGTGACCAGCGGCTTCAGGAAGCCGACCCGGCTGTGCATCGGGATCGGGTGCTTGATGTCTGGGTTGGGTCCGTCCATGGCGAGGTCCGTCGAAGAGTGGCAGCCGGGCGCAGGCGCAATCCGCGTGCGCCGTTCAAAATAGCGTGATCCGCCCTATAGCACCAATCGCCCGATGAGCGAGTCTTGACTGGCTTCGACGGTCACTTGGTGCCGCGGCAAATCACGATCGGATCGGACATCGAGCGGTCGAAACCGGCACCCTGATAGACTTGGACGTTCGCGGCCCCGGGCGGCAACAGGAAGCTGCCTTCGACGATCTTCTGGTCGCCGGTCGCCATGTGCAAAGCCCAGCTGAAGCTGCAGAATTGCGGCGGCGCCTTGGGTTCGACATGGCTGCAGTTCAATTGCGCCCCGCCCAGCATCGCGGCCCCGCCGCAGCTGACAGCCTCCTTGGCGGCGGCCGGAAATGCGCATGCCGAAAGCACAGCCACAGCTGCGATCCGAAGCCAATTCATCGTCATTTCCAAACCGACGGGTGCCGGTCCTCCTGTTGCGCCAGCGCAATGGGACATTTGCTCCAGGCGGCCTAAGCCATCTTGCGCAGGAGGTCCAGCAGGATTATGTGCATGATGATAATAAGCATGCTCACAAAAAGTTGCTAGCCGACTCCGATATCCCCCAATGTCCCCCTCACCCACCATCAGCTTCGTGCTGCACGATGTCGCGCGCCTGCCTCGCAAGCGGTTTGAGCAGCGTTCGCGCGCATCCTCTGTGACCCGCATCAAACCCAATCTGTTCGAGGCTCGGCTCAAGCCGGCCGTCGACCGGGAGAAAACCCATGGCTGAATCGACATCACCCAAAAAACCGGCGGAAGACACCGCGGATCGGCCGCGCGAGGTCATCCGGCTGGACAGCGAGCGCGAACAGCGGCGCGCCGGCACCGTTATCGATGATGGCGAGCTGGAGACGCCGGTTGCGCTCGAGCCGGCAGCACTCGAGGCACCAACCAGGGAGCCGCAGCCGCAGCTGGCCCCGGTCATTGCCGCGCCGCCGGCGCCGGTCAAGCCTAAGCGCAGCCTGACGCGTCCGGTCCTGTTTGCCCTGCTGCCGATCGCGCTGATCGTCGGCGGCTACTATTACGTCATCGGCGGCCAGGTCATGTCCACCGACAATGCCTACATCCAGGCGCAGTCGCTCGGCGTCTCCACCGATGTCTCCGGCACGGTTGATGAGATCGACGTGCATAAGAACCAGGCGGTGAAGAAGGGCGACGTGCTCTTTCGCCTGCGACCGGCCTCGTTCGAGACAGCACTTGCCGCCGCCCAGGCGCAACTCGGCACCGTGCGCAACCAGGTGCTGACCTTGCAGGCAAGCTACCAGCAGTCGCTGTCGCAGATCGACCAGGCGCAGGCCGACATCCCCTATTACGAGGCCGCGTTCCAGCGTCAGCAGGATCTGCTCAAGACCTCGACCGCCTCCAAGGCGAGTTTCGACAGCGCCCAGCACGACCTCGTCGCCGCCCGCCAGAAAGTGTCGGTCGCCAAGGCGACGGCGCAGGCGACGCTCGCCCAGCTTGGCGGCGACGCCAACCAGCCGGTGGAGAAGAACCCTTTCTACCTGCAGGCGCAGTCCGCCGTCGACGACGCCGAGCGCAACCTCGCCGATGCAACCGTCAAGGCGCCGTTCGACGGCATCGTCACCAATGTCGATGCGCTGCAGGTCGGCAAGTATCTGCCGGCATCGCAGCCGGCCTTCAGCTTGATTTCGGCGACCGATCTGTGGATCGAGGCCGAGCCGAAGGAAACCGAACTGACCTATGTCAGGCCGGGGCAGACGGCGACGATCAGCGTCGACACCTATCCGGGCGCTGTCTGGCACGGCACAGTCGCCTCGATAAGCCCAGCTTCGTCGTCGAGCTTCTCGCTGCTGCCGGCGCAAAACACCACCGGCAACTGGGTCAAGGTCGTGCAGCGCATCCCGATGCGGGTGACGGTAGACGATCTCGCCGGCAAGCCACCGCTGCGCGGCGGCATGAGCGTCGTCGTCGACGTCGACACCGGCCATGCGCGCGGCCTGCCCGATTTCGTCACCAACCTCATCAACCGGTTCGAGCAGAAGTCATGACCAGCACTGCTGCGACAGGTGCCACGCCGGTGGTCGCCAATCGCGGCGCCATCACCGCTTGCGTGATCCTGGCCGTCATCATGCAGGCGCTGGACACCACCATCGCCAATGTCGCGCTGCCCTACATACAGGGCAGCGTCTCGGCCAGCGCCGACCAGATCAACTGGGTGCTGACCTCCTACATCGTCGCCGCCGCGGTGATGACGCCGCCTTCCGGCTATCTCGCCAACCGCTTCGGCCGCAAGCGCATCCTGTTGACCTCGATCACCGGTTTCGTCGTCGCCTCCGTGCTGTGCGGCTTTGCCCAATCGCTGCCGCAGATCGTCGGCTTCCGGCTGCTGCAAGGCCTGTTCGGCGCCGCCCTTGTGCCGCTGTCGCAAAGCATCCTGCTCGACATCTACAGTGTCGAGGAGCGCGGCTCGGCGATGGCGCTGTTCGGCGTTTCGGTCATGGTCGGCCCGGTGCTCGGCCCCGTCATCGGCGGCTGGCTGACAGAGAATGTCAGCTGGCGCTGGGTGTTCTACATCAACGTGCCGATCGGCTTGCTGGCCTTTGCCGGCGTGTCGATGTTCGTCATGGAGAGCAAGACTGACCTCAAGGCGCGGCTCGACTGGCTGGGCTTCGGCGCACTCAGCATCACCATTGCGGCGCTGCAGATGTTCCTCGACCGTGGCGAGCAGCTCAACTGGTTCTCCTCCTCCGAGATCATCGTCGAGGCGCTGATCTGCGCTTCGGCTTTCTACATCTTCCTTGTCCACACCTTCACCGCCCGCAACAGCTTCGTGAACCCGCGGCTGTTCCTCGACCGCAACTTTGCCGTCGGCATGGTCTTCATCTTCATCATCGGCATCACCTATCTCGCCTCGCTGGCGCTGATGACGCCCTATCTGCAGACGCTGATGGGCTATCCCGTTGTGACGGCCGGCATCGTCATGGGCCCGCGCGGCCTCGGCACCATGGCCTGCATGTTCCTGGTCGGCAGGCTGGTCGGCAAGGTCGACACCCGCTGGCTGCTGTTCACCGGTCTCGCTGTCACCGCCTGGGCGATGTACGACATGACCGGCTGGACCCCCGACGTCTCGCAGTGGACGATCATCAGCACCGGCTTCATCCAGGGCGCGGGCCTCGGCTTCCTGTTCGTGCCGCTGACCACCATCACCTTCGCCACGCTGGCGCCGGAGCGCCGCGCCGAGGGCACCGGGCTCTACAATCTGTCGCGCAACATCGGCTCCAGCGTCGGCATCTCGGTCGTCACCGCGCTGTTGACGCAGAACGTGCAGATCAACCACGCCAACATCGCCACCTATGTCACGCCCTACAACCAGGCGTTCAGCAATCCGGCGATCGCGCAAGCGATGAATCCTTACACCGCCGCCGGCCGCGCCGCGCTCGACGGCGTCGTCACGCTGCAGGCAACGATCATCAGCTATGTCGACGACTTCAAGCTGATGATGATCCTGTCGCTCGTTGCCATCCCGCTGGTGCTCTTGCTGCGCAAGCCGGCAACACCGGCCAAGGTCGACCACAGCTCCGTCGTGGAGTGAAAAACAAACCGGGGCCCTGCGAAGGACAAGCAGGGCCCCGGTCGTGTCGAAGACGGCTTCCGCAACACATGGCGGGATGGCAAGCCGGGAAAAGCCGTAGCGACTTGCCGTGATCCCTTCGCCGGAAGCCGTTACTTCGGCAACAGCACCTTGTTGACGACGTGGATGACGCCGTTCGACTGGTTGACGTCGGCGATCGTCACCTTGGCGGCGCCGCCGGACTCGTCGACGATGTAGAGCGAGCCGCCCTTGACCTCGGCGGTCAGCGTGTCGCCGGAAACGGTCTTCATTTCATACTTGCCGCCCATCGCCTTGGCCTTGGCCATCATATCCCTGGCCGAAATCTTGCCGGCAACGACATGCGCGGTCAGGATCTTGGTCAGCTTGTCCTTGTTCTCCGGCTTCACCAGCGTGGCGACGGTGCCGGCCGGCAGCTTCTTGAAGGCGGAATCGGTCGGCGCGAAGACCGTGAACGGACCGGCGCTCTGCAACGTGTCGACAAGACCGGCTGCCTTGACGGCTGCCACCAGCGTCTTGTGGATCGGCGAGTTGACGGCGTTCTGGACGATGTTCTTCGTGGTCGACATTGCGGCGCCGCCGACGGCGGGATTGGCGAATGTGTAGACGGTCGTGGCGGTGAGACCGGAAGCCGCGAGGACGGCCGAGATGCAGAGAGCTTTGAGGATGGACTGTGCCATTGGGGAAACCCTTCCATTGCGACAATTGTTGATTCGATTGTCGGGGAGAGTTACGCGGTGGCCGAGGGAAAGTTTCGAAAACGATCGTAAAAAATATAATAATAACAAATACTTACAGGATAGGTTGGCTACCCGGCACCAATGCCCCCGCGACCTAAGTCACGAGGGTGCGGCTCCAGCGAAGCAATTTTCGAATGAAGGGTGATCCGTCCTGAACGTCCCAGGGGATACAGGATGAGACACGCCCTTCACGTGCTTCAAGTTTCGCCCTTCACGGGAACGTGATGCACGTGTCGCCCAATAAAAAAGCCCCGGTCTGACCGGGGCTTTTTTTGACTTTATAGGCGCGCCGGCTACTCGGCCGGCGATGGTTTCTTTCGAAACAGCGCCGCCAGATTGTCCCACAATTCGATCTTGGCGCCCTGGCGCTTCATGATCACGCCCTGCTGCAGGATCGACAGCGTGTTGTTCCAGGCCCAGTAGATGACCAGACCGGCCGGGAAACTGCCCATCATGAAGGTGAAGATCACCGGCATCCAGGTGAAGATCTGCGCCTGCGTCGGATCCGGCGGCGTCGGGTTCATGCGCATCTGGAGGAACATGGTGATGCCCATGACCACCGCCCAGGCGCCCATATGCGGCAGGAATGCCGGCGGCGCAAAAGGCAGCAGGCCGAACAGGTTGAAGATCGAGGTCGGATCGGGCGCGGCCAGATCCTGGATCCAGCCGAAGAACGGCGCGTGCCGCATCTCGATGGTGATGTAGAGCACCTTGTAGAGCGAGAAGAACACCGGGATCTGCAGCGCCACCGGCCAGCAGCCGGCGAGCGGATTGATCTTCTCGGTCTTGTACAGCTCCATCATCGCCTGTTGCTGCTTCATCTTGTCGTCCGCGTATTTCTCGCGGATCTCGAGCATCTTGGGCTGCACCTTCTTCATGTTCGCCATCGACGCGTAGGATTTGTTGGCGAGCGGGAAGAAGATGGTTTTGACGACGACGGTGGTCGCAAGAATGGCCAGGCCGAAATTGCCGAAGAATTTGTAGAGCGTGTCGATCAGGTAGAACATCGGTTTGGTGATCCAGATGAACCATCCCCAATCGATCAGCCGGTCGAACAGCCTGATCTGGCGGTCCTGGGCGTAGGCATTGATCTTGTTGACTTCCTTGGCGCCGGCAAAGATCTCGGTCTCCACCGTCGCCGACTGGCCGGCGGCAATGGTGATCGGGTCGGTGAGGAAGTCCGACTGGTAGCGCGGGCGGCCATTGTCGTAATAGGCATAGTGCGGCTGGAACGGCTGCTTCTCGGTCGGCACCAGGGTGACCGCCCAGTACTTGTCGGTGATGCCAAGCCAGCCATCGGTCGACTTGCTCGGCGTGTAGAGCTTGTTCTTCTCGATGTCGGCGTATTTGTGCTCCTGCAGGCCTTCCGTGCCGGTGACGCCGATCAGGCCTTCATGCAGCACATAGGAACTGGCAACGGCCGGCTTGTCGAAGCGGATGACGCGGCCGTAATTCGACAGCGTGACAGGAGCCGAGCCCGAATTCTGAACCGCGTCGGAAACGGTGAACATGTAGTCGTTGTCGACCGAAATGGTGCGCTTGAAGGTCAGGCCCTTGTCGTTGGTGAAGGTCAGCGTCACCGGCGTCGCCGGCGTCAGCGTCGCATTGCCGTCGACGCTCCAGACGGTCTCCGGACCCGGCACCGCGCCGGTCGTGTCGCTGCCGACAAAGCCGATCTCGGCATAATAGCCGGTGGGCAGCGCCTGCGGGTTGAGCAACTGGATCTGCGGCGAGGTCTTGTCGACCGTCTCGGTGTAGTGCTTGAGCTTGAGGTCGTCGAGGCGGCCGCCGGTCAGGTTGATCGTGCCCGACAGGCTCGGCGTGTCGATCTTGACGCGGGCGGTCTTGGCCACTTCCTGCGCGCGGCCTTCCGGCGTCGTGACGTAGGTGCCGGGTGCGTTCGGGATGGCGCCTGGCGCTGCGGGCGCCGTCGTGCCGCCGGGATTAGCGGCCTCGGCCGCCTTCTTCTGCTCCGCCGCCCGTTGCTCTTCGATGCGCGTGGCTTCGGCTTGCCGCTCGCTGCGCGGCAGCACGTAGAAATATTGCCACAGCCCAAGGATCAGCACCGACAAGACGATGGTGATGTAGAAGTTCCGGTTGTTTTCCATCGAAAGCCCTTGGCCTATCGTGTTCCGCTGAGACGGCGGGAGAGCTCGGCCTTCAACTGGCCGAACGGAATGGTAAGCACGTCTTCACGCCCGACGATGACATAGTCATTGCCGGGCGCCATGTCACTTGCGGCATGGGTGCGCACGGCTTCTTTCAGCCGCCGCCGGATCCGGTTGCGGACAACCGCATTGCCGACTTTCTTGGTGACGGTGAAGCCGACGCGCGGCGACAGACCGTCATTGCGGTCGAGAACTTCAACGAGAAAAAGCCGCCCGCGCCGCTTTTCACCGCGGCGGACGGCCAGAAATTCCGCACGTTTCAGAAGCCGCTTGGGGTTTGGTCCCACTGGCTTGCCGGTTGCGGGCAACGATCTCGTCTTCCGTTCAGGCGCTGAGCCGCTTGCGGCCGCGGTTGCGGCGAGCTGCGACGACGCCGCGACCACCCTTGGTGGCCATGCGAGCACGGAAACCGTGCCGGCGCTTGCGGACGAGTTTGGACGGTTGGTAGGTACGCTTCATTTGTTTTAATACCGCGGGGTGCGGCCCTTCTTGATTCTGTCACTGTGTAACAGGAGCTTTGCCGGGCCGGCATTGGCGCGATCGAAACCGCGCCGGGACGAATGGCCCGAGCGTGAGCGGCTTATAGAAAGAAGGGTTTTGCGAGTCAATCCAGCGCGAACTATGAGTTCGTCGCGGCGCGAACGACAGTTCGTCGCGGCGCGAACGAGCAGTTCGAGACGGTTTTATTGCTGGTACCATCGTCCACCGAAGGATGAAATTGGCAAAAAAGCCGCAATCGCCTAATCTCAACCGATCAAGCGTTTGTGAAGACAGGCCTTAATGAGCGAACTTGCCTCAGCCGATGATGGGACCGGCCCGGTGAAAGCCGACGCCAGCCCGGCGTCCGCTCGCCCGGCTCCAAGCCGTTCGGTGCCCTTGGCGCGCGGCCTGTCAACAAAACTGCTCTTGCTCACCATCGTCTTCGTGCTCCTGGCCGAAGTCCTCATTTTCCTGCCCTGGATCGCCAGCTACCGCCTGGCCTGGCTGAAGGAACGGCTGAGCACTGCTGCCGCGGTGTCGATCGTATTGGTGCAGGGCGAGCCCAATTCGCTCTCCCGCGCCGCCCAGAACGACGTGCTGATGGCGATCGGTGCCAAGGCGATCGCGGTGCGCGACGGTGGCGTCTCGCGCCTTCTGGTGGTGGCCGAAATGCCGCCGCAGGTCGACGAGCATATCGACATCGCCAATGTCGGCATGATCGAGGGCATGACCGGGGCGCTCGACACGCTGTTCTTCGGCGGTAAGCGCATGCTGAGAGTCTTTGGCCCGGTCGGCGAAAGCGACAAGGAATTCGAGCTGATCATGCCCGACCATTCCTTGCGCAACGCCATGCTGCGCTATTCGCGCAATGTCGCCTTCGTCTCGCTGCTGATCTCGCTGTTCACCGCCATGCTGGTCTATGCCGCGATCGACCTGATCATGATCGGCCCGATCCGCACCATGACGCGCTCGATGCTGTCCTTCTCCGAGGCGCCTGACGATCCCGGGCGCATCATCCACCCGGCGGCTCGATCCGACGAGATCGGCGTTGCCGAACGCGAACTGTCGCAGATGCAGGAACGGCTGCAAAAGATGCTGTCGGAGCAGAAGCATCTCGCCGACCTCGGCCTCGCTGTTTCCAAGATCAACCACGACATGCGCAACATCCTGGCTTCCGCGCAGCTGATGTCGGACCGTCTGCGCCTGGTCAAGGACCCGACCGTGCAGGCCTTCGCGCCAAAACTGTTGCGCGCGCTCGACCGCGCCGTCTCCTATTCCGAAGGCGTGCTGGCCTATGGCCGCACCCAGGAGCCGGCGCCCTCGCGCCGCCGGTTGCGGCTGCGCCAGCTGGTCGAGGACGTCCACGGCCTGCTCGACATCGAGGACGGCATCGAATTCGTCAACGCCGTCGAGCTCGCCTTCGAGGTTGACGCCGATTCCGACCAGCTGTTTCGCGTGCTCACCAATCTCTGCCGCAACGCGGTGCAGGCGATGGCGGCGGACGCCGAAAGCGCGCTGGTGCGCCGGCTCGCCGTGTCGGCCGAGCGCATGGGCAGCGTCAGCCGCATCATCGTCACCGACACCGGCCCCGGCCTGCCGCCCAAGGCGCGCGAAAACCTGTTCGCGGCGTTTCGCGGTTCGGCCCGCAGCGGCGGCACCGGCCTTGGCCTGGCCATCGCGCATGAACTGATCCGCGCTCATGGCGGCACGGTGGAGCTGGTCGAATCGATCGGCGGCCGCACCACCTTCGCCGTCACCATCCCCGACCAGCCGGTCCGCCTCGACCAGGCCCGCAACGGCCTGCGCCGCCCGGCGTGAGCTGAAACTCAACACACCTCGATCAGCCTGCGACAAAACTTTTGCCGGATCGGCTTGCTTTTCGGAAATTCAGTCGTTAGGGAACACGTCTCGTCGCGGCCGGTCGCCAGGACCGGATCGCGGGGCTATGAAAATCATGGCCTGTTGCGCGCCCGTAGCTCAGCTGGATAGAGCACCAGACTACGAATCTGGGGGTCAGGAGTTCGAATCTCTTCGGGCGCGCCAATTAATCAACATGTTAGCCGAACCGCAAAGTGCGCGAAGGCCGAACTCGCCAAAGAACCGTCGGCTGCGCGTTATTGTGCCTCGCAACTGCCCGGCAGTCTTGGATAGAAGCATTCCGTCTCGACCCCATCCTGGGCATGGCTTGCGTTATCGGGGGCGACCTTAGTGTTGAGGAAACGCGTTGCGAAGTCGCCCGTCGCAGGAAATTCGACTGGCTTCGGGCGCGCCAACTGTCCCTGGTCGAGCGCCTTGAAGCCGGCTGGAAGTTTGAACGAGAAGCCGAAACACCCCTCCGCCGGGCAATCGAGATCCTTGACCGCCCAGGTCCGGCAAACCGCGTCCGCTTCCTTGGCCAGACCCGGATCGGCCACGAGCAACGGATCCTTGCCTGGATCCGCGGCCGCGAGTTTCGAACCGCAGGTCCCGTCCGCCTGCCAGCCGCAAAAGCTCGCCGGGCCGCAGAGGCCATTCGTCGGTTCCCGCGGATCAAGTTCAGACACGCCGTTGAAATTGGTCTCGACAGTCAGCACGCCGTTGGAGACGCCTTTGACGGTAAACCACTTCCCCTCGGACGAGGGGTCTGGACTGAACATGATCGGCGCGGTCGCCAGGCTTGCACGCACGGGCTTCACGCTTGCCGTATCGAAGCCGTCGCCGACGTAGATCTGGTACTTCTGGGCCGTGGTCGGCTTGGCATAGAGGAAGAACATGTAATAGGTCTGATCGGGCGCGAAGACATTCACGTCCCGCGTCTGCGGCATCGTTGTGTAATTCTCGGTATTCTGTGTGTCCTTGGAGATGGACGTATCGACGTAATAGAGCCCGTCGTTCACGGTCAGCGTCTCGCGCTGGTACATGTTCTGGCCACCCATGCGCATGAAAGGCCAGCGACACGCGGCCGTATTGGCGTTTCCGGCGCAGCCATTGGTCTGCCAATGGCCCAGTTCGGCGGCTGTTAGATACTGTCGGAAAAGTGGCACTCCATAGCAGGCGCCGTTCGAGCACTCGCTCGACCACTCACCCCCCTGGCCGAGAACGGGCGAGTCTCCGCAGCGGCCGAACGGCTGACCAGCAACGGGCGGAGCATTCTGCGAGCACTCCGGCGCGATGACCGTCGCCACATAATCATAAGGGCTTGTCTTCGCGGTCGAGGGCGCCGGATCCGGCGGCAGTGGCTTTTGCGGACACACCAGCGAGGGACTGACCCTCAGGTTCGATTTGCATTCCGAGGTTTCGAGCTTGGCGTTGAAATATTGGTCCTCGTTGATCGAGATCGTTTCCCCGCCGGGCTTCGTGCTCACGAGCCCCGTCAGCGAGCCATCGTCGTCGGTGAGTTCCGTCTGGCGGTCGATCCCGCTCCAGCCGTCGAACATGGTCGGCGTCCACGTGCAGTAGAAATTCTTCACCGCGTTCGGGCCCGAGGTCGCCGTGAGATAGGTGCCTCCCTGACCGAAATCCTGGTTCTCCTTCACGCCATCGGGCACCCGGAACAGGGGATCGAATACGAAATGACGGATGTCGACGTTGCTGAAATACAGGTTCGTCGAATGGAACGCAGGCGGGTAGAAGAAACCGTTGTTCTGTTTCCAGGCGATGGCCGCGTTCGGCAAATAGCATTGGCCGTTCGCCGGATCCTTCGTCACGCCCGCAACAACGCCCGAGCCGTACATGCAGCCCGGATCCGTCGCCGGGCCTGTCACGGCGCAGTTTGATTTCGTGATGTCGAGGAAGGCGTTGGAATCCTGATACGCGGGACCATCGTAGATGTTGAAGAGGCGCTGGCCGGCGTCGAAATTGACCAGCGGTATGGAGATACCGTCCTTCGCGCTGAGGCAATGGTCGCTCGGTGCAATGCCGGCCTCCTGCCAGTCGCAACGTAGCTTCGAACGGGCGTTGAATGGCCCGGCGTCCAGCGCATAGGCATGGGCGTCGTCTTGTGGCTGGGAATGACCTATGAAAACGCTTTTGCGCGCGAGCGCCCAATAGCCCCGAATCACGGACGCATGCGTGTAATCGCCGCCGGTGATGAAGGTCAGGCCGCCGTTCTGAACGTCCGACAGCACGCTGTTGATGACGAGATACCACTGGTTGCGCAGCCAGATGGCCGCGACATTGTGCTGGGCCCAATGGAACGTCGAGGTGAACTTGTCGATGACGGTCACGGCGCAATGTTCGGTGTGGCTCGGATCGCAGAAGTCGACGCCGTCGCAGTCGTAGGTTCCGTCATTATTCCTGTTGCATGCCGTTGCGTGCCGATTTCCGCCGACCGCATGCGGATAGTAGTGATCCTCGGCTTCATTGTCGTTCGGATCGGGCGCGAGACTGCGGACCGCGACGAGGCGGTTGGTGGGCGTGCTCGTGCCTTGCGAAGGCTTGACGACGCCCGAGCAATCCGGTGCGTCACCGGTGGTCTGGAAGGACATCATCGTCGAGGTGGCAAAATTGCCGACAAAGGCCTTGAGCGGTGTCGCGCCTCGAAAACTGCCGTCCTTTTGCAGGCCGGCATAACCCGACCACTTCATGTGCATGTGATCAGGGCTGTTGTCCATGGTCATCACGTCCGGCATGTCGCTGTTCCAGGCGGGAACGAACCAGTAGGCCGATCCACAAGCCGTGGCGCCCGCAGCCATATTGCCGATGAACTCGTTCCAGCCGTTTGCGATCCAGAAGACGGAGGGATAGGCGGAGTCTGTCAGGAAGGGGAACTTCGCGACGTCCTTGGCGTCTTCATTGGCGGCGAGGATGCCCGGGATCAACCGCGGATTTTGAGCATTGGCCACGGCGGCGCGCGCGAGAATGCCGAGATTGCCGTAAAACTTGTTATCGGTCTCGGTGCCGTCTTCGAGATAGAAGCCATGGCCGATCGACTTGTACCCCACATTACCCGCGAGCAGGACGCCCTGCGTGGAGTGAAGCACGATCCAGCGGGTCATCGATTCGTTGATCGACGAATCCTGCACGAAGGTTCCCGCCGGGGTCTGGCGGGCCATGTGGAAATGGACCGGATAATGCGCCATCCGTCCGCCCTGCCCGAGCTGCTTGAATTCGACTCCCTTGACGTGAACCGCCTTGAACCCCTGCCGGAACACGACTTGGCCGCCAAGCGAATAACACGGTCCTTTCAGGTCCTGCGCGACACAGGGGTTCTCCGGGGTCGAGATCGGAAATTCGTCGCCCGGCGCGTCGCCTCCCGAGACGATCCGGATGCTGCGGTTCAGGATGGCGACGGCGGCTCGGGTCTCGACGCCGTTCTTGACGAGATCGGGATCCAGATCGAGTCGTCCCTGCGACAGCGCCAGCCTGTCGGTGAGCATGTAGCGCTCGCCGTTGTGAGGCCAGGCAGCGCCATGATCGACCCGGATATTCTCGAGCCACTTCCCCGCTGGACCGGGGCCCGTACTGGCCTCTTTTACAACGAAGGCTTCGGAATGACCGGGCAGATAATCGGTCGTCGTGACGACGATCTGATCGCCGGCTTCGACATGCAGGTTCTCCGGATGGTCGTTGCTCGGGCCCGCGACGACGAGCGGATCATCCGACCCCGCGCCACCGCCTGCCGCCACCGACCCGTCCAGCCGGGTCCAACTCGGATGGGTCAGTTGCGGATTGGAGCAGCCAAGCGAGTTGCAGGAGCCTTTCGCACCCCAGAGTTCGAGGCTTCCGCCATAGGAGACGGCGAGGACCTTGTAGCCGAAATACCCGACCTGCTTGCCCTTGTCGTCGCAGGGCGCCTCGCTCGACCAGACCGAGCCGTCGGAGCATTTGCCGTCGCCGTGCAGCGGCCCGTAGCGGTAGAAGAAGTCCGGGACGTCGCCCGGCAGAACAAGCTTCGTCTTGCCATTGTCGCTCCAGACGGAGGCGGGAATGCCGCACGGGCCGGTCTCGGAATTCTCGACCGTCCGGCACAGGGCACCGAGTGCCGGACTACCCGCCGTGTTCCTGTCGGCGCCATAGAGATGGATCGTCAGGACGCCGCCATAGATCCCGTAGGGTTGTCTCGATGACCCTGCGACCACCGTCCCGCCATTCTCGACGAGCATCGATTGAGCCCAGAAGTGGGTGGTCGTGGGTTTGACCACCTGATCGAGTTCGTCGAAGACGAGCCGACCCTTGTCCAGAATATTCACGTCCCCGAAGAAATATGTCTGATCGGGTTTGACGTGGCATTCGCCGTCGACCAGAAGGTCGGGCGGACTGTTCGCGGTGCCCGCGCTCCGCAGAAATCCGCTGGAGCATGTGGCCGGAGTGGCCTGCCGCACCTGCCCCGCGATTTCGGCCGACAAAGCTGGCAAGGGTGAAAGCGCCAGGAGCAAAAGGGCGCCGAAAGAGCGGCACAGGCGCAGCGTAGCCCCGTTGCCTCTATGGTTGATATGCATCGCGCACCCACCCTTCCTTGGTCGTCGAGCGCAGTGAATTTCCGGGCCGTGAGTATTGTCCGCCTCTCGCCAGGCATACGACTTCATGCTCAGCAGAACGGTGCCCGCTGCACTCCAAATTCACTTGGCGATTGAGTATATCGTGTACCAATTGCAGAAAAACGCAAACAAGAAAGTGATTGAATTGTGTTGCGTGGCTGTGACGATCACCAGTCTGTCCGTGGTCAAGTTGGCGACCGCGCCAATTTTCGGTACAGAGCCTCATGGCTCTCTTTAAGCAATCCAGCTTTACCGCAACCGGCGTAAAGTCGCTGTGTTGGCGCGGCGATGAACTCGTCGATTGGGTCGGCGGCGGCCGTGCCTTCGCGACCGATGGTACGGAGCGGCCGGCGGCGGTACGATATGCGTACCGTTTCGACGCCGCGACGGCATCGCCGGATGGCCGCTTTGCCGTGATCTATGAGCGGCTGGGGACGAAAGGGCTTCTGCTCCGTAACGGTCGGATTCTTCGTGAGCTAGACCGCAGCTTCTACCAAGCCGAGGCGTATGAGTACCCCATTGTCCTGTTCAACGGTCCCGACGGCCGCGTCCTGCTTGCGCATTGCCCCAAGGACTACTGCCGCATCGACTTTGAGGACGCCGAGACCGGTCGATTGCTTAGCGAGCAGGCAGACCGCAAGCCATGGGATTTTTTCCATTCGCGCCTGGCGGTGAGTCCCAATGGCAAGCGGCTGCTCAGCGCCGGCTGGGTTTGGCATCCGGTGAGTCTTGTGGTGTCCTTCGACGTTGCACAGGCTCTTGCCGATGCGCGCCACCTCGACAAGGGTCAAGGCCTTCCCACGTCGTTCAACCCGGGATTGGTCGAGGAGAATTCGGCTTGCTGGCTCGACGATGACCGTTTCGCCGTGGCCGCTTCGGCGCAATACCAGGAGGATGACGTCGAGGACAACGGTGAGCCGCGCCTGCGACCGCTTGGCGTGGCTGTCTACGACCTGATCCGAGGAGCCTGCCTCCAGTCACTCCAACTGGAGGAGCAAGCCGGAACTATACTCGCGCTCGGCAACGGCTTTGTTCTCTCGCTCTACAGGCATCCAAAGCTGATCGATCTTTCGACCGGCAAAGTCGTCCATGTCTGGACCGATTTGCGGTCAGGCCTTCAGGACAACAGCATTTTCTGGGGTCTTGACGACGACGCGAAGCCGCCGCCGATGGCCTTCGATCCCGCAACCAGCCGGTTCGCGATCGCTAATGGCGACACCGTCACCGTGATCGAGTTCGATCTTTCATAGCCTGCGCTCGGCGCCCGATATCGGTTCCGGCCCTTCACCAGAGGCCGGGGACCAATCTGTGCCGCAAGCGACGTGCGTAATCGTCGGTCCTGCGGCCGGACCGTCTTGTGAGCGGCGAGGCGGTGGCTCGCCGGCATGATCACGAGGAATTTGAATAGCTCAAGCCTACAAAGTCTTGGCGTCGCGCGAAGGAAGGGGCACCGTATGGCCGCAACCAGGCGGTTGCCCAACACCCCAATCAGCGGAGAGAACAATGTCCAAGCAAGCCAGACCAAGCATTGTGTTCGCGCATGGCCTCTGGGCCGATGGCTCATGCTTCAGCAAGCTGATCCCGACGCTCCAGGCCGAGGGATATGACGTTATGGCCGCGCAGCACGGCCTCGATTCGCTCGCCGGCGATGTCGCCGCCGTAAAACTCTGCCTAGGCCGGGTAGGAAGCCCGGCAATCCTGGTCGGACACTCCTATGGCGGCACGCTCATCACCCACGCCGGGGCCGATCCGCGCGTGGCAGGGCTGGTTTACATCGCGGCGCTGGCGCCGGATGCCGACGAGACTTCGCAAAGCCTGCAGGCCAAATTTCCGGCGACCGATGTTTTCCAGCACATCGACGTGTCGGAGGGGCGCATTTGGCTGAAGGCCAGCGGCATCGATTGCTTTGCCGGAGGCCTGCCTGACGCCGAGAAGAAGCTCGTTTACGCGACACAGGCGGTGGCGGTGCCGGACCTGTTCACCCAGAAGGTGGAAGGCACCGCCTGGAAGACGAAGCCGAGTTGGTATATCGTCGCCGGCAACGACCGCACCGTGCACCCCGAGCTACAACGCTTTGTCGCCAAGCGCATGGGAGCCACGGTTGTCGAGGCCGCCAGCAGCCATGTCCCCATGCTCTCGCAACCTGCTTTGGTGCTCGACGTCATCCGCAAGGCGGCGACCGCCGTCCAGAATGCCTGAGGGCTGACAGGATCGGCCGGCGCAGAAGGAGCGGCGGTCTCTCTGCGCTGCTGCGGGCCGGCTTTCGATTGTGATGTGGTAGATGGTCAGGTTTGAGCTTGCGCTGCTCATTCCGGCCGCCTTTGGCCGGCGGAGCTTCAAGCAAGAACTTCCAAAGAATTGGAACAGATGCAGCCGACTGCCGTTTGCCTTCTTTCGCCCATCTGAAAGGAAGTCCAAATGGCCACCCCTGCCGAACTCGAAGCCAAGTTCTGGAAGTCGTTGAAATCCGACATGACAATGATGATCGGCCTCGATGGGTCGAAGGTCATCCCGCGGCCGATGACGGCCCAGATTGAGGATCGGAAAGGACCGATCTGGTTCTTCACGGCCACAGACACCGAGCTTGTCGAGGGCCTGAAAGATGGGAGCGGCGCGACCGCTACTTTCACATCGAAGGGTCACGACCTGTTCGCCACGGTGCAGGGAAAGCTCTTTCTGGACAACAACCCAGTGGTCATCGATCGGCTTTGGAATCGGTTTGTCGCTGCCTGGTTTGAAGGCGGGAAAGACGACCCAAAGCTGGCACTGCTGCGGTTCGACCCAGAGGAAGCCGAGATCTGGCTCGACAGTTCAAGCATCACGGCAGGCATCAAGATGCTGCTCGGTTTCGATCCGAAAGAGGAATACAAGGACAAGGTCGCCAAAGTATCCCTTTGAGGGGACGCAACTCTGGCAATGCGGGGCTGTTGAGCGATGGACACCAGGTCCTCGTTGATCGATACCGAAGCGGCCAATCGTGCGTTGGCCACGTCAGAGGCGAGCAAGGCCGCCATCAGGGCGGAGGAGGGGGACCGTGGTCGCGATGCGGCCTGGCCGTCGCAAATACCGGCACTCGGCTGGAAGGACATCTTCTGGCGGCTCTGGGAAGAGTTCAACAAGGACCGGGTCTTGCTGGTCGCGGCCGGCGCTACCTTCTATCTGCTGCTGGCGCTGTTTCCGGCGCTGGCCGCCTTCATCTCGATCTACGGGTTTGTCGCCGACCCCATCACGGTCGCGGACCATGTCGCCTATCTCGGCGGATTGTTGCCGTCAGGCGGGTTGGATATTATTCGCGGGCAGTTGCAGGCTTTGGCCAGTCAGAAACCGGGAGCGCTCGGGACAGGTTTCTTCGTCGGCCTTGCGATCGCGCTGTGGAGCGCCAACAGCGGCATGAAGGCGCTCTTCGATGCGATGAATATCGCCTATGAGGAGAGCGAGAAGCGCAGCTTCATCACGCTCAATCTGATGTCGATCCTGTTCACGATGGGAGCCTTGGTGATCGGGATAGCCCTGTTGCTGACGGTTGGCGTTGTCCCGGCACTGTTGCGCTTTTTCTACCTCGACGCCTGGACGGAAACCCTTGTTGCGGTATCTCGCTGGCCGATCCTGGTAGGAATCATGCTGACGGGCATTTCCTTGCTCTACCGCTTCGGGCCCAGCCGCGAACATGCGAAGTGGCGATGGCTGAGTTGGGGTGCCTTGATTGCGACCGCCGTCTGGATCGCCGCATCGTGGCTGTTCTCCTTCTACCTGCAGCATTTTGCCAACTACAACGCCACCTACGGCTCTTTGGGCGCAGTCGTTGGCTTGATGATGTGGACATGGATTTCCGTGGTCATCCTCATCGCCGGCGCCGCGATCAATGCCGAGATGGAACATCAGACGGCAATCGACTCGACCACCGGTCCCGCTCTGCCAATGGGAAAGCGCGGTGCGGTGGTTGCCGATACGCTGGGCAAAACAGCTGATTAGGTCCTGGATCGCTTATCCGGCAAAGAGTCGATTCGACCTACGAGAGGCGTGGCATCTCCCTCCGTTCCCGATTGGTATTCGGTCGGTCCCTACCCGATCAGCCGTCCCCCAGCCGAGGAAGGGGCGCTATGCAGATGCTGATCAAATACCCCTCTAGGGCAAAAATAAAATTCGCTACTAGCGAATTTTATTTTCAGCCAGCCGCGAATCAGATAGCTACCTAGCGTCGAATTGAAAAAGGATAACCTTCATTCTCTGAAGTCTCTAGGGACTTCGCGGGGGGTGAAAACCCCCTACATAATATCCGGCGCGCGCGAGTGGCGGGCGACGGGGGCGGCACCGCGAAGGGCGGTGCCGCCCGTACATGCAGGTGATGCGCTCCTGCCTACTTCTCTACGACCTCGAAGGAGCCGCCACAATTCCGTGGCGGTTGGTCAAGAGGAGGCCTTTATGAAAGGCAATGTCGACCAGGAGCGGCGACGGGCGAAACGGAAGGGACCTAACTGGGCTAAATGCTTGGTGGGCCCAACCAGTGTCCAAGTGCTGTTTGCAGCCTTTGTCGGGATCACAAACGTGATTGCGGCGTTGGTGAAGCTATACAACACGCTCCGGGACTAGCCCGTTGCCCTGCATTGTACCTCGGCAAGGAGCACGAGATGTTAAATGAGGCTCTACGGCTGATTCGGGTTTTTCACGATATGAAACAAGCCGACGCTGCAAAGGCCCTAGGTGTATCGCCGTCTTACCTTTCGGAAGTGGAAACGGGCAAGAAGAAGCCAACTTTGGAGTTGGTCGACAAATATGCGGAAACGTTTCACATCCCCGCGTCTTCAATCCTGTATTTTTCGGAAAACATGGGGCAGGCGCGGATCGTCGAAACTGCCCGTACGGCTGTGGCTGGCAAGATCATAAAGCTTATGCAATTTCTCGAGGCGAGGGCCGGCAATTCGGATGTCGAATAGGCGAGCAACGCACACCATAGAGCAGTCCAGCCTATTCCGTCTTACTAGGCGGCGGCGGTTAGCGCAGCTGATTGGGTTGAGTGACGCACAACTCCGTCATGTGACGAAGTATGCGGACAATCTCTATCGAGAATTTGATCAGCCCAAGAAAAACGGTACGGGCATTCGACATATTGAGGATCCAGATAAACTGCTTAAGCATGCTCAAGCGAAGCTGGCAAAATTATTGTGCCGGATCACTCCGCCTGACTATCTATTTTGCCCAGTTAAGCGGCGCTGCTATGTGACGAATGCTGCACAACACAGAAACCAACGTGTTGTTCGCTCTCTCGATTTGCATAAGTTTTTTCCGAGCACCACTTCCAAACGAGTGTTCTGGTTTTTCAATTCCATAATGCAGTGTGATCGAGATATGGCTGGGACTCTTACCCGTCTCGCCACATATAAGGAACACCTTCCAACCGGAAGTCCGCTCAGTCCTATCATGGCCTACTTTGCTCACCTCGATATGTGGAGTGAGATATCGGCGATTTGTCGGCGCGAGGGCCTAACTCTAACGGTATACATAGACGATGTGACCGTCTCAGGAGCGGCCGTTCGGGATCGCGTCCTCTGGGCGATCAAGCAAGTCATTGCCAGAGCAGGTCTGCGATACCACAAGGAAAAAGCCTATTTTGATCGCGCTGCAGAGGTGACTGGTGTTTTTGTAGAAAGGGGCAAGATTTCGGTTCCTCACAAGCAATTTAAAAAGCTTCGGCTTGGCCTCGAAGCCGCCAAAACGCCTGGATTGCGCCAATCTAAAGAGGCACAGGAGAAGCTTGACGGTCTGAAGGGTCAGCTTGCTCAGATCCAAAAAGTTGCGCATCGCTTGGGCAGTGCTGCCTGATCCGAATAACGTTTCACTGCGCAAGACCCGGCCCCTTTTCAAGCCTCAATCGGCCGTGCCCCAGCCAGATACCGCTCATTGTCGAACGGTTCGGCCTGGTTGCTGTCGGGGCTCCACATATGGCGGTGGGTAGCCGTCAGATTGCCGAGATAGACATGCAGTGCGCCGGAGCGGGCGTTGCCGGTGTTGGCGACCGCATGCACCGTATCAGGGGTCATGTGCACCACGGCGGGGGCTGCGATATCCTGCCGTTCGGGCGCATCGATCTCGCTGCCGTCGACGGGATAAATGAAGTTGGTCTCGCTGCCCTTGTAGATGCCGATCAGCGCATCCATCAAATGGTTGTGCGCGGGATACTGCAGGCCGGGCGACAGTGTGATGTGGTAGATGGTCAAGTCAGGGCTCGCATGCAGCAGCACCTCATCGTCTTCCTCTTCGTGGGCGAGCACGCCCGATGCGTGGAAACGGTCGGTGTGTTCGCGCAGAACCGCCTTGACCCGTTCGAAGGCATCAGGACCTTTGGCTGCGTTGACGATATCGGCGGTGACGGCGTAGAGAGGCGAGTTGGCGGCAAGAGGCATTGTCAGTTATCTCCATTAGGAAGCTCAACTGATACAACTGAGATGCTCAGGCTAGCGAATGCCGGTTGAACCGTCAACCGGATGGCCCCAACGGGCAAGCGGACCAAGGCGGGAAAACCAGATGGGCAGGCAGACATGACCCCTCCGAAATCAGCGTCACCGACCGCCACCAAAGCGCCGTCGACCGCAGACATTTTGCGCAGCGAGGAGGCTTACGAGCAGCTGAAGAGCGACATCGTCGCCTGCGTGCTGCGTCCCGGCGAAAGCCTGACCGAAAAGCAGATCGGCGACCGCTACCAGATCAGGAAGGCGACGATCCGCTCCGCACTCGCCCGGCTGACGCAGGAAGGGCTGATCAAGAGCGAGCCGCGCCGCGGCTATGTCATCGCACCGCTTAGCCTGCGCGACGTCAACGAGATCTTCGACGTCCGCAGCCTGATCGAGCCGGAAGTGTTCAGGGTGGCGGCCGCCAACATCACCGAGCGCGGGCTCGATGACATCAGGCAGGCGGCGCAAAAGGTGCTCAAGCCGGAAACGCTGCGCAGCCATGTCGCGTTTCTTGCCGCCGACCGCGCCTTTCGCCTGGCGCTGGCCGAGCTCTCGGGCAATCTGCGGCTGGCCCGCCTGCTTGACCAGATCCTCGACCAGTCGGAGCGCGTTCTCCATCTCGGTTTCAAATCGCGCGACTTCACGCAAACGATCATCGGCCAGCAGAAGGAGCTCGTCCTTGCCTGCGAAGTGGCCGAGATCTCTGCAATCGCAAAGCTTGCCCGTTCGCAGTGCCTGTTGCTCAAGAAGCAGGTGCTCGAGGCCCTGCTCGCCGGCTCCAAGCTGCAGGACGCCAATCTGCAAAGCTTCGCCTGAGGCCTGCGCTCACCGGCCGACGCCATACTCATTCGTCAATGAAGCGGATCTCCGCGTCGGCAAGGCAATAGGGCGCGTAGCGGAAATCTCTGATGTGGCTGACCTTTCCGTCCTGCCAGTCGACCAGCATGAAGCCGCGCACGGCATCGTCTCCCGCTTGCGGGTTGCGGATCAGGATCGCCGCCCTGCCGTCGACGAAGCCCAGTGACAGCGCCCAGTCGCTGACGCGGTCGTAATTGCCGAAATAGTTGGAAACCTGCGCCTTGCCGCGCATGCGGGTGCGGTTGACGACTTCTAGCTGGATATCCTCGGCGATCAGCGCGCGCACGGCGTCGAAGTCGCGCGCGTTGAACAGGTCGACATAGCGGCGCAGGCGCCGCTCGTCGTCGGCGTCGAGCTTTGGGACCGTCGCCTGTTCGTCCTGTAGAGCCAACAGCCGCAGCTGCGCCCGCCCACGATGCAGCGCCGCCTTGGTGGCGGCCAGCGTCGCGCCGGAGACCTCGCAGGTTTCGTGCAGGCTGAGGCCAAGCACGTCGACCAGGATCACGGCGCTGCGCTGCGCCGTCGCAAGCTGCATGAAGCTGCGCAGGCTGGCGGCGGTGGCGAGCCTGGCATCGGCGCTTGCGGAGGGGTCTTCGATCGTCGTCATGTCGGCCTCGCTCATGCGCGCCTGCTCTCGCTGGCGCCGGCGCAGATGGTCCTGCGCGGCATTGTGGGCGATGCGGAACAGCCATTGCTCGGGCCGCTCGACAGAGGCGTCGCCGTCAATGGCCTGCAGCGCCTTGATCAGTGTCTCCTGGACGATGTCTTCGCCATCGATCACCGAGCCGGCCATGCGGGCGCAATAGCGGTGCAGCTTCGGCCGCAAATCGCCGAGCATCCCCTCCAGGGCCACGCGGTCGAGTCTTGCTGTGTTCATCCTGTCCATTCCCAAAATGCCGGTCTTGGCACTCAAGCCGGCACGTCCTCGCCGGCCAGCATACGATAATTGCCGACGATCTTTGCCGGCGATCGGGCAAGCGGCGTCGAGCGTCGCCCGGCATGATCGGCGCTGAAAGCCTTGAAGGCGGCAAGACCGGTCAGGCCGTCGCCGTCCTGGCTGACAAGATGGACGAACTCGCCATTCTCCAGTTCCAGCACGAGGTAGCGCACCGATTTCGGCTTGGTTTCGTCGAGCGCCTCGAACACCTTTGCAACCAGCATACGGTTCTGCGCGATGCTTTCATCCTTCACGCCGTAGCGGATGAGATTGTAGTCCATTGTCGTCTCCTGTTTTCCAGTCTGCACGGAGAAGACGTTCTGCAGTGGCGAAAAGATTCTCCGCCGCCGCGAATCTTTTTGATCGTTGGGATCGTCTTTCCCCCGTGGACGGCTGCGCGGCAGCCATCGAGGAGCAGGAGAGACCCATCATGCACATCCAGTTTGCCGAGTTGCCGGTGTTCGACCAGGATCGCGCCAAGGCGTTCTATACTGAACACCTTGCCTGCCAGATCATAGCCGACCAGCCCATGGGTGACAGTGGCTGGCGGTGGATCGAACTGGCGTTCCCCTTCGCCGTCACCAATTTGCATTTCGTCAGGCGCGCCGATGAGGCGCCAAGCGCCGACCCGGTGATGGTTCTGGTCGACGACGATGTCGAGGCAACGATCGCCGCATTGAAGGCGCGCGGCGTCGAAATCATCACCGAGCCGCAGCAGGCGCCCTGGCAGCCGGGCCGCACTGTCGCCGAGTTCCGCGACAGCGAGGGCAACCGCATGGTTGTCGCCAGCAAATGAGCGGGACCATCGCAAAACCGAACCTTGGCATGAGAGCAACAGGAGAGATGGACATGACCCCCCAATCGTCGACGCTGAAAGTACCGGGCGCCAGCCTCTATTACGAGATGCGCGGCTCCGGCCCCGTGCTGTTGATCATCCCCGGCGGACCGCAGGATGCCGGCGTCTTCGCCGATGTCGCGCGCCACCTCGCCGACCGCTACACGGTGGTCGCGTATGACCCGCGCGGCAATTCGCGCAGCACCTTCGCCGGGCAACCGAAGGAACAGGATCTCGATGTCCATGGCGACGATGCCGCCCGGTTGATAGAGGCGCTCGGCGCCGGGCCGGCCTATGTGTTCGGCACCAGCGGCGGCGCCCAGATCGGCCTCAACCTCGCCGCCCGTCATCCCGGCCGGGTGCGTGCGCTGGTGGCGCATGAGCCGCCCAGCATGATGCTGCTCGAAGACCCGGCGCCGGCGCTGGCCGGCATGCGCGACCTGCACGACACCTATCGCAGCCACGGCGTCGAGGCGGCGATGCAGAAATTCTTCAGCGAAAACGGCCTGTCGGAAGAGCTGGACGGCGACGAAGCCGGGCCGCAGGACGGGCTACCTTCGTTCGAACCGTCGCCCGAAGACGCCGAGACCCTTGCCAGGGTCAGCGGCAATTTCGAATACTGGCTGGCGCACGGCGTCATGCCGCTGTCGCTCTACCGCCCGGATGTCGAGGCGTTGCGCGGCCGCCCGGTCGTGGTCGGCATCGGCGAAGAGTCCATCGGCCAGCCGATCGACGGCATGGGCAAGGCGCTGGCCGACAGGCTCGGCAGCAAGCGCGCCGCCTTCCCCGGCGATCATATGGGCTTTGCGCCCTATCCCGATCGCTTCGCCGAGACCTTGCACCTTGCGCTCAGCGGCGCGTGAGAATGTCGGCTCAATAGGAAAGGGCGTCCGCATGCATGATGCGGACGCCCTTCTCCATAAAATTAACCGGCTAACATTGCTGTGTCAGACGGCTTCCCAGCCGTCCTTGCCGCCGGCGCGGAAGATGGCGTCGATGACCTTCTGGTTGAGCACGGACTCCTCCAGCGTGAAGACTCGCTCTTTGCCGCCTGCGGCCGCTTTGGCAAAGGTCTCGACCTCACGCCGATATTGCTGCGTACCCGGAAAGCGGAACACCTGCGCCTCGGTGTGGTTCTGGTTGTGCAGTTCGATGCGGTGATGGTCGTAGAGCCCGGCATTGAACGGCGAGAACACTTCGATGAAGCCTTTCTCGCCGTGAAACACCATCACCTGCCGCGCCGCCATCTGCGTCGACAGATAGAAGGACAGTTCGAAGTCGCCGAAATCGGCGCGGATCGAGGAGTAGATGTCGGTGCCGAATGTCTTGTCGCGCTCGATCGTCGCCTGCACCCGCAACGGTTCCTTGTCGGTGCAAAAGCGTGTCGACACCGTCGGGTAGACGCCGATATCAGGCAGCGCGCCGCCGCCGAGATCGAGCTGGTTGCGCATATTGGTGGGGTCGACATTGTAGTAGGAGAAGGCTCCCTGCACATGGCGCAGCCGGCCGATGGCGCCGCTGGCGATGAGGTCGCGCACCTTGATCCATTGCGGGTGGTAGATGACCATGAACGCTTCGCAGACCAGTACTTTCTTCTGGTCGCGCAGTTTGATCAGCGGGGCGATATCCTTGGCGTCGAGCGCTAGCGGCTTCTCCACCAGCACATGTTTTCCCGCTTCGATGGCCTTGGCCGTCCATTCGACATGCTGTGAGGTCGGCAGCGGAATGTAGACGCCGTCGACATCCTTGGAGGCCAAGAGTTCCTCATAGGAGCCGAAAGCATGGCGGGCGCCGAACCGGTCGCCCAGGGCCTTGGCTTTCGACAGGTCGCGGCTGGCGATCGCCGACAGCACGCCATTCTCGGCCTCGACGATTGCCGGCAACAATTGCTCGCGGCCGATCTTGGCCGTCGACAAAACACCCCATCGGAACATCAGGCTTCTCCATTCGATTTGCAGGCGAGGAGGTTTGCCCTAATTCAGGAGAAAAGCCAATGAAAGAGAAGCTCCCTTCCTCGCCCCACGCAGTGGGGGTCCGAAGGACGGGCGAGACCCGTGGCTCGCCCCGGCACGGTGGCCCGGCGAAGCCGGGACGGAGAGCCGGAGCTCGCCAAAGAGGCAGCCGTTGCGTGAACTGCGCTGAGCCTTCGAGGGCTTTGCCGTCGCGACCGTCGTCCCCTCTCTCCGTCCGCTTCGCGGACACCTCTCCCCCACATTCGTGGGGGCGAGGAAACCAGGCCGCGCTATCCCTTCTTCCCCGTCAGCGTCATGTCGAAATCGACGATGTTCGAATAGATCGGCGTGCCGACATCCATGCCGTAGCGCGAGCGCAGCACCTTGCCGGTGACGTGGAATTTGATGGTGCCGCCCTTCAGCCCGCCGAGCTCGGCGGTGAACTTTTCCGCAAACGTCTTGCCCCGCGCTGTCAGCCGGCCGCTGACCAGCGCCGTGGTGTCGCTGGTGCGGGTCACGCTGGTCGAGCGAAACTGGATTTCGGGGCTGTTGGCCACGTCGAACACCGCGTCGGAGCGCAGGAAGGCGTCGATGCGGCCCTGGCCTGTACCGACGCTGTCGGGATAGATGGTGAAATTGACCTGGGAGCGCCCGACATCGCTGTTGTCGATGCGGATCGATCCCTTGAAGCGGCCGAAGGCGCCGTTGAGCCCGCCGCCGCCAACCTTGCCGATGGAAAAGCGGATCGAAGAGCTGGCCGGGTTGACCGTGTAGCTGCCGGCGGCGTCGTTAAGGTCGACCGCGGCCAACACAGGCATGGCAAGGCAAGCGGCGACAGCCGCCAATCCTAGGATACGCGCATACATGGGTTTTGTCCTTCTGGGGCAGGCAAAGTCCTGCGTCTTTCCTCCATGAACGAATACGCGGCGCGCCCTATTCCATGTCGGGCGCTGACGAAGGCGTGATCATGCGCGTAAACACGCTGTCGCGCAGCCAAAAATGATGGCGCAACGCCGCCGCGATATGGAGCACGACCAGCGCAATGCCGGCATAAGCGAGATACCAGTGGACGGCTGCCCAGAAGTTTTCCGCGGTGTCGGACAGGCCGAGCGGCAGGTTCGGCATCACGAACAGGTTGAACGGCATCGAGGGGATCTCCAGCATCGACACCGAAACCAGTGCCCAGCCGGACAGCGGCAGCGCGAGCTGGAAAGCATAGAGCGCCAGATGCGCCAGCGGCGCAGTGCGACGCTCCAGGCCTCCGACCGAGGCTGGCAGGGCAGGTGCGGCATTGCCGAGCCGCCAGGCAATGCGCAGGATGATGAGGCCGAGCAGCAGAAAACCGAAGGATTTGTGCAGCTGGATGAGCTCGAAGGCAGTGCGCTGGCTGGTCAATTGCACCATGACGAAGCCGAGCGCGAACTGGCCAATGAAGATGATGCCGATCAGCCAATGAAGGATGATTGCCACCCAGCCGTAGCGGGTTGTGGTGTTGGTGATGGATGCCTGCATGGCAGATAAACGAATGCCGGGCAGGTTTTCATCCGGCGCCTTACCCTGCCTACAAGGGGGAGAGGGTGAGTTACCCACCCACCTTGAAGAAATCCACAAACGCCCGCAGCGCCGGGCGCATTTGCCTGCGGCTGGGATAGTAGACGAAGAAGCCTTCAAAGGGCGGGCACCAGTCCTCCAGCACGCGGATCAGCCTTCCGTCGGCGAGCGGGCCCCGCACATAAGGCTCGAAGACGAAGGCGAGGCCGGCGCCGTCGATGGCCGCCTGGGCGATCAGATGGTCCTCGTCGAGGATCAACGGCCCTTGTGCGGCAAACTCGATCTCCTCGCCGTCTTTCTCGAACTCCCAGCGGTAGAGTATGCCGCTGGAGAAGCGGAAGCGGATGCAGCGGTGGTCGGCGAGCTCGCGCGGGTGACGCGGCTTCGGCATTTTTTCGAAATAGGACGGTGCACCGACGACGGCGCCGCGAATGTCCGGCCCGATGCGCACCGCGATCATGTCGCGTTGCAGGCTCTCGCCGAGCCGCACGCCAGCGTCGAAGCCGCCCTCCACCACATCGGTGAAGCGGTCCTCGATGACGATCTCCAGCACGATGTCGGGATAGGCCGCGGCAAAGCCGCCGAGCCGCGGCGTCAGCGTCAGATGCGCGGCCGTGCGCGGCACGGTCAGCCGAAGGTTCCCGGCCGGCCGGTCGCGCGACTCGACCGCCGTTTCCAGCGCCAGATCGATCTCCGACAGCGCCGGCCGCAGCCGATCGAGAAGCTGGGCGCCTTCCTCCGTCGGGGCGACACTGCGGGTACTGCGCGCCAGCAACCGCACGCCAAGCCTCGCCTCCAGGCTCGACACGGCGTGGCTGACCGCCGAAGGCGCGATTCCGAGCTCGCGGGCCGCCCCCCGGAAGCTGGCGCATTGGGCGACGGTGGCGAGCACGGCAAGTTGGGATAGGTTCGTTCGGTTCATTGATCTATTTTATAGCACAAGGCGTGCGAAAAGCGGACGATTATCGAACGTAAGGCAACGAGCTATCTCCTGCCCATCGCAACAAGGAGATGCGCCATGAAAACCCGCAAACTAGGCACCGAACTCGAAGTCTTCCCCGTTGGCCTCGGCTGCATGGGCATGAGCTTCGGCTATGGCGGCCAGCCGGAAGCCGAAGCGATCGCCACCTTGCGCCGGGCCGTCGAGATCGGCGTGACCTTCTTCGACACGGCGGAAGTCTACGGCCCTTTTGAGAACGAGATCCTGCTCGGCAAGGCATTGAAGCCGGTGCGTGACAAGGTGACCATCGCCACCAAATTCGGCTTCAAGATTTCCGAGCAAGGTTCAGGCATGGAGCGCATGGTCGGTGTCGACAGCCGCCCCGAGCACGTCAAGGCGGTGGCGGAAGCCTCGCTGAAGCGGCTGGGTACCGATGTCATCGACCTCTACTACCAGCACCGTGTCGACCCCAACGTGCCGATCGAGGACACGGTCGGCGCCATGGCCGAACTGGTGCGCGAAGGCAAGGTGCGGGCGCTCGGCCTGTCGGAAGTTAGCGGCGCGACCCTGCGCCGGGCGCATGCCGTGCATCCGATCGCCGCCGTGCAGAGCGAATATTCGCTGTGGACCCGCGATCCCGAAGACGAGGTGCTCTCCGTCTGCCGCGAACTCGGCATCGGCTTCGTCCCCTACAGCCCGCTCGGCCGCGGCCTGCTCACCGGCACCATCGCCAAGCCGGATGCCCTGGGCGACGACGACTGGCGCCGCACCTTGCCGCGCTTCCAGGCCGACGCCATGGCGGCCAACGCCAAGGTCATTGCCACGCTGGAGAAACTGGCGGCGCAAAAGGGCGTGACCTCGGCCCAGCTGGCGCTGGCCTGGGTGCTGCACCAGGGCGACTTCATCGTGCCGATCCCCGGTGCGCGCAAGATACGCCATCTCGAGCAGAACACGGCGGCGGCGGGGATCGAGCTCAATGCGGCTGAAGTTGCCGCGATTGGCGATGCGCTGTCGCCGGACAAGGTGATGGGCAAGCGCTATACGGAGGAATTGTTGGCGCTGGTGAATGGGTGAGGGTCCTCGTAGGGCGCTACCCCCACCCCGTCTCGCAATCTCCGCTTCGCTACGACTGCGAGCCGACCCTCCCCACAAGGGGGAGGGTAAGAGGTCACCACGGCACCACCGTAATCTCCGGCCAGCACGCCCGCGCCCGCGCACCCTTGGCCTCATGGGTCCGCCGATTATCCGTCACCCGGTTCGGCGTAATCCGAAATGAAAACACATCATCCAGCCCAAACGGCGCGACCAGCTCCAGCTGCCCGCCAGCATCGAACCGCACCCCGACCGCATGCGTCTTCGAGGCAAAATGACTGACGGATTCGCTGGAGCTCGTATAGCGCGGGCAGGGCTGGCCGAACTTCTCAGGATACCACAGATGCACCCGCGCCTGGTTGCGGACCTCGACCGGCAGCGCCAGCCCTTCGAAATGGCCCGCCGCGCTAAGAATGACAGCATCCTCGGCCTCGTAGGACAGGTCGCTGTCATCGAAGTAGAAGAGATCGACGTCCTTGATGCCGTAGCCCGACGGCTTGCCGGTCAGGTGGTTCCAGACGCTGTTGTAGAGCGCGCCGGAAACCATCAGCCAATCCGGCAGGTTGAGCGTGCGTGCCCGCGCCAGTGCGTCGCGAACCAGCGGGTCGGCCGACACGATGGCGAAGAACGCTTTGCGCTGAGTTTCGAATGGAAGGCCGGAATAGCGCAGATGGTCCATCCCCCTTTGGAGGGCGATTCGCCACCTGCCGGCAATCCCTCACTGGCCGCTGGACGTTGACCAGCAGGCCGGTTCCTCGAGCTCAGGCCACTCTTCACCATCGGCAAAGCCTTCGATCGCATCGAGTAGTCCCGTAACCTCGTCGAAGAACAGAACCATGCCACAAGGAAGCCGGTCTGGCCCGACATACGCTGTCTTTGGCGGACTGAACACCCGACTCGCAAACCGCAATTCAGGGGGAACGGATGAGGGAATGACTTCGGTCATGAACCCTACAGGATTGCGATCGCGATCTTTGACTTTGAGCCTATTGACCGTGTCGGACGAAATGCCTCTCGAACGACAAAACTCCTGAACGAAAAACATTTCGAGTGGAGTCAAATACGTCATGCCGGTCACTGGCGCTTGTACATCACATCCGTGCGGATGACGTATTTGCGCCCCGACAGCACCTCGTCGCCGCGATGCTCAATCGGATGGTAGAACGCCAGCGCCATGCCTTTCATGGGCTTCACCGTCAGGCGGTTGCCCTCATAACCCGGGATCCCTCCGCGAAACGAGGTTCCGCCGCCCTCAAAGTCATCCGAGAGGTAGATCATGAAGGTGAATTGGCTGTGTTCGTCGGCGGTGCGTACGAACGTGCCGTCATGGTGCCAGTCGAATTTTTGACCGGGGCCGTAGCGATAGAAGCGGAAGCGCTCGTTAAAACCCTTGAGCCGCCATTCGCCGAGGCCGCGATAGAGCACCGGCCGGGCGCGTGCGAAAAGCAGGTCGGCAAGATCCTCGTCGTCGAAAATGATGCGGTCGTTGTTGCGCAGCTCCTTCATCAACAGCGCATTGCCGCGGTTGTTGATGCGCGCCTCCTCGAAACCGCGCCGTTCGCTGTCGGCGATCAGATCGGCGCATTCCTGGTCGTCCAGAAAACCGTCGATCGTGCCGATATGCGTTGCCAGCCAGGTGATGGAAAGCTTGTGGTCCATCGTCGTGTCCATTTTGGGAGCATTTGCAACGAGCCCATCCCGACCGTTGTCGGGACGGGTCCGCCTCACGTCCTCAGCACGCCGCCCGTCTGCTTGCCGACATTGTCGACGATGCGCTTTGCCAGCGCCTCGAAATCCTCGTCGGTCAACGTCTTTTCCACCGGCTGGATCGAGACCTCGATGGCGATCGACTTCTTGGCGGCGCCGAGCGATGCACCTTCGAAGACGTCGAACACCGAGACGCCGGTGACCAGCTTCTTGTCGGCGGCGAGTGCCGCGCGCACCAGCGTGCCGGCTTCTACCGTCTTGTCGACGACGAAGGCAAAATCGCGCTTCACCGCCTGGAAGGCGGAGAGCTCCAGCTTCGGCTTGGTTTTCGTCGGCTTGGCCTTCGGCTCCGGCACGGCGTCGATATAGACCTCGAAGCCGCAGATCGGTCCGGAAACGTCGAGCGCCTCCAACGTCTTCGGATGGAATTCGCCGAACGTGCCGAGTACGGTCTTCGGGCCGAGCTTGATCGTGCCGGAGCGGCCGGGATGATACCAGGCCGGGCCACCGGGCTCGATCTGCAGCCGGTCGACCGGCGCGCCGCAGGCTTCAAGCGCTGCAATCGCATCGGCCTTGGCGTCAAACACGCCGACCGCACCGGAATTGCCGGCCCAGCTGCGGCCGGAGCCGTCGAGCTTGGCGGTGCCACGGCGCACGCCGGCGGCAACGCGCCGCTGCTGCTCCGGCTGGTCGCCTTCATAGGTGCCCGAGACTTCGAACAGCGCGACATCGCCAATGCCCTTGTCGGCATTGCGCTGCGCGGCCGACATCAGCCCGGGCAGCAGCGAGGGCCGCATGTCGGACATGTCGGCGGCGATCGGGTTGGCGAGTTTCAGCGCCGTTTGGCCGCCGCCGAACAGTTCGGCGTGCCTGGCCGGGATGAACGACCAGGTGACCGCCTCCATCATGCCGCGCACGGCGAGCGAACGCTTGGCCGTGCGGGTGCGGACCTGCAGAGTGGTCAGGATTTTGGAATTGACAGCATCATGCGCGCCGAGCGGCTGCGGCGCGATGTTGTCGACGCCGTGGATGCGCATGACTTCCTCGACCAGGTCGGCCTTGCCGTCGACATCGGGGCGCCAGGACGGCACCGCGACATCGACGACGTCGCCCGAGCCCTGCGGCTTGAAGCCAAGCCGGCTCAGAATGTCGAGACTTTCCGCCTTCGGCACTTCGATGCCGGTCAGCCGCTTCACTTCCGACAGCGGGAAGGAGACGATCTTGGGCGTGTGGCCAGCGTATCCGACCACCTCCGTTTCCGTCGGCTCGCCGCCGCAGAACTCCAGCACCAGCTTGGTTGCCAGTTCGACGCCCGGCACCATGAATTCAGGGTCGACGCCGCGCTCGAAGCGGTAGCGCGCATCGGTGATGATGCCGAGCGTGCGGCCGGTGCGGGCTGTGGTGATCGGGTCCCAAAGCGCGGATTCGATCAGCACATCGGTGGTGTTTTCATCGCAGCCCGAATGCTCGCCGCCCATGACGCCGGCGATCGATTCGACGCCATTGTCGTCGGCGATGGCGCACATCTCAGGCGTCAGCGTGTATTGGCGTCCGTCCAGCGCCATGACCTTTTCGCCATCTTTGGCGCGGCGCACGACAAGATTGCCGGCGACCTTCTTGGCGTCGAACACATGCAGCGGCCGGCCGCGGTCGAAGGTGACGTAGTTGGTGATGTCGACCAGCGCGCTGATCGGCCTGAGGCCGATGGCGATCAGACGCTGCTGCAGCCATTTCGGCGAAGGGCCGTTCTTGACGCCGCGCACCAGCCGCAGCGCGAAGCCGGGGCAAAGCTCCGGCGCCTCGATCGTCACCTTGACCGGCGTCTCGCCTTTGCCCTTGATCGCCTCGACCGGCGCGGTCTTGAGCCGGCCAAGCCCGCTTGCCGCGAGATCGCGGGCAACGCCGTAAATGCTGGTTGCATCCGGCCGGTTCGGCGTCAGATTGATCTCGATGACCGGATCGTCGAGATGCGCGTAAGCCGCGAAGCTGGTGCCGACCGGCGCATCGGCCGGCAGGTCGATGATGCCGTTATGCTCGTCCGACAGTTCCAGCTCGCGCTCCGAGCACATCATGCCGTGGCTCTCGACGCCGCGGATCTTGCCGACGGTCAGCGTCACGTCGATGCCCGGCACATAGGTGCCGGGCGCGGCGAAGGCGCCGATCAGGCCGGCCCGCGCATTCGGCGCGCCGCACACAACCTGGACAGGGGCCTTGCCGTCGCCGGTGTCGACCGTCAGCACCCGCAGCCGGTCGGCGTCGGGATGCTGCACCGCCGTCAGCACCTTGGCGATGACGAAGGGCCTAAGGCTGGCCTTGTCGTCGACATGCTCGACTTCGAGGCCGATCGAGGTCAGCCGCTCGACGATTTCGTCGAGCGTGGCGTCGGTCTCCAGATGATCCTTGAGCCAGGAGAGGGTGAGTTTCATCACTGTGTTCCGTTTTGTCTTTGCCCGTCGGGCCATTGTCCATCATGTCTGGGCACGCTTGTCTTCAAATGGCGCGGCAAGTCGTCCGGCATGTGCAGGAAGGGCAGCTGTTCGCTGACATAGGCATGCAGTGTCGGCGTGAAATCGGCCGGCGCGTCCATGGCGCCGAGCATGAAATAGATGTGGTCCTCAAGCCGCTCGTCGACATAGGCGATCGGCGAACCGCATATGCCGCAGAACGAGCGCGTCACCGGGCCGTTCTCGTACATTTTCAGCGCCTTGCCGGTGAAAGCCACCTGCTCGGTCAGAAAGCCGACAAAGGCCGACACCGGCGCGCCGCTGGCCCGCCGGCAATCGCCGCAATGGCAATAGCTGACATGGTGCGGTTCGGCCGAGGCCTCGAACCGCACCGCGCCGCAGCGGCAGCCGCCAGTGTGCGGCGCCGTCATGCGGAGAGACCTCCGAACAGCGTCGGCATGTCGAGCGGCCTGAAACCGTAATGCGACAGCCAGCGCACATCGGCGTCGAAGAAGGCGCGCAAATCCGGCATGCCGTATTTCAGCATGGCGATGCGGTCGATGCCCATTCCCCAGGCAAAGCCCTGATACTCGTCGGGGTCGAGCCCGCCGGCGCGCAGCACATTGGGGTGCACCATGCCGCAGCCGAGGATCTCCATCCAGTCGGTGCCTTCGCCGAAGCGCACTTCGCCGGGCCGCGAGCGGTCGCACTGGATGTCGACTTCGAGGCTTGGCTCGGTGAACGGGAAGAAGGACGGGCGGAAGCGCATCTTCACCTGCGGCACCTCGAAGAACGCCTTGCAGAACTCTTCCAGCACCCACTTCATGTTGGCGACATTGGCCGACTTGTCGATCACCAGCCCCTCGACCTGATGGAACATCGGCGAGTGCGTGGCGTCCGAATCCTGCCGGTAGGTTTTGCCCGGGATGACAATGCGGATCGGCGGCTTCTGCTTCTCCATGGTGCGGATCTGCACGGGCGAGGTGTGCGTGCGCAACAGCTTGCGCTCGCCCTTCTCGTCCGGTTGGAAGAAAAACGTGTCATGCATTTCGCGCGCCGGGTGCCCCTCGGGGAAATTCAGCGCGGTGAAATTGTAGTAGTCGCTCTCGACGTCGGGGCCTTCGGCGATGGCGAAGCCGAGATCGCCGAAGATCGCCGCGATCTCGTCGATGACCTGACTGATCGGATGGATGCGGCCGCGCTCGGCCGGCGACTGCCGCACCGGCAGCGTCACGTCGACCGTCTCGGCGGCGAGCCGGGCGGTGACCGCCACGTCCTTCAGCTCGGCCTTGCGCGCCGTCAGCGCTTCGGTGACGCGGTTCTTCAGGCCGTTGATCGCCGGGCCTTTGACTTGCCGCTCCTCGGCGCTCATCGCGCCCAGCGTCTTCAGCATTTCGGAGACCGAGCCCTTCTTGCCGAGGGCTGCAACGCGCACCGCTTCGATCGACGCCTCGTCGCCGGCCGACGCGATGTCGGCCATCAGGGAGTTTTCGAGAGTATCCATGTCACTCATGTTCCGGATCCGATTGGAGCAATTCCAGGAAAGGTGTGAAACGGTTTTCCGTCCGGAATTGCGTAAAACAAAGACGCTCTAGGCATAAGAAAAACCCGCGCCAGCCGTGCCAGCGCGGGTTCCCCAAATCAAGTGTTGAATAGCTTGGGAAGCGCTGGTCTTAGGCGACAGCGCTTTCAAAAGCATTCGGCGTGGTGTTCTTCAGATATTCGAGCGCGACCTTGGCCTTGGCGACCAGGGCGGCGAAAGCCTGCGGCTCATGGATGGCCATGTCGGACAGGATCTTGCGATCGATCTCGATGCCGGCCTTGTTGAGGCCATCGATGAAGCGGCCATAGGTCAGGCCATGCTCGTGGGTCGCGGCGTTGATGCGCTGGATCCACAGCGCGCGGAACGAGCGCTTGCGGTTCTTGCGGTCGCGGTAAGCGTACTGCAGCGACTTTTCCACCGCCTGCTTGGCGATGCGGATGGTGTTCTTGCGGCGGCCGTAGAAGCCCTTGGCGGCTTTCAGAACCTTCTTATGCTTGGCGTGCGAGGTGACGCCTCTTTTTACGCGTGCCATGTCATGATCTCCTTAAAACGTGTCCAGACCGAATGCCTTAGAGGCCGTTCGGCAGAAAATTCTTGATGACCTTCTTGCCATCCGGTTCAGCCAGAACCATCGTGCCGCGGGCATTTCGAATGAACTTGTTGGAACGCTTGATCATGCCGTGACGCTTGCCGGCCGCAGCCGACAGGACTTTACCCGTACCTGTGATCTTGAACCGCTTCTTGGCGGCCGATTTGGTCTTCATCTTGGGCATTTTGCTACTCCGTATTGGTGGCGCACAATCGCGCTTCTTGTTCGCTTCGGGCGGACCAAAAGCCCGAAAAGCAAATGAAACCGCCACGGCATGCCCTGCCGGGCGGTTTTTTGGAACGCGGTCCTATACGTCAAAGCAGGCGCGCGTGCAACACCCGAAGGGCTGCGACGCTCTGTCCGCAATCAAGGTAGGCGGAACAGTACAGGGAGAATACCCGACTGCTGGGCGCCGTCGATGGTCTCGAACACCGGCAGCGCCACCAGAAACACCAGCCCGTCGAGCAAGGTGGTCAGCAAAAGCCGCGGCTTGAAGCTGCCGGTATCGCCTTCCTGGTAGAGCGAAAGCTTGGGAAAGAAGCGCGGCACTCGTGCCAGATAGGCCTGGTAAGGGGCGCCGAGCACTTGCTTGAGATATTTCTCTTCGCGCAGGATGACGATGTGGAAGGCGCCGGCGCACAAAAGCGCAAACAGGATGATGCCGGAGAACGAGCCGATCTGGGCGCCTACGCCGGCGGCGGCAATGGTCGAGAACACGTAGAGCGGGTTGCGGGTGATCGAATAGGGTCCGCCGGTGACCACTTCGGAGGATTTGCGGCCGCCAATATAAAGCGTCGACCACAAGCGCCCGACGACGCCGAGGAAGATCAACAGCACGCCGAACATCTCGATCGTCTCGTGCACCGGGGTCTCCGGCGGAAAAGTCGACTGGCCGAACAGCAGGGCGGCAAACAGCACCACCACCAGCACGGCAAGCACCATCCTGCGCATGTGCTGGTAGCCGCCCAGCTCCTTGACGGGCGCAGGATTGATTTCATTGGCCATGTCGGGAATCCGATCGTGGAAAAGCTTTGCCGGCGATCACGGCGTCTGCCGAGAAAAACAGGCGTCCCGCCGATCGCCGGGACGCCGTGAGCTATGATTCAGGCGGATTTGGAGCGCTAAATCACGCCTCAACCGAACGTGATCTAGCGCGGCGCCAGCACCATCATCATCTGGCGGCCTTCGAGCTTCGGCTCGGCTTCGACCTTGGCGATGGTCGACACTTCCTCGCGCACCTTGTTCAGGAGCTGCATGCCGAGTTCCATATGCGCCATTTCGCGACCGCGGAAGCGCAGCGTCAGCTTGACCTTGTCGCCTTCCTCGAAGAAGCGCCGCACGGCCTTCATCTTGGTCTCGTAGTCATGGCTGTCGATGTTCGGGCGCATCTTGATCTCCTTGATCTCGATGACCTTCTGGTTCTTGCGCGCCTCGGCCGCCTTCTTCTGGTTGGCGTATTTCAACTTGCCGAGATCGAGGATTTTTACGACGGGCGGCACCGCATTGGGCGATATCTCGACCAGATCGAGCCCGGCCTCTTCGGCGAGCAGCAATGCGTCGTTGATGGAGACATCGCCTCGGTTCTGGCCTTCGGCGTCGATGAGCTGGACCCGGGGAACCCGGATATCACGGTTGGAGCGCGGGCCATCCTTGGTGGGCGCCGCTGCTTTGAAAGGTCTGCGAATGGTCGTGGTCTCCTTGGCCGTTTCGTTCAGGGTTTCAAATCTAGAAATGTTCAGGACGCGCCAATGTGGTGAGCGCGCGGGCGGAGTCAATAGCATAGCGCTGACAGAAAATCACCCTGAACGCTGGTCTGCACCAAACAAAGGATAGAGCGGGCACTTTCCGCCTCGCCTTTGCCTGTGCCAAAAGACCGGCGAGGAAAATCAGGCCCTACAACCAGGATTGGCCGACAGCCATGACCGCGACCATCCCAACCCTTCTGGATGTCCAGGGAATCAGCATCGCGGTGCGCCATCAGGCGGGCACGACGCCCGGCATCGTCTGGCTCGGCGGCTACAAGTCCGACATGCTCGGCACGAAGGCGCAGACGCTGTCAGACTGGGCAGCCCGTGAAGGTCGAGCCTTCCTCCGCCATGACTATTCCGGCCATGGCGAATCCGGCGGCGCCTTTGCCGACGGCACCATCTCGAAATGGCTCGGCGAGAGCCTCGCCGTCTTCCAGCGTTTCACCAAGGGAAAGCAGATCCTGGTAGGCTCGTCGATGGGCGCCTGGATTGCGCTGCGCATGGTGCAGGAATTGCGCAAGGCTGGCGACACAAGTGTCGTCGGCCTGGTGCTGCTCGCGCCGGCGCCGGATTTCACCACCGAACTGGTCGAGCCGGCGCTGACCGCGGCACAGAAGCGCGATCTCAAGACGAAGGGTTTTTTCGAGGAGCCGTCGGACTACTCCGCCGAGCCTTACATCTACACAAGTGCGCTGATCGAGGACGGCCGCAGCAATCGGGTCATGACCGGGCCGATCGACACCCATTGCCCGGTCCACATCCTGCAAGGCCTGGCTGATGCCGATGTGCCGGCAAGCCATGCGCTGAAGCTGGTGTCCCTGCTGCCAGCCGACGATGTCACGCTGTCGCTCATCCCCGACGGCGACCATCGCCTGTCGCGGCCGCAGGATCTCGACATGCTGCTGAGGGCCGTGGGCGACATGGTCGTGCGGGCGGGTTAGGCAACAATGCGCATTTCCATCCCGATATCCGCCTTTGTCGCGGCAATCGTCGGCTTCGGCGGCACGCTCGCCGTCGTCATTGCCGCCGCCAAGGCGGTTGGCGCCACCCAGGCCGAAACCGCAAGTTGGGTGACGGCGCTGTGCCTGGCAATGGCGATCGAGTGCCTGTGGCTGTCCTGGCGCAGGAAAATGCCTATCATCACTGCCTGGTCGACACCCGGTCTGGCGCTGATGGCGGCCTCGAGCGGCTTTACCATGGCCGATGCCGTCGGCGCCTTCATCGTCACCGGCATCCTGTTGATCGCCACCGGCCTGTTCAAGCCACTGACCCAGCTGATCGCCAAAATACCGGCCTCGGTGGCGTCCGGCATGCTGGCCGGCATCGTCGTCACCTTTGCCCTCAATGCCGTCAAGACCATTCCCGTCGACCCCTGGCTGATCCTGCCGCTGATCGCGGCCTTCTTCGTCATTCGCCTGTTCAACCCGGCGCTGTCGGTGCTGGCGGTGCTGATCGGCGGCGGCATTGCCGCCGTTCTCACCGGCCGTGTCGGCGGCCTGCCGGCGCCGGAACTGTCGACGCTGACGCTGATTGCGCCGCATTTCAGCGTCGCCGCCATTATCGGCCTGGCGCTGCCGCTTTACCTCGTCACCATGGCCTCGCAGAACCTGTCGGGCCTCGCCGTGCTGCGTGCCGCCGGCTATCACCCCGAACCCGGCCCGCTGATCGGTGTCACCGGCCTGTTCTCACTGCTGTCGGCGCCGTTTGGCGGCTCGACCACCAATCTGGCGGCGATTTCGGCGGCGATCTGCACCGGGCCGGATGTCCATCCCGACCCTGCCGAGCGCTGGAAGACCGGCCCCTTCTATGCGCTCGCCTATCTTGTCTTCGCGATTTTCGGCGCCTCGCTGGTGGCGATCTTCGCCGTGCTGCCGCAGAGCCTGATCGTGCTGGTGGCTGGTCTGGCGCTGATGGGGTCGCTCGCCAATGCGCTGTCGATCGCGCTCAAGGACGAAGACCAGCGCATGGCCGCCACGGTCACCTTCGTCGTCACCGCGTCGGGGCTGACCTTGTTCGGCGTCGGCGCTGCATTCTGGGGCCTGGTCGCCGGGCTGGTCGTACTTTTCCTCGACGCGCTCAAAAAGCGATAATCATTTCAGACCCTTGTCCGGTTTTGGCCGGCATTGTCTTGAATCGCCGTTTTCGTCTTCCCATCTCGATTCAACGCAGCCGGGTTTGGCTGTCTCCAACCGAAGGAATGGGAGAAAATGAACACTTCCGCATTGATCCGCCCGGCCTGGACGCCGGCGACCATAGCGCTGATGGTGATCGGCTTCATGGTGTTCTGGCCGCTTGGCTTTGCCATGCTTGCCTACATCATCTGGGGCGACCGGCTTGACGGCTTCAAGCGTGACGTCAACCGCGCCACCGACGGCATCTTCGCCGGCTGCCGCCGCGGTTCCGACAAGGCCGCGCGCTGGGGCCATGGTTCGGCTCGCACCGGCAACGTCGCTTTCGACGACTGGCGCGAGAAGGAACTCGAGCGCCTCGCCGAAGAGCGCCGCAAGCTGGACGAGATGCTGACCGAGTTCGACGACTATGCCCGCGAATTGCGCCGCGCCAAGGATCAGGACGAGTTCGACCGCTTCATGGCCAACCGCAACAAGTCGACCGCCCCGACGACCACGAGCACGACCGAACCGACCAAGCCCTCAACCCCCAAGCGCAAGGGCCCGAACCTGCTTGACGACTGAGATCCTGCGACAGGTCTCGGCATGACAGACGGCGTCGCGCGAGCGGCGCCGTTTCTTTTTTGTTCTCTTTTCGCGTTCGCTCTACTGGCCGTTTTCCTCGAATCGCGTATCGTTCAGCCATGTCCTTCGGCTTCTTCCGCAACCTGACCAAGCCCAAGCCCTCGCCTGTCGAAGAGCGAGAGCATGTCGTTGCCGGCCGCACGCTGCCGCTCAAAATCGTCGAGAGCGGGCGGGCGCGGCGGCTGACGCTGCGCATCGATTCCGGTGGCCAGGGCTTGCGCATCACCGTGCCGCCGGGCCTGCGCCGTGGCGAGGTGGAAAAATTCCTGCACCGCCACCAGGACTGGCTGGAGCAGCGGTTGGCCAAGGTGCCGACACGGCCGCAAGTGCGGCCCGGCATCAAGATTCCGATCCGCGGCGTTGCTCATCGCATCGTCCATGAACCGGCGAAACGCGGCACCGTCACCGTCTCGCGCGACGAGCGCGGCCCGCTGCTGGTCGTGCATGGCGATCGTATACATTTGCCGCGCCGCATCGCCGATTTCCTCAAGCGAGAGGCCAAGAAGGATATCGAGAAGCTGGTGATCAGACACACCGAGGCGCTCGGCAAGCGCGCCAAGGCGATCCGCTTCAAGGATACGTCGAGCCGCTGGGGCTCCTGCACCTCCGACGGCAACCTGTCCTTCTCCTGGCGCATCATGATGGCGCCGACGCCGGTGATAAACTACCTCGTCGCGCATGAGGTTGCGCATCTCAAGGAGATGAACCACGGCCCGAAATTCTGGAAACTGTGCGAGCAGCTCTGCCCCGACACCGACCGCTGCAAGGACTGGCTGAAGAGGAATGGCGGCGCGCTGCAGGCGATTGTTTTTGATTGAGGGGAAAGCTCAAAAAAGGCAACGGAGGTAGAGTTCCTTCGCGCCCCCCTCTGTCCTGCCGGACATCTCCCCCACGAGGGGGGAGATCAAATGTCACGCTGGCTTTAGCCAATCTCTTACGTTGCAGGATGAGCGGAGCGCCGAGACTGCTAATCTCCCCCCTTGTGGGGGAGATGTCCGGCAGGACAGAGGGGGGCGCTGTCCCGCCTCCGCTCAGTCATCGTTCGCGGCATTAAGCTCCTCCGGCCGCAGCCCTTCGTCGCCATGGCGTGGCCATGGGAGAAAATTCTGCTCGAATTCATCGCTGCCGAAATAGTCCAGCGCTCGGTGCGCCTCCGCCCCATTGAAAGCCGCCTTGTCCATCAGATGCGCGATCACTTCGCGCGCCTGCGTCATCTTCTGCCTGAGTTGGGCGACGGTTTCGTCTGCCATGATCTTGCTCCCGCCTGCATTGCTCCAGAAGAAGGTAGCGCGTTCCGCCCAAGTGGCAAACAGCATGCTTTTTCTCGACTCTCGGCGCTTTTCGTGCCAATCCCCGCGCCATGGCGCTCGACATCAAGATCTGCGGGTTGAAGACCGATGAGGCAATGGCCGCGGCATTGGCCGGCGGCGCCAGCCATGTCGGTTTCATCTTCTTCGCCAAAAGCCCGCGCTGTGTCGAGCCCGCGGAAGCCGGGCGCCTGCGCCAGGCGGCGATCGGCAAGGCTAAGGCTGTCGCTGTCACAGTCGACGCCAGCGACGCCTTCCTGGACGAGATCGTCGAAAAAATGCACCCCGACATGCTGCAGCTGCACGGTGCGGAAACACCCGCGCGGGTGGCCGAAGTGAAAGCCCGCTACGGGCTGCCTGTAGTCAAAGTGTTCTCCGTCAGCGAGGCCGCCGATCTCGAGCGGATAAAGCCCTTTGTCGGCATTGCCGACCGGTTCATGTTCGATGCCAAGCCGCCGAAAGGCTCGCAACTGCCGGGCGGCAATGGCGTCACCTTCGACTGGCGCATTCTGGCCGGCCTTGACGCCGGGCTCGATTACATGCTTTCCGGTGGGCTCAACGCCGCCAATATCGGCGACGCCTTGAGATCGGCCAATCCGCCCGCAATAGACATTTCGTCGGGCGTGGAAAGCGCTCCGGGTGTCAAGGATCCGGCGCTGATCGAGCAGTTTTTCCGGGCCGTCAGGGCCGCGCGCGACGACCGCGCCGCCTGAACAATTCTTTCGAACCCGAGCATGTTCCGGAAAAGTGGGACCGGTTTTCCGACAAGGACATGCTCAGAAACCAAAACTAGGAGATCGGCGATGGACCAGCCGGCGACACCCAATTCCTTCCGCACCGGACCCGACGAGCAGGGCATGTTCGGCATTTTCGGCGGTCGCTTCGTCGCCGAGACGCTGATGCCGCTTATCCTCGACCTCGAGCGGCACTGGAACGAGGTCAAGAACGATCCGGACTTCAAGGCCGAACTCACCGATCTGTCGACCCATTATGCCGGGCGGCCGTCGAAACTCTATTTCGCCGAAGGCCTGACAAAGCATCTTCGTGAGGTTTCCTCGGCGAAGGGCCTCGGGGGCGGCGCAAAAGTCTATTTCAAGCGCGAGGATCTGAACCACACCGGTTCGCACAAGATCAACAACTGCCTCGGCCAGATTCTCTTGGCCAAACGCATGGGCAAGAAGCGCATCATTGCCGAGACCGGCGCCGGCCAGCACGGCGTGGCGGCAGCCACCGTTGCGGCGCGCTTCGGCTTTCCTTGCGTGGTTTATATGGGCGCCACCGACGTCGCCCGTCAAAGCCCCAACGTGTTTCGCATGAAGCTGCTCGGCGCCGAAGTGCGGCCGGTCACCGCCGGCCACGGCACGCTGAAGGACGCCATGAACGAGGCGTTGCGCGACTGGGTGACCAATGTCGAGGACACTTATTATCTCATCGGCACCGCCGCCGGCCCGCATCCTTATCCCGAGCTGGTGCGCGACTTCCAGTCGGTCATCGGCACCGAGGCGCGCGCCCAGATGCTGGAACAGGAAGGCCGGCTGCCCGACACCATCATTGCCGCTGTCGGCGGCGGGTCGAACGCCATCGGCCTGTTCCACCCGTTTCTCGACGACAAGGAAGTCCGCATCATCGGCATCGAAGCCGGCGGCCGCGGGCTCGACGGCATCGAGCATTGCGCCTCGATGAACGCCGGCGCACCCGGCGTGCTGCACGGCAACCGCACCTATCTCTTGCAGAATGCCGACGGCCAGATCCTGGACGGCCATTCGATCTCAGCCGGCCTCGATTATCCCGGCGTCGGCCCCGAGCATTCCTGGCTGCGCGATTCCGGCCGCGTCGAATACGTGCCGATCCTCGATGACGAGGCGCTGGAAGCCTTCAAGCTGACGACGCGTGTCGAAGGCATTATCCCGGCGCTGGAATCGGCGCACGCCATTGCGCATGCGGTCAAGATCGTGCCCGCCATGGACAAGGACCAGATCGTCATCGTCAACCTGTCGGGACGTGGCGACAAGGACGTGCACACGGTGGCCTCGATGCTGGGCATGGAGATCTGATCATGGTGACCCGCATCGACCGCCGCATGGCAAAATTGAAAGCCGAAGGCCGCCCGGCTCTGGTCACCTATTTCATGAGTGGTGACCCGGACTATGACACCGCTCTGTCGATCATGAAGGCGCTGCCCAAGGCCGGCGCCGACATCATCGAAATGGGCATGCCGTTTTCCGATCCGATGGCCGACGGCCCGGCGATCCAGGCCGCGGGCCTGCGCGCGCTGAAAGGCGGCCAGACGCTGGTCAAGACGCTGAAGACGGCGGCGGACTTCCGCGCCACCGACAATGACACGCCGATCGTGCTGATGGGCTATTACAACCCGATCTACATCTACGGCGTCGACCGCTTCCTGAGGGATGCGATCGCCAGCGGCATCGATGGGCTGATCGTCGTCGACCTGCCGCCGGAGATGGATGAGGAACTCTGCATTCCGGCGCTGAAGGCCGGCATCAACTTCATCCGACTGGCGACGCCGACCACCGACGACAAGCGCCTGCCCAAGGTGCTGCAGAACACGTCGGGCTTCGTCTATTACGTCTCGATGACCGGCATCACCGGCTCGGCTTTGGCCGACACCGGCAAGGTCGCGGCGGCGGTCAAGCGCATCAAGGGCCACACCGACCTGCCGGTCTGTGTCGGCTTCGGCGTCAAGACGGCCGAGCAGGCGCGCATCATCGGCGCCAATGCCGACGGCGTCGTCGTCGGCACCGCGATCGTCAACGCGGTGGCCAATGTGCTGGGGCCGAAGGGAGAAAAGACCGCCGACCCGGCCGAAGCCGTCGCCACGCTGGTCAGCGGCCTGTCGCAAGGCGTGCGTTCGGCCCGCCTTGCTGCTGCCGAATAGTCGTCTTACCTCTGTAGCCAACTCTTCGTCAGGACAGGAGCCGAAGCGATGAACTGGATCACCAATTACGTTCGCCCGCGGATCAATTCGATGCTCGGCCGGCGCACCGATATGCCGGAGAATCTCTGGATCAAGGATCCCGAGACCGGCGAGATGGTGTTCCACAAGGACCTGGAATCCAACCAGTTCGTCATCCCGTCATCGGGCCATCACATGAAGATCTCGGCCAAGGAACGGCTGAAATTCTTCCTCGACGACGGCAAATACGAGCAGCTTGACAATCCCAAGGTCATGCAGGACCCGCTCAAGTTCCGCGACGAGAAGCGCTACACCGACCGGCTGAAGGACGCCAAGGCCAAGACCGGCCTGGAAGACGCCATCGTCAACGCGCTGGGCACGGTCGAAGGCCTGCCGGTGGTGGTGACGGTGCAGGATTTCGCCTTCATGGGTGGCTCACTCGGCATGGCCGCTGGTGACGCCATCGTGCATGCTTTCGAGGTCGCCCTGCAGCGCAAGCGGCCGCTGATCCTGTTTGCCGCCTCCGGTGGCGCCCGCATGCAGGAAGGCATCCTGTCCCTCATGCAATTGCCGCGCACCACGGTCGGTCTCGACCGGCTGAAGGAAGCCGGCCTGCCCTACATCGTCGTCCTGACCAATCCGACCACCGGCGGCGTCACCGCCTCCTACGCCATGCTGGGCGACGTCCACATCGCCGAGCCCGGAGCGCTGATCGGCTTTGCCGGCCCGCGCGTCATCGAGCAGACCATCCGCGAAAAACTGCCGGACGGTTTCCAGCGCTCCGAATATCTGATGGAGCACGGCATGGTCGACATGGTGGTGTCGCGGCTGGAGATGCGCTCAACGATTGCGCGGCTGCTGAAGATGCTGCTCAAGGTTCCCGAGCAAAAGGTGCTGGAGCCGGAAATCCTGCCGCCCGCGGTCATCCCGACGGAAGCCCGGCCGCAGGCCTGACGCGACATTCCTGGCCGCTATCAGCGATTGCGCGCGATGTTTCGCGCGGTATCCTCTTGTTACGCATGATCCTTTCCGAAAACCGATTCGTGTTTTCGGGGCCATGCGGTAGGATTCCCCTATGACCACACTTGCCGCCGACCGCGAAATCGAAGCCTTGATGGCGCTGCATCCGAAAGGCTTCGACCTTTCGCTCGACCGCATCACAAGACTGCTCGAACGCCTCGGCAATCCGCAGGACCGGCTGCCGCCGGTCATCCACATCGCCGGCACCAACGGCAAGGGCTCGTGCGCGGCCTTTTCGCGCGCGCTGCTCGAAGCCGGCGGCCATCTCGTCCATGTCCACACGTCGCCGCATCTGGTCAACTGGGCCGAGCGTTACCGGCTGGCGGCCGAAGGCGGCGGCAGGCTGGTCGATGACGAGACCTTCGCCGAGGCCATTGCCCGCGTTGCCCGGGCCAATGCCGGCCAGAAGATCACCGTCTTCGAAATCCTCACCGCTGTCACCTTCGTGCTGTTTTCCGAACACCCGGCCGCCGCCGCCATCATCGAGGTCGGCCTTGGCGGCCGCTTTGACGCCACCAATGTCGTTGCCCGGCCGGCCGTGTCGGTGATCATGCCGGTGTCGATGGACCACGAAGCCTATCTCGGCGACCGGGTCGAGCTGATCGCCGCCGAAAAGGCCGGCATCATGAAGCGCGGCTGCCCGGTGGTGATCGGTGCGCAGGAGAGCGAGACGGCGCTGCAGGTGCTGATCGAAACCGCCGAGCGGCTGGATTGCCCGACCTTCGTCTACGGCCAGGATTTCCTTGCCTTCGAGGAAAACGGCCGCATGGTCTACCAGGACGAGGACGGCCTGATGGACCTGCCGCCGCCGCGCCTGCCCGGGCGCCACCAGTTCGCCAATGCGGCGGCAGCGATTGCCGCCGTCAAGGCCGCCGGCTTCGAGATCAGCCACCGCGCCACGGAAAAGGCGATGGCCACCGTCGCCTGGCCGGGCCGCATGCAGAAGCTGGCGCAGGGCAGGCTGGCGGAGCTGGCGCCCAAGGGCGCCGACATCTGGCTCGACGGCGGCCACAATCCGGGCGCCGGCGTGGTCATTGCCGAAGCTTTGGCCGAGCAGGAAGAAAAGAACCCGCGGCCGCTGTTCCTGATTGCCGGCATGATCAACACCAAGGACCAGAGCGGCTATTTTCGCGCCTTCAAGGGGCTCGCCCGGCATGTCTACACGGTGCCAGTGAGCATGAGCGATGCTAGCGTACCGAACGATGAACTGGCGGTCCGCGCGACGGAGGCGGGTCTCACCGCCGAGCCGGTCAGCTCCGTCGCCAGCGCGCTGATGCTGCTGCGCGACACCTGGGACGGGCCAGCGCCGCGTATCCTGATCGGCGGTTCATTGTATCTTGCCGGCGCTGTGTTGGCCGAAAACGGCACCCCGCCAACCTGAGGCCGATGACTGCAAGGAACCGAGGATGATCAAGGTGAAGCAACTCGCCCATGTCTGCATCTTCGCGCATGATCTGGAAGCAACGCGGGCCTTCTACCGCGACGTGCTCGGCCTCGACACGCAGTTCAACTTCCTGCGCGACGGCAAGGTGTTCGGCTTCTACCTGAATTGCGGCGGCCGCAGCCATGTCGAGGTGTTCCAGAAGGACGCCACGAGCTACAGCGAGACGAACCAGATCAACCACTTCTGCCTTGAGGTGGAGAACATCGACGCGGCGATCGCGCACATTAAATCGAATGGCGTCGACGTCACGGCCAAGAAACATGCCTGCGACGACACGTTTCAGGCCTGGATCCGCGATCCCAACGGCGTGAAGATCGAGTTGTTCGAATACACCGCCAAAAGCGGGCAATTCACCGGTGGGGATCGGATCGCCGACTGGTGAACGGCGCTGCTCCGATCGACTATTTCAGCTCGATCTCGATGAAGGCGTATTCGCCCTCGTTGGCGCTGATGACGTCGTGTTCGACGCCTTCCTTACGGAAATAGGGCGCGCCCTTCTTCATCTCGGCGAAGCTTTCGCCATCCTTGGTCACCAGCTTCACCTTGCCGTCCATCAGCGGCACCACGACGTAGTCGTGGCCATGCCGATGCCAGCCGGTGTTGTCGCCGGGCTGGAAGCGATATTCGGTGACGATGACGCGCTCATTGTCGATGAAGACGGTGGCCTTGGCGGATCCGGTCATTCTGTTTTCTCCCTGTCCTGCCTCAAGCAGATGACATGGAATGCGCCGATGCGAGGGCCAGAGGCGGTTTGGCTGTAACGCCAAAGAAAAAGCCCGGCGCGATGGCCGGGCTTTAACATCCAGAATTTTGCCAGATCAGGCGAGGCTGCCATTGATCCAGTGCGACAGCGCGGTCTTCGGCGCCGCACCGACCTTCATGTCAGCCACTTCGCCGCCCTTGAAGATCATCAGCGTCGGGATCGAGCGCACGCCGAACTGCGCGGCAAGCTCGGGGTTCTCGTCGATGTTCAGCTTGGCGATCTTGATCTTGTCGCCGAGTTCATTGGCGATCTCTTCCAGCGACGGACCGATCATCTTGCACGGGCCGCACCATTCAGCCCAGAAATCCACCACGACGGGCTGCGAGGCGTTGAGCACATCGGCCTGGAAATTGCTCTTGTCGACCTTGACGGTGGCCATGCGAAAATCCTTTCGAAAATTTATCTCGCACCAAATGTGGTGGTTGAGCAGCCCTTCTTCAAGCAGAACTTGTGTCACGCTCCCGTGAGTCGGGCAAGGGCATCGTCCATCGCCTCAGCCGGCAGTTCGATCAGCCTCGGCGCCTCGGTAAACAGCAGCGCAGCCGTCACGTCGCGGCCGGGATAAAGCGGCATCAGCAGCGCGCGATAGAGCGCCAGCTGCAGGACATAAGCTGGCGGGACCTGAGCCAGCGAGACCGGTGCCGGCCGGTTGGTCTTGTAGTCGACGATCGATACGCGCTCGGACGTCACCGCCAGCCGGTCGATCTTGCCCGAGATCGAGCGCAGTTTGCCCTTCACCTCGAGACTGCCCATGACAGCGACCTCGGAGCGGGACGTCGGCGAAAACAGCTCGGCAAAACGCGCATCCCCGAGGATCGCCATCACCGAGGCCAGCGCCTTGTTGCGCTCGGCCTCTAGCCAGTCGGCGCCGGCACGGCTGAGATAGTGCCTGGCCGCGCTCTCCCTTTCGCTTTCGGGGAAGCCGGGCAGCATTTGCAGCAATTTGTGCAGCGCCAGGCCGCGCATCACGGCAAAACCGGGCTCCGCCTCGCTGTCCAGCACTGGCGAGCGCGTATCGACGACCGCCTCCTTGCCCTCGTCGATCAGCGCCGAAGCGCCGGAGGGTGACAGCGGGCGCGGCAGCTCCTCGTAGGGCGGCAAGGCGCGAAACAGATTTGCCGGCAAGAACGGCAGAAGCGGTTGCGGCAGCCGCGCCTCGTCGGCGGCGGCCAGCGCTACCGGCGGCAATTTGGTCATGACGAAGCGATGCACCGGTTCGTCGCTTGCCGGATGGCGGCGCTCCGTGCTTTCCGGCGCACCGGTCAGCGCGCGGCTGACAATCGAATGCCAGGTGCCGATGCTGGGCGAGCGCTTGCCGTGATAGCCGCAGACGATCAGCCGGTCCTCGGCGCGCGTCATGCCGACATAGAGCAGCCGCCGGTATTCGTCGTCGGCGAGTTCCCGCGCCCGCGCCGAGGCCGCCCGGGAAAAGCCGTTGGCGACATCGCTGGCCGAGCGCCAGAGATAGCCTTTGCCGTCAAAGCTGCGGCCCGAGCCGTCGAACGGCATCAGCCGTGGCAGATGTTGGTCGCTGAACGGCGCCGAGCCGCCATCGACCAGGAAGACGACAGGCGCTTCCAGGCCCTTGGCGGCGTGTACGGTCATGACGCGGACCTCGTCGCGCGTCTGGTCCATCTCGCGCTTGATCTCAGGCCCGGTGTTTTCCAGCGTCGCCAGAAAAGCCTCAAGCCCCGGCAGTCCGGTGCGCTCCTCGGCCAGGCAGAAGCTCAGGAATTCGTCGAGGATATCGCCGGCCTCCGGCCCGAGCCGGGCGATCATCTTCTTGCGCAGGCCGTCGCGCGCCAACAGGCCGGCATAGAATTCGAAGACAGGCCGGAACGCCGCCTCGTTGGTCCAACCATCGAGTCGGGTGACAACATTGGTCAGCGCTTCGCTCTCGACGGCATGAAGGCGCAGTGACGCTATCAGCGAGGCCGGCCTTCCCGCGCCAAGCGCAAAAAGCGTCTCTTCCGACAGGTCGAAGATCGGGCTGCGCAGCACGGCGGCAAGCGACAGGTCGTCCTGCGGCTGGATGAGGAAATGGCCGAGCGCGATCAGGTCCTTCACCGCGATATGGCCGGGCAGGCTGAGACGGTCGGCGCCGGCGACCGGGATGTCGCGGTCCTTCAGCGCGCGCGACAGCGCATGCACGAAGCGGTCGCGCTTGCGCACCAGCACAAGGATGTCGCCGGCCTTCAGCCTGCGTCCTTTGCCTTCGATGATCTCGCGATCCCTGAGCCAGGCCTGGATCGTCGCTGCGACATGCTCGGCCACCCGCACCGCCGGCGCGCTGGCATGGTTGACCGGCAGCGTCCAGTCATCGGGCTCCTCGACCGCATCGGCGCCGAGCGACGGCCAGACCTCGACATAGCCCGGGGCGTCGTTGCGGATCGCCTTGTGGTCGAGCGGGTCGGGATCATGGCTGATGCCGCGCCGCACGCCCGGCTCGGCAAAGACGCGGTCGACCGCGGCGAGCACGTCGTCGGTCGAGCGGAACGACCAGGTCAGTTTCAGGTCGGCGAACGAGGCCTCGGCGTCACGCACGCGCCCGGCAAACAAAAGCCGGCTGTCGGCAAAGGAGTCCGGCGCGGCACCCTGGAAGGAATAAATCGACTGCTTTTCATCACCGACGGCAAACATGGTGCGATTGCCGCTGCCGCGCTGGCCGTGACCGGCGAAGAATTCTTCCGACAGGCGCTTCACCACTTCCCACTGGTCGGGGCTGGTGTCCTGCGCCTCGTCGAGCAGGATGTGATCGATGCCCTGGTCGAGCTTGTATTGCACCCAGGGGCCGGCATCAGGCCGCGCCAGAAGGTTGACGGTGCGGGTGATGAGATCGTTGAAATCGAGGAAGCTGCGGCCGCGCTTCAGGCGCTCGTAGCGCACGATCAGCCAGTCGGCGATGGTCAGCGCCGCGACCGTGCCTTCCAGCATCCGGAACAGCGCCAGCCGGTCGGACACCTCGACGATCGCCTTGACCGCTGAGAGATAGCGTTCGGGAAGGTCGGGCAGCCGGTCGAGCAGCGCCTTTTTGAACAGCTTTGCCGGCTCATAGGGGTCGCCGTCGGCCTTGAGGAAAGCCTTGCTCAGCATCTGCAGCCGGCGGATTGGATCCTCGTCGGCAAAGGCCGTGCGGGCATAGGGCAGCAGATTGTTCAGCACAGCGCGCGCATCGGCGGCTTCCGCCGCGCCGGCGAAAACGGCAAGGAAATCCGGCGGAAAACCAGGCAAGGGCCAGGCGGACGCCGCTATGTCCTCCGCGCTCTGCCCAGGACGGAAATGGAATTCGTCGAACAAGGCCTGAAAGCCGTTGCCGTCGCGCCTGACGGCGTCGATGAAGCCGCGCAGGCCGTCGCGCTTGCGCACGATTTCGGTCAGCAGCGCGTCGAGCCCATGTTCGCCGCCGCGTTCCAGCACGGTGGCAAAGGCCTCGGCCAGTCCGGCGTCGCCGGCTGACGTGCCCGAAATCATGTCGCGGCGCGCGGCGGCGAACAGCGAGACCTCCATCTGCGGGTCGAGCAATTCGAAATGCGCCGGGATGTTGGCTTCCAGCGGGAACTGGTGCAGCACCGATTCGCAAAAGGCGTGGATGGTCTGGATTTTCAGCCCGCCCGGTGTCTCCAGCGCTTCGGCAAAGAGCCGGCGCGCACGGCGCATCGTGTCGCGGTCGGGCCGGCGATCGTCGAGCGCGGTGATGCGAGCCGCCAGTTCCGTGTCACCAAGCGTCGTCCACTCCGACAGGGTGGAGAAGACGCGGTTCGACATGTTAGCGGCCGCGGCCCGCGTATAGGTCAGGCACAGGATCTTCGACGGGTCGGTGCCGTTGAGCAGCAGCCGGATGACGCGCTGGGCCAGCACGTGCGTTTTGCCGGAGCCGGCGTTGGCCGACACCCAGGCCGAATTCTTCGGGTCGGAAGCGCGCGCCTGGCTGGCGGCGGTCTCGGTGGGGATGGGATAGGCTTTCTTCATGCCTCCCCGCCCTCATCGTCGCTGTCGCCGCCGGCCGACCATTCAAGCACGCGCGCCAGATGGTCGTAGTCGCCATCGCTCTCGCCTTCGCGAAACGGCAGCGCCCGCGACAAATAGCCGGTCGTCGGATCGGCATAGTGGACCAGCAGCTTTTCCAGCCGCTCCCAGGCCTCTTCAGCGAGGTCTTCGGCGGTTCTCGGCTGGCGGTTGTAGTCGAGGATGGATTCCTCGAACACTTCGCCATTCGGCTTTAGCCGCACGAAGGCAAGCTGCGAGGGTTCGCGTGCGCCGAGCCCCCTGAAGGCGCCGCGCCGCAGCAGCGCGCCTTCCAGTGCCAGTTGCGGCGCCAGCAGCGTGTGCGCCTGCGCCTTGGAGGGCGAGGAGCCGGTCTTGTAGTCCAAAATGTCGGCCATGCCGCCGGCCAGCAGGTCGACGCGGTCGGCATAGCCGGACAGCGTCACGCCGGTGCGGCCGACAGCGGTTTTCTCGGCGCGCTCCTCGGCATGCCGCCTTGCGACGGCGGGCGCCCGGCCACGCTCCCATTCGATGATGTTGGCGGCGAGCTTTTCGAAGCGCGGCCACCACACCGCCTCGACATCGGCAGGGAGGGCTATCTCGGCAAAGCACGTCCGGCCGGCGGCGATGAGGCGTGCCAGAGCTTCCGGCGCGCGCGGATCGGCAACCTCTGTCGAGAACAGATGCAGTATGTCGTGAAACAGCGTGCCGCGCTCGGCGGCACCGGGATCGCGGATCACCGGTTCGAGCGGCAGCAGGCCGAGAATACGTTTGGCATAGACCGCATAGGGGTCGCGGCGGAGCGTCTCGATTTCGGTGACCGAGAAGTGCTGCGGCCGAACAGAAAGCGGCGGCTTCGGCTGCGGTCTCGGCGCGAAACGCTTCCGCTCGCCGGCATCGAGGGTTCGCGCCCAGGCCAGCAATTCATCGCCGCGACTGCGCAGTACGGCGGCGGGATCCTTGCCGATGAAGGTGAGGATGCGCTGCAGCCAGCGCGACGGGACCGCAGGCGCGTCGCCGGCGCGAGCGGAGCGCGTCAGCACCACCTTTTTGGCGCCCATCGCCATCTGGAAATCATGGGCGGCAAGGCCGATGCGGCGTTCGGGCGGTTCGAGGTCGATGCCGGTCTTCATCAGCCGCGACATGAAGCGGTCGCTCTCCGGCTTGCGCGGCCACACGCCTTCGTTCAGCCCGCCAATGACCAGCGTGTCGACATTCTGCAGCCGCGCTTCCAGCGCGCCCCAGATGGCGATGTTGCGGTCGGTGCCTTGTCCCGGCTTGACCGTTTCCGGCGCGATCAGCGCATCCATCACATCGGGCCATTCGTCGGCAGCGAAGTCGAACGACGCCGAAGCCGCGACCACGCCGCGCAGCAGTTCGGCAAGCTTCTCGCCGGCATCACCAGCGTAGAGTTCGGCAAGGCTGCCATCCGCCGTGCGGCCGAGATTTTCCAACGCGGCGACGCTCGCCTTGGTCAGTGCGACGAGATCGGCGCTCTCTTCAGCGCGAAAGGCAGTCAGCGGCGCCAGCGCCGTCGCAAGCCGGCTCAGCAGGTCACGAGCGTCCTCGATGCCGCGCACGGTCAGGCGCGAAAACCAGAAGGGCTGGCGCTTGTCGCCGCTCAGACCGGCAAGCCGCTCCTCGAACAGCGCCGCCAGCGAGGCGATATCGGGGCGCCCGGTGCCGCCGCGCAGCGCCACCAGTTCGATGAGCTCGGCGGCATGGCGAACGCCGGTGCGTTCCAGACCGAGACCAAGTAGCGGATGCTTGAGCAGCGCCAGAAGGCCGACCGGATCGCCGGGCCGGAACACGGCCTGCAATGTCAGCCGCAGCAGGCTGGCCGCCGGCGTGTTGGCGAGTGGCGTGCCGCCGGAATCGTCGGCGACGACCCCGAAGCGCAACAGCTCGGCCGAGACACGTCGCGCCAAGGCTCGATCGCCGGTAACGAGGGCCGCCCGCTGTCCCGGCTGCTCGACGGCGGTCTTCAGCGCGATGGCGATTGCCACCGCCTCGTCGCGTTCGCTGGCGGCTTCGACAAGCGTCACATCGGCGAAGGCCTCGGCGATGTCGCCGGCCTTGAAGGTAACGCGCGTCTCGGCCCACAATTCGGTGGTTTCGGCCGGCCGCAATGCCTCGCCGACGAGGGCTGCGCGGATGGCAAGCGGCCGATCGGCTGCCACCACTTCTTCGACATCGCCGCGCAGCACGCCGATCTTGCCGATCAGTTTGGCCATGCCGTATTGCGGATGGCCGAGCAGTGCCGGCCGCGCGCCGGGCGCCGCAATCGCGGCAAAGGACGCCTCGTCCAGCATCCCATCGAGACCGGGCAGCACCACGGCGCCGTTGGGCAGGCCGGCAACCACGGCAAGCAGTTCCGCCGTGGCAGGGATCGAGCCCGTCGAACCGGCGGCAATCACCGGGCCTTTCGGCGGATTGCGTTCGAGCCGCTTCGCCTCGCGCCGGATCAGCGCATTGCGGTGCGCGGCCGGATTGGAGCGGTCGCGCTCCTCCAGCAATTTCGGCCAGGCGTCGGTGACGATGCGAAGGAAGTCGAGCGTCACCAGCCACCAGCCGGCAAGATTGCCGGTCACCAGATCGGCAAGCCTGGTCCAGTCCGTGCCTTCGGTCTCGATCTCGTCCATCAGCCGGGCAAGGTCGCGCGCCAGCCAGATCGCATCGGCGGCGGAGGCCGGAACGACGATCTCTTCGTCGAACATCGCCAGCACATGCGCCGGCAAGGTGCGCTTCCAGGCCCGCACCAGCGGTGCCAGAAGCAGCAGGCGTTCGATGGCGGCGATCGGCGGCGCCATTTCAAGCTCGGCGGGCGCGCCGGCGTCGAAGGCGGCCTCGTCCTCGTCGAACTCGCCGAGCGGGCGGATGACCGGCAGGATTGCCGACCGACGGGTCGCTCCCGGTCCGGAAAGCGCGTTGACGAAGGCGCCGCGCAGCGCCCGCGCCGCACGCCGCGTCGGCACATAGATGGTGACGTCGGCCAGCGCCAGCGGATCGCCGTCGAAGCGGAAGCCCGGCACCAGCCGTCCCGCCAGCAAAGCCTCGGCCAGAGTCGGCAGGAACGGCGCTCCGGGCGGGATCGAGAGAACGCGGCGCGAGCCGCTCATACTGCCCTTGCGAAGGCAGCGGCGACCGCCGCTTCAGCCTGCGGAATGGCATCGGGCGTGCCGACCGTGATCCAGCTTCCGCGCATCTGCATGCCGAACAGCCGGCCCGTCGTGATCGCCTTGTCGAAATACGTGTTGAGCGAATGCGCCCCGGCCGGCGCATCCTTAAAGATAGCGGGATTGACGATCGCTGCCCCGGCATAGATCAGCCCTGCGGGGTCGCCTTTCGAGCGCCGCAGGCCGCCATCCGGCGCCATCAGGAAATCCGTGCCGACGCAGTGTCCGGTCGCCGAGTCGAGATCGGTAAGCATCAGCAGAATATCCATTTTCGCGCTGTCCCATGCAAGGGCAAGGCGCTCCAGGCTTGGCTGGCCGCTATCGATCCAGAACGTGTCGGCGTTGATGATGTAGAAGGGCTCGCTGCCCAGCAGCGGCAAGGCCTTGACGATGCCTCCGGCCGAATTCAGCAGCGCGTCGCGCTCGTCGGAAATCACGATTTTCGGCGCCTGCCTATGGGCGACATGGTCGACGATCTGATCCGGCAGATAATGCACGTTGACGATCGCTTTCTCGACACCAGCCGCCTGCAAACTGTCCAGCGCCCAGTCGAGCAAGGTCTTGCCGGCGATTCGCACCAGGGGCTTCGGCATGGTGTCGGTGATCGGCCGCATGCGCTTGCCGAGACCAGCTGCCAGCACCATCGCGGTGGTCAGGGTCACGATGCGCGTTCCTCGAGCAGGCCATGCGCCATATAAAAATCCTTCAGCCCGGCCAGCGCCGGATGCGCCAGCGCCCGCCTGAGATAGTCGCGGATGCGCGGCAGGTGTCTCAGATAATAGGGCTTGCCGTCGCGCTTTTCGAGCCGCACGAAAATGCCGAGGATTTTTGAATTGCGCTGCGCCGCCATGATCGCATAGGCCTCGCGGAAAGCGGCCTCGTCGAAGCCACTGGCGGCATGGCGCGCCGCGACATAGGCATCGACGGTCAGTTGCTCGATCTCAGGCGAAACGGTGACGCGGGCATCCATTGCGAGCGAGGCGACGTCATAGGCGGCAGGGCCGATCAGCGCGTCCTGGACATCGACGATGCCGAGCCGATCATGACCGCTGCGCTCGCCGCGCCAGATGATGTTGGGCGAGTGGAAATCGCGCAGCATCAGCGTGTATGCGCTGGCGTCCAGCCGGTCGAGAACCGCGTTCCATTCCTTGTGATAGCCGGCGCGCAAGGCCTCACTGGCCGGGGCGCCCGTGACCATCGGCACATACCAGTCGACCAGCAGGTCGGCTTCGATCAGCATGGCATCGCGATCGAAAGGTGGCACCTTGTGGAAGACGCCTGGCACGGCCTCCATACGCTGCGGCCACGCCTTGCCATGCATCATCGCCAGCAGTTCGGCCGCCGCCGCATAGCGCTCCGCCACCGGCTCGCCTTGGCCGTCCAGAAAACCTTCCGAGCCCAGATGCTCCAGCAGCAGAAAACCCTGATCGAGATCCTCGGCATGGATTTCCGGAACGCTGACGCCTTGCGCCAGCAGCGCCTTGTCGATGGCGACGAAGGCGGTGACCGACTGCGCCGTGTGGGCGATCACCGCATAGGGTTTGCCGTCGCGCACCGGCGGTCCAAGCACCAGCCGTGGCGAGTTCATCAGCACGCGTGGCGCCTGGCCGGGAAGCGAGACGATCTCATAGGAGCGCGCCGAGGCATCGCCGACGAAATGGCGGCGCGCCGCGTAGCCCCAGCCAGCCGTTTCAAGGAAATCACGCATCGCCAGGGAGCGAGCGACACGGTCGAAGGCGGCACCTTCGCCCGACAGCTTTGCCAAGCGGCCTTCGCCCTGGTGGACGAGTTCGATCCAGACCGACGCCTTTGGCAGCGCGCCTTCCGCCCGTTCCGGCCACTCGACCAAAGCAGCGCCTTGCAGTAGGGCTTCGTCGAAACCGAGCTCATCGATCTCGCCGGCCGAAGACAGCCGATAGAGGTCGAAATGATGGACGGGAACGCGGGTGTCGTAGCTTTGCACCAAGGTGAAGGTCGGGCTCGGCACGTCGAGGCCGGCATCATCGGCCAGCGCCCTGATCAAAGCACGCGCCAGCGTCGACTTGCCGGCGCCGAGATCGCCCTTGAGCGCCAGCACGTCGCCCGGCCGCAGCGCCATAGCAAGGTCTTCGCCGAGCCTTGCGGTCGCAGCCTCGTCGGCGAGAAAACGCTCCAGCACAGCAACAGCCATCGAGCGCGCTACTCGGCTGCGGCGCGGATGCCCGACGGTGCATCGGGGAAGGTGCAGATGACGGTGGTGCCCTGGTCCTTGCCGGTCTCGATGCGCACCGAGCCGCCATGCAGCTCGACAAAGCTCTTGACGATCGACAGGCCCAAGCCTGCGCCGCGCCGGCGTCCGCCATTGGTGCGCGGCTCGAAGCGGCGGAACACCGAATCGAGCAGGTCCGGCGGCATGCCGGGGCCGTCATCATGGACGGAGAATTCGACTCCTTGCTCCAGATGCCGGCAGGCCAGCGTGATCGTGCTCGCCTCCGGCGCATAATTGGCGGCGTTGCTCAACAGATTGTAGAGAATCTGGCGGACCCGGGTCTCGTCGCCGTGGAAACTCGTCGGCGCTGCCGCAGCGTCTATCCTGAGCTTGATCGCATGCTCTTCCAGCCGGTCGGCGACCAGTTCTGCGGCTGCCTGGATGGTGCGCTCGACGCTCACCTCCGAGATGTCGAGCTGCATGATGCCGGCGTCGACGGTGGCGAGGTCGAGTATGTCGTTGACGATGGTGAGCAGCACCGACGACGACGAGCCGACATGCTCGACATATTCGCGCTGCTTGGGGCTGAGCGGCCCGGTCGCCGGCAGCGACAACAGCTCGGTGAAGCCGATGATGTTGGTCAGCGGAGAACGCAGCTCGTAGGAAACGTGCTGCACGAACTCGTTCTTCAACTGGTCGGATTTCTGCAGCGCCTCGTTCTTGTCCTTCAGCGCGCGCTCGACATTGACGCTGTCGGTGACGTCGACAAAGGTCATCATCACCTGGCCGTTGGGCAGCGGGATGACGGCGTAGCTGAGCACGGTGCCGTTCTTCAGCTCGGTCTGGCCGTGGCGCTCGCGGCGCTCGTCATCGAAACCGGTGATGGCGGCGACGAAGCCGCCCCATGGGCTGTCGACGGCGCGCTGGTCACTGAGATCGCGGATCGCCTGAACATGGACGTTGGGCTTGATGACGCCCTCGTCCAGCCCCCACAAGGCGACGAAGGCCGGGTTGGACAGGCGCAGCCGCCCGTCGGGGCCGAACACCGCAACGCCCTCGGCCAGATTGTCGAGCGTCTCTCCCTGGACCCGCACCGCCGTCTGGTAGCGGCTCTCCAGGTCCATCTTCTCGGTCAGGTTCTCGAACACCCAGGTGACGCCGCCCTTGGGCTGCGGGTTGGCGACCACGCGGATGGTCTTGCCGTCGGGCAGATGCCACCAGTGTTCCTGCGATTCCACGGCGCGGTAGGCGGTAAGCAGGCCTTCCTTCCAGCGCCGCCATTCCGGCTGTTCGGCGATCTTGCCTTCGCTGCGCAGCCGGTCGAGCAGCAGCGCATTGTCGGGCGCGCTGTGCAGGAAGCCAGCGTCCAGCCCCCACAGTTTCTGGAATGCCTGGTTGAAGAAGCGCAGCTTCTCGTCGGTATCGAAGATCGCCACCGCCGTGTTGAGCTGGTCGAGCGTGTCGGCATGGCTGCGCACGGTGCGCTCATATTCGCCGCGGATGGTTTCGGTGGCGCTGGTGTCGGAGGCAAGGCCCGCCGAACCGTCGGGGCCGGCGAAGTCGGTGACGGCGAAGACGCGGCGGTCGCCCTCGATCACCGTCGACAGCGTCTGTTCGAACACCGGCCGCGACTTGTGTTGTTCGGCGATCTGTTCGCGCGCCTGGCCGCCGAGGAATTCCTTGGCTTCGCGCACAGCGGTTTCGGCGCTCGGCGCCTCGACCGCTCCGGCATAGGCGCGGTTGACCCATTTCAGCCGCCCATCGGTGGCGCGCAGCCATGCCGGCATCGGCAAGGCGTCAAGCAGGCCGATCATGGTGTCGTAATCGGCGGCCAGTCGCTGGTTCTCGATCTTCAGCCTGGCCTGGCTGCGCTGCGTTTCCGAAAGCGAGACGAAGCGCACCAGCACATGGGCAGCGCTCTTGCGGCCATGCACTTCGAGCGGCGCCCCGGCCTGCGATTCGATGACGAGGTCGAAGGGCTTGGCCTTCTCGCGCAGGCCAGCCACCGCATTTTCGAGCGCGGCGGCCGAGCGCGGCATCAGCCAGCGGCCGAAGGCCAGGAACGCCGCGCGGTCGTCCGGCGCGCCGCTTTCGAGCGGCAAGGTTCCGATAAGCTCGGGCTTCTTGTTCTCCGAAGCCCAGACGATGATGCGCTGGTCGCGCAGATTGAGCAGCGCTTCGGATCGTTGCAGCGCCGCGTTGACGTCGGCGATGCGGGCTCGGAGCTCGACATTCTGCGCCGAGGTGCGTGCTCTTTCGCGGATCAGGAAGATGGCCGAGACCAGAGCGGCGCCCATGACGCCGACGAACATGGCGAGCTGGATGACCTCCACCGCACTGACCGACAGCCCGGCCTTCTGCGCCATGGATGGCTCGGCATGCGCGGCAAACGAAGTGAGCGGACCGACAAGAGCGGACGTGGCGAAAAAACCTGCGACGCGGGCGCCGACGCGCTTCTTCAGGCCCCCGCCTGTCGTGGCGGAGCCGGTGATATCGGAATCGTCGTGGCCGCCGGAAACGGCCCATCCCGCGCGAGGCGGGTTTTCCCCCGGCATGTCTTGGTCCTCTTCGCCGCCTGAATGCAAGACCGCCCGGATCAGGATGACGTTGGTAGAACGCCCTCCCGACCCAACTCTTCTTTGAAGAGCATGATCTTTTCCGAAAACCGGTTCCCGCTTTTCGGGATCATGCTCTCTGTACGTGAGCCGGCCCTCGTCCCCGGCCCGCGAATCACCACAATAGCGCGTGCTGGAATCGGCGTGAAGAATCATTCAGCGCAAAAAAGAGCCGGGCGAAATGTCAATCGCCCGGCTTCAATATCTAGTGGTATTTTGCGCTATGCTTAATAGCGGTAGTGTTCCGGCTTGAACGGACCCTGCGGGGTCACGCCGATATAGGCGGCCTGTTCGCCGGACAGTTCGGTCAGGCGGGCGCCAAGCTTGTCGAGATGCAGGCGCGCCACCTTCTCGTCGAGATGCTTGGGCAGCACATAGACCTGGTTCTGGTACTGACCGGGCTTCGAGTAGAGCTCGATCTGCGCCAGCACCTGGTTGGTGAACGAGGCCGACATCACGAAGCTCGGATGGCCGGTGGCGTTGCCGAGGTTGAGCAGGCGTCCCTCCGACAGAAGGATCATCCGCTTGCCGTCCGGGAAGGTGATCATGTCGACCTGAGGCTTGACGTTGGTCCACTTCAGATTGCGCAGCGACGCTACCTGGATCTCATTGTCGAAGTGGCCGATATTGCCGACGATCACCATGTCCTTCATCGAGCGCATGTGGTCGAGGGTGACGACATCCTTGTTGCCGGTCGTGGTGATGACGATGTCGGCGGTCGGTGCCGCATCTTCCAGCGTGACGACCTCAAAGCCGTCCATCGCCGCCTGCAGCGCGCAGATCGGATCGACTTCGGTGACCTTGACGCGGGCGCCGGCGCCCTTGAGCGAGGCCGACGAACCCTTGCCGACGTCGCCATAGCCGCAGACGACCGCGACCTTGCCGGCCATCATCGTGTCGGTGCCGCGGCGGATGCCGTCGACCAGCGATTCCTTGCAGCCATACTTGTTGTCGAACTTCGACTTGGTGACCGAGTCGTTGACGTTGATCGCCGGGAAGGGCAGCAGGCCCTTCTTCTGCAGCTGGTAGAGCCGGTTGACGCCGGTCGTCGTTTCTTCGGTGACGCCGCGGATGGCTTCCTTCTGCTTGGTGAAGAAGCCGGGCGAAGCCTTGAGGCGCTTCTTGATCTGGGCGACGAAGTATTCCTCTTCCTCGCTCTGCGGGTTGGACAGCACGTCCTCGCCGGCTTCGGCGCGGGCGCCGACCAGAATGTACATGGTGGCGTCGCCGCCATCGTCGAGGATCATGTTGGAGAGGCCGCCATCGGCCCACTGGAAGATCTTGTCGGTGTAGTCCCAGTACTCCTCGAGCGACTCGCCCTTAACCGCGAAAACCGGGATGCCGGCTTCGGCGATCGCCGCCGCGGCATGGTCCTGCGTCGAGAAGATGTTGCACGAAGCCCAGCGGATCTCGGCGCCGAGCGCCTTCAGCGTCTCGATCAGCACCGCCGTCTGAATGGTCATGTGCAGCGAGCCGGTGATGCGCGCGCCCTTCAGCGGCTTCTTGTCGCCGAATTCCTCGCGGCAGGCCATCAGGCCCGGCATTTCGGTTTCGGCGATATCGAGTTCCTTGCGGCCCCAGCCGGCAAGCGAAATATCGGCGACCACATAGTCCTTGCTACCTGTCATGGCAGTGCTCCGGTGTGATTTGTCTCAAAAATGCGCCTGCGCCGCACGGCGCGTCGAAGGGCGCGGAATGCCGGTCTGACTAGCAGATCGCCGCCAAGACGACAATGGGATATAAAGAAATCTTTATGCGCGTATGTGTTTTTAGGCGGGCGCGGCGTTCAGCACTCTTCGCCGAAGCGCGAGGCGACCAGCTGCTCCAGCGCGTCCATCACCGCGACGGCGTCAGCGCCGCTGGCGGTGACGCGGATCGAATAGCCGGGGCTCGCCGCCAGCATCATCAGGCCCATGATCGAGGTGCCGCCGACCTTGAGGCCGTCCTTTTCGACATGGACGGTGGCGTCGAAGCCGCTGGCGACCTGGACGAACTTGGCCGAGGCGCGCGCATGCAGGCCGCGCTGGTTGACGATCGGGAACTCGCGCACGATCTCACCCGGCAACAGCGCGTTCATTTGCTGCTCAGGAGCTGGCTGGCGACGTTGATGTATTTGCGTCCCGCGGCCTGTGCCTCGTCCAGCGCCGCCGCCATGTTGTCGCCCTTGCGGATCGACGACAGCTTGATCAGCATTGGCAGGTTCATGCCGGCGATGACCTCGGTGCGGCCGGATTCCATCACCGAAATGGCGAGGTTGGAGGGCGTGCCGCCGAACATGTCGGTCAGAACGATGACGCCGGTCCCGGTGTCGACGCGGCCGACGGCATCGACGATATCGCGCCTGCGCTGCTCCATATCGTCATCGGCGCCGATCGCCACGGTTTCGAAATTGTCTTGTGGCCCCACGACATGTTCCACGGCATGGCGGAACTCGGCGGCCAGTTGACCGTGCGTTACAAGCACGAGTCCGATCATTCTATGGTGGCTCCCGTCATCGCCGCTTCACAGGCGCTTTTTATGCTCGCCGGCCATCCCAGGCGGCGGGAGCGCTATCTTGTCGACGCGCGGCGCGTTGACAAGCCCAAAATTGCGCCGGCCATAGCCATTTTGACGCATTGCAGCAAAAAACCGGGGACGGATCATACGAAAGGCGCAATCGCCAGCCGCGCCATTACGGCCGGCAAAGCTGTCGCAACGTTGCGCTCGATGAGATCGATCCGCGGCACCGGACAGCCCGCGATCGGCTCGCTGAAGTCTTCCTGAAAGCGGTCCCTCTGATGTTTCGGCACCAACCGGATATGGAGGTCGATCACCCCGCCTGGCTCGAACGACAGCGGCCGTGGCATGAATCCCGGCACTTCCGCGAGGCCGGCAATGGTGGCCGGCACGCGGCAGATCAGCCGCCCGGCGCGAGCGACCGCAAGCAGCCTGTCGTCCCCGATCAGCCGTGAAAACAGCCCGCGCGCCCGGCAATGGTCGATGAGCACCAGCGCCAGCGTCGTCTTGCCGGCGCCGGACGGTCCGGTGATGAGCACACCGCGTTCGCCGATCAGGATCGCGGTGGCGTGGATGTTTTCGGGTTTTGCTGCAGGATCAGGCATGCGTGGCGGCGATCAGCCTTCGGCCGGCAGCGTGACGACGAAGCGCGCGCCCTTGATGTCGCCGGGCTTGGTGCCGGGGATATTCTCGGCTGTCAGCGTGCCGCCATGGGCTTCGACGATCTGCCTGCTGATCGACAGGCCAAGCCCGGAATTCTGGCCGAACGCCTCGCCGGCCGGGCGGTCGGTGTAGAAGCGCTCGAAGATGCGGTCGATGGCGTCGGCGCGGATGCCGGGGCCGTTATCGTCGACGGTGACGATGTTGACCTTGCCCGAGCGCGCCAGCGAAATGGCGATATGGCCGTGGTCTTCCGGCACGAAGGAGCGGGCATTCTCGATCAGGTTGGTGATGACCTGGCCGATCCTCAGATCATGGCCGGTGACGAAATAGCCTTTGACGCCTTGCGGCAGCTTGGCAGCCTTGAACTCGATCTCGACGGCCTTCTTGTTGCGCGTCGCCTCGCGCGACACGGCGACGAGATCGGTGATGAATTTCTTCAAATCGACGATTGCGGCGTCTTCGCGCGCCAGCTCGGCGTCGAGGCGCGAGGCATCGGAAATGTCGGTGATCAGCCGGTCGAGCCGCCGGACATCGTGCTGGATGATCTCCATCAGCCGGCCGCGTGAATTGTCGTTCTTGGCCAGCGGCAGCGTCTCCACCGCGCTGCGTAGCGAGGTCAGCGGGTTCTTCAGCTCGTGCGAGACGTCGGCGGCAAAGCTTTCGATCGCCTCGATGCGGGCATAGAGCGCGTTGGTCATGTCGCGCACCGCGATCGACAGATTGCCGATCTCGTCCTGGCGGTCGGAAAAGTCGGGGATCTCCTCGCGGCTCTTGACGCCGCGCCGCACCCGCACCGCCGCCGCCGACAACCGGCGCAGCGGATTGGCGATGGTGGACGCCAAGAGCATCGACAGGATGGCAGTGACAAGTGCCGCGATGCCGAACACGCGCAAAATCGCCTTGCGCTCGGCAGCGACGATCTTGTCGATGTCGCCGCCTTCGGTCGACAGCATCAGCACGCCGAGAACGGCGCGGAAGCGCTGGATCGGCACCGCGACCGAGACGATCTGCTCGCCCTGTTCGCTCACCCGCACGATCGTCGACGGGCTGCCGGTCAGCGCCTTGACCACTTCGGGGAAAGCAGCACCGTTGCCGCCGGGCTGCTCGTGATAGACCGGCAGGTCTTTGTTGCGGAAGAAGTCGAAGACGAATTTCTGCACCCGCTCCAGCATGTCCGGCTGCTCGTCCTCAACCGGTGGCAGGTCGTAGCGCAGGATCTGGCCGCGCGAATAGAGATGGCGCGAATCGAGCAGCAGATTGGCGTCGCGGTCATAGATGCGGGCGCGCGTGCGCGTCGGCGAAATCAGCCGCCGCAGCACTGGTGCGACGCGCTCGGGATTGATCGGGAAATCCAGATTGTCGAGCTGGTCGGAGCCCGGCCCAAGGCTCTCACCGGCCTGCAGCTCGAGCAGCTTTTCCGGGTCGATGCTGATCGAATCGGTTTCGACCGTCGCCGACGCCGCGATCGCGCCGGCGATGATCTCGCCTTGCGTCATCAGGCTTTCGACGCGGGCGTCGATCAGCCCGTCGCGGAAGGTGTTGAGGTAGAGGATGCCGGTGACCAGCACGGCCAGCCCGGCCAGGTTGAGGAACAGGATGCGCCGGGTCAGGCTGGAAAAGATGTGATGGCCGAGGAAGCGGCGCATCGGCACCGTGACCCTCGACAGGAATGCGGGCAGAATCCTGGACGGCCGCCTGCCGGCGCCCGCCCGTCTGCCTCGCTCTACGTCAACTGCCATCGAATAGCAGCTCCCGGTCCGTTATCAGGCTTCGCGGAACCGGTACCCGACTCCGTAAAGCGTTTCGATCATTTCGAAGTCATCGTCGACGGCCTTGAACTTCTTGCGCAGCCGCTTGATGTGGCTGTCGATGGTGCGGTCGTCGACATAGACCTGCTCATCATAGGCCGAATCCATCAGCGCATCACGGCTTTTTACCACGCCGGGGCGCTGGGCCAACGAGTGCAGGATGAGAAATTCGGTAACCGTCAGCGTCACCGGCTCGCCCTTCCAGGTGCAGGTGTGGCGTTCCTGGTCCATCACCAGCTGGCCGCGTTCGAGCGAACGGGCCTGCTGGCTGGGCGCCTTTGCCGCAGCCTCGCGGGCACTGGCACGGCGCAGCACGGCACGCACCCGCTCGACCAGCAGGCGCTGCGAGAACGGTTTGCGGATGAAATCGTCGGCGCCCATCTTGAGGCCGAAAAGCTCATCGATCTCGTCGTCTTTCGAGGTCAGGAAGATCACCGGCAGGTCGGACTTCTGCCGCATCCGGCGCAGCAGCTCCATGCCGTCCATGCGCGGCATCTTGATGTCGAGGATGGCGAGATTCGGCGGACGCGCCGCCAGGCCTTCCAGCGCCGACGCACCATCCGTGTAGGTCTCGACACGATACCCCTCGGATTCGAGGGCGATCGAGACCGACGTCAGAATGTTGCGATCGTCATCGACAAGCGCGATTGTTGCCATTTCAAGCGGCTCCCTCATGAGCTGGTCCCTTCTGTCTTAGAGAAGGGGCTTTTGCAGGACAAATTAGGTACAAAATGTGGCACAGGCTCCATCCGCTGTCGCGGACAACTTGCCGGCGGTCGCAATCGCACCTCTACACGGATTGGACGAACACTGTGTGCCAATCCTTTGGGCAACCACTGTGATTTTTTGCACATATAAACGATTTAAACAACTTTCAAATTTTTTAAATCGATTAATGATTTGATATCATTTGGGTTTTCTGGTTCTGACCGTCTCAGCCCACCTCGCGGGCCGGCCGGAAATACGCCGGCAAACTGCGGCGAATCCAGAAGAAGGGACCCTTGATGTCGGAAGTCGGCAAACGCAATTCCGCCTGCGCGATCGATCGCATCGGCCTGAAGACCACCGGAACGGTGCATTATAATTTCGGTACGGCGGCCCTTTACGAGGATGCGATCCGCCGTGGCGAGGCCAGGCTGACCGCCGGCGGCGCGCTGCTTGCCGAAACCGGCCAGCACACCGGCCGCTCGCCCAAGGACAAGTTTGTCGTGCGCGACGGTGACACCGAGGCCCATATCTGGTGGGACAACAACAAGGCGATTTCGCCCGCCCAGTTCGAAACGCTGTTCGCCGATTTCCTCGTCCAGGCCGCGGACAAGGATCTCTATGTGCAGGATCTCGTCGGCGGCGCCGATGCCGAGCTGAAGCTGCCGACACGCGTCATCACCGAATTCGCCTGGCACTCGCTGTTCATCCGCAACCTGCTCATTCGCCCCGATGCGGCCGAGCTCGAGCACTTCGTGCCGGAGATGACGATCATCGACCTGCCGTCCTTCCGCGCCGATCCGGCTCGCCATGGCAGCCGCACCGAAACGGTGATTGCGGTTGATCTGACCCGCAAGATCGTGCTGATCGGCGGCACCTCCTATGCCGGCGAGATGAAGAAGTCGGTGTTCACCATGCTGAACTACCTGTTGCCGGCCAAGGGCGTCATGCCGATGCACTGTTCGGCCAATGAGGGACCAGCCGGCGACGCGGCGATCTTCTTCGGCCTTTCCGGCACCGGCAAGACGACGCTGTCGGCCGATCCGTCGCGCACGCTTATCGGCGACGACGAGCATGGCTGGGGGCCGCACGGCATCTTCAATTTCGAAGGCGGCTGCTACGCCAAGACGATCCGACTGTCGGCCGAGGCCGAGCCGGAAATCTTCGCCACCACGCAGCGTTTCGGCACGGTGCTGGAAAATGTCGTGCTCGACGCCAACCGCGTGCCGGATTTCAACGATGGCAGCCTGACCGAAAACACGCGCTGCGCCTATCCGCTGGACTTCATCCCCAACGCCTCGAAGACCGGGCGCGCCAGCCATCCGAAAAACATCATCATGCTGACCGCCGATGCTTTCGGCGTCATGCCGCCGATCGCCCGGCTGACCCCGGCGCAGGCGATGTATCATTTCCTCTCCGGCTACACCGCCAAGGTGGCCGGCACCGAAAAGGGCGTGACCGAGCCGGAAGCGACGTTCTCGACCTGCTTCGGCGCCCCGTTCATGCCGCGTCACCCCAAGGAATATGGCAATCTGCTGCGCGAGCTCATCGCCCGCCACGGTGCCGATTGCTGGCTGGTCAACACTGGCTGGACCGGCGGCGCCTACGGCACCGGCAAGCGCATGCCGATCAAGGCGACACGCGCTCTGCTGGCGGCAGCGCTCGACGGTTCGCTGAAGGCGGCCGGCTTCCGCACCGATGCCAATTTCGGCTTCGAGGTGCCGGTGGAAGTGCCGGGCGTCGACAGCGCCATTCTCGATCCGCGCTCGACCTGGGCCGACAAGGCTGCCTATGACCGCCAGGCAGCGCGGCTGGTCGGCATGTTCGCCGTCAACTTCGAGAAATTCGAAAGCCATGTCGATGCCGTCGTGCTCGGCGCCGCGCCGCGCCTGCAGGAAGCGGCCGAGTAGATCGCGCCATCGGCTCAGCCCATCCTCAAAAGGCCCGGTTCCGATCGGGCCTTTTCTTTTTCGGTCCGTCGCGCCATGACTGCGGCATGCCGATCGACGACATCATCATTGCCGACGAAGCCGTGATCCACCAGGGCGACCTGCACGAGGATTTCATCCGCTCGTCCGGCCCCGGCGGCCAGAACGTCAACAAGGTGGCGACCGCCGTGCAACTGCGTTTCGACGCGGCCAACGCCACCGGCCTGTCGGAACGCGTGCGCGCACGCACGATCAAGCKGGCCGGCCAGCGCGCCACCAAGGACGGCGTCATCGTCATCGAGGCCGGGCGCTTCCGCACCCAGGAGCAGAACCGGGCCGATGCAAGGGCAAGGCTGACGGCGCTGGTCGCCAAGGCCGCCGAACCGCCGCCGCCGCCGCGCAAGAAGACCAGGCCGTCGAAGGGCGCGGTGGAGCGGCGTCTGAAGAGCAAGGCCGGGCGCGGCACGATCAAGAAGCTGCGCGGCCGGGTGGATAACGACTAGAGCATGATCCCAAAAAGTGGGTACCGGTTTTTGGAAAAGATCATGCTTCAACAAAGGGTTATATCATGGTGAGATTTCAACCAAATCTCATCATGATCTAGGTTGAAGGGTGTTGGCGGCTTTCGGGTCGCCGTTTTCGGTTGGCGGTGGCATTGTTGCCCGGATCAACCTGGGTCCACTCATGCTCGTTCTGCCCAAAGGCGTCCGCCATATGCCTGGTTATCTGCCTCGCGCGGCGCAGGAAGCGCTGGTCGACGCGGTCAGGGACGTTGTGCAGCAGGCGCCGCTGTTCGTGCCGGCCATGCCGCGCACCGGCAAGGAGATGAGCGTGCGCATGACCAATTGCGGCTCGCTGGGCTGGGTCACCGACAAGGAACTGGGATATCGCTACCAGCCGATGCATCCGCTGACCGGAGCGCCATGGCCGCCGATCCCGGACGCGCTGATGCAATTGTGGCAGGAGGTCGCCGCCTATCCCCGCCCACCGGAGGCTTGCCTTGTCAATTTCTACACGCAGGACGCCAAAATGGGCCTGCATCAGGACCGCGACGAGGCCGATTTCTCGGCGCCCGTGGTGTCGGTCTCGCTTGGCGACGACTGCCTGTTCCGGGTCGGCCAGACGACACGTGACGGCGGCACCAAATCGTTCAGGCTGAAAAGCGGCGATGTCGTCGTGCTCGGCGGCGAAGGCCGGCTCTGCTTCCACGGCGTCGACCGTATCTATCCGTCAACCTCGGCGCTGCTGAAGAATGGCGGCCGCATCAATCTGACGCTGCGGCGGGTGACGAAGGCGGACTAGAGCAATTCCAGGAAAAGTGTGAGCGGTTTTCCGTCCGGAACTGCGTCAAAAGAAAGAGCTAGAGCGGTTCGCCGCTCTAGCATCGTTGCGGACAAGGACCCTCAACGTGTCATCCTCGGCGATCTGCCGGTAGCCTTGCATGAAGCGGACGAAATCCTGCCGGCCGGACAGCTCGGTCAACCACAAGGTGTCCGCTTTCTGCACAATCACCAGCGATGGCCGCGTGGTTTCGAGTTGGGCAAGCTTGTCATCGATGTAGTGATCGGTGATCTGCCTGTAGTGTTCGGCCGCCGCCTGGTTGCCGCTTTGCGCCTCGACCTGCGCGAAATGGTTGGCGAATCCGCCAAGCCAATCGCTGCAGTAGATCGAGATCCAGCTGCCGCCGACCATTCGCGTCAGCGGATGGCCCGCGGCAATGTCCGAGCCTATGAGCGCGACCGTCGGATGATCCACCGCGGCCTTTATCGTGGCGACGAAATCGGCACCAGGTTTCTGACTGGGCCAGAAGGGAACGGCATTGGCCAGTATGGTGATGGCAAGCAAAAGCACGCGCGCCGACCCCATGCCGGTGCCCGATGGCGATTGCCGCGCGGGGTCGATCTGGACGGCTCTGAGCAGCAACGCTCCGGCCATGAGGCTGATCGCCGGGAATGCATGATAGGGCCAGCCCTTGGCCTGATAGACGAGTGGCATGGTGGCCGCCAGTGACGCCAGGACGAACACCATGATCAGCGGCGACAAGGCGAGGCCCGGCCGAAGCAGACGCAGTATGTAGAGAGCGACGAGATAGGCCGGCGCGTATTGGAGCAACAGCGCTTGCACGACCCGCAGCCGCATATAGGTGTCGGCCAGCACCGGGTAGATGGTGTTGAGGAACTCTGGATAGACGTACAGCAYGGCGACGAGATAGGCGACGCAGACCAAGCCGATGACCCAGTATTCGATGCAGAAGAGCGACCAGATCGACCGCCGCCGCCAGGCCACGTAAAGCGCCGGAACCAGCACCATCAGCGCATAATAGGGTTTCACCAGCACCAGCACGCTGCCGCAAAGGCCGGCCAGTACCGCTATCGGCAAGCTCGGCCCGCGCCCTTCCGCCGGCGCGGCGCGCCAGGCCATCAACACCAGCAACGGCAGAAACAGGGCGACGCCCAGATGCTCCCGCTCGCTGAAAGCATTGCCGGGAAGAATGATCAGCAGTGCCAGGAACAGCGGCAACATCGAGAACAGGATGCGGTTCTCGGCAAAGCCGGCCAAGCTGGCGATGCGCGCGGCAAAGCCAAGACCCAGAAGGCAGATCGCATAGGCATAGAGGTGAATGACGGCTTCCGGCGAAATGCCGAGCGCATGCGCCAGGGCCACGGCCGGCATGAACAGCCATGGCGTGAACGGCGGATTGACCTCGAAGAGATCGACATAGAGCCGCGAGCCGGCAAGCACCTTCTCAGACATGGTGATTGCCCAGCTGGTGTCGGGTATGACACCCCAACGCATCTGCCAGGGCACGGCCGCCGCCAGCACCAGCAGGCACAAGACCAGGGTCCGTGGCAGCGCTCGCGCGCTGCCCTGGGCCGAAGTCATGGCGGACCTCTCAATGGGCGAAGCGCGGGTCTCCGTACTCATCGGGCCGCCACGAAGACGAATTTGCGCAGGATGATGAAGTTCAGGACCGGAACCAGGACCGAAGCGATTGCCACTGGCACCCATGGCGGCAGTCCGGCTACGTCCGTAAGGATCACGGCCAGCCCGACCGAGAGCAGAAATCCGATCGCCGTGGCACAGGCGAAGCGCACGATCTCGAAGCCAACCGCGCCGTCCGACATGAACGTTACGAAGCGATGCCCGCAATAGGAGAACACCGCGCCGGCGCCGTAGCCGGCGATCGAGGCTATTGTCGCCGGCATGCCAAAGCCTTGCCGGGCCGAAAGCGCCAGGGTCAGCACGGCGTAGATCAGGGTCGATACGCCGCCGATCGCAGCAAACCGCAGGATTCGCGCCGGCTCCGAACGGCCCATGGCCCATGACCAGACGCCGGGCAAAGGATCGTTGACCGCCTGGCGCACAGTCAGCCGAACCGGCGTTCGCGCGTCCCGGGCGGCGTCTTTTTCGGCGCCTGGGAATTGCTCATCGCGGCGACCGCTTCCTCGAAGCCGGTCAGCCGGTCGACGACGTAAAGCGGCCGCCGTTTTACCTCGGCATGAATGCCGCCAACATAAAGGCCGATGACGCCGGTCATCAGCAGATTGATGCCCGACAGGAAGGAAATGATCACCACCGTCGATGTCCAGCCATGGACGACGCCGCTGACAAACAGCCAGGAAAACACCGCGTAGAGGCCGAGCAGGGCGGCGAGGCCGGAAATGGCCAGGCCCGCCCACAGCGCCAGCCGCAGCGGCTTGTCGGAAAAGCTCACGATGCCGTGCACGGCCAGCCGCACCATCTTCCAGAATGGATATTTGGTTTCGCCTGCCGCCCGCATAGGCCTCTCGAACGGCACGGCGGTCTGCTTGAAACCCATCCAGCCGAACATGCCGCGCACGAAGCGGTCACGCTCGGGCATGCGTTTGAAGGTTTCCAGCGCCTTGCGTCCGATCAGCCGGAAATCGCCGACGTCGCGCGGAATGTCGACGGAGGTCATCTTCTCGATCAGCCGGTAGAAGATACTGGCGCTGACCCGCTTGAACCAGGTTTCGCCCTCACGCCGGATGCGCCGCGCATAGACGATCTCGTAGCCTTCCTTCCACTTGGCGACGAGATCGAGCACCACCTCCGGCGGATCCTGCAGGTCGGCATCCATGACGATGACGGCCTCGCCGGCGGCCGCATCCATGCCGGCTGTAATGGCGATCTGGTGGCCGAAATTGCGCGACAGCTCGATCAGCTTGAAGCGGTCATCCTCGGCCACCATGCCGCGCAGGAAAATGACGCTGGTGTCGCGGCTGCCGTCGTCGACGAAAATTGCCTCGGCACGACCGTCCAGCTTGTCCAGCAGCATGCCGATGCGCCGCACCAGCAGCGGCAGCACCGCTTCCTCGTTGAAGATCGGAATGACCAGAGAATAGACCGGGGCGTTGCGGCCCACGGCATCGCTCGCATTGACCACCGCTTGCTCCCGACCCGCTGGAATTGCAGCAAAAACTAGCCGGGATTGCCTAAGGTGCCGTTAACCCAGTCGTCACAGTTTTCTGAGCGCCACTTCCTCGACCAGGTGATTGGCGCCCTTGCGCAGGATGAGGTCGGCGCGCGCCCGGGTCGGCACGATGTTCTCGCGCAGATTCTTCAGATTGATGTTGGCCCACAGACCCTCCGCAATGGCGCGCGCGGCGTCTTCGGAAAGCTGCGAATAGCGATGGAAAAAGGAGTCCGGATTGCGGAAGGCGGTCTCGCGCAGCCGCATGAAGCGGGCGATGTACCATTGATGGATCAGCTTCTCGTCGGCATCGATATAGATGGCGAAATCGAAGAAATCGGACAGGAAGGGCACGATCTTGCCGTCCTTGGGCAGTTTTCCCGGCTGCAGCACATTGATGCCTTCGAAGATCAATATGTCCGGCCGGTCGATGGTGACGAACTCGCCCGGAATGACGTCATAGGTCAAATGCGAATAGACCGGCGCGCGGACATTGCGCTGCGCCGACTTGATGCCTGAGAGAAACCTGAGCAGCGCGCCGACATCATAGCTGTCAGGAAAACCCTTGCGCTCCATCAGATTGTCGCGCCGCAACACCTTATTGGGGAGCAGGAAACCGTCAGTGGTGATGAGGTCGACCTTCGGGCTCGACGGCCAGCGCGCCAACAGCTCCTTCAGCACGCGCGCCGTGGTCGACTTGCCGACCGCGACCGAACCGGCAATGCCGATGATGAAAGGTGTCTTGACCACATCCAATGCATTGAAGAAGGCTTGGCGCTGCCGAAACAGCAGCTGGCTGGCCTCGACATGCGCTGACAGCAGGCGCGACAGCGACAGATAGATGCGCTTGACCTCTTCGAGGTCTACCGGATCGTTGAGCGAGCGCAGACGGTTGATCTCGTCTTCGCTCAGCGTCATCGGCGTGTCGGCACGGAAGTTCGACCATTGCTCGGCCGAGAAGAAACGATAGGGGGAATATTTCTCGGTCGGAGCGAGCTGGTCCATCGAGTTTCCTGCCCTCCTGACGGTCAACCCTTCGACCGCGAAGCCTTTTCGGCGACGCCCGAACGGCCTGTGCGGCCCTCGAGCTCCCTCAGTACGTCGTCCAGCGGCACCCCGGCGATGCCGAGAACCACAAGCCAATGATATATAAGATCGGCACTTTCGGAAACGAGGGCTTTCTTGTCGCCTTTGACGGCGGCAATGACGGTCTCGACCGCCTCTTCGCCGAGCTTCTGCGACGCCTTGTCCATGCCCTTGGCGAACAGTTTTGCCGTCCACGAGTCCGGATCGCCGGACTGGGCACGTTCGGCGATGATTGTCTCCAGCTCGGAGAGCGAGAATTCAGCCATGGCGCGGTAGCAAGCCTTTCTTAGCCGGAAACGCTCTAGGGCCGATCGACGGATGAGTCCAGCCGCATCGGCAGCCCGGCCTTGGCCATATGCGCCTTTGCCTGCGCAATCGTGTAGGTGCCGAAATGGAAGATCGAGGCCGCCAGCACCGCACCGGCATGGCCGTCGCGGATACCCTCGACCAGATGATCGAGCGTGCCGACGCCGCCCGACGCGATCACCGGCGCGCGCACCGCATCCGCAATCGCGCGGGTCAGCGCAATGTCGTAGCCGGCCTTGGTGCCGTCACGGTCCATCGAGGTCAACAGGATCTCGCCGGCGCCACGGTCGACCATTTTTCGGGCAAACTCGACCGCGTCGATGCCGGTCTTTTCGCGGCCGCCATGGGTGAAGATCTCCCAGCGGTCGGCTTCATTGGCAGCAGAGACCTTCTTGGCGTCGATGGCGACGACAATGCATTGGTTGCCGAACTTGTCGGCTGCCTCGGCGACGAAATCCGGGTTCTTCACCGCCGCCGTGTTGATCGACACCTTGTCGGCGCCTGCCAGCAACAGTTTGCGGATGTCGGCGACCTGGCGCACGCCACCGCCGACGGTCAGCGGCATGAAGCATTGTTCGGCGGTGCGGGCGATGACATCAAAGATGGTTTCCCGGTTGTCGGACGACGCGGTGATGTCGAGAAAGCAGAGCTCGTCGGCGCCGGCCGCATCATAGGCCTTGGCCGCCTCGACCGGATCGCCGGCATCGACCAGATCGACGAAATTGACGCCCTTGACGACGCGGCCGTTCTTGACGTCGAGGCAAGGGATGACGCGGGCTTTCAGCATCAATCCTTCTCCATCGTCGCCAGCAATTCGGTGAGCAGTTCGCCGACCAGCGGCGGAACCTCGGCCTTCGCGTCGAAGGCCGGATCGTAGGCCGAGATGGTGATGCCGGAAATCGGCAGCAGACCGGCCATGCCGCACACCGCCTGGCGCAGCTGTTTCGGCCCCGGGCCGCCCGGCGTGGTGTAGCGGTTGGCCTGCAGCGCATCGGGATCGTGTACGTCGAGGTCGAGATGCAGATGCACCCGCTTTGCGTCCGGCGCCTTCAGCCGGCCGCAGGCCGTGGCCCAGTCGGGGCATTCGGCGCGGATGACCGGCAGCGTCTTCAACAGCTCCTGTTCGGCGGGGTCGAGGTCGCGCGCATTGAGCAGCACGCAGCGGGAAGGGTCGATCGGTTTGAAGCCGGGGATGGAAGAGGCCATCGGCTTCCAGCAGAGGCCGAGGACCGTGGCCAGCGCCATGCCGTCGAGAAAACCGTAGACGGAGGTTTCCGGCGTGTTGAGATCGCCATGCTGGTCGGCCCAGATGATCGCATCGGCATCTTCGCCGGCGACCGCGCCGGCCGATGTCAGGCAATTGCCGGCCAGAACGATCGGAAAGCGGCTGCGGTCGATGGCGATGCGGACTTCGCCGGAGACGGCGTTGCACACAGCAAAACCGGTCGCGATCTCGCGCTCCTGCTCGTCGCCAACCCTGCCGATATCGGTAACGGCGACGTCATGCCCGGCCAGCGTCAGTGCATCGACAAGCCCGCCGGCGACGATTGCGTCCGGTCCCTGGCCCATGCCGCCGTGATAGTGGCCGCTGTCATAGGAGGCGAGGATGATGGAGACTTTCACTTATCGGTCTCCATTGCCTTGCCCTGCAGCACCGCCAGCGCCTCGGCCGGGTCGATACGCCCGTCATAGAGGGCGCGGCCGGAGATCGCGCCTTCGAGCTTTTTGGCGTCAGGCATGGTCATGCGCACGATGTCGGCGATCGACGCCAGCCCGCCCGAGGCGATGACCGGGATCGACACCGCGTCGGCGAGATCGATGGTTGCATCCCAGTTGATGCCGGTCAGAACGCCGTCGCGGTCGATGTCGGTGTAGATGATGGCGGCCACGCCGGCGCCTTCGAATTTCTGCGCCAGTTCGATGACGCCGAGGCTGGAGGCCTCTGCCCAGCCCTCGACCGCCACCTTGCCGCCCTTGGCGTCGATGCCGACGGCGATCTTGCCGGGAAATGCCTTGCAGGCCTGTTTCACCAGGTCGGGGTCGCGCACCGCCACGGTGCCGAGGATGACGCGCGCCAGCCCGCGATCGAGCCAGTCCTCGATCTGCGCCAGCGTGCGGATGCCGCCGCCAAGCTGCACCGGGTTTTTCGTTGCCTTGAGGATGGCGCCGACAGCCGCGCTGTTGACGCTCTGGCCTTTGAAGGCGCCGTTGAGGTCGACGACGTGCAGCCACTCGAAACCCTGGTCCTCGAAGGCCTTGGCCTGCGCCGCCGGGTCGTCATTGTAGATGGTTGCGGTCGCCATATCGCCGTGCTTCAGCCGCACGCATTTGCCGTCCTTGAGGTCGATGGCAGGAAACAGGATCACGGTCAGGCGCCCTCGACGATGACGAAATGGCCGGTCGAGGCGGCAAGCCGGTATTTCGACGCCTCCTGGTACTCCGGCGAGTGATAGCAGGCGACGGCCACATCGTAGGACTCGAACTCGACCACGACATGCCGATTGCCCGTCGGCTTTTCCGGATTTTCATGGCGCCCAGCCCGCACGATGAACGTCGCGCCATATTTGGCGAAGGCCTTGGCGTTGGCTTCGATGTACTGCTTGTAGATATCGGGGTCGCGGACATCGATCAGCGCGATCCAATAGCCCTTCTTGCTCATCAGGGTCTCCAGCGCAGGAAATTGGTGATCAACGCCAGGCCGAGCGCCTGGCTTTTCTCGGGATGGAACTGCGTGCCGGCGAGATTGCCGCGCGCGACAGCGGCGGTCACCGGGCCGCCATAGTCGGCGACGGCCAGCACCTCGTCGGCCTTCTGCGCATCCAGATGATAGGAATGGACGAAATAGGCATGCAGGCCCTTGGCGCCGGTCGCGATGCCGGAAAACAGCGGATGCTTGCGGTTGAGATCGATCGTGTTCCAGCCGATTTGCGGGATCTTCAGCGCCGGATCGGCGGGCGTGATCTCCTTGACGTCGCCGGCAATCCAGCCGAACCCCTTGGTCACGGTCTTTTCCAGGCCGCGCTCAGACATCAGCTGCATGCCGACGCAGATGCCGAGGAACGGCCGCGCCTTGGTGATGGCGACCTCCTCCACCGCTTCCCACATGCCGGCGACAGAGCGCAGGCCCGCCGCGCAATCGGCATAGGCGCCGACGCCGGGCAAGACGATGCGGTCGGCGCTGCGAACGCGTTCGGCGTCGGCGGTGAGCTCGATAGCAGCGGCAATGCCGGCTTCATGCGCGGCGCGCTCGAAGGCCTTGGTGGCCGAGCGCAAATTGCCCGAGCCGTAATCGATGATTGCAACCCGCATGTCAGCCTTTTCCCGGCGTATGGGTCAGCCCCAGCGTCAGGCCGGTCTGGGCCGGCCGGGCAAGGCTGGCGTCCGGCACGATGCGCGGCAGCGGCGCCGGCTCGTCCGCCAGCGTCTCGGCGTCCAGCGTCTGACGGATATCGGCATCGTCCAAATTGTCGGCCTGGATCACACCCCATTCCTGCCAACCGCGGCGACGAAGTGCCGCGATCCGCAGCCCTTGGCCTTCCAGCCCGACATAGAGCGAGACCAGCAGCGACAGCGCCGAACCCGCCCAGTCGAGCCCCAGCCTTTGGCCGAGCACCGAAATGAGGCCCATGGCGACAAAGGCTAGCGCCGCCTCGACCCAGAGTTTGTGCCAGGCGAGCCACAGTGGCGCCAGAAGGAAAGCCAGCCAGGAAAAGCCGTCGCGGACAAAGGCGGTGGCGTCGGCCGCCTCGGTGCGGCCTGGCGGTTCCATCACGACATAGATGGCCATCAGCCTACCCTTTCAGAGATCCCTTGGTGGAGGGAACCGCGTCCGGCTGGCGCGGGTCGCGCTCCAGAGCAAAACGCAGCGCACGCGCCACCGCCTTGAAGCAGGTCTCGGCGATATGGTGGTTGTTGGCGCCATAATGATTGGTGACATGCAGCGTGATGCCGGCATTCTGCGCCAGGGCCTGGAAGAATTCACGCACCAGTTCGGTGTCGAACGTGCCGATCTTGGGCGACGAGAAGGCGACGTTCCAGACCAGGAACGGCCGGCCGGAGACATCGATCGCCGCGCGCGTCAGCGTCTCGTCCATGGCGAGATCGATCGAGGCATAACGCATGATGCCGCGCCGTTCGCCCAGCGCCTTGGCCAGCGCCTGGCCGATCGCAATGCCGGTGTCCTCGACCGTGTGGTGGTCGTCAATGTGCAGGTCGCCCTTGGCTCTGACCGTGATGTCGATCAGCGAATGACGCGACAGCTGGTCGAGCATGTGGTCGAAGAAACCAACGCCGGTCGACATGTCGGAGATACCGGTGCCGTCGACATGGACCGAGACCGCGATCTCGGTTTCCTTGGTCTTGCGGCTGACTTCGGCGGATCGGGACGCCATGGCCTTGTCCTTGTCTTTGGGCAAACGACTCTTTGGGCAAACGACTCGGGGCAAAACGGAAAGACAATGCCTCCAAGCGCTCATTTGCTTGAAAACGAATGCCTTCTAGCAGCATGATCCGGCGATTGCCAGTTGCGATGCGGGCCGCTATCGGAGCCGGTTTGCAATCACCAGCCCCATGCATACATATGGCCGATCGAAATCACTCGTACCGCGCCAATCGCCTTATCGGGATCGCGCGAATCGGAGCCGCAAAATGTCGAATGAACTGACCATGCACGCCACGACCATCGTGACGGTGCGCAAGGGCAACAAGGTGGTGATCGCCGGCGATGGCCAGGTCAGCCTTGGCCAGACCATCATGAAGGGCAACGCCAAGAAGGTGCGCCGCATCGGCAAGGGCGGCAATGTCATTGCCGGTTTCGCCGGCGCCACGGCGGATGCGTTCACCCTGCTGGAGCGGCTCGAAGCCAAGCTCGAACAATATCCAGACCAGCTGACGCGCGCCTGCGTCGAGCTCGCCAAGGACTGGCGCACCGACCGCTATCTGCGCCGGCTGGAAGCGATGATGCTGGTGGCCGACAAGTCGGTCTCGCTGGCGCTGACCGGAACCGGCGACGTGCTCGAGCCCGAATTCGGCGTCATGGCCATCGGCTCCGGCGGCAATTACGCGCTGGCCGCAGCACGTGCGCTGATGGACACCGACAAGGACGCCGAGGAGATCGCCCGCAAGGCGATGCAGATCGCCTCCGACATCTGCGTCTACACCAACAACAATTTCGTCATCGAAACGCTCGATGCCGCCTGAACCAGGCGTGATCTACGATTTTCGGCCGGTGACGGAAAGAGACCTGCCGATGATCGCCGGCTGGCTGGCCGAGCCGCACGTGGCTGAATGGTGGGACGATCCGGAGGCGGAAATCGCCGGCATTCGCGAACATATCGACTCGATTTCGGTCGAGCCGCTGATCGTCGAGCTCGACGGCAGGCCGATCGCCTATCTGCAGAGCTACGATCCGCATCTGGAGGATGGCCATCCCTATGCCGACCAGCCTTTCGGCACGCTTGGTATCGACCTGTCGATCGGCGTGCCGGGCCTTGTCGGCAAAGGTCATGGCTCGGCTATCACCAGGCAATTCGTCGAACAGCTGTTCGAGGAAGGCGCGCCGCGCGTCATCATCGATCCGCATCCCGGCAATGGCCGCGCCATCCGGGCCTATGAAAAGGCCGGATTCCGCGCCATTGATCGCAGGCACTCTAGATATGGCGACGTCGTGCTGATGGCCGTCGATGCCGAAGGCGACGCGCAAGAGGGGGAATGAGTTGATGACGACACCGGGCGGGGACAAAAATTACTCGGCCTATGAAGACAGCTGGCGCATGGGGCTTCTGCTCGTGCTCGCTCTGCTCATCTTCCAGGCCGGCGCGCTTTACGGAATGGGCCGAACGCCGATCTGCACCTGCGGCTACGTCAAACTCTGGCAAGGCGTGGTGATGAGTTCGGAGAATTCCCAGCATATTTCCGACTGGTACACCTTCTCCCACATCATCCACGGCTTCCTGTTCTACGCCTTGGCCTGGTTCCTGTTCCCGCGCTCGCCGATCGGCCTGCGCCTGGCTTTTGCCGTCGTCATCGAGGGCGGCTGGGAGCTCCTGGAAAACAGCCCGTTCATCATCGACCGCTACCGCGCCGGCACCATTTCGCTGGATTACTATGGCGATTCGATCATCAACTCGGTGTCCGACACACTGGCCATGGTGCTGGGATTTGTGATGGCCAGAAAGCTACCTATATCTGTGATCGTCGGCCTCGCCCTCATCTTCGAACTGGGTGTCGGCTACCTCATCCGGGACAATCTGACGCTCAACGTGATCATGCTGCTGCATCCGTTCGAGTCCATCAAGCAGTGGCAAAGTGGAATTTAGTGATATGACCACCTTCTCCCCCCGCGAAATCGTTTCGGAACTCGACCGCTTCATCATCGGCCAGAAAGACGCCAAGCGCGCCGTGGCCATCGCCTTGCGCAACCGCTGGCGCCGCCAGCAGCTGGAAGGCCAGATGCGCGAAGAGGTGATGCCGAAGAACATCCTGATGATCGGCCCGACCGGCGTCGGCAAGACCGAGATCTCGCGCCGCCTGGCGCGGCTGGCGGGTGCACCTTTCGTCAAGGTCGAGGCGACCAAGTTCACCGAAGTCGGCTATGTCGGCCGCGATGTCGAGCAGATCATCCGCGACCTCGTCGAGATCGCCATCGGCCTGGTGCGCGAAAAGATGCGCGAGGACGTCAAGGCGCGCGCCCACCTCAATGCCGAGGAACGCGTGCTGGAGGCCTTGGTCGGCAAGACGGCGAGCCCGGCGACCCGCGATAGCTTCCGCAAGAAGCTGCGCGACGGCGAGCTCGACGACAAGGAGATCGAGATCGAAGTTGCCGACACCGGCACTGGCGGCATGCCCGGCTTCGAGATTCCCGGCATGCCCGGCGCCAATATCGGCGTGCTCAACATCAACGACATGCTGTCGAAGGCGATGGGCGGCAAGAAGACCAAGGCGCGCAAGACGACGGTGAAAGAATCCTACGCGCTGCTGGTCAATGACGAGTCCGACAAGCTGCTCGACCAGGACGAAGTGGTGCGCCGCGCGCTCGATGCGACGGAAAATGACGGCATCGTCTTCCTCGACGAGATCGACAAGATCGCCTCGCGTGAAGGCGGCATGGGCGCCGGCGTCTCGCGCGAAGGCGTGCAGCGCGACCTGCTGCCGCTGATCGAGGGCACCACGGTGGCGACCAAATACGGGCCGTTGAAGACCGACCACATATTGTTCATCGCCTCGGGCGCCTTCCATGTCTCGAAGCCGTCCGACCTGTTGCCGGAATTGCAGGGCCGCCTGCCGATCCGCGTTGAGCTTCGTGCGCTGGAAAAGGACGATTTCGTCCGCATCCTCACCGAGACCGAGGCCAGCCTGATCAAGCAGTATATCGCGCTGATGAAGACCGAAGGCGTCGACCTGACTTTCACCGATGACGCCATCGATTCGTTGGCCGGCATCGCTGTCGACCTCAACGCCAGCGTCGAAAACATCGGCGCCCGGCGCCTGCAGACGGTGATGGAGCGCGTGCTGGACGAGATCTCGTATGACGCCCCGGACCGCAACGGCACCAGCGTCACCATCGACGCCGCCTATGTGGAAAAGCATGTCGGCGACCTCTCGCGAAACACAGATTTGTCGCGATTCATCCTTTAAACGGGGGCGCCGGGTCATACGGCGCCGGTTCAGGCAACACAAGTCCGGCTAACAGCATCTATGTGTGGCCGGATGGTATCATCGGGCGACCTTTCGTCTTGCCGGGTGCAGGGGCGCTCTCGACTCAACCGGGAGCACTCCCTAGTTTGCGCGGCAATTCTTGATCTCTTTGTTTGACGCAATTCCGGACGGAAAACCGTTTTACACTTTTCCTGGAATTGCTTGGGCGGCGGCGCATGAAAAAACTGATCCTGATCATTCTCAGCTTGACGCTGGCGGCGACGCTGGTCGCCGCTGATGCGGCGACATTGGTGCCGGCAGGCAACCGCAATGCGGTGCAACCCGACATTCCCGGCGCCTCCAGCCGCCGAACCCAGGCCACCAACACCACCTTCCAGGCCAAATACCGCAAGGTTTATGCGCTGCTGCAGAGTGACGCCGACCTGCGCGGCAAGATCAGGAAGGCTGCAGCCGCCTATGGCATTGATCCGATCCATATCGTCGGCGCCATCGTCGGCGAGCACACCTACAATGTCGACGCTTACGACCGGCTGCAGACCTACTACGTCAAGGCGATTTCCTACCTCTCCAGCAAGCTCTCCTTCGCCTATGACGGAGAGGACATCACCGATTTCGTGCGGCGGCCGGAATTCAAGAAATGCACAATGTCCGACAGCTACGATCTGTGGGAATGCCGTGAGCAGGTGTGGAACCGCTCTTTCCGCGGCAAAAGCGTCGGCGGCGAGAGTTTCCCCAACGACCGCTTCGGCGCCACCTTCTTCCAGCCCTATTATGCCGGCCAGACTTTTGGCCTCGGCCAGCTCAACCCGCTGACCGCGCTGCAGATGAGCGATCTCGTGCACAAGGTTTCGGGATTGCCCGAGCTCGACGTCAGCGATCCCAACTCGGTCTACAAGACCATCATGGATCCGGACCTGACGCTGCCCTACGTCGCGGCGACGATCAAGAAATCGATCGACGCCTATAAGAACATTGCCGGCTTCGACATTTCGGGCAATCCGGGGCTCACCGCCACGCTCTACAATGTCGGCAATCCCGAGCAGCGCGCCTACGCGCTGAAGGCGGAAAACGACAAGCGCCGCGCCGCCGGTGAACCGGAAAAGCTGCCGGAAGAGAATTATTACGGCTGGCTGGTCAACGACAAGCTGGATGAGCTGAAGGCGTTGTTTTAGGGGCCAAGCGCAGGCCCCTACCTCCCCCTTGTGGGGAGGTCGGACCGAAGGTCCGGGTGGGGGTCCGGTGCCGCACCCCCACCCCGCTGCTTCGCAGCGACCCTCCCCACAAGGGGGGGGGTAAGTCAGATCCTCACGCCGCCAGCAGCGACTTCAACTTCACCGCCTGTGACCCCAGCGCTTCCGGCGCCGGCTTTGCCCGCTTGGCGATCAGCATCTCAGCCAGCCTGATGTCGCGCGCTACCGCATTGCCCGGACCGATGCCGCTGGCCGCCACAAGCCTGCCGTCCTCGGCCAGATGGAACAGGATGAAGGCGCCGTCGTCGAGATCGCGGCGCACTGTGCTTTTGCCTTCGTCGGAAAGCCCGGCGATCTGCAGCGACAGGCCATACTGATCCGACCAGAACCACGGCACCGCCGCATGCGCCTCGCCGGCGCCCAGCATGTTCCTCGCTGCCAGCGCGCCCTGTTCCTGGGCATTGCGCCAGGCCTCCAGCCGCACCCGCCGGCCGCCATAGATGGCGAGCGGAAACGAACAACAGTCGCCGGCGGCGAAGATGTCGGGGTCGTCGGTCCGAAGTTCACCGTCGACGGCGATGCCGTTGTCGACGGTCAGGCCCGCTTCGCCAGCCAGCCCGGTGACCGGCACGGCGCCGATGCCGATGACGGCGAGGTCGGCAACGATCTCTTGTCCGCCGGCGAGCGCGATGCGCACCTCGGCACCGTCATCGGCGATAGAAGTGATGCCCTGGCCGGTGAGGACTTTCACGCCTTCGCTTTCATGCGCCGCATGGATGACTTCAGCGATGTCGGCCGGCACGCCACGCATCAGGATGCGCGGCTGCGCCTCGATGACGGTGACTGCTGCCCCGAGCTTGCGCGCCGCCGCAGCGAGTTCCAGCCCGATGAAGCCGCCGCCGATGATGGCGATGCGGTTTGTGGGGGTGAGGTGGCCGCGAATGGCGAGTGCGTCCGCAAAGGTGCGGAGATAGACGCAGCGCGGACCCAATCCGGGCATCGGCAGCTTGCGCGGTGTCGAGCCGGTCGCCAGCAACAGTTTGTCGTAGGGCAGCACCGAACCGTCGGACAGCCGCACGGTATGCGCCGAGCGGTCGATCGCCACGGCCTGGACCGAATGGATATGCCGGATCGATTTCTCGGCCAGCATTGCATCGCTGGCGATCGCCTTGATTTCAGGTGCATCGCTGACCATCGCGTCTTTCGACAGAGGCGGCCGCTCATAGGGCAGATGCGGTTCGTCACCGACCAGCGTCACCGGGCCGTCATAGCCGAGCTCGCGCAGCGCCAGCGCTGCCCGCCCGCCGCATTCGCCGGCGCCGATGATGACCATTCCCGCTTGCATCGTTCTATCCGATTTGGATCAGCACTTTGCCGGCCTCGACCTTGACCGGATAAGTCGCGAGGTTGACGCAGACCGGCGCGCCGCGTGCGGCACCTGTCTTGTAGTTGAAGCGGCCATTGTGCTTGGGGCACTCGATGATGTCGTCCATCACCAGCCCATCGGCCAGATGCACCTTTTCATGCGTGCACAGCCCGTCGGTGGCAAAATAATCATCGTCCGGGCTGCGATAGATGGCGAAGGTGCGGCCGCCATGATCGAAGCGCATCACATCCTCTTCGTCGATATCGCCGGCCGCACAGGCCTCGACCCACTCGCTCATTTCGTCTCTCCCAAAAATCGGATCACCGCGATCATTCCGCCGCGGCTGCGACGGCGTCGTTGTGGAATTCTTCGCGGTAGGGCCGCGCCGTCGGCGGCAGTTCGCGCTTGAGGAAATAGTCCTCATTGCGCAGCTGGCGCAGGAAGGCCGGGATCATTTCGCGATAGCCGGCCAGGATCGACGGCGTCGGCGCCGGCAGGTCGTGCTTGATCAGCGCATGCAGCTTGGGCAGCGCGTGATAGGGCACCATTGGGAACATGTGATGCTCGACGTGATAGTTCATGTTCCAGTAGATGAAGCGACTGATCGGGTTCATGTAGACGGTGCGGCTGTTCAGCCGGTGGTCGACGACATTGTCGGCAAGCCCGCCATGCTGCAGCAGCCCGACCATGACATGATGCCAGGCGCCATAGAGCCGGGGCAGGCCGACCAGCATCAGCGGCAGCCATGAGCCGAAATACAGCGCCAGCGCGAAGGTCACGGCATAGATCGCCGTCCAGATGCGGGCGATGCGGATCGCCCTGGGCTGTTCCTGTTCAGGGATAAAGGTCTTTTCTGCCGCGCTGATGTTGCCGGCGGCGTTGCGGACCATGTCGGACATGGCGTGCCATGCGTCGAGCACGCCGACAAAGGCCAGCGCCGTCCGCAGCAGATCCGGCGGCCGCATCACCGAAATCTCGGGATCGCGGCCGACGATGATGGTGTCGGTGTGGTGGCGCGTATGGCTCCAGCGCCAGGTCACCGGGTTGCGCATGATCATGAAGCAGGCGAGCTGGTAGACCGCGTCGTTCATCCACTGCGTACGGAAGGCGGTGCCATGGCCGCATTCGTGCCAGCGTGAATCGGTCGAGGAGCCGTAAAGCACGCCATAGACGAAGAAGAACGGCACGCACCACCAGCTGCCCCAGAACCAGGCGCCGCCGGCCGCACTCAGGACCAGCGCGGCGAGCCAGATCGCGGTGTCGCGCATCGCCGGCCCGTCGGAGCGCTGCATCAGCTCCTTCATCTGCTTGCGGGACACGTCGGTGTGATACCACTCGGCCGCCGAAAGCCCGGCCTCGACGGCGAGCTGGGCGTCGCGGCCAATCAGGCTGTAGTCCCGCCTGGACGGTGTTGCGGTCATGGTTGCCTCCCACGGCAAACGGCGGCTCGCTATAGCGAATGCCAGCCTGGCTTCGAGTGTGAAAATACCGCCGAGCGATGATAGACTCAACGTCACAAAGATAGTTTCTATCATTTCCTATCAGAATGATGTAAGAAGCCTTCGACAAGCTCAACGAGGCAAGCATGGCGAAACGGCCGACCATCACCGACCTGGCGCGCATTTCCGGCGTCAGCGTTGCCACGGTGGATCGCGTGCTCAACAGCCGCCTGCCGGTGCGCGAGGAAACGGCGCGCCGCGTCTATGAGGCGGCGACCGAGATCGGCTATCATGCCGCCGGCCTGATCAAGCAGCGGCTTCGCCATGAACTGCCGGAGTATCGGCTCGGCTTCCTGCTGCTCAGGGGCAATTACACCTTCTACAGCGCCTTCGCGCATGAGCTTGAGCTGGCGGTGTCGAAATCGCCGCGCTTCCGTGGCGTCGCCATGATCGACTTTGCCGATTCGCTCGCCCCCGACGAGATCGTCGAGCGGGCACGCAAGCTGGCCTCCAAATGCCGGGCCGTCGCTTTGGTCGGACCCGATCACCCGACAGTGACGGTCGCTGTCGAGGAGATGAAAGCCAAAGGCCTGCCGGTGTTTTCGCTGTTGTCCGACTTCGCCGCCAGCATTCGCGAGGGCTATGTCGGCCTCGACAACCGCAAGGTCGGCCGCTCCGCGGCGTGGATGATCTCGAAGGCGGCGAAGCGCCCGGGCAAGGTCGCGCTGTTCGTCGGCAGCCACCGCTTCCACGGCCATGAACTGCGGGAGATCGGCTTTCGCTCCTTCTTCCGCGAACAGGCGCCGGAATTCACCTTGCTGGAAACGCTGGTCAATCTGGAAGCCAATGAGATCACCCGGGACACGCTGGCCAATCTTCTCGGCCACCACCCGGATCTCGTCGGCTGCTATGTCGCCGGCGGCGGTATGGAAGGCGCAGTCGCGGCGCTGAGGCAAGCCAAGCCCGCCGAAATGCCGGCCGTCATCTGCAACGAGATCACGGCGGTGTCGCGCGCGGCGCTGGCCGACGGCATCCTGACCATGGTGATCTCGACCCCACTGGCGGCACTCAGCCGCGAACTGGTCGACCTGATGGCCCATGCCATCGAGACGGGCGCCGCCAACGCGCCGGGCCAGACGTTCTTGCCGTTCGACATTTATCTGCCCGAGAATATTTAGGCGTCTCGGCGTTGGGGATTGGCGGAGACATCCTCGCCTTCGTCATCCACGGGCGAAGCAAGGAGCGAAGCGACGCGGCGCAGACCCGAGGATCCATTCCGTGACATCTGTGCGATGCCAACGGTGCAGAACCAGCTTAGGCTGGAGCGAGCCTCATTCTGAGCCGTCGTGCTTTTGTCGACCGTCACGGCATGGATCCCAGGGTTTCCGCGACGTCGCTTCGCGACTGCTCCACCCTAGGATGACGAAGTCCGGGGTGACCTTCGCCATCGCGGATGGTTGCGACTGTCCGCCAACGGCTTCGGCGCCGATCCCCCTATTGCCTCGGCTTCGATCATCCATCCTCCTAAAATCCTACATCCGGTTTTGGAATGTCTCTTGACGTCTCGCCGAAAAATGGAATAAATATTTCACCAACTAGGTATTTTGGTTCTTTCGTTCCGGAACATCTGTTTCAAACAGGGAGCCTGGCGTTCCATCCAGTGGAAAATGCCGTCCGGAACAGAGACGACATCAGGGAGAGATTCCTCGGGCGATCGGGGATTCCGGGTAGATCGGTGCAGCCGGACACCAAATGTGGAGGAGAAACACAATGAAGAAACTGATTTTGGGCGTCGCTTTTGCGGCGCTGATGAGTTCGTCCGCTTTTGCCGCCAAGGTCGGCGTGTCGATGGCCAAGTTCGACGACAACTTCCTCACCGTGCTGCGCAACGGCATGATCGAGCAGGCCAAGGGCATGAGCGGCGTTGAGCTGCAGGTCGAAGACGCGCAGAACGACGTCGCCAAGCAGCTCGACCAGATCAAGAACTTCGCCGCTTCGGGCGTCGACGCCATCATCGTCAACCCGGTCGACACCTCGGCCACGCAGGCGATGTCGGATGCCGCCGCCGCCGCCAAGATCCCGCTGGTCTATGTCAACCGCGAGCCGGTCAATGTCGACACGCTGCCGGACAACCAGGCTTTCGTCGCTTCGAACGAGGCCGATTCCGGCACGCTCGAGACCAAGGAAGTCTGCCGCCTGTTCACGGAAGCCGGCAAGAAGGAAGCCAATGTCTATGTCATCATGGGCGAGCTTTCCAACCAGGCCGCCGTGCAGCGCACCAAGGACATCGAAGAGGTGATCGCCACGCCGGAGTGCAGCTTCATCAAGATCATCGACAAGCAGACGTCGAACTGGAACCGCGACGAAGCGCAGAACCTGATGACCAACTGGCTCTCGACCGGCAAGCCGTTCGACGGCGTCATCGCCAACAACGACGAAAGCGCCATCGGCGCCATCCAGGCGATGAAGGCTGCCAACATCGATATGAAGACGGTCGTTGTCGGCGGCGTCGACGCCACGCAGGACGCGCTGGCCGCCATGCAGGCCGGCGACCTCGACGCAACCGTGTTCCAGGACGCGGCCGGTCAGGGCGCTGGCGCGCTCGATGCGGCACTGAAGCTCGCCAAGGGCGAGAAGGTCGAGCACAAGGTCTATGTGCCCTTCCAGCTCGTGACGCCGGCTAACATCGACAAGTTCCTGAAGAAGAACTGAGGCAAGCGCTTCGCTCGACCAACGGAGCGGCGCATAAACATCCGCGCCGCTCTTGTCTCCCTCACCGCCCTGACGGGCGGGAGGGCAGGTGCGGCCTCACGGAGGACAGACATGTCACAGACATCTCATGGCGTCGGCGGGGTCAGCTATGACGCGAAGAAGCGGACATGGCCGGCCGAATTCAACGTCTTCCTGGCGCTGGTCATCCTCGTCGTCGTCTTCGAACTGATCGGCCGCATCTTTCTCGGCGACTCCTTCCTGTTCAACACCCGCACCGATGTCGGCGGCATCTTCAACGAGGCGCGCCTGCAGATCATCATCCTGCAGGTGTCGATCGTCGGCATCATCGCCATCGGCGTCACGCAGGTGATCATTTGCGGCGGCATCGACCTGTCCTCGGGCTCGATCGTCGGCGCCACCGCCATGATCGCCATGAGTTTTGCCCAGGTGGCGACAGTCAACGGCAACCCCAACCCGAAGGCGATGTTCCTGGCGCAGGGCTGGACCGACCTGCCGGTCCTCGTACCGGTGCTGGTGGCGATCGCTTGCGGCCTGATCGCCGGCCTCATCAACGGCAGCCTGATTGCCTACACGCGCATTCCGCCTTTCATTGCCACGCTGGGCATGATGGTGACTGCGCGCGGCATCGCCAAATGGTGGTCCAAGGGCCAGCCGATCTCGTTTCCGACCGAAAGTTTCGCGGGTATCGGCAAGGGCCTGATGCCGGTCATCATCTTCCTGTCGCTGGCCATCCTGTTCCAGCTGATCATGACTTACACACGCTACGGCAAGCACTGTTATGCCATCGGCTCCAATGAGGATGCCGCGCGCATGTCCGGCATCAAGATCGCCAATCACAAGATCCTGGTCTATGTCATTGCCGGCATTCTGGCCGCGCTTGCCGCCGTGGTGCTGTCCTCCAAGAACCTGACCGCACAGTCCGGCATGGGCGTGATGTACGAACTCGACGCCATCGCCATGGCGGTCATCGGCGGTGTCTCTTTGTCAGGCGGTCGCGGCTCGATCATCGGCACGGTGATCGGCGCGCTGATCTTCGGCGTCATTATTTCCGGCTTCACCTTCCTGCGCCTCGACGCCTACTATCAGGAGATGGTGAAGGGCGTGATCATCGTTGGCGCGGTTGTTCTCGACCAATGGCGTCAACGCATGCGGGCATTGAGGGCTTGACCATGTCAGACATCGTCCTGAAGACCGAAAACCTCACCAAGCGCTATGGCGGCGTACATGCGCTGGAAGGCGCGAATTTCGAGCTGCGCAAGGGCGAGCATGTCGCCATCATGGGCGACAACGGCGCCGGCAAGTCGACCTTCGTGCGCCAGATCACCGCTGTCGAGCAGCGCACCAGCGGCCAGATCTGGTTCGACGGCAAGGAAGTGAATTTTGCCGGGCCGATCGAGGCCCGCACGGCCGGCATYGAAACCGTGTTCCAGAACCTGGCGCTGGCCGACGATCTCGACGTGCCGTCGAACCTGTTCCTCGGCCGTGAAAAGGTCCTGTTCAACCTCGGCCCATTCTCGATCCTCGACCGCAAGTATATGCGCAAGGCGACCGAGGCGGCACTGGTGCGCACGGCGGTGAAGATCCCCAATCTGTCAAACACCATCCGCCATATGTCGGGCGGCCAGCGGCAATGCGTGGCGATCGCCCGGACCGCAACCTTCGCCTCCAAGCTGATCATCATGGATGAGCCGACGGCAGCGCTCGGCGTGCAGGAGACGGCGCAGGTCGAAAACATCATCCGCACGCTGAAGGCCAATGGCGAGCCACTGATCCTGATCAGCCACAACATGCGCCAGGTGTTCGACCTGTGCGACCGCATCGTCGTCTTCCGGCGCGGCCGCATCGTCGCCAATCTGCGCAAGGAGAACACCGACGGCAACGACATCGTCTCCTACATCACCGGCGCCAAGACCGGGGAGGCGGAACTAGCGGCTTGAACACGGCGGGCACCCGGTTTTCCGGGACGATCTGCCGCGCTCAGAAATCACGTTGCCACCTTTCCCTGACGGGAAGGTGGAGACACAACTCTCCCGAACCCATCCCCCTAGAGGAAATACCATGACTGTTCGTTTCGCCCTCCTCGGTGCCGGCCGCATCGGCAAGGTCCACGCCCGCGCCGTTGGCTCCAACCCTGACGCAAAGCTGGTAGCTGTGGCTGACGCCTTCGAGAAGGCGGCGACCGAACTGGCAACTGCCTATGGCGCGGAAGTGCGCACCATCGACGCGATTGAAAAGTCCAAGGATATCGATGCCGTCGTCATCTGCACGCCGACCGACACCCATGCCGATCTGATCGAGCGCTTCGCCAAGGCCGGCAAGGCGATCTTCTGCGAGAAGCCGATCGATCTCAACGTCAAGCGCGTGGAAAAATGCCTGGCCGTCGTCGACAAGGCCAAGGCGACGCTGATGGTCGGCTTCAACAGGCGCTTCGATCCGCATTTCGCCGCCGTGCGCAAGTCGATCGACGACGGCGCCATCGGCACGGTCGAGATGGTCACCATCACCTCGCGCGATCCGGGCGCGCCGCCGGTCGACTACATCAAGCGCTCGGGCGGCATTTTCCGCGACATGACCATCCATGATTTCGACATGGCCCGCTTCCTGCTCGGCGAAGAGGTGGTGGCGGTCAGCGCCCATGCCTCGGTGCTGGTCGACAAGAAGATCGGCGAGGCTGGCGACTTCGATTCGGTCAGCGTCATCCTCGAGACCGCGTCCGGCAAGCAGGCCGTCATCTCCAACTCGCGCCGCGCCACCTATGGCTACGACCAGCGCATCGAGGTGCACGGCTCCAAGGGCATGGTCGCCGCCGAAAACCAGCGGCCGGTGTCGATCGAGGTCGCCAATGAGAAGGGCTATACCCGCCCGCCGCTGCACGACTTCTTCATGACCCGGTATCTCGACGCCTATGCCATCGAGATCGCCGCCTTCATCGCCGCAGCAACGTCGGGCAAGAAGGCATCGCCCAGCGGCGCCGACGGCCTCGTGGCGCTGAAGCTGGCGGACGCGGCGCTGAAGTCCGCAACGACCGGCAAGACCGTCCGTCTCGACAAGTAAGATCCGGAACTCAATTCAGGGAGCAGGGCGATGAGCACATCAGCCGATCGCAATTCGAACACGCGCGCCATCGTCACCGGCGGCGCGCAAGGCATCGGCTTTGCCGTCGCAGAGGCGCTGGCCGACGAAGGCTGCAAGGCGCTGGCGCTCATCGGCCGCGCGCAGGAGAAGGGTGACAAGGCCGTCGCCCATTTCAAGAAGGCTGGCGTCGACGCCATCTTCATCAGCGCCGACGTTTCGAAAGTCGCCGATTGCAAGCGCGCTGTGGCCACCGCCATCTCGCATTTCGGCACCATCAACGCGCTGGTCAACGCCGCCGCCACGTCCGCGCGCGGCTCGCTGGTCGAAACCTCCGAAGAGACCTTCGACCAGATTTTTCAGACCAATGTGCGCGGCCCGTTCTTCCTGATGCAGGGCGTCGTGGCGCACCTGTTGGATAAGAAGGCACCCGGCTCGATCGTCAACGTGTTGTCAATGTCGGCGCATTGCGGCCAGTCCTTTCTGGCGCCCTATTCCTCCAGCAAGGGCGCGCTGGCGACGCTGACCAAGAACGTCGCCAACGCCTATCGCTTCAACCGCATCCGCTGCAACGCCGTGCTGCCCGGCTGGATGGACACCGAAGGCGAGGACACCGTGCAGAAGAAATGGCACGGCGCCTCCGACGACTGGCTGGAAAAGGCCGAAGCCGGCCAGCCCATGGGCCAGCTGGTGAAGCCGGACCAATTGGCACGGCTGATCAGCTACATGGTCAGCCCGCAATCCGGCGTCATGACCGGATCGCTGGTCGACTACGACCAGAGTGTTGCGGGGTCGTCACCGGAGTAGAGCCGGCGAGTCTAGCGGAAACTATCGCTTCGTCATCCACGGGCGGAGCAAGGAGCGTAGCGACGCGGCGCAGACCCGAGGATCCATGCCGCGACTTCAGAGCGCTCCTGCGGTTCAGAATTCTGCGCCGCTGCACCCTTTGGCCGATGTCACGGAATGGATGCCAGGGTCTTCGCGACGGAACTTCGCTCCTGCTTCGCCCTGGGATGACGAAATCGCGAGAGGTCGGCCCATCTCGATTTGGCCGTCATCAGGCACCTCCTCCGCTTCAACCACATCAGCCCCCTGATGCGACGAACGCAGCGAAGACAAGAAAGAAGCCGGGGGCGATCAAAACGAAAACAGCACCGAACAGGACAAAGCGCCAGCCGAGGCTCAGATTTCGAGACTTCAAGCCATAGACAACCCCGGCCATCGCCAATACGAACGCTATGATTGCGATAAGAAGGTATGGGTCTGTCATGACGGGTGCTTTCGCTTCGCGCCGCCTTCGGCTGATCGTCTTGGTTTCAACATAAAGGGATTGGGCTCAGGTGACGACGAGCGGATCGTCACATCCAGACTGCGGCCAAAGAGAATCCGATGCACCCATACTGGATCACGATAGACGGTCATCTAGGCGTCGGCATCACCGCCCGGTCGGAAGCCGACGCCTTGCAACTCTTCGAACTCGCCTTCGGCTCCACGGAGAAAATCACCGGCATCGTGGTCATCAAGGACATGAACGACCTCGACCAGAACCATGTGGTGCCCAATATGAGCGGAGCCACCTGGTTTCGGCGCGGCATCTGGTTTCCGCAGGGCCAGGAGCACATCGCGGACTGGAACAATGCGTAGCCGCATCGGAGACGTGACAAACACACCGGCATCGACTATATGAGCCTCATGATCAACCTGACCGCCTCGTATTGGTACTTTATGAGCTCGCTGGCGGCGGGAGGATTGCGCTCGATCTGAAGATTGCAGCAACAAGTCCGAACAGCCGCCAGACCTGGCGGCTTTTTTGTTTCAGCCGGCAGGTCTCCTAAAAAACCAGGAGCAGAAAGCCGTGTTGACCACCACAGACGACCTTCGGGTCACCGAAATCAGGGCATTGAGCACACCCGACGAGGTGATGCGCGAGATACCGCGCACGCTGACGGCGACGCGCACCGTCGCCACGGCACGCAACGCCATCCATTCCATCCTTACGGGGGCCGACGATCGACTGCTTGTCATCGTTGGCCCTTGTTCCATCCACGATCCGGTCGCGGCCGTTGATTATGCCAGCCGTCTGGCGGCGCTGCGCGAGACCTTGTCCGACCGGCTCGAGATCGTCATGCGCGTCTATTTTGAGAAGCCGCGCACCACGGTCGGCTGGAAGGGCCTGATCAACGATCCTGACCTGGACGGCAGTTTCAACATCGAGAAAGGCTTGCGCATGGCGCGCAACGTCTTGTCGGCCGTCAACAATCTCGGCCTGCCGGCAGCCACCGAGTTCCTCGACATGACCATCCCGCAATACATTGCCGACCTCGTCGCCTGGGGCGCCATCGGCGCGCGCACCACCGAGAGCCAGATCCACCGCGAGCTGGCTTCCGGCCTGTCCTGCCCGGTCGGCTTCAAGAACGGCACCGACGGCAATCTCAGGATCGCCGCCGAGGCGGTGAAATCGGCTGCCCAGCCGCATCATTTCATGGCAGTGACCAAGGGCGGCCGCAGCGCCATTGCCGCAACCACCGGCAATGAAGACTGCCATGTCATCCTGCGCGGCGGCGTTCAGCCGAACTACGATGCGGCGAGCGTCGAGGCCGCCTCGGTCGAACTCGCCCGCATCGGCGTAGCGCCCCGGCTGATGATCGATGTCAGCCACGCCAATTCGGGTAAGAAGCCGGAGAACCAGCCCAAGGTAGCCGCCGACGTCGCCGGCCAGGTCGCGGCGGGCGACGAGCGCATCATTGGCGTGATGATCGAGAGCAATCTCGTCGCCGGCCGGCAGGATGTGGTGGCCGGCAAGCCGCTTACCTACGGCCAGAGCGTCACCGATGGCTGCATCGACTGGGCAACCACCGAGACCGTGCTGCACGGCCTTGCCGGCGCCGTCGAATGGCGCCGCTCGGCTCGCCGCGCCATGATGGAGAACAGGCAGGGAGCGGCTTGACTCTTGTCGACGTTTGCCCGGCACGCACCCCCACCCCTAACCCCTCCCCACAAGGGGGAGGGGGATTAGCGTAGGCGCTGACCCACAGGCGAACCACCTAGGTTCGGAGGCGTGCGGCAGCGTTCCCTCCCCCTTGTGGGGAGGGCTAGGGTAGGGGTCCTCTTCGCAAGAATCCATCTACCCCGCCCTCAGCCCCTCCCATGCCGTAAACACCGAAACCGCAAACAGCAGCAGCCCGGCTGCCCGCCCTGCAAAAGCGGTCGCCCGCGGATTGGCGACCAGCAGGTTCCGGCTGCGGCCGGCCGTGATCGCCAGCCCGCCATAGATCGCAGCCTGGGTCAGCACCGTCAGCAACCCCATGATCGTCGCCTGCATCCAGATCGCGCCGTAATCCGGCTTCAGGAATTGCGGGTAGACTGCAATCACGAACAGGTAGGCCTTGGGGTTGATCAGGCAGGTCACGAAACCCTGGCGAAATGCCTTCCATGCCGAGCGGCTGCCGGCGGGTCCGTCATGGCCGACAGTGATGGAGCTGCGCATCAGCGTGATGCCGATGAAGGCCATGTAGGCGGCGCCGGCCAGCAGCAGCGGCTTGAACAGGATCGGCACGAAATGCATCAGCAGGCCGACGCCGATAGCGCCGTTCAGCGTATGCACCACGCCGCCGACCATAATGCCGCCGGTGGCGGCCAGGCCCCTGTCACGCCCACCGGTCAGCGCATTGGCAAGCACGAACAGCATGTCCATGCCGGGCACGATGATGATGCCGAACAGCAGGATAAAGAACAGCCAGAGATTTTCTGCGTAACTCATGTCAGTTGCCTGTCGCTTCCTGCTGGGATGCCGTTGGGGAACTTGTTGATTTTCAAGCCGATAGGCAGTCCAATAGCTCATCCCAACTGACGGGGATGTGTCAGTAGCGTTTTGATTGGGAGAGGAAATGCGCAAGGCGTCGCGCCTGTTCGAGATCATCCAGATCCTGCGGCTGGCACGACAGCCGGTGACCGCCGCCATGATCGCCGGGCAATTGGAAGTGACGGTGCGCTCGATCTATCGCGACATCGCCGCACTGCAGGCCATGCGCGTGCCGATCGAGGGCGGGCGCGGTATCGGCTATATATTGCGTCCCGGCTTCGATCTGCCGCCGCTGATGTTTTCGATCGAGGAGATGGAGGCGATCGTGTTGTCGCTGGCGTTGCTCGAGCGCACGGGCGACAGCGAGCTCAAGCAAGCGGCCAAGCGGGTCAGCACCAAGATCGCCGGCGCGGTGCCGCCGCCCTTGCGCCAGGCGTTCGACGCCAACGCGCTGCATGTCTGGGGTTTCGCCGCACCCTCGATCGGAACGATCGATCTGGCGCTGGTGCGGCGCGCCATCCGCGACGAGGAGAAGCTCGACCTCTCCTACCGCGACGAAATGGGCCGCGCTTCCGAGCGGCTGATCCGCCCGATCGCGCTGATCTACTACGCCGAGACCGCCAACATCGTCGCCTGGTGCGAGTTGCGCGAGGCGATCCGCAATTTCCGCAGCGACCGCATCGAGGATTGCCGGGCGACCGGCCTGCGCTTCAAGGGCGAAGGCGATCGCCTGCGCAAGCTCTGGGTCGACGGCTGGGAGGCGAACGCCGCTGTCGCCGGTTGAGCCGGCCCTGGCCGTAGACCACGGTCATGTCGCCTGGACGCTTGCCGCGGCAAGACGCTGTCCGCGCAGCAGTGCCAGTCCGATTTCGGCCACTGCGAACAACAGGACTGCGACCAGGAACCCTTGGGTTCCGACATGGACGATCAGCCAACCACCGAGCACCGGGAAACCGAAGACGCCCAGGAAATAGGCAACGACGAACCATGTCAGTGCGGCGTTGCGGTGTTCGGCTGGAGCATCGTTCACCACCTGCGTCTGGATGACCGAGTAGACCAGGCCGTAGCCGACACCGAGCAGGATCGCGCTGACGATCTGGACCAGCACTCCATAGGCGAGGCCGAAGGCGACAACGACGCCGGCGATCATGATCGCCAGCAGGATGATGGCGACATGATCGCCCTTGGCACGGCCAATGATTGGCGCCAGCAAGAACCGCGACGCGACCACGGTGATTGCATAGACGGCAAAGAAGGTGCTGGCCTGCAGCCCCGTGCCGCGAACCAGCGACGTCTGGAAGGTCAGCATGCCGCTGAACACACAGGCGCCAAGCCCGACCATCAGGATCGGATACATCGCCCGCGTGTGCAGCAATGCGGGCAGGGTCCGTACCCAGGCGTTGCCCGCTGCTTTGATCGCCGCCGCAGCCGGCCGTACCGCGTTGGCTTCGAAGATAGCCAACATCAGAGCCGCCAGCACACAGATAGCCGTGACGATGAAGAAAGCCTGCGCGGTGGTGAGCCCGACCTGGTTGATCAACGCGCTCGCCACGATCGGGCTCAGCCCTATACCGCCCATCTGGAAGGCGCCGAAGCGGGTAAACCAGAAGCCACGCTCCTGATCGGCCACGCGCATGGACAGCGCCATCGGCGCGGCCAGGTAGAAAATGCCCCAGCCAAGGCCGATGAAGAAGCCGGCGACGCCGATCAGTGGCGTCAGCGCCGACAGCGATGCCAGACCGAGATAGCCGCAGGCAACCAGCACCGCGCCAAGGGCGGCCATGCGACCGGCGCCGAGGCGCCAGGCAAACCAGCCGACCAGGGGAACGCCGACCAGCGTGCCGAGCATGGCGCCGCCAAGCGTCGTGCCGGTTTCGATCTCACTGCCGCCAAGCGCGCGAAAATGCTCGGTGAGAAGGAATGTGGCGCCATAGCCCATCGATGTGAACAGGGTGGCGACGAAGAGCAAATAGGCGTGCGCTGTGCGCATGGAGCTGCACCTTTCCGAAAATACGTTCTGCCTGTCTCAGGCAATGTGGTACAGTGATCTCTCAATTTTCGATCGATTTACAGGTCCTCTTGGAGCCGCCTCCGGGGACCACTTGGAGGGAGGCGCATGACAGAGAAGGCATCGCGCCGGCACGAAGGCGCCACGCATCTGGTCGACATCGCCGTCGACCGGACGTCGCAGGCCTCGATTGGCCGGCAGCTCTATTTTGCGCTGCGCGACGCCATTATCTCTGGCCGGATGCCGGCTGGCGCACGCCTGCCCTCGACGCGGGCGGCGGCCGGGCTGTGGGGCGTCTCGCGTGGTGTCGTGGTCGAAGCCTATGACACGCTGCTGAGCGAGAGCTACGTCGTCGGCCAGCACGGCTCCGGCACCTTTGTCTCGGCCGACGTGCCGGGGCGACCGGAGCGCGCACGCCGGACCGCGCGTCCAACTCCAAGAAGTGACATCTCCTCAGCGGCGCGCTCGGTCCTCGGCAACGCGCTGCTCGTTCCGCAGCTCCCGGTCGCTTTCGCCACCGGCCGCGCCGCGCCCGACGACAGGACGCGCGCCATTCTCAAGCGCCTGGGCCATCGGCATCTCGACGCGCTCAGCGACCATTACCGTGATCCGCAAGGTGAAGAGCGGCTGCGCCGCGAAGTGGTGACCTATCTCGCAGCGGCCCGCGGCGTGCGCTGCGATCCGGAGCGCGTCTTCATCACCTCCGGTTCGCAGCAGGCGATCGATCTAGCCATCCGTACCCTGATCGACAGGGGAGACAATGTTGCGATGGAAGAGCCGGGCTATCCGCCGGCACGGCTGGCCTTCACCGCAGGCGGTGCCAGACTGATCCCCATCCCCGTTGACCCGAACGGCATCAACGTCGACCTGCTGGCCGAGCGCGCGGAAAACGTTCGCGCCGTCTATGTGACACCCTCCCATCAATACCCCACGGGCACGGTGCTTTCGATGGCGCGGCGCCTGGCGCTGATCGATTGGGCAGCGGCGAAGGGTGCGTGGATACTCGAGGACGATTACGACAGCGAGTTTCGCTACGACGATCGCCCGCTGGCGGCGCTGCAAGGTGTCGACGAGCATGACAGGGTCATCTATCTCGGCACCTTCAGCAAGGCGCTGCTGCCCGGCCTGCGGCTGGGCTACCTCGTGGTCCCCGCGGAGCTGGTACCGGCCATCCGCGCCATGCGCGTGCTGCTCGACCGCTTCCCCGCACCCTTTCACCAGCTGGTGGTCGCCGACTTCCTCAGCGAGGGGCATTTTTCCAGCCACCTCAGGCGGCTGCGGGAAAACTATCGCGGCTCGCGCGACATGCTGGTCGAGCTGCTGCGCGAACAGTTCTTTGACCAGCCGGAGATCGCGATCGAGGTGCCTATGCAGGGCGTCCATCTGCTTGCCCGATTGCCCCCGGGCCTCGACGATGTCTCAATCGCGCAGGCGGCGCGCCGAGCCGGCGTCACCGTGCTGCCAATCACCCCGATGCATATCGCGCCTGAGGTCAGCCACGGCCTTCTTCTAGGCTTCTCCGCCCTTAACCGCGAGGACGCAGCATCCGCTGTCAGGCGATTGGCCCGGGTCGTTCAGCAGGCCGGGCAGGGATAGTCGGCCTATCGCACCTCCACCCAGCGCTTTTCGTCGAACGAGCGCGCCATGGCGTGCACGGTGCGCTCGATCTCCAGCCCTTCGGCAAACTCGATCACCCGCGCCGGCTTGCCGGCAAGCCTGGTCAGCAATTCGTGGCATTCGATGATCTTGAGATCGTTGAAGCCGAGGCCGTGGCCGGGTGCCGGCAGAAAGGCGTCGTAGGGCTTGTGGTGCGGTGCCACGAGAATGGTACGGTAGCCCTGCTCGGTCGGGCGGTCGGCGGTGACGTAGAGCTGGATTTCGTTCATCCGCTCTTGGTCGAACAGGATCGATCCCTTGGAGCCGAAAATCTGGATGGCGATGCGGCCCTTGCGGCCCCAGGCGGAACGGTTGACCAGCAGCGTGCCGGCAATGCCGTTTTCCAGATGCATCAGCACACTGGCGATATCGTAGGTCTCGACGGCGCGGCGGCCGCCGCTCGAAACCTTGCGGTCGGCATAGGGCTTGGCCATATCGCAGATGACTTTTGCCACGCGGCCGAACAGCGCTGAGACCAGCGACAGCGGGTGCACGGCGAAATCGTCGAGCGCGCCATAGCCGGAGGCCGCCTCATGCTTCCAGAAGAACAGCGCTTCGGGGTCGGCCATGAAATCCTCATCCATCTCGATGCGCAGATGGTTGACCTCGCCGATGATTTTTTCGTCGAGCAGCGCGCCGATGTGGCGGATCGCCGGGCTCTGTATGTAGTTGTAGCCGAGTGCGGCGACCTTGCCGGACTTCTTCGCCGCGGCTGCCATCGCCTCGGCCTCGACAAAGCTCGGCGCCATCGGCTTTTCGCACCACAGATGCTTGCCGGCTTCGAGAATGGCGATGGCCATTTCCGGGTGGAACTGGTTCGGCGTGGTCAAGGAGACGATGTCGACCTCGGGATCGTTGACCACGGCGCGCCAGTCGCCGGAGGCTTTGGCAAAGCCGAACTCGCCAGCCTTGCGTTTGGCAAGCTCCTCATTGACCTCGCCGAGATGGACGAGCCTTGGCTTGGCGACATCGGGAAAGACGGCGCCGACGGCACTCCACGCAATGGCGTGGCACTTGCCCATGAAACCCGTGCCGATAAGCCCGACGCCGACCATCTTCTTCTCCACTGGATAGATCCTCGGTGGATGAATTAGTCCATTTTGTTCGGAAATGGAATGTCTGCCTCATTTTTTATAGCGTTCTTGCGCAGGCTCGCTATGATGGGGCAGAGAGGACGTTTCACCGATGAGCTTGGACGGGCCGACGATGGACGAACGGGTACCTCGCGACTTCGAGACGCTGCGCGCCACGATCCTCAATCGCCGCGAAACCTTGCCCAAGCGCATCGCCCAGATCGCCGCCTACGCGCTCGACAATCCCGACGATATCGCCTTCGGCACCGCCGCCAGCATCGCTGCTTCGGCCGGCGTGCAGCCGTCCACCTTGATCCGCTTTGCCCAGCAGCTTGGCTTTGACGGCTTCACCAGCCTGCAGCAGGTGTTTCGCGAGCGGCTGCGCGAGCGCAACTCCTCTTATGACGAACGCTTGCAGGCGCTGCGCGCCAAGGCCGATGCGGGTGCGGGCCACCGCGCCATTTTCGACGGCTTCGTCGCCGCCGCCAGCACCTCGCTCAACGACATTTCGCGCGCACTGGACGAGGCGCATCTCGAAGACGCGATCTCGCTGCTGGCCAAGGCCGAGACCATCTATGTGCTCGCCAAGCGCCGCTCCTATCCGGTGGCGACCTACATCGCCTATGCCCTGGGCAAATTGAAGATCCGCAACCAGCTGATCGAATCGGCCGCCGGTCTCAACGCCGAAATGGTCGCCTTCGCCACCCCGGCGGACGCCGTCATCGCCATCAGCTTCTCGCCCTACGCACCGGCCACGATCGAGGAAGCCCGCACCATTTCCGAACAGGGCGTGCCGATCGTCGCCATCACCGACTCTTCGTTTTCGCCGCTGGCGCAGTTCGCCAGCGTCTGGTTCGAGGTCGCTGAGGCCGATTTCGCCGGCTTCCGCTCGCTGTCGGCAACCATGGCGCTGGCCATGGCGCTGACCGTCGGCGTCGGCGAGAAGCGGCGCAGCACGGGCAAGAAGCGCAAAGCCTAGATCACTTCGACGGCGGCCTCGCCTGCAGCCGAAAGCCGCGCCGCGTCGCGCGCCGGCGGTGACCCGAACTGGCGGGCATATTCCCGGCTGAACTGGGAAGCGCTCTCATAGCCGACGGCAAAAGCGACGCTGGCAACATTGCCTGGCTGGGCAAGCAGCAGATGGCGGGCCTCCAGCAGCCTTATCTGTTTCTGATACTGGATCGGGCTCATCGCCGTCGCCGCCTTGAAGTGACGGTAAAAGGCAGCTTCGCTCATGTGGGCGATTTGGGCGAGGTCGCTGACCCGGATCGGTTGATGACAATGCGTCCGGATCCAGGCGATCGCCTGGCCGATGCGGGACAGATGGCCATCGGTGCGCGCCAGCTGGCGAAGCTTTTCCCCCTGCGGTCCCTGCAGCAGCCGAAACAGCAACTCGCGTTCAAGCGCGGCCGAAAGCACGGGTATCTCGGCCGGCCGGTCGAGCAGCCGCATGATGCGACGCAATGCGTCGAGCAAATCGTCATTGACGGGCGAGGTGGAGAAACGGTCGCCGCCAAGCGCCGGCTCGTGCTCGACAAGCAGGGCGGCGACAGCCTGCAGATCAAGGGCGAAGCCGATGGCGAGGTACGGACGCCCGGCGCTCGCTTCGACGATCTGGCTGATCGTGGGCGTTTCCACCGTGTAGATGAAATAGCTGGCGGGATCGTAGCGCAGAGCCCTGTCGCCGATCAGCACCGTCTTCGCGCCCTGCAGCACGAACAGGATCCCGGACCCCCACACACCCGCCACCGGTGCCGTGGTGGTCTCGCTGCGGCCGATCGAAACATGCGGGATTGCCGTTCTCACCCGCCGTCCGTCTGCGTGACGGCCGGCAATGTCGATCAGTTCCCGCAAGGCCTCGCTCATGGCGCCAGCATCGCGCATCCGAACCGACCGGGCAAGCCGGATGAGAGGATCAGGCAAGAGGAAGAGAGGTTCCGGCGCGCGGCATTGCCGGCGAAGCGCCATCTCTGTGTCCCCGATATGGAGAAATGGAGATATCAAAATGACGACGACGAAAAACGCCGTGGTGACCGGCGCCAACAAGGGCATCGGCCGCGAAATCGCCAGACGGCTGGCGACGATGGGCTTCAAGGTGTGGCTCGGCGCCAGGGACGCCGAGCGTGGCATGACGGCAGAACGAGAATTGCGCGCCGAAGGCCTGGACGTTCAATGGCTTGCGCTAGATGTCACGCAGGACGACAGCGTGGCGGCCGCGGCCAAAACCGTCGGCGCCGAAAGCCCCGGTCTCGATGTGCTGGTGAACAACGCCGGCATCGCCATCAATTATGAGCTGCCGCCGAGCGAGCAGCATCTGGCCGATATCAGGGCAACCTATGAGGTCAATGTCTTCGGGCCGATCCGCGTCACCCAGGCCTTTCTGCCGCTGCTGCTGGCCGCGCCGGCCGCGCGCATCGTCATGGTCAGCAGTTCGACGGGATCAATCGGCCGCTCGCTCGATTCCGGCACCCCGAACCAGGCGGTCAACCTGCTGGGCTACGGCAGCTCCAAGACGGCGCTGAACGCCATCACCGTGGCCTTTGCCCGGGAGTTCGGGCCGAGTGGTATAAAAATCAACGCTGCGGCCCCCGGCTATACCGCCACTGACTTGAACGGCTTCAAAGGCCACCGCACCGTGCAGCAGGCGGCCGAGATCGTGATACACTTAGCGACCCTGGATGCCGATGGTCCGAACGCCGGCTATTTCAACGACGATGGTCCGCTCCCCTGGTGAACGGAGCCGGCGCGAAAGTCGTCCAGCGGCGATCGTCCATAGCACTTTTCCGAGAAGGAACGCTCATTCCATATTGACTATGGATTGGAATTATTATTTCATATTGGCGGCGTCACGCTGCCGCTCGCGCGTGTCCCCCAACTAGGTTGCAAAGCAATTCCAGCGAAAGTGTGAGCGGTTTCGCGTCCGGAATTGCGTGAAACAAGAGTTAGAGTGGTTCGCCGTGAAACGGCTAGCCGCTCTAACGACAACATGACTGACGGGAGGTTCCAATGAGCGAAGCCGTGGACGCGAAATACGCTCCGCTCGATGTCATCACCATCGGTCGCGCTTCCGTCGACCTTTATGGCCAGCAGATCGGCTCGCGGCTGGAGGATATCGGCTCTTTCGCCAAGTCGGTCGGCGGCTGCCCGGCCAACATCTCAGTGGGTACGGCGAGGCTCGGCCTGCGTTCCGCACTGCTCACCCGCGTTGGCGACGAGCAGATGGGCCGCTTCATCCGCGAACAGCTCAGGCGCGAAGGCGTCAATGTCGACGGGCTGAAGACCGACAAGGAACGGTTGACGGCTTTGGTGCTGCTTTCGGTCGAGAGCGAAGGCGTTTCGCCGATGATCTTTTACCGCTCGGACTGTGCCGACATGGCGCTGGCGCCGGAAGACATCGACGAGGCCTTCATCGCCTCGTCCCGTTCCATCGTCGTCACCGGCACGCACTTTTCCCGCCCCAACAGCGACGCCGCCCAGCGCAAGGCGATCCGCATCATCAAGGCCAAGGGCGGCAAGGTGGTGTTCGACATCGACTATCGCCCGAATCTCTGGGGCCTTGCCGGCCATGCCGAAGGCTTTGAACGCTACGTGAAATCCGACCGCGTCTCGTCTCAGCTGAAGACGGTGCTGCCCGATTGCGATCTCATCGTCGGTACAGAGGAAGAGATCATGATCGCTTCGGGCGCCGATGATTGCCTGAGCGCGCTGAAGACCATCCGTTCGCTGTCGGCCGCCACCATCGTTCTGAAGCGCGGCGCCATGGGCTGCATTGTCTATGACGGGCCGATCAGCGACGATCTTGAAGACGGTATCGTCGGCAAGGGTTTTCCGATCGAGATCTACAATGTTCTCGGCGCCGGTGATGCCTTCATGTCCGGCTTCCTGCGCGGCTGGCTGGGTGGCGAAAACCATGCGACGTCGGCGACCTGGGCCAATGCCTGCGGCGCCTTTGCCGTGTCGCGGCTGCTCTGCGCGCCGGAATATCCGACCTTCGACGAGCTGCAGTTCTTCCTCAAGAACGGCAGCAAGCATCTGGCCCTGCGCAAGGACGAGGCGATCAACCACATCCATTGGGCGACAACCCGTCGGCGTGACATCCCCTCGATGATGGCGCTCGCTTGCGACCACCGCGTCCAGCTGGAGGACGTCGCGGCCAAGACCGGCGCCGATCCGGCCCGGATCCGCGATTTCAAGGTGCTGGCGGTCAAGGCTGCGGCCAAGGTCGCCGCTGGCCGTGACGGCTATGGCATGCTGATCGATGAGAAGCATGGCCGCGACGCGATGTTCGAATTCGCCCGCCATCGCTTTGCCTGGCTCGGCCGTCCCGTCGAACTGCCGGGCTCGCGGCCGCTGCGCTTCGAATTCTCGCAGGACATCGGCTCGCAGCTGGTGGAATGGCCGGTCGACCACTGCATCAAATGCCTGTGTTTTTATCATCCCGACGATCCGGCGGCGCTCAAGGAAGAGCAGCAGCAGAAATTGCGCGCGCTGTTCGAAGCCGCGCGAAAAGTCGGCCGCGAACTTCTTGTCGAGATCATCGCCGGAAAGCACGGCACGCTCGACGACACGACGATCCCGCGCGCCCTGGAAGAGCTCTATGCACTCGGCATAAAGCCGGATTGGTGGAAGCTCGAGCCGCAGGCGTCGGCCGGTGCCTGGGCCAAGATCGAAGCCGTCATCCTGAAGCACGATCCGTGGTGCCGCGGCGTCGTGCTGCTCGGCCTGGAAGCGCCGCAGGACGAGCTGGAGGCTGCCTTCGCCGCCACCGCCAAGGCGCCCATCGTCAAGGGTTTTGCCGTCGGCCGCACCATCTTCGTCCATGCGGCCGAACAATGGCTGGCCGGCAAGATGTCGGATGACGAGGCCGTCGCCGACATGGCCGCGCGCTTCGAACAGTTGACCGAAGCGTGGCTTGCCGCGCGTGGCCGTAAAGCAGCATAAAGGCGCGGCACAGGACTGCGGAGGAAAACACCATGAGCAAGACCATTCGCCTGACGATGGCGCAGGCACTGACCCGCTTTCTGAGCAAGCAGATGACCGAGATCCACGGCAAAAAAGTGCCGATCTTCGGTGGCGTCTGGGCGATTTTCGGCCACGGCAACGTCGCCGGCATCGGCGAGGCGCTGTACCAGGTGCGCGACGAACTGCCGACCTTCCGCGCCCACAACGAACAGGCGATGGCGCATGCGGCGATCGCTTATGGCAAGGCCAATTTCCGCCGCCGTTTCATGGCCGCGACCTCGTCGATCGGCCCCGGCGCGCTCAACATGGTGACGGCGGCAGCACTCGCGCATGTAAACCGGTTGCCCGTCCTGTTTTTGCCGGGCGATGTCTTTGCCAACCGCATCCCCGACCCGGTGCTGCAGCAGGCCGAGGATTTTTCCGACGGCACGGCAACGGTCAATGACTGCTTTCGTCCGGTGTCGCGCTATTTCGACCGCATCACCCGGCCCGAGCAGATCATTCCGGCGCTGGCGCGCACCATGCAGGTGCTGACCGATCCGGCCGATTGCGGTCCGGTGACGCTGTCGCTGTGCCAGGACGTGCAGGCCGAGGCCTATGACTATCCCGAGAGCTTTTTCGCCGAGCGGGTCTGGCATCAGCGCCGGCCGCGTCCGGACCGTGGCGAACTGGCGGCGGCGGTGGCAGCGCTCAAGGGCGCGAAGAAGCCGCTGATCATTGCAGGCGGCGGCGTGCTCTATTCGCAGGCGTCGGATGAACTGACGACATTCGCCGAAGGTGCCGGCATCCCGGTCTGCGAAACGCAAGGCGGCAAGTCCTCGCTGCCCGACACCCATCCGCTCAACATGGCTGCGGTCGGCGTCACCGGCACATCGGCCGCCAACCGGCTGGCGGAAGAAGCCGATGTCTTGCTCGCCATCGGCACGCGCCTGCAGGATTTCACCACCGGCTCATGGGCGCTGTTCAAGAACTCCGGCAAGACCATCATCGGCCTCAACGTGCAGCCTTTCGACGCCGGCAAGCATCGCGCGCTGCCGCTGGTCGCCGATGCGGCCGAAGGGCTCGCCGAACTCGGCGCGGCGCTCAAGGGCTGGAAGGCGCCGTCCTCCTGGACCGACAATTCCGCCACCGGCAAGCAGGCCTGGCAGGCCGACGCCGGCAAGGTGACGGCCTCGACCAACGCCGCTTTCCCCTCGGATGCGCAAGTGATCGGCGCCGTGCAGCGCGCGCTTGGCTCGGGCGTGACCTTGTTGCATGCCGCCGGCGGTCTGCCCGGCGAATTGCACAAGCTCTGGCAGGCCGGCGCACCCGGCTCCTACCATGCCGAATACGGCTTTTCGACCATGGGCTACGAGATTGCCGGCGGCCTCGGCGCCAAGATGGCCAAGCCCGACGAAGAGGTCGTCGTCATGATCGGCGACGGCTCCTATTTGATGCTGAATTCCGAGATCGCCACGTCGGTGATGCTTGGCCTGAAGCTCACCATCGTGCTGCTCGACAACAGGGGCTATGGCTGCATCAACCGGCTGCAGATGGCCACCGGCGGAGCCAACTTCAACAATCTCCTGAAGGACTCGCGCCACGAGGTCCTGCCCGACATCGACTTCGCCGCGCATGCCGCCAGCATGGGCGCGATATCAGAAAAAGTGCCGTCGATTGCCGGCCTGGAAAACGCGCTGCAAAAGTCGAAAAAGAACGACCGCACCACCGTTCTGGTCATCGACACCGACCCGCTCGTCTCCACCGATGCCGGCGGCCATTGGTGGGATGTCGCGGTGCCGGAAGTCTCGGCGCGCAGCCAGGTCAACGCGGCGCGCAAGGCATATGACGAAAAGCGGCAGATGCAGACCATCGGCGATTGATGTACATGCACTCGGCCCCTACCTCCCCCTTGTGGGGAGGTCGGACCGAAGGTCCGGGTGGGGGTCGGTGCCGCACCCGCGCCCCGCTGCTTCGCAGCGACTCTCCCCACAGGGGGGAGGGTTAACAAGAAACCGGAGTGACGACTTGAAAGCCAAACTGGGCATGTCCCCCATTGCATGGTGGAACGACGATCTTGCCGAACTCAGCGACGACGTCTCGCTGGAGGAATGCTTGGCGCAGTCGCGCTCGGCCGGCTTCACCGGCATGGAAATGGGCCGGCGTTTCCCCAACGATCCCGCTGTGATGCTGCCGATCCTGAAAAAGGCTGACGTCACGCTATGCGGCGGCTGGTTCTCCGGCACGCTGGTCGATGAGGACATGGGCAAGAACAAGGACCGCATCCAGCCGATGATCGACCTGTTCAAGGCGGTCAACGCGCCTTGCATCGTCTATGGCGAGGTCGGCCGTTCGATCCAGGGCGACCGCTCCAAGCCGCTCGCCACCAAGCCGAAATTGTTCGGCGACGAGATGAAGGCCTATGGCCGTCGTCTGACCGAATTCGGCGAATGGTGCGCCGAACAGGGCATGCCGCTGTCCTATCACCACCACATGGCGGCCGTGGTCGAGACCGAGCCGGAGCTCGATGCCTTCATGCGCCATTCCGGCGACGGCATTCCGCTGTTGCTCGACGCCGGGCATCTCGCCTTTGCCGGCGGCGACGTGCTGCGCGCCATCGACAACCACCACAAGCGCATCAGCCATGTCCATGTGAAGGATGTGCGCATGGCCGTGATCGACGGGCTCGACCGCACGAAACAATCCTTCCTCGACGCCGTGGCGCTTGGCGCCTTCACCGTGCCGGGCGACGGTTCGCTGGATTTCGGCGCCATCGTGCAGCGCTTCGCCGATCATGGCTATGAAGGCTGGTTCGTCGTCGAGGCCGAGCAGGACCCGAAGAAGAACCCGCCGCTGAAGATGGCGCAGGTCGGCCACAAGGAGCTGATGCGGGTGATGACGGCCGCCGGCTACACGGTGGAAACGCAGGGCTTTCCCAATGCGTGAGCCGATCCGATGAAGGATTACGAGCACCCGTTCTTCCGGCCGTTGTGGCGGCGCGTTGCGGTCGTTGCCGTCTGCGTGATCTGGGCGGGAATAGAATTTGCCTCCGGCACACCGTTCTGGGGCGTCATCGCGCTGGGCTTCGCCGCCTACGCCGTCTGGCAGTTTTTCTATCTCTACAAGCCGGCCGAGGAAGCGAAGCCTCCGGTCGAGCCGAAGACAGGTGCTGAACCGAAGGAATGACCGCAATGTCGAAACTGCTCGTCAAAGCCGACAAGGGCCATGGCCGCGTCGCTCATGTCACGCCCAAAAGCGCCGGCTGGACCTATGTCGGCTTCGACCTGCACCGGCTGAAGCCGGGCGAAAACGCCTCGGGAAAGACCGGTGATCGCGAAATCTGCCTGGTGTTCGTCACCGGCAAGGGCGCCGCAACAGCCGGCGGCCGGGAACTCGGCCTGCTCGGCGAACGCATGTCGCCCTTCGAAGGCAAGCCATGGTCGGTCTATATCCCTGAGGGGTCGGACTGGTCGGTCACCGCGGACACCGATCTGGAACTCGCGGTTTGCTCTGCGCCGGGCCTGGGCGGCGGCTTGGCCGTCCGCGTCATTGCGCCCGACGATCTCGGCCAGGAAGTGCGCGGCAAGGGTACCAACACGCGCTACGTCACCAACATATTGCCGGAGGGAAAGCCGGCCGACTCGCTGCTGGTGGTCGAGGTCATCACGCCCGGCGGCCATACGTCGAGCTATCCGCCCCACAAGCACGACCAGGACAATCTGCCGGCCGAATCCTATCTCGAGGAAACCTACTATCATCGCCTCAACCCGCCGCAGGGCTTTGCCTTCCAGCGCGTTTACACCGATGCCGACAAGAATGGCGCGCGTGAACTGGACGAGGCGATGGCGATCGAGGACGGCGATGTCGTGCTGGTGCCCAAGGGCTACCACCCTTGCGCCGCCTGCCACGGCTACGACCTCTATTATCTCAACGTCATGGCCGGGCCGAAGCGGACGTGGAAATTCCACAACGCGCCCGAGCACGAATGGCTGATGAAGGCCTGAACAGCCTTCATTTTCGGCTGAACCTATTGGTCCAGCTTGGAAAAATCGTCGGCTAAGGACCTGTGGGCTCGATTCGCCATCGAAAACCCGCATAAGCTTCGTCAATCCGTCATGGAAATCACCTATGGCAGCGTGCTGACGAGGATTTTCGATGCGGTATGCCATCTACTTCACCCCAAGGCAGGACGAGACGCTGGCGCGGATCGCCGCCAATTGGCTGGGACGTGACCCCTTTGGCGCCGCCACACGGCCGGTCGAGGCGGTGGGCGAGCTGTCGGCCGCGGAAGTTGCCTTCCACACCGCTTCGGCGCGCCGCTACGGTTTTCATGCGACGCTGAAGGCGCCTTTCCGGCTGGCCCCGAACGAGACGGAAGCCTCGCTACGTGCTGCCCTGGACGTGTTTGCCGAAGCGACGCCGACCGTCACCGTCCCGCGCCTCATCGTCAGCCAGATCGACGGTTTCTTCGCCCTGGTGCCGGAAGGCCCGCTGCCGCCGCTCAACCGTTTCGCCGACGATGTCGTGCTTGGTTTCGACCGTTTCCGCGCGCCGCTCACCGAGGCCGAGATCGAGCGGCGCAGCCCGGATTCGCTCAAACCCGCCGAGTTCCGTAATCTCTGCCAGTGGGGCTATCCCTATGTGTTCGAGACGTTTCGCTTCCACATGACGCTTTCCGGACGGGCCGGGCCACAGGAAAGCCAACGTCTGCGTGCAGCAATCGACAGCCTGTTCGCCGAGGTGCTGCTAAAGCCGGTACTGGTGGATGCGCTGACACTGTTTGTCGAAACCGAACCGGGAGCCCCATTCATGGTGCTCTCCCATCATGCGCTCGGCCGCCGCGCGGCCAAAAAAACCGCCTGACCACTTCGCCTGAAAACCTAAGGACTGCCTGAAATGACCGCCGAGACCGTTTTGACCAATGCCCGCATCGTGCTTGCCGACGAGATCGTTGAGGGCTCGCTGCTGCTTCGCGACGGTCTGGTCGCCGGCATCGACGCCGGCAGCGGGCGGAGTGGCGAGGATATGGGCGGCGACTACATCATCCCCGGTCTGGTCGAGCTGCATACAGACCATCTCGAAGGCCACTATGCGCCGCGCCCGAAAGTGCGCTGGAACCCGATCGCCGCCGTGCTCGCCCATGACGCGCAGGTGGCGACCGCTGGTATCACCACCGTGCTCGACGCCTTGCGCGTCGGCATGGACGAGGATGCCGACCTGACCTCCGACGATATCCGCAAACTGGTCGACGCCATCGAAGACAGCGGTGCGAAGGACCGGTTGCGGGCCGATCACTTCCTTCATCTGCGATGCGAGGTTTCCGCGCCGGATTGCCTGCAGGCCTTCGCCAATTTCGATGGTGACGAGCGGGTCAAGCTGGCATCCCTGATGGACCACGCGCCGGGCCAGCGCCAGTTCGTCAACCTCGAGACCTACGCCTATTACTACCAGCGCAAGCTGAAGCTGACCGACCGCGACTTCAAGCTGTTCTGCGAAAAGCGCATGTCGGAATCGGCGAAGAACTCGGGACCGAACCGGGTGGCGATCTCGGCTGCCTGCAACGAGCGCGGCATCGTGCTGGCAAGCCATGACGATGCCACATCAGGCCATGTCGACGAAGCCATCGAACAGGGCGTGCGCGTTGCCGAATTCCCGACCACGCTGGAAGCCGCCAAGGCTTCGAAAGAGGCTGGGCTGGGTGTGCTGATGGGCGCGCCCAACGTCATGCGCGGCTCCTCGCACTCCGGCAATGTCTCGGCCCGCACACTGGCCGGCGATGGGCTGCTCGACATCCTGTCCTCCGACTACATCCCGTTCAGCCTGATCCAGTCGGCCTTCTTCCTCGGCGACGTCGTCGAAGGCATTTCCTTGCCGCAGGCGGTCGCCATGGTATCGAAGAACCCGGCCGAGGCCATCGGCCTCAGCGATCGCGGCGTCATCGAGCAAGGCCGCCGCGCCGATCTGGTGCGCGTGCGCGTCGATGACCATGTGCCGGTCGTGCGCACGGTCTGGCGCCAGGGACGCCGGGTCGCCTGATGGTTTCGGCGTCGATCGAACGCGAACTCACCGCCGAGGCCTTTCCGGTCCGCAATGGCGTCTTCGTCGCCGTCGTCGGTCCGAGCGGCGCCGGCAAGGATACAGTCATTGGCTACGCCAAGGCGCTGTTTGCCGACGAGACGCGGCTGGAGTTCGTGCGCCGGGTCATCACCAGGCCGAGCGACGCGGCGAGCGAGGATCACGACACGCTGGCCGACGCGGCCTTTGTCGAAGCCGAAGCCGACGGCGCCTTCGCCATTTCCTGGGGGGCGCACGGCCTGCGTTACGGCATCCCGGCCGATGTCGACTGGTCGATCGCCAACGGCCATGTCGCGGTCGCCAACGTGTCGCGCGGCGTCATCCCGGTGCTGCGGGAGCGCTACGCCAATCTGGCTGTCGTCGAGATCACCGCCGCCCCGGAAATCCTCGCCGAGCGGCTCGCCCAGCGCGGCCGCGAGTCGCGCGGCGAGGTACTCGCCCGCCTCGCCCGCAGCGCCAATGTCGCTTTGTCCGGCCCCGGCGTCACCTCGATCGACAATGGCGGCCCGCGCGAGAAAGCCGGCGAGCGCTTCGCCGACGTGCTGCGCAAGGCGATGGCCTTCTCGGATATGTCGGGGGTGATCTAGCGCTACTCCGCCGCCACGGCGCCCTTCCGGCTGGCGTCGAGCATCAGTCGTCTTGCCCGGAACACGCCCCATTGCTGGTCGACCAGCACGCCGATCAGGATCACGCCGCCCATCACCGCGAAGTTGAGCGAGGAGGGGATGCCGAGCAGGTTGACCAGGTTCTGCAACTCCTGCAGCAGCACTGTGCCGAGGATAACGCCAACCAGCGAGCCTTCGCCGCCGCGCAGCGAGAAGCCTCCCAGCACGGCAGCGGCGATGGCGTAGAGTTCGTAGAACTGGCCATGGCTGGCTGGTGAGATCGAGCGCGTATACATGGCGAAATAGATCGCCGACAGCGCCGTCAACACGCCGCAGATGACATAGGCGGCCATGACGACGCGGCCGGTGCGGATGCCTGAATATTTCGCCGCCTCTTCGTTCTTGCCGATGGCATAGAGGTAGCGTCCGAACACCGAGCGGTGCAGCACCACCCACATGACGACGGAAATGACGATCAGCGCGATGAAGCTGTTCGGCACGCCATAACTGCGGCCGGCGGTGAGGAATTCGAGTTCGGGGAAATTCTGGCCGAAGGCGAAGCCGGCCGTGCCGTCGCCCGTATAGAAGCGCGCCACGCCGCGATAGATCAAAAGACCGCACAGCGTCACCACGAAAGGCTGCAGCTTGAGCCGCGTGATCAGCCAGCCATGTGCCAGCCCGATGATGGCGCCGAGCACGAGGATCAGCACGAAGGCCAGCGGCCATGGCATATCGCGCACGGCAATGAAGTCGATGAACAGCGTGCCGAGCAGCGCCACCACCGATCCGACAGACAATTCGATGCCGCCGGTGATGATGACGAAGGCCTGGCCGATCGCCAGGATCCCGAACAGGCCGATCAGGTTGGAGGTGTTGGCGAGATTGATCGGCAGCAGGAAGCGCGGGTTGATGGCGGTCACCACGGCGCCGACCACCAGGATCAGGATCAGCAGGCCGAGATCTTTCTTGCTCATCGTCGTCTCCCCATGCCGGACCGGCCCGTGCCGGAATCCGGCTAATTTGCCGGCTTGCCGACCGCCAGCAACAGCACGTTTTCCTGGCTGAATTGTTCCTTGTCGAGAATGCCCGAGATCTTGCCTTCATGCATGACGGCGATGCGGTCGGACACGCCGATCACCTCCTCCATGTCGCTGGAGATCATCAGCACGGCGACGCCGGCATCGGCCAGCGCCCGCATCAGCCCGTAAATCTCGGCCTTGGCGCCGATGTCGATGCCGCGCGTCGGCTCGTCGAGGATCATCACCTTCGGGTTCATCGCCAGCCATTTGCCCAGCACCACTTTCTGCTGGTTGCCGCCCGACAGCGAGCCGGTGCGCGTCTGCACCGATGGCGCCTTGATGCCGAGATTTTTCTTCTGCTTCTCGGCGGTGACGGTCTCCGCACTTGCCGAGACCAACTGGCGCTTCGCATGGGCCGGCAGGTTGGGCAGCGAAATGTTCTGCGCGATCGACAGATCGAGCAGGATGCCGGTCAGCTTGCGGTCCTCTGGGACGAGAAAAATACCGTGTGCGACGGCGTCTGCCGCCGAGCCCAGCACAAGCGGCTTGCCGTCGAGCTCAATCGTGCCGCCAAGCGCGCTGTCGATGCCGAAGAACACCCGCGCCAGTTCGGTGCGGCCGGAACCGACAAGGCCGGCAAGGCCGAGGATCTCGCCGCGCCTGACATCGAGATCGACCGGCCGGGCAGGGTAGGCGGGGGTGCGAACAGCTTTGGCCGACAGCGCCGTGGCGCCCGGCGCCCGCGCCGCTTCGGAGGCTTTCTCGCGCTCCTTCAGCATGCGGCCGATCATGAGCTTGACCATCTGGTCGTGGTTGATGGCGCTCTTCGGCAAGGTGCCGGCCAGCATGCCGTCACGCAGCACGACGACGCGGTCGGCGACGCGCTCGATCTCGTGCAGGCGGTGCGAAATGAAGATGACGCTGATGCCGTCGGCCTTGAGCGCCTTGATGACATCGAGCAGCTTGTCGGTTTCGGCGATCGGCAGGCTCGATGTCGGCTCGTCGAGGATCACCAGCCGCGCCTTGATCGACAGCGCCTTGGCGATCTCGACCATCTGCTGCTGTGCCAGCGACAGGTTTGCGACCGGCGTATCGGCGGAGAAATTGGCGCCGACGCGCTTCAGCAGCGGCGCCACCATCTCGCGCAGCTTCGCCCGGTCGACCAGTCTCAGCGGTCCGCCGCGCAAAGGCTCGCGGCCAAAGAAGATGTTGGCGGCGACGTCGAGATTTTCGAACAGGTTGAGTTCCTGATGGACGAAGGCGATGCCCGAACCCAGGCTGCCTTCGACGGTCAGCCCATCATGCGCGACGCCGTCGACGCTGATGGTGCCGCTGTCGGGCCTTGTGACGCCGCCGAGGATCTTCATCAAGGTCGATTTGCCGGCGCCGTTTTCGCCGACCAGGCCGATGACCTCGCCCGGCCGGACCTCCATGGAAAAACCATCCAGCGCGACAACGCCGGGATAGGTCTTGCGCACGTTCTCGAGGCCGAGGAACGGGGTAGTCGCTGCAATGGATGTGTCGGAATAGTTCATCAAGCCTGACAGCAGCCGGTGGTGGCCCTAGACCACGCTTTCAGCAGACTGACGGGCCTTCGCCCGCCCGTCAACACGATCGCCGGCCCAAGGCGAACCTTGAGCCGGCGTAACTGCTCGTGGCCTCAGTTTCCGGACATCGCCTTCAGATTGGCCGCATAGGCGTCGACATCGTCCTTGCCGATGATCTTGGTCGGGATGATGATCAGCCCGTCGGCCGGAACGCCTGACTTGTCGCCCTTGAGATAAGCGGCCATCAGCTTCATGCCCTGATAGGCCCATTCGAAGGGCTGCTGCACGACGGTGGCGGCAATGGTGCCTTCCTTGACGCCGCCCAGCGTGATCGGATCGTCGTCGAAGCCGACGACGGTGATCGAGCCGAGCTTGCCGGCATCGCGCAGCGCTTCATAGATGCGCGGCGTGTTGTAGGAGTAGAAGCCGACCATGCAGGTGATGTCGGGGCTGGCGACCAGCGCGTCCTCGACATTCTTCTTGGCCCGCGCCTGGTCGATATCGTCGCCGCGCACGTCGACGAGTTCGATCTTCGTGCCGGCCAGGCCGTCCTTCATACCCTGGATGCGTTCCTTGGCGTTGTCGGCGCCGAGCAGGCCGACGAAGCCCAGGCACTTGCCGCCGTCCGGCATCGCCTTCTTGGCGATCTCGGCCGCCTGCTTGCCGGCATCGACATTGGACGAGCCGATATAGGCGACGCGCTTGGTCTGCGGGGCATCCGAGTCGGTGGTGAACAGCGCCGTTTGAGAGGCGATCTTGTTCAAACCGTCGGTCGAGGTCTTGGGATCGACGGCGGACACCATGATGGCCTTGACGCCGGCGGTCACCAGATCGTCCATCAGCCGTTGCTGGATGGCGACCGAGGACTGCTCGGGATATTTGAGTTCGAGATTGTAGTCGGGCAGTTCGCCCTGCGCCTTCTTGACGCCGGCTTCCGCCGCCTTCCAGAAGTCGGACGCGCCGTTGACGACGAAGGCCAGCGTCGGCTTGTCGTCGGCGCGCGCAATGGCTGTCGCTGTCAGGCCAAGCAGCAGCGCTGCGGTGGCTACGGATGCGTGTCGTATCAAGGATTTCATGTTCAACCTCCCGTTTTGGCCCAGTCGTTGGACTGAACCGATCCTGCATTCACTGAATTGCCGCTTGCGATTTGGACGCCCTCCTCCTCAGGGTTCCCGGCACTGAAAGAATGGCGTCGTTCCAGTCGCAATCACGGACTTTAGAGACTCATCCCATGCTCGTAAATAGTCCGATTTGTCTGACATATCACTTGTTCGAGACAGAGCTTGCGCAGGCAATCTCCGCTCGCCATCGGGCCATTCACGTGCACTTCGCGCCGCGCAGGTCCCAGCCGAACCGGTCGCGGCGGATTGACGTTACAGCGCATCTTTGTATTAGTAAACAGTATTAGTAAAAGGCTCTACGCGAGGGCGCTGCCAAGGCGGCGGGGTTCGCTTTCCGAAGGTGCTCCGCTTTGGCTTCGTTTGGGCGGATACCTTGCAGCCGTTGAGTTTCGACCAGAACAGAGAGGCGTAGCGGCGGCAATTCAAAGCTGGTAATAAACATAATCAAATCCGGCGACCTCTATTAGTAGATGGCGCCAAGCCATCTTGTCGGCCTGACAGGCTACCGCTAGACAGGCGGTGGATTGGGGACACGAATGCCATGAGCGAGACGAGGGACCCGGACGACACGGCGCGGCGGCGCAAGGCGCCGGCCAAAAGCGCCAAGGGCGGTCGCGTCACCATGACCGATATCGCCAGGGCGGCGGGCTGCTCGCAGGCGACCGTCTCCTTCGTGCTCAACAACTCGCCCGGCATCAGGCTGTCGCAGCAGACGCGTGAGCGGGTGATCGACGCCGCGCGTTCGCTCGGCTACACCGCACCCGCCTTCTCGGCGCTGCGCAAACCGGTGCCCGCTTTCGAAGGGTTGGATGGCGTCATCGGCTTCGCCGTCGACCAGCTCGCGACCAGCCCGGAAGCCGTGGTGGCCATCGAGGGCGCGCGCCAGGCGTCCTGGAATGCCGGCAATGTCTTGCTGGTGGCGCAGACCATGGGCGACGCCGTCATGGAGCCGCGCGCCATTGCGGCCCTCACCAAACGCGGCATCTCGGCGCTGATCTACATGACCATCTTCACCCGCGAGATTACCGCGCCCGACTTCCTGTACGGGCTCGATATCCCGGTCATCCTGCTCAACTGCTACACGTCCGACTATGCGTTCCCGGCCGTGGTTCCCTCAGAGATCGCCGGCGGCCAGAGCTCGACCCGGCATCTGATCGGCCATGGCCACCGCCGCATCGCCACCATCACCGGCGAGCCGTGGATGCAGGCAGCCCAAGACCGGCTGAAAGGCTATCGCCGGGCGCTCGCCACCGCCGACATCCCGTTCGATCCCGACCTGGTGGTCGAAGGCGACTGGTCGGCAAGCGCGGGCTATGCCGCGACCGTCAAGCTTCTTGCGCTGAAAGACCGCCCGACCGCCATCTTCTGCCAGAACGACCGCACGGCCATCGGCTGCTACGAAGCGTTGAAGGAGGCCGGCCTGCACATACCGCAGGACATCTCCGTCGTCGGCTATGACGATGAGGAGATTGCCCGGCATCTGTTCCCGCCGCTGACGACATCGATCCTGCCGCATATGGCCATGGGCCAATGGGCGATCGAGCAGCTGGAAGTGCCGCCGCCTCCCGGCCGCGGCCGCTACCCCATCACCAAGCTGGAATGCCCCCTGGTAGAGCGGGACTCGGTTGCGGCGGTGGCGAGTCAAGCCTGACGGACCCATCCCGAAGCAAGTCGGGATGGGTCTGTTCAGTATTTGCGCCTCAGGGCAGGCTAGAACCGCAAGATGACATAGGAGCGCCTGCGATAGCAGCGCCGGCGCAGCCGGCCATGCCGCCAGAAGGTGCGGCAATGCCGTCTCCACACCCGCCGCCTGTGGCGACGATGCCACCGCCGATGGTAGATCTGCTCGACATCGCCCGCGCCTTCGCCGTCGTCGAGAGAATTGGCATCCTGCTTGTCGAGTTCATCGAGAATGCCGTTGCCGATATTGGGAACCCCGGCCACGGCCTCGAGAGGCCGAACCGTGGTAGCAAGCGCCGCGGCCCCCGCAACGCCGAACAATGCTGTCAAGAATGATCGCCGATCCATCAAAACCTCCATCAGCGGATAAGGCTAACATTAGCCAGATAGAGCGGCTGAGAGAAAAGGCCAGAGGGGCAGTTTCTTGGGCCCGGCAGAAGCCGATCGTCCCGGGTCGGCAGCCAGCCGAAGCGGGCTAGCGCAAGGCCGCAACCGGGCGCCGCGCTTCCTTCGGCTGGGCGACCGAGCCATGCAGAATGCTGCCGATGCTTGCGACCAGAAACGCGGCCAGCTCGCGCGCCGGCGCCTCCAGCCGCTGCGAGGTTGCGATCAGGGCCAGCTCGGATGGCGGCTGTTCGGCAAAACCGTCGGCGGCGCTCAGCAGCCGGTGCTCGGGCAGCACCGCATCCACCGGCAGCAGGCTGATGCCCAGCCCCGACGCCACAGCCGCCTGCACGCCGATCAGCCCCTGGCTCGTATAGGCGATGCGCCACATCCGCCCCGTCGCCTCGATCGCCCGCGTCGCCCTTTGCCGGTAGATGCAGCCTTGCGGAAACATCGCCAGCGGCACGGGATCGGCGTCGAGCGCACCGGAAGGGCCAGCCACCCAGGCAAGCTTCTCCTCCCAGCGCCCCAGGCAGGGCGCGTCGCCGGGTTCGCGCTTGATCAGCGCCAGGTCGATCTCGCCATTGTCGAGCAGGCGCCGCAATTCGAAACTCCAGCCGCTGACAGTGTCGAGACGTAGATGCGGCGAGGCCTTCGAAAACCCTGACAGCAGGTCGATCAGCCGCCGGCCGGCAAAATCTTCCGGCACGCCGAGCCGCACCGTCTTTGGCGCCGCGGGCTGCCGCAGGGCCGCTTCCGCCTCCGCCGAGATCGAGAGCAGCCGCCTGGCATAGCCGAGCAGCACTTCGCCCTCTTCGGTGAGCTGCACGCCGCCGGCAGAGCGCTCGCGCACCAGCAGGCTGTGGCCGACGCTGTCCTCCAGCCGCTTGATCTGCTGGCTGATGGTCGATTGCGTCAGGTGAACGCGCTCCGCCGCGCGCGTAAAACCGCCGGTTTCGACGACCGCGACGAAGCTGCGCAACAGATCGAGATCCAGATCCATTCGAATTCCCACTTGATCCTATCGCAACATTTAATTTTCAAATGACTGAAATCGCTGGCAGTGTCCAGCCAACTTCCCCCTGAGGTATCTTCAAATGGCATTGAACGGGCCGCGCCCGACCTGGCTGACATTCGATTGCTACGGCACGCTGATCCAGTGGGACGAAGGCCTGATGGCGGCGATGGCAACGATCCTCGCGCGCAAGGGCCGCAAGATCGAGGCGAAAGATTTCATCCCGGTCTATGACCGGCACGAGCACGCGCTCGAGCACACCAGGCCGCATTTGTCCTTCGCCGAGGTTACCGCAAAGGCTTTGCAACTGGCGATGCGCGATTTCTCGCTGGAAGCTGCGGCCGACGACGCGGAACTGCTGACCGCCTCGATCGGCAAGATGCCGCCTTTCCCGGAAGTTGTCAGGACATTGCGCCGGCTAAAGGATGCCGGCTTCAGGCTGGCAATCATCTCCAACACCGATGACGCCATCATCGCCGGCAATGTCGCGCAGCTCGGCGGCGCCATCGACAGGGTCATCACTGCCGAGCAGGCGCAGGCCTACAAGCCGTCGCGGCAGATCTTCGAACATGCCTGGCGAACCCTCGGCGTGACCAGGGACCAGCTGGTGCACATCTGCGCCAGCCCGCATCTCGACCTGACCGCCGCGCGCGATCTCGACTTCCGCGCCCTGTGGGTCGACCGCGGCACCGGCCGCCGCCCGCCGCCCGACTACCAGCCGGACGCCATCGCCCGCGGGCTGGATGAGGTATCAGGCTTTTTCGAAGCGGCAGGCTGGCTTCGGTAGGCGCGCACGCGAAGCCCGCCATCTGCGAAGCGGCAGGCTGGGAAGCCGCCACCGGTCCTCGCGAAAACGGTGAACCGCCTTGGCCTCACGGCCGATGAGACAGTCTCAGCGCCGCGCCAACAGCAGGCAGAGCTGCTTCAGGTCGCGATCGTAGGTGCCCTGGCCGCTGAGCACACTGGCGCAGCGCTTCTTCATCTTGGCGAGCTGGCCAGCCGACATGGCGTTGATGGCCGTCACCTCCGGTCGCGTCGGGATTGCCGGCGTGTAGGGATCGCGCGGGCTGGTTGGTCCCCCGCCAATGCCGATGCCGACCACGGCCGTCACCCCACTGCCCACGCCAACCCCGGCGCCGACCCCGACACCGCTGCCTACCGATGCGCCGACGCCTGCGTTGACGCCATTGCCGACCGATGCACCGACGCCGGCGGCAACGCCACTGGTGCCGCCAACTGTTGCGCCGACACCGGCGGTGACGCCGCTGGCGCCGCCGACCGTTGCGCCGGCATTGACGCCCTTGCTGCCGCCGACCGAGACGCCGACGCCAAGCCCGCCGCCACTGCCGCCGACCGAGACGCCTACCCCGCCGACGCCCACATTGATCCCGCCCGCGCTAGCCGGAAAGCACAAAGCAGCGGCAACAGCGCTGCCAGCCAAGATTTTGGTGAAACTTTCAAAGAAACCCATCAGAACGATCCCCCGTGTTGGTTGCCTGGATGCAGGTTGAACAGCATCCGTTACCAATATGATTACGGGAGAGTAGCGTTTTTAGTTTCTGCAAGAATAGGTAGTATTGGAAATCGTTGTTATGGTTGCTTATGGTTGTTAGGATAGATATTTGAGGATTGGTGTGAAAAATCGAGGATTTCGATATTGTCGGAGGAACTGGCGCGGTTTGTAAGCGCGGAGCCCATTGGACAGCACGTCGCTCGTGTCCGGTCAGCGCCGAAAACCGAGGTCACTCGGTTATCCTGGATTCATTGTGCGGAAATCGTCGGTGCACCCGCAGGATACGCCTTGGTCCGCGTAGCTTCGCACGCGATGGTGCAACTCCATGGGCCTTTGACAGAGCAATTGAGAGGAGACGACTATGCCGACCTATCGCCGCTTCTGACGCTCATCTCGAAGACCGCCTCACCGGAAACAGCATCAGTGTGCCCGCCATCCAAATGCTCAAGCAACGTGTGGCGAAACCGATCAAGATTTCCTGTCATCTTAGCCCGAGCATCGACCATGTGCTGGAAAGTCTCCCACTCTCCAATCGAAAAGAAGGCGCCATCTCCAGACTTGATGAGGGCTATACTCCGCAACCCCTCGAAATTGCGCGGGGCGCTGCGGAACAGTTCGATAAACTCATCCTCATGACCCGGCTTGATTCGGAAGCGGACGCTGTTGAACGCTGTCATGGTGTTCTCCTCTGAAAGAAATCAAGAATCTGGTAAGGTGGTGGCCAGAAGGTAAACATGGAGTCGAAAGTAGTTGTAAAACTGACGACTGTGATGCCTCGCTCTGATACGATAGGAACACAATACCATGGAACGGCAGGGACTCGAACTCCCGCGCTAAGATGAAATCGAAACTGCACTAATGTTATTCCTCGCCAAACGTGGCCCCATTCGCCCATGTGACGTCTATACCCCGCTTGCAGAGCAGTTTGGATTGACTCCTATGCAGCGGCGGACACAACGAGCCGATAACTCCACACCCTTATGGAACAATCGAGTGCAGTGGGCGCGTAGAGCGCTCAAAGACAAGGGATATCTTACAGATAAACTGAGTCCACCGGTGCCGCCTTTAGGTAAGATGAAAAGGCAGTGCTTATCCCTAGCTTGCCCAAGCGCTCGAGCTACGAAGCAAGATGGCCATAAGTATTTGATATGTTGGCGCACCCGACAGGATTCGAACCTGTGACCTCTGCCTTCGGAGGGCAGCGCTCTATCCAGCTGAGCTACGGGTGCCTTCAGGGAACCTGAAAACGAACCAGCCGATAGGCCGGCCAGCCACGGCTTCTTAGCGGAAGCCGCGCCGGGCTTCAACGGGCAATTGGACTGCCTCTTCAGCCAAAGGTCACAGGTTCCAGTCCTGTCAGGATCCAACCGATGGTTTCGAGAGGCCCGAAGGCCCGCAAGCCCGAAAACGAAAAACCCGCCTCGTCGGCGGGTCGCTGGCGCAAATCGGCACCATGTCCAGAATGATAGCGCAATTGCCTCACCGGACAACGGATCGTCAGCCGGCTCGCTGGCTCTCCGCCTTGCAGACCGGCGCGTTCGCCACTCGAAAAGCCAGGTTGGCTTTTGGTCCGCTACGCGGGCCTCACCCCGCAACCCCACCCTTCACCGCCCGCTTCCTGACACTGCGCACCGTCCGCTTCGTCTTCTTCGCGCCCGTCAGCTCATGCATGGCATCCAGCTGCATCTGCTGCATTTCGGCCAGCCGCGTCCATTGGCGCGAGATCAGGTAGTCGAGCTTTTCGTGCAGGTGGCGCACTTCCAGTTCGGCTTTCAGGTTCACCCGGTAGTCGTTGAAGGAGCGCAGGCGGTCCTTGGACTCCTGCCGTCTCTGGCTCATCATGATGATCGGCGCCTGGATGGCGGCGATGCAGGAGAGCAGCAGGTTGAGCAGGATGAAGGGGTAGGGGTCGAAGGCGCTCTGCAAGCCCTCGAGCAGGTTGATGCCGATCCACACCAAAAGCACGCTGGCGAACGAGATCAGGAACCACCAGCTGCCGCCGAAGGCCGCCATATTGTCGGAGACGCGGTCGGCGAACGACCGGTGCTCCTCGAACTCCTCTTCCGAGTTTTCCGAAATCGTGTCCTGCCTGGCGATCGATTCGACCACCTGGCGGTCGAGTTCGGAGAATTCGCCATGCTCCTGCTGCAGCAACTCCTCCATGTAGCGCATGCGGTAGCGGCCGAGCTCCTCGCGGCTGATGCGGGCGCCGCGCGGCAGGTCGGGATGGTCGGAGCGGATGCGGTCGGCAAGGCTCGGCCTGAGGTCGTCGATGCGCACCAGGTCGCGCTTGCGGAATTTGCGCCCCGATATCGCCGACGGTTTCCGCTTCGGCTTCAGGCGGCCATGAACGGTCGGTTCGGAGTCCGGCACGTCGGGCGCTTCGAGCGCCTCGTCGGCGACCAGCTCGGCTTCGTCGGCGGGCGGCGCCTCGAAATACTCGCTGCCGCTGTCGTTCTCGTTGGCGGCCTGTTCGGAAGGTTTTGGGACGGTGCTCATGGTGCCGGCTCCTGCTGTCGCGCCCACGATACGCCAAGCCGGCGCGGCATAGCCACTGTTGCGGTGAGATTTGCGGCTTGTGCAAGCGCTTGTGATGATGGGAGGGTAGTCACGCGTGCCGGCTGGCGCCATGGTCATCGGTGGCTGGGCTCATCATGGCCCTGTGGCGCGCCGGCCCGTGCGCTCATATCCAGATCAGTCCTGACGATGTTGCATGAAAGCGCTAGGGTCAGGTTGCCGCCAGGGGCACTGGATCGCCCCACAACAGGGGTTGTCGCCATGTACAAACATATCCTGATCGCCACCGACGGTTCGGAACTCGCCGCCAAGGGCGTCGCTCACGGCCTCGCACTGGCCAAGGGCCTTGGCTCCGCTGTCACCTTCGTCAACGTCTCGGAATCCTTTCCGGCATTGGCCTGGGGCGGGGCAATAGGCGGCTATGTCGCCGCCGAAGAGCTGGTCAATTACGAGGAAAACGCCCGCAAATATGGCCGCGAGGTCCTGGACAAATGCAAGGCTGCGGCCGACGCGCTCGGCATTCAGGCAAAGACTTTGCACATCGAGAACAGGACGCCGGCAGAGGCCATCCTCGAGGTCTCCCGCGCCGAGGCCTGCGACCTCATCGTCATGGCCTCGCACGGCCGCCGCGGACTGGGCAGGCTGGTGCTCGGCAGCCAGACCTCGGAAGTCGTGTCGCTGACGGAGATCCCGGTGCTGGTGGTGCGGTAGAGGCAAAGTAGGGCGAGGCCCCCGTAACTTCGTCATCCTAGGGCGGAGCGACGCGAAGCGGCGCGTAGACCCTAGGATCCATGCCGTTACATCTGCCGAAAAATGCGGCGGAGCAGAAATGACGACGTCAGCGCCGGCGTTTCAACGCTAGGTTTGCACGGTAGCATCGCTCATAGCTCGCGGCATGGATCCTAGGGTCTGCGCGCGTCGCTTCGCTCCTTGCTCCGCCCTAGGATGACGAAGCACTATGAGCCTTCGCCCTGCTGCAGCGACGCTGTGCAGGCGCAGTCCTTGCAACGCGCTACTGCGGCGGCAAACCAGGCAACTGCGACTCTGGCGCCGGCAAACCGGGTGGCGGCAAGCCTGGAAGCGACGAACCTGGTGGCGGCAGGACCGGAAGCGGCGACGCGGCCGGCTGGTCGCCTGCAAACATCAGCCGAGTCTTGGTATCGGCCATCGTCGGCGAAAGGCTGCGCTGGATCAGCGCTTCGACATGGTCGTTGCGCTGGCGGGCGCTGTCGGCGCCCATCACCACCACGATCAGCCGGCGGCCGTCGGCATTGTAGGACGTCACGATGTTGAAGCCGGAGGCCTTGATGTAGCCGGTCTTGATGCCGTCGACGCCGCGCACCCGACCGAGCATATCGTTGTGGCCGCGCACCAGCCGTCCGCGGAACATGAAGTCGCTTTCGGAGAAATAGTGGAACTGCTGCGGGAACCGCGCGCGCAGCGCCATGCCAAGCGTCGCCATGTCGCGCGCCGTCGTGTGCTGGCCGTTGTCGGGCAGGCCGGATGCGTTGCGGAAGACGGTGCTGGTCATGCCGATCTGGCGCGCCTTGGATGTCATCATGGCGGCGAACTGGTCTTCCGAGCCACCGAGGTATTCGCCCACCGCCACCGCTACGTCATTGGCCGATTTGACCACGATCGCCCGGATCGCCGAATCGACATCGATGCTCTCGCCGCGCCTGAAGCGCAGCTTGGTCGGCGGCTGCCTTGCCGCATTGTCGGAAACCGGGATCTGCGTTTCCTTGGAGACGCGGCCGGTCTCCAGCGCCTCGAACAGCAGATAGAGCGTCATCATCTTGGTCAGCGACGCCGGATAGCGCTGCGCCGTCGAACTGACCTCGAACAGCGTCTTGCCGCTGGCATCGACGACGATGGCGGCATACTTTTCCTGCGGCGCCGGCACCGCCAGCACGCTGTCGGGCGGTGCCGTGGTGCTGCAGCCGGCAACGAAGACGAGCAGCATGAAGGCTGCGACGAATCTCTGGAGGAGAACGGGCAAATGGAAATCGGGCAAGGCAAGTCCGGCGTTGCTGAGAGGGCCGGAACCTAGCCTAACCCATTGCCTTCGTCCATTTGGTTAACGGCGAAGCTGGGAAACGCCACAGGCCAAAGGCCCCTCACCCGGATTGCCAACCGAATTGCGAAGGGCAATTCGGGGCAATCCGACCTCTCCCCGAGGGGAGAGGAGGGAGCCGACGATAGTGCCCGCCTCTTCTCCCCTCGGGGAGAAGGTGGCCGCGAAGCGGCCGGATGAGGGGGCCTTGTGCCGTGCGCAAACCACCGCCCGCCCCGAAATCGCCCGTTTCCTGTCCTGTTTTGCTTGCGGGGCTACGCTGCTGCTATAGCTGCGGGCAATTGCGTGGGGGATTTGACAATGACCGGTGACATCGGCGCGGCTGCGCCATCTCTTATCAGGGCTTCGCTCAGCCGCACCGGCAAATGGGCCGGCAGCGTCGCTTTCATTGGCGGAGCTGCCTCCGACATTCTCAATCCGCTGGCGCCGTTCGCCGCCTACGTCGCGCTGGTCGCTTCGGTTGCCGCTGTCATCATCGCCATCGCCATTGTTCTCAGGCTGGTGCTCGCCGCCAAGGCGCTGCCGGCGCTGATCTTCGCCACCAGCGCTGCCGCCGTTGCCGGCGGCGTCTATGGCCTGCAGCAGCAGACCAATTCGCAAAACGGCGTGATCGCCGGTCTGGTGCCGGCCATCGCGCAGCTGCAGCAGCAACTGGGCATCGTCTCGGCCAGCGTGGCCAGGATCGAGCAGACGGTCACGCAAACGCAGCAGACGGTCGACCAGGTCAAGCAGTCGACCGACGCTGTGGCGAAGAAGACCGAGGAGATCGCGTCGAACCAGCAGCAGCAGACCGAACAGGGCGCGCAGACGCAAAAGACCGTCGATCAGGTCAAGCAGACCACGGAAACGCTCGCCGCCGGCCAGCAGAAACAGGCAGAACAGGCCGAAAAGCTGCAGGCGACCACCGAGCAGATCGCCGCCTCCATCGACACCATCGCCAAGGGCTTTGCCGCACTGGCCGCGCAGGGCGGGGCGATCGCCGAGCCGAAGCGGCCGGACGAATTCTACCACAATGCCCGTGTCTACGAACTGTCCGGCGATATGCTGAATGCGCGCCGATCGTATCTCGCCTTTGCCGGCTTCGACGTCGATGCCGTCGATCCCTACACACGCTTTGCCACCTTGCTGCGTGTGCAGGACGGCAAGGCGGGTGCGCGCGAAGTGTTCGGCCAGCTTGCCGACAAGGGCAAGGCGCTGTCGATCAAGCTGGTCCATATCCTGCAGTTCGACGATGCCCAGCGTCTCGACAAGCTCAACGCCTTCATCGTGGCCAATCCGGATTTCGCACCAGCCTATTATCTGCTCGCGCAGGAGTTTTCCGAGGACCGTCTCGGTGTCCAGTCACTGTCGGACAAGCGCAGCGAGGCCGAGGCGCTGACCAAATTCGCCTCCTACGAAAAGGATGGCGGCCTGCTCAAATATTTCGTCGACCAGACGCAGCTTGCCGACTGGCTCGACCGCAGCCGTACCCGGCTGACAGCGCTAGGCGACGTGCTGGACCCCGCGCGCTTTGCCCCGTCGCTGACGCCGATGCGCTCCAATGCCGGCTGGACGATCTCCATCTCGCTGCCCGAGGCGGCGACCGGCATTTCCTGGCGCCTGGGTGAATCCGGTCCGTTCACCGACACCGGGCTGATGGCAATGAACGACCAGCGCACCGGCAAGCCGATGCCCAATCCGAGCTTCGAATTGCCCGACAGCACCACGGCCACCATCATCGGGGTAAAATATCTCGATCTCAGGGGCCGCGAGACCGGACCGTTCAACATAAGCTTCGATCCGGAAGCCGCGCTCCAGCAGGGCAACAAGCAGATCCTCGACCAGTTCTGGACCTCGTGGATCGCCTTCGACGCCAGCGGCAATCACGGCCTGGTCTATTTCTCCCAGATGCTGTCGTACCGTTGCGGCATCAAGGAGGTGCGCTACAGCCTGAACGGCACCGCGCTCGACAAGGAGATCAAGCTGCCGCCTTGCGACAAGAAGGACCCTTACGCCATCCCTTATGACTACCAGCCTTACTTCAAGGTCGCCGACAGCGTGACGTCGATGGCGGTGCAGGTCACCTACACCGACGGCACCAAGTCGCCGGTGCGCGAGTACAAGCGGCAGTAGGGGGTTACCCTCCCCCTTGTGGGGAGGGTCGGTCCACGCAGTGGACCGGGGTGGGGGTCTTTGAGACTCATGCTTTTGCCTGCCCCCACCCCGTCGAGCGATCTCCGCTTCGCTACGAACGTTCGCCGACCCTCCCCACATGGGGGAGGGTGGAACTGGTCTGATGCAAAATGCCGGAAGCTGTGCTTGCGCATCCGGCGCGGAGCGGGTTTGTTCGCTGCCATCAGAATCAGCGGGTGCATGGATGGATACGGTCACGATCAAGGCAAAAGGCATCTCGGTCACGCTCGACCTTACCGTCGGGCATATCGCCGACATGACCGTCGACAGCGATGGCCGCCAGCTGAAGCCGCTGCACCGCGCGCCATGGGTCGATGCCGGCGAAACGCTGCCGCCGGACCTGCCTGAAGGCACCGTGCGGCTGTCGGGCGATTTCCTCTGCGCGCCGTTTTCGGCGAGCGATATCGAGGCAGCACCCTTGCATGGCTGGCCGGCCAACAGCGGCTGGGATGTCGTTGCCAGCGAAGCGACATCCGATGGCTGGCGCGCCGTCTTCCGGTTGCGCCGCACGGTCATGGGCGCCACGGTCGACAAGATCTTCACCCTGCGCGATGGCCACCCCTTCCTCTACCAGGAGCATGTCTTTTCCGGCGGCTCGGGCGCGGTGTCCGCCGCCCACCATCCGATGACGGCTATGCGCGACGGCGGCCGGCTGGCTTTTTCGCCGAAACGCTTTGCCGCAACGCTGGACACGCCGCTGGAGCCCGATCCGGCCCGCGGCCGCTTCAAGCTTGCCTATCCCGCGCGCTCGGCCGATCTGACGCGCTTCCCGGCCACCGGCGGCGGCACGCTCGATCTCACCGACTATCGCATGGAGGATCAGCGCGAGGATTTCATCACCATGGTCGAGGCCGATCATGGCGGCCCGGGCTGGACGGCGCTGGCGCGCCGTGCCGAGCAGGATCTGGTGCTGGTGTTGAAGAACCCTAGTGAATTGCCGGTCACCATGCTGTGGTTCAGCAATGGTGGCCGCGACTACGCGCCGTGGAGCGGCCGTCATCGCGGCGTGCTCGGCATCGAGGACGGCCGCGCCGCCGTCGGCCATGCCGCATCGGTCGGCGACAACTGGCTGAAGCGCGAAGGGGTGGCGACCGCCTTTGCGCTCGGCGGCGACGTCTCCTTCCGCCATGTCATCGGCGCGCTGTCGCAGGCAGGCGCCGAGCCGCCGCGCGATATCGCGACGGCCGATGGGCAGTTGCGCGTCACTGGAGCCGACGGCTCGACCCGCGACGTCGCCTTCGACAGCGATTTCCTGCGCATCTGAGCAGCGGTTGCAAGAGCCTCTTTCTCCCCGTTTACGGGGAGAAATGCCCGGCAGGGCAATGAGGGGCGGCGCTGACCTCTGCAATTAGCCGTCCCCCTATGCCGTGCAAATCCCGGTTTGAAATTTCCGCCAACAGCCGCCAAGATGCAGCCGAAACCATCCCGCTGCCAAAAAGGCTCTCATGTCCGAAATCGCCCACCTCGCCGCAACCATCTTCAAGCGCGCCGGCAAGGCGAAGCGCTTTATCGTCGCCATTGCCGGCCCGCCCGGCGCCGGCAAATCGACGCTGTCGGCCGGCCTGCATGGTCTGTTGCCGGAAGGTGCCTCGGAAGTCGTGCCGATGGACGGGTTTCACTATGACGACATCGTGCTCAACCAGCGCGGTTTGCGGCCAAGAAAAGGCGCTCCCGAAACCTTCGACTTCGCCGGGTTTGAGACGCTGTTGAAGCGCATCCGTTCGGGCGAACCCGACATCGCCATTCCGGTCTTCGACCGCAGCATGGAATTGTCGCGCGCAGCCGCGTCCATCGTTGCCGCCGAGACCAAGTTTATCCTAGTCGAGGGCAACTACCTCCTGCTCGACGAGGAGCCGTGGTCGCGGCTGGCGCCTTTGTTCGACTTCACCATCTTTGTCGATGTGCCGCGCGCCGAACTCGAGCGCCGCCTTTTGGTGCGCTGGCACGAGCATGGCCGCTCCGACGAAGACGCCCGCGCCTGGATCGCCTCCAACGACATGCCCAACATCGACCGCGTGCTGGGCCGTCGGCGCGCCGCCGACCTGGTTGTGGGCGATCCCGCTTAATTCTCAGGATTTCCGAACGGGAACCTTAAGACTTTCAGGTCGTTATCCCCAACGAGGCAATTCTGCCACAGAGGGATTTCGTCCGATGGCAACCAAAGCAAGAAAACCCGCAGCCGCCAAATCCAGGGCAACGCCCGCCAAGGCCACCCAGGCAAAGGCAGGCGCCGGCCCGGCAATCGCGGCGCGCTCCAAGGATGCAAAGCCGGCTTTCGGCAAGGCAGCGCCGAAGAAGGTGGTGCCGGCCGTAGCGGCCAAGGTGGCGGCAAAGCCTGCCAAGGCCAAGAAGCCGGCAACCGGCGGCAGCTCGGTAGGCACCATGCGCAATGTAGCCAACGTAGCCGCCGGCGCGGTGGTCGCCACCGCAAGGGGCGCTGCATCACTTGCCGCGTCCGTGATGGGCAAGGGCGGCTCCAAGGCCAAAGCCAAGGCAAAATAGGATCAAGGCCGCTTTCAAGCGGCTTTGACCGTCAGCCCTTCGCGGGAATGGTGAGGCCGCGCTGCACCGCTGGCCGCGCCAGGCCGCGTTCCAGCCACGCCGCGACGGTGGGGAAATCGTCGAAGCCGACGAGTTCGCGCGCCTCGTAGAAGCCGATCAGATTGCGCACCCAGCCCAGCATCGAAATGTCGGCGATGGTAAAATCGTCGTCCATGATCCAGCTGCGGCCCTTCAGCCTTGTCTCGAGCACGCCGATCAGCCGCCGCGATTCGTTGCGGTAGCGATCCAGCGGCCGCTTGTCGGCGATCTCGCGTCCGGCGAATTTGTTGAAAAACCCGACCTGTCCGAAGATCGGTCCGATCGAGGCCATCTGAAAGAACACCCACTGAATGGTCTCGTAGCGCCGCGCCGGATCGGCCGGGATCAGCTTGCCAGTCTTGTCGGTGAGGTAGAGCAGGATGGCGCCGGATTCGAACAGGCCGAACGGCTTGCCGCCCGGGCCGTCGGGATCGATGATGGCCGGTATCTTGCCGTTCGGGTTCAGCGACAGGAATTCCGGCGTCCAGCTCTGGTCCTTGCCGATCTCGACCAGATGCGCCTCGTAGGGCAGGCCGAGTTCTTCCAGCGCAATCGATATTTTCACGCCGTTCGGCGTCGTCGCCGAATAGAGCTGCAAGCGGTCGGGATGCTTGGCCGGCCAGCGCTTGGTGATCGGAAAGGCGGACAGGTCGGTCATCGAAAGCTCCGGTCGGGAATTTGGCGCGGCATCGCGCCGTTTGGCGGGTTGCGAAGGATTATCCGCGACGTCTTTGCCGATCAACCGGCGGGCGGTGGACACAGCGTCTTCACCAGCGCGGGGCCTGTGCCTGCCGCTTGTTGTCAGACCGCCTTGAACGCCACCACGGCATTGGTGCCGCCAAAGGCAAAGCCGTTGCTGATCGCCGCCCGCACCTTGCGTTCGCGCGCCACGTTCGGCGTGACGTCGAGATCGCAATCGGGGTCGGCCTGCCGGAAATTGGCCGTCGGCGGCACGATGCCTTCGCGGATCGCCATCACGCAGGCGATCATCTCCAGGCCGCCCGAGGCGCCGAGGCAGTGGGCATGCATGGATTTGGTTGACGACACCGAAAGCTTGTAGGCGTGGTCGCCAAACACGCGCTTGATCGCCGCCGTCTCGATCTGGTCGTTGGCCTTCGTGCCGGTGCCGTGGGCGTTGAGATAGTCGACGTCCTCGGGGTTGAGCCCGGCGTCGGCCAGGCAGGCGCGCATCGCCGCCGTCGGTCCTTCGACAGTCGGTGCGACGATGTCGGAGGCGTCAGCGGATAGGCCGGCTCCGGCGATTTCGGCCAGGATGTCGGCGCCGCGCGCCATGGCGTGTTCGTAGGTTTCCAGCACCGCCATTCCAGCGCCTTCGCCCAGCGACAGGCCCTGGCGGTCGGCTGAGAACGGCCGGCAAGTGTCCGGCGCCAGCACCCGCAGCGCCTCCCAGCCTTTCAGAATGCCCCAGACCAGCGGTGCATCGGTGCCGCCGGCGACCATGACGTCGGCACGGCCGAGCCTGATCTGGTCGACCGCCGAGGCAAAAGCGTGATTGGACGACGAGCAGGCCGAGGTGACGCCGAAAACAGGCCCGCGCAGGCCGAGATTCATGCTGACGTGGCCCGATGCCGCGCTTGGCATCACTTTCGGCACGGTGAAGATGCCGGCCCGGTTCTTGCCGTCGATCAGGATGGCGCGATAGTTTTCCTCGATCGCTTCCCAGCCGCAGACACCGACGCCGACCACCGTGCCCATCCGGTAGGTGGTGGCTTCGCTCGACGTCAGGCCGGCATGCTGCATGGCCTCGCGCGCGGCAATCGTTGCCAGCAGGCTGAAGCGGTCCATCGACACGGTCTGCTTGTGGCCGATGCCATGCTCCGGCATCGCCTTGATCTCGCAGCCGACCTTGACCTTCAGATCATGCAGCAGCGGGTTGTCGATCTGGCCGATCGCCGAACGTCCGGCGCGCATTTCGTTCCAGATCGCAGGCGCATTGGTGCCAAGCCCGCATATGCCGCCTATGCCGGTAATGACGACGCGCTTGTGCATTCAGGCTTTCTTCGCGATCAGCGCGCGAACAGCCTCGACCATGTCGCCGACATTCTTCAGATTGCTCCAGGCATCGACCGTGTTCATCTCGATCTCGATGCCGTACTGCTCCTCGAGATCGAAGATGATCTCGGTCAGTTCCAGGGAATGGATGCCAAGCGCGGTCAATTCCGTATTGGTGGTGATCTCTTCGCCGCCGGGCTCCGCATGTGCCCTGATCTTGGCGATGATTTCCGTTGCCAGCTCGTCAGCCATTCGATTCCTTCCCCAATTTTATCATTTCGCGGTGCCGATTGGTTGGCGCCGTGTTGCCTGGACTGAAAATCGCCGTCGCCTTCAAAACCCCGCCAGACGCGGCATGACCGTTCCAAAGAGGCTCCCTCTATAGAAACGGAAACGCTGTCAAGCAACAAGCTATATCAACACGCACCATATCGACAAAGCAGCCGGAGTGCTTAACGTTGGGGCCATGGATACGTTGCAACATGGCTTGACCCCGGTGCTGCCGGCCCAGCGCGTCGCGGGTGTGGCTCGGCTTGCATGCGGCGTCAGTGCCGGCCGCACCAGGCTTTCGCGCCTCTATCAGGATGGATCGGCCAAGATCCGCATGCCGGCCGTCGCGGCCGATCCGCTCGAAGCCGTGCTCATCAACACCGCGGGCGGGCTGACTGGCGGTGATCGGCTTGGCTGGGAGATCGATGTCGGGCCAGCTGCCTCGGCTTCGATCACCACCCAGGCCTGCGAAAAGATCTATCGCGCCGAAAGCGACCGTGCCGAAGTGCGGGTAAAGCTTAAGGTCGGCGCGGATGGCCGTATTGCCTGGTTGCCGCAGGAAACCATCGTCTTCGACCGCTCGGCCTTTGCCCGCACGCTCGACGTCGAGCTTGCCGCTGGCGCCGAGGCATTGCTGCTCGAGGCCACCGTCTTTGGCCGTCTGGCCATGGGCGAACAGGCCGCGCACGGCCATTTCCACGACCGCTGGCGGGTCCGCCGGGACGGCGCGCTCATTCATGCCGAGGATTTCCGCATCGGACCGGCCATTGCCGCAGCGCTGGGTCGCCAGGCGGTCGCCGGCGGTGCCATTGCCGTGGCGACGCTGTTGATGGTTTCACCGCAGGCCGAAGCCTTGCTCGAGCCGGCCCGCGACATCATCGGCGCCGAGGGCGATGCCAGCGCCTGGAGCGTGAAACAATCTGGCAAGCTTCTTGCGAGGCTGTTTGCCGAGGACGGCTACCAGCTCCGCAAGCGGCTGGTTCCGCTCGTCGAACTGCTCAACGGGCGGGCCGGTCTGCCCAAATTATGGTCACTCTGAACCAAATCCAGGCCAAATCCAGGAAAGCGCATGAACCTTACGCCGCGTGAAAAGGACAAGCTGCTCATCGCAATGGCGGCGATCGTGGCCCGCAAGCGGCTGGAACGCGGCGTCAAGCTCAATCACCCCGAAGCGATCGCGCTGATCACGGATTTCGTCGTCGAGGGCGCCCGCGACGGCCGCCCGGTCGCCGAACTGATGGAGGCCGGCGCCCATGTCATCACCCGCGCGCAGGTGATGGAAGGCATCGCCGAGATGATCCATGACGTCCAGGTCGAGGCGACCTTTCCCGACGGCACCAAGCTGGTCACCGTGCACGAACCGATCAGGTGAGGAGGAAACGATGCTCGAACTCAGGCCCAACTGCGAATGTTGTGACAAGGACCTGCCGCCGGAAGCGACGGATGCGCTGATCTGCACTTTCGAATGCACGTTTTGCGCCGACTGCGCGGAAAACGTGCTGGGCGGCGTCTGCCCGAACTGCGGCGGCAATTTTTCCGCCCGACCGATCCGCCCGGTGGAGAAGCTGATGAAATATCCGGCCTCGACCAAACGCGTGCTCAAGGCCGAAGGCTGCGGCCCCCGCAAGGCCGCGTGATTGTTGTCCTGAATTGGAAGGTAGACCGATGATCTCCGCTTCAACCAAACGCACCATGCTTGCCGCGATCCTGCTGCTGGCGGCCGCCATGCCCGCCTATGCCCATGTCGGCATCGGCTCGACCTCGTCCTTCACGGCGGGCTTTTCACATCCGCTGTCCGGGCTCGACCACATGACGGTCATGATCGCCGTCGGCCTGTGGGCTGCGCTCAAGGGCGGCAAGGCGATCTGGGCCTGGCCGCTGGCCTTTGTCGGCGTCATGCTGGTCGGCGGCGCGCTCGGCATGCTGCATATGCCCTTGCCTTTCGTCGAACCGGGCATTTTGGCCTCCGTCGTCGCACTCGGCCTGCTGGTGGCGCTGGCCGTCGACCTGCCGGTCTCCACCGGTGTCGCCATCATCGGGCTGTTCGCGCTGTTCCATGGCCATGCCCACGGCACCGAAGTGCCGGAAAATGCCAGCGGGCTTGAGTACATGGCGGGCTTTGCCGTCGCCACGGCGCTTCTTCATGCCGTTGGCATCGCCGCCGGCCTCGGTCTCGGCCTGCGCTTTCGCGGCCTTGCCCGCGCCGCCGGTGCGGCCTGTGCTGCGGTCGGCGTCGGCCTGGTCTTCGGCGTTCTGTGAGGCTCGCGATGATCCCCGGCGAAATCATCACCACAAGCGGCGACATCGAGCTCAACAAGGGCCTGCCGACCGTGACGCTGAAAGTCGCCAACAGCGGCGACCGGCCGATCCAGGTCGGCAGCCACTACCATTTCTTCGAAACCAATGAGGGGCTGAAATTCGACCGCGACAAAGCCCGCGGCATGCGTCTCGACATCGCCGCCGGCACCGCGATGCGCTTCGAGCCGGGGCAAGAGCGCGATGTCACCCTGGTGCCGCTCGGCGGAAAACGCGAGGTCTACGGTTTCCAGCAGAAAATCATGGGCAGACTGTGAAATCGACGGGGTCGAGCGCCCTAAGGTCAGTTCGACGGCCTGGCCGCTGCATAAATGACGATTCCTGCAGGGCCGTCGAATTCGACGGCGAGAACGTCTTGCGCCAGCACGCGCCTGGAATCGATCGCATTGAACAGCAGCGCGTTGGCGTCGATCTCCTTGCGCAATTCGGCGATGTCGTCCTTATGCTGCCTGACCTTGCTCTCGACGGCCGGCGGCGGGCCGCCTTCGCTGCGCGCAGCGTCGGTGAGGAAGACGATATCCACCGTGTCGAGCCTGGATGTCTTGCGCACGGTGCCGATGTTTTCACGCGTCCGCTCGATCGCGGCGATGAGCTTTCCGGTCTGCGTCGTCGTGCGCGCCTCTTCCTGCCGAACGTCGGAGCCGACGATCCGGTTGACGGTCTCCTGGCTTTCAGCGGCCTGCGCGGCAAGCGGGCCACAGGCCGCGAGGAACACGCAAGTCGCTATGGTATGCAGCCACCTGGCGTCGGCAAAGGGAATGGTCGGCATGGATCGCTCCCGGCGAACTTTTCTGCGCAACGCCGTTCGGCGCCAAAGGGACGAGACGACTCCTGTCCGGCGAAGGTTCCCTCTGGGATAGGGCTGGCGGGCCGGATGCCGGCCCGCCGATCGCTGTCTTCAGCTCGCCTTCTTGGTGACCAGCGTCAGCGCGCCATTCGTGTTCATGCTGGCGGCGACCACCTGTGCCGAGGTCAGGCCCTTGGCCTCAAGCGCCGACTTGAGCTGAGGCGTCGCGTCGATCGAGGAACGCAGTTTCTTCAGATCGGCATCGCCGCGCTTGGCGATCACCTGGTTGACCTGCGTCTGGGTGGCCTCAGGCAATTCGCTGATATCGACGATCTTGACGCTCTGGATCGCCGGCGCCGCCGGCTGGGCGCTGGGCGCAGCGGGCTTCGGTTGCGGCGTCGGCTGCTGCTGGGCGCCGGCTATGGTCGCGGAGGCCAGCGTGGCGGCGGCTGCAAGAGCAATGATTTTGCGCATGGATTTTCCTTCCATCGATTTGGCCAGGGATTTGGCAAACGGTCGGTTCGGGGTGGCACGCCCACCTCAACGGCCAAATGGGATCAGAAGGTGTCGCCGAGCGGGTCATTGCATGACCATTGGATGGCGGCGATGTGGAGTTCGGCTGCGGCCGGATTGCGTTTGGGGAGCATTGACTGATGGCTAGAATTACCCGCGCCGCCTATGCGCAGATGTACGGTCCGACGGTCGGCGACAAGGTCCGCCTGGCCGACACCGAATTGTTCATCGAGGTCGAAAAGGACCTCACCATCCATGGCGAGGAAGTAAAATTCGGCGGCGGCAAGGTCATTCGCGACGGCATGGGCCAGAGCCAGGTTTCTCGCGCGCAGGGCGCGGTCGACACCGTCATCACCAACGCGCTGGTGATCGATGCCTCGGCTGGCATCTTCAAGGCCGATATCGGCCTCAGGGATGGTCGTATCGCTGCCATCGGCAAGGCCGGCAATCCTGACACGCAGGATGGCGTCACCATCATCATCGGCCCCGGCACCGAGATCATCGCTGGCGAGGGCAAGATCCTCACCGCCGGCGGCTTTGACGCGCATATCCACTTCATCTGCCCGCAGCAGATCGACGAGGCGCTGATGTCGGGCATCACCACCATGCTCGGTGGCGGCACCGGCCCGGCGCATGGCACGCTGGCCACCACCTGCACACCGGGCCCATGGCACATGGCGCGCATGATCCAGTCCTTCGACGCCTTTCCGATGAACATCGGCCTGTCGGGCAAAGGCAACGCCTCGCTGCCGGCGGCGCTGGAGGAAATGGTGCTGGGCGGCGCCTGTTCGCTGAAGCTGCATGAGGATTGGGGCACGACGCCGGCGGCCATCGACTGCTGCCTGTCGGTCGCCGACGACTACGACGTGCAGGTGATGATCCACACCGACACGCTGAACGAATCCGGCTTTGTCGAAAACACGGTGGCGGCGATCAAGGGCCGCACCATCCACGCCTTCCACACCGAGGGCGCCGGCGGCGGCCATGCACCCGACATCATCAAGGTCTGCGGCCTGCCCAACGTCATTCCGTCCTCGACCAACCCGACCCGGCCCTACACCGTCAACACGCTGGCCGAGCACCTCGATATGCTGATGGTCTGCCACCATCTGTCGCCGTCGATTCCCGAGGACATCGCCTTCGCCGAAAGCCGCATCCGCAAGGAAACCATCGCGGCGGAAGACATTTTGCACGACATCGGCGCCTTCTCGATTATCTCGTCGGACAGCCAGGCCATGGGCCGTGTCGGCGAGGTGGCGATCCGCACCTGGCAGACCGCAGACAAGATGAAGCGCCAGCGCGGTTCGCTGCCGCAGGAAACCGGCAACAACGACAATTTCCGCGTCCGCCGCTATATCGCCAAATACACCATCAACCCCGCCATCGCGCATGGCCTGTCGAAGGACATAGGCTCGATCGCCGTCGGCAAGCGCGCCGATCTGGTGCTGTGGAACCCGGCCTTCTTCGGCGTCAAGCCGGACATGGTGCTGATCGGCGGCATGATCGCCGCCGCCCCGATGGGCGACCCCAACGCCTCGATCCCGACGCCGCAGCCGATGCATTACCGGCCGATGTTCGGCGCCTATGGCAAGGCCAGGACCAACTCGTCGGTGACCTTCGTTTCGAAGGCCGCGCTGGAGTCCGGCCTGCATGGCCGGCTTGGCGTCGACAAGCAGTTCGTCGCGGTCGAAAACACCCGTGGCGGCATAGGCAAGCACTCGATGATCCTCAACGACGCCACGCCGCATGTCGAGGTCGACCCCGAAACCTATGAGGTTCGCGCCGACGGCGAGTTGCTCACCTGCGAGCCGGCAACCGTGCTGCCGATGGCGCAGCGGTATTTTCTGTTCTGACGCCGGCAATCCGACCGATCGGGCAAAATGCGTTGCGGCTGGCATTCCAACGCCGCAATATGCTGCCCACGACAAGCGGCATAGTGATCAGGCATGGCCACCGAAATAGCGTCCGCCCACGACATCTTCCCGCATATCCGCATCGTCATGGGCATGGTGATCGGGCTTGGCGTCACCAGGCTTCTGTCAGGGCTCGCCCGCATCGTCCAGCATCCCGGCCAATACAGGCTCTATTCCGTGCACCTCGCCTGGGTCGCGTCCATGCTGTTGCTGCTCGTGCATTTCTGGTGGTGGGAGTTCGGCCTCTACACCATCGAGACCTGGACCTTCGGCAAGTATCTGTTCCTGATCTTCTACGCCATCACGCTGTTCCTGCTATGCGCGCTGCTGTTTCCGGATTCGATGCTCGACTACACCAGCTACGAGGACTTCTTCTACTCGCGCCGCGGCTGGTTCTTCGGCCTGCTGGCGACGACCTATCTGCTCGACGTGATCGACACGCTGCTCAAAGGTCCCGAGCATTTCGCTCGCTATGGCAACGAATATCTGTTCCGAACGCCGATCTTCGTCGTGCTGTGCATTGCCGCCATCCTGGTGCGCGACCGCCGCTTTCACATCGCCTTTGTCGTCGGCACGCTGATCTACCAGGTCTCGTTCATCCTGCGGCTCTTCGACACCATCGTCTGAGCAGGGGCTATGGTTTAGGGTCACGCGGAAAGAGGGTTCAACCATGTACAAGGCCATCGGATCGCGTGGCTCCCGCGTCAGCCGGGTTCTGTGGATGCTCGAGGAACTCGGGCAGTCCTATGAATTCGTCGAGGTCAAACTGCGCTCGCCCGAAGCCTATGCGCTCAACCCGTCCGGCAAGGTGCCGGTGCTGATCGACGGCGAGCTGACGGTGACCGATTCGGCGGCGATCTGCGTCTATCTCGCCGACAAGCATGCCGACAAAGGCATGGGCGCCAATCCCGGCCTCGCCGGCCGCGCCGAGATGGATTCCTGGATGCATTTCGCCCAGTCGGAGTTCGAGGCGCCGCTGTGGAACAAATTGCGCCACCGCTTCCTGCTGCCGAGGGAAGTTCGGGTCGATGTCGGCCCTGCCGCCGTCTACGATTTCGCCTCCGAGATCAAGGCGCTGGACCGCCGGCTGGGCGACAAGCTGTTTGCGCTCGGCGGCCGGTTTTCCGCCGTCGACGTGCTGCTCGGCGACATGGGAAACTGGGCTCGTGCCGGCAAATTCCCGATCGAGTCCGAGCGGGTCAACGCCTATTTCGACCGCGTCTTGGCGCGGCCTGCCCGTGCGCGGGCGCAAGCCAATGGTGGAGCCATGCGATGAAACTCAACCTCAACACTGACTTCACCAAATTTCCACGCGCCGTCTCGGTGCTGCCTGCCGGCAAAGCCGCCGCTACGCCATCCGGCCGAGCCGTTCTGCCTCATGACGAGCGCCACCTGCGCCGCCGCGCCATCGAACTTGCCGACGGCAGCAAGGTGTTGGTCGACCTGCCCGAGCCTGTGACCTTGAACGATGGCGACCGGCTGGTGCTGGAAGACGGCAGCCATATCGAAATTACCGCGGCACCCGAAGAGGTCTACGACATCCGCGCCCGCGATGGCGTGCACCTGACCGAGCTTGCCTGGCATATCGGCAACCGGCATCTGGCGGCAGCCATCGAGCCCGGCCGCATCCTGATCCTGCGCGACCATGTCATCAAGGCGATGCTGGAAGGACTCGGCGCCACGGTGCGCGAGGTCTCCGAGCCGTTCAAGCCGGTGCGCGGCGCCTATTCCGGCGGCCACGATCATGGTCACGCGCATGCCGAAGCGCATGCACACGGCCACGCCGAGGCGCACTCTCACTCACATAGCGAATCGCATTCCCACAGCCATTCCCATGACGGGCATCACCACGATCATGACTGATCAACCGTCCGGCATCGCTCTGTTGCGGCTGATGGCGTGGCTCTCGCCGGTCTTTCCGGTCGGCGGCTTCTCCTACAGCCACGGCCTCGAGCGCGCCGTGCATGATGGGTTGGTCGCCGACAGCGAAAGCCTCGCCGGCTGGCTGGAAACACTGGTCGAGATGGGCTCTGGCTGGAACGACGCTGTGCTGTTTGCCGAGGCATGGCGCCGCGCCCGCGACGGCGGCAACCTCGATGAAATTGCCGATCTCGCCGAAGCGCTGGCCGGCTCGCAGGAGCGCCACACCGAAACCATGCTGCAAGGTGCTGCCTTCCTCAAAGCGGCTTCGGCCTGGCCCAATCCGGTGCTGGGCCGCTTGCCGGCTGAATGCGCCTACTGCGTCGCCGTCGGCGCAGTTGCCGGCGGCAACGGCATCGCGCTTCAGGATGCGCTGTCCGCTTTCCTGCAGGCCTTCTTCTCCAACCTCGTCCAGGCTGCGATCCGGCTCGGCGTCGTCGGCCAGAACGGAGCGACGGCCCTGCTCGCCGGCTTCGAGCCGCTGGCGCTGGCGACCGCGGCGCGGGCGGCCGGCTCGACGCCTGACGATCTCGGCGGCTGCGGCTTCGTCTCCGACGTCATGGCGATGAAACACGAGACGCAATATTCAAGGCTGTTTCGTTCATGAGCGCTGGCACGAACAGGCTTCGTCTCATTGAGGCTTTCAACGGCATTCGCCGGTTGCCGATCAGTGTGGTAGGGCATTCGACCGGATCGACCATCAACATAGGATTCGGCGCGACCAAGCCACGCCGCTACGCAAAGCACCGGACGGGCAAACGCCGCACGGGCTACTTCGACCGTGCGGCGTGCGATCTCTTTCTGGCCTCGGCCGTCTGGGAGTTGCGTGGTCCTAACGGATACAGCCTGCGCTGGTCGGATAACCCGCGTCGAATTGCCAGGGAAATTGAATGGTTTATCGGCAAAGAGGTGGTCAGGACGATCTTTCGCGGATCCCGTCAGGCCGTTGAAATTCGTTTCGCGGGCTGCGCCACACTGCGGTTCTGGCTTGACCATGGCGATGACCGTGGTGGCTGGATTTTCTTCTCCGGCAGAAAAGACATGCCCGCTTCGGGTTTGCATTCATGACCACGCTCGCCTTCGCCCTCTCTGCCGTCCTGCTGCTGATCACTGCGCTGCATGCCTATTGGGGCCTTGGCGGCATCTGGCCGGGTAGGGACGGCGCTTCCTGCGCCCATGCTGTCGTCGGCTTTCGCGGCGTCGATGAGATGCCGACGCCGTTTGCCTGTTTTGCCGTTGCCGCGTGCCTGTGTCTGGCGACGCTGTGGCCATTGGCGCTCGCCGGTGTCTTTGCCTCGCCCTTTCCCAGGGAAGGCCTCGCCGCTACAGCGCTGCTCATCGGGCTGGTCTTCCTCGGCCGCGGCATTGCCGGCTTCACGCCCTGGTGGCGCCGGCTGGCGCCGGAACAGCCTTTTGCCCGGCTCGATACCAGCTTCTATTCGCCGCTGTGCCTGCTGATCGGGCTCAGCTTCGCAATCCTCGCCATCACGGAGTTTTCGGCATGACCCAGGCCAACGGCCCTCTTCGCATCGGCATCGGCGGTCCTGTCGGCTCCGGAAAGACGACGCTGACGGAAAAGCTCTGCAAGGCGCTGCGCGACGATTTCTCCATCGCCGTCGTCACCAACGACATCTACACCAAGGAAGACGCCATGATGCTGGCTCGGCTGCAGGCGCTGCCCGAGGATCGCATCGTCGGCGTCGAGACCGGCGGCTGCCCGCACACCGCCATCCGCGAGGACGCCTCGATCAATCTGCAGGCGATCGCCGGGCTGAACAAAAAATTCCCCGATCTCGACATCGTCTTCATCGAATCCGGCGGCGACAACCTCGCCGCCACCTTCTCGCCCGACCTTGCCGACCTGACCCTCTATGTCATCTCGGTCTGCCAGGGCGAGGAGATCCCGCGCAAGGGCGGACCTGCGATCACCCGCTCCGATTTCCTCGTCATCAACAAGAGCGATCTGGCGCCCTATGTGAACGTCAATCTCGATGTGATGGAGAGCGACGCCGCCCGCATGCGCGGCAAGCGTCCGTTCGGCTTCACCGATCTGTCGCGCGGCAAAGGGCTGCAGGAGGTCATTAACTTCATCGTCGAACACGGCGGGCTGCAATCGACGCGCTCGGCCGCCTGAGCCAGTACTTATCGGTTGCTGGCCGGGGTTGGGCGCGGCATTCTCCCGAAAACGGAGGTTTTCAGATGAGCATCGCCCGCCTGCAGAAGGAAACGCTGACCAACCTTCCCTACTACGAAGAGCGCGTGGATCTCGCCGCCGCCTTCCGCTGGACGGCAAGGCTGAACATGCATGAGGCGGTGGCCAATCATTTCTCGCTGTCGGTCAACGAGGACGGCACCAAATTCCTGATGAACCCCAACCAGGTGCATTTCTCACGCATCAAGGCGAGCGACCTGCTGCTGATCGACGCCAACGATCCCGACACGCGGACCGGCCCCAACGCGCCCGACCCGACGGCCTGGGGCCTGCATGGCGCCATCCACCGCAACGTGCCGCATGCCCGCTGCGCCATGCATGTGCATTCGATCCACGCCACCGTGCTGGCCTCGCTGGCCGATTCGACCCTGCCGCCGATCGACCAGAACTCGGCCATGTTCTTCAACCGCCACGTCGTCGACGCCCATTATGGCGGGTTGGCTTTCGAGGAAGAGGGCGAGCGCTGCTCGCAACTGCTCACCGATCCGAAGGTCAAGGTGATGGTGATGGGCAATCACGGCGTGATGGTCATCGGCGATACCGTCGCCGACGCCTTCAACCGCATGTTCTATTTCGAGCGCGCCGCCGAGACCTACATCAAGGCGCTGTGGACCGGCCGTCCGCTGCGCACGCTGTCCGACGCCATCGCCGAGAAGGCCGCGAGTGAAATGGACGACTATCCCGGCCAGGCCGAGCGCCATCTGGCGGAGCTCAAGGCGATCCTCGACGAGGAAGAGCCGGTTTACCGGAGCTGAGCGGCCATCAACACAGCCACTTTCTCCCCGTCACTATACGGGGAGAAATGTCCGGCAGGACAATGAGGGGCAGCGCCAAGGTTTCAGAAATCAGCATCTGGACGCCGACGCTTCGCCAGGTCAGCGCTGCCCCTCATCCGCCTGCCGGCACCTTCTCCCCGTATAGTGACGGGGAGAAGGGGTCCTCTCAGAGACCCAGCTGAGCCCGCAACTCTTCCGCGTTGTTGATCACAACAGCACCCGGCGGTCCCGCCATCGGCGCTTCCGGCCAGAAGATCGTCCGCATCCCCGCCGCCAGGCCTGATGTTGCGCCGGTGACACTATCGTCGACCGCCACCGCGTCCGCGGGATCGACGCCGGCCAGCCACGCGGCACGCAGGAAGGGTTCTGGGTGCGGCTTGCCTTCGCGCACATCGTTGCGGCTGATCGTGCGCATGCCGGGATAGATCAGGCCGACGGCGCTGAGATTGGCGTCGACGATCACCCGGTCGGAATTGGACACCACCGCCTGCTGCACGCCAAGCGCGCGCAATTCGTTGAACACTTCGATCGCGCCGGGGCGCGGCTTTAGCGTCTCGGCCATCGGCAGGTAGTGGTCGTATTTGCGCACGATCCAGTCGTCGAAGGGCAGGTCGAGGCCGAAGTCGCTGCGCAGCATGTCGTAGACCGGCGCGGCGGCGACGCCCAGCACCCGCTCATGCAGGTCGACCGGCGGCGCGATGCCGACGCTGCGCAGCGCCGCCACCAGGGCGGCCTCATGCAGCGGCTCGCTGTCGACCAGCGTGCCGTCCATATCCCAGAAAACCGCTTTCGGCGTCATGCGAGGCTCCTTTTGCCGATCCCCTTAAAGCGTTTGTATCGGGAGATAAACCGTCGAACCCGTTTGCTGGCGATTTTGGCGGAGGCGGCTGCTCCGGCGGAGCCGACTTTACCGCGTAAGCAATTGCCCTTCGCATAGACAATTGCGCACCGGGCCAATCCCTGCAAGACTATGGGCTTCGCCCAAAGGGGGCGGGCCAAAGGGGCAGGGCTGGAGGCGGACTTGAATTCGCGGCAGGACAGCGGCAGCAACAGGCTGGACGAGGCGGCGCGCGCCGGCTGGCTTTACTATGTCGCCGGCAACACGCAGGACCAGATCGCGACTACGCTCGGCATTTCCCGGCAGACGGCGCAGCGGCTGGTGTCGCTGGCGGTTTCGGAAGGGCTGATCAAGGTGCGCGTCGACCACCCGATTGCCAATTGCCTCGACCTGGCCGCGCGGTTGAGGTCGCGCTTCGCGCTCGATCTGGTCGAAGTGGTGCCGAGCGACCCGACCTCGTCGTCGACCACGATCGGCATTGCCGAGGCGGCCGCCGCCGAGATCGAGCGGCGGCTGAGGTCGCCGACGCCGATCGTCATGGCCATCGGCACCGGCCGCACGCTGAAGGCGGCGATCGAGCAGTTGCCGCCGATGGAATGCTCCCAGCACAAGGTGGTGTCGTTGACCGGCAACATCTCGCCCGACGGTTCGGCCGCTTTCTACAACGTCATCTTCACCATGGCCGACAGGGTCAAGGCGCGCTCGTTCCCGATGCCGCTGCCGGTTATCGCCTCGTCGCCCGAAGAGCGCGAAATGCTGCTTGCCCAGCCGATGATCCAACCGACGCTGGCGCTGGCCGCGGAAGCCGACGTCACCTTTGTCGGCATCGGCGATCTCGGTCCCAAGGCGCCGCTCTACGAGGACGGCTTCATCTCGGAAAGTGAATTGAAGGCGCTGCAAAAGGCCGGCGGCGTTGCCGAGATCGTCGGCTGGGTGTTCGACCGGGAAGGCCGCATGATCGAGGGCATCACCAACGACCGTGTGTCGTCGGCCGCTTTGCCGTCACGCGAAAAGTCGCTGGTCATTGCGCTGGCCATGGGCGAGCGCAAATTGCCGGGCATTCTGGCCGCTGTGAACCGGCGGCTGGTCAATGGCCTCATCACCGACGAGCGGACCGCCACGGCCCTGCTCGACGGCGCCTGAGTCTCGATCAATGCATGTCGCTCAAAAGTGGCCCCGGTTTTGAGACCACGACATGCATAAGACAAAGACTGCTTGGCGATAAAAATCGGCACGGCTATTTATGCCGCCCGCAAACGTCGTTGCCATCGAGGAAACCCATGTCGCGCTGCAGATGCGGCGACAATTCCCTGACGTCGACGTAACCGCGCTTGCGGCTCACCAGCGCTGAAAATTCGTGCGCCAGCGCGGAAAACCAGCTCTGTGCTGGGGTCGAATGAAGCTTTTGCTGCACCGTGGTCATGATCTTCAGCCTCCGCTATGCTTGAACTGGATGGATCGTCGACACCAAATATCGGTCTGATCGGCTCCGGCTACCAATCAAACGTCGATCATGACCCATAAGGAGGGCTTATGCCCGAACTCAAGGCACCACAGCTCGCCCAACTGCCGCCGCTGCAGGCCATCAGGGTGTTCGAAGCCGTCGCGCGGCATCTCTCCTTCACCAAGGCCGCGGAGGAGCTCGGCATGACCCAGGCCGCCGCCAGCTACCAGATCAAGCTGCTGGAAGAGCGCATCGGCTCGCCGCTGTTCCTGCGCCAGCCGCGCCAGATCGTGCTGACCGAACCCGGCCAGCGCCTGGCGCCCGCCGTCAGCGAGGCGTTCAGTCTGATCAGCAGCGCCTATTCGGCCGTGCGCGGCGGCGCCGACGGCGTGCTTTGCGTGTCGACGCTGCTGACCTTCGCCTCGAACTGGCTGGCGCAGCATCTCGGCTCCTTCCAGCTGTCGCATCCGTCGCTGGCGGTGCGCGTCGATACCTCGAACAGGGTCATCGATTTCGCCCGCGAGGACATGGACATCGCCATCCGCTCCGGCAGCGGCAAATGGCCGGGGGTGGAAACCCACCTTCTGTTCAAGGCCGATTTCACGCCGGTGCTCAGCCCGGCGCTCGCCGCCACCATTGGTGGCGTCCACGAGCCGGCCGACCTGTTCAAGCTGCCCATTCTCGATCCCACCGACATCTGGTGGCGGGAATGGTTCGCCCTGGCCGGCGTGCCGGCGGATGAACTTGCCAATCGCACCGGCACCAGCATGGGCGCGCAGGCCTATGAGGCGAATGCGGCGATCGCCGGCCATGGCGTGGCGATCCTGACCACGGCGCTGTTCAAGACCGAGCTCGCCGCCGGTCGCCTGATCCAGCCCTTCGACCTGGTCGGCGACGACGGCCACGCCTATTGGCTGGTCTATCCGACTGCGCGCCGCAACGTGCCGAAGATCCGCGCCTTCCGCGACTGGATCCTGGCCGAGATCGCCTGCGCTCAAGGCGCGGACTGATTCGGCAAGGGTTCCTGTCGGGTCCCCCGGGGTCGAGCCACAGATTCTCGACAATTCTCGCTTTTTCGTGGGCTGACAGGCGTGGCAAAGCCTACGCGGTTAACCAAACCTTACAAAAACGCTGTCGATATCACCTGCCTAGCGTAGGCTTGTGCTTGTCGCGGCACAGTTGAACAGGATCAATCCTTTGCAGATTGGAAACGGGATCGATCGGCAGGCTGATGAAAGTCTATCGTGTTGAAGAAGTCGAAAACAACACCGTGCGCATGACGCACGTGATTGAAGCATTTACGCCATTTCAAGCTGCCATAAAGGCAATCGGTCGTGAAGTTACGCTTCGAAGAGACGAGCCAAGCTGGATCAAGGTGACGGAAACGCTGACCAGGGCCAAGCAAATTCGCGACGGCAGGGTTTTCGAATATTCCGTCGGAAGCTACCCGGCTCACGGCTGAGGGTCCCCGTTCGACGCAAAAAAGCTTGGAATGAAGGAGAGCATTCACGGCTTCGGCGAGCGTAGGGCCTGGCGGGATGCTCAAGTGGCGATTGTTTCAGGCACTGATGGCAGCCTTGGTCGCTGCGCCGTTTGGACTTGTCGTCCTGTTTCATGCACCGCGATGGCTAAGGAACGTGGTCGCGTATCCGCTCGACAGCTCGTACCGAATTGTCGGCCAAATTGTCAGGGATCACGGTATCAACCGACTGTTGTTCGGCCGGGATAGCCAAATGACGGCTCACTACACCGAGGCCATCGTCATCTATGCGTATTTTTTCGTCCTCTCCTTGTTGTTGATCATAGCTCTCGCCAGAATCTTGCGCTGGCGGAAGGGTCGGCTGTCCGGGCAGCAGACGTCCGGCTGAACCTCCAAGGTCTGAATGGCGTGCCTTTTGCGGCTCGCGGTCGGCGAAAGCCGCGCCCGCTTTGATCCCTCTTCGCCTGCGGCTCCGGCCAACGGCCTCACATCCTCCGCTGAAACCCCATTCTAAATGCGCGCGCGGCATCCGCGCTTGCTGCGCTGCAGCATCGAATCCGTCTTGACATAATTAATGCCGAGTGAGTAATTGCTCAACACCAAGGCAAATGCTCATCTTGGTTCATGGGAGGAATTTGATGAAACTTCGCACGCTCACTCTGGGCCTGTTGTCGGCCAGCGCTTTCGCTTTCGCCGCGCATGCCGAATCCATCACCATCGCCACCGTCAACAATGGCGATATGGTCCGCATGCAGAAGCTGACCGACGACTTCACCAAGGCTAACCCCGACATCACGCTCAACTGGGTCACGCTCGAAGAGAACGTGCTACGCGAGCGCGTCACCACCGACATCGCCACCAAGGGTGGCCAGTATGACGTGATGACCATCGGCACCTACGAGGTTCCGATCTGGGCCAAGCAGAGCTGGCTGCTGCCGCTCGACAAGCTCGGCGACGACTATGACGCCAAGGACATCATCCCGGCCATCGCCGGCGGCCTGTCGGTCGACGGCAAGCTCTATGCCGCGCCCTTCTACGGCGAAAGCTCCTTCGTCATGTACCGCAAGGACCTGATGGAGAAGGCTGGGCTGACCATGCCCGATGCCCCGACCTGGGACTTCATCAAGCAGGCTGCCGACAAGATGACCGACCGCGCCAATGGCGTGAACGGCGTCTGCCTGCGCGGCAAGGCCGGCTGGGGCGAGAACATGGCCTTCCTGACCGCCATGTCGAACTCCTTCGGCGCTCGCTGGTTCGACGAGAACTGGAAGCCGCAGTTCGATCAGCCGGAATGGAAGAACACGCTGCAATTCTACGTCGACCTGATGAAGGCCGACGGTCCTGAGGGCGCCTCGTCCAACGGCTTCAACGAAAATCTGGCGCTGTTCCAGCAGGGCAAGTGCGGCATGTGGATCGACGCCACCGTTGCCGCCTCGTTCGTCTCTGACCCGAAAGCTTCCACTGTCGCCGACAAGGTCGGTTATGCTCTTGCTCCCGACAACGGTCTGGGCAAACGCGGCAACTGGCTGTGGGCATGGTCTCTGGCCATTCCCGCCGGTACGCAGAAGGCTGATGCGGCTCAGAAGTTCGTCTCCTGGGCGACCTCGAAGCACTATGCCGAGCTCGTCGCGTCCAAGGAAGGCTGGGCCAACGTTCCTCCGGGCACGCGCTCCTCGCTCTACGCCAATGCCGAGTACCAGAAGGCGGCTCCGTTCGCCAAGATGACGCTGGACTCCATCAACGCCGCCGACCCGACGCATCCGACCGTCAAGCCGGTGCCCTATGTCGGCGTCCAGTTCGTCGCCATCCCTGAGTTCCAGGGTCTCGGCACCACCGTCGGCCAGCTGTTCTCGGCGGCGCTTGCCGGCCAGTCGAGCGTCGACGATGCGCTCAAGCAGGCCCAGGACGCCGCCACGGCAACGATGACCGAAGGCGGTTATATCAAGTAAGGCTCCTCCCGGTGCCGACTGCCGGTCCCCTTCCTGGCCGGCAACGGCCGCCCGAATCCCAGTTCGGGCGGCCCCTTTCACACACTTGAAAATTTGGCTGACCTTGAAGGGTGACCGTCATGGCTACTCAGCAGACCCGCTCGCTTGCCCGCTTCATGATGGCGCCATCCGTGGTGCTGCTGTTCGTCTGGATGATCGTGCCGCTGGTCATCACCGTGTGGTTCTCCTTCCAGCAGTACAATCCGCTCAATCCGATCCGCGACGGCTTCGTCGGCTTCTCCAACTACGCGCTGTTCTATTCCAACCCCGCCTTCCTGCAGTCCATTCTCAACACGCTTGTTCTGGTGGGCAGCGTGCTGCTGATCACCGTCATCGGCGGCATCCTGCTGGCACTTTTGATCGATCAGCCGATGTGGGGACAGGGGATCGTACGCATCCTCGTCATCTCGCCGTTCTTCGTCATGCCGCCGGTGGCGGCGCTTGTGTGGAAGAACATGATCATGCACCCGCAATACGGCGTCTTCGCCGACATTGCGCGCTTCTTCGGGGCTCAACCGATCGACTGGTTTGGGCAGCATCCGATGATGGCGATCATCATCATCGTCGCCTGGCAATGGTTGCCTTTCGCCACGCTGATCCTGTTGACCGCGCTGCAGTCGCTCGACGGTGAGCAGAAGGAAGCCGCCGAGATGGATGGCGCCGGCTTCGTCAGCCGTTTCATCTATCTGACGCTGCCGCACATGTCCCGCGCCATCACCGTCGTCATCCTGATCCAGACCATCTTCCTGCTGTCGGTCTATGCCGAGATCCTGGTCACCACCAATGGCGGCCCCGGCTACGCCTCGACCAACCTGCCCTTCCTCGTCTACCAGAAGGCATTGCTGGAGTTCAAAATCGGCCAGGCATCCGCCGGCGGTGTCATCGCCGTCATTCTCGCCAACATCGTCGCCTTCTTCGCCATGCGCGCGGTCGGCAAGAACCTGGACAAGTAAGGGAGGATACGATGGCACGTGCAGTCACCACCCAACACAAGGTCATTGCGACAGGCGCCGCCTGGATCGTTGCGCTGCTGATCTTCTTCCCGATCCTCTATACGATCATCACCTCGTTCAAGTCGGAGCAGGAGGCCATCCAGGGCTTCGCGCTGATCCCGTCGGGGACGTTCGAGAGCTATACCGAGGTCCAGGCGCAGAGCGGCTACTTCAAGTTCTTCTTCAACTCGGTGCTGCTCTCGGTCGGCTCGACCATCCTCGCGCTGCTGGTCGCCGTACCGGCGGCCTGGTCGATGGCGTTCTCGCCGAGCAAGCGGACCAAGGATATTTTGATGTGGATGCTGTCCACCAAGATGATGCCGGCGGTTGCGGTGCTGTTTCCGATCTACCTGATCTTCCGCGACACCGGCCTGCTCGACAGCCGCATCGGCCTGATGGTCATGCTGATGCTGATCAACCTGCCGATCGTGATCTGGATGCTCTACACCTACTTCCGCGAAATCCCTGGCGAAATCCTGGAAGCCGCGCGCATGGACGGCGCCACCCTGTGGGGCGAGATCATCTATGTGCTGACCCCCATGGCGGTGCCGGGCATCGCTTCGACCATGCTCTTGAACATCATCCTGGCGTGGAACGAAGCGTTCTGGACCATCCGCCTGACCACCACCGAGGCGGCGCCGCTGACGGCCTTCATCAGTTCGTTCTCCAGCCCGCAAGGCCTGTTCTGGGCCAAGCTTTCGGCGGCCTCGACGCTGGCGATCGCCCCCATCCTGATCATGGGCTGGTTCAGCCAGAAGCAGCTGGTGCGCGGCCTGACATTCGGTGCCGTGAAGTAACGGACCTTTGCCTGAAGCAATCCACGAGAAATAACCCTTCGGGGGAGGAAACCATGGGAAACATCACGCTCAAGAACGTCTCCAAGCATTTCGGATCGACGGTCATCATTCCGGGTCTCGACCTGGTCATCGAGAATGGCGAGTTCGTCGTCTTCGTCGGCCCGTCGGGTTGCGGCAAGTCCACGCTGTTGCGCCTCATCGCCGGTCTCGAGGACACCAGCGGCGGCACCATCAACATCGATGGCCGTGACGTCACCGGCGAGGCGCCGGCCAAGCGCAAGCTGGCCATGGTGTTCCAGTCCTATGCGCTCTACCCGCATATGACGGTGGCCAAGAATATCGGCTTCCCCTTGAAGATGGCGGGCGAGGATGTGGCGACGATCGACAAGAAGGTGAAGGATGCAGCGCGGGTGCTCAACCTCACCAACTATCTCGAACGCCGCCCCGGCCAGCTCTCCGGCGGTCAGCGCCAACGCGTCGCCATCGGCCGCGCCATCGTGCGCCAGCCCTCGGCCTTCCTGTTCGACGAACCGCTGTCCAACCTCGATGCCGCACTGCGCGGCACCATGCGGCTGGAAATCAGCGAGCTGCACCATCAGCTCAAGACGACGATGATCTACGTCACCCACGACCAGATCGAAGCCATGACCATGGCCGACAAGATCGTCGTGCTCAACGCCGGCAACATCGAACAGGTCGGCTCGCCGATGGAGCTCTACAAGTCGCCGAAGAACCTGTTCGTGGCCGGTTTCATCGGTTCGCCGAAGATGAATCTGATCGAAGGCGCGCCGGCCGCGAAATACAACGCCAAGACCATCGGCGTCCGTCCCGAGCACATGAACATCTCGACCACGGCAGGCGACTGGAAAGCTACAGTCGGTGTTGCCGAACATTTGGGATCCGACACCTTCCTGCACGTCCAGGCCGATGGCGTCGGCACGCTGACCGTGCGCGCCGACGGCGAAATGCCCGTCCGTCACGGCGACACCATTTACCTCACGCCCGACAAGGTCCGCATGCATCGCTTCGGCCCCGACGGAAAGGCGCTGACGCAGTGAGGCTGAAAGGCAAATCGGCGCTGATCACCGGCTCCGCGCGCGGAATAGGCAGAGCCTTTGCCGAAGCCTATGTGCGTGAAGGTGCGACCGTCGCCATTGCCGATATCAATCTGGAGGCCGCGGAAAAGACGGCTTCGCAGATTGGCGGCGGCGCCTATGCCGTGAAGCTCGACGTCACCAATCTCGCCTCGATCGAATCCGCGGTGGGTGCGGTCGAGAAAAAGAGCGGCGGTTTGGACATCCTGATCAACAACGCCGCTTTGTTCGATCTGGCGCCGATCGTCGAAATATCGAAGGCGAGCTATGACAGACTGTTCTCCGTCAATGTCGCCGGCACGCTGTTCATGCTGCAGGCCGCCGCCCGTTCGATGATCGCAAGGGGCAAGGGCGGCAGGATCATCAACATCGCCAGCCAGGCTGGACGGCGCGGCGAGCCGCTGGTCGCCGTCTATTGCGCCACCAAGGCGGCCGTCATCTCGCTCACCCAGTCGGCAGGGCTCGACCTGATCAAGCACCGCATCAACGTCAATGGCATCGCGCCGGGCGTCGTCGACAGCGATATGTGGGATGAAGTCGATGCGCTGTTCGCCAAATACGAGAACCGGCCGAAGGGCGAGAAGAAGCGGCTGGTCGGTGAGGGCGTACCTTACGGCCGCATGGGCAAGCCGGAGGACCTGACCGGCATGGCCGTATTCCTGGCCAGTGATGACGCCGAGTACATCGTCGCCCAGACCTACAATGTCGATGGCGGCCAATGGATGAGTTGACGCGGATGCGTTGAGGGGGGAGGCGCTCTTCTCCTCTTCCTCCGGGGAGAAGGCGCCGCGGGGCGGGGCGGCATGAATGCCAAAGGCGCGTGCCGCCCACGCACTCTCCTCAGCGGGTTGAGGGCGGAATTGTCAGGCCGGCAGACGGGTAAGCACCGGCAAAAGGGTAAAGCAGATGACCGTGAAACTCTCTTCCTCCATTCTCGCCAAGCTCCCCGCCAAGGTTGCCGGTCCCAGATATGACCGCGCCCGGCTCAAACCCGGTATCGTCCATTTCGGCGTCGGCAATTTCCATCGCTCGCACCAGGCAGTCTATCTCGACGATCTGTTCAATTCGGGCATCGGCCATGATTGGGCGTTGATCGGCGCCGGTGTCTTCGAGGGCGAGAAAATCGGCCGTTCCAAGCTGCAGGAGCAGGACTGGCTGACCACCGTGGTCGAGCAGGATTCCGACCATATGAGCGCCCGCGTCACCGGCGTCATGATCGACTTCCTGACGCCCGGCGATGCCGACGCCATCATGGACCAGCTTGCCGACCCGGCGATCAAGATCGTCTCGCTGACCATCACCGAAGGCGGCTATTTCATCGATCCGGCGTCGGGCAAGTTCAACCCGACCCATCCAGACATCGTCGCCGATGCGCAGCCGGGCACGACGCCGAAGACGGTGTTCGGCCTCATCCTCGCCGGGCTGATGCGCCGCCGCGCCGACGGCATCGTGCCGTTCACCGTCATGTCCTGCGACAACATCCCACACAACGGCCATGTCACTTCGGACGGCGTCATCGGCCTCGCCCGCCTGATCGACGAGGACCTGGCGAATTGGGTCGGCGATAACGTCGCCTTCCCGAATGGTATGGTCGACCGCATCACGCCGGCCACCTCCGATCGCGAGCGCGGCATCCTGGCCTCGGAGTTCGGCCTCGAGGACAACTGGCCGGTGTTCTGCGAGCCGTTCAAGCAATGGGTGCTGGAGGATCATTTCACCGATGGCCGTCCGCCGCTGGAAAAGGTCGGCGTGCAGTTCGTCAAGGACGTCGCCCCCTATGAGCTGATGAAGATCCGCATCCTCAATGGCGGCCATGCCACCATCGCCTATCCCGCGGGATTGATGGACATCCATTTCGTCCACGAGGCGATGCAGGAGCCGCTGGTGCGCGGTTTCCTGGCCAAGCTCGAACATGACGAGATCATCCCGACCGTGCCGCCGGTGCCCAACACCGTGCTGGAGGAATACTACCAGCTCATCGAACACCGCTTCTCCAACCCGAAGATCGGCGACACCATCCGCCGGCTTTGCCTCGACGGTTCCAACCGGCAGCCGAAATTCATCATCCCGACCATTGCCGACCGGTTGAAAGCCGGCAAAGGCGTTGCGGGTCTTGCGCTGGAATCGGCGCTGTGGTGCCGCTACTGCTTCGGCACCACCGACAGCGGCGCCGTCATCGAGGCCAACGATCCGAGCTGGGATCGGCTGCAGGCAACCGCCAAGGCGGCGAAGGACAAGCCCGGCGCCTGGCTTGCGATGGAGGACATCTACGGCGATGTCGGCCGCGCAGCACCGTTCGCCGAGGCCTTTGCCCATGCGCTCAACGTTCTGTGGGCAAACGGTGCGCGCGCGACGCTGACGCGCTACATCGCCGGCAAGCTCTGACGCGAGCCGCAATGACGCCCGAACTGGTCATCTTCGACTGTGACGGCGTGCTGGTCGACAGCGAGGCGCTGTCGGTCTCCGCTTTGCTCGGCATGATCGCGGCTGCCGGCGGCTCGGTCAGCGAGGACGCCGCCTACGAGCACTTCCTCGGCAAGAGCATGAAGAGCGTGCGCGAAATCCTCGGCCGTGATTTTCACATCGACATTACTGACCGCCATCTGACCGACATGCGCGTCGAACTGATGCGCAGATTCCGCGAGGAGCTGAAGCCGATACCCGGTGTCAGCGACATCCTGCCGAGGCTTGGCGCACCCTGCTGCGTCGCCTCCTCGGGCACGCTCGACCGCATCCGCTATGCGCTCGACGTCACCGGCCTGCTCGGCCTGCTCGAGCCGCATCTGTTCAGCGCGGCCATGGTTGCGCGCGGCAAGCCTGCGCCGGACCTTTTTCTCCACGCCGCCGCCTCCATGCGGGCCCATCCTGGCAATTGCCTCGTCGTCGAGGACAGCCCGGCCGGCATATCAGCGGCCCGCGCCGCCGGCATGCGCGTCTTTGCCTTCACCGGCGGTTCGCACGCCGGCAACCCGGCCTTGAAAGCGCGGCTTGCGTCGAGTGAACCGGACTTTATATTCGCGGACATGCTGCAATTGCCCGATCTGATTGCAGGCCTGGGAGCGAGAGTAAAAGCATCTTGACGAAAAGCTTCGTTTGCGCGGTCGATGTCGGCACCGGGAGCGCCCGCGCGGGCATTCTCGACACGTCAGGCACCTTGCTCGGCCGCGCCGAGCATCCGATCGTCATGAACCAGCCGAAGGCCGATCACGCCGAGCACAATTCGCAGGACATCTGGTCGGCCGTGTGCATCGCGGTCCGCGCCGCGCGCGAAAAGGCAGGCGTAGCGGCCGAGGATATCGTCGGAATGTCGTTCGACGCCACCTGCTCGCTGGTGGTGCTGAACAGAGATGGCGGCCAGCTCAGCGTTTCGGTGACGGGCGAGCGGCGCTGGGACACCATTGTCTGGCTCGACCACCGCGCCATTGCCGAGGCCGACGAATGCACGGCAAGCGGCCACGCCGTGCTCGACTATATCGGCGGCGTCATGTCGCCGGAGATGGCGACGCCGAAGCTGATGTGGCTGAAGCGCAATCTGCCCGGAACCTGGCATGAAGCCGGCTATCTATTCGACCTCACCGATTTTCTCACCTGGAAGGCGACCGGCTCGCTGGCGCGTTCGCAATGCACGCTGACGGCCAAATGGACCTATCTGGCGCATGAACAAACCGGCTGGCGTCGCGACTTCTTCGAGACTGTCGGGCTCAGCGATCTGTTCGAGCACGGCAATCTGCCGGAGAAGGCGAGTGCCGTCGGCGCCGATATCGGTGCACTGACCGCCGATGCGGCGGCGGAGCTGGGCTTGAGTGAAAAATGCCGGGTCGGCGCCGGCGTCATCGACGCCTATGCCGGCGCGCTTGGCGTGCTTGGCGGCTTTGCCGGCGATCAACAGAATATCGGCCGGCATCTGGCTTTGATCGCCGGCACCTCAAGCTGCGTCATGGCGATGTCGCCCGACCCACAGCCCTTTGCCGGCGTCTGGGGCCCTTACTATGGCGCCGCACTGCCAAAACTCTGGCTGTCCGAAGGTGGCCAGTCGGCCACCGGCGCGCTGCTCGACCACATCATCCGCTGGCATGGCGCCGGCGGCGAGCCGGACGCGGCCATGCATGCCAGGATCGCCAGGCGTGTCGCCGAACTGCGCATGGCCGAGGGCGACAAGCTCGCCGCCAGGCTGCATGTTCTGCCGGATTTCCACGGCAACCGTTCGCCGCTTGCCGACCCGCACGCCGTCGGCGTGGTCAGCGGGCTGACGCTGGATTCCTCCTTCGACAGCCTGTGCAAGCTCTACTGGCGCACCGCCGTCGGCATCGCGCTCGGCGTGCGCCATGTGCTGGAGGCGCTGAACGAGAACGGCTATCTCATCGACACGCTGCACGTCACCGGCGGCCACACCAAGAACCCGCTGTTGATGGAGCTCTATGCCGACGCCACCGGCTGCGCGGTGATCGAGCCACTGGCCGACGAAGCCGTGCTGCTCGGCACCGGCATGGTTGCCGCCACCGCCGCCGGCCTGTTTCCGGATCTGAACGCCGCCTGCGTCGCCATGCAGCAAGGCGGCAGGACGCGCGCCTCGAACCCGGCTGCATCAGACCGCTTCGACCGCGACTACAAGATCTTTCTCGAAATGCACCGCCAGCGGCAGGCGCTCGACGCCATCAGCTAGGCGTATTTTGCCTGCGCAGGGACGCACCTGTTGTCGCGTCGAACAGGTGGATGCTGTCTTCCTCGAATGTATAACGCACGGGCGCGCGCAGCGCCGGGCATTCGCGGGCCGGGACCAGTGCGCTGACCTCCTTGCCGCCGCAGGCGAACGTCACCAGCGCATCATTGCCATGAAACTCGATGAGGTCGGCCGTGCCCTGCAGAGGGTCGGTGCCGTCCCCGGCGCCGGCGGTCTTCAGGTCCGGCGGGCGGATCCCGAGCACGGCGCGGTGCAGGCCGCGCAGATTGAAGCCGGAGCCTTCGATGGAAAAGGTCGCGCCGGCGCTGGTCAGGATCCAGCGGTCGTCTTTCCGCCCGACGGCCACGTCGATGAAATTCATGTTCGGCGTGCCGATGAAGCCGGCAACGAAAAGATTGCCCGGCCGGCGGTAGATCTCGGCCGGCGAGCCGATCTGCTCGATGACGCCGTCCTTGAGCAAAACGATGCGGTCCGCCAAGGTCATTGCTTCGAGCTGGTCGTGGGTAACGTAGACGGTGGTGGTCTTCAGCGACTGGTGCAGCCGGGCGATCTCGACCCGCATATGGTTGCGCAGCTTGGCGTCGAGATTGGACAGCGGCTCGTCGAACAGGAACACCTTTGGCGTCTTGATCATGGCGCGCGCAATGGCCACGCGCTGCTGCTGGCCGCCGGACAGCGCGGTCGGCTTGCGGGCGAGATAGGGCTCGAGGCCCAGTGTCTTCGCCACCGCCTCGACCCGTTTCTGGATCTCGGCCGAGGGCACCTTCTGCCGCTTGAGGCCGAAGGCGATGTTGTCGAAGATCGTCATGTGCGGGTAGAGCGCATAGTTCTGGAACACCATGGCGATGCCACGGTCGCCTGGCTCGAGATCGTTGACCACCTTGCCGCCGATCGACACTTCGCCGCCGCTGATATCTTCCAGCCCGGCCAGCATCCTCAGCAAGGTCGACTTACCGCAGCCGGAAGGCCCGAGGAAAACGACGAACTCATGCTCCTCGATCGAGAGATTGAGATCGCGGATGACGGTGGTGGCGCCGTATGCCTTGTCGACATGGGAGCAAACGATTGCGGACATGATCAGCCCTTCTCGCCGGTGAGCAGGATTTGCAGCTTGACGTCTTGCGGATTGCCTTGCGCCGCCCGTTCGAAGGCCTCGGTGCTGTCGGCAAAGGCATAGGTGCCGGTGATCAGCGGCTTGAGGTCGACCTTGCCCGAGGCGATCAGCTGCAGCGCGCGGTCGAAGATGTTGGCGTAGCGGAACACCGTCTCGATGCGCACTTCCTTGGAGATCGCCGCCGGAACGTTGAGGCTCACCGGCTCGACCGGCAATCCCACCAGCACCACTGCGCCGCCGGGCCGCACCACGTCGAACAGGTTGGCGAAAGCCTTCGGGTGGCCGCTGGCCTCGAACACGATGTCGGCCCCCCAATTGTCGGTCGCCTGGGCAACCGCATCGACCAGCGACAGCTCGCCGACATTGACCGGGACGATGCCCGGATAGCGGGCCGCGATTTCCAGCTTGGGGGCGGAAAAATCGGAAATCAACACTTTTGAGCAGCCACCGGCGAGCGCCGCCAGCGCGATCATGATGCCGATCGGGCCGCAGCCGACGACGACTGCCACGTCACCCGGAACGATACGGGCGCGGGCTGCCGCCTGCATGCCGATGGCGAAGGGTTCGACCATTGCACCTTCGGCAAACGAGACATTGTCCGGCAGCCTGTAGGTGAAGGCGGCCGGGTGGACCGCAAAGGGCGCCAACACGCCATGCACCGGCGGCGTTGCCCAGAAGGAGACGTCTGGGTCGACATTGTAGATGCCGAGCTTGGTTGCCCGCGACGACATGTTTGGCACGCCCGGCTCCATGCAGACGCGGTCGCCGACCTTCATCGTCCTGACATTGGCGCCGACCTCGACGATCGTGCCTGACGCCTCGTGGCCGAGCACCATGGGAGCCCGCACGACGTAGCTGCCGATGGCGCCATGCGTGTAATAGTGCACGTCGCTGCCGCAGACGCCGACTGTGTGGATAGCGATTTTGACGTCGTCCGGTCCGACGTCGAGCGGCAGCGCGATCTCGCGCAGCGACAGTTCGCCTTTTTTCTCAAGCACCAGTGCCCGCATCGGGAAATCCTCGCATCAAGTCTTTTTTTGCCGGAAAACGGAGTTCAGGAAGCCGCTGAGCACGCCGAGAAAAAGCAGTGGCGGCAGCGACAGCAGCACGACCGAGGCATTCAGGATGCCCCACGGCACGTTCATGCCTTGCTGCGACAATTCGGAAGCGACGATCGGCAAGGTCTTGGCGTTGGAACTCGACAGCATCAGCGCGATCAGGAACTCGTTCCACACCAGCACGAAGCTGAAGGCGACGGCCCCGATCAGCGAGCGCGCCGCAACCGGCAGCGCGATCCGCCAGAACACCGAATAGGCGCCGTAGCCGTCGACGAAGGCGGCTTCCTCGATCTCCTTCGGAACGGCCTGGAAGGCGGGAATGGCGAGCCACATGATCACCGAGATGGTGAGCAGCGAATAGGTCACGATCAGCGCCGGCAAAGTGTCGTAGAGGCCGATCTGCAGCCAGATCACCATCAGCGGAATGGCGACCGCGACCGGCGGCAGGAAGCGCAGCGACAAAACGAAGAACTGGATATCGCCCGCCCAGCGGTTGGGGTAGCGCGCCACTGCATAGGCGGCCGGCAGGCCGAGCACGACGCCGATCAGCACGGCGCAGCCGCAAGCAATGACCGAATTGTAGAGCCCGGTCATGACGCTGTCGCGGCCGATGATATAGCTGATGTTGTCAAACGTCGGCGTAAACACCAGGCGCGGCACGCGGGTGATGATGTCGACATTGTTCTTCAGCGAATTAAGCGCTGTCCAGGCCAGTGGAAACACCGCCATGAAGCCGGCAAATGCCAGGATGGCTTTGGCGATCAGATGACCGGGTCTCATGCCTGCACCCGCTTCCACAGCATGGTGAAGGTGATCACGGTCGCGATCATCATCAGCACCGCCATGGCTGAGGCGTAGGATACCTTGCCGGACTCGATGAAGCCTTGCGAGAAGGCGTACATGTCGAGCGTCTCGGTCGCCACGCCCGGCCCGCCGCGCGTCATCACATAGATCAGGTCGAAGGAGCGCAGCGATTCGATCATCTTGACGAACATCAGGCTGATCAGCGGTGCCTTGAGCATCGGCAAGGTCACATAGGCATGGATCTGCCAGCGGCTGGCATGGTCGAGCCGCGCCGCCTCGATCGGCTGCGGCGGCAAGGTCTCGAGCAGCTTCAGCACGATGACCGCGAAGAACAGGCCCCACTGCCAGACATCGACCGAGGCCACCGCAAACAAGGCCGTCGCCGGCTTCGACAGCGGGTCGAAGATCAGCCCGCCGGTGATCAGCCGGTAGGGGTAGGTGGCGATGCCATAGAGCGGATGATAGGCGAACTTCCACACGAAGGCCGCCGACACGCGCGGCAACAGCACCGGGATGATGAACAGCAGGCAGTAGAGATTGCGCAGCCGCGGCGACGCCGCTTCGAACATCAGCACGCCAAGCCCGATCGCCACCACCATCGTCGCCACGACCGTGACGATTTCCCATTTCACCGAGACCCAGACCGCGTTGAGGAAACGCCGGTCGGCGAACAGATCGGCGAAATTCGACAGCCAGACCCAGGAATAGTCCGACGAGCTCAGCTCGCGGTTCTGCAGCGCGATGACGATGGCGTAGAGCGTCGGCACCATCGACAGCACCAGAAGGATGGCGAGCGTCGGAACCAGAAACGTCACTGGCAGGGAAGAGCGTCGGCGCATTGCCTATCCTCGGGCTTTGCCTTTCGGGAGTGGCGGGAGACCCGCGGCGCACAGGTCCCGGCATTGCGTTGAATGCCGTGGACCGCACGCCGCGGGCGGGAGGATTACTTCTTCTTCACCAGCTCGTTGGCGTAGGCTTCGAGCTCGTCGAGGCCGCCCTTGACGTCGGTGCGCGTGCCGGTGACCAGCTCTTCCAGGATGATGCCCCAGCGGTCGCCGAGATCCGGCCAGCGCGAGTCCTGCCAGAAGTTGACCGCCGTCACCTTGCCGGTCTCGGCCAGCGCCTGGCCGAGATCGGCACCGTAAATGTCGGCGAACTCCTTGCTCGAGAGCACGCTGGTGCGGTTGAGCTCGCCGAACTGATGCGCGTCGAGCCGGCGCTTCTCATTCTCCTTCGACGTCGCCCAGGCGATGAACAGGCCGGCGCATTTCTTCGAGGCGTCGTCGGCGTTGGCCTTGGCCGCAATGGCGAGGCCATGGCCGTACCCGCCGCCGGTCAGCGGCGAAGGCGGCGGCAGGAAGCCGATCTTGCCGACCACTTGCGACGTCTTCGGGTCGACCGCCATACCCGACAGCGGCGTCGATTCGACGAGGATGGCAACCTGGCCCGACAGTTAAGGCGCCGGTCGATTCATCCCAGCTGCCGGTCTGCGTGCCGGGTGCCGAAGCCTTGAACAGCTTCAGGTATGTCTCGGTCGCCTTGACCGCGGCTTCCGAATTGAAAGCCGGCTTGTCGCCATCGAACCACTGGCCGCCATAGGCTTTGAAGAACGGCATCCAGCGCCAGACATTGGCGCCCGAACCGCGCGCGCCGCGCAACGCAATGCCGTACATGCCCTTGTCCGGGTCGGTGAGCTTCGGCACGTCGGCGATCAGCTCGTCCAGCGTCTTCGGCGGCTGGATGCCGGCGGCCTCCAGAATGTCCTTGCGGTAGACCATCAGGTCGCCGCCGCCGGTCAGCGGCGCGAACCAGACCTTGCCGTCATAGGTGGCGACCTTCTGCCGGCCCGGATCGAAATCGGCATAGTCATAGTCAGCCGGATAATAATCGGTCAGAGGCACGATCCATTTCGACGAGGCGAACAGTGCGACATTGGCTTCGTCGACATAGTAGACGTTGTAGTTGCCCACGGTGGAGGCATCGGCGCGAGACTTTGCCCGGCGGTCGTTCTCGTTGAGATAGTCGATCTGAAAGCCGGCGCCGGCGAGCTTTTCGAACTCGGCCTTGGAGTCCTCCAGCAGCGTCAGGCCGTCGCGCGGCTGCGCCAGCACCTTGACCGGTGCCGAGCAGACCGGCGCCGCCAGCGCCATGGTCGAGAGGGTGGTGGTGAGCATGAAAGCTGCGCTTAAGCTCGCAGCGAGCCGAATTGGTTTCATTGATTTTCTCCTCCAGGAACAGTCGCAGGAAGCGGAAGTCCTCGGCTGCGCGATCCTCGCCATCGCCCGAGCGACATGCCACCCATCGCCAAAATGAGGAGTTGCTAAAGGTCGCGCTAGAAGCCCCGTTGCAGCAGACCTGTACTTTTATGCATTGTGCGCTGCAAAACCGGCTGCATGGAGACGGTGTCCGTCAGGTGAGTACCGATGGGCCGGGAAAGGCCGGGTTCAGGCGCGCATCGTCAGCCGCTGCCGCGACAGCTTGCGGTAGGAGGACGGCGTCATCCTGTGCTTGCGCAGGAAGGCGCGGTTGAAGTTGGAGATGTTCATATAGCCGACCTGGAAGCAGATGTCGGTGATCGGAATATCGGTGTCAGCGAGCAGTTTGCAGGCCTGCCAGAGCCGGAGCTTGGCGATGTGGTCGCTGAAGGAATTGCCGGTGTTCTTCTGGAAGAAGCGCGAAAACGTGCTTTCGCTCATGCCAGCCAGTTCGGCCACCTCCGGCAGTTTCAGATCCTCGGCGAAATGCTGGAAGAGATAGGTCAGCGTGCGCTGGATGATGTCCAGCGAGGTGGCGTCGAGGGCAGGTGAGAAATCCGGCGACGACAACAGCTCGTATTCGTCGGTCATGGCCAAGAGGTCGACCAGCTCGAGGAACAGGCAGAGCCGGGCGAGCCCGTGCACCGTGCCCATCCGCTCCATCAGCGCAGCACCCTCAAGCGCTGTTTGGCCGTGGAAGACGATGCCGCGAAGCGATCGCTCCAGGAACGGCTCCAGCTCGCGCAGCTCCGGCAGCAGACCGGCCGAACCGCGCAGCCGCTGCGGGTCGAATTGCAGCACGATGTCGCGGCCCTCGATCAGCTCACCGGGTTGCACCGACGTCACCCAGTCATGTGGCAGCCCGCCACCCACGATGGAGAGATAGCCCGGGCCGAATTCGCCGATATGGTCGCCGACCAGCGCGACGCCGGAGGATTTTCGCAGCAGGTGGATTTCATATTCCGGGTGGAAGTTCCAGACATTGCGCTCCCACGGATAGTCGTCGAGCCGCCACAGGAAACTGTCGCTCGCCTCGGTGACGATATGCTCGAAGGACGGCGCTGTTCGCGGGATCGCGGCCGTGTTCTTTCTGCGCCTGAATGCCATCGTCTGCTCTCCGGCCGAAATCCGGATGTGGGTCCGGTCTCAGGCCGTTCCTAGCAGCCTGTGGCCGGCAAGTGAACGATGTCTACCCTTACGACGTCAACGCCGGCTCTCGATGATCTCGATGAAGCGGGCGAACAGCCCGGCCTGGGATTTGATGCCGAGCTTGCGATGGATGTTGCGGCGATGGACCTTCACGGTTCCCGGCACGATGCGCATGGCTCTCGCGATCGACTCGGTGGAATGCCCCTGCAGCACCAGGTCGACGACATGCTTTTCGCGCGGTGTCAGCGACAGGCTTTCCCAGATGTGGGCGCGGTCGAATTCGTTGACCGCGGCGATCGTCTCGTCCTGCTCCGCTTCGCCCGGCTCGTCGGCCGCAAGCGCAGGCCAGCGCAGTCTGGCGAAGTTGATGACCGCGGGCGCCATGTCGCGCAGCAGCCGGGCATCTGCGGTGCCGAAAGGCCCGGAAGCGCGCAATCGCATCAGCGACAGCACCAGCGCGTCCTTTCCCGGCAGCGGCACGAAGAAGCCGACCTCCTCGGCCAGTTTCGTCTGGCTGTAGTAGGAGCGAAAATATTCGCTGGCGTAGAAGCGGTCCGGCGCCAGCTCGCGCATGCGCCAGAACCCTTCCTTGCGCTCGACGGCTGCGTGGTGGAACGGGTCGAGCAGATACGGCCCTTCCTGATAGAGCGTGACGAAGACATGGCTTTCGGCCGGCGAGAAGGTTTCGAACAGCAGCGGCGGCCGCGCCGCGCCGCGATAACCGAAGATCACGCAGTGGTCGAAGCTGACATGCTGCCTGAGCCAACCGACCATCGCCCTGCCGAACAGGTCGCCGCTGGTCTCTCGCGTCGCCGCGACAAGGGCAGCGAGCTGGCTGTATTCGTCGCTGCGGGACACACTCAACCTATACCCCCTTAAACGAGAAAATAGATCAGATATACCACCCGGGAGGTATATACTAGCCACCATTGGCTCTGGTAGCGTCCAGAAATAGCCCTGTTGCTGGAGCCAGCACTTTGACCGCAGTGCCCGACATCGAGTTTCGCGGCGTCACCAAGCGCTATGGCGCGGTGACCGCGGTCACCGGCATCGATCTCGCCGTTCCACCCTCGGCCTTTGTCGCCCTGCTCGGCCCGTCCGGCTGCGGCAAGACCACATGCCTGCGCATGATCGGCGGCTTCGAACAGCCGAGCGAAGGCCAGGTGCTGATCCGCGGCCAGGACATGGCCGGCACGCCGCCCTATCGCCGGCCGGTCAACATGGTGTTCCAGCAATACGCGCTGTTTCCGCATCTCGATGTGGCAGCCAATGTGTCCTACGGGCTGCGCCAGGCACGGCCACGCCTGGCGTCGCAGGAGATCGGCCGGCGCGCCGGTGAGGCGCTGGAAATGGTGAGGCTCGCCGGCTATGGCGGCCGCAAGATCCACGAACTCTCCGGCGGCCAGCAGCAGCGCGTCGCGCTGGCGCGCGCACTGGTCAACAAGCCGGCGGTGCTGTTGCTCGACGAACCGCTGGCGGCACTCGACAAGAAGCTGCGCACCGACATGCAGATCGAGCTGCAGAACCTGCAGCGTGAAATCGGCATCACCTTCGTGCTGGTCACCCACGACCAGGAGGAAGCGCTGTCGATGAGCGATTTCGTCTGTGTCATGAATGGCGGCCGCATCGTCCAACTTGGCCAGCCAAGTGAAATCTATGACGAGCCGGCAGACCTGTTCGTCGCCGATTTCGTCGGCAAGACCAATCTGTTGAGTGGCAAGGTCGCCGGGCATACGGGCGATCTGGTCAATGTGGCGCTCGCCAACGGCACCGTCATTGCCGCGCGCAAGCGGACCGCTCTGCAGCAGGGCGAGAGCGTGTCGGTCAGCCTGCGTCCTGAATCGCTCAGCCTCGGCGCCGCGGAAGGCAGCCCGTTCAAGGGCATCGTGCGCAACCGGATCTTTCTGGGCTCGACGGCGGAATATGCCATCGAGGTCCAGGGCATCGGAACGCTGCTGGCCAAGGCCGACCATGTGATCGGCCATGGCAATCTCTTCAAGCCGGGTGAACCCGTCGCCATCGGCTTTGCCTCCGGGACGCCGCTGGCGTTTCCGGAGAACAAGAACAACGGGACCAACCAGAGGGTAGCAAAAAATGTCGAAATCATATCGTGACGGACTGCCGATAAGCCCCGAGAACTTCGTCGACCAATTGATGCGTTTGAAGCGCGGCTCGATCGGCCGCCGCGATTTCCTCGGCCTCACCGGCCTTGGCATCGCGACCGCGGTGATGGCGCGAGAAATCGGCATCATGCCGACGCAGGCCTTTGCCGCTGAAAACCTTGGCGACCGCATGTCGATCGCCACCTGGCCGAACTACCACGACCCGCAGACCTTCGAAAATTTCAAGAAGGACACCGGCGTCGCCGTCGAGGTCAACGTGTTCGGCTCCAATGAGGAAATGCTGGCCAAGCTGCAGGCCGGCGCCTCGGGCTGGAGCCTGTTCGTGCCGACCAATTACACGATCTCGACCTACAAGAAGCTCGGCATCATCGATCCGCTCGATATGGCCAAGCTGCCGAATTTCGATGGCACGCAGGAAGATCCTCGGTTCACTTCGGAAGGCACGATCGATGGCACGACTTACGCGGTGCCGAAGAACTGGGGCACGACCGGTTTTGCCGTCAACACCAAGAAGCTGACCAAGCCGATGACCAGCTGGAAGGAGTTCTGGGACACCGCCATGACCGACGGCGATGGCCGCACCATGGTGCACGACTATCAGCTGACCACCATCGGCAACGCCCTGAAATATTACGGCTATTCCTTCAACTCGCTGAAGCAGGACGAACTTGCCAAGGCCGAGGAACTGCTGCTGAAGGTCAAGCCGCATCTGTTCGCGGTCTCGTCCGACTATCAGCCGGGCATGCGGGCGGGCGACGCCTGGATGACCATGTGCTGGACCAATGACGGCGCGCAGCTGCATCGCGATATCCCAGAGATCGCCTATGTGCTGGGCAAGGAGGGTGGCGAGATCTGGACTGACTTCTACGCCATCCCGAAGGACGCGCCGAACAAGCCGGCCGGCTATGCCTTGCTCAACTATCTGATGAACCCTGAGGTCGCGGTGAAGGAGCATCTGGCCAATGGCGCGCCGTCCACCGATGCCCGCGTCAACAAGCTGCTGCCCAAGGAAGTGCTGGACAATCCGATCCTCTATCCGGCTGCCGATCTGTTGACGCCGCTGGAATTCGGCGCTGCGGCGACGCTGACCGATCCCGGCCGTGCCGAGCTGATGGCGCGCTTCAAGTCGGCCTGAGGCTGACCTGACGCAAACGGAAAACCGGCGGGCCCATGTCCGCCGGCCTCGGGGCGGTTTTCATGCACGGCAACAGATTTCGGCACAATCTTCTGACGGCGCTGCTGCTGGCGCCGGCGACGGCGTGGCTGGTGGTGTTTCTGGTGCTGCCGTTCATCGCCATTGCCGTGTTCAGCGTCGGCGAGCGGGCGCCGGAGGGTGGCTACCAGGCCGCGTTCACGCTGGCGCAATACGCCAACCTGCCGGCGCGGGCGACCGCCTTCTGGAACACGATGATGCTGGCGCCTGTGGGCGCGCTTGCCTGCCTGCTCGTCGCTTACCCCGTCGCCTACTACCTGGCGCTGAAGGCGCCGCAGCGCTGGCGGCTGATCCTGCTGGCTCTCGTCGTCATTCCGTTCTGGACCAGCCTGCTCATGCGCACCTATGCCTGGATGTACATTCTGGGCGGGCGCGGTATCCCGGCGCTGCTGGCGTTTGTCGGCATCGAGGATGTCAGGCTGATCAACACGCCGGGCGCCGTGCTGCTCGGCATCGTCTATGGCTATCTGCCGCTGATGATCCTGCCGATCTATGTCAGCCTCGAACGGCTTGACCGGCGGCTGCTGGAAGCGTCCGCCGATCTCGGCGCGACGCCGCTCTCGACCTTTCTGGGCGTGACCCTGAAACTGTCTCTGCCGGGCGTTATGACCGGCTTTTCGCTGGTCATGATCCTGCTGCTCGGCGAATACCTCATCCCGACGCTGCTCGGCGGCGGCAAGGTGTTCTTCATCGGCAATGCGCTGGTCGACCTCTTCCTGCAGTCGCGTAACTGGCCGTTCGGATCGGCCATCGCCATCACGCTGGTTGCGGTTTCGGTGGTGGTGCTGATTGCCGCCAACCGCATTTCGACACGGGTGTCGGGCGCCCGCAAGGTGGATCTGATCTGATGCGCGCCTTCGTCACCGCCGTCTTTGCCTTCCTCTATCTGCCGATCGCGCTGGTCGTGCTGTTCTCCTTCAACGCCGGCCGCCATGCCAGCGAGTTCACCGGCTTTTCGGTACAATGGTACGGCACGGCGCTGTCGAACCCGTTCCTGGTCGAGGCGCTGAAGAACAGCTTGTTCATCGCCACCACCAGCGCGCTTCTGGCGGCGGTGTGCGGCACGGCGGCCGCGCTCGGCCTGGCACGGGTCGGTGTCAGAACCCGTGCGGTCTTCGATGCGCTGATGGGGGCGGCGATCGTCGTTCCCGGCGTCGTCATCGGCATCTCGACGCTGGTGGCGCTCGTCCAGCTGTTTGGCGTGCTCAACCCGTTCCTCGCCTCGATCTGGCCTGACGACCAGCCGCCGCGTTTGTCGCTCGGCTATGGATCGATCATCGCTGCGCATGGCCTGTTCTCGATGGCGCTGGTGACGATGATCGTCGGCACGCGTCTCGCCAGCCTCGACCGCAATCTGGTCGAGGCCTCGAGCGATCTCTACGCCACGCCGCTGACCACCTTCCGCTCGATCGTCCTGCCGCAGATCATGCCGGCGGTGGTCGCCGGCTTCCTGCTCGCCTTCACCTTCTCCTTCGACGATTTCATCGTCGCCTTCTTCGTCGCCGGCGCGCAGACGACGCTGCCGATCTATGTCTTCGCCTCGATCCGGCGCGGGGTGACGCCGGAAATCAACGCCATTGCGACGATCGTGCTCGTCGCCTCGGTCCTGCTCGTGGTGCTTGCCCAATGGCAGCTGCGCCAGCGCAAGCCGGCAAACTGAAAGCCGAGATCATGATCCTCAAAGACCGCATCGCCGTGGTGACAGGCGCCGGTTCCGGCATCGGCCGCGCCGGCGCCATGATCATGGCCAGGGAGGGCGCGGTCGTGGTCATCGCCGACCGGGATCAGGCCAGCGGCGAGGCGACGGCGGCAGACATCCGGGCAGTGGGCGGGCAGGCGGAGGCGACCGCGACCGATGTCGCGGACGACACGGCGGTGGAGAAACTCATTGCCGGCACGCTCGATAAGCACGGTCGGATCGACATTTTGCACAACCATGCCGGCATCCAGGTCGGCGGCACGCTGACCGAGGTCGAGGTCGACGGCATGGATGCCTCGTGGCGGGTCAATGTGCGGGCGCAGTTCCTGGCGGCGCGGACCGTCATGCCGTCGATGATCGCGCAAGGCGGCGGCGTCATCCTCAACACGGCGTCGAACTCCGGCGTGTTCTACGACCGCGAGATGATCGCCTATGCCACGTCCAAACATGCGGTGGTGGCGATGACCAGGCAGATGTCGCTGGACTATGCCCGGCACAATGTGCGCATCAACGCGCTCTGCCCGGGCTGGGTCGACACGCCCTTCAACGAACCGTTCATCGCCCAGATGGGCGGACGCGAGGCGATCGAAACCTATGTCCGCACCAAGATCCCGATGGGGCGCTGGGCGAGCGCCGAGGAGATTGCCGAAGCAATCCTGTTCCTCGTTTCCGACCGGTCATCCTTCATGACCGGCCAGGCACTGGTCATCGACGGCGGCGAGAGCATCGGCTGATCCACGACAGGTGGGATCGGAGGGTTTCGCGCCTCTGGCTCAATCGCTGCCCGCCCGTCCTCCCTTGCCTTAATGTCGCATTTCGTCCAATAGAACGACGCAAACGCCGCGAAACCGAAGGTTTTGCCGTTTGGAAGTGCGGCTTCCGGCCTCGTTGCCGACGCGCCGCTATCGGAAAGAGCAGGACAATGTCTGCGATCGAAGCCGGCGCTCATGCGCCGGAAAATCTTTGGCGTCAGGAAATCAGGGCGACATTGGCGCTGGCCTGGCCGATGGTGCTGACCAATCTCGGCCAGACCGCGATGACCGCCACCGACGTCATGATGATGGGGCGTCTGGGCGCGGACACGCTGGCCAGTGGCGCGCTCGGCGCCAACCTCTATTTCATGCCGCTGATCTTCGGCCTCGGCCTGATGCTGGCGACCTCGCCGATGATCGCCACCGAGCTCGGTCGCCGCCGCTATTCGGTGCGCGATCTGCGCCGCACCGTGCGCCAGGGCCTGTGGCTGGCGATCCTGATCTCGATCCCGATCTGGATCGTGCTGTGGCATGGCGAGGCAATCCTGCTGGCCATGGGCCAGGAGCCGGCGCTGGCGCATCGGGCGGGCATCTACATGCGCTGGCTGGAATGGTCGGTGCTACCCTTCTATGGCTATATCGTCCTGCGCTCGTTCATTTCGGCGCTGGAGCGGCCGGGCTGGGCGCTGGTCATCGTCTTCGTCGCCGTTGCCTGCAACGCCCTCTTCAACTGGGTGTTCATGTACGGCAATCTCGGCGTCCGCCCGATGGGCATTGCCGGCTCAGGACTTGCCACGACGCTGTCGAGCACACTGATGTTCTGCGGCCTGGCGGCGGTGGTGATGCTGGAGAAGAAGTTCCGCCGCTACCGCCTGTTCGGCCGTTTCTGGCGCGCCGACTGGCCGCGCTTCATGGGCCTGCTGCGGCTCGGCCTACCGATCGCAGGCATCCTTGCGTTTGAGGTGACGATCTTCAATGCGGCTGCATTGCTGATGGGCCTGATCGATGCGGATTCGCTGGCTGCGCACGCCATCGCTATCCAGATCGCGTCGATCTCCTTCATGGTGCCGCTCGGCCTCAACCAGGCGGTGACGGTGCGCGTCGGTCTGGCGCATGGCGCCGGCAATCCGGCCGGCGTTTCACGCGCCGGCTGGACCGCCTTCGTCATCGGCGTCTCGTTCATGGCGCTGATGGGGCTGGTGATGGTGCTGTGGCCGCATGCGCTGATCAGCGCCTTCATCGACATCACCGATCCGGTCAATGCCAGGGTGATCGCTCTTGCCGTGTCGTTCCTGGCCTTTGCCGCGCTGTTCCAGATCTTCGACGGTGCGCAAGCCGTTGCCGCCGGCATGCTGCGCGGCCTGCACGACACCAAGGTGCCGATGATCTACGCCGCCATCGGCTATTGGGGCATTGGCCTCCCGCTCGGCGTGCTGCTCGCCTTCCATTTCGGCCTGCACGGCGTCGGCATCTGGATCGGCCTTGCGTCTGGTCTGGCGGTGGTGGCGGCGCTGCTGCTCGCCCGCTGGCTGCGGCGAGACCGCATCGCACCGCCGCTCGCCTTCAGCCATTGATGGCGCCAGGCGGCCCGCCTGTTGTCCGAAGCAGCCAATGCAGAGCAGATGGTTATCGCTGAAGCTGCGGTTGGCTGTTGACCCAACTCAAGCCTTGCCACCTTTCGGCCCAAGCCTCTCCCACAATCAAAACTGATAAGGTAGATTGTTGCGTCGGAAAGGGGCGATGCAACACTCATTTGGACAGTTCGAACTGGATGAAGCAGCCCGCAAGCTGTCGCTAAGTGGCGTTGGGCAGAAGATCCAGCCGCTTGTCTTCGATTTGCTGGTGTACCTGGTGCGCAACGCCGGCCGGGTGGTCCCCAAGGACGAACTGATGGACGTTCTTTGGCCCGATGTCATCGTGACGGAAGCATCGCTTCAGCGCGTGGTCAGCCTCACCCGAAAGGCGCTTGCAGCCGGCGGCCTGCAGGATGCCATACACAGCTACGTTCGCCACGGCTATCGCTTCGCCATCGATGAACCGGGGCTCGGGTATGTCCGGCCTGCCTCGTTGCAGGGAGACGACATGCTTGCCGAGGCCCGAAGACTGGCATCCCTGCGCGATTGGAGCGCGGCTGCAAAACTTTTCGCGCATTTGGCGGATAATGAAGCTCTCTCTCCCGCCGACGTCGATCTCTGGGCGCTTGTCGTTGAATGTGGCGGGCGACCGACCGAGGCGATCCCGGTGCTCGCCCGCGCAGTGACGGCTCATGTCGAGGCCGGCGACCTCGCCCGCGCCGCGAGATCCGCCGTCACGCTCGCAAAGATCCAGGCCGAACGCGGATCGGGTGCCGTTGCAGAGGGATGGCTGGAACGTGCTGCGTCGCTTCTGTCCCAGTCGCCGGACGATACTACGCAAGCATATTTGCTGTGGATGCGGTCGCGCCTGGCATCCTCGGGCGGACGTCCCGAAGAAGCGCTGCAACTGGCGTCAGCCGCTTACGCGATAGCTGAAAATTGCGACGATCCCGGCCTGCGCGCTCTGACTTTGACATACAAGGGGTTTTTCAACCTCGCCCTCGGCAAGATCGAGGAGGGCAGCGAGCAGCAAAACCATGCGGCGGCGATCGCCCTGTCGAGCCAAGTCGATCCGATCACCGGTAGTCTGGTTTACTGCAACATTCTGTGGAGCTGCAGGACATACGCCGATTGGCCCCGTGCCCGCCAGTGGAGCGAAGGTTTTGAAAGCTGGTGCACCGCCAGTTTTGCGCAGACCTCGGGCGCGTGCGACCTTCATCGCGCCGAAGTGGTCGCGGCGCAGCAGATATTGCCTGAAGCCCTGACCTGCATAAACGACGCGCTTCCCAAACTCTCCGCGGAGGAATCCTGGTCGCTCGGCGAAGGCTTCCGTGTTCGCGGCGATATTTTTGCCATGATCGGCGACCTCACATCGGCGCGCGCCGACTACGACCAGGCTTATGCACTGGGCTGGGACGCGGAGCCGGGCAATGCAGTGCTCCTGTTCGAAACAGGCGATCTGGACGGGGCGCTTGCCGCGCTCGACCGGGCTCTGCAGGGGATGTCGTGGTTCCATCTGCAGCGGCGGGGAAACCTGCTGGTGAACGCAGCCTGCATTGCAGCGCGCGGCGGGCGCTCAGCCCAGGCGTCGATCTATCTCAACGAAATCGATGCACAGCCTGAACGCTGGCGGCAACCGGCAACGCAGGCATTGATAGCCGAAACCAAGGCAGCACTTTGCGAGCCGGGCGACCCGAACGCCAATCGGCTGCTGCTGTTGGCCCGGCAGCTCTGGACCAGCGCAGGCGTCGAGTATCACGCGGCAAGGATTCGGCTGCAGCTCGCCGGTGCCTTGTTGCGGTCGGGCGACGTCAGCGGAGCGAAAGTGGAAATCACCGCGGCAGAGAGATCGGCCCGCCGCCTGGGATCGCGGCGCCTGGAAGAGGAAGCCGCAACGCTTCGCCATGGCTTTTCGCGCGAGAGCCAGCCGCTTGTCGATGGTACGATGCAAGAACTCACCCTCTGATCCTGCCTGCCTCCTGATCAAGCTTGTCGGCAGTTGGCGGCGAAAAGATCAGCCAGAGATCAGGTCCCGGTAAGGACGATCAGTCCCCCTCGACGGTAATTTTTCCCCAGCCAGGCAGACATGCCTGGCAATCAGCCGCGCCGGCGAAAGCCTGGCGCCAAATCGAAAGGGAAAGATCATGAACCTGTTTGTTATCCGCCGCCCCAGCGCGTGGGCATCTCTGCAGGAACTCGAAGCCGCCGGCGCGAAATCGGCAAAGGTCGCCAAGGAACAGATGGCGGGCACGGTCAGCTGGATCCGCAGCTATGTCGTGCACGAACCCGACGGGCGCATCGGCACCTTCTGCATCTACGAGGCCAAGGACGGTGAGGCCATCCGGGATCACGCCAAGCGCGTCGGCATGCCCGGCGAGGAATTCTATCCCGTCGCCGACACCGTCATCATTCGCAACGATCCGATGACGGCAGCGGCCTGACGACATCCAGTCGCTGCCTCGCGTGAGCAAAGCGAGGCAGCGTCATTCAACCGGCAAACATGAACAGCACGGCGCCTGGAACGGCATGCCGCATTCCCGGCCCGCGATTCCTCACGAATGGAGAAAGCAATGTTTCACTACCTGAAGCGCGTTTCGATCGGGCTGAGAGCACGCAGGGCCGAGAGGGCTTTGCATGAACTGCCTGACCACATCCTGAAGGACATAGGCATTCGCCGCGGTGCGATCGCCTTTGCCGTCCGGGAACACTTCAAGGACCGTCTCGTCTGAGTGCCCGGCACCCATTGGAACCAGGGACATGGACCTTCTGATAAACATGGCGAACATCTTGTATGTGATCGCCTACTTCACGCTGGACATTTTGCGGCTGCGGATTCTCACCACAGCGGCCGCAATCTGTCTTGCCGTGTATTTCTACAGCCAGCCGGCGCCGCTCATGAACGTCGTGGGCTGGAACCTTTTCTTTGTGCTCCTGAATCTGGTCCAGATCGGTCGGATCTTGAAGTCTCGCTATGCAAAGCCGCCTGGCTTGGCTCAGTTGCCGTCCGACGACATCGCGCCGAGCAGCCTGCGAATATCGCCGAACCTGGCGATCGAGCCGAACACCAGTGCCGCCACGGCAACGAAGAACACCGACACCGCGGCCATGGTCGGCGTGTAGCCGTAGCGCAGCGCGTTGAAGATCTTGATCGGCAGCGTCTCAGTGGTGAAGCCGATCGTCATATAGGCGACGATGTATTCGTTGAGCGACAGCACGAAGGCGAAGGCATAGCCCGAAACGAGGTAGGGCAGGATCAGCGGCAGCACCACGGTCTTCAGCACCGTGCGGTCGTCGGCTCCCATGGTGGCGGCGGCTTCGACCAGCGAGCGGTCGATCGAGGCAAAGCCAAGCGACAGCGTCACCAGCGGCAGCGTCACGAAGAAGATGGCGTGGCTGATGATGGCGGTGAAGAACTGGCCGAACAGCCCGACCGTCGCCCAGAAGGAGAGGAAGCCGAGCGCCGTGATGACCGGTGGCAGGATGAAGGGGGCGAGCCCCAGCACCTGAAAAATGTTTGCCCATGGCGCGATGCGCCGCCACAGGAACCAGGCCAGCGGCAGCGCCACCGCAACGGCGATCGCCGCCGAACAGACGGCGAGCGTCACCGAATGGATCAGCGCCAGCCGCCATTCCGGATCGTTGAAAATCTGCCCATACCAGGCCAGCGAGAAGCCGACCGGCGGGAAGGTGAGTTCCTGGCGTGCGTTGATCGATACGCCCGCCACCACGATCAGCGGCGCGGCCAGGAACAGAGCGACGATGGTGAAATAGACACGACGCAGCAAGGTCGCGGTCATAGGGCGTTCTCCCGGCGTCCGACGAGGAGGGTCAGTCCGACCAGCGCCAGCGAGATCAGCACCAGGAACACCGCCATCGCGGCTGCGAACGGCATGTTGGACTGGTAGATCGCCTGGTCGGTGATCAGCACCGACAGTGTCCAGTGTTGCGGCCGCCCTAGGATCTGCGGCAGCAGGTAGGAGCCGAGCGCGAACACAAAGACCATGATCAGCGTTGCCACGATGGTGTTGCGCAGCGCCGGCGCGACGACGTTGAAGAAGGCTTTGATCGGTGAGGCGCCAAGCGTGCGCGCGGCCTCCAGCAGTGTCGGGTCGAGGCGGACCAAAGCGGGATAGAGCACCAGGATGGTGTAAGGCAGCGCCTGATAGACCATGCCGGTCAGCACCGCGCCGAAGGTCGGCAGCAGCGCCACCGGCTTGTCCATCAGCCCGATCGCCACGAACAGATTGGTGATGCCTGCCGTGCGCGAAAACAGCGTCGACCAGGCAAAGCCGATGATGACTTCCGACAGCGACAGCACAGACAAGAGGCCGACCAGCCACAGCGTCTGCACGCGGCGCGGCCGGCGGGTCAGCAGGTAGGTGAAGGGGAAGGCGATGCAGACGCAGCAGACCGCGACCAGCACCGCCAGCATCAGCGAAAAGCCGAGCACGCCGCCGAAGAACACCGACAGGAAGCGGGCGTAATTGTCGAAGACGAAATCCGGCGTGTAGAAGCCGGACGGATTGCGCTTGAAGAAGCTCACCGCGATCATCGTCGAGAATGGCACGACGAAGAAGACGATCAGCATCAGCGCCGGAAAGAACAGCGGCGTGTAGTCGGCTACCGACTTCGGAGCTTCGCGTCTCATGCGCCGAGCACCACGCAGCTGGCCGGCGGCAGCGTGACGCCGACCTTGGCGCCGACCGGCACGTCATGCCGCTCGCGCGGCGTCGTCACCGCGATGATGCTGGTGCCGCCGACGTCGACGAAGGTCTCGATGGTGCCGCCGAGATCGCGCACGAAGCTGACTTCGCCGGTGATGGCCGAGCCGCCGGGGCTGCCCAGATGCACATCCTCAGGACGGACCGATACGGACGCCTTGGTCTGACCGGCCGGCATGGCAAGGCCTGGAATGGCGGTGCCCAAAATGGTGGTGCGGCCGCCGCTGTCGATCTCCGCCGGCAGCAGATTGGTGATGCCGATGAAGTCGGCGACGAACGCGTCCGCCGGCTTGCGGTAGATTTCGATCGGCGGCGCCGCCTGCAGGATCTTGCCATGGCCCATGACAACGACGAGGTCGGCCATGGTCATGGCTTCGCGCTGGTCGTGGGTGACGACGATGGTGGTGATGCCGAGCCGTTGCTGCAGCTGGCGCAATTCCACCTGCATGGCCTCGCGCAATTTGGCGTCGAGCGCCGACAGCGGCTCGTCGAGCAGGAACAGTTTTGGGGACAGCGCAAGCGCCCGGGCGATCGCCACGCGCTGGCGCTGGCCGCCCGACAGTTTTGCCACCGGACGGTCGGCAAAGCCGGGCAGATGGATGAGGCTCAGCAACTCGTCGACGCGTTTCTTCTGCTCCTCTTTTGAGGCGCCGCGAATGCGCAGCGCATAGGCGATGTTGTCGCCGACGGAGAGATGCGGAAACAGCGCCAGTGACTGGAACACCATGCCGAGATTGCGCTTGTGCGTCGGCAGCGGTGTGATGTCTTCGCCGTCGAGCACGATGGCGCCGCTGGTCGGCTCCTCCAGCCCGGCGATCATGCGTAAGAGCGTGGTCTTGCCGCAGCCCGACGGGCCGAGCAGGCACACGAACGTGCCATGCGGCACGTTGAGCTGGACATTGTCGACGGCGGCGAAATTGCCGAATTTTTTGGTGATGGCGTTGATGTCTAGTCCGGGCATGCTCATCCCTCTCAGCGCTAGAGCAATTCCAGGAAAGTGTGTAGCGGTTTTCCGTCCGGAATTGCTTGGAAACAAGAAGCGGGTCGCCGTTTCCGTGAAACGGTGAACTGCTCCAACTGGTCGCCGGGCAGTGCCCGGCAGCCAGTCAGATTCAAGAGATTGGCCCGATTAGCCGACGATCAGCTCGGTCCACTTCTGGTTGATCCAGTCGGCCTTCGACGTATAGAGGTCGTAGCGCGGGATGATCGGATCGATATCCGACGACACCGCGGCGAACTCTTCCGGCTTGAGGTCGAGCACCTCTTTCTTCAGCGTCGGCGTGGTGCCGACCTTGCGCGACATCACGCCCTGCATCGACGGCTGGCTCATATAGTCGATGAAGAGATGTGCCTCGTCGACCTTGGTCGAGGCGCGCGACAGCACCCAATTGCCGGAATCCTGGATGCCGCCTTCCTTCGGGAAGGTCGAGCGGACATGGAAGCCGTCGGCGACCGCGAGCCCGGTGACGTCGTGATAATACTGGCCCATCGGGATTTCGCCCGACTTCAGCGCCTGTTCGAACTGCGCCTCGTCGCGATACCACAACCGCACATTCGGCTTCAGCTCGGCGAGCTTCTCGAACGCCTTGTTCAGCCCGTCCTCGGTGTCGAGCGCATTGGTGCCGCCCATGAAGGTCTTGGCCGTCACTTCGAGCAGGAACGAGTTGGAGGCAAGCGCCAAAAGACCGAGCTTGTCCTCATTGGCCTTGTCCCACAGCGCGTCCCACGAGGTCGGCGCGTCCTTGTAGACGTCGGTGTTGGTAACAAGCGTGATCCACCAGGCGACGGCGCCGATGCCGGCGACGCGGCCATCCGGGTATTTGTTGATGAAGCGCGGCAGCAGGTCGCCATAGTGCTTGAACTTCGAGGTGTCGAGCGGCGTCCACAATTCGGTCGACTGGCCCTTCAGCGTCGAGGTCTGCGACATCATCGAAAGGTCGGCGGGCGCCTGGCCGGCCTTCGCCGCCTGTTCGAGCTGCACCAGCCAGGCTTCGCCGGTCGGCTCGGCGACCGATTCCACCGCAATTCCGGTGGCCTTGGTGAAGTCGGGGAAGACGTGCTCGTCGAAGGATTTCTTGAAGTAGCCGCCATAGACGCCGACCTTCAGCGACTTGTCCTGCGCGCGCAGGATCGAGGGCATGGCCAGCACGCCGGCGGTGGCCAGGCCCGCGCCAAGCACGCCGCGCCGCGTCAGGGATTTTCCGATCAGTCTGTTCATCCGATTTCTCCTCAGTTGATGCCGGTCTGTCCCGGCAGGTTCCCTTCACGCACTGTCGCCGCCTGGCGTCAGTGGGCCGCCGCTCGTTGTTCGAGCGTACGGGCGTATTGCGTCAGTGGAAAGCACATGACGAAGAAGATCAGCGCCACCAGCCCGTAGACCTTGAACGGTTCGAAGGTGGCGTTGTTGATGGCGTTGGACGTCCTGACCAGCTCCTCGAAGCCGATGATCGAGGTCAGCGCCGTCGATTTGATCAATTGCACCAGGAAGCCGACGATCGGCGCCCGTGTGATCGAGAACGCCTGCGGCAGGATGATGAGCCTCAGCTCCTGCAAGCGGTGAAGGCCAAGGCTGGCGCCGGCGTCCCACTGCCCGCGCGGCAGCGCGTCGACGCCGCTGCGCCAAATCTCGGCCAGATAGGCACTGGCGAAGAAGGTCAGGCCGAGCACCGCGGCTGTCCACGGCTCGATGCGCAGGCCAAGCATCGGCAGGCCGAAGAACATCAGGAACAGCTGCATCAGAAGAGGCGTGCCCTGGAACAAGGCGATGTAGCCGGAGGCGATGCGCCGGCTCCATTTATTCTCCGCGATGCGGAAGAACAGCACGACCAGCCCGACCAGCGCGCCGCCGACGAAAGCGGCCAGCGACAACAGCACCGTCCAGCGCGCGGCGAGCAGCAGATTGCGAACGATATCCCAGAAGGTGAATTCGATCATGTCACGCCAGCTCCCAACACGCGGCGGCCGCCCGTGACCAGCAGCCGGCGCAGGGCCATCGACAGAGCGAGATAGACCAGCGTCACGACAAAATAGGTCTCGAAGGAGCGGAAGGTGCGCGCCTGCAGCATGTCGGCCTCATAGGTCAGCTCGCGCACGGCGATCTGCGACACCACGGCCGATTCCAGCATCATGATGACGATCTGGCTGGTCAACGCCGGATAGATCACCTTCAGCGCCTGCGGCAGCACGATCTTGATGAACACCTGGCGTGGCCGAAGCCCCAGCGAAAGAGCGGCTTCCGTCTGTCCGCCGGGCACGGCATCCAGCCCGGCGCCGACGATTTCAATCGTGTAGGCCGCCATGTTGAGCGTCATCGCCAGCATGGCGGCCAGGATCGGATCGAGCCTTATGCCGAGGCTGGGCAGGCCGAAGAAGATGAAGAACAGCTGCACCAGGAACGGCGTGTTGCGCATCACCTCGACATAGACCGCGATGGCGCGCTTCACGAACACCGGGCCGTTGCGCCGGCCGGCAGCGCCCAGGATGCTGAGCAGCGTACCCACGAGCGTGGTCACGACGATCAGCAGGATCGTCGTGAGCGCGCCGCGCGTAATGTCGCCCAGAGCACCTGGGAGCCAGGCAAAAGCCACGGGAACTCAATCCTTGAGGTTGTCGGGGTTGAGCGGCGTCTTCAGCCAGGCCTTCGAGCTTTCGTCGAGCTTGCCGTCGGCCAGCATCTTGGCAACCGCGTCATTGACCGCCGTCTTCAGCCGGTCCTCTTTTTTGTTGAGGCCGATATGCGAAGGCGAGGTCAAAAGCTGGAACTTCTGCTCCGGCTTCAGCGCGTCCTGCTTAGCCAGCACCTGGGCGCCGACATCGTTGCCGACCACCATCAGCTGGGTCTGGCCGGAGATGAAGGCCTGGATGACGGAGTTGTAGTTGTCGAAGCGCTTGATGTCGGCCGATGCCGGTGCAGCCTCGGTCAGCGACGTATCTTCCAGCGTGCCGCGATTGACGGCGATCGACTTGTCGGCGAGGTCTTCCTTGCCTTTGACCGAGAGCGCTGCCGGGCCGATGACGGCGATGTAGTAGGGCGCGTATGCGGCGGCGAAATCGATCACCTCCTCACGCTCCTTGGAGTAGCCGACGCTCATCAGAATATCGACGCGCTTGTCGGTGAGGTACGGAATGCGGTTCTGGCCGGTGACGCTAACTAGGTTGAGCTTCACTTTCAGAGCGTCGGCAATGGCCTGCGCCACATCGACGTCATAGCCCTTGATGCTCATGTCGGCGCTGGCCGAGGAGAAGGGCGGGAAGTCGGAGAAGATGCCGACATTGATGGCGCCGGCCTTGGTGATGTCGTCGACGGCGTCGGCATGGGCCTGGGAGGCGAAGCCGAGGCCGGCGAGCATCAGCGCGGCTGCTACGGTTGATTTCATGTGAAACGTCATTGGTATTCCCCTTCTGGAAGCTTGCTTGTTTTGAAACGGTCGCCGGCTCCAGCGCGGCGACCGCCTTTGCATGTGAAGTGCGTCAGGCCCCCTTGCTCGTAATGGCCGGGCTGAACACCATCAGGCTCAGGATCTCGAACAGAACCTGCGCGCCGACATGGGCGGTGTTGGTGGTGGCGTCATATTGCGGTGCCACCTCGACGACGTCGCCGCCGACGATGTTGAGGCCTTTGAAGCCGCGCAGCAGCTCGAGAACCTCGCGCGTCGTCAGGCCGCCGATTTCCGGCGTGCCGGTGCCCGGCGCGAAGGCCGGATCGACGCTGTCGACATCGAAGGAGATGTAGGTCGGGCCGTCGCCGACGATCTTGCGCGCCTTCTCGATGATGGCGGGGATGCCGAGCCCGGTCACCTCTTCGGCGTGCACGACCGTCATGCCGGATTCGTAGGTGAACTCCCACAGATATTCAGCCGAGCCGCGGATGCCGATCTGGATGGTGCGGGTGGGGTCGAGCACGCCGTCCAGCACCGCGTTGCGGAACGGGCCGCCATGATGGAATTTGGTCATGTCGAACAGCCCGCTTGTGTCGCAATGGGCGTCGATATGGATCATGCCGACCGGCGCCTTCTTGCCGACCGCTTTCAGAATGGGGTGGCTGATCGAATGGTCGCCGCCGACCGACAGCGGCAGCACGCCGGCATCGACGATCTGGTTGGTGCGGCGCTCGATGTCCTCATGGCTGATCTCCAGCCGGTAGCGGCTGCGAAATGGTGTGTCGCCAATGTCGGCGACGCGAAGCTCATGCGTCGGCGCGCATTCCAGCACATGGTTGTAGGGGCCGATGCGCTCGATGGCGCGCAGCGCTCTGGGTCCGAAGCGCGAGCCCGGACGGTTGGTGACGCCGAGATCCATCGGCACGCCGATGATGGCCACCTGCAAATCGCCGAAATCCGGATTGTCGGCCGCGATTTCGCGGTAGGGAGCGGCGAGGAAGGTGGGGATGCCGGAATAGGGCGCCAGCCGGGTGCCGGTCTTGGTGAAGATCTTGTCGGCGACCTGCCTGAACTTGGGGTCGAACATCTCGCCGCCATGGCTCTCGCCATATTTGCGGCGCAACGCGTCGAGCTTGCCACGATCATAACCCATGTCGGTCTCCTCCTGCCGGGCTGGTGCATGCGGCAGCAGTACCATTTGCGAACTGACCGTCATCCGGCCGGGTCGCTGTCCCGCTGGCTGCCTGCAGATTTCACGTCATTGATGCTGTTGACCGACCAAAGTGTCCGGCAGCGGCATTGAAAAATCAATTGATATTGTTAGGGTGCTGCTTGTGAGAAAATCTCACAGACTATCCGGGTACCAATGGCCAAGCGTCTGCCGCCCCTAAATCCCCTGCGCGCCTTCGAAGCCACGGCGCGCCATGCCTCGCTGACCAAGGCGGCGAGTGAGCTGAATGTCACCCATGGCGCCATCAGCCACCAGATCAAGGCGCTTGAGCAATCGCTCGGCGTAAAACTGTTCGAACGCACCGGGCAGCGGGTAAAGCTCACACCGCACGGCGCGGAGCTCTTGCCGGCGGTGTCGACCGCCTTCGACGGCATCGCCGCCGCCACCCAGCGCATGACCAGACCAGCCAGTGCCGGCACGCTGTCGGTCTCCTGCGTACCGGCGCTGCTGCTTTTGTGGATGACGCCGCGGCTGGGCAGCTTCATGGCGCAGTACCCCGATATCAGGCTGACGCTGGTTCCGTCCAACGACCCCAAGGACATCCGCGCGCCGCAGGTCGATCTCTGCATACTTTACGGGGATGGCAGCTGGACCGACTGCTGGATGCGCAAATGGTCGGGCCTCGAGCTGTTCCCGGTGGTCAGCCCGACGCTGATCAACAACCGGCCGATCCGCACCTGCAGGGATCTCGCCGACCATGTCATCCTGCATGGCGATGACGGCCGCGAATGGCACACCTGGCTGGCCGCCGCCGACGGGCTCGACCTCGAGCGCGGCCGCCGTCACCATCTCGGCGACGCCCGCACCGCGATCGAAGCCGCGGTGCACGGCAACGGCGTGGCGCTTGGCGATTCCGTCACCGCCAGCATGCTGCTTGCCAGGGGTCTGCTGGTGGCGCCGTTCAGCCTGTCGGTGCCGGCGGTCGATGATTTCTACGTCGTCTGCCGCAACGAGATGCGCTCGGCGCCGATCGTACAACTCTTCGTCGACTGGCTGTTTGCCGAAAAGGAGCAGGCCGACAGTCGCGCCGACGCCCCGGTGGCCGGCCGCGTCAACATCCGCCGCAAACGCCCGGCGTTGCGGGTGGTTGGCGCCAAGAACTGAGGCTGGATCGGAGCGGCCCTTTTTGTCGGGCCAGTCAGGAAAGCGGGCAGCGCTTTCAAAAATTCAATGCTAATAAGCTCTTGCCAGGCAATTCCAGGAAAAGTGCGCGGCGGTTTTCCGTCCGGAATTGCGTGAGACAAAAGCTAGGTTGAGCAGCGAAGGCGACGGCAGGACATGGCAAGAACCGATATTGCGCGGCGCGTCTACAACCACACCTGGAAGCTGGACCCGATCGTCCGCAGCCTGCTCGACACCGATTTCTACAAGCTTTTGATGCTGCAGATGATCTGGGGCATGTATCCCAAGGTCGACACCACCTTCTCGCTGATCAACCGCACCACATCGGTGCGCCTTGCCGACGAGATCGACGAAGGCGAACTGCGCGACCAGCTAGACCATGCCCGCACGCTGCGCTTCTCCAAGAAGGAGATGATCTGGCTCGGCGGTAACAATTTTTATGGCCGCAAGCAGATCTTCGAGCCGGAATTTTTAGCCTGGCTGGAAGGGTTCCGGCTGCCCGACTACGAACTCCACAAGCGCGACGGCCAGTACGAACTCTCCTTCAGCGGCCCGTGGATGTACACCACGCTGTGGGAAATCCCGGCGCTGGCCATCATCAACGAACTGCGTTCCCGTGCGGCCATGCGCGCCTACGGCCCGTTCGCGCTCGACGTGCTCTATGCCCGCGCCAAGGCCAAGATGTGGGCCAAGACCGAGCGGCTGAAGGCGCTGCCGGGCATCCGCATTTCCGATTTCGGCACCCGCCGCCGGCATTCCTTCCTGTGGCAGCGCTGGTGCGTCGAGGCGCTGAAGGAAGGCATTGGCGAAGCCTTCACCGGCACCTCCAACGTGCTGCTGGCGATGGACAACGACCTCGAAGCGCTCGGCACCAATGCGCATGAATTGCCGATGGTGTTTGCGGCGCTGGCCGATACGGAAAAGGAACTGAAGCAGTCGCCCTACAAGGTGCTGCAGGACTGGCAGCGTTACTATGGCGGCAACCTGCTGATCGTGCTGCCCGACGCTTTCGGCACCGCATCCTTCCTGCGCGATGCGCCGGACTGGGTCGCCGACTGGACCGGCTTTCGCCCCGACAGCGCGCCGCCGATCGAAGGCGGCGAGAAAATCATCGACTGGTGGCGCGAGAAGGGCAAAGACCCCAGGCAGAAGCTGCTGATCTTCTCCGACGGGCTCGAGGTCGAGACCATCGAGGAGACCTATCACCACTTCAAGGGCAAGGTGCGCATGTCCTTCGGCTGGGGCACCAACCTCACCAACGATTTCGAAGGCTGCGCGCCGACGGAAACCAACAGCCTCGATGCGATATCGCTGGTCTGCAAGGTGACGGAGGCCAATGGCCGGCCGGCGGTGAAACTGTCGGACAATCCGGCCAAGGCAACGGGCGACAAGAAGGAGATCGAGCGCTATCTGCGGATTTTCGGGGCCAAGGATCGCGTGGAGCAGCTGGTCAAGGTTTGAGGGCTGGGGCTTTCCCATCAGAGGCTCCTTTCCTCTCCCTCCGGAGGGGGGAGAGGTGGCGCCGCGAAGCGGCGACGGAGTGGGGGAA
>NZ_JBFUDF010000010.1:0-154748 GCF_056404855.1 Mesorhizobium sp. P2_B11
CCTCATCTGCCGTGTCGAGCAGCAAGGCTTCGTCTCGATCCTCGGTCGCAAAACCCACGTGTGCAAAGCCTTCGCGGGAAAGTCCGTCGCCTTCAGGCCTACCGCCACAGACGGCGTCTTCGACGCATGGTTCAGACATCAGAAAATAGAAACAATCGACCTCAACACTCTGGCTCGATAGCATGCAAAACTGTTCGCGATGTCCTCGCACACCTGTTCGCGATGTCCCCGGTCCAAACAGTGGGGAGGGTTAGGGTGGGGGTCCTTCTTCACAAGAATCCCATCCCTCAGCCCACAGCGGCCAGCGCACCGCAAAAGCCGGCGACGTCGGTGATGATGGCCTCGCCGAGGAAACGCAGCGTCTCCATAGAACGATCGCGGGCTTCCTTGCTGCCGAAGCCGCAGGCGTCCTCGATCACAACAGCGACAAAGCCATTGTCGGTCGCCTGGCGCGCGGTCGGCTCGATGCCGATCTCCATGGCGATGCCGGCAAGCGCCACGGCGCGCACGCCGCAATCGTTGAGCGCAAAGCCGAGCGACGTGGAATCGAAGGCCGACATGGTCAGCTTGTCGAACACCGCCTCGTCCGCGCGCGGCGCCAGCTCAGGCACGATCTGCGTCGCCTCGGCATCGCGCAAAAACCACGGCTCGACCGCATCGGGGTCGTCGCGCCGCTGCCAGGCCGTGGCGGTGCGCAGCTGTGTGGCGCCCATCCATTTCAGCGGCAGCGACAGATGGCGGGTGAACGCCACCCGCATGCCGGCCGAACGCGCCGACTCGAGCACGATGCCGGTGCGCTCGACGATACCCGCCGCGCCGGCCACCTGCCGGCAGATGCCGACCTGCATGTCATAGACCACCAGCGCCATCCGGCTGGGATCGCACCATTCCACCAGGCTGGTGGCGATCTCGATGCCTTCGCGCGACCGGATCATGCTGCCGTCCGGTCCCATGGCTTGGCGATGTCGACGCTCGGATCGAACAGGTATTCGAGCGGCAAGGGCGCGGAATCGAAGGCGAGGAAAACCCACTCCAGCAGGCCGGCCTTGGACAGCGGAAAGTCGTCGGTGTAGCGGCGGGCTTCCTCGACGCTGTCGAGCTCGAAGACAATGATGACGCCACCGACATCGGCGCGCGCATAATTCTCCCGCACGATGCCGGCCTTCCACAGCCGCCAGACATTCGAGACCTCGTCGCGCAGATAGGGTTTCAGATTGTCCAGGGTGACGCCGGGCTTGAAATTGTCGTAGGCGATGATCTTCATCGAGCTTTCCCTTGCGTTGGCCCCGCAGGCCATTCGGCTAGCATGGCGAAATCGGCAGCGGCAACGAACGAGATGGTTCGTTGAAAGAACCGGTCGGTCGCCCTTTCCTGAGGTTCGGGACGAGGCAAGGAGAGCGACGGACGATGAGCATCGAGCGGTTGAACCCGAAGGGCCTGCACATGAGCCCGGCCTATTCGCAAGGCGTCGCGCTGCCGGCCTCGGCTCGCATCGTGCTCGTTGGCGGCCAGAACGGCGTCGACGCCAATGGCCAGATCGTTGGCAAGGGCGACGTCGCCGCGCAGACCGCGCAGGCGCTGGCCAATCTGGCCATGGTGCTCGAGGCCGGTGGCGCGCGGCCGGAAAACCTCGTGCGCCTGTCGATCGCCATCGTCGGTGACGCCGATCTTCGGCGGGCTTTCGGCGCCTGGATGGCATTCTGGGGAGATCGCGGGCCGCCGCCGGTGGTTACCGCCATACGGGTGCTCGGCCTCGCCAATCCGGATTTCCTCATTGAGATCGAGGGCCAGGCGGCGGTTGAGTGAGGATTGTTTTTGGCGCCAGTGCTCTACGGCGCCCCCCTCTGTCCTGCCGGACATCTCCCCCACAAGTGGGGAGATTGGCTGTGTCGGCGGTTTCGCCAATCTCCAACGTTTGCAGAAAAAGCGCCGTCGGCCAGAACAGCTGATCTCCCCCCAAGTGGGGGAGATGTCCGGCAGGACAGAGGGGGGCGCTGTCCCGCCAGCTTTCAACTTTGACGCTTCCGTTCCTGGAATTACATTCCCCCTCTCGCCAGTTGATTGGCACGATCTACCTTCTTTCCGCCTGCAAACGGCTGGAAAAGAAGCTACGCTGCCGCTCTGCCCCCGAGGCGGTCGCTTGGATCAGGGAGCACATCGACATGAGCGAGCAAAAAGAAGCTGCGCCAGGCAGTTCGGACGGCGCGTTGTCGCGCCTGCGTCCGCCCTACGCCTCGGTGCTCGACCTCATCGGCCAGACGCCGGTGGTCGAGCTGACCAAATTCGACACCGGAAAATGCCGCCTGTTCATCAAGCTCGAAAGCCAGAATCCCGGCGGCTCGATCAAGGACCGCATCGCGCTGTCGATGATCGCCGCGGCCGAGAAACAGGGCAAGCTCAAGCGCGGCGGCACCATTGTCGAGGCGACCGCCGGCAACACCGGCCTCGGTCTCGCCCAGGTCGGCATCCCCAAGGGCTATCGCATCATCCTCGTCGTGCCCGACAAGATGTCGCGCGAAAAGATCCAGCATCTGCGCGCGCTCGGCGCCGAAGTGCGCATGACGCGCTCCGATGTCGGCAAGGGCCATCCCGAATATTATCAGGACATGGCAGAGAAGATCGCGGCGGAAACGCCCGGCGCCTTCTACGCCAACCAGTTCGCCAATCCGGCCAATCCTCTCGCGCATGAAACCACCACCGGGCCGGAAATTTTTGCCCAGCTCGATGGCAATCTCGATGCCGTGGTCGTCGGCGTCGGCTCCGGCGGCACGCTGACCGGGCTTGGCCGCTACTTCGCAAAAGTGTCGCCGAAGACCGAAATGGTGTTGGCCGATCCCGTCGGATCGGTGCTGGCGCCGCTGATCAAGACCGGCAAGATGGAAGAGGCCGGCAGCTGGACCGTCGAAGGCATCGGCGAGGATTTCGTGCCGCCCAATGCCGATCTGTCGCTGGTCAAGAAGGCCTACTCCATCCCCGACAAGCAGAGCATGCTGGCCGTGCGCGATCTCCTGTCGAAGGAAGGCATTCTGGCCGGCTCGTCCTCCGGCACGCTGTTGTCGGCAGCCCTGCGCTATTGCCGCGAACAGACGACAGCCAAACGCGTCGTCACCTTCGTCTGCGACAGCGGCAACAAATATCTGTCGAAAGTGTTCGACGATTTCTGGCTGGCCGAGCAGGGCCTCGCCGAACAGGAGCAGCATGGCGACCTGCGCGATCTCGTCATGCGCTCGCACCGCACCGGCGACACCGTGTTCGTCGGCCCCGACGAGAGCCTGCTCAACGCCTATGGCCGCATGCGCCGCTCCGATGTCTCGCAGCTGCCGGTGCTGGACGAGGGCAAGCTGGTCGGCATCGTCGACGAGAGCGACATATTGGCGAAGGTCGACGGGCCCTATGATGGCCGCTGGGACCGTTTCAACGGCCCGGTGCGCTCGGCCATGACCTCCAACCTGCACACGCTGCAGGCCAGCCAGACCTTGGATGCGCTTTTGCCGGTGTTCGACCGCAACGAGGTCGCCATCATCTTCGATGGCGACGAGTTCGTCGGCCTGATAACCCGTATCGACCTGATCAACCATTTGAGGCGCGCACGATGACCGCACACACCCCGACGGGCAAGAACCGCCTGGCGTTTTCGACCCGCACCATCCATGGCGGCCAGAGCCACGACCCGTTGACCGGCGCGGTGATGGTGCCGATCTACGCGACCTCGACCTATGGTCAGCAGTCGCCCGGCGTGCACAAGGGCTTTGAATACGCCCGCAGCCAGAATCCGACGCGCTTCGCCTTCGAACGAGCGGTCGCCGATCTCGAAAGCGGCAGCAATGCCTTCGCTTTCGCCTCCGGCCTGGCGGCGATCTCGACCGTGCTCGAGCTGCTCGACAGCGGCGCCCATATCGTCGCCACCGACGACATCTATGGCGGCTCGTTCCGGCTGATGGAGCGGGTGCGCAAGCGCTCGGCCAATCTGCAGGTCAGCTTCGTCGACTTCACCGATCTCGCCGCCGTCGAAGCCGCGATCCGCCCGGAGACGAAACTGCTCTGGGTCGAGACCCCGACCAACCCGCTGCTGCGCATCGTCGACCTCGAAGGGCTTGCCGCACTCGCCAAGCGCAAGGGCGTTCTGACGGTCGCCGACAACACGTTCTGCAGCCCGTACATCCAGCGGCCACTGGAGCTCGGCATCGACATCGTCGTCCACTCGACGACAAAGTATCTCAACGGCCATTCCGACATGGTCGGCGGCGTCGCCATCGTCGGCGACAACAAGGATCTCGCCGCCCAGCTGAAATTCCTCCAGAACGCCATCGGCGCCATCTCCGGCCCGTTCGACAGTTTTCTGGCGCTGCGCGGCATCAAGACGCTGGCGCTCAGGATGGAGCGTCACTCCAACAACGGCCTGAAGATCGCGCAATGGCTGGAGGCGCGCAAAGACGTGCGCCGCGTCGTCTACCCCGGCCTTGCCAGCCATCCGCAGCACGCGATCGCCAAGCGCCAGATGCATGCCTTCGGCGGCATGATCTCGGTCGACCTCGACCGCGACCTCGCCGGCACCAAACGCTTCCTCGAGCGCACCCAGCTGTTCACGCTGGCCGAAAGCCTCGGCGGCGTCGAAAGCCTGATCGAGCACCCGGCGCTGATGACGCATGGCTCTATTCCCGCCGAGAAGCGCGCCGCGATCGGCATATCGGATTCGCTGGTGCGACTGTCCGCGGGCATCGAGGACGGCGATGATTTGATCGCTGATCTGGATCAGGCGCTGCGGGGGTAGCCCGTCGGTTTGCGCAAGGTGTCTGACGTCGACGCCGCCCCTCATTGTCCTGCCGGACATTTCTCCCCGTATAGTGACGGGGAGAAAAGGCTGTTGTCGGCGCTTTCGCCAATCGCCGGCGTTGCAAGAAAAGGGCCGCCGCTGGAGCTGCCCCTTTCGCCCCGTTTACGGGGAGAAATGTCCGGCAGGACAATGAGGGGCAGCGCTGACTGACGAGATTAGATCGCAGACCAACCAGTGTCCAAAGCCATCCGCTTTCGGAGCGGAACCACCGCCGCGTTAACACAATCGGAAGCCTTTGCTTAACCGTTCCCCGCTATGCCCCTCCAGGGAGGCGTGACGAGAGTGAGTGTGATGGACAACAGCCCCGAAAAGCGCAGCGAATGGCGCGCCATTTTTTACGTGCAGGCCCGCGTGGCCATCCTGTTTGTCCCTGTCGTCGTCAGCCTGCTGATCATCGCCACGCTAGCCGGCAACGGGCGCGATGCCGATGCTGTTGACCGCACCGTCACCGGCTCGGTGAAATAACGGCGCGGTTAGCTTATAGCAGCCACTGCCTCAGAAAAACTTCGGGATCGGGCCGTTCTGTGGCGTCACGTCGCCTTCGAGATCGATGAACGCCTCGTCGACAAAGCACCAGGCCCAGCCTTCCGGCGGGTCGTAGCCTTCGATGACCGGATGCTTGGTGGCGTGAAAATGCTTGGTGGCGTGGCGGTTGGGCGAGTCGTCGCAGCAGCCGACATGACCGCAGGTGCGGCAGAGCCTGAGATGCACCCACATCGAGCCGCTCTTCAGGCATTCCTCGCAGCCGAGCGCGCTCGGCGTCACCTTTCTGATGCCTGTCGTGTGTCTGCATTCGTCCATCATGCTCTCCTGGCCAGTTCGGGCGCTGCTGCGTCGGTTCGCGCGAGATAGGCGTGCAAGGCCGCAACCACCTGGGCGCCTTCGCCGACGGCGGCCGCCACCCGCTTGACCGAGCCGGAGCGCACATCGCCGATGGCGAACACGCCGCTGCGGCTGGTCTCCATCAGCCCCGCTGCGACGTCGGCCCCGGTGCGCACGAAACCTTTGGCGTCCAGCGCCACATTGCAGTTGGCCAGCCAGTCGGTGTTGGGGTCGGCGCCGATGAACAGGAAGAGATGCTGGATCGGGCGGGTCTCGACATCGCCAGTCGCCTGGTTGCGCCAGCTGAGCGCGGTGAGATTGCCGCCTTCGCCTTCCAGTGACACGATCTCGGTCTCGCCCAGCACCTCGATGTTGGGCTGCGCCTCGATGCGCTCGACCAGGTAGCGCGACATGGTTTCCCTGAGGCCGCCGCGGCGCGCCAGGATCGTCACCTTGCGGACCTGGCTGGCGAGATACACCGCTGCCTGGCCCGCCGAATTGCCGCCACCGACCAGCGCCACCTCTTGGCCGGCGCAGAGCCGCGCCTCGATCGGCGAGGCCCAGTAATGCACCGACGTGCCCTCGAACCCGGCCAGATTGGCGATGTCGAGCCGGCGGTAGCGGGCGCCGCTGGCGATCACCACCGTGCGCGCGCGCAGGTTCTCGCCGTCGCCGACGGCAAGCGTGTAGCCGTCGCTGGCGGCGCCGAGCAGCTTCGCCTCGTCGGGGATGACCATTTCGACGCCGAATTTCTGCGCCTGGTTGTAGGCGCGCGCCATCAGCGCCATGCCGGTGATGCCTGTGGGAAAGCCGAGATAGTTTTCGATGCGCGCGGAGGCGCCGGCCTGGCCGCCGAAGGCGCGGCAATCGAGCACGATGGTCGACAGCCCTTCGGACGCCGCATAGACCGCCGCCGCCAGCCCGGCCGGCCCGGCGCCGACAATGGCGACGTCATAGACGATGTCTGAGTCGATCGGCCGCAGCAGGCCGATGCAGCGGGCGAGCTCGGTTTCGCCGGGATTGTGCATCAGCTTGCCGTTGGGACAGAGCACGATCGGCAGATGGTGCGGGTCGACATGAAAATGCCCGATCAGCGTTTTCGCGCACGGATCGCTGTCGGAATCCAGCGCCCGGTGCGGCTGGCCGCTGCGGCGCAGAAAGCCTTGCAGCCGCAGCGTGTCGCCATTGCCGGCCGGGCCGATGACGATCGGCCCGCTCGAGCCGCTTTCCAGCAGCCCGACGCGGCGCAGGATCAGCGCCCGCATGATCCGCTCGCCAAGGCTGGCCTCCTGCACCATCAGGTCGCGCAGCCGTTGCGAGGGAATGACGAAGGCCTCGACCGGTTCCTTGGCCACGGCATTGACCAGCGACGGCCGGCTGGAAAGCTGCGCTAGCTCGCCGACGAAATTGCCCGGCCCGTGGGTAATGATGGTCTCGCGCCGGCCCGGACTGACATCCTGGGTGACATCGACCGTGCCCGCCAGGATGACGATCAGCCCCGGCGCGACAGTGCCAGCGGTGACGATATGCTCGCCCGCTTCATAGGAACTCGCCTCGCCGAACCGCCGCATGCGCTCGATATCGGCTTCGGCCAGGATGGGAAACATCTGGTCGCGGCGGGTGACGGTGATCGGCTGGGCGGGTGGGGCCATGAATGGGAGCGTAGCGTCATGGGCGCCGGGTTTGAAGCGCTTTGTTCAGCGCCTAGCCGCGAGGGCAGGTTGTCCAATGCCCCGCTGCTTGCCGCTTCGCACTACGATGCGGGCATGCGGAATGTGAAGGACGTGCGGCCATTGTCGTAGGACGCGTCCAAACGTCCACCATGGGCCTGCGCAATCTCGGACGCTATGTAGAGGCCAAGCCCGAGTCCTTGCTGGCGGCCCTTCGGTTCGCCCCTATAGAAAGGCTGGAACAGACGCTCCATGGCGGCCTTCGAGATCGGATCGCCGCCATTCGATACCGAAAGTTCGAAGCTGCCGTCGGCAATGACCGCACTGACGCCGATTGCCGTGTCGGGATCGCCATGGGTGATGGCGTTTCCCATCAAGTTGGAGAACAGTTGCGCAATCCGGGCGTGGTCGGCCTCGATACTGCCTTCAAGATGGAAAACCGCGTCGATTTCGCGCTCCGGGAAGCTGCTGCGGATCTCATCGACGACCTGCTCCAGCGCCGGCTGGATGGATTTTCCGCGATCTCGAACCAGCTCAAGACCACCCCCCAAACGGCCCCGGGCAAAGTCGAGCACGTTGTCGATCAGGCCGCTCATGCGCGACACGCTCGCCAGCATCAGCCTCAAGACCTTGGCGGTCTTCTCATCGTTGATGTTGCGGGCAAGCATATGGCTACCGGCCGATATCGAAGCCAGAGGATTGCGCAGATCGTGACCCAGAACCGCGATGAACTGATCGCGCAACTCCGACGTTTCCTGCGCTGTATCGAGACCGATCTGCAGATTGCGTCTCGCGGCATCCAGCTCCCGCTCGTAGCGGCGGCGTTGCGTGGCGCGAAACACGGTGATGCGCGTGTCGATCACACTGCCGTCCGGCGCGCGTTTCTCCCGTGCATTGGCAAGCACCGGCAGGCTTTCGCCGTCGGCCTTGACGATGTCCAGGGCGACCTCGTCGAAGAAGCCTTGCATCCGCAGCAGCGGCGCAAAATGCGTCTCATAGAAAATGCGCCCGGCCATGTTCAGCAATTCGCGGAAGCGCTTGCCGACGATGGCTTGCTTCTCGAAGCCGGTCCACTCGCAGAAGGTGGCGTTCACCTCCACGATCACGCCGTCGGCCTTGATCGCGAGGTAGCCGCAAGGTGCGTTCTCGAAAAGATCCAGGTATTTGTTTTGGGTGTCCGGCATTTTTTGAACCGCCTAGAGCAATTCCAGGAAAAGTGTGAGCGGTTTTCCGTCCGGAATTGCGTAAACAAAGAGATAGAGCGGTTCGCCGTTTCTCTGAAACGGTGAAACGCTCTAGACAAAGGACCGGATCGCCGAGATCACCTCCTGCGGAGCGCTCAGGTTCGGGCAGTGGCCAACCGCGTCCAGATGCACCAGTCTGCTGCTGGTGATGTTGTCGCGCACATAGGCGCCGACCTGATCGCCGGCGATGATGTCGTCGGAGCATTGCAGGATCAGCGTGCGCGCCCTTACCTTCGGCAGGTCCGCCCTGTTGTCCGATTTGAACGTCGCGCTCGCAAACTGGCGGGCGATATCGGGGTCCGTTCGGCAGAAACTGTTGGTCAACTCCTCACCCAGTTCAGGGCGATCCGGATTGCCCATGATCGCCGGCGCCATCGCCGCCGACCAGCCCATATGGTTGTCGGCAAGCGAGGAAAGCAGGTCGTCAACGTCTCGTTCGGAAAAGCCGCCGACATAGGCACCGTCATCGATGTAACGTGGTGACGGTCCGACCAGGACGAGGCTTTCGAACAGTTCCGGGGCTTTCAGCGAAGCCACGACACCGATCATGGCGCTGACCGAGTGTCCGACAAAAACAGTGCCCTTCAGGCCAAGCTGGCGGCCGATTTCGACGAGATCATCGGCATAACCGTCGAGAGAGGCGTATTTGCCGGGCTCGTAGGCGGCAAGATCGGATTGCCCGGCTCCGACCTGGTCGAAGAGCACCGTGCGAAAGTCATTGCGGAATGCCGGTTCGACGAAGCGCCACATGTTCTGGTCGCAACCGAAGCCGTGGGCGAAAACCATCGTCGCCGGGCCGGTCCCATTCAACTTGACATTGTTGCGCTTCAGAACGTCCACTTTAACTCTTTCATAAAATCTCAAACCATGCAGATAGCGTCTTTCGACGGGAGCCACAAATAACAACCAAATGATTTGCGGCGGGATCGTAACGCCGGTCTAAACGTTGGGCATGATGAAGACGATCGAATAACGCAAATGACATTGCCCATTTCAGTCCTCGTCGTCGAAGATGAAGAGCTTATACGCCTGGATATAGTCGATTTTCTGCAGCAGGAGGGCTTCCTTGTCTACGAAGCCGCCACGGCCGACGCGGCAATTCACCTGCTCGAAATTCACCCGCCCATCAGCGTCCTTTTCACCGACATCGACATGCCCGGCAGCATGGATGGATTGAAACTGGCCGCCGCTGTGCGAGACAGGTGGCCGCCGGTCAAGATCGTCATCACCTCGGGCCACCGGATCGTTGAAATCACCGATTTGCCCGACGGAGGCGTGTTCTTCTCCAAGCCCTACAGGCATGGTGAGGTCGCCACGGCGTTCAGGAAAATTACGGGAGGTTGATCCGGACTGGTTTCGGGCACCCGTGCTTCAACCGCGCAGGCCAGCATGATGCCCCGGCATTCACCGTCGAGACGGGGCCCGAAAGCTGCGTCAGTCGATGAAATTGCCGGCCATGGGTGACGACGTCGGCGATCGCGCCGGCGGTCAGATCGATCTATGCAGCGTCAGCGGGGGAAGCGTCTACGACAAGTTCGTCGACTTTCTGGGCGTGCTCGGCTGCTATGTTGACCAAAGCGGCAGCTGTTTCCCTGGGTGTCCACCCTTGAGCCAATGCCGCCGCCACTAGCTCTCCAAATGCCGCCTCCAAGGCGACTTCACAATTGATCTCCCGATCTTGGCTGGTTTCGGACACGAGCGGCGCTTGCACGGATTGCGTCATAACCATTGCACCTCAAATGCCGGTCTTACCGGAGCCCAAAAAAGCTCAGTATGGCGATGATGATGACGACAGCCCCAACGGCCCAAATAATCCTGTTCACGACGGCTCTCCCTGTTCATGCCAAAACCCAAATCGCAGCCAAGCTCTTCAATCCGCGATCTCAAACAACAGCCAGACGTGCTCCCTGTTCCCAACAGTCCTGCCCTTAGGACCATTGCGCGCTTTGTCGGACTTAAGTCCCATGAGGCCGAAACACGATCCGCGAATGTCTGGCGACCAGCAAGCTGGCGTTGGCTTCCCCGGCTGACCAGACATGGGAGACGCTTTCGTCTCGAAGCTGCTCCGGTTCAGACTGAAGTCCTAAAGCGCTACGACTGAATACCCTGAGCAGGAACAAAGGCATACAGCCGCCGTTGCCCCTCGAGAAACTTAAAAGGAGGAAGACATGGCCGACGGACCAACTGTTGTGAATTCTGGAGGGGGCGCAGGAACGGCGGTAGCGATTGTTGTCGCAATCGTCGCAATCGTTGCCCTGCTTTTTGTCACCGGCGTCATCAATCTCAATGGCGGCGGCGGTGGACAAGACATCAACGTGAAAGTCGAGGCGCCCAAGGTCGAGGCGCCCGCCGCTGCTCCCAAGGCCGAGGCGCCTGCCTCTGCACCCAAGGTTGAGGCACCTGCGCCCGCGCCGGCGGCTCCAGCCCCGGCTCCTGCCTCCGGCGGTTGAGCCGACAGGCTGCGGCTCCAGCGCGGGAGGAGCGCTGGAGCCAGCTTTTCACTAGAGCAATTCCAGGAAAAGTGTGTGCGGTTTTCCCGGGAAAAGCGCGAAGCGCTTCCCTTGGGAATTGCGGGAAAACAAAGAGCTCTAGGGGAACAAGACAATGGATGATCCACACAACAGCGTATTGGAAGCCCGGTGGCTTCTTGCTGTGCCGGCTTCGGTGCTCTTCGCGGTCTTGTTGGCCGGCCTGATCCTGACCTGAAACACCTTTCGACGCCGAATGGCGCGCGTCGCAACTTGCCGCTAGCTGGTGCGAACAGGCCGCATGGCCCCGCGCGTCAAGGCAAACAGCGCGCCGACCAGCGCGACGTTGATCAGCGCAAGCCCGAGCAGCACGCTCAGCAATCCGCGCTCACCGGTATGTTGCAAAAGCAGCGCGCCGACGGACGGCGCCGCGGCCTGGGCGATCAGGCTCGGCATGGCGAGCCGGCCCATCAGCTTCGCATAGCCGCTGGCGCCAAACAGGGCGAGCGGCAGCGTGCCGCGCGCGATCGATTCCAGCCCGATGCCGGCGCCGTAGAAAATGAGAGCGGCCGGCAGCACCGGCAGGCCGGTCCAGAGCGTCGCCACGCCGATGACAACAAAGGTCACCGAGGCCAGTTTGGTCCAGATCGGATGGTGATAGCGCGCGATGGCCATCTCGATGGCGCGGGCGCCGACCTGGGAAGGGCCGACCAGCGCGCCAAGGCCGACCGCCGCGCCCAGCGCCAGGCCGGTGGATTGCAGCACGGTCAGCAGATGCACCGACAAGGTCGATGATGTGACCGCCGACAGCGTGATGCTTGCCGCCAAAGTCGCCATCAGCGGCAGGCTGCGCGGCGCCAGGCCCATTTCCGGCGCGGCAGCCGTGTGGGCAGACGCTTCGGCGGGAACGCCGCGCGGCAGGATGAGCAGATAGGCCGGCAATGCCACCACAAGCTGGATCGCCGCGTAGACCAGGCACACGCCGCGCCAGCCGAACGCATCGAGCAGATAGGCCGAAATTGGCCAGCACACCGTGCTGGCGAAACCGCCAAACAGCGTCAGGCTGGTGATGGTCGAACGGGCATTGCGCCCATACAGCCGTCCGAGCGTGCTGAAGGCGGCGTCGTAAAGGCCAGCGCCCATGCCGAAACCCATGATCAGCCAGCCGGCGACGAAGACGGCCAGCGTCGGCGACGCTGCCACCACCACCTGGCCGACGCCGAGGCAAACGGCGCTGAAGGCGAGCGTCATGCGCCCGCCATGGCGTTCGATCGCCGCCCCGACATGCGGCGATATCAGGCCCGCGACCAAGAGCCCGAGCGACAGGCTGCCGATCACCCAGGGAAAGGGCCAGCCGGTCTGGGCCGACACGGCAGGGCCAATGACCGCCGGCAGATAGTAGGAGGAGCCCCATGCCATGATCTGCGTGAGGCCGAGCGTCGTGACGATGACAGGACGGCTTGGGATTGTAGCCACTCAGGCATGCTCCCGAAAAGCGCGTGCAGCGGCCATCGTCGGTGCCTTCACGCGCCCGCAAAAGCCCGCTATCTGTGAGCTCTCTAGAGGAAAGATCCGATGCGCATCGCGGTGTTTGATGAGACTGAGGCAAGGCTTCATGTGCGCGCCCTGGCCGAGATGCTGGCCCAGAGCGTCGAAGACGGCGCGCTCGTCGGCTTCGTGCTTCCTTTCGATGAGCCTCAGGCGCTGGCACATTGGGAGGGTGTTTTCCGTTCGGTGAGGGAAGGCGAACGGCTCCTCATCTGCGCCGATATGGACGGCCGTGTCGTCGGCACGGTTCAGCTCTATCTTTCGCCGGAGCCTAACGCGCCACACCGGGCCGAAGTCTACAAGCTCCTCGTTCATCGCGACTTCCAGCGGCAAGGCATCGGTCTCGCTCTCATGCAGGCTGTCGAGCGTGAGGCCATGGCTAGAAAACGGTCCTTGCTCCTCCTCGATACGGTCGAGGGCGGGGCCAGCGAGCGGCTTTACAGGCGGCTCGACTGGCACGAGGTCGGCTCTGTCCCGCATCACTTTGTCGACCCGCATGGCCAGCCGAAAGTCTCGATCTACTTCATGAAGCATCTGCAGCTTTAGGCTGCGCATGCCGGACGTCGATGGTGGCAGCGGGCTCACGCGGCGACGCCGCAACCGCAGCCACCCTTGCCGCCAGCTTTTGCCTCGGCATCGGCGACGCAGCAGGCATCCGCCTCCTTTGCTGCCGGGCCGCCGCAACAGCCTTTTGAGGCATCGCCAAGTGAAGAAGACGGCACCGTACAGACGCCGGTTTCCGGCAGCACCAGTTGCACCGCGTCGGCGGAAACCATGTCGCCGGCCAGCGCGGCAGCGACAGAGCGGACCTGCTCATAACCCGTCAGCAACAGGAAGGTCGGCGCCCTGCCATAGCTCTTGATGCCGACCGTGTAGAAGTCGGGCTCGGGATGGCTGAGCTCGCGATGGCCATGCGGCGGCACATCACCGCAAGAATGCTCGTTGGGATCGATGAGCGGCCCCAGCGCCTTGACGCCTTCAAGCCACGGATCGAGGTCGAGGCGAAGCTCCCTGGTCAGGCTGAGATCGGGCCGCTGGCCTGTTGCGGCGATGATGCGATCGACCGGACCGATCTCACGCCGACCTTCCGCTGTCTCGCCTTCGACAATGAGGCGGCCGCCCTCCTCGCGAATTGCCGTCGTGGCAAATCCTGTGAGCAATTGGACGCGGCCGCTTTCGGCAAGATCTCTGACGTCGGATCCAAGTTCGCCGCGGGCCGGCAAGGCATCAAGATCGCCGCCGCCATAGATGCGCACGAGATCGGTGCCGCGCGTCGTCCAGATGGACGCTGTACCCGGCTCATCATCAGCCAGCCTGGCAAAGTCGAGCAAGGCACTGGCGGCCGAATGGCCGGAGCCGGCAACCAACGTGGTGCGGCCGGCATAAGCGCTCCGGTCGCGACCGAGAATATCGGGAATGCCATAAGCGATGCGATCGGCGAATTCCGCCTCTCCCTCGGCTGCAATGCCGCCGGCACCTAACGGATTTGGCGTCTGCCAGGTGCCCGACGCATCGATGACGGCACGGGCGCTGTCGCGCCTTGTGCCATTGGCCGTTTCGACCACCAGCATGAAGGGCCGTGCCTCGCGCCCCCGGCTGCGCACCTTGTCGGCGCCCCAGCGCGAGATGCCAATGACGCGAGCGCCGGTTTCGATCGCCGGCGCCAGTTCCGGCAGCCCGGCAAGTGGTTCCAGGTAATGCTCGACAAGCTCGCCAGCGGTGGGGAATGCCTCGGGCTCTGGCATGTGCCAACCATGGGCCTCGAGCAATTTTCTCGCCGCGCGATCGATGCAATAGCGCCAGGGCGTGAACACCCTGACATGGCCCCAATCCCTGAGGTTGGACGCAACGCCGCTGCCGGACTCATAGACCTTCACCGGCAAGCCTTGTTCCAACAGATGGACCGCTGCCGCCAACCCAACCGGACCGGCGCCGATGACGGCAATGGGCAGATCGCTTTGCGTGGTCATTTCTATACCTTCCATCATTCCGGGATTATCGAAATAACAAGCAAAAAAATTACGCGGCCACTTCTCCGGTGGCGGGAGTGCAGGCGGCATCGGCACAGCATTCGTCGGCGAGAAAACCGATCAGATCTTGCATGATAGGATAGTTGGCGCGGCAGATCAGCGTCGTCGCCTGCCGTTCCTGAGTCACCAGGCCGGTCAGGATCAGCCGATGCAGATGATGCGATAGCGTCGAGGCAGCGATGCCGAGACTTTCCTGCAAATAACCGACCGGCCTGCCGGCTGCACCGGCTCTGACCAGCGTGCGATAGAGGTTCAGCCGCGTCGGGTTGCCGAGCGCTTCAAGCTGTTTTGCTGCTTGTTCGAGTTTCATGGAAATACCATATGCCAGTGACCGCGACCGTCAAGCGCTATTTCGACTATCCTCGAAATAAGTGACGCTCAGATGACGCGTTTGCCATCGGCATCGATGACGACCTTACCGTCCTCCTTGGTGAAGGCGCCGATCTGTGGATTCGGAAGGATGTCGAGAACGGCTTCCGACGGCCGCGCCAGCATGACGCCGAGCGGTGTCACCACGATCGGCCGGTTGATCAGGATCGGATGCGCCAGCATGAAATCGAGGATCTCGTCGTCGCTCCATTTGGGATCGCCGAGGCCGAGCTCGGCATAGGGTGTACCCTTCTCGCGCAGCAAGTCGCGTGGTGTCATCCCCATCGCCGCAATCAGCTCGACGAGCTTTTCGCGCGACGGCGGCGTAATCAGATACTCGATCACCTCCGGCTCTTCGCCGGACTGGCGGATGATCGCCAGCGTGTTGCGTGACGTCCCGCAATCGGGATTGTGATAGATGGTGATGGTCATTGCGCGGCTTTCATCTCTGGCTCGGGTTTGGGTACTGAAAGCAGCCAGCCGGCCAGCGCCATGGCGAGCAGCGCGCCCAGCAATTCGGCGACGATGAAGGCCGGGACGTCGAGCGGCCGGATGCCAGAAAAAGTGTTGGAGAAGGCACGCGCGACGGCGACGGCCGGATTGGCAAACGAGGTCGAGGCGGTGAACCAGTAGGCCGATGTGATGTAGAGCCCCACCAGCCACGGAATGGCGTCGCTTCGAAAACGCAGACCGGCGAGGATGGTGAAGACCAGGCCGAAAGCAGCCACCAGCTCGGCGATCCACTGGCCGCTTCCGGCCCGCACGGTCTGGGAGATTTGCAGGATCGGCAGGTCGAACATGGCATGCGCCAGGAAAGTACCCGCGATGCCGCCCGTGATTTGGGCGATGACGTAAGCGATGGCCGCCTTTGTCTGGATTTCCCGCCGCAAGGCAAAGACCAGCGTCACCGCCGGATTGAAATGCGCCCCGGAAATCGGCCCAAGAATGGTGATCAGCACCACCAGCATAGCGCCGGTCGGGATCGTGTTGCCGAGGAGCGAAAGCGCCACGTCGTCGGTCAGGCGATCGGCCATGATGCCCGAACCGACAACGGCGGCAACCAGCATGGCGGTCCCGAGTGCTTCGGCGACAAGGCGTCGTGACAAATCAGCGGCCATGCTGCTAGCCAGCCTTGGGAAGAGTGCGGCCGATCTCGTCCAGTCGCTTCTGCAAAGCGAGCTTGTCGACCATATCCATCGGTAGGCTGACAAAGATCGAGATACGATTGTTGAGCATGCGGTAGGCATCGGCGAATGCCAGGTGCTTTTCAGCATCCGTGCCCTCGACGGCTGAGGGATCGGGTACTCCCCAATGCGCCGTCATCGGCTGACCGGGCCATACGGGACAGGATTCATTGGCTGCGTTGTCGCAGACGGTGAAAACGAAATTCATCTCCGGTGCGCTCGGCACCGCAAATTCCTCCCAGTCCTTCGAGCGGGCAAAGGAGGTATCGTGGTTGAGGGTCATTAGAAGCTGCAGCGTATAGGGGTGGACCGCACCCTTCGGATGGGAACCGGCGGAGAAGGCCTTGAACCTTCCGGCGCCGACGCGGTTCAGGATCGCCTCCGCGAGGATCGACCGCGCCGAATTACCGGTGCACAGAAACAACACGTTGTAAGTCTGATCGCTCATTGCTTCCTCCCCTGCCATTTGCCGGCCTAACACTTGCAAGTCACCGCCTGGATTACTGGCTGGCAAAGCTCCGGCGCACCGTTGCAGCAATCCTCCATGAGGTAAGCAAGCAAGTCGCGAAAACCGGTCATGTCAGCGACGTAGCGAATGGTGCGCCCCTCGCGTTCGGCGCGGACCAGCCCGGCATGGCCAAGTATCTTCAGATGCGCCGACATGGTGTTCTGGACGATGCTCAGGCGCGATGCGACCTCGCCGGCCGGCACGCCTTCGGCGCCGGCCCGAACCAGCAGCCGGAACACCTCCAGCCGAGTATCCTGGCCAAGCGCAGCAAGCGCGAGAAGGGCGGTCTCTTTGTTCACGTATCCATAAATCCAGATTTATCGTCGTATAGCCACGGCGTATGACATCTAGATGACATTCAGGAGGCCGGATCGATCGTTGGCTAGACAGCGCTTCGTGATAGCTCATCCTTGAGCCAAAGGGCCGTGTGCATGGCTCCGGTCCGCCAAGGTCTCGATGACACGGCATTCCGCCACCCGGCCGCAGGCGCATTCATCGACCATGCGCGTCAGCTCCAGCCGCAGCGCGTTGAGACTGGCGATCCTGCTCTCGACCTCCGCCAGCCGGGCCTTGGCGATCGCATCGGCTGACGCGCAGGAGTGGTCCGGCCTGTCCTGAAGCGACAGCAGCGTCCGGATGGCGTCGACCTCGAAGCCCAGTTCGCGGGAGTGCTTGATGAAAGCCAGTCGCGAAATGGCGGCCTTGGCATAGCGTCTCTGCTGTCCCTCGGTGCGCGGTGGCGCCGGCAGCAGGCCGATCTGCTCATAGTAGCGGATGGTGGGGACTTTCACCGCCGTTCGCCGCGAAAGTTCGCCGATTGAGAAATCCATGAAAAAAACCTCTTGAACCTCTAGTCGCTAGAGGAACTAGGGTGATCGCAAACATGGAGATTTTCAATGGCCAAGGATTGCTGCGCTCACGAAACAAAGGCCTGCGCTGGCCCGCCACCCCTCGTGTTGCCAGCCAGAACCGACAAGGCAGAGCCGGCAGGCCATGGTTCGGCGAATGCCTCATGCTGCTCGGGCGGCGTGGCCGTCTTCGACGGCATGGACATCAGGTACAAACGCATCCTTTGGGCGGTCATTGCCATCAACGGCGCGATGTTCCTCACCGAGACGGTCGCCGGCCAGCTTGCCGGATCGCAAGCCCTCAAGGCCGATGCCCTAGATTTTCTCGCCGATACCGTCACCTATGGTCTCAGCCTCGCCGTGATCGGCGCCACCTTGCAGACACGCGCGACCGCGGCCCTGTTCAAGGGGCTGTCGCTGTTCGGCATGGCGCTTTGGGTGTTCGGCTCGACCGTCTACCAGAGCTTGATCCTCGGTGTCCCGAGCGCGGAGGTGATGGGCGTCATCGGCTTCATGGCGCTGGCGGCAAACCTCGGCTCCGTGCTGCTGCTGCGTCCCTACAAGGATGGCGATGCCAATGTCCGCTCGGTCTGGCTCTGCTCGCGCAACGACGCCATCGGCAATGTGGTGGTGATGGCTGCCGCCCTGGGCGTATGGGGCACGTCCACCGCCTGGCCGGATCTCGTCGTCGCCGCGCTGATGGCGGGAATATTCCTGACCTCGTCGGTCCAGATCCTGAGACAGGCCTGGGTTGAGTACAGCCACGGCCGGCAGCTCGCTGCCGCCGAATAACAAAAAAGCCCGGGCGAACCGGGCTTTTTTGTTTGGTCGTCTGAACCATGGTGCATGGCTCGAAACGGGAATTTGGTGCCCAGAAGAGGACTCGAACCTCCACTCCTTGCGGAACACGGACCTGAACCGTGCGCGTCTACCAATTCCGCCATCTGGGCTGGTGCGGGCTCATGTAAGCGGGCAAGCGACGGGTGTCAACGCGCTTTTTCTGAGCATGATCCCGAAAAGTGGGAACCGGTTTTCGGAAAAGATCATGCCAATCAAGAAACACCCGCAGTGATGCGCCGGCTCAGCCTTCAAGCACGTCCTTCGAGGCAACGGTGGAATCGGCGTTGAGCTTGTAGATCACCGGCACGCCGGTGCCGAGTTCGAGCTTGACGATCTCCTCGCCGCTCTTGCCGTCCAGCGCCATGATCAGCGCCCTGAGCGAATTGCCGTGCGCGGCGACCAGCACCGTGCCGCCCTTCAGCACATGCGACTGCATGTCGTGCAGATAGTACGGCCAGACGCGGGCGCCGGTGTCCTTCAGGCTTTCGCCGCCGGGCGGCGGCACATCGTAGGAGCGGCGCCAGATGTGCACCTGGTCCTCGCCCCACTTCTTGCGGGCGTCGTCCTTGTTGAGGCCGGAAAGGTCGCCATAGTCGCGCTCGTTCAGCGCCTGGTCGCGGATCGTCTTCAGGTCGCTCTGGCCGACGGCGTCGAGAATGTGCTGGCAGGTCTTCTGCGCCCGGATCAGCGCCGAGGTGAAGGCGATGTCGAATTTCAAGCCGCGTGCCTTCAACTTCGCACCCGCCTCCTTGGCCTCCTTGTGGCCCTGCTCGGTCAGGTCGACATCGCGCCAGCCGGTGAACAGGTTCTTCAGGTTCCATTCGCTCTGGCCGTGGCGCACGAGCACGAGAGTTCCCGACATGTTTGCTCCTTCGAGTTTGTGGTTGAGCAATTCCAGGAAAAGTGTTTAGCGGTTTTCCGTCCGGAATTGCGTAAGAAAAACAGACGCCTCAGCTCAGGCCCAGCACGTCCCGCATGGAATAGAGACCAGGCTTTTTCCCTCTTGCCCAAAGCGCCGCCTTCACCGCGCCGCGGGCAAAGATGGCGCGGTCCTCGGCATGGTGCGACAGCGTGATGCGCTCGCCGGTGCCGGCCAGGATCACACTGTGGTCGCCGACCACCGAGCCGCCGCGCAAGCTGGCAAAGCCGATGGTTCCAGGCTTGCGCACGCCGGTATGGCCGTCGCGCACCCGCACATCGTTGCCGGAAAGGGGAATGCCGCGACCCGCCGCTGCCGCTTCGCCGAGCAACAGTGCGGTGCCCGACGGCGCGTCGACCTTGTGCTTGTGGTGCATTTCGAGGATCTCGATGTCGAAATCGTCGGCGTCGAGCGCGCGCGCGGCCTGCTCGACCAGCACTGCCAGCAGATTGACGCCAAGGCTCATATTGCCGGATTTGACGATGGTCGCGTGGCGCGCCGCCGCTTCGATCTTCGCATTGTCTTCCGCCGAGCAGCCGGTGGTGCCGATGACATGGGCAATCCGCGCCTGCGCGGCATAGCCGGCGAATTCGACGGTGGCGGCCGGCGCGGTGAAATCGAGCACGCCGTCGGCCTTGGCGAACACCGGCAGCGGGTCGTCCGATATCGTCACGTTGATGATGCCGATGCCGGCGAGCTCGCCCGCATCCTTGCCGAGATAGGGCGACCCGGTGCGCTCGACCGCGCCCACGACGCGCGCGCCCGGCATCGAATGGATGGCGCGGATCAGCGTCTGGCCCATGCGGCCGGCCGCCCCCACCACCACCAGGCCCATATCGCCGGATTCGCTCATACGGTCCTCCCAACCACCTTCTTTCCACGCGAGCGCGGCAGCGGAGTTTGGATTGGCTTGGCGTCGTCGACAAGCCCCAGCCCCTTCTTGCCCTGCACGCGGTGGAAGCGGGCATAGACGCTGTGCGGATCGGCCATCAGCGAGGCATGCGTGCCTTCCTCGACCAGCCGGCCCTGCTCCATGACGATGATGTGGTCGGCATTGACCACGGTCGACAGCCGGTGCGCGATCACGATGGTGGTGCGGCCGGCCATGACCTGGGTGAGCGCTTCCTGGACCCGGGCCTCGGCCTCGTTGTCCAGCGCCGAGGTCGCTTCGTCGAGCAGCAGGATCGGTGCGTTGCGCACGATGGCGCGAGCGATCGAGACACGCTGGCGCTGGCCGCCCGACAGCGTCGCGCCGCCTTCGCCGACCGGCGTGTCGTAGCCTTGCGGCTGCTGGCGGATGAAGTCGTCGGCTGCCGCCTGGATCGCCGCCTGTTCGATCTCGGCGTCCGTGGCCGACAGGCGGCCGTAGCGGATGTTGTCGCGAATGGTGCCTTCGAACAGATAGGGCGATTGCGAGACATAGGCGATCGAGCCGCGCAACGAGTGTTTGGTGACCTTGGAAATGTCCTGGCCGTCGATTTCGATCGTGCCAGCATCGACATCGTAGAAGCGCTGCAGCAGCGCCACCAGCGTCGTCTTGCCGGCGCCCGAGGCACCGACGATGGCCGTCATCTTGCCGGCGGCGGCGGTAAAGCTCAGATCCTGCAGGACCGGAACCTCCTCAACATAGTGGAAGGACACGTTGTTGAAGCGCACGGCGCCGGTGGTGAAATGCGCCTCTGCGGCGTCTGGCGCGTCGCCCTGCTTCGGCTCGCGGTCGAGCAGTTCGTAGATCATGCGGGCATTGACCAGCGCCCGCTCCATCGCGACCTGCATGCGCGCCAGCCGCCGGGCCGGGTCATAGGCCAGGATCAGCGCGGTGATGAACGAAAACACCGCGCCCGGCGGCTGGCCCAGCACCAGTGCCCGATAGCCGGAATAACCGATGACCGCGGTCACCGCGAGGCCGGCCAGCATGTCGGAAATCGGCGACAGCCGTTCCGAGACGCGGGCGATCTTGTTGCTGCGCTGCTCCGCCGTTGCGGCAAGCTCGCCGATGCGGCGCGACAGCTCGTCCTCCATGGTGAAGGCCTTGACGATGGCGATGCCTTGCGTGGCCTCCTGTACCGCCCCGATCAGCCGGGAGTTGATCAGCACCGATTCCCGGTTGATCTTGCGCACCCGCCGCGTGATGTAGACGACAGCCCAGATCAGCGGCGGCCCGATTAGCAACGAACTCAGCGACAGCACCGGGTCCTGGTAGATCATGACGCCGACAAGGCCGACCAGCGTGACGGCGTCACGGGTGATCGAGACGATGGTCAACGACAACAGGTCGCGAATGCCGCCGATATTCTCGTTGACCTGCGCCGCCAGCCGGCCCGAACGCGTGTCGTTGAAGAAGTCGACGCCAAGCTTCATCAGATGATCGAAGATGCGTCTCTGGTAGCGGGCGACCAGATTGTTGCCGATCGTGGCCAGCGCCACCGCCTGGCCATAACCGGCGAAGCCGCGGATCATGAAGGCGCCCATGAAACCGGCGCAGATCCACCAGATGGCGCCGCCTTGCCGTTCGTAGAATATCTGGTTGACCATCGGCGCCATGATCCAGGCGCTGAAGGCCGTCGTGCCCGAAACCAGGAGCGAGCAGATGATGGCGACGGCATAGTGCCAGTGATAGTCGCGGCTGTTTTCAGTCAGGATGCGGCGCAGCACCGCCGAGACCTCGGTCGGCCTCACCTTCACTTTGTTTGGGCTTTCAAGTGTCAAATCTGCAGCGCTTCGTCGGTTTCCGAGGGGTAGAGCGGGCTGGAATTCGGCCCCCTCTTAGCGCCCCGGCTACAGCTTGCCTATGGCGAAACTTCGTCGCGGCCGGGATCGCAGCCCGAAACGGCCCCAAGGGAAGGCAAGCGGATTAYGCCCGCCAGCGTCGACCCGCGGTCTGCACGCCGAACAGCGAGGGGTTGCGGGCATAGGCGGCGAGGCCGAGCAGGGCTGCCAGCGGGTGGGTGATGACATAGACCGGCATCGAGGCCATCAGCGCGCTATGCGGCGCCTTGTCCTCGAAGGCGGCGCGGAAATTTCCCTCTTTCAGCGCCGGCACGATCTTTTGCGCGATGCCGCCGGTCAAAAACACGCCGCCGCGGCTCATGAACACCAGCGCGAGATCGCCGGCGGTGCGGCCGAGACAAGTGACGAACAGCGCCAGCGCTTCCTCGGCGACCGCATCGGTCTTGGCCAGCGCCGCCCCGGTGATCTCGGCCGGCGTGGTGAAGGGGGCAGGCTTGCCATCCGCCTTCGCCACCGCCCGGTAGACATTGACCAGGCCGCGCCCGCACAGGATTTGTTCGCCCGAAATGCGGCCTTCAAGCTTCTCGATATGCGGAAAAACCTCGAAATCACGGGGTGTGCGCGGGCCGATATCCATATGGCCGCCTTCGCCCGGCACCGGTATCCAATGGTTGAGCGCATGCACCAGCCCAGCGACGCCGAGCCCGGTGCCGGGGCCGAGCACGACGCGTCCGGCATTCTCTTCCGGCGTACCACCGCCGATCTTTTCCATATGCTCTTCGCCGAGCGCGACGACAGCCAGCGCCTGCGCCTCGAAATCGTTGAGCACGACGATGTCGCTTAAGGCGAGATTGGAAAACATCTGCTTCGGCTTCACCACCCAGGGGCAGTTGGTGAGCGGAATCTCGTCGCCATCGACCGGCCCGGCGATCGCCAGCACCGCCGAATTCGGCCGCACCGACGAGCGGTCGAGCACCGCCGCCTGGATCGCCTCGTCGATGGTGTTGAAATTCGCCGTCTGCACGATCTGCGGCTCGCCGGCTTCCGAATTGGCGTCCAGCACGATCGAAAAGCGCGCATTGGTGCCGCCGATATCGCCGATCAGCACTGGAAACCGCAACGCTGCGTCGTCGTCGCCTGACATACCTTGGTCGTCCCCTTTGTGGCGGCGTTGCGCCGGTTTCAATCGCCGTTTTTCAATCGCCGCTTTTCAATCGATTGACTAGCGCATGGCCCGGAAAAGGGGAAGCGTCAGTTCGCCATTACTGACCGACGTTTGCCGGCGGCCGTCGCCTTGGCAGGGGAATGCCGATCTCGGGCGTGGCGGTGAAGGCGTTGGCCGTGCCTGGCAAGCCGCCGGCGTTGCCGGCAATCGGCGGCGCAGGCGCGTCGGGTTCCGGCGCCCTGGCAGCGATCGGCACACCGCCACCGCGATAGGTGACGGCTTCGACCGAGTCGGCATCGGGCTGGTCGAGCACGAACTGGCACTGTTTCGGCAGGTTCGCCATCGTCATCACGTCGCGCGCCTTGGGCGCATCCGGGTTCTTGTTGGGGCGCCACGGCTCCTCGGTGAACCACCAGGCCAGCGGCTTGCCGCAGCCGTCATCGTCGGGCGTCGCTTCCTGTCCCTTGCAGTTGGGCGAACCCGGCTGGCAGCCGATTCGGATGTGGAAATGATAGTCATGGCCCCAGAACGGCCGGATCTTGCGCAGCCAGGTGCGGTCGCCGGTGACGGTGTCGCAGAGCTTCTTCTTGATGCCGGGATTGACCAGGATGCGCTCGACCTCCGGATAGCTCGCCGCGCGCTTCAGCAGCTGCGTGTGCATCGGCTTCCACAGCCTGTCCTTCACCAGATGCGTCTTGTCGTCGACCATCAGCGTGGCACTGATGTTTTCGCGCTCCTGGGTGGTGAGCCTGCGGTTGGGCATAGGCGTCAGCCAGATGTCGGCGTCGAGGCCGATCTGGTGCGAAGCGTGCCCGGTCAGCATCGGCCCGCCGCGCGGCTGCGAGATATCGCCGATCAGAAGGCCCGGCCAGCCATCGGCAGCGGCATCGCGCGACAGTTTCTCGATCAGCGCGATCATCGTCGGATGGCCCCAGCGGCGGTTGCGCGAGGGACGCATCACCTCCCAGTTCTGGCCGTCCATCGGAATGGCGACGCCGCCGGTGAAGCACCCCTTGGAGTAGAAGCCGAAGGATTGCGCCGCGGCCACGGCCGGCAGTTTCTTGGCGCCGAACAGGTCTTTGGCCCGCGGCTCGGCGGTGATTGCGCCCGCCACCAGTCCGGCCAGCGCGACAATCGCCAGCGCCGCCGTCAGAAACGGCCGTCTGCCGGGCAAGGATCGCATCGACATCGTCATGAGCCCCCAGAGCCTCATGCATGTCGCCCAGAAGTGTGCAGCGGTTCTGGGATAACGACATGCATCAAAACAAAAACCGCCGAATCATACCACGCCCGGCGCCGCGTTTCGATTATCCACCCTTCATCGGGCTGCGCGGCTCGCCGTCGCGCCAACTCCCGTCGGCCCACATCCGGTCGAACGCCTTGCGGTAGTCCGGATAATGGAACCGGTAGCCCGCCGCCTTGATCGCTGTGTTGGCGACGCGCTTGTTCTCGCCATAGAAGGACCGCGCCATGGGCGAAAGTTGGGCAGTCTCGAAAGGAATTTCCGGCGGCGGCTCGACGCCCATCAGCGACGCGGCATAGGTGACGACACACTGCGGCGGCGCCGGCTCGTCATCGGTGACATTGAAAATGCCGCCCGTATTGCCGCCGATGAGATGCCAGAGCGCGCCGGCAATGTCGTCACAATGGATGCGGTTGAACACCTGGTCGGGCTTGACCAGCCGTCGTGCTGTGCCGTTTTCCAGATTGACCAGCCCATTGCGGCCCGGCCCGTAAATCCCGGAAAGCCGCAGAATTGCCACCGGCTTGCCGATCTCGCTGCCGAGCTCCAGCCATTCCTGCTCGGCCGCCACCCGCATTGCCGAGCGTTTCGACACCGGCCGGCATGCTGCCGTTTCGTCGACCCAGGCGCCGTCATAATTGCCGTAGACGCCGACGGTCGAGAGATAGCCGATCCATTCAAGCGCCGGCATCGCCGCAATCGCCTGGCGTGTAGCAAGAAGCACGGGGTCGCCGGCTTCTTCGGGAGCCACGGAGATGACCATGTGGGTGGTTTTCTCCAGCGCGTCGCTGATCTCGGGTGTCAGCGCGCCGTCGAACAGCAGCGGCACGATGCCGGCCTGTTTTAGCGATTCGAATTTTTCCGGCGAACGCGTGGTGCCGAAAACCGTCGCCGCCTCTTTGTTGGCCCGGGCAAAGGCCCTCCCGGAATAGCCGGCGCCGAAGATAAAAATCCGCTTTTCGCTCATGCATGCGCCTCAATTGGCAGCGCGGACAGCCATTCGTCGCGCACTGCGGCATCGGTTTCGGTTTTCGAGCCGGTGGCGGCCAGCTCGCTGAATTCGGTATCCGGCACCAGCCGCGCCAGCGCCCACACCGCCGCACCGCGCACCAGCGGCGAGGCATCGCCAAGCAAGGCGCGAACCGGGCCGTCAAGCGAAGTATCCCTGGAATTGCCGGCGGCGATTAGCACGTTGCGGACAAAACGGTCGCGGCCGATGCGTTTGATCGGCGAGCCCGAGAAGAAAGCGCGGAACGCCGAATCGTCCAGCTGCAACAGCTCCGAAAGCTTCGGCTCGCGCAATTCGGCGCGGGCGGCAAGTTTTGCCTCGGAGGCGGCGCGGGCGAACTTGTTCCACGGACAGGCGGCAAGGCAATCGTCGCAGCCATAGATGCGGTTGCCGATCTTTTCGCGGAATTCGTGCGGGATCGGCCCTTTGTTCTCGATGGTGAGGTAGGAAATGCAGCGTCGCGCATCGAGCCTATAGGGCGCAGGGAATGCATCGGTCGGGCAAGCATCGAGGCAGGCGCGGCAGGAGCCGCAATGGTCTGCCTCGGCCGCGTCCGGCTCGAGCTCGGCGGTGGTGAAGATGGTGCCGAGGAACAGCCATGAGCCATGTTCGCGGCTGACCAGGTTGGTGTGCTTGCCTTGCCAGCCGAGCCCGGCGGCCTCGGCCAGCGGCTTTTCCATCACCGGTGCGGTATCGACGAAAACCTTCACGTCGCCGCCGGCCCGCGCCACGATCTTGCCGGCGATTTCCTTCAGCCGACCCTTCATAATGTCGTGATAGTCGCGGTTTTGCGCATAGACCGAGATCGCGCCGCGGTCGTGTCTTGCCTGTAGCGCGCGCGGATCATGGTCGGGGCCGTAATTCATTGCCAGCACGACGATCGAGCGCACGTCGGGCCACAGCGTCGAGGGTTCGCTGCGGCGCTCGAGCGTCTCGGCGATCCACGCCATCGAGCCATGAAAGCCGTCGGCGACAAATTCGGCGAGCCTTGCCGGCGCCAGCGGGATCGCGTTGGGAGAAGTGACGGCGACCGCATCGAAGCCGGCGCGCCGCGCCTCCGCGTCGATCAGCGCGCGCAAGGTTTCGCTTCTAGAAGTCGAGGTCCGCATAATGCGACACCGGCGACAGGCCGCGCACCCGGTCGGAGAGCAGCGGCCTGAACGAGGGCCGCGATTTCACCCGCGTGTACCATTCGCGTGCAGCAGTGTGTTCGCGCCAGTCGATCTCGCCGAGATAATCCAGCACCGACAGCGTCGCCGCCGCGGCCAGATCGGCATAGGTCACCTTGCTGCCGGCCAGCCAGTGGCGGGTGCCGGCCAGCCAGTTGGTGTATTTCATGTGCTGGCGGATGTTGGCGCGCGCCGCGCGGATCGCCGCCGAATCGGGCGAGCCGCCGCCCGCCGTTTCGGGCATCACCGGCTTCAGCACGCGTTCGCGCACCAGATGCCTGGTCACTTCGCCCTCGGCCTTGTTGAGATACCAGTCGGTGAGACGGCGGATTTCGGCGCGCTGCATAGGATCTTCGGCAAACAGCCTCTTGTCGCGCTTCAACACACCGCGCGTCTCGTCGAGATATTCGGCGATCACCATGGCGCCGACGATCGGCACATCGCCTTCGGCAAGCAGGATCGGCAAGGTCCCGGCCGGGTTCAGCGCCAAAAACTCCTTGCGCCGCGTCCACGGCTTTTCCTCGATCAGCGCCAGCTCCTCGCCATACTCGCCAAAGGCGAGGCGAACGAAGCGGCAGGTGGCGAACATCGGATGATGGAAAAGCGTCAGCATGGTTCCGCGATAATTCAGCGCACTGGCGAATCGCAGGGCGCACCGGTAAGTCTTGGCGGCCCGTCATGCGGCCGTCACGGTGTTGCGACCTATAGGGGGACTTGCCCGCCGTGACAAGCAAGCCATTTGCAAGCCGTTTCCGTCAGTCCCTTGAATGCCGAGGTTGCCATGGATAGCCACACCATCGTCGAAGCCCTGCTGCTCGGCCTGCTGGAGGGGCTGACAGAGTTCATCCCGGTCTCCTCCACTGGCCATATCCTGCTCGCCGGCCACTTTCTCGGCTTCCATTCCACCGGCAAGGCCTTCGAGATCCTGATCCAGCTCGGCGCCATCCTGGCGATCCTCAGCGTCTATTTCCGCCGCCTGTGGCAGATGCTGCTCGATCTGCCGCATGACCGGCTGACGCGGCATTTCGTCCTCGGCATCCTGATTGCCTTCCTGCCGGCGGCGATCATTGGCGCGCTGGCGCATGATTTCATCAAGACGGTGCTGTTCGAATCGCCACGGCTGATCTGCATCATGCTGATCATCGGCGGCGTCGTGCTCCTGGTCGTCGACCGCATGAAGCTGCAGCCGGTCTACCGCGACGTCGAGCGCTTCCCGACCAGGCTTTATCTGCAGATCGGCCTTTTCCAGTGCCTGTCGCTGATCCCCGGCACGTCGCGCTCCGGTTCGACCATCGTCGGCGCGCTGCTTTTGGGCGTCGACAAGCGGGCGGCGGCGGAATTCTCCTTCTTCCTCGCCATCCCGACCATGGTCGGCGCCTTCGCCTTCGACCTGTTCAAGAACCGCAATGTGCTGACCACAGCCGACCTGCCGATCATCGCCATCGGCTTCGTCGCCGCCTTCGTCACCGCGCTGATCGTGGTGCGCTTCCTGCTCGATTACGTCTCCCGCAACGGTTACTCGCTGTTCGGCTGGTGGCGTCTGCTGGTGGGTGGCGTGGGGCTGGTGGCGCTCATGGTCTGGGGTTGAGCGTCAAACCAACGCTCGCGGTCGGTGCATGCCAGTCGCCCCAGTCAGATTATTCTGCCCCTATTTTCGATATTGATTAGCGTGAGCTTTTCGTTTCGAAACCAAAGGGCAATCTGTACGAATCCTGTCACTTTAGGGTAGCTAATCAGGCAAGTGAAGACCCCGTCCGCGCAGGTGTGATTTACAAAATCGACGCTAAATACATAACCCGCTGGAAGGATCTGGTCTTCATGTGGGTTTGAGATAATCATCTCAAGATATGGCGTCTCTATTCCTGGGAACAATTGAGATTCGAGGTAAAATATTACCTCGCTCTTGCTGGAACCAATGGGTAGACCTCGAGCAATAATGTCCTTGGCTTTTTCTACGCTCCAGCCTTTTCGGACCAGTGCGGAAATCTGATCTCGGGCTGTCGTCATCTGTACACCACTCTTGGCTTCAACTCCGCCCATAAAACGCATTCTCGACATGCACCGGCCAGCGCCAGGGCAGCACCGCCACCATGTCGAAACGCATGGACAATCTGCCATAGTCCGGCTGCCGCGACAGCCAGATGTCGGCGGCGCCCTCGATGCGGCGTTCCGATTCATGGCCGATCGCCTCCATCGCTTCCATCAGCGTGCGTCGCGCCTTGACCTCGACGAACAGCACGAGGTCGCCGCGCCTGGCGATCAGGTCGATCTCGCCGAATTTTGTGCGGTGGCGGCGCGCCAGAATGCGGTAGCCCTTCAGCATCAGCGCCGCTGCCGCCAGCCATTCGCCGCGATGGCCGCGCCGATAGGCCTTTTGGCGGCTGGCGCTCGGGCGCTCAGCCATCGCCGCCGTCTCCAGCGGCATCCCTGAGCTCAAGCAGTCGCCGGTACAGTGCCTGTTTCTGCCCGCCGGTCATTTTCGCAGCTTCGGCGGCTGCCTTGGAGGCCGGCATTTCGGCGGCCAGCGACAAAAGCAGCCGGTCGATGTCGGCGGGCTGGTCGGCCTTGACCTCGGCGGGGCCGACGCAGATGACGATCTCGCCCTTCGGCGTGTCGGCCGCCGCATAGTGGTCGGCCAGCGCCTGCAGCGTTCCGATGCGCATTTCCTCAAAGGTCTTGGTCAGCTCGCGGCCGATGGCGGCGTTGCGCGTCCCCCCCAGCGCCTCGACCATGGCGACCAATGTCTCGGCCAGCCGGCGCGGCGATTCGAAGAAGATCAGCGTCGCCGGCACCGTCCTGAACGTCTCCAGCTTGGTCAGCCGCTGCCCTGATTTCACCGGCAAAAACCCTGCGAACAGGAAGGCATCGGACGGCAGGCCGGAAGCGGTGAGTGCCGCCAGCGGCGCGGACGGACCGGGGATCGGCACGACGCGCAGGCCGCGCTCCTGCGCCTCGCCGACCAGCCGGTAGCCGGGGTCGGAGATCAGCGGCGTGCCGGCATCCGAGATCAGCGCCACGCTCTGCCCGGCCTCAAGGGCGGCGATCAGCTTCGGCCCTGCCTCGCCAGCGTTGTGTTCGTGATACGCGGTGGTGCGGCGGCGGATGCCGTAGCGGTCGAGCAGCACGCGCGAGACGCGGGTGTCCTCGCAGGCGACGATGTCGGCGGCGGCCAGCGTCTCCAGCGCACGCAGCGTGATGTCGGAGAGATTGCCGATCGGCGTCGCCACCAGATACAGCGCCGGCTCGAGCGGCCGGGCCGGCATCTCGGTCTGGCCGATCACATAGCTACGTTTTTCGCCGGTCACCGCTCATTCTCCGTTCAGCCCTGTTTGGCACGGCGCAGGCGCGGTTGCAAAACGCCCGGCGTCCCGGCCCGAACCTCAGGCCCAAATCTCACGCGCCAAATCTCACGCGGAAGTAATCCGGCCGCCATGTCTTTGCCATAGTGGGGAACGAAACCGTGGCCGGCGGATTGAATGCCTGAGTCTCTTGAGGAGGAGGACAGGATGGAAAGCCTGAAACTGCAGGACGTTTTCGAGCCCTATTATGCCGGCCGCAAGCGCTTCGCCGCGCCACGCGCCAAAAGCCAATCCGCCGAAGCCAAGGACGAAGCTATTCGCAGGGAAGCTGGAAAGCGGCTTCTGCGCCGTGTGCTCGCCGAGGCCCGCAACGAAATCGAGACCGACACCGAAAGCACGACGGAGCACTGACCGGACGATGCCCAATCGCTTCGATATCTTCATCACCCGTCTTGAAACCAAAAGCGCCAGAGAAGGCGTGCCGCCGCATCCGATGAACGACCAGCACAGCGTCCGCCGCGACAAGGCCGACGCCAAGCCGGCCCGACCCGGCGACGCGCATGCCGAAAAGGACCGCGGCAAGCGCCGCTTCAAGCACGACGCTTGATCCCACAGAAGCGCGCACCACCAGAAGCGCAATCTGCAACGCTTGGCGATTGGCTTCGCCATCCGCGCCTTCGTCATCCACGGGCGGAGCAAGGAGCGCAGCGACGCAGCGCAGACCCGAGGATCCATTCCGTGACGTTGAAGCGTTGCTGCGATCCAGAATTCTGCACCGCTGCACTCTTCGGCTGATGTAACGGAATGGATCCTAGGGTCTGCGCGACGGAGCTTCGCTCCTGCTTCGCCCTAGGACGACGACCGCGTGGTTGATACGCGGCCTCGAAGAAACCCGCTAACCCAGGTACCTCTGGACCCTCACTTCCAGCAATCGCACCAGTTCCGGGTCCATGAATTCATAGTCATCCGGTATGTCGAGGCAGATCACCCGCGCCTTCTTCAGGCTTGCCTTGAACTTCTTCTGCAGCTTGGTGCGGTGCGCCTTTTCCATGACGAAGATGATGTCGGCCCACGCCACCAGCTCATGCGTCAGCGGCGTGTCGGCATCGTGATTGGTGCCGGCGGAGGCCACCTCGATATCCCGGCGCTTGGAAAACACCTGCTCGGCGGTCGGACTGCGCAAGCGGTTCTGGCTGCAGACGAAGAGGACGTTCTTCAAGACCTGTCAGCACCGATTCGAGCGCGGCAATTACTCATCCCATAAATCCCGGACCGTCTTGGTCAGCGGTATGTACTGATCCAAGGTAAGTCCGTTCAGGTCGAATTCGACCGAATTGTCTTTTGCCGACGCTCTAAGGTTTATTCCGATATACGTCATAAAATTGCGAACTACGTCGAACTCTGTAAGCCCCGACACTTTGTGCTTTTGCTCATTCGTATTTCTGCGGAACACGGCCTCTGCCTCATGGAGGGCGTCAAGTTCGAGAGATTTGGAAATCTCGCCCAATCCAAACTCGAAAACGTCATCCGTGTTCAACGTTCGAAGTGTCTCATGGATCAGGAACTTCATAGCGGCCCCCTATCTCGCCAGGTCCGCCACCACGGCGTCGAGCACGATCATGCCGGCTGGCGTGGCGCGCAGCCTTGCATTGCCGATCGGCGCCACCAGCCCTTCGCCCTGCAGCACCGACAGCCGCGCGCTGGACAGGCCACGGCCGGAAAACGCCTCGTAGCGGGCGAGGTCGATGCCTTCGGCCAGCCGCAGCCCCATCAGCAGGAACTCGTCGGCCTCTTCCGAGCGCGTCAAAATCTCGCCGCCGGTAACGCCATGGCCCTTGGCCTCGACCAGATTGGCCCATGTTTCCGGCATCCGCTCTGCGATGGTCACGGTGCGGTGGCCATTCTCGATGAAGCGGCCATGCGCGCCCGGCCCGACGCCGACATATTCGCCATAACGCCAGTAGGTCAGATTGTGCCGGCTCTCGGCGCCCGGCCTGGCGTGGTTGGAAATTTCGTAAGCCGGCAAACCATGTGCCGCGGTGACCTCCTGCGTCAGCGCGTAGAGGTCGGCGGCCCTATCATTATCCGGAATGGTGAATTTCTTCGCCGCGTGCAGCGCGTGGAACGGCGTGCCTTCCTCAATGGTCAGCTGGTAGAGCGACAGATGGTCGGCGGCGTGGCCGATCGCCTGTTCGAGCTCCGCCTGCCAGGCGTCCAGCGTCTGGCCGGGACGGGCATAGATCAGATCGAAGGAGAGGCGCGGAAAAATCTCCCGCGCCAGGCCGATCGCATGCAGCGCTTCCTCGACATTGTGCAGCCGGCCGAGAAAACGCAGATCCTTGTCGTTCAATGCCTGCACGCCGAGCGAGACGCGGTTGACGCCGGCGGCGCGATAGCCGCGAAAACGCTCGGCCTCGACCGAGGACGGGTTGGCTTCCAGCGTCACTTCGATGCCGTCCGGCACCGTCCAGTTCTTGGCCACGGCATCCAGCACCGCCGCCACCGTCTGCGGCTGCATCAGCGACGGCGTGCCGCCGCCGAGAAAGATGCTGGTGACGTCGCGCGGCCCGGTGCGCTCGCGCATATGCTGCAGCTCGGTCTCGAAGGCGCGGGCAAAGCGCTCCTGGTCGACCGGCTGGTGGCGAACATGGCTGTTGAAGTCGCAATACGGGCACTTGGCCGCGCAAAACGGCCAATGGATATAGACGCCGAAGCCCGGGCTGCGGTCGGTCAACATCTCAGACCGAACCAAGTCGGGCCAGATTCAATCGCGCTTGCGCGAATTTCTGGAAGGCGCGGGCGCGGTGCGACAGCGCCGTCGGCTGGCCGGGCTTCCAGCCATGCTTTTCCTCGGCGCTCATCTCGCCAAACGTCTTGTCGAAACCGTCGGGCAGGAACACCGGGTCGTAGCCGAAGCCGAGTTCGCCGCGCGGCGGCCAGACCAGCGTGCCCTCAGCCTCGCCGCGATAATATTCGGCCTCGCCGTCGGGGAAGGCGAGGCAGATGACGGCGACGAAGCGGCCGGTTCGTTGCTTGGGCTCGGCCGCGCCGACCTCCTGCAAAGCCACTTCGGTGCGCTGCATGGCCATGCCGAAATCGCGCGTGCCTTCCGGGGTTTCGGCCCAGTTGGCGGTGTAGACGCCGGGTGCGCCGTCCAGCGCGTCGACACAGAGGCCCGAATCGTCCGACAGCGCCGGCATGCCGGTGGCTTTAGCCGCGGCAAAAGCCTTGATGTAGGCATTTTCCTCAAAAGTGGTGCCGGTCTCATCAGGCTCCGGCAGGCCGTAGTCCTTGGCCGACTTCGCCTCGAAGCCGAACGGACCCATCAAATCGGCGAATTCGCGCAGTTTGCCCGCATTGTGGCTGGCGACGACGATCTTCTTTCCATCGAGAGAATGCATCAAAGGCCCCAGATCCGTGGCTCGGCAAACTCGATCGAATTGCCCGAGGGGTCGCGTATGTAGATCGAACGCCCGCCTTGCGGCCACTCGAACTCGCTTTCGATGGCGATGTTTTTCGCCTCAAGCTGCGCCTTCCAGCGGGCGAGCTCATCCGCGCTTGCGGCAAAGCAGAGATGGCCGTCGCCGACCGTACCGTGCGGCGGCACTTTCAGCCGCGCATCCGGCGCCGGCGGGATTTTGGTGGCTTCGGCGTTGAAGATCAGCAACACGCCGGGTCCGCAGCGAAAGAACAGATGGCGGCCATCGACCTTGCCGAGCAGGTCGAGGCCGAGGATGTCGCGGTAAAACGCTTCGGCGGCGGCGAGATCGGTGACGTAAAGAGCGGATTCCAGGATCACTGAGGGTGTCACGAGGCCCCCCTCTCTGCCCTGCCGGGCATCTCCCCCTCAAGGGGGGAGATTAGCTGTGGCTGCGCCGGCTCCACTCTTGCCACGTTGGCAATTGGCGAAAGCAGAAGGGACATCTGATCTCCCCCCTTGAGGGGGAGATGGCCGGCAGGCCAGAGAGGGGGGCCTAGGCTCGGCATCACAAAAACCTACGCCACAGCCATCTGCTGCAAACTGACCAGCCTTTGAATCCCCTTCTTCGCCAGGCCCATCAGTTCCGCGAACTGTCCTTCGGAAAAAGGCTCGCCCTCGGCGGTGCCCTGGATCTCGACGATGCCGCCCTTGCCGGTCATGACGAAATTGGCGTCGGTGCCGGCCGACGAATCCTCGATATAGTCGAGATCGATGACCGGCTGGCCGTCATGGATGCCGCAGGAAATCGCCGCGACATGGTCTTTCAGCACCTTGGCAACGCTGGCCATCTGCCGTGCTTCCATCCAGCGCAGGCAATCGTAGAGCGCCACCCAGCCACCGGTGATCGATGCCGTGCGGGTGCCGCCATCGGCCTGGATGACGTCGCAGTCGACGGTGATCTGCTGTTCGCCCAGCGCCTGCAAATCGACAACGGCGCGCAGCGAGCGGCCTATCAGCCGCTGGATTTCCAGCGTGCGGCCGCCTTGCTTGCCGGCTGAAGCTTCGCGGCGCATGCGTTCGCCGGTCGAGCGCGGCAGCATACCGTATTCGGCCGTCACCCAGCCCTTGCCGGAATTGCGCATCCAGCCCGGCACCTTTTCCTCCAGGCTCGCCGTGCACAGGACATGCGTGTCGCCGAATTTCACCAGGCACGACCCCTCAGCGTGTTTGGACACGCCGCGCTCGAAGGAGATGGCGCGCATTTCGTCGGCTTGGCGTTTGGAGGGGCGCATCGAGGCCTCTTTCTGTTCTTTTTGCAGTTGCGTCGGCGGCTTGTAGACGCATGCAGCCCATGGCGCAAAGGAAAAGGGCCGCAATCGCGGCGCCGTGACCGCAAGGGCGGCAGCGGGCGATCTGACACAGACGCCGGGTTGCGTAGGGGCGGAGGAAGTCTATATCCTTTAGCCGGAGGTTTTTGGCCGAATGACCAAGGCAGTCACCGAACCCAGTCTGCTGGCGCCCGCGCTGCAGTCGCTCGACATGCGCTCACGCGACATCTTTCGGCGCATCGTCGAGTCCTACCTTAGGGATGGTGAGCCTGTGGGATCGCGCAGCCTGTCGCGCATCCTGCCATCGTCGCTGTCGCCGGCCACCATCCGCAATGTGATGAGCGACCTCGAACATCTCGGCCTGATCTATGCCCCGCATATCTCGGCCGGGCGCCTGCCGACGCAGACCGGACTGCGCTTCTTCGTCGATGCCTTCATGGAGCTCGGCGATCTCTCCGACGAGGAACGCCGGGTCATCGAGGCGCAGGTGCGCGCCTCCGGCTCGGGCGCGACGCTGGAACACATGCTGACCGAGGCCAGCCAGATGCTGTCGGGCATGTCGCGGGGCGCCGGCCTGGTGCTTGCGACCAAGAACGAGGTGGCGCTGAAGCACATCGAGTTCATCCAGCTCGAGCCGACCAAGGCGCTGGCCGTGATGGTGTCGCAGAACGGCGATGTCGAGAACCGCGTCGTCGACCTGCCGGCCGGCATCACCGTGTCGCAGCTGCACGAAGCCTCGAACTTCCTCAACGCCCACATCAGGGGCCGCACGTTGGCCGAAGCGCGCATCGAGATCGCCCGCATCAAGGACGAGACCAGGGCCGCTCTCGACACGCTGTCGCAGGACCTGGTCGAAAAAGGCCTGGCGGTGTGGGCCGGCGCCGACAGCGGCCTGCCGGCGCGCCTCATCGTGCGCGGCCGCGCCAATCTGTTGGAAAACGTCACCGCCCAGGCCGACATCGAGTTGCTGCGGCACCTGTTCGAGGATCTGGAGACGCAGGACGGGCTGATCCAGCTGCTCGACCTCGCCGAGGACGGCCCCGGCGTGCGCATCTTCATCGGCTCGGAAAACAAGCTGTTTTCGCTCTCCGGCTCGTCGCTGGTGGTGGCGCCCTATCGCGACAAGGACGCCCGCGTCGTCGGCGCGCTCGGCGTCATCGGCCCGACCAGGCTGAATTATGCCCGCATCGTGCCGATGGTCGACTACACGGCGCAACTGATTACCCGAATGTTGAGATAAGCCGGCATCACCGCAAAGGAGGGCGCAGAATGGCGCTTGAATCGTTCAAGGCCCAAATCAGTCTGCTGCTCGAGGAAATGGTCAACCAGCCCGAGGACGAGCACGAAATCCAGGAGCAGCTGCGCGAAAAGCTCCGCGAAATGCGCGCCATGGGCCTGCCGCTGCCGGACGATCTCGTGAAGCTGGAAAAGCGTCTCGACGACGATCTCGACGTCGAGGAAGAAGACAGCTGACGGTTTCCCTCGAATCTGCGAGCGCAACCTTCCTTTTTGGATGCGCCCGCCCAATATCTGCTTGATGCAGCAGCCGGGCGCGGCGTGAATTCGAGGAGGACAGCATGATCCGGATTGCCGGCCTGGCGGGCTTTGCCCTGCTTGTGGCGACCAGTGCCTTCGCTCAGGACCAACCGCTGCTGACCGGCAAGGACGCGTTCGGCGATTGGAAGGCCGACAAACCGGGCGTGCGCCGGCTGATCAAGCCGGAGGATCTGCAAAAGCCCTATCTCACCGAATCCGCCTCCAACGGCGCCGGCCTCGGCGATCGGCCCGAAGGCGCCAAGCCCATCCTGCCGCCAGGTTTCTCAGCCGAATTGATCGCCTCCGGCATCGCCAATCCGCGTGTCGTGCGCGTGGCGCCGAATGGCGATTTGTTCGTCGCCGACAGCGACGCCAACCAGATCCGCGTCTATCGGCTGGCCAAGGGCAGCGCCAAGCCGGCCGAGGAGGGCATTTTCGCCGGCAATCTCAACCAGCCCTACGGCATCGCCTTCTATCCGCCCGGCGACAAGCCGCAATGGGTCTATGTCGCCAACACCGACAGCGTGGTGCGGTTTGCCTATCGCGACGGCGACATGAAAGCCTCAGGCGAAGCGGAGACAATCGTCTCCGACATCCCGTCGGGCGGCCACTGGACCCGCGACATCGCGTTCTCGCCCGACGGCAAGACGCTGTATGTCTCGGTCGGTTCCGCATCGAATGTCGCCGAGAGCATGGGCAAGGAACCGCGTGGCGGCCTCGACGCCTGGGCCAAATCCATGCGTCCAGGCGCCGCCTGGGGCCGGGAGGGTGGTCGTGCCGACGTGCTGGCCTTCGACACTGACGGGAAGAATGGCCGCATCGTCGCAACCGGCCTGCGCAATTGTTCGGGCATGACCGTGCAGCCGGCGACCGGCGCGCTGTGGTGCGTCGTCAACGAGCGCGATGGGCTGGGCGACAATGTGCCGTTCGAATACGCCACCTCGGTCAAGGACGGCGCCTTCTACGGCTGGCCATGGTATTATATCGGCGCCAATGAGGATCCGCGCCACAAGGGCGCGCGGCCCGACCTCGCCGGCTCGGTCACCGTGCCCGACGTGCTGATGCAGGCGCATTCGGCGCCGCTCGGGATCGCCTTCTATGACGGCGGCAATTTTCCGGCCGAGTATAGAGGCGATGCCTTCGTCGCCCTGCACGGCTCGTGGAACCGCGGTGTGCGCACCGGCTACAAGGTGGTGCGGCTGAAATTCAGCGACGGCAAGCCGACCGGCGAATATCAGGATTTCATCACCGGCTTCGTCCTCTCCGACGAAGCGGTCTGGGGCCGACCGGTCGGCGTCGCGGTGGCCAGGGACGGCGCGCTCATCCTCACCGAGGACGCCAACGGCACCATCTGGCGCATCACTCATGTCGACGGGCCGTCCTGAGTCCATTGGTTTGGCAAGGAACTGCCCCAGTGCACGTCCCGATGGATCGCCTTGGGATAGGTATGGATCACCTCGGCCGATGAGACGCGGTCATCGAAACCGGTATCCCTGAGATTGAAGAGGCCGACCGAGCCGAAGGACTTCTTCGCCCCTTGCGCGAAGCGGCTGTCGCTGAAGTCGTGTTCATAAAGCGTCACCGTGGCGTGGCCGTCCTTGAGCTTCGGCACGTAAACACTGCTGATCGTGTCGTTGGCGACGCCCAGCTGGTTGACGTTGAAGCGATAGACATCCTGCACCATGCGTCGGGCCGCATTGCCATTGATCATCCAGTATTCGCGGCGCGATGCGCGGTTCCGGTCGACAAGCTTGAGCGCTCCCTTGCGGCCAAGCCCGAGCCAGTGCTCGAACACCATCACTTCGGCGCCCCACGGATAGGGATAGTTGGACTTGTCGACGATGCGCGGCACGCCGCTGTCGGGGATCTCATTGGTGTCGACATAATCCAGCCATTGCAGCTGGAATGACGCTTCGACGTTGAGGTCGGTGTTGCGCGGATCGGCAGCAATGATGCGCCAGTCGGATACCGGCGGATATTTGGTGTCGAGGTCGATGTAGAATTCGCCCTTGGCGGTATCGTCAGGGTCCGGGGAGTCGCGCTCCAGCGCGACCAGCCGCACCTTGAAGCGGTTGTTGACGACCAGCGGATAGATCATCGGACGAACGGGGTGGGCGCCGGGATTCCGGCTGTCGGTAAAGGAGCCGGGCGCCGGGACGATATCGCTGGCGCCCTTGTCGAACAGGCTGAAAGCCTGCCGGTCGTCGAACCACAGATACCATTCCAGCTCGTGGCCGCGCGCCTCGGAATAATTGTTGGGCATCCATTGCATAAGCTGGATGTGAAGTCGTTTCGCTAGCATGGGCGGCTCCGGCCGGTGTAACTGCGCGGGCGCGCAGCCAAGAGGGATTGCAACGTGCGGTGGGGTGGATGGGGGATAGCCGCTCTTCCCCGGCGCGTAAGTGAACCATCTCTCTTTCGGCCGTGCCCGGGCGACCGTCCGACCCTGCTGGCGCAATCGAATCCGTTTTACCCCTGCCGGCTTTCATGGCATCAGGAGCCGTTCACGGGGTGCAAACCGTCATGACCCTCACCGGCTTTCTCGCTTACAGCGCCGCACTCGGCATCGCCGCCGCCATTCCCGGCCCCGGCGTCACCGCGCTTGTGGCGCGGGCGCTTGGCTCCGGCTTCCGCTCATCGCTGGCCATGTCGTTCGGCCTGATGCTCGGCGACCTCACCTATCTCACCGCCGTGGTGCTCGGCCTTGCCTTTGTCGCGCAGACCTTCGGCATGGTGTTTCTCGCCATCAAATGGCTGGGCGTCGCCTATCTCGCCTTCCTCGGCTGGCGTTTCTGGACCGCAGGCATCACGCCCGAGACGGTCGAGGCCAGGAAAGGCAAGGGCGGTCTGGTATCGAGCTTCCTTGCCGGCCTCACCGTCACGCTCGGCAACCCGAAGACGATGATCTTCTACCTCGCCATCACGCCGACCATCGTCGACCTGAAGACCATCACGCTGGCCGACTACGGCATCCTGGTCGCGCTCACCGTCGTCGTGCTGTTCGTGGTGCTGGTGCCCTATCTGGCGCTGGCGGCCAAGGCGCGCTGGTTCCTGAAATCGCCACGCGCGCTGAAGGCGCTGAACCGCACCGCCGCCGGCTTCATGGTGGGGGCGGCCGCAGCCATTGCGGCCCGCCAGTAAGCTTTCGTTGCGACAAACCGTTCCTGAGGCGGCCGATCTCCGGGAATGCGTTTCCGTAGCGGAGACCTTTTCAGCAAGCGCCCCACTCGATATTTCTTGCCGACAGCCTATCTTGCGCGGCTGAAATCCCTATCCTGTCCGCCGATGCCAATTGCCTGATCTGGGAGCGAAACCAATGAACAAGCCCGTCTCTTCGCCGCGCGTGCCCGGCCGCGGCCGCGTCTACAATTCGATCACCGAGACGATCGGCGACACGCCGTTGGTGCGGCTCGACAAATTCGCCAAGGAGAAAGGCGTCGTTGCCAACCTTCTGGCCAAGCTCGAATTCTTCAACCCGATCGCCTCGGTCAAGGACCGCATCGGCGTTTCGATGATCGAGGCGTTGGAAGCGTCCGGCCGCATCAAGCCCGGCAAGACGACGCTGATCGAACCGACTTCCGGCAACACCGGCATTGCGCTCGCCTTCGCTGCCGCCGCCAAGGGCTACAAGCTGATCCTGACCATGCCCGAGACCATGTCGGTGGAGCGCCGCAAGATGCTGGCACTGCTCGGCGCCGAACTGGTGCTGACCGAAGGTCCCAAGGGCATGAAGGGCGCCATCGCCAAGGCCGACGAACTGGCCGCCACACTGCCCGACGCGGTCATTCCGCAGCAGTTTGAAAACCCGGCCAATCCGGAAATCCACCGCCGCACCACGGCCGAGGAGATCTGGAATGACACTGACGGCGGTGTCGACATCTTCGTCGCCGGCATCGGCACCGGCGGCACCATCACCGGCGTCGGCCAGGTGTTGAAGCAGCGCAAGCCTTCGGTGCATGTCGTCGCCGTCGAGCCCGAGGCATCGCCGGTGCTGTCGGGCGGCCAGCCCGGTCCGCACAAGATCCAGGGCATCGGCGCCGGCTTTGCGCCAAAGATCCTCGACACCTCGATCTATGACGAGATCGTCAAGGTTTCCAACGAGGATTCGGTCGCCAATGCCCGCCTCGTCGCCCGCCTCGAAGGCGTGCCGGTCGGCATCTCGTCGGGCGCCGCCTTGCAAGCCGCGATCGTCGTCGGCTCGCGGCCGGAGAACAAGGGCAAGAACCTGGTGGTGATCATCCCGTCCTTCGCCGAGCGCTATCTATCGACAATTTTGTTCGACGGGCTGGGGGCTTAGGTTTTTGCGGAGCGGGAAGGATGGATACGTAGCGATCCGTCACACCCCTCTCTGCCCTGCCGGGCATCTCCCCCTCAAGGGGGGAGATTAGCAGCGTCGGCGCCCCGACCGCTTTGCATCGCTGGAGATTGGCGAAAGCCAGAGTGACGGCTGATCTCCCCCCTTGAGGGGGAGATGTCCGGCAGGACAGAGGGGGGTGCTGTCCCGCCGACACCTCCAGCGCTCACTCCGCCTGGACCTCACAAAATATCCGCTGGCGCCACACCAGCCCGCTTGAGCGCCGCGCTCCGCCGGTGCAAACCTCCGACAAGCCCGAACGGGCGTTGGGAGGATTCCATGTACAAACTCTACACACGCCCGGGCAGCGGCGGCTTCGTCGTCGAGGCGGCATTGGCGCTGGCAAACGCGCACTTCGACCAGATCGACGTGCCGAAGAAGGATCCGCCGGATCCGGCTTTCCTCGACATCAGCCCGTTGAACCAGGTTCCGGTCCTGACTTTGCCCAACGGTCAGTCGGTAACCGAATCGGCGGCGATCTGCATCCTGCTTGCCGAGCGCCACCCGGAGGCTGGTCTGGCGCCGGCCGCCGGATCGGCGGATCGCGCCGACTTCCTGCGCTGGATCGCGTTCATGTCGTCGGCGCTCTACCCCGCCATCCTGCGCCTCTACTATGCCCATCGCTACACCACCGATGCCGATGGCAAAAAGGCCGTCAAGCAGGCAGCCATTGCCGAGATGGACCGCGGCTTCGCCATTGTCGATGCGGCACTTGAAGGGCGGGACTGGCTGGTCGGCAACGCGATGTCGCTGGCCGACATCTACCTCGTCATGCTGGTGGCCTGGCATCCCGACATCGACAAGGCGCGAGCCGACTGGCCGAACATTGAGCGTTTATGGTCGGTGTTGCGGGCGCATCCGCTGATGACGCGGCTCAACACGGCGCATGAGATGTGGCCGGCCTGAACGGCCAGCGAAATATCAGTGGCGCAGGATCGCCCGCTTCGCCTGCAGGAAGCGGCGCACGGCCGGGTCGCGCTCGAGGCCGATCGCCCGATCATAGGCTTCAACCGCTTGCGGCGTATTGCCGAGCCTGGCCAGCAGGCCGGCGCGGGCAGCCCAGTAGGGTTGATAGTCGTTGAGCCGCTTGTCGTCGCCAAGCACGTAGAGCGCAGCGAGACCTGCCGCCGCCCCATCGGTCTCGGCGATCGCCACGGCGCGGTTGATCGCCACCACCGGCGAGCCTGATATCGCCGATAGCGCATCGTAGAAATTTCGGATCGCCGCCCAGTCGGTCTGGCCGGTTCGCCGCCGCGTCGCGTGCGCCGACTGCACCGCCGCTTCAAGCTGGTAGCGGCCGATGACGCCCATGGTCGCGGCGTGGCCGAGCAGCGCCTCGGCCTCGTCGATCAGCGCGTGATCCCACAGAAGGCAATCCTGATCGGCAAGCGGCACATAGTCGCCGTCGTCACTGCGACGCGCCGCACGCCGCGCCTCGGCAAACAGCATCAGCGCCAACAGGCCGAGCGCTTCCGGCTCGTCCGGCATCAGCGATGCCACCAGCCGCCCGAGCCAGATGCCTTCGGTCGCCAGATTGCGCGCTCGCGTTTCGGTGCCGGCGGGGTCGGTCCAGCCTTCGGCGAAAGCGGCGTAGATCGCCTCCAGCACCGTATCCAGCCGCTCGCCGAGCTCGGCCCGTTCCGGCACGCGAAACGGAATGCCGATCTCGCGGATGCGGCTCTTGGCGCGCACCAGGCGCTGACTCATCGTCGCCGGCGACACCAGGAAGGCGGAGGCGATTGCTCCGGCGTCGAAGCCCAAAATGGTCTGCAGGATCAGCGGCGCTCGCACGCTGGCCTCGATCGCCGGATGGGCGCAGGCAAACATCAGCCTGAGCCGCTCGTCAGACAGGTCTTCGTCTTCCACGCGCGCCTCCATTTCCTCGGCCACCAGCTTGAGATGGTCGCGGCTCGCTTCGCTGGTCAGCCGACGGCGCACGGCATCGACGCCACGGCGGCGCGCCACGGCCAGCAGCCATGCTTCAGGCTTTTCGGGCACGCCGGTTTTCGGCCAGCGCTCAAGGGCTGCGGCAAAGGCATCCGCCAGCGCGTCCTCGGCGCCGGCGACGTCGCGCGTGCGCGCCGCGAGCCAGGCGACGAGCTTGCCGTAGCTTTGCCGGGCGGCCGCCTCGGCCGCCACGCGCGCGATCTCCGGTCGAGTGTCCATCACTGGGTCATTTCTAAGCGGGGTATTCGGTCATTTCCCAGATCGGCCGCACCTCGATGGTGCCGGCGCTGGCGCCTGGACAGCGCGCTGCCCATGCGATTGCCGCGTCGGCGTCCGCGGCCTCGATCATGTAGAAACCGGCAAGCTGCTCTTTGGTGTCGGCGTAGGGGCCGTCGAGCACATTGGTCTTGCCGTTGGCCGTGCGCACCGCGGTGGCAAGCTGGGTCGGCTTCAGCCGGTCGCCGGCGAGCCACGCACCGGATTTCTTCAGCGCTTCGGTGTAGGCGCCGTAGGCGGTGCTGATCTCGTAGGTCTTGTCGCTCGGCGCGGCCGCCATCGCCGCTTCGTTCGCGTAGATCAAAAGCATGTATCGCATGGGTTTTCTCCCGTTTTTTAGGAAGGCCGCGTCGTTGCGTGCCGGACATATGTCGTGTGGCCATGTCCGTTTTCGACAGGCGCCGCGAAAAAACTTTCGTCTTCGCCACGATTTTTCGCAAGGGCCAGCTTTTCGTCGGGGTCAGGCTTTCGGCTCGAGCCAGCCGCGATAGCGCACGATCAGGCCGGTGAGCGGGTGCGAGATCTCGACATGGAAACGGAAGCGGCCGTCCTCGACGCTCTCATAGGATGCCGAGCGCGGACTGAGCCACATCGGCAGTGGCAGGCCGAGAAAGCTCCAGCGCCGCAGCACCAGCGACAGCCTTCCCTGCTCTGCCACCAGCGCCATGGCGAAGCTCAGCGGCCCGAAGCCCTCGCACAACAACCGTTGCGACCGACCCCGCCCCGCGAACTGTTCGCTGGAGAAAGTGTGCGCGCCAAACGTTCGCGTCCAGGTCTCGCCACCGTTGCCGGCGTCGAAACGAACCCGGACCGGCACGTCGGCACTGGCGGGAGGAAATCCGACCAGCCAGCCGGATAGCCGGCTAATAATACCAGCGCCGCGCTCGACGCTACCGCGCCCCTCAGCCGCTCCAACGCGCTCATGCATTGCGCGGATTTCTTCGGGCAGGGTGTTCCAGGCGTCGCCGACCACTTGCGGATAGAGTGGCTTTCCGACGTCGGCGGTGTCGTCCCGAAAACCGGTATAGATCGTCTTGCTGGCAAACAGCGTCTGATAGTCGTCAAGCTCGAGGTCGCGCACCGCCGCTCGCGCGCCCAGCGCCGGCGCCTGTCCTTCCAACGTCTTGCGCACCAGCGCCTCGACAGCCATGGCCGGGATCAGCGGCCCGTCATCGCCTTCGGCCAGCAGGTGCCAGGAACGTTTGACCGCTTCGCCGGTCTTGCCCGTCCCTTCCACTGCGACGAACATGCCGCCGCGATGTTCGCCCCAGCGCAGCCGGTTCGACGCCCAATGCATCAGCGGCGCCAGCGGCGACAGCGAGCGCACCAGCCCGATCCGTACCAGCCAGGCAAGGCCGATCAGGGCGCGGTGCAGGATTTCGGGGACCGGCCCGGCGCCCATCCAGATGGTTTTGGCTTGCGGCCACAGCTCCGCCAGGGCGCGCAAATCCGGCACATCCACCAGCGAAAACAGCGTGCTGTTCAGCGGCACCTTGCCCGGCGGCGCGATGGTGAAGCGCATCTGCTCGGTCAGCGGATGGCCTTGCACCTTGCCGCCGTCGCGGTTCAGCTCCACCGGCTGGCCGGCGTAACCGGCAATGGCGCGAATGACATTTTCGCCGACCCCGGCATAGGGCGACGGCGCGATGCCGCCGCGGATCGCGTCGACCCGCACCATGCCGGCGGAGAGACGACGCACGACCGCTGCGGTCAGCACCGGGAAGCTCGACACACCGGACAGCACGAACAGGCCGGCCTTGCGTGCCGTTTGGTCATAGGCGGAGACGCCGGCGACGAAGTCCGACCCGTCAGCGAGGTCGAAATAGTTGATGCCTTGCGCGATACAGGCTTCGATCAGCCGGTAGCGCCCTGCGCCATAGGCCTGGAACGGACCGCTGGCATCGACGACGCAATCCGGCTTGAGCGATGAGAGCTGCGCCGCAAGATCGCCATCGCGATCGAAACGCGCCGGCAGGAGTTCCGCTGCCACGCCAATGCGGGCTTTGCACCAGGCTTCGGCTTTTGCCACTGAGCGTCCGGCGACGATCAGTATCAGGCGCGGCTCGTTCTCCAGCAATTGCACGATGCGACCGCCGAAAATGCCATAGCCGCCGACGACCAGAAGCCTCATCGCGCTGTTGTCCCCCTACATGCCGTTTTCCCAAAACCGAGGTCACTTTTGGGCGGCATGGGATCAGCCGATCATCCGCGACCGCATCGCGGGAGACGGGATCTCGCAACTGTCCTTGCGGCCGAAGATGGCATAGCGGTTTTTGGCGATGCGCTCGTAGAGCCAGTCGCGCAACGGGCGCGGCAACAGCAGCAGGATTTTCGCCGCTCGCCATGGCCAGCCGAGTTCGCTCGCCACGGCAATGAGACTGTCCAGCCGCATGAAGGGCGCGCGGCCGATGAGGACCAGATTGGTCTCATAGCTGTCGGTGCGCAGTCCGTATTTGTGGAACAGCGCCTCGCCGAAGGGCGACTGCGCGGTGGCGAAGCGGAAGCGGTTCTTAGCGTCGAGCCGGACCACCGTGCGCACGAAGCCCGAGCACAGCACGCAGACGCCGTCGAAGACGATCAACGGCTGGCTGGCATCGAAGGGTTCAGGAGAAGAGGTCACGGGACATCCGGCAGCTCATGTCAGGCGACATTAAGCCTGCCGGCGGCGGGATCAAAGCCGCGGCGTTGTCGCACGGCTTCTCGCGGCCAGCGCGGGGCGCTCGGCGCGATAGGTGGTTGCGCGGTGGTCGGCGCCCGGTCTGCAGATCCGGCTGTCGTGACGGCTCTCGAACGTCATGATCAGTGCGCGCCGAGCGAGGTGCCACGACGGGCGCAGGCCGGGCCCGGGCCGCGCATGTAATAGCGCTCCGGCCGATAGGTCGGCGCGATGAACTCGCGGATGGCGGCGGCGTAGCCGGCGATGTGGCCCCAGAATTTCATTTTACCTAGTCCCTGTCCCGATTTTCGGATGTCCCGTCCGATTGCGGGGATCATAGCGTCGAGGCGTGAATAGTCGGTGAACACGATGTTAATCTTTGGTCGAAAACCCCATGCTTCGTGGCCGGAATGCGGCTGTTTCGGGGTCTTTCAACGCCTTTTGCGCCTTTCCGGCCAATGTGACTTTTGCATCACATATGTTTCGTGTGGATGTCGCTTGGGCGCGGTTCTGTTTCAATTTCGGCGAGCCCCGCGAAATTTCCGTTCGCGCGCTTAGAAAGCCGCTTGGCGGCAGCCGGAACCGGAACGGGCCCTGCCCGTTCTCGGTTGAACCGAATAGCGCAGGAGTTTCGCCATGGCACCCCGCCCCGCCTGGAAGGGCTATCTGAAACTGTCGCTGGTCACCTGCGCCGTCGAACTGACCAACGTCGTCACCCACACCGAAAAGGTTTCTTTCCGGGTGCTGAACCGCAAGACCGGCAACACGGTCAAACGCATCTATGTCGATGCCGAAACCGGCAAGCCGCTGGAGGAAGGCAACGAGATCAAGGGCTACGAACTCGACGACGGCGACTTCGTCCATATCGAGGAAGACGAGATTGCCGCGGTGCAGATCGAATCCTCGCACACCATGGCGCTGGACGGCTTCGTCGACAAAGCCTCGATCCAGCAAATCTATCTCGACACGCCCTACTATGTCGCGCCGGCCGACAAGGTGTCGGAGGAGGCCTTTGCCGTTATCCGCGACGCCATGGCGGGCAAGAAGATGGCCGGGCTCGCGCGCATCGTGCTCTACGCCAGAGAAAGGCCTGTCGTCATCGAGCCGCTCGGCAAGGGCATGGTGCTGACCACCTTGCGCTACGACAACACGGTGCGGCAGCCCGACAGCGTCTTCGGCGAGATCAAGGCGGTGAAGACCGACCAGGAGATGACCGATCTGGCCGAACTCATCATCGACAAGAAGAAAGCCAAATTCGATCCGTCGAAATTCGAGGACAAGTACGAGGACGCGCTGCTCGAACTGATCCGCGCCAAGAAGGCCGGCAAGAAGGCGCCGCAGCCGCAGGCCGCGCCGAAGCCGTCCAACGTCGTCAATCTGTTCGATGCGCTGAAGAAGAGCCTGTCGGATGGCGGCACGGCGAAAGGCTCGGCAACGAAGGCCAGGCCGGCGGCCAAGCGGGCCAAGGCAAAAGCGTCCGCGCCCAAACGCAAATCGGCGTGAGCGTCATGGCCAGCCTCGAACAGTATCAGTCCAAGCGCGATTTCAAGAAGACGGCCGAGCCGGCCGGCAAGGTCGCGCGCGGCAAGCAGGCCGGCGGCATCTTCGTCATCCAGAAACACGATGCGACGAGGCTGCACTACGATTTCCGCCTCGAACATGACGGCGTCTTGTGGAGCTGGGCGGTGACGCGCGGCCCGAGCCTCGATCCCCACGAAAAGCGTTTGGCCGTGCATGTCGAGGACCATCCGATCGACTATGCCTCCTTCGAAGGCACCATCCCCAAGGGCGAGTATGGCGGCGGCACGGTCATCGTCTGGGACCAAGGCACGTGGGTGCCCGAGATCGACCCCGCCAAGGCGATGAAGAAGGGCCACATCTCCTTCGAGCTCAAGGGAAAGAAGCTGAACGGCCTGTGGCACCTGGTGCGGCTGAAACCCCGCGCGGGCGAAAAGCGCGACAACTGGCTCCTGATCAAATCCGACGATGCCGCCGCCCGCCCCGGCGAAGACATTCTGAAGGACGCGCCGAAATCGGTGAAATCGGGCCTCACCATCGAGCAGGTTGCGGAAGGCAAGACCGCCGACGGCAAGAAGCCGAAAGTCTGGCATTCCAACAAGCCCGGCGCCGCCAGCAAGGCGAAAGCTGGCAAGCGTCTCGATTTCATCGAGCCGCAGCTGGCGACGCTGGAGCGCGAGGCGCCGCCCGACAAGGACTGGCTGCACGAGGTCAAATTCGACGGCTACCGCATGCAGGCGCAGATCGCCGGCACAGAGGTGCGACTGCTGACCCGTACCGGCCTCGACTGGACGAAGAAATTCGGCTCGGAGATAGTCTCGGAACTCGGCCGGCTGAAATGCAGCGACGCCATCATCGATGGCGAGATCGTCGTGCTGGCCGACAGCGGCGTTTCCTCCTTCCCGCTGCTGCAACAGGATCTCTCCGCCAATCGCACCAACCGCTTTACCTACTATCTGTTCGATCTGATGCGGCTCGACGGCAAGGATTTGCGCCGCGAACCGCTGGTCGAGCGCAAGCAGGCGCTGCAGGACCTGCTTGGTGAGCCGGCTGAGAATGCCGCCGTCCGCTTCAGCGACCATTTCGCCGAGCCCGGCAAGATCATGCTGCAGCACGCCTGCCGCATGGGCCTCGAAGGCATCGTCTCCAAGCGCGCCGATGCTCCCTACCGCAGCGGTCGCGGCCCGAGCTGGGTAAAGTCGAAGTGCACGGCGCGCCAGGAGTTCGTCATCGGCGGCTATCTGCCGTCGGAAAAGACCGGCCGTGGCCTGCGCTCGCTGCTGGTCGGCTATTTCGAAGGCGGCAAACTCCACTATGCCGGCCGCGTCGGCACCGGCTTCTCGGTCAAGGGCGCCACCGATCTGAAGAAGAAGCTCGATGCGCTCAAGGCAAAATCATCGCCCTTTGCCGCGGCTGTGCCGAAGGGCAAAGGCCTGGTCTGGGTCCAGCCTGAACTTGTCGGCGAAGTGGAGTTCCGCAGCTGGACCTCCGACCGTATAATACGCCATGCGTCGTTCCAGGGACTGCGCGAGGACAAGCCGGCGGAGGAAGTCGTGCAGGAAAAGCCATCGAAACCGGCGAGCAAAGCAAAGTCCGCGACAGGGAGCGCCGGCAAAGATGCCGGGGCAAAAACTTCCGGGACGGTGACGACCAGCGTCAAGCTCTCCCACCCCGAAAAACTGCTGTGGCCCGACGAGAAGATTTCCAAGCAGGCTTTGCTCGAGCACTACGCGCTGGTCTGGCCGCGCATGGAACAATTCGTCGTCAACCGGCCGCTCAGCCTGGTCAGGGCGCCGGACGGCATCGGCGGTCCGCGCTTTTTCCAGAAACACGCCTCGGCCGGCATGAGCGACAAGATCGCCCGCATGAAGGACCCGACCGATGGCGAGGAAATCCTGTTCATCCGCGATTTCGACGGCCTCGCCGCCCTGGTCCAGTATGGCGTGGTCGAGGTCCACATCTGGGGCTGCACCATCGACGAATTGGAAGAGCCGGACCAGATCATCTTCGATCTCGATCCCGACGAAGGCGTCGACGTCAAGGCAGTGCGGGAGGCCGCGCTCGACATCCGAGGCAAGCTCGACGAATTGTCGCTGCCGAGTTTCGTCAAGCCGTCGGGCGGCAAGGGCTATCACGTGCTGGTGCCGCTGAAACCGTCGGCGGATTGGGATGAGGTCAAGACGTTCACCCATGATTTCGCCAAGGCGCTGGAGCAGGGCGCACCCGACCGCTACACGGCGACGCTGTCGAAAAAGGCGCGCACTGGCAAAATCTTCGTCGACTATTTGCGCAACGGCAGGGGCTCGACGACGGTGGCGCCCTACTCCTCGCGCGCCAAGAAAGGCGCGACGGTGTCTGTTCCCGTGACATGGGCGGAGGTGGAAGCGGGGCTGGCGCCGAATGCTTTCCCGATCGGCGACAAGACGACGCTGAAGGAGCTGGAGAAGGCTGACCCGTGGGTGGATTTTTTCAGCCAGGCGAAGGTGTTGAAGCGGGGGTGAAGGGCGCACGCCTCACCGCTACGCAGGGGGCGCTGTCCCGCCGGCATGGCGGGTCCTCTCACCGGCAAACTACCCCAAAAACACCCGCTCAAACGCCTGCTTCCCCGGCGGTGAAAACACCACCGCCCGACTATCCTTCTCACGCCTTGCCCATTTCTCCGCCAGGATCTTGTCGAGGATCGCCGCGCCGAGCGTGCCAGCGAGGTGAGAACGGCGGACGCTCCAGTCGAGGCAGGCCCGGCAGACCGGCCGGCGCGGCTTGGCGTCGACATCGATGCCGATGGCCGAAAAGTGCGAGGCCGCAGCCGGCCCGAGCCTGATCTCGTTCTCGTTGCGCAAGAGAATGTCGCGCGCTACCAGCCGGTCCAGCATCGCCACCGCCTGTTCGCCGGCCAGATGGTCGTAGCAGACGCGGGCGACGCGCATCGCGCCATCGCGCGGGCCCGGCCGCACGCGCTTGGGGCCAACGGCTTCCGCCACGCCGGTTATGGCCTCGATCATGCCGGCCACCTGCGGCCCGGCGAGGCCGTAATAGCGGTGCCGGCCCTGGCTGGCCAAGGTCAGCAGTCCGCCCTCCATCAATTTGGACAGATGCGACGACGCGGTCGGCAGCGACACGCCGGCCTCCAGCGCCAGTTCGCTCGCCGTCAAAGCCGTGCCGCCCATCAGCGCATTCAGCATGTTTGCCCGCGCCGGATCGCCGACCAGGCTGGCGATGCGGGCAATGTCGGGTCCTTCACGCATAGTTAGGTCTCCATCGAAGCATTCCTGCGAGATAATCATTATTGTCGGGCGAGATCAAGGAGAACGCCGATGCCAACCGCTTCCGTCCTACCCGCCAGCCGCCAATCGTTCCCGTTCGTCACCTGTCTGCACCGGCGGCTGTTCGCCCGCTGGTACGACCGCCATTTGCAGCGGCTCGACCTCGCCGAGATCGACGACCATTTGCTGCGCGATCTCGGCCTGACCCGTAGGGATGTGCGCCGCGAATGCGCGAAATCCTTCTGGCAGGCCCGACCGCCGGCATTTTGCTTAGCAGACCCGGCGGCACGACGTTTCGACGCCGCTCGAACTATTCACGCTGAAAACCCAAGGAGATCACCATGACCATCACCTGCTTCATCCGCTATGAGATCGACCCGTTCGGCAAGGCGGCCTTCGAGCAATATTCCAAGGCCTGGGGCCAGGCCATTCCGCGCTGCGGCGCCGATCTGATCGGCTACTACGCCCCGCATGAGGGCTCGGCCACCACCGCTTACGCCGCCTACAACATCGACAGCCTCGCTGCCTACGAAGCCTATCGCGCCCGGCTCGCCGCCGATCCCGCCGGCAAGGCCAACTACGATTTCGCGCGTCGGGAAAAGTTCATCTTGAAAGAGGACCGCATCTTCCTGAAGCTGGTGTCCGGACCGCATGGACCGCACCAGCTATTCCAGACCGCGGTCAAGGAGGAAGCATGATCGCAGTCATCTTCGAGGTGCAACCGGCTGAAGGAAAGCGCGATGCCTATCTCGGCATCGCCGCCGAGCTCAGGCCGCTGCTCGACGGCATCGATGGCTTCATCTCGATCGAGCGGTTTCAGAGCCTGGTCGACCCCAACCGCGTCCTGTCGCTGTCGTTCTGGCGCGACGAGGAAGCGGTGAAGGCCTGGCGCAACACCGAGGAGCATCGGCAAGCGCAAAAGGCCGGCCGCGGCGGAATCTTTGCCGGCTACCGGTTGCGAATTGCGCATGTGGTGCGCGATTACGGGCTGACGGAGAGGGATGAAGCGCCGGCAGATAGTCGGGCGGTGAATGGGTAGCGGTGAAGGTGAAGCTCCCCCTTCTCCCCTTGTGGGAGAAGGTGGATCGGCGCGTTAGCGCCGAGACGGATGAGGGGTGTTCCAGGGAACGCCAACGTCTCACTCCGCTGGAACACCCCTCATCCGACCTCGCTTCGCGAGGCCACCTTCCCCCACAAGGGGGGAAGGAAGAGGCTAAGCATTCCCGATCAGTACCCCGGCCGCAAACACCAGCGCCCCACCCAGCACCACCTGGAACGCAGCCCTCAGGAACGGTGTCTGCATGTAGCGGTTCTGGACGAAGGCGATCGCCCACAGTTCGAAGAACACCACCACCGCGGCCACCGCAGTCGCCGTCCAGAAATGCGGGATGAGATAGGGCAGCGCGTGGCCGAGCCCGCCCAGCGTCGTCATGATGCCGACGGTCAAGCCCCGCTTGATCGGCGAACCGCGGCCCGACAATTTGCCGTCGTCGGAAGCGACCTCGGTAAAGCCCATCGAAATGCCGGCGCCGATCGAGGCGGCGAGGCCGACCAGCAGCGTCTGCCAGGTGTCGTGCGTGGCAAACGCCGCGGCAAAGATCGGCGCCAGCGTCGACACCGAGCCGTCCATCAGCCCGGCCAGCCCCGGCTGCACATAGGTCAGGATGAACTGGCGCTGCTCGGCGGTCGCCTCTTCGTCCTTCACCGCGCCCGGCACATGCTGCTGCTCCAGCTGGTGCGCCGATTTCTCGTGGTTCTGCTCGGCCGCAGCCAGCGCGTCGAGCAGCTTTCTGGTCGAGGCGTCGCTGGTGCGCTTGGCCGCCTCGACATAGAACAGATAGGCTCGCCGCTCCATCTCTTCGGCCTGGCTGCGCACATGCTCGATGCCGAGCGGCCGCACCAGCCAGTCGGGCTTGCGCTCATAATAACCCTTCACATGCTCGCGCCGGATCAGCGTGATGCGCTCGCCGAAGCGCTTGCGGTAAAGTTCGATCAGCGCATCGCGGTGGCCGTCCTCCTCCTCCGCCATCGCCTCGAACACTTTCGCCGATTGCGGAAAGTCTTCGGCCAGCCCGTCGGCATAGGCGCGGTAGATGCGCCCGTCATCCTCCTCGGACGAAATTGCCAGCGCCAGGATCTCCTGTTCCGACAGCGTTTCGAAAGGACGGCGGCCGAAACCGAAGACACGGGAAAGCATGATAAATTCACCCTAGTTTAGAATGGTTCTAAACTAGGCGCTGGCGCCTCGCCGGTCAATCGCCGGTCAACAAGTGTTGAAGCGTCAGGCTGCGACATCATCTTCATTATCAGCGAATGTTCACCTATATAGATGGCAACACGCAAAGCTAAAGGAATCCCTGGAGATGACGGAAAAGCCGCACGACCACTTCGATCCCAAACCCGTCCTCGATCTCATCGCCAGCATCGAGGCCGACCTGCAGCGGCTGAAAGGCCTGGTCGAACAGCAGGTCGAGAAATTCGATCCCGCCAATCCGCACAACAAGGCGCCCGACGGCAAGCTGACCGAGGAGGGCGTCGAATGCTGCTACCGCATGTTCGACGAAGGCAAGTCGCGCTATTCGGTCGCCCAGCAGATGAAGATCTCCTTTGCCGCCGCCACGCACAGGTTCAACGCCTGGCGCAAGGCGGGCGGGTCGAAGCGGCAAAGGGCGTTACTAGGGTGAGAGCCCGGTTCGCCGAAGGCGAATTGAAAGGTCCGGTGGACCTTTCAAAGGGTTCGAACCGGGGAGCTGCCGGAGGCAGCGGGCCCCCGGTGCGGCGGTTATGCGATGTCGGCGGGCCTAACAGAACCCAAGCTGGAATTGCGCCGCGCTGCCCCTCATCCCCCTGCCGGGACCTTCTCCCCGTGAACGGGGAGAAGGCAGCTCACGGCACCAGATCAATCTCTTCCGTCTCGCCGCCTTCGCAGGTGTAGCAGCAGTCGTCGCATTTTTCCTTGTTGTTGGGGCCGACGCCCCAATAGGTGCCTTCGTCGCCGTCGACCCAGGCGCCGTAGCAGATGGACTCGCCTTCGTTGCACGAGACCGGGATCTGCTTGGTCTCGCCATCGTCGAGATAGAAATCCTTGTCGTTGCCCGGCCAGACATAGTCGCGGTCCTGGCTGTAGAGCTCGAGGCGCATGGCGTTGGGATGGCTGTTCTTGACGGCAAAGGTGATGTCGGCGGCATAGGCCGATGGCGCAAACAGCGCGGCAAGCGAGAATGCAACGACGATGCGGCGCGTGATGGTGAGAGACATGGCATTCCCCGGGTGAGAATCGGCCCCCCGGCCGAGAGCGCCAGCATCGCATGATGCGGGGTGACATTGAAGGGCGGGGCGTGACTGATTTTGGGGGAATTGGCGACTTACCCCACAAACCCCACTCTCTTGTGGCTGCCGTCACAAAACGGCTTGTTGGCCGAGTGGCCGCAGCGGCACAGAAAGGTGCGGGTGGTGCGGTCGATCGTGTGGCCGGTGCCGGTGACGATCTCGGCATTGCCTTCGACCTTCAATGGCCCGTTGGTGGTTGGCGTTATGGTCAGCGGGCCATTTCGCGCCTCCAGCGTCGCCGGCGCCTCCTTGAGCGGCGGCTCCCCGGTGGCGGTGAAACCGGCCTTGATGTGGCTGTTGTCGCAGAACGGCTTGTTTTGCGAAGCGCCGCAGCGGCAGAGCGTGGCGCGAAAGAAGGTCTCGCCGCCGAGCACGATCTCGGCATGGACGGCCAGCGGCCCGTTCTCGCGCAGCCGCACCGTGTTGACCACCGGCGCCTTCTCCTGCGGCCCGCCATCCTTCCTCACATAGCCGATGGCGCCGGACGGACAGTTCTGAGCCAACGTAACGACCTGCTCAACGCTTGCCGCCTCGGGGTGGATCCATTCGCCGGGCGCATTGGGCACGAAAACATGCGGGTTGCCGAGCACGCAATTGCGCGAATGGATGCAGCGCTTGCCGTTGAAGGAAACGTCGATCTTTTCGCCTTCGACCATGCCTGCCATGGAGGTTCTCCTCGTGGTGGGTGACAGAGGCTAGGGCGGCGGCGGCAAGGGCGTCAAGCTCGCCGGGAGGACGGGCGCGTGATCTCCCCCCTTGAGGGGGAGATGTCGCCGAAGGCGACAGAAGGGGTCCGTCCGACCGGGCTCAACTTCCTGCGCGGCAGATCGAGGTCGGCGCTCCACGCGAGACGACCCCCTCTGGCCGCTTCGCGGCCATCTCCCCCGCAAGGGGGGAGACGAGGCGCGCCTGCCCTCCGCTATGGCTCCGGGCGTTCGTCGCTTCAATCGACAAATCGTTGTCGATTGATCGGCCTGCGGCCGACCGCTCCTCACTCCACCAGATCGATCGTCTCCGTCGTCTTCTCCACGCAGATGAAGCAGCACGTATCGCAAGGCTGGTCATTGTCCGGCCCGACCCCCGCCGAAATCGCATCATTGCCGTTCACCCAGGCGCCGTAGCAGATGTTTTCGCCCTGGAAGCACGAGATCGGCACCGACTTCTGCGAGTTCGGCTCGATCAGAAACACCTGGTCGCCGCCCGGCCACGACATCTTGCGGTCGCGGCTGAACAGCTCCACCGCCACCGCATGGCTGCGCAGGTTCTTGACGAAGAACGCCATGTCGGCGGCATGCGCCGGGGTGGCGAGGATGAGGGCGGCAAGGGTGAGGCGGAGCATGATGGTGGTTTCCGAATCGGAGACGCACGCTCGCACGGTCGGGAGAGAAGCGCCACATGTGGCGCGCCCTTACCTTCTCCCCCTGTGGGAGAAGGTGGATCGGCGCGATAGCGCCGAGACGGATGAGGGGTGTTCCAGCGGAGTGAGGCGTTGGCGTTCCCTGGAACACCCCTCATCCGTCGCCTTCGGCGACACCTTCTCCCACAAGGGGAGAAGGGGGAGCGTTACAGCCTACCGCCTCACCACCACATGCGGCGCGAATGTCTTTATGGCTTCGATCATGTCCTGGCCGCGCACATCCAGCGACGACACTTCCATATGCACGGTGTTCTTGCCGAAGGGCAGCATCAGGTTGAGCGCATTGGCGGGCGCGTATTTGATTTCGTCGGGTGGCTCGCGCGTGAGCTCGAAATTGAGCATTGCCGCGCCCTTGCCGGAGGTCAGGTGCACGCTCTTCACCATCGCCCACGGCACCAGGACATCGCCGGCGCGAGCATCGCGGAAGCCGTGGCTGTCCAGGGTGACCTTGACCGAACTGTCGAAGGCGCCGCGCGCGATGAGATAGCCGAGCCCAAGGCAGCCGAACGCCACCAGCGCGATGACCAGCACATGCCCGCTGTTCGCACCCGCCACCAGTCCGCGCAGCGCGCCGAAACCGAACATCGCGCCGATCAGCAACGGCCCGATTGCCGGAAAAATCTTTCCCGTGGCGCTGTTGCGGAGTTCGAGCGGCGCGGACATTTTTCGCCAGCTAGCGCTTCAGCAAGGTCCAGATCCAGCCGACGAAGGTCAGCACCAGGAACGGATAGCCGGCGGCGGGCAGCGGCGCAGAGGTCGGCAGCAGGGGCGCGCCCCACAGCACCATGGCCACCGTGACGACAAACAGGACGGCGGCAATGAGGCCGGTGAGCCGCATCCACAGAGCAAACGTGTTTGCCGAGCCGATCAGGATCAGCGCCGCCGCCCACAGCGAGATGCCGGCGACATAGGAGGGCACGCTGGCCTCCAGCCCCGCCGCATTGCCGGCCAGCAGCAGGCTTTCGCCGGCAAGGAAGGTGAGAAACCCGGCCGCGACGCAGTCATTGCCCAGCCGCTGGTATTTCATGGTGAGCAGCGCGGTGGCCACGACGAGTGCTGTGCCGTCGATCGCCCAGAGTGTTTCGCGCAGTGGGGCGCTGGCGACGAAGGTGCCGGCCAGGCCGAAGGCACCGCCGATGGCTAGGCCGATTGCGGCGATGGTGTCGGATGTGGTGCGCATGCGATGGCTCTCCAAGCCGGGGAAAGGATACGCCATGGCGAGGTGTTTTCAATGGGTCCGCTACGCAGTGAATGGTTCTGACGGCGGCCCGACCAGCCCGAGGATTACCGGCGCTACTGGGCGCGCACTTTCTACAAGAATTGTAGCAAATATGAAAAGCACACGTTTTTGACCAACACTTCAACCGGCAGTGTTCAGTGACGCCTTTCTTGTTTAGGATACTCCTCAGGTGGAATTGGTGATCGTTCTGAAAGTTGGGGGGAAACTTGATAAATTTCGATCTTTTTAAAGCTGGCGGCGGCGATGGCACAATTATAGAGCCGCGAAAAATCTTTACGACACTCACTCGCAACCCAAAGTTCAAACGACCATCGGATGAGCAAGCCGAAGTTCTCGATGGGTGGTTCGTAAGGCGCGATGAGCATGATCTGACGATCAAAATGAACACCGGCTCTGGAAAGACGTTGGTCGGTCTACTCGCGTTAAAAAGCAGTACGAATGAAGGGCTTCGACCGGCGGTCTACGTCACTCCAGACAAATATCTAACGTCACAAGTTTTAGCGGAAGCGGCGGCGCTTGGTATCTCTGCAACCGAATCCGAAAATGACATGGCGTTCATGAGAGGTGAAAGTATACTCGTTACGAACATTCGAAAAATTGTGAACGGACGGTCAGTATTCGGCGTCAAGGAAAAGAAAATTCCAATCGATGCGATTGTCATCGATGACGCCCACGCGTGTTTCCAGAGCATCGAAGAGCAGTTTACAATTGAAGCAAAATCAGAAACACAGCTCTATAAAGACCTATGGGGTCTATTTTCAGAACCACTTAGGCAATATAGCTCCATAGAGCACTCTAGGATACTCAACGGTGATCCGGCCGTGCTCTGTGAGCTACCTTATTGGATTTGGAAGGATCGATCGGCCGATGTCGCTGGCATTCTAATAAAAAACAGAGGCTTGGGCGATTTACAGTTTAAGCTCGATCTGCTGATTGACGTAATAGATCTCTGTCAATGCGCAGTTACGGCGCAACGGATTGAAATTGCACAGCGCTGCATTCCAATTGACGTCATCCCCTCGTTAAGTGCGGCCCGTCGCAAAATATTCATGACCGCTACCTTAGCCAACGATGGAATACTGGTTACACATTTTCGTGCGGACCCCCAAGCCATATCAAAGCCAATAAAGCCCAAAGGGGCCGGGGATATGGGGGTGAGAATGATAATCACACCCCAAGAGCTGAATCGCGAAATCAAATTCGATGACCTTAAAGCTTTCGCCGCAGAGGTGGCGAAAACTCGAAATGTCGTCGTTATTGTCCCTTCAACGAACCAAGCGAACCATTGGAAAGACGTTGCAGCGGCGACCCTCAACAAGGACAATATTCACGACGGCGTGGAAAAACTTAAAGCCGGTCACTTGGGGCTGGCCGTTCTAGTCAACAAATATGATGGCGTAGATCTGCCCGGGACCGCCTGTGAGATGCTCATCCTCGACGGAGTTCCGACCTATTCAAGCTTAATAGCTCGGGTCAATGCCGCCGCGCTGGAGGGAACCACCGGCTCGAATATCGAGCTGGTCCAACGAATCGAGCAAGGTATGGGTCGAGGTGTTCGATCCAGTGAAGACCGATGTGTGGTGCTTTTGTGGGGCTCCGGGCTGGCAAAGGCGATTAATTTTCACGAAACCGCCAAGTTCTTTACCGAGATCACCAAAGCGCAACTTAAGGTGGCGCGACAACTAGCAAAGCAGATTGTTCTGAACAAGATGGTCGATCTGAAGTCTGTTTTAGACTATTCTTTTAAGGCTGACGGAGATTGGATCAGAATTTCCAAGGAGGCTATCGTTCAAGCGCCTGATACCAACTATTTCTACATGGAAGAGTACGTTGGCGGTCAGAGAGCTGCCTTCGATTTTGCGCGTATTCGCCAGTATAATCGCTCTGTCGAAGCGATGCAGGCTGCCATTAACGCAGCTCCAGAAGATAGGGTGAAGGGATATCTTAAACAGCAGCTGGCGGAATATTATCACTACATTGATCGAGTGGAATCACAGAAGATTCTACTTTCGGCGGTCGCCCTAAACAACCGGGTTATCAAGCCAATAGAGGGCATCGAATACAAGAGATTGGGAACACCCGAAAATCAATTTTTTGATGCCCACAGGTTTATGGCTAGATTTCCGGATGGAAACGATCTGGTTCTTTGGATGAACGCTCTCTTGGATGACCTAGAGTGGGATCCCCTCGCCACAAAGAGGTTTGAGGCTGCCGTACACAACATTGGCCAATTTATTGGGTTCGCAGCCCAAAGGCCCGAAATCGAAACTGGCAAGGGGCCCGACAACCTTTGGGGTGTTGGCGCGAATCGCTATTTCGTAATTGAATGCAAAAGTGGCGCTGTCGTAGCGGAATACATCTCAAAGACGGACTGCAATCAGCTTCTAGGCTCCGTTTCCTGGTTTGGTCAAAACTACCCGCCAGCAAATTCGGCACTCCCCATAATGATCCACCCAAAATTCAAATTTGGTGTCGAAGCTTCGCCCGCACCCGATTTTCGTATTATCGACGCAGCTAAGCTTTTGGAATTGAGGGACGCACTTAAGTCTTTGGGTATTAACCTGGGCACTGGAAACAAGTACCGCTCCCGCGATGATGCGGCTGCGGCTTTGACCGCGGCAGATATGATACCTGGGCGATTTGAGGGTCGCTTCACCCGCTCATTTACACGCTGATGAGATGGCCGGACCGCTCAATCCCCCATCTTCAGCGCCTGGATAAACGCCTCCTGCGGGATATCCACTTTGCCGAACTGGCGCATCCGCTTCTTGCCCTCTTTCTGCTTGTCCAGCAGCTTGCGTTTGCGCGACACGTCGCCGCCGTAGCACTTGGCGGTGACGTCCTTGCGGAGCGCGGAGATGGTTTCGCGGGCGATGACCTTGCCGCCGATGGCGGCCTGGATCGGGATCTTGAACAGGTGGTGCGGGATCAGCTCCTTGAGCTTCTCGCACATCTGGCGGCCGCGCTTTTCCGCCGCCGTGCGGTGGACCAGCATGGACAGCGCGTCGACCGGCTCCTCATTGACCAGGATCGACATTTTCACCAGGTCGCCCTCGCGATAGTCGGTCAGATGATAGTCGAAGGAGGCGTAGCCCTTGGAGATCGACTTCAGCCGGTCATAAAAGTCGAAGACGACTTCGTTGAGCGGCAAATCGTAGGTCAGCATGGCGCGTTTGCCGACATAGGACAGGTCAGCCTGGATGCCGCGCCGGTCCTGGCAGAGTTTCAGGATGCCACCGAGATAGTCGTCGGGGGTCAGGATGGTGGCGCGGATCCACGGCTCCTCGATGGCCGAGATCTTCACCACGTCGGGCATGTCGGCGGGGTTGTGCAGTTCCTTGACCGAGCCGTCATTGAGCAAAAGCCGGTAGACGACGCTCGGCGCGGTGGCGATCAGGTCGAGGTTGAACTCGCGCTCCAGCCGCTCCTGGATGATTTCGAGATGCAGCAGGCCAAGGAAGCCGCAGCGATAGCCGAAGCCGAGCGCGGCAGAGGTTTCCATTTCATAGGAGAAGGACGCGTCGTTGAGGCGCAATTTGCCGACGGCGGCGCGCAGGTCCTCGAAATCGGCGGCGTCGACCGGGAACAGGCCGCAGAACACCACCGGCTGCGCCGGCTTGAAGCCGGGCAAGGCATGCGCAGTGGCGCGCTTGTCCTCGGTGATGGTGTCGCCGACGCGCGTGTCGGCCACTTCCTTGATAGAGCCGGTGAAGAAGCCGAACTCGCCGGGGCCGAGCTCGTCGACATTGATGCGGGCGGGCGTGAACACGCCGGTGCGCTCAACCAGATATTTGGCGCCGGTGCCCATCATGCGGATAGTCTGGCCCTTTTTCAAAACGCCATCGATGATGCGCACCAGAACGATGACGCCGAGATAGGCGTCGTACCAGCTGTCGACCAGCATGGCCTTCAGCGGCGCGGTGGCATCGCCTTCGCGCGGCGGCGGCAATTGGTGGACGATCGCTTCCAGTACATCGGGAATGCCAAGGCCGGTCTTGGCCGAGATCAGCACGGCGTTGGAAGCGTCGATGCCGATCACTTCCTCGACTTGTTCGCGGATGCGCTCGGGCTCGGCGGCCGGCAGGTCGACCTTGTTCAGCACCACGACGATCTCGTGGTTGTTGTCGATGGCCTGGTAGACATTGGCCAGCGTCTGCGCCTCGACGCCTTGGGATGCGTCGACGACCAGCAGCGAGCCCTCGCAGGCGGCGAGCGACCGCGACACCTCATAGGCGAAGTCGACATGGCCGGGCGTGTCGATGAGGTTGAGGATATAGTCCTCGCCATTGTTGGCACGGTATTTCAGCCGCACCGTCTGCGCCTTGATGGTGATGCCGCGCTCGCGCTCGATGTCCATCGAGTCCAGCACCTGCTCCTTCATGTCGCGCAGCTCCAGCCCGCCGGTGGACTGGATCAGCCGGTCGGCAAGCGTGGATTTGCCATGGTCGATATGGGCGACAATGGAGAAATTGCGGATGTGGTCGAGAGGCGTGCTCATGATGGGGCGGCTTTAGCAGGGGCAGGGTTGAGGGGCAAGCGGGGCGCGCGCTTGCCTTCTCCCCTTGTGGGAGAAGGTGGATCGGCGCGACAGCGCCGAGACGGATGAGGGGTGTTCCAGGGAACGCCAACGCCTCACTCCGCTGGAACCCCCCTCATCCGTCGCCTTCGGCGACACCTTCTCCCACAAGGGGAGAAGGCAAGGGCCCTTTCACCGCCACGGCTTCAAACTGACATCCCTGACATAAGCGATGATCGTAGTGCAGACGCTGTCCATGTCTTTCAGGACATCGTCATTCCAGAAGCGTAGCACACGAAAGCCTCTCGCCTCCAGTTCAGTTTTGCGGGCCCGGTCTGACTCTGAGTACGCGTGCTGACTGCCATCGATCTCGACAATGAGGCGTGCTTCAAGACAAGCGAAATCGGCGACGTATTTTCCAACGGGAACCTGGCGCCGAAATTTGATCCGGTCGAGCCTGCGATCGCGGAGTTCGTTCCACAGCCGCTCTTCCGCCTCCGTCATTTCACGTCGCAGCGATCGGGCAAAGCTTCGTTTTGCGGGAGCGACGGGTTGATGCGGCATGATGTTAGATTAACCAACGCCTCACTCCGCTGGAACACCCCTCATCCGTCTCGGCGCTGCGCGCCGATCCACCTTCTCCCACAAGGGGAGAAGGCAAGGGGGCGTCGGCGCCCCGTGGCCTTTCCGAACTCAATTCACGGCGATCTCACGGAATATTCAAATCCGCTTAAGTATTCATGCACCGATTTGGCTCAACGTCGCGTGCGGATGGTAAATCGGCTCACAGCCGTGGTTGCGAAGGCGCTGAAATGTTCAAACCTGCCCAGACACTTAGCCCGGCTGGGATAGCCGGGCGCATGAAGAAATTCATGCGGTCGACGGATGGCTCGATGGCCCCGATTCTCGTCCTCATGGCCGTTCCGCTGGTGCTCGCCGTCGGTTTTTCCGTCGACTACACGTCGGCGGTCACCACGAGGAGCAACATGCAGGACGCGCTGGACGCCGGTATATTGGCGATCACGACAATGCCGACCGACACCACCAAGCCCGATCGCCAGACGCTGCTGCAGCAAACCTATACGGCCAATGGCGGGCTCGGCACTGCCACGCTCAACACCGTTTCGGTCGATGCCTTCGGTACTGCCAGCTTCACCGCTTCGGCAAGCTATCCGATGCCGACCACCTTCATGTCGATTGCCAGGATCAACACGGTGCCGATCGGCGTGATCTCGGCGGTGCGCAAGACGCCGGCGTTGGTGCAGACAACGTTCAAGGTGACCAAGGTGTCGGGTTACTGGGGTAAGACGATGACCCTCTACGGCACCAAGTTCGGAGCCACCTCGGCCAAGCCGCTGATGACGATCACCTACGCTTACAATGGTTTTGGCGATCCGAAAGGCTATGGCACGACCATCGTCAACACCATCACCAACAATGGCGGCGCCGACATCACCACCATGGTCCAGAAGCAGGTGTGCACGACCGCCACCGTAAACAATTTCAACAATCTGCCGGTCGGAGCCATCACGCAAACCAGCGGCAGCAAGAAGTATGTGACCACGTGCGTCGACACCATGTATCCATCCAACGGCGCCGGCGCGGTCATCGACGTCAGCCAGATGAATGCGCTTTACCTGCAGATGGACGTGCCGTCAGGCAACCCGAAGGTGCTGAAATCGGACGACCCGGTGACGTCGAACCGGCTCTATCTCGGCCCGAGCACGACCAACATGCCCGAGGTGGCGACCGGAACGACCGTCAACATCTTCACCGCCGTGCCCTGCGGCCAGACCGGCTACCAGGCTTGGGAAGACGGTGGCAACGCCGTGCCGGCGCCGGTCTCGAACGCCGACTTCTTCTACACCGTGATGGGCAAATGCGATTACAGCCAGCGGCCGTCGGAGACGGTGCTGACGCAGTAATGTTGCGGGCGTCGGCGCCCGCAATCACAAACCGGTGAGCACTGTAACGAAGCTTCTGGCGGCAACGAAGTGGGAGATGACCGGCGCATTCAGCGCCCCCACGGAGCCTGCCAATGTCCAGAAAACTCATCGCCTTGTCCGGTGTGCTCGCCGTATCGCTGTTTTCGTCGCTGGGCACCGCCTTCGCCCAGCCGCTCACCGTGGTCGAGCTCTTCACCAGCCAGGGCTGCTCGTCCTGCCCGCCGGCCAATGCCAACCTGATCAAGGTCAAGGACCAGCCGGGCGTTCTGGCGCTGTCGTTCAACGTCACCTACTGGGACTATCTCGGCTGGAAGGACACTTTTGGGCGCGAGGAATTCACGCAGCGCCAGATGCGCTATGAGCCGTCGCTTGGCCGTTCCGGCCCGTTCACGCCGCAGGTGGTGGTCAATGGCGGTGCCGATGCGGTGGGGGCTGCGCCCGGCGAGATCGAGCAGCTGATTTCCTCGAGCACCCACGCAGCCGGTCCGTCGCTGTCGCTCGATGGCGGCAAGATCAGCATCGGCGCGGGTTCGGCACCGGGCGGCAAGGCCGATGTCTGGCTGGTTCGTTACAACAAGGGCGTCATCGAGGTGCCGGTGGCGCGCGGCGAGAACACCGGCCGCACGCTGCCGCATGCCAATGTCGTGCACTCGCTGGAGAAACTCGGCAGCTGGAGCGGCGACGCCACCACGCTGCCGCTGCCGGCGGCCTCCGGCGGCCTGAGCACTGCGGTGCTGGTGCAGACGCCCGGCGGCGGGCCGATCCTGGCCGCAGCCGCCAACTGATTTTTCCACCCCAACGCCGCAACAGCGGCACACCCGGGCTCGCATCCGCGCGCCCCTTTCAGAGAGGAAATACCAATGACCAAGACCCTGACGGCGCTCGCCTTTGCGCTTTCGATGACGGCCTTCGCCGCCGGCGCCCGCGCCGAAGACAACGCCATGAAGCCGGCCGATCCCATGGCCACCGAGGCGATGAAGCCGGCGACCGATGCCATGAAGCCCGTCGATCCGATGGCGACGAATGCGATGAAGCCCGCCACCGACGCCATGAAGCCGGCGACCGATGCCATGAAACCCGCGACGGATGCGATGAAGCCGGCGGATGCGATGGCGCCCGCCAACTAAGGCTTGAACCCGCGGCCCGGCTGTACAGCGGCCGGGCCGGCGCACGGCAATTTGAGAAACCAGACGGGACGATCTGTCGTATAGTCGTCGATACCATCAAGGAGATCAGACATGACCGGCATTGCAAAGACGAGAACGCCGATCGTCAAAAGCGCGCTTGCCGCGCTCATCGTCGCCGCGGCGGCGGCTGCCTTCTGGCAGAGCCCCGCGCGCTCGGCCGAGGACGCGGTGGTGATCCCGCCGCCGGCAATGGATGAGAAGGCCGCCAGCGGCTCAGAGAAGGCGATCTTCGCCGGCGGCTGCTTCTGGGGCGTGCAGGGCGTGTTCCAGCACGTCAAGGGCGTGACCAAGGCGGTCTCCGGCTACACCGGCGGCAGCGCTGAAAACGCCGTCTATGAGGTTGTCGGCTCCGGCACGACCGGCCATGCCGAATCGGTCGAGATCACTTACGATCCGGCCAAGGTGACCTACGGCCAGCTCTTACAGGTCTATTTCTCGGTCGCGCATAACCCGACGCAGCTGAACTATCAGGGACCGGACTCGGGCACCCAGTACCGTTCGACCATCTTTGCCGAGAATGGCGAGCAGCAGAAGATCGCCCAGAGCTACATCGCCCAGCTCGACGAGGCCAAGGTGTTTTCAAAACCCATCGTCACCACGCTGGAGACGGGCAAAACCTTCTATCCGGCCGAGGAATATCACCAGGATTTCCTGACGCTCAACCCGACCTACCCCTACATCGTCTACAACGACCTGCCCAAGGTGGCGAATTTGAAGTCGCTGTTCCCGGCGCTGTACAGCGACAAGCCGGTGCTGGTGCTGGCGGGGAAGAGCTGAGGGTTGCGCTTGGGATGAGGGCGGGGGCGGCGCGCCCCCGAGAAACACCGGCGGGACAGCACCCCCCTCTGCCCTGCCGGGCATCTCCCCCTCAAGGGGGGAGATTAGCAGCTTAGCTGTTCTGCCTCGCTACCGGCGTTGGCGATTGGCGAAAGCCGAAGTGCTATCTGATCTCCCCCCTTGAGGGGGAGATGGCCGGCAGGCCAGAGGGGGGTGCCTCGCGCAAACCGCTATTAGCGAGCCCCCTCAATCATAAGTCAGATCCGTCGCCTTCCCCCCAAACACCCGATACGCGTAGAACGAATAGAAGATAATCACCGGCAGCACGACCACCGTGCCGGCGAGGATGATGGCGAGGCTTTCGGTCGCCGACGCGGCTTGCCAGATGGTCAGCCTGTCGGGCACCACGAAGGGGTAGAACGACCAGGCCAGCCCGGCAAAGCCGAGCGCGAAGATGGCGGCCAGCGTCAGGAAGGGGCGGAGCGCGTGGCGGTCGTCGGGCTTGGGCAGATGAAAAGTCTGCCGCCACAGCCACAGGAACAGCAGCGCCGACAGGATCGGCAGCGGCGACAGATAGAGCATTTCGGGCCAGACGAACCATTTGGCGAAGATGCGCGGGCTGGCGAAGGGCGTGGCCAGCGACACCGCCGCCATGCCGAGTGCGGTCAGCACCAGCGCGGTGCGCAGCCAGGCCACCGCCTTCTTCTGCAATTCGCCTTCGGTCTTGTAGATCACCCAGGCCGCTCCCATCGCGGCATAGGCGGCCGACAGGCAGAGCGCCACCAGCGCGCCGAAGGCCATGCCGCCCAGGCCGACATCGAGGCCGAGCACATAGACGCCCAGCATATAGCCTTGCGCCAGTGAGGCGATGATGGAACCGAGGAAGAAGATGCGGTTCCAGCGATGCTTCTTGCCGGACGGCACCTTGGCGCGGAAATCGAAGGCGACGCCGCGCAGGATGAGCCCGACCAGCAGCACGAAGACCGGGATGTATAGCGCGGTGAGGATGACGCCGTGCGCCATCGGGAAGGCGACCAGGAGCAGGCCGACGGCCAGCACCAGCCAGGTCTCGTTGGCGTCCCAGAACGGGCCTATTGCCGCGATCATCGTGTCCTGCTCGGTATCTTCGGCGACCGAGAACAGGATGCCGATGCCGAGATCGAAGCCGTCGAGGATGACATAGATCAGGATGGCGAGGCCCATCAGTCCGGCGAAGATGAGGGGGAGCGCGGTTGGCCAGTCGAAGCTCATGTCACTCTCCTGCAGCCGGTTGCGACATGGCCGTCTTCATCACGCCCGGCAGCGGCGAGGTGTCGCCGTCCTTGGCCGCCTTCAGCGCCAGGTGCACCAGCACGCCGAGATAGGCGATCAGCAAAAGCACATAGAGGATGAGATAGATCGCCAGCGTCAGCGCGACATGGCTGCCGGCGACGGGGCCGACCGCATCGGCGGTCTTCAACACGCCCGTCACCAGCCAGGGCTGGCGGCCGATCTCGGTCGTGTACCAGCCGGCAAGCGTCGCCAGCCAGCCCGACAGCGACATCGGCACCATCAGCATGGCCAGCGGCCTCGGCAGGCTGTGCCGGCGTTTTAGGAAGAAGGTCGCCGACCAAGAGACGACAAGCATCAAAATGCCGGTGCCGACCATGATGCGGAAACCCCAGAATACCGGGAAGACCGGCGGGTGCAGGCCAGGATAGTCGTTGAGCCCCGGCACGATGCCGCTGGTGGAGTGGCGCAGCACCAGGCTGGCGCCGTCAGGAATGGTGATCTCGAACTTGTTTTCCTTGGTCGCCTCGTCCGGAATGGCAAACAGCACCAGCGGCACGTTGGGGCCGGTGTTCCAGTTGGCCTCCATGGCGGCGATCTTCTGCGGCTGGTGTTCCAGCGTGTTCAGCCCGTGCTGATCGCCGGCGAAGATCTGGATCGGGATCAGGATGGCGGCGGTGAAGACGCCGGTGCGCAGCGCCTTCCACATCGATTCCGAACGGTCGCCGCTGAGATAGCGCAGCGCCGACAGGCCGGCGATCAGGAAGGAGACGGTGAGCCCCGAGGCGAGCAGCATGTGCACGAGCCGGTAGGGCATGGACGGGTTGAAGACGATCGCCCACCAGTCGACGGGATGCGCCTTGCCGTCGATGATCTCGAAGCCGGCCGGCGTTTGCATCCAGGAATTGAGCGCAATGATCCAGAACGCCGACAGCGTGGTGCCGCCGGCGACCAGCACGGTCGCCAGCGTATGGACGCGGTTCGACACGCGGCGGAAGCCGAACAGCATGATACCGAGGAAGGCGGCCTCGAGGAAGAAGGCGGTGAGGATCTCGTAGGCGAGCAATGGCCCGGCGATGTTGCCGACCTTTTCCATATAGCCCGGCCAGTTGGTGCCGAACTGGAAGCTCATGGTGACGCCCGAGACTACGCCCATGGCGAAGGACAGCGCGAACACCTTAACCCAGGTGAAATAGGCGCGCATCCAGGCGGAATCGCCAGTGGCGTTGTATCGCAGCTTGAAGAACAGCAGCACCCAGCCAAGCGCAATGGTGATCGTCGGAAACAGGATGTGGAACGAGATGTTCGCCCCGAACTGCATACGCGACAGGATGAGCGGGTCCATGGCGGGCTCCGGCTGCTGTTTCTTGTCCCAGAATAGGCTGCTGCTGCGATGCGGTCAAAGCGGCGTGGCGCCACGCGGGGCGCGTTGTCGCAGCAGATGAGGCCAATCCGTCAGCGGCACCGGCTACGCCGGCGAAACGGCCAAAAGAGAACGTTTGTCCACAATTGTCAGCAGCGGCATTGACTTCCGGCCGCGCGCACCGACATTCAGCGCAATAATAATCCCCGCCCTTTCAAGCAGCCGTTCCCCGCCATGCCCTCCATTATTTCGATTTCCGGGGTCACCAAGACCTACGCCACCGGCTTCAAGGCGCTGAAGGAAATCAACCTCGACATCGAACGTGGCGAGATCTTTGCGCTGCTGGGGCCGAACGGCGCCGGCAAGACGACGCTGATCTCGATCGTCTGCGGCATCGTCAACCGCTCGTCGGGCACCGTCACGGTCGACGGAAATGACATCAGCCGCGATTACCGCGCCGCGCGCAGCCTGATCGGGCTGGTGCCGCAGGAGCTGACCATCGACGCTTTCGAGACCGTATGGACCACGGTCAATTACAGCCGCGGCCTGTTCGGCAAGGCGCCCAACCCGGGCTTCGTCGAAAAAGTGCTGCGCGACCTCTCGCTGTGGGACAAGAAGGACGCCAAGGCGATCACGCTGTCTGGCGGCATGAAGCGGCGGCTGATGATCGCCAAGGCGCTGTCGCACGAACCGCGCGTGCTGTTCCTCGACGAGCCGACGGCCGGCGTCGATGTCGAACTGCGCCAGGACATGTGGGCGATGGTGCGCCGGCTGCGCGACGATGGCGTCACCATCATCCTCACCACGCATTACATCGAAGAGGCCGAGGCGATGGCCGACCGCGTCGGCGTCATCAACAAGGGCGAGATCATCCTGGTCGAGGGCAAGGCCGAACTGATGCACAAGCTCGGCCGCAAGCGGCTGGTGCTGGAGCTGCGCACGCCGCTCACCGCCATCCCCGACGCTTTCTCGCGCTATAAGCTGGAGCTTTCGCCGGATGGCACACAGCTCACCTACACCTATGACAACCAGAGCGAACGCCCCGGCGTCGCCTCGCTGCTGCGCGAGCTCGAGGCGGCCGGCATCCAGTTTCGCGACATGGACACGCAGAACTCTTCGCTTGAGGAGATCTTCGTCAATCTGCTGAGGCAAGAACCATGAACTGGCGCGCAGTCTGGGCGATCTACCGGGTCGAGATGGCGCGTGCGTTCCGCACCGTGCTGCAGAGCATCGTCTCGCCGGTGATTTCGACATCGCTCTATTTCGTCGTCTTCGGTTCGGCCATCGGCTCGCGCATCACCGAGATCGACGGCATCAGCTACGGCGCCTTCATCGTGCCCGGCCTGATCATGCTGTCGCTGTTGACGCAGTCGATCTCCAACGCCTCCTTCGCCATCTATTTCCCGAAATTCGTCGGCTCGATCTACGAATTGCTGTCGGCGCCGGTGTCCTATCTGGAGATCGTCATCGCCTATGTCGGCGGTGCCGCGACCAAGTCGATCATCCTCGGCCTGATCATCCTGGCCACGGCCTCGCTGTTCGTGCCGCTGCACATCCAGCATCCGGTCTGGATGCTCGCCTTCCTGGTGCTGACGGCGGTGACCTTCAGCCTGTTCGGCTTCATCATCGGCATCTGGGCGAAAAGTTTTGAGCAGTTGCAGCTGGTGCCGCTTTTGATCATCACCCCGCTGACCTTCCTCGGCGGCAGCTTCTATTCGATCAACATGCTGCCAGAGGTCTGGCGCACGGTGACGCTGTTCAATCCGGTCGTCTACCTGATCAGCGGCTTCCGCTGGAGCTTTTATGGCAAATCGGACGTCTCGGTCGCCGTCAGCCTTGGCATGACCGTTGTGTTCCTCGCCATCTGCATCGCCATTGTCGGCTGGATCTTCCGGACCGGCTACCGGCTGCGCAACTGAACGCTAGCCGGCAAATCTCAGCTACGGCACATTCGTGATGCTGCCGCTGCCTCTGACCTGCGAACGCTTCATCGTCGGGTGGCCGTAGAGATCGACGTCGCCGCTGCCGGAGATCGAGACATCCGCATCCGCCTGCGCGGTTACCTCGGCGTCGCCGCTGCCGCGGATCTCGATCCGCGCGGACTGGGCGACCAGGTTTCTCAGCCGCCCGTCGCCCGAGCCCGAAATCTCGAGGTCCACCGTCTGGGCGGTTCCGCTGGCGGTGACGCTGCCGCTGCCGCTGATGTTCAGCCGCAGCTTCGGCTGGTTGATCTCCTCCAGCGCGAGGTCGCCGCTGCCGACCACTTTCCAGTCCGTGATCGCCGGTCCCGACACGGTGACATCAAGCCTGGACGGGAACCAGCCGGTCTCGCAGTCGAGGCTGAGCTGGCTGCCTTCCAGCCGCAGATGGTCGATCAGAACCGCTTCGCCGCTGACCACAGCCTGCGCCTTGTCGCCCGGCCGATAGCGAACCGAACCCGGCAAGGCGAGGGTGAAACTGTCACTGGCGTCGAAGGGTAGCGTGACCTCTTTTTTCGTCCGGGTCAGCGCGCCGCAGGTGGATTGTCCGCCGATCCACGAGCCGCCGGCATTGATCCAGTCCGGCCCGGCAAGGCCGATGCCCACCGCCAGGAAGACGGCGGCGCCTACCAGTCCAACCGTCGCTGCGAATGCCAGTTTTCCACTCATGATCTGGTTTCCTTCAACGTGATGACAGATGTGCTCAGGCGCGGTTGCGGTCCGATTGCGTCAGGCGCGAATGCATCCGGGCATAGCGCCCGAGAAGCCGCAGGCCGGCGCCCTGGCCCAAGAGCAGCAAGGCGCCGCCGCCGATGAAAAAGCTTACCAGCCCGGCGCCGATGAAGACGCGGCCGAGCGTCACTGTCAGGGCGCCGCCGGCGTCGAACAGCAGCGTGGTGATGATGATCTTGATCCCCAACGCACCGACGGCGACAAGCGTGATGCCAAGGCCGATGCCGAGGATGACAGCGGTCAAAAGCAACGGCAGCAGGAAGACGAGGTCGACGAAGGCGAGGCCGGCAAGCGCCAGCGTCGCCGACAGCATGTTCGAAACGCTGCCATGGGATTCGAAACGGCGCAGCCCGGCTTCGGCCTGCAGTTCGCGGGCGAGCCTCGCGGGATCGCCCAACGCAGCCGCGACCTCCGCCTCGCTGCGGCCCGACGCGTCGGCAAAATGCGCGGCGTAGTCGCCGACAATGTCGTCGATCTCCTGCGGTGGCAGGCTGGCGAGCCCGAATCTCAATCTCTGCAAGAAATCATCCCTGGTCATTGCAAATCCTTGAGAAGTTGGTCGACGGCGGCCGAGAGCGAGCGCCAGTCGCGGCGGTGAACGTCGAATGCCCTCTCGCCGAGCGGTGTCAGCCGGTAATATTTGCGCGGCGGTCCGCTGCTCGACTCGACGATGCGGGTGGCGACGAGGCCGTCATTCTGCATGCGGCGCATCAGCGGATAGATCGTGCCTTCGCCCATATTGACCGCGGCGACCAGCGTGCTGGCGATCTCGTAGCCATAGCTCTCGCCGCGCGACAGCACGGCCAGCACGCACAGCTCAAGCGCGCCTTTTCGCAACTGCACCTGGATCGAGTCGGTCATGTCAGCTTCCGGGTTTCCGGATAGCTCAGCTTCCGGTCCTTACCGGATAGCTCAGCTTCCGGCGTACCGAATACATATAACAAGCTACCTGTTTATGCAAGGTAGCTTGTTAGCAATGATAGCGGGCCTCTCGCCGCCGCTCGGTGGCGTCGGTCAAAATTTTCAGTTTTGTTGAGGCAGATCGGCCGAGCTGGCCGCCAAAGATCTTGCTAGATGGCCTTGATCAGGCGCAACAGGCCCAGCATCTCGACCAGCGTGCCCTTGCGGAAGGCGATGTAGGTCGGCTCCTCGATGCCGTGGAAGCGGCGCTTGAACGCCGCCTGGCCCTTGAGGTTGAACTTGCTGCGGTTGACCCAGGGCGATTCATAGGCGCGCTCGAAGGCGTTGCGCCAGAAGCTCGATTCGGCAAAGTCATTGGCGCCGACATCGAGCATCGGCGACAGGCCGAGCGTGACGACGGAAATGCCCTCGCTGCGAAAGCGGTCGACGGCGAATTTGGTCAGGCCGATCTCGGCATGCGGCGAGGCGTCGATGTGCTTGCGCTTGAACGAGGTGGTGTAGCCGATCACCTTGCCGTCCCTGAACAGCGGATCGAAATCGAGCAAGGCGACAAGCTCGCCTTCCGGGCTGTAGAGCACGAAACGGCGCATATCGATGCCGAGATGATCGGCAAAGGGGCGGTTGAGGAACGCCATCTCCCAGCGCTTGACGATGCGGTCGGCCCGCCAGTTCTGCGACAGCCGCTGGACCTCGTCGAGATAGACCGCTCCCTCGCCAAAGGAAAACCCCTTCTTCAGGAGCCAGCGTTCGGAATAGCGCACGGTCTCGTTGCGCTTGCCGGAAAAGTCGTGCGCCGGCAGCTCCAGCCGCGTGTCGATGCCGAGGCGATTGACCTTGTAGCCGAGCCCGGACAGCACGCGCGCCGTCGGTTCGCCGATCTGCACGAACCATGGGCTGTCGGCAGCTTCGACAAAGCGTCTGATGTAGTCGGGCCGGTCGGGGGCATGGGCCACCGGGTCGCCGAGCGCGAAGTGATGCTTCATCTTGGTGCCGAAGGCGATGTAGCCGTCGGCGTCGCCGAAATAGGACAGTTTCTGCTGCACGGCGGTCGAATAGGCCAGCGAGAAGTCGCCGTAGCGGCGGACCAGCGCCAGCCGCTCGACATGCGTCAAATCCAGACGCGGCACCTTGGCTGCGGCGCCCTCCAGCAGTCTGTCGAGAAAGATACGCAAGGAGGGCATGGTCGAAGCTTCCGCGTGCCGATGATAAACAGAGGCCTGCCCCCCAGGCCTCGAATCAGTCGCATTGACGCGACCTCATTATCGATCATATGGCCGCTGTGCCATATAGGACGGGTCGCCATGGCGCAGCTAAAAGGGAATCTCGACCGAATGGCGGCAACGACAAGCGAAACGATGCCTATCGTCCCGGAGCCGAAAGTACCCGATGAGATGGTGATCGTCATCGGCGCCGGAGCGGCGGGACTGGCAGCCGCCGACGCGCTTGGCCGATACGGCATGGCGGCCGTCGTGCTGGAGAAGGAGCCGCGGATCGCCGAACCGTGGCGGCGGCGGCACGAGAAGCTGACCCTCAACACGCATCGCGCCCTTTCGGCGTTGCCCGGCCTTGCCTACCCGTCGCGCACCGCCGCCTTTCCGAACAAGGATGTCATCGTCGGCTATCTCGAGGATTTTGCCCGTGCCCGCGGCATAAGGGTCGAATTCGGCACCGCCGTCGAGCGGATCGAGCGCAGCGGCAGCCACTGGGTCGTCCATACAAGCCAAGGCGTGCTGAGCGCACGTCACGTCATCGTTGCCACTGGCCGTGACCGCTTGCCGTGGACGCCGGACTGGCCGGGCAAGGCGACGTTCACCGGCAAGCTCGTCCACGCCGCCGATTTCGGCACCGCGGAGGACTATGCGGGCAAAAAAGTGCTGGTGGTCGGCGCCGGGAATTCCGGCTTCGACGTGCTCAATCACCTTGCCCGCGCCGACACAAAAGCCGTGTGGCTGTCGGCCAGGCAAGGTCCTTCGTTGATGCCGAAGCGGATCGGCAAGGTTGCCGTCGCGCGTTTCGGCGGCTTCATGGCGATGCTGCCGACGTGGATTGCCGACGCCGTGATCGCCGCGACGCAACGCCTGGTGTTCGGCGACCTCACCCGCTTCGGCCTGCCGCCGGCGCCGAAAGGCGGCGCCAGCCGGCTCGGCGTCGAACAGATCGCGATTGCCGTCGACGACGGCGCCGTCGCCGCGCTGAAAGCCGGCCGCATTTCGGTGGTGGCGCCGGTGGCTGCCTTCGAAGGCCAGGCCGTGCGGCTGACCGACGGCACGGTCATCTCGCCGGATGTGGTGATAGCTGCGACCGGTTATCGCACCGGGCTGGAAACCATGCTGGGCGATCTCGGCGTGCTCGACGCCAAGGGCGTGCCGAAAGCCAATGGCGGCACGCCGAGCGGCCAGCCCGGCCTATGGTTCATCGGCATGCGCCCGAGCCTGACCAGCTATTTCCACAGCGCCGGCCTTCAGGCTGAGGCAATAGCCCGGCAGATCGTCAGGGGGTCGTAGCCGAGCGCTGGACGGAGAACCACAGCGCACTCTCGAGATTGCTGCTGTAGTGCAGACTAGTGGTTCGATGCATCCGCACGACGGATCGCATACCTCGGCGATTAGCCGAAGCGCCCCGTCCCTTCGTCATCCACGGGCGGAGCAAGGAGCGTAGCGACGCAGCGCAGACCCGAGGATCCATGCCGCGACACCAATACGTTGCCACGGTGCAGGTTCTGCCCTGCTGCGCCATTCGGCGAAGGTCACGGAATGGATCCTCGGGTCTCCGCGACGCCGCTGCGCGGCTGCTTCGCCCGTGGATGACGAAGCGTGGAGGCGTTCGCCCAATCGCTCCAGCAGGCTCTTGAATCCATTCCATGCCTCATTATATAACATGTAATAAATAAGCGAACGGTCCCGATCATGGAAGACATCATTCGATCTCTTGGCTACCTCACCCTCGGCAGCAGGCTGAAGCGCATCGGCGAGCAGTTGCAGGCCGATACGCAGCGCATGCTCGATGGCCTGGAGGTGCCGGTCCAGTCGAGCCAGTACCCGCTGCTGGCCGCACTTGATCGCCTCGGGCCGCTGCCGGTCGGCGAACTGGCGCAGTCGCTCGGCATCACCCAGCCGGGCGTGACGCGCAGTGTGGCGTTGCTGGCCGAACTGGGGCTGGTCGAGGTCATGCAGTCGGACGGCGACCAGCGGCGGCGAATGGTTTCGCTGACCAGGAACGGTCAACGCCTGGTCGACAAAGCGAAGCGGGACGTCTGGCCGCGCATCGAGAATGCCGTCGCCGATTTGTGCAAAGGCCTGACAGGGCCGCTTCTCGAACAACTCTCGGCCATCGAGGACGGCCTGGCGGCAGCTCCGCTCGATCATCGTGCAAAACAGGGTGTCGCGTCATGAGCCATGTCCTCGACCGCCCCGTCTGGAGTGCGCTCGACACGCGGCATCGCATCTTTGCCTATGGCGGCAAGCTCGCCAGGCGTTATCCCGCGTCCATCGTCCCGTTCGCGGCTTCTGGCGCAGATGACGCTGAGAGCCTGCAGGCGCTCGCAAGACTCGTTCCCGCAGGTGAAAGCGTGTTCATGCTTCAGGCGGACCCCATTGTCCTGCCGTCTGAACTGACCGCGACCGTGACCGCCTTCGGTGTTCAGATGGTCGCCGAGGCGCCGTTGCCCCCCGTGTCGGATGAGCGCGTCCAGCAGCTCACGCTGGACGATGCGGCTGAGATGCTCGCTCTGGCGTCGCTGACCAAGCCAGGGCCGTTCACGCTCAAGGCGCTCAGCCTCGGCGAGTTCTGGGGCGTGAAGATCAATGGCAGGCTGGCGGCGATGGCCGGCGAGCGCATGAAGCAGCCCGGCTACAGCGAACTCAGCGGCGTCTGCTCGCATCCGGATTTTCGCGGCCTCGGCCTCGGCAGGCTGCTGTCGCTGTTCGTGTCCAACCGCATCATGGCGCGCGGCGAGGTGCCTTACCTGCACGCCTATGCCAACAATGCCAACGCGATCGGATTATACGAATCCATCGGCTTTAAGCTGAGGTCGGAGATGAACGTGGCCGTCGTGCAGCGCGCTGGCTAGGGCAATTCCAGGGAAAGTGTGTGCGGTTTTCCCGTCCGGAATTGCGTGAAAACAAAGACATAGAGCGGTTCGCCGTTTCTGTGAAACGGTGAAACGCTCTAGGCCGCCTTGGGCCTCAGGCTGACTTCGGCTCCAGCCGGCGGAAACCGACGGTTTCCATAAGCATATCCTCCTCGACCATGCCGGCATTGTGGAGCGCGAGCACGTTGAGCGCGATCTCCCGCGCCTCGGCCGAATCGGGATGCACGTCGCGCCTGCGGCAGGCCTCGTCGAACACACGTTGCAGCTTGGCGATGTCATTGGGCCTGAGCAGGCCACGGTCATAAACAGACTTCGGCATGGCAGCCTCCTCTACAAGACCTAGGGCGCCGAGAATAAATGTCCAATCTTTCCCGAGGCTTGAGTAGAGCAGTCGCCTGGGTTTGGCTGAATCCGGCCCGAGCGTTGGCAATCAGACCGCGATCTTGCTGCCACCCACCCGGCTACCTCTCGTCACCTGCCGGGCTTGTTCCGCTGCAGTCTGCTTGACGTGCCGGCACGCTTGCGAAACAAGGGCTGCCACAACGGCAGCGAGGCACAAAGTGAGTTTCTGGGGACTGGCGCAGCTCGTCATTTCGACGGTGATCTTCCTGCTGGCGGCAATCGCGGCCAAGCAATGGGGGCTGGCGCCGAGCCCCGGCAAGATCCTGCTGACGCTGGCGCTCTATACGGCGGGCAATCTGATGATGCTGCGGCTGGTCCGCGAGTTCGGCATGTCGGTGTCGTTCAGCCTGTCGGCGGTAATCCAGCTGGTGGCGGTCAATGCAGTGGCGCTGGTGTTCTTCGGTGAACGCGTCAACGCCTTGCAAGCGACCGGCATTGTGCTGGCGATCGCCGCGGTGGTGCTGATCACGCTCGGGCCCTATCTGCAGGGGCGGCTGTAGATCGATGAAGGCTGCCCTCCGCACCCTCGCCAACTGGATCGAATTTCCGGTTCTGCTCGCCGGGCTGATCATCGCCGGCGGACTGTGGGGGTTCGAGGAGCTGATGGAAGTGGCGCGCGACACCACCCCGCATGCTTTCGACACCGAGATCCTGCTCGCCTTTCGCCAGGCCGGCCATCCCGACGTTCCGCTCGGCCCGCTCTGGCTGCAGGGAGCGATGCGCGACATCACCAGCCTCGGCAGCTCGGCGGTGCTGACGCTGATCGTCACGGCGGTGATTGTCTATCTCCTGCTGATCCGCAAGGCGGGCACGGCGCTGTTCATCCTGGTGGCGGTCGTCGGCGGCCAGATACTGTCCACCCTGTTGAAAGCCGGCGTCGACCGGCCGCGCCCGGACCTTGTCTCGCATCTCGCCGCCGAGACGTCGCTGTCGTTCCCAAGTGGCCATGCCATGGTCTCGGCTGTGACCTATCTGACGCTCGGCTCGCTGGCGGCGCGTTTTCTGCCCGGCCGCACGACCAAGATCTTCGTGCTCTGCCTGGCGGTTCTGACGACGCTGCTGGTCGGCGTCAGCCGCGTCTATCTCGGCGTCCACTGGCCCTCGGACGTGCTCGCCGGCTGGTGCGCCGGCTTCGCCTGGGCGATGCTGTGCTGGCTCGCCGCCCGCGCGTTGCAGCGGTGGCGCGGGCAGCCGGACGGCAACTGAGCCGCCCGTTCAGAACAACGCTCTGCGGCCAAAACCCAATCCTCTCAACGAGGTCACAGCAAGATCACAATAGCGCGACGTGGCAGCGCAACTTGTGGATTGCCAGAACGAAATCGCTCATCATCCGGAAAGGCGGTTGTGATCCTCTTCAGCCGATGGAGCAAACCCTTGAGACTGCTCAAGAAGGTTGTTTGTCTGGCCTGCCTTTGTATTCCTGGCTGTCTCTATTCTGCGCATGCAAATGCCGACCAGCTCGTGCAATTTGAAAGCGCGGCTGTGAAGCCGACGCCATTTCAGAAGCGCCTTGCGGAACAAAACGGGCAAGTGCTGAAAGAAATTCCCGGCACGCTATTGAACGGGTATCTAACGCGACCGCCGGGTGAGGGGCCGTTCCCGGCTATAGTTGTTCTCCACGGATGTGGAGGTCTATCCCCCAATGTAAAGAAAACCTGGTCCGAGCGGCTGTCTTCCTGGGGTTACATCGTCCTCGTTGTCGACAGTTTCAGCACGCGCGGCATAAAAGATACCTGCAATCGCTTCTTCTATGATCGCGTCTATGACGCCTACGGTGCCTTGGAGTTCCTATCGAAGTACAGCTTTGTCGACCCAAAGCGCATAGCGTTGATGGGGTTCTCCGCTGGCGGGATCGCAACGCTCGAGGCCGTGCAACTTGGCGGCGCCGAGCAGCTTGTGGAGCGCAAGTTCAAGGCAGCGATTGCCTATTATCCGTATTGTGCGGTTTCGAACGGCGACATGGCGGTCCCGACCTTGATCCTGATCGGCGAGCTAGATGATTGGACCCCCGCCAAGAAATGCCAGGAGATGATGGCGGAGCGCAGCGGCAAGGGAAGCTCCGTGCAGCTTGACGTCTTCAAGGGCGCTCGTCACGGATTTGACTCCCCAGGATTAGAGATTGGCATCGAGGTCTATGGTCACCGGATGGAATACAACGCGGCTGCGGCAGAGCAATCCGCAAGCGATGCCCATGTCTTTTTGCGAGGAGTCTTTGGGAACTAAGTGCGCGTCCGCTGACCAACGAGCCTTCAAGGCGGGTCGCCAGTCTTCCCCCTAGCCGGTCCGCCCGCGGTCAAATCAACCGGTTGATCAGCCCATGCCCGCAGCCTGCCAGCAGCAAAACCATCGACAGCAAGGCTGCCGATGTCATCGCGGTCTTGAAAATCCTCAACTGCTTTATCCCTGAGTTGGTCGGTGCTGAAAAAGCCAGGCTGCCGTCATCATCTTCCCGCCAATGGCGACTGGATGGTAGCGTAGCATGCTTGTCTCGTTTCCCACCACCCGGCCCCTTTCAATGAGTCCATGTCTGATACATGCATAGTGATGCTTGAAACATGACCATGATGGTACTATACCTCGACCTCGCAGACTCAGACGGGGATTCCGGCCGATGATCACTGCCGCGCAGATGCGCGCCGCAAGGGCGCTTGCCGGCATCGATCAGAAGACGCTCGCCGAGCGCGCCGGGGTTTCGCTTCCGACCATTCAGCGCATGGAAGCGAGCGATGGCGTGGTCAGGGGCGTGGTCGATACGCTGATGAAGGTCATCCAGGCACTCGACGAGGCCGGGGTGGAATTGATCGGCGAGAACCAGACCAGCGAGCGCGGTGGCCGAGGCGTGCGCCTCAAGTCTACCGCCCCGCCGAACCCGCAAGGCTGAGTCGGCATACAGTCGCGACGGCGACCGCCGACAGTCCTGCCGACGATCCCGCCGCCTTCACGCAAGCGGAAGGCAGTCCATGGATCAGATCCGGCAGACAGTGCAGCAACCGGCCCAGAAGTTGGCCCGGAAGTCGGCAAAGCCGACATTTTCCGAGCTGTTCACACCCAAGCTGGTGACGGTCTGGCGCGAGGGTTACCACCTGCCGCAGTTCAGGGCCGATTTCATGGCCGGGCTGACCGTCGCCATCGTGGCGTTGCCGCTGTCGATGGCGATTGCGATCGCGTCGGGGGTGACGCCGGAGCGCGGCCTGTTCACGGCCATCGTCGGCGGCTTCATCGTCTCGGCGCTCGGCGGCAGCCGCTTCCAGATCGGCGGCCCGGCCGGCGCCTTCATCGTGCTGGTGGCGGCGACGGTGCAGCGCGAAGGCGTCGACGGGCTGCTCTTGGCGACGATGATGGCCGGCGTCTTCCTGCTCGCCATCGGCTATCTCAGGCTTGGCACCTACATCAAATTCATCCCCTATCCGGTGACGGTCGGCTTCACCGCCGGCATCGCCATCATCATCTTTTCCGGCCAGATCGTCGAACTGTTCGGGCTCAGGCTTGCCGGGCCGGAGCCTGGGCCGCTGCTGCCGAAGCTGATGGCGATCGGCGCTGCGGCCGGCACGATCAACATCGCGGCGACGTTCGTGGCAGTGCTGACCATCGCCACCATCGTCGCGGTGAAGCGCTGGCGGCCCGGCTGGCCGGGCATGCTGATCGCCGTCGGGCTGGCCTCGCTTGTCGTGGCGCTGCTTTCCTTGCCGGCCGAAACGATCGGCACCCGCTATGGCGGCATTCCGCGCAGCCTGCCATTTCCGGCGCTGCCGGCGCTCAGCCCCGACAAGGCGATTTCGGTGCTGCCGGACGCGGTGGCCTTTGCGTTGCTCGGCGCCATCGAATCGCTGCTGTCGGCCGTGGTCGCCGACGGCATGACGGGGCGGCGGCACCGCTCCAATTGCGAACTGGTCGCGCAAGGCTTTGCCAACATCGCGTCGGCCCTGTTCGGCGGCATCTGCACCACCGGCACCATCGCCCGCACCGCCACCAATGTGCGGGCCGGCGCCCATGGCCCGGTTTCGGGCATGCTGCACGCGCTGTTCCTGCTGGTCTTCATGCTGGTGGCCGCACCGCTGGCCAGCTACATCCCGCTTGCCGCCCTTGCCGGCGTGCTGGCGGTGGTGTGCTGGAACATGTTCGAGAAGCAGGCCTTCGCCACGCTGCTGCGCGCTTCGCGCGGCGATGCGCTGGTGCTGATGGCGACCTTCCTGATCGTCGTCTTCCGCGATCTCACCGAAGGCATCGTCGTCGGCTTCGCGCTGGGCTCGATCCTGTTCATCGACCGCATGGCCAAATCGATCGCCGTGGAGGCGGACCTGCCTCTGGTGCAGGACGATGTCGCCGACAGCAGCGGCCGCGCCTACGATGCCAGCGAGGCGAGCGATGCCGACACGGTCGTCTATCGCATCTCCGGCGCCTTCTTCTTCGGCGCCGCCTCGACTGTCGGCACGGTGCTCGACCGCATCGCCGACCAGCGCAAGAACTTCATCCTGGATTGCTCGGCCGTGCCGTTCTTCGATTCCACCGCGGCCAATGTCATCGAGGGCGCGGCCCACAAGGCGAAGCGCGCCGGGGTACGCTTCATCATCGCCGGCGCCTCGCCGCAGACACGGCGCATGCTCATCAACCACGGCGTCAAGCGGCCGCTGGTGACCTTTGCCGCTTCGATCCGGGATGCGCGGGCGCAATTGGCCCCGGAGAAGGCGCAAGAGAAGGCGTAGCCGCCGGCCGGGGACCGGCCGGCGCTCGATCACTGCGATGTTGCGTCGACGTTCACCGCGGCGATCTCGCCTTCGTTCATCAGCGGCACGAAGATCCGCGTCCCATCTGTACCTATGTCGGCGCTGCCCGGCTTGAACTGCGCCACAATCTCGGGAGCGCCGCCATCCTTGTAGCGGTAGAGCGTGCCGGTCATGTAGGCGGTGGCGTAGATGCTGTCGCCGATGGCGACGACGCCGTCGAGGTCGGCAAAATTTTGCGCGCCGGGCAAAGGCGTGATGACCTTGCTGGCGAGGTCGACCGACAGCAGGCCGCCGGGTTCGGCAGTGCTGAAATCGGGCTTGATGCCCTTGCCCCAGGACGCCACGATCAGCCGATCGCCATCGGCGAAGACACCGTTGGGCGACGCCAGCAATGCGTCCTTGACGAACAGCTCAGGCTTGTCGCCGTCGATGCGGTAGATCGCATCGGCCAGCATGTCGGTGACATAGATTTTGCCCGACCTGTCCGATGTCACGTCGTTGAGGAAGACGGCGCCAGGCACATCGATGGTCGAGACGAGCTTGCCGTTGGCGAGATCGACGACGCGCACCTTGGTGATGTCGGCGACGTAGAGCTTGCCGCCGGAGATCGCCGAGCCTTTCGGTGCATCCATGCCGTCGGTCCAGTGCTGGGTGACGGTCTTGCCGTCCGGCGACAGCACCGAGAGATAACCGTTGCCGTCGGCTTCGCCGGGATTGCCGACGATGTTGGAGACGATGATGCGATTGTTGGCGGCGTCGAACAGCGCCGATTCCGGCTGCTGGAAGCCGGAGGCGCGCCAGATCTCGCCGGCCTGGGCGGCCGGTGCAAGCGCGATGCCGAAGGCGGCGAAACAAATCGAGGTGATGAGGGGTTTCATGGGAGGTCTCCTGTGGTGACGAGCGGAGAGCTAGAGATTTCGATACTTTTCGGAAAGATCGATTACAGCTAGTATCGAAAGCCGATACCAAATGGCGCAAAAGAGGTGCATCCCATGAATGGCCTGATCTTCGAGGCGCTCAAGCGGACGCTGAAGGCCAAGGGCGTCACCTATCGTGACCTTGCCGATCGCATGGGCGTTTCCGAGCCGACGGTGAAGCGCATTTTTCACGAGCGCAATTGCAAGCTCGACCGGCTGGTGGAGATCTGCGCTGCTGCCGGCGTCGAGCTGGAAAACGTGCTGGGTTCGATGAACAGGGGGCCGGGACCGGTCAACCGCATCGCGCCGGAGATCGAGCGCAAGCTCGCCGGGCGACCGGCGCTGCTGTTCATCTTCGTTATGCTGTCGGAGAAATTCACGCCGGAGGGAGTCATGCGCTCGCAAGGCCTGAGCGAAGCCTCGATGTTCCTCTATCTGCGCGATCTCGAGGCGCTCGGCCTGATTGCGCTGGGCCGCGGGCTGTCGGCGCGGCTGCTGGTCGACACGCCGATCCAGTGGAATTTCGAAGGGCCGCTCAGGCCATTGTTCGAGATGACCAACAAGAATTTCATCGGCTGGGCGATCACCCATCTGGAGCGGGAAGCGACCTTCGTTTCTTTCTCGCGGCGGATGCGGCCGGAAACGGCGGAGATGGTCAAGCGCGAGGCCGAGGAACTGGCCGAGCGCGTCAAACTGCTCGCCCATCACGACCAGCACACGACGCCGGAAGACGGGCTGACCGGCTACAAATGGACGTTTGCTTTCGGCGCGACGCCGTTTCCGGCGATCATGCCGATCGGCCCGCACCCCAGGGATGCCGGTGCGTCCGGCCGGCCCGCCGCTCCGGCAAAGGGACGCCGTCCTTTGCCGGCCTGACACGGCCAAGCCTCTCTGGACGTTTTTGCTCTTTGCAGCCGCGTTTCAAAAACGAAACCCACATTCGTGATAGAGTTCGCGCATTGATTTGCCAGACCGCATCCCCATGAATCGAAGTGATCCCATGCCGACCGCGCCAACACTTGAACTTCGCCGCTATTCGCGCCTGAAGAATCTGCGGGAGCGCGCGGAACGCCAGGGTGCTGCATTGCAGTTCTGGGCGCGTACCGCATCGCTTGCTGTGATCTCCTGCTTCTTTTCATTGATCAGCCGCTGGGATGCCTCGCTGCTCTTCGTGCTGGCGGGCCTCGTGCTGTTCCAGCTCGTCGGCCTGATCCAGTTTCTCTTTGCGCGTCGTCGCAGCACGGCGCGATGGTGGATCGGTTACCTCGTCGGTACGCTGGACATCATTCTGCTGACCGTCCTGCTGATAACGCCCAACCCGTTTTCCCAGGAGGTCGCGCCGGCGGCGATGCAACTGCGCGAGGGCAGCTTCAAATTCCTGCTGATTTTCGTATGCCTTGGCGCGCTCACCCTTTCGACGCGATTGGCGCTCTATCTCGGCGCGCTCGCGGCCTTGACGTGGACGATCGGCGTGGGATGGGTGATTTCTCGTCCGGAAACCGTCATTCCGGCGACGAACCTCTATTCGATGCCGATGACAGAGCGGCTGAACCTCTATCTCAACCCCAATTTCGTCGACACATTCGCACAGGCGACCAACGTGTTGATTGTGCTGATCATCGGCGCAATCATGGCGCTGGTCGTCTCTCGCTCCCGACATCTGTCGGATGATTATGTCAAGGCAGAGCGCGCCCGCGCCAATCTCGCCCGGCATTTTTCGCCCAATGTCGTCGACCAGCTCGCCACCGATGACGAGCCCTTCGGCCCGGTCCGCCGGCAGGATATCGCGGTGCTGTTCGCCGACATTGTCGGCTTCACACACTATTCCGAGGATCATCCGGCCGAAGCGGTGTTCGAACTTCTGCGTCAGTTCCACCGGCGCATGGAGCAGGTCGTTTTCGACCATCATGGCACCGTCGACAACTATATCGGCGATTGCATCATGGCGACATTCGGGGTTCCGCAAGCCAGCCATGACGACGCGACCCGGGCCATCCAGTGCGCTGAAGCGATGATCGCGGCTCTCGAAGACTGGAATGTGCAGCGTGTGTCCAGGGGATACCCGCAGCTGGACGTCCGGATCGGCGTCCAATATGGCGCGGTCGTCCTCGGCGCGGTTGGCAGCGAGCGCAATCTGTCCTTCGCCGTGGTGGGCGATACCGTCAACGTGGCCAGCCGCCTGCAGGCGCTCTGCCGCGAGCTTCAAGCCAATATCTGCTTTGGGTCACGACTGATCGAGGCGGCCAAGGCGGAATCGCCGACGACACAGTTGAATGCGCGCGATCATGGACCGGTGAGCATCCGCGGCCGGGACGAACCGGTTCATGTCTGGGTCGAACACAGAGCCGAAAACCGGGACGCTATAGCGGTTTCGGCGTGATGCAGGCCGCCATGTGAAATGCCTGCGCCTCGGCCATGTCCTGATGCAGCCCGAAAGCCGTCACGTGTCTGAGGCGATTGCGCCAGCCTTCGCGGCTGCGGCGTCTATGCTTGCCTTGTCTTCCCAGGTCACAGCCCGGTAGTCGAAACCATATTCCAGCGTCGGTTTGACGATGCGGAAGAAGGGCGACAGGTCGAAATCGCGCGGCGTGTAGAGCGAATGATGGCGGATGTGCAGGATTTCCCGGCGCGAATAGCTCGACTGCGCCGAGGCGCGGCCGGGTGCACGGGTGATCTCGGGCAGGATCGGATAGCGGATTTCGCCATAGGCCTCGGCGATCAGCGTCGAGCAGATGGCGCGCGTCGGATCGCCGGAGCCGAAGGCCAGCATGCGGCGACGCCAGCGCACCGGCACCGGCAGCGCCGGCAGGAAAAAGCGCAGCATGTCGAAAATGTTCTTGAGATCGTATTTCAGGCCGAGCTTGCCGATCATGAAGGCGACGACATGGCCGCGGTCTTCCGGTGCCAGCCCGCTCGCCCGGCAGATGCGGGTGTTGTAAGTGCGGTAGCGCGACAAAGGCACGGCGACACAGCCTTCGCCGAGCGTCACCTCGATCAGGCGGGGACGTTCCGATCCGTCCGGCGGTTCGGGCAAGGCATCGCCGACATAGAAGGCGGCATGCGACCAGGTCGACTGGGTCAGGTATTTGATGACCGCCGAGATCTTCTGGTTGCCCTCGACGAGCAGGATGTCGCCGGGTTCGAGCGTCCGCCGCAGCGTCTCGGCATCGGATGGCGTGTACGGCTCATAGCCCGACGATTCATCCTGCAGCCGGCCGGCAAGCCAGCGGCCAAGCCTGTCGAGAAGCGTGTCGCGAGGCGCGGTCATGGTAGAGCGTGACTAGCACAAGCCGGCGGGCGAGGGCCAGCGGCGTCAGCCGACCGTAGCGTTCGTCTCTTCTGACGCCGGGCCGGCAAGGTCGTCGCGCGCATTGCGGGCGAGTTTCTTTGTCGAGCGCTTGGGGCTGTCGCCGAACAGTTCGGCGGCTCCGGCGAGACAGCCCTTCTTCAGGCTCTTTTCCGAGCGCTTCAACAGCTTGCCCAGGAGCTTGGTGTCGTGCGCATCGCCGAGCGGCTCGCCGTCGGCTTCGAGCAGCGCGCGCATGACGAAGACATCGTGCAACTCGCCGAGCCTTTCGCCGAGTTCGTCGACCGCCTTGCGCCGCACCTTGATCGGCGTCGGCCATAGCCGGCCGAGCAGCGACAAATGCATCGAGTGGGTCTTGGCCGCCTTGCGCAGATCGTGGAAATCCTCGGCCTCGCCGCGCGATCCCGCTCTGTCCAGCGCCTTCCTGGCGCGGCGCAAGGTGGCGCGGGCGCCGTCGGCAAGCACGTCGGCGGCATGTTCGGGCAAATCCGGGAGCAGCAGCCGCTCTATCCGCACCAGGCCCTCCTCGCAGGCGGCGGTCGCAGCACCTATGGCGGCGTCGAGGCCGGCGCCGGCATGCATTTCATGCTGGCGGGCGATAAGCAGGTCGCGCACGCTGTCGAGGCCGCCGCCGGCAACTTGCTCTGGAAAGGCGGCCGCCAGCCGGTCGATGGTCTCGACCAAAGCGGTCGCCTCACGCGGACCTGCCAACAGGGCCGCCACCTGGCGGTAGCACTGGTTCTCGGTCTGGCAAAACGTTTCGTTTCCGGAATGGACGAGACGCAGTAAGGCGCGCGCGCTCTTCAGCCGCTTGCGGCATTTGTGCAATGCCTGCTCCGGCCGGTCGTGCGCCGCGGCCAGATGGGCAAGCGCCTTGCCGATTTCCTCGCCAAGGATGCGCCTGACCTCGCCGGTCAGCGGCAGGCGCGGATCGATGCGAAAACTCATGCGGCGATCTCCGGAATCCCCCCAAGGGCGAGCGACGCGTTGTAAAACCTTTGCTCGCCGGTCACTTCGCGGCCGAGCCAATCGGGCAGCATTTCGTCTGGTACAGTCTCCGGCGTCTCGAGCTCGGCCACCACAAGGCCGGCAAGAATCCCGCCGAAAACATCGACTTCGTAGAGATAGCCGCGATGCCTAACATGGTGGCGTGTCTTCTCGATGACATGTCCGATGGCGAAGGCCAGCATCTCCTCGGCATCGGCCAGCGGGATCGGATACTCGTATTCGTCGCGCTCGCGGGCGCGACTGCCGAATTTGAGCGTCAGCTTCGCCGAGGTGCCGTCGCTGATGCGCACCCGCACGGTGCGGCCGGGGGCTGCGGCAAGATAGAACTGGCGAATGCGGATATCCGCCTCGGCCAGACTACGCCATTCGGCGCTGGAGACCAGGAATTTGCGTTCGACTTCCTTGCCCATGGCCGCGCACTAAAGCGTCTGCGGATCGACATGGCAAGCCGGCACAGAGAATCAATTTGACTTTAATCAATCGATTGATTAAACATGCCATCATGATCAAACCGGTACCCGACAAAATGCCCCGTCAGGAGACATCGCCCGCCGAGCAGACGCGCGCCGCACTCGTGCTGGCGGCGCTCAAACTGTTCGGACGGCAGGGTTTTGATGGCACCTCGACGCGCGAAATCGCCGCCGAGGCCAAGGCCAATATTGGCTCCATCGCCTATCATTTTGGCGGCAAGGAGGGGCTGCGCATCGCGGCCGCCGACCATATCGTCGAAACCATCCAGGCCGTTGCCGGACAGGCGATCGGTCCGGCGCAGGCGCCGGCTCCATCAACCCCTGAGGCTGCCAGGGCGCAATTGGTCGCCGCGCTGGAGCGGATGGTTGGGTTCATCGTTGCCAGTCCCGAGGCCGGCGAGATCGTACAATTCGTACTCCGCGAGCTCTCACATCCCACGGCGGCGCTCGACCGTATCTATGCCGGCGTGTTCGAGCCGACGCATCGCCGGCTCTGCCAGGTCTGGGAACAGGCGACCGGCGAGCCAGCCGAGAGCGAGGCCACCAAGCTCACCGTTTTCACCATGATCGGCCAGGTCATCTATTTCCGCATCGGCCGCGAGGCGGTGCTGCGCCGGATGGGCTGGCGCGAGATCGGCGCGGCGGAAGCCGCCAAGGTGGTTGCGGTCGCCACCAACAATCTCGAGGCCATGCTGGGCGCGCGCAAACCCGCCGCCCGCAAGGAGGGCAAGCGATGAGCTTTCTCTGTTCCCTGCCGCTCGCGGCCCAGCTGTTCGGCGCCTGCGCGCCGGCTGCGCCTCTCGCCGTCGGCTATGTCGAAGGCGACTATGTCCTGCTGGCGCCGATCGAGGTGGCGCAGGTCGAGACCGTCAGAGTCAAGCGCGGCGACCGTGTTGTAGCAGACACGCCGGTGGTGACGCTGGAAAGCGCCGACGCCAAGATTGCCGTGGCGCAAGCCGAAGCGGCGCTCGCCCAGGCGCAGGCGCAGCTGGCAGATCTGCAGGTCGGCAAAAGACCGGAAGAGATCGCCGTGCTGAAGGCCGAGGTCGACATGGCCCGCGCGCAGGCTACCGACGCCAAGCGCCGCTATGACCGCGCCGCCGACCTGTTCAAGCGCGGCACCGGCACGCAGGCCGACTACGACACCGCGTCGGCGACGCTGGAGACAGCCACTGCGCAAGTCGGCCAGGCGGAGGCAAATCTCGCCGTCGGCGGCCTGCCGGCGCGGCCCGAAACCATCAAGGCAGCCGACAACCAGGTCAAGCAGGCGCAGTCGGCACTGGAACAGGCTGAGTGGCGGCTGTCGAAGCGGGTGCTGGCCGCCCCTTCGCCCGGCCGCGTCAACGATGTCATCCGCAACCCCGGCGACACCGCCGGCCCAACGGCGCCGGTCATCTCGATTTTGCCGGACGGCGCCGTGAAGCTCAGCGTCTATATCCCGGAAAGCGCCTTCTCGTCGATCAAGGTCGGCACGCTGCTTGCCGTCCATTGCGACGGCTGCGGCGAGGGCGTGAAGGCGCGCGTCAGCTATGTCTCGCCCGATCCGGAATTCACCCCGCCGGTGATCTATTCGCTCGAGAACCGGCAGAAGCTGGTCTACCTCGTCGAAGCACGGCCCGAGGGCAATGCAGGCCCGCTGCAGCCGGGCCAGATCGTCGACGTCGAGCTGGCGGCCTCGGCTCCATGAACGCCATCGACGTCCATGGCCTGGTCAAGCGTTTTGGCGACAAGACCGTCGTCGACCATGTGACGATGACGGTGGCCGAAGGCGAGATCGTCGGCTTCCTCGGCCCGAACGGCTCCGGCAAGACGACGACCATCCGCATCATGTGCGGGCTGCTGACGCCTGACGAGGGCGAAGGCACGGTGCTGGGGTTCAACATCCGCACCGAGTCGCTCCGCATCAAGCGCGAAGTCGGCTACATGACGCAGAAATTCTCGTTCTACGAGGATCTGACGATCGGCGAGAATCTTCAATTCGTGGCGAGGCTCTACCGGCTGAAGCCGGTGGAAGAGCATGTCGCGCGAACGCTGGAAGAACTCGGCCTGACGACGCGCCGCAACCAGCTCGCCGGCACGCTGTCGGGCGGCTGGAAGCAGCGGCTGGCGCTCGCCGCCTGCATCATGCACAAGCCGAAATTGCTGCTGCTCGACGAGCCGACCGCCGGCGTCGACCCTAAGGCGCGGCGCGAATTCTGGGACGAGATCCATCGCCTCGCCAGCGGCGGGCTGACCGTGCTGGTCTCCACGCACTATATGGACGAAGCCGAGCGCTGCCACCGCATCTCCTACATCTCCTACGGCAAGATGCTGGCCACCGGCACGGTGGACGAGGTGGTCAAGAATGCCGGGCTGACCACCTTCGTGCTGCAGGGGCCGCGCCTCGACCAGGTCGCCGATGCTCTCAAGGAACGGCCGGGCGTCGACCAGGTGGCGCCATTCGGCGCGACGCTGCATGTCGTCGGCTCCGACAAGGCAAAGCTCGAGAAGGCGCTGGCCGATGTCGAGAAGGAGCACAAGGGCGTCAGCGTAAAGCCCGGCGAGACCAGTCTCGAGGATGTGTTCATCCAGTTCATGTCCGGCTCGAAGGACAATATGGCATGAACGGCATCTTCTCCTTCGCCAGGCTTGGCGCGCTGCTCATCAAGGAATTCATCCAGATGCGGCGCGACCGCATCACCTTCGCCATGATGCTGGGGGTGCCGCTGGTTCAGCTGGTGCTGTTCGGCTACGCCATCAACAACGACCCCAAGAGCCTGCCGGCCGCGCTCGTGGCGACCAGCAACGACCCTTACACCCGCGCCATTGTCGCGGCGCTGCAGACGACCGGCTATTACCGTTTCGACCATGTCGCGCAAAGCGCCGAGGAAGCCGAGTTCCTGATGGCACACGGCGACGTTACCTTCGTCGTCACCATCCCCGCCGATTTCAGCCGCCGGGTCGAACGCGGCGACAATCCGCAGATTCTGATCGAGGCCGACGCCACCGACCCGGCCGCCGCCAGCGGCGCCATCTCGACGCTAAGCACCGTCGCCAACCAGGCGCTGCTTCGGGCGCAAGGCATGCAGGAGGCGGCGACCGAGAACGCCAGGGGCCAGCTCAATGTGGTGGTGCACCGGCGCTACAACCCGGAAGGCATCTCGCAATACAACATCGTTCCCGGGCTACTCGGCGTCATCCTGCAGATGACCATGGTGATGATGACCTCGATCGCGCTGACGCGCGAGACCGAGCGCGGCACGATGGAGAACCTTTTGGCGATGCCGTCCAGTCCGCTTGAAATCATGATGGGCAAGGTGCTGCCCTACCTCGCGGTCGGCGCGGTGCAGGTGGTGGTCGTGCTGGCGGCGTCGAAGCTTTTGTTTGCCATCCCCTTCACCGGCTCGATGTCGCTGCTGCTCACGGCCGTGCTGGTGTTCGTGCTGGCGCTGGTGCTGCTCGGCTACACCATCTCGACCATCGCCCGCACGCAGATGCAGGCACTGCAGCTGACCTTCTTCTTCTTCCTGCCGTCGATCCTCTTGTCCGGCTTCATGTTCCCCTATCGCGGCATGCCGGGCTGGGCGCAGATTTTTGGCGAGATTTTCCCGCTGACGCATTTCCTGCGCATCACCCGGGCGGTGATGCTGAAGGGCGCCGAGCTGCCGGCGGTGGCGGGCGAGATCACCTGGCTGGTTGCGTTCGTGGCTTTGTTTGCCGGCGTCGCATTGGTGCGGTTCAGGCGCACGCTCGACTAGTTCTCACGGGTTGAGCGATTTTGGGCCGCTGACGAAGGGAGTGCCCCTGACATAAAATCGCAGCGGGCGGTCCGCATCCTTGGTAATGCCGATCCGGATGCCTTGGCCGATGTCGCCGGCTTGATGCCCATCTTCCGCCAGCCATAGCGGGCCTTTGCGGCAAAGATCGAGGCCATCGAGCGAACGGTCGATCCGCAATGCCTGGGCAAGCCGCCCCGGCCCTCGCGCCAGATCACGCAAACGCTCGACGCCCCGGTTCTGCTGCATAAACGGAATGCCTTCGAGCGGTTCGAGCGCCCGGATCAGCACGCCGGTGCCGGTCCCCGCCCCTTCGCTTGAAACGTTGAGCATCCAGGAGACACCATAGGCGAGATAGACATAGGCGTGGCCGGCCTCGAGAAACAGCGAGTGATTGCGCGGTGTCATGCCGCGAAAACCGTGGCCGGCAGCGTCGCCGACGACATAGGCCTCGGTCTCGACTATGCGTCCTCTGACAACGCCTTCCGGCAGCTCCCGCACCACCAGCCTGCCGATGAGGTAGCGGGCGAGGGCGGCCGTATCATCCGGCAGGTCTGCGCGGTCGAGCGGGCGGTGGCCGGTCATGCTAACGCCGTTTCAAGGTATCCGCTCGACCCATTGCGCGCGCGAAGGGCCCGGCTCGAACGGATCGCCAAAATACTGGGTCTCGCGGGCCACCTTGCCATCGAGGAACTCCATGATGCTCACCGTATAGGATGGAATCCCGTCATAGGTCAGGACATATTCGGTGATCCAGAGGTCGCCTGAGCCAGTGATCCGCCGCACCGTAAAGCGCTTCCGGTTCGGCTGCGCGGCGCGCGACGACTGGATGTTGTGCCGCCCGACAATGCGTTCGCCCGATTGCGGATAGTCGAGCACCGCGTCGTCACGGTAGATCTGATGCTCGGTCTCGAAATCATCGGCATCGGAAGCGGCCCAATGGCGATCCAGAGCTGCTCTTATCTTCTGGTCGTCCATAAAAATCTCCTTGACCCTCGGCGGGACAGGCCTTCCAGATGTCGCCGTCTCAAACACGGAAGGTCGGCGGCCGCGAGATCTCAGATGATTGATGCACAGGGGCTATTGCCGCGCAACAAGCATGATTGCGACGCTATCCGTCGGATTGCCGAAGCGGGGTATCCTGCGATTGCGCCGATACTGGACGAACTGATGGATTGGACTGCCGACAGCAATTGGCCTGTAGCCAGACCACTCGCCGATTTCCTTCTCACCTTGGGCACACCGCTGATTGATCCGATTTTGCGGGTTCTTCGAGGAACGGATGGGACTCAAAAGTGGCACTGCATCAATCTGTTCGCAAGAGAACCGCCGATCGACATTTTCCGCGGCTTGGAAGACGACCTGCGGCGACTGGCGGATCACCCAAGCGAAGACGACAAACGAGAAGAGGTTGATATCGAAGCGCGTGAGGCTTTGCTTCGTTTCGAGCGCATGAGCCGCCAGCCTAAGCCGCGGCCATGATCTCGGCATAGGTGCTGAAATCGACATTGCCGCCCGACAGCACCACGGCGACGGTTTTGCCCGACAGCTCGATCTCGCCTGACGAGAGCGCGGCCAGCGCCACGCAGCCACCGGGCTCGACCACCAGCTTGAGATGGGCCATGGCGTCGCGCATCGCCTGCGCGGCTGCCTTGTCGGAGACTGCGATGGCGCCGGCGAGGTTCTTGCGGTTGATCTCGAAAGTGATGGCGCCGGGCTCGGCGGTGAGGATGGCATCGCAGATCGAGCTGAAGCCCGGTTCGTTCGAAACCCTTTTTCCCTCGATCAGCGAGCGGCGGGTGTCGTCGAAATGCTCGGGCTCCACAGCCCACACGGCAGTGCCCGGCGAAGCATCCTTGACGGCGATCGAAATGCCGCTCGACAGGCCGCCACCGCCGCAAGGGATGGCGACCGCGTCGAGGCTGACGCCGAGCGCCTTGGCCTGGCGCATCAGTTCAAGGCCGATCGTGCCCTGTCCGGCGATGATGGCCGGATCGTCGAAGGGCGGCACCAGCACCATGCCTCTGTCCATATAGGGGCGCACCACGGTCATGCGGTCGTCGCGAAAACGATCGAACGGCACCACTTCGGCGCCCATCTTGCGGACATTGGCGATCTTCATCGCCGGCGCATCCGCCGGCATGGCGATAACCGCCTTGACGCCGAACATGGCGGCCGACGCGGCAACGCCTTGCGCATGGTTTCCGGAGGAAAAGGCGACGACGCCGCGGCCGCGCTCTTCCTCGCTCAGCGTCGACAATTTGTTGTAGGCGCCGCGGAACTTGAACGAGCCGGTGCGCTGCAGTGTCTCCGGCTTGAACAGGATACGGCCGCCGAAGCGCTTGTTGAGTTCCTCCGATTCGATCAACGGCGTTTCGACGATCAGGCCGGAGAGCCGCGCGGCGGCGGCGTGGATGTCGGCAATGCCGGGAAGCATGGTCATGGCGAAGTCCTGCGAGGGATGGAGATTAGGCGTATGGTGCACGCAAAGGCAGGCGGCGCACCAATGAAAAAATGTGACCGTTACAAAGTTTGCCGGGCATGGTTCGCGAGGAGGAGGGTCAAACTGGCCCACCGCTCCCGCCTTTATCCGCAGGGCCGTATCGGTTAAGGGCGGGGGAAGCAGAATTCCGGACCACCAGAAATGACCGCCAAATCAACCCCCCTGTTCCTCGGCATCGACACCGGCGGCACCTATACCGATGCCGTGCTGTGGTCGGAACAAGGTGGGCCAAAAGGCAAGGTGCTGGCCAAGGCCAAGGCGCTGACCACGCGCCACGATCTTGCCGTCGGCATTTCCGGCGCGGTCGATGCGGTGCTGGAAAAATCCGCCACCGACCCGACGGCGATCAAACTCGTGTCGATGTCGACGACGCTTGCCACCAATGCGCTGGTCGAAGGCCAGGGCGGGCGTGTGGCGCTGATCATGATCGGCTTTACCGAGGGCGATCTTGCCCGCGACGGGCTGAAGACGGCGCTCGGCACCGATCCGGTGGTGTTTTGCTCCGGCGGCCACGATGTCCACGGCAATGCGGCCAAGCTCGATCTGTCGGGATTGGAAGCGGCACTCCCCGAGCTCGGCGCCTCGGTGTCGGGCTTTGCCGTCTGCGCCTATTTCGCTACCCGCAACCCGGCGCATGAGCTCGCCGCCCGCGACCTCATCCGTGAAAAGACCGGCCTGCCGGTCACCGCCAGCCATGAATTGTCGGCAAAACTCGGTGGCCCGCGACGCGCGCTCACCACGTTGCTCAACGCCCGGCTGATCTCGATGATCGACCGGCTGGTGGCGGCGACCGAAGGGTTTCTGGAAGCTCGCAACATCGCCGCACCCCTGATGGTGGTGCGTGGCGACGGTGCGCTGGTCTCGGCCGCGTTCGCCCGCCAGCGTCCGATCGAGACCATTTTGTCCGGCCCGGCCGCCAGCCTGGTCGGCGCCCGCCATATGACCGGCCTGGACAACGCCATGGTGTCGGACATTGGCGGCACCACCACCGACGTTGCCGTGCTCGATGGCGGCCGGCCCCGGCTCGATCCCGAAGGCGCCACTGTCGGCGGCTTCCGCACCATGGTCGAGGCGGTGGCGATGCGCACCTTCGGCCTCGGCGGCGATTCCGAAGTGGCGTTGGAAGATGGCGCGCTCAACCCAAAGATCCTGCTCGGCCCACGCCGTCTGGTGCCGCTGGCGCTGGCCGGCATGATGCATGGTGTTGCCGTGACGTCGGAGCTTGAACGTCAACTGCGCGCGCCAAACCCCGGCCGCATGGATGGCCGCTTTGCGCTGCGCACCGGCGTGCCGGACCGGCTCGCCGCTGGCCTGACCGCGCCTGAAGCCAAACTCTATGAGCAGATCGGTGCTGTGCCGCTCGCCATCGACAGGCTGCTGGCGTCGAACGCCCAGAACGCCACGTTGAACCGGCTGGTCTCGCGCGGCCTCGTGCACATCTCCGGCTTCACCCCGTCGGATGCTGCCCATGTGCTGGGCAAGCAGGCCAATTGGGATGCGGCGACTGCCCGGCTCGGCGCCGAGCTGTTTGCCCGCAAGCGCGATGGCCGCGGCCAGAACATTGCCGCCTCGCCGGAAGTGATCTCCGAACGCGTGCTGCTGACGCTGACGCGCTGGTCGGCCGAGTATATCCTGGAGACCGCCTTTGCCGAGGACGGGCTGGATGGCGCCGCCACCGTCGCGCATGCGCTGGTGCAGCGCGCCGTCGATGCCCACCCCGGCATCGCACGCCTCAGCGTCGCGCTCGACCGCCCCGTCATCGGCCTCGGCGCCTCGGCCCCGCTGCACTATGCCGGCCTGGCCGAACTGGTCGGCAATGAGTGCGTGGTGCCGGAAGACACCGATGTCGCCAACGCGCTCGGCGCCGTCGTCGGCCAGGTCCGCGTCTCGGCCGAAGCCCGCGTCAGCCAGCCCAAGGAAGGCCTGTTTCGCCTCGCGTCGGGGCAGACGGTGCGTGATTTCACCGACGAGGCGAAGGCGATCGCTGCGGCGGAAGCGGATGTGCGGGCGATTGTGGCGGAGCGGGCAAAGGATGCTGGCACGGACAATGCCGAGATCGAGGTCGCGACGGAGTTCAAGGTCTCGACCGTCGAGAGCCAGCGCATGTTCATCGAGGCGCATGTGGTGGCGGTGGCGTCGGGAAGGCCGAGGATTGCGGTTTAAGCGCCTCCGAAGCGAACATCGCGCGGACCGCCTTCAAGCTGGCCGATGGTACTGACGATTTCGACGCCGGCTTCATCATTTATGATAGTCGCAAAGTGCGTGGACATAGGTCTAACTCTCTTGAGGTAACAAGGACGGTGTTCTTGCTGCGCGGCTCAAATCGAGAGAGGGACCGGCCAGCCTGTTCCGCTATGCAGAAATGTGCTTTCTTGGCTTCAAATTGGGAGAGAACAATGAAGTTGAGCCTTGCGTTTTCTGCTTTCACCGCAGGACTATGCTTCGCAATATCGACCGCCTCAGCCGGACAAGGAGAGCAGAACAACATCAATTGGTTGGCAGGCAAAGACGACGCTTATTTGAAGAAGGTCGCCATCATGGCGGGTGATCTGAACGGCGTATTTGAAAGATGTCGGTTAAGACCGAACGAGGATGGAAAAGCGATCATAACTGTTCCAGTCCTTTTGTACGACGGGATGGATAAGCATATGATGCCCGATCGGCCCAAGTTCCAGAGGGCCATCCACGCCTATGAGAGAGCTTTCGCGATGGCGGTTCAGAGGGCGGGAAATTGTAAAGCCGAGAAGGCCAGGCACCCAAACCTCTATCGGTAGGGCAGCCGGGATATAGCTTCTTCCGGGGCTGGGGTGGCGATCTTGCCCCTCATCGCTCCGGCTGATGACTGTGAAGCAGCAACCTCACATAAAGCCGCGCCCATCTGGCTGCCGCCGTTCGTCACTCGAAAAGCCAGGCAATTGGCTTTTCGTCCGCTACGCGGACTATTCCTCACCTCCCCGTAGAACGGGGAGAAGGACGCTGCCGCCGCCGCCTTCGCCATCAGCCAAAATCCCCGCCTTCACCCTAAGCTGAATTGACCCTTCACCCCTGACATGCCAAAGGCCGCAAAGCCTTTCATCTGGAGAAGCCCTGATGACCGATCGCGTCGAGATCGCCGGATTGCGGATTGCCCGCGAGTTGCACGACTTCGTAGTCAACGAAGCGCTGCCGGGCACCGGCATTGCGGCCGACGCTTTCTGGACCGGCTTGTCGGCCATCGTGCATGATCTCGCTCCTAAAAACCGGGCGCTGCTGGCCAAACGCGATGCAATGCAGGAGAAGATCGACGCTTGGTACCGCGCCAATGGCGCGCCCATCGATATGGAGGCCTACAAAAATTTCCTGAAGGAAATCGGCTATCTCGTGCCGGAAGGCCCGTCCTTCTCCGTCTCGACCGACAATGTCGACCCTGAAATCGCAATCGTCGCCGGGCCGCAGCTGGTCGTGCCGGTGATGAATGCGCGCTATGCGCTCAACGCCGCCAATGCGCGCTGGGGTTCGCTCTACGATGCGCTCTACGGCACCGATGCCATTGCCGAGACCGGCGGGGCCGAAAAGGGCAAAAGCTTCAACCCCGTGCGCGGCGCCAAGGTGGTTGCATGGGCGAAGAGCTTCCTCGATGACTCGGTGCAGCTGACGTCGGGCAAATGGGCTGGCGTCAACGGGCTCACGGTCCAGGGCTCCATCTTGCGGCTCAGCGCCGGCGCCGGCGGCACCACGCTGGCCAACCCGAAACAGTTTGCCGGCTATCGAGGCGATGCCGCCAACCCGGAAGCCATCCTGCTGACCCAGAACGGCCTGCACATCGAAATCCTGATCGACCGCGCCAACCAGATCGGCCGCACCGATCCGGCCGGCATTGCCGACATCGTGCTGGAATCGGCGCTGACCACCATCCAGGACTGCGAGGATTCGGTTGCGGCCGTGGATGCCGAGGACAAGGTTGTCGTCTACCGCAACTGGCTCGGCCTGATGAAAGGCGACCTCGCCGAGGAAATCAGCAAGGGCGGCAAGAGCTTTGTCCGCAAACTTAACCCGGACCGCGCCTGGACGGCGCCCAATGGCGGCGCGCTCGCCCTGCCCGGCCGCTCGTTGATGCTGGTGCGCAATGTCGGTCATCTCATGACCAATCCGGCAATTCTCGACCGTGACGGCAACGAGGTGCCGGAAGGCATCATGGACGCGGCGCTGACGGCGCTGATCGCCCTGCACGATGTCGGTGCCAACGGACGGCGGATGAATTCCCGCGCCGGCTCGATGTATGTGGTCAAGCCCAAGATGCATGGCCCCGAAGAGGTCGCCTTCGCGGTGGAAATTTTCGACCGCGTCGAGGCGCTGCTCGGCATGGCCAGAAACACCATCAAGATGGGCATCATGGACGAGGAGCGGCGCACCACCGTCAATCTCAAGGAGGCCATCCGCGCGGCGAAGGAGCGCGTCGTGTTCATCAACACCGGCTTCCTCGACCGTACCGGCGACGAAATCCACACCTCGATGGAAGCCGGCCCGATGATCCGCAAGGGCGACATGAAGCAGGCGGCCTGGATTTCCGCCTACGAGGCGTGGAATGTCGATACGGGCTTGGAATGCGGGCTGGCGGGCCACGCCCAGATCGGCAAGGGCATGTGGGCGATGCCGGACCTGATGGCTGCGATGCTGGACCAGAAGATCGCCCATCCCAAGGCCGGCGCCAACACCGCCTGGGTGCCGTCGCCGACGGCCGCGACGCTGCACGCCACCCACTATCACAAGGTCGATGTTCATGCCGTCCAGGCGGCGCTGAAGAGCCGGCCGAAGGCCAAGCTCGATGATATACTGTCGGTGCCGGTGGCGGTGCGGCCGAACTGGACGCCGGACGAGATCCAGCGCGAGCTCGACAACAATGCGCAAGGCATTCTGGGTTATGTCGTGCGCTGGATCGACCAGGGCGTCGGCTGCTCGAAAGTGCCCGACATCAACGATGTCGGCCTGATGGAAGATCGCGCCACGCTGCGCATCTCCTCGCAGCACATCGCCAACTGGCTGCACCACAAGGTCTGTTCGCAGATTCAGGTGATGGATTCGCTGCGCCGCATGGCGGCAATCGTCGACCTGCAGAATGTCGGCGACCAGCTCTACCGGCCGATGGCCGCCGATTTCGACAATTCCATCGCCTTCCAGGCCGCCTGCGACCTGGTGTTCAAAGGCCGCGAACAGCCGAATGGCTATACCGAGCCGGTGCTGCATGCACGGCGGCTGGAGCTGAAGGCGAAAGAGCGGGCCTGATCCGGCGGCGGAAAGGCGTCGGCTGAGGCGTATGCAACTCCGCGACCGCACGCGCGTGCAGACGCTGCCCCTAGTGCCTGCAATCACTAATTTAGCCGGCAGCGTGACCGTTTTGATACAGGTTTCGCAAGGATTTGGGTGTATTTGCCAAGACATTGACCAGTTGACGGTCGAGTCGGGGGACATTCATGCGACTTTTTTCAGGGATCTTGCTGGTTGCCGGCATGACTGTGACCGGGGCCAGTGCAGCGGATGTCGTTGAGCCGGTAGCCTCCACATATTCTTGGACCGGCTTTTACATCGGCGCGAATGCGGGTGGCGCCTTTGGCAATATCGACGGCAATTTCATAGGCATTACCGGATCGGCCGATATCAGCGACTTCACCGGCGGCGTTCTGGTTGGCGCCAACTACCAATACGGTCAGTGGGTTCTTGGTGTCGAAGGTGATATCAATTACCTGGGGTTCAAGGAAGAGTTCGCACCCGGCTTTGGCGGCGGTGGCCTTGGCGCGCAAGCGAGCCTGGATGCGTTTGGAACGATCCGCGGCCGCGTCGGCTACGCTTTTGATCGGTTCCTTCCTTATGTCACAGCCGGCGTTGCGATGGGCAATGTGAAGATCGATGAGCATGTCTTCAGCGAAACCGAAACCAAGTTCCAGACCGGATATGCGGTCGGCGGCGGTGCGGAATATGCTTTCAACAACAATTGGACCGTTCGCGCGGAATATCTATACGTCGACCTTGGCAAGAAGGATTTCGGGTTCGATCCCATCGATCCGTACAACGTGAAGACGGATTTCAGCGTCGTTCGCGCAGCCTTCGCCTACAAGTTCTGACTTTCGGCAAAGCCAGGCACCATCAGCCCGCGCGATAAAGCCAGGCTGAGCGCCGTTACGCCGCCTGCGCTACCCGCTCGGACATCATGCGATAGGAAATTGCTTCGGCCAGATGGATGCGGCCGACGGTTTCGCTGGCGTCGAGGTCGGCCAGCGTGCGTGCCACTTTCAGCACGCGGTGATAGGCGCGGGCGGAAAAGCCTAGCTTTTCGCTGGCGTCTTTCAGCAGCGAGAGGCCGGCTGCATCCGGCACGGCGATGTCTTCGATGATCGAGGGCGAGCAATGCGCATTGGTCGTCGCGCTGGTGACGCCGAGCCGCTCGAAGCGTTCGCGCTGGATGGTCCGGGCACGCGCCACGCGCTGGGCGACAGCAGCACTTTTCTCCGCCCGGTCCGGGCGGATCAGATCGGCGGCCGAGACCGCCGGCACTTCGATCCTGAGGTCGATGCGGTCGAGCAGCGGGCCGGAGATGCGCGCCTGGTAGTCGGTGCGACAGCGCTCGCCGCGCAGGCAGCGATAGCCGGGTTCGCCGGCCATGCCGCAGCGGCACGGGTTCATCGCCGCCACCAGCTGGATGCGCGCCGGATAGGTGACGCGGTGGTTGGCGCGCGCAATCATGCAGTCGCCGGTCTCCAGCGGCTGGCGCAGCGCATCCAACGTCTGCGGCGAGAATTCGGGGAACTCGTCGAGGAACAGTACGCCGTGATGAGCGAGCGAGACCTCGCCCGGCCGCACCCGCAAGCCGCCGCCGACCATCGCCGCCATCGAGGCCGAATGGTGCGGGGCGCGGAACGGCCGCCGGTCGGTTAGCTTGCCTTCGCCGAGCTCGCCCGCCACCGAGGCTATCATCGAGACTTCCAAGAGTTCCTTGGGCGCCAGCGGCGGCAGGATCGACGGCAGCCTTTGCGCCAGCATCGACTTTCCCGAGCCTGGAGGCCCGACCATCAGCAAATTGTGGCCGCCGGCCGCGGCCACTTCCAACGCCCGCTTTGCGCTCTCCTGGCCCTTGATGTCTGAGAGGTCGGGCAGATCGCGCGCCGAGACATGGATGCCTGGCTCCGGCCGCGACAACACCTGCGTGCCGCGAAAATGATTGGCGATGGCAATCAGGCTGCGCGGCGCAAGAATGTCGAAATCCTTGCCCGCCCAGGCCGCTTCCGGCCCGCAGCCGAACGGGCAGATCAGGCCCTTGCCCTCGGCATTGGCGCCGATCGCCGCCGGCAGCGCTCCGGCGACCGCGGCAATGGTGCCGTCGAGCGACAATTCGCCGAGCACGACATAGGAGGCCAGCATGTCGCCCGGGATGGCGCCCAGCGCCGCCATCAGGCCGAGCGCGATCGGCAGGTCGTAGTGGCTGCCTTCCTTGGGCAAATCGGCCGGAGCGAGATTGACCGTCACCTTCTTCGACGGCATCGACAGGCCCGAGGCATGGAGCGCCGCCTGCACCCGCTCGCGGCTTTCGGCCACCGCCTTGTCGGCCAGGCCGACGATCTGCATGCCGACCTTGCCCGGCGCGATCATCACCTGGACATCGACCGGCACGGCCTCGATGCCCTGGAAAGCAACCGTGCGAACCCGCGCCACCATTTTGCTCTGCCCCCGGATACCGGTTCGCTCAGGTCCTTGTGGTTCAGGCCGCGAGCGATGTCAGGACAAGACAACCATAGATTTCAGGCCAAGGCAAGAACATTACAGGAACATGTGTTGGCGGCACGCGGTATCGCTTCGCGCGGAGATATCGCAGTGTTCACCCGCCGCGGCGCTCGGCATCGCTCGTGGAAACAGCGGCGATGATGCTGCCAAACGATATTCGCCTGGAGGCATAGCGACCAGGGAATCGGAAATGGATATACCTCTCGCCACCGCGCGTCTCGGCGCTTTCCAATCTCCAGGTTCGATCCAAGAATGATTTCCATCCCCGACCTTGAGGGCCCGCTTTCCTCGAAAGCGCCAGCGACGCTTGCCGACGAGGCCGAGCAGATCGGTCTTGATGTCTTCGGCGTCAGCGCGCAAGCCCAGGTGCTGACTGCCGAGCGCGACATGAATTTCCTGCTGACCACGCCGGACGGTGCGAAATATGTCTTGAAGATATCAAATCCCGCGGAAGAGCCTGCCGTCACCAATCTCCAGACGAGCGCGCTGCTTCATCTCGAGGCAACGCGGCCAAGCCTTCGCGTTCCACGCATCGTGCCGGCGCTGGACGGCAGCGTCGAGCCACCGATCGCGCTGCGGGAAGGCCGCACCAGCGTGGTTCGGCTGCTGAGCTACCTCTCGGGCGCGCCGCTCCATGCGCTACCCAGAACGCGCGGCGTGCGGCAAAATCTGGGAACCCTGCTCGCCGAGCTCGATATCGGGCTTCAGAACTTCTCCCATCCCGCGCAGAGCCACAGCCTGCCGTGGAACAGCATGGATCTGCCAAGGCTGGAGCCGCTGCTCGGCACAGTCGAGGATGAGGCCCTGCGCGGCTTGGCCGAGCGCGCCATCCGCGACTTCGCCGATGTCGTTGCGCCGGAAATTCCCGGCCTGCGAGCGCAAATCATCTACAACGACCTCAATTTCTACAATGTGCTGATGGACCAGACCAACAATGAGGCGGTGGCCGGCCTCATCGATTTCGGCGACATCATCCACGCGCCGCTCGTCAATGACGTCGCGGTCGCGGCCAGTTACCATTTCTCCGACGCCAGAGGCTCGCTGCTTCCGCTGGAGGAGTTCATTGCGAGCTATCACCGGCGGCTGAAGCTCACCGATGCCGAGATCGCGCTGGTGCCCTTTCTCGTCGCCTCGCGCATGGCCACGACCGTGCTGGTCGCGTCGTGGCGGGCGAGTTCGCATCCCGACAACAAGGACTATATCCTGCGCAACAGGCCCAACGCCCAGGCGGGGTTGTCGGCGCTGCTCGGCCAGTCGAGGGATGAGAAACGCGCCTGGATCAACGGCGTCTGTGGAAAGGCATGACATGAGCAGCGCGCGCGATACCAGCATGGCCAACGCCTTCATTCCCGGAAGCTCGCCGCTCCCGCAGACCATGCAGGCGCTGGTCGAAAGGCGTGAACGCGTCCTCGGCACCGCCTATCGGCTGATGTACCAGGAGCCGATCCATGTTTCGCGCGGCGAGGGCGCCTGGCTGTTTTCGCCCGAAGGCGAGAAATATCTCGATGCCTATAACAACGTATCTTCGCTCGGCCATTCCCATCCTGCCGTGGCGCAGGCGATAGCCCGGCAAGCCTCGGTTCTCGCCACCCACACGCGCTACCTCCAGGATGAGATCCTCGACTATTCCGAGCGGCTCTTGGCGACGTTTCCGCCGGCCATCGACAATGTCATGTTCACCTGCTCCGGCAGCGAAGCCAACGACCTGGCCTACAGGATCGCGAAATACCAGACCGGCGGCACCGGGGTGATCGTCACCGAGACGGCCTATCACGGGATAACCGACGCAGTGTCGCAGTTCTCGCCGTCACTGGGTCCGAACGTGCCGCTCGGCGCGCATGTCTTCAAGGTTCCGGCGTCCGACAATTATCGCCTTGGCGCGGAAGCCGCCGCCATCGTCCTGAACGGCGTCGATGTGGCGCTGGATGCGATGGCCGCGCGCGGCATCAAGCCGGCGGCGCTCATCGTCGATTCCATATTCACCAGCGACGGCATATTCGCCGAGCCGCGCAATTTCCTCGCCGCGGCGGCGCACAAGATACGCGCGGCCGGCGGTCTCTACATCGCCGATGAGGTCCAGTCGGGCTTTGGCCGCACCGGCACGCACATGTGGGGCTTCGAGCGCCACAATGTGCTCCCCGATCTGGTCACCATGGGCAAGCCGATGGGCAATGGCTTCCCGGTTGCCGGCATTGCCGCGCAATCCCAAATCATTCGCGAGTTCGGCCTTAACGCACGTTACTTCAACACTTTCGGCGGCAACGCCGTCGCCTGCGCGGCCGCCATGGCGGTTCTGGAGACGATCCAATCCGAAAGGCTGATGGATAATGCCCGCCAGATGGGTGATGCGCTTCGGTTGCGGCTGGCGGCACTCAGCGCCCGCTATCCTCAAATCGGCGACGTGCGCGGCGCCGGCCTGATGATCGGCGTCGAAATCGTCGCTGCCGATCGCGCGCCCGACAAAACGGAGACGACGCGACTGGTAAACGGCATGCGCAAGCGCGGCGTCCTGATCAGCTCATGCGGCGCCGGCCACAATGTGTTGAAGATCCGCCCGCCGCTGATATTCCAGCCGGAGCATGTCGATATTTTTGTGGCGGCATTCGAGGCCATTCTCAGCCGATCCGAGACCGCCGGACCGCTTTGATCACGCGCGGTCTTCAATAACGAAGCGGTATGAATCCGTAAGGCCTGCGGAAGGCAAGCAGGGAGGCGGCGGCTGCTGAAACTAGGGTCAGACCGTTCGGCGCAGGCTCTTGACGGCCCAACTGTTACTGGGCTGCTGGGAGATCGCTGGGAATCGATTTGCTGATGAACTGGCCGCTACAAATCTGCTCAATAACCCGTGGTCGGTCCATGCGGGGTGCGTCTGCAGGCTTATAACCGAAGGGGACGATCGGCAGGTCAACCCTGCAATAGGGCGTTGTGAACTTGGCTCCAGACCCGGTTGTCCATTCCTCGTCGCGGCACCTGGTATGAGCCTTGATCGTCTCGGGGAAAACAATTCCGACATAGACGTCGCGTCCATAACGAGCGACGAAGTCTTCTATAGAAATCTGGTAAATGCCTGTGTTGGAGAAGCCATAGACCTCGATGGTACCCTCTACCGGCCTTCCGCGAACCGTTCGTTGGATATCAAAGGTAATTGTAGCGGATCGATCAGAGATCCCGCCGTGCTCTGTCGCATACTGAATGCGGACGACACGTCCGAAGAAAACACTGTCAGCCCGGCCCCGTTGATCGGCGCTCAACGAACGTTGGATTACGCATGCACTGGCAGTCTCGCACTGCAAGATGGCAAGGACGATGACAAGAAGAGCTGCTCTCATCTGGTAGCCTACCAACCGCTTGCGCCCATCAACACGCCAAATCGTCGTAGGGCGATGCTTATTTCCGCTTTGCTTCCACCGCATCCCAGAACAGGCCAGCGATATCGGCGCCGCCGAACCGCGCCACTTCGCGCACGCCGGTTGGCGAGGTCACGTTGATCTCGGTCATGTAGTCGCCGATCACGTCGATGCCGACGAGGATGAAGCCGCGTTCCTTCAGCGATGGCCCGATGCGGGCGCAGATCTCGCGTTCGCGTTCCGTCAGCTCGGTCTTTTCGGCGCGGCCGCCGACATGCATGTTGGAGCGCGAATCGTGGTCGGCCGGCACGCGGTTGATGGCCCCGACCGCCTCGCCGTCGATCAGGATGATGCGTTTGTCGCCCTTGCGCACGTCCTTCAGATAGCGCTGCACGATGTAAGGCTCACGCGACAGCTGGGCGAACATTTCGAGCAGCGAGGCGAGGTTGCGGTCGTCCTCCTTGAGATGGAAGATGCCGGCGCCGCCATTACCGTAGAGCGGCTTGACGATGATGTCGCCGAACTCTTTTCGGAAAGCAGCAACCTCCGTCGGATCCTTGGTGATCAACGTCTCCGGCATCAGGTCCGGGAATTCGGTGACGAAGATCTTTTCCGGGCTGTTGCGCACCCAGGCCGGGTCGTTGACGACCAGCGTCTTCGGGTGAATGCGCTCTAGGATGTGCGTGGTGGTGATGTACTTCATGTCGAAGGGCGGATCCTGGCGCAGCAGGATCACGTCCATCTCCGAGAGATCGGTGCGCACCTTCTCTCCCAGCGAAAAATGATTGCCCTTCTCGTCCCGGAGCTTCATCTCCTCGATGCGGGCAAACACCTTGCCGCCCAGCATCGACAGCCGGTCGGGCGTGTAGTGGAACAATTGATGGCCGCGCCGCTGCGCCTCCAGAGACAGCGCAAACGACGTGTCGCCGGCGATCGAGACGGTGGAGACATGGTCCATCTGGACGGCGATTTTCAGCGGCATTTTCAGTCTCCGGCGCGGTCGACGACAGCCGATATAAGGAACTCGGCGCCTTCTGCCAATCGTGCTTGGTTGGCCCAGGCCCTCAGCGGTCGAAGACGAGCCGGGAGTAACCGAGGAAGGACAGCGCCATGGCCACCAGCGAGGCAATCGCAAGTGCCGCCAGCGGCGGCATTGCCGGCAGCGCGAACAGGATGGCGCAGTAGGCGAGATAGTTGACGATGCTGGTGGCGATGCCGACGCCGCCATAGCGTGCACCTTCCTGCGCCACGCCTCGGCTCGACGGCGAGAAGGTCAGGTGACGGTTGATCTGCCAGGTGACGCAGAGCGCAAAGCCGATCGACAGCACGCGGGCGACGAAAGGCCCGAGCGGCGTCACCGCCAAAAGCAGCCAGAGCGCGGCGGCATCGGCGACGAAGCCAACGCCACCGGCCAGGACAAAACGGGCGATCCGGCTCACGGCCTCATGCGGCCCGGGGCGTCTTGCCCGGTTCGGCCTTCGCGGTTTCACTGCTACGCTCGCGCCGTTCGACCCGGCCCGACGGCACCGAGAGATAGAAGATGCGCTTCTGCTCGGCGCGTCCGCGCGAGACCGAATCGAGGATCAGTCCGGTCACCATCGCAAGCATCGACAACAGCAGCAGGCCGACCGACAGCACCCAGGTCGGCATACGAGGCACCAGGCCGGTCTGGGCGAATTCGATCAGAACCGGCGTCATCAGGGTCAGGCTCGACGCCAGGAAGAAAATCGCAAAGGCGCCGAAGAAGCGCAGCGGCTGCGTCTCCTTCATCAGCATAGCGAACATCCACAGGATCCTGGCGCCGTCGCGATAGGTCGACAGCTTCGACGACGATCCCTCCGGCCGGCGGCCATAGTCGAGCGCGATCTCGCTCACCGGCAGCTTGAGCTGCGAGGCATGCACCGACATTTCGGTCTCGATCTCGAAGCCGCCGGAAACGGCGGGAAAGCTCTTGACGAAACGCCGCGAGAAGACGCGGTAGCCGGAGAAGATGTCGGTGAAGTCGGTGCCGAACAGCCGCTTGTAGAGGCTGTTGAAGATGCGGTTGCCGAAGGCATGGCCGGAGCGGCCGGCATCGTAGGTGACGCCGCGCCTGGTGCCCACCACCATGTCGCAGCGCTCGGTCAGCAGGATGTTGATCAGCTGCGGCGCATCTTCCGGCGCATAGGTGCCGTCGCCATCGGCCATCAGATAGATATCGGCATCGATGTCGGCGAACATGCGCCGCACGACATTGCCCTTGCCCTGGCGCGGCTCGCGGATGACGATGGCGCCGGCCGCGCGGGCCTTCAGTGCCGTCAGGTCGCGCGAATTGTTGTCATAGACATAGATCGTGGCCGACGGCAGCGTCTCTCGAAACCCACGCACCACCTCGGCGATGGTCAGTTCCTCATTGTAGCAGGGCAGCAGCACGGCAATGGCCGGCTCGTGGCGGACTTCGTGCGGCATTTCCGTCTCCCGATGCCCGGCGGAGCCTCCGGCCGCGCTCAAATGCGGCCTCGCTCAGGCGACTTTACTATTTATTGAAGCTGTTAAGGCTAGGTTTAAGCCGAGCTTCTTTCCGACAAAGGCCATGATGATGAACGCAGCCAAGGCGGGTGCTTCCTCCTGGAAGTCCGATATGACGCTGGCGCTGCTTGCCATGCTGGTGGCGCTGGCCGTCAATGCCGCCACCGGCTTTCGCGAATTGAGCAATGCCGGCGGCGACAATGACAGCCTGCTGCGGCTGGTCGAGGTTCGCGACATGCTGGCCGGCCAGGGCTGGTTCGACCTGCATCAGTACCGGATGGGGCCGGAAGGCGGCTTCGTCATGCACTGGTCGCGGCTGGTCGATGCGCCGCTCGCCGCCATCATCCTTGCCGCCTCGGCGCTGACCGGCAGCATGGCCATGGCCGAGGCGATCGCACAGGTGCTGTGGCCGGCGCTGCTGTTTTGCCTGGCGGTGTTCTTCCTCGCCCGCGCGGCGCGCAGCTTTGCCGGCGCCGGCGCCGTCCTGCCCGCCATCGTCATCGGCGCGGCGGCGCTGCATTTCATCGGCATCTTCCTGCCAGGTGCGCTCGATCATCACAATGTCCAGCTGACGCTGACCATGGCCAGCCTCAGCCTGCTGCTCGAGGCGCCGACGCGCCGTTGGGCGGCGCTGATTTCTGGCCTGTGCGCGGCACTGACGCTGGCTGTCGGCATGGAAACCGCGCCCTATGTCGCCACCATCGGCGCCTGCATCGCCTTGCTGTTTGTCGTCGATCCCGGCGGCGAGCATCGGATCGCAAGGGACTTCGGTCTCGGCTTCGCCGGGGTCTCGGCACTCGTCTTCGTCACCACCATCCCGCCATCGGCCTGGGGCCAGGCGCAGTGCGATGCCTTCTCGGCGGTGCAATTCGTGGTGGCGGCAGTCGCCGGACTGGGCCTTGCCGTGGTGACGTCGCTCAAGGCGTCCAATGGCACGGCCACCCGCCGCCTGATCTCGCTCGGCCTGCTCGCGCTGGTGCTGGGCGCCGTCGTGGTCGTACTGTTCCCGCAATGCCTTGCGGCGCCCTACGCAAACCTCGATCCGCGCCTCAAGGAATTGTGGCTCGACCACATCGATGAGGCACAGTCGCTGTTCCATATCGCCGTCAACGAACCGGCCTCGCTGGCGGCGCGCTATGTCACGCCGCTGGTGGCGATCCTGCTGATGGCGCTTCGCCTGCGCGGACCATGGCGCCGCCAGGACAGTCTCGTTGGCGCGTTGATGGTTGCCGCTTTCATCGTCAGCGTCTGGCAGGTCCGCGGCTCGACATTCTCGATCGCCCTGGCCGTCATCCCGCTGTCGGCCTGGATCGCAAGCTGGCGCGAACGGGCCAGCATCAGCCCTTCGCGCAGCGTGTCGCTGCGCATGGCGGCAGTCTGGCTGGTGTCGGTCAATGCCGTCTGGGCCGGCGCTGCCGCCGCCACCTCGAGCGCGTTCGAGGCAGACAAGGTCGCCGCCGCGGCCAAGGACGCCGATCCGGCCTGCACGAGCAAGGCCTCCTTCACGGCGCTGGCCGCGCTGCCGGACACCACGGTGCTCGCCATTTCCAATCTCGGCTCGCCCATCCTGGCCTATTCGGGACACCGTGTCTTTGCCGGCCCCTACCATCGCAACATCGCCGGCGACCTGCTTGCACTCGATGCCTTCCTGGGGTCGGCGGACCAGGCCAAGGCGATCGTGGCGCAGCACCATGTAGGCCTGGTGGCGCTCTGCCGCGGCAGCGCCGAAACCAAAGTGCTCGCCGCCAAGGCGCCGCAAGGCTTCCTGGCCGAGCTGATGCAGGGAGGCCTCCCCGATTGGCTCGAACCGGTGGCCGAAACACTGGGAAGCCCGGTCGAACTCTACCGCGTCCGCTAAAGCATAATTCGCCAGCGAAAAATCGATTTCGCGATACGGTTCCTAAACGCTTTGCTGCCAGTCTCAGCCTAAATTTCGGACGTCAAAAACAGGGATACCGATGCAAACGACGTTTGGCACCGGGCAGGCAAGCAGGGAAAACACGGATCTGGCGTTCACCGACACGCTGACCGGGCTTGGCAACCATCGCCGCTTCTTCGACAAGGTCGATCGCCTGATCAGCGACCGCGCCGACGATCCCGCGCCCTTCACCGTCGGCATTCTCGACCTCGACGGCTTCAAGCCGATCAACGATCTGTTCGGCCACAAGGCCGGCGACGACATATTGATCCAGGTGGCGATGCGGCTGCGCGCCTCGATGGACAGCCATTCCACCGTCTGCCGCATCGGCGCCGACGAATTCGCCTACCTCTATCCGATGGTGTTCTCGGAGGAAGCCGCGGCCGAGAAGTCGCGCATGATGATCGAAATCCTGTCGGCGCCTTATGATGTCGGCGAACGCACCGCCAGGCTCTCGGCCTCTGTCGGCTGCTCGCTGTTCTATTCCGGCGACGAAACCACCGAAATCCTCGTCCACAAGGCTGAAACCGCGCTCTACCACGCCAAGCGTTCGGGCCGTGGCCGCGTCGTCGTCTATACCAGAGAGATGGAAGAGGCGGCCAAGCGCGTCACCCGCATCGAACAGGCGCTGCGCCGCGCCGTCTCGGCCGGCGAGGTCGAGCCGCACTTCCAGCCCATCGTCGATCTCAACACCCGCCGCACCATTGGTTTCGAGACGCTGGCGCGTTGGACCGATCGCGACCTCGGCGTCGTCCCGCCAACCGTGTTCATTCCCATTGCCGAGGAGCGCGGCATCATCGGCCCGCTGTCGCAGCTGGTGCTGCGCAAGGCGACCGAAGCGGCGCGCAGCTGGCCGAAGGACCTGTTCCTGTCCTTCAACCTGTCGCCCTCGCAGCTCGTCGACCAGAACACCGGCCTGCACATACTGTCGATCCTCGACCGCACCGGCTTCGATCCGCGCCGGCTCGAGATCGAGATCACCGAAACCGGCCTGATGAACGATCCGGCCTCGGCCGAGAAGATCGTCGAGGATCTCCGCCGCGTCGGCATCCGCGTCTCGCTCGATGATTTCGGCACCGGCCAGTCCTCGCTCGGCCGCTTGCGCGAATTTCACTTCGACAAGCTCAAGATCGACCGCGCCTTCGTCTCCTCGATCCTCGACGACCGTCCGTCGGAGCACATCATCCGCGCCATTCTCGCCATGTGCGAGGGGCTCGGCATGGATGTTGTCGCCGAAGGCATCGAGGAGGAGGCGCAAGCCGACCGCCTCGTCCAGTTCGGCTGCGCCGGCGGGCAGGGCTATCTGTTCGGCAAGCCGGTCGATGCCGACGCCACGCTCGGCTATCTCCGCGATTCCTACCGCGGCGCCCTCTACGCCAAGGCGATCTGATCTCCGGTCTGCCGTGCGCCGAGCGGGCTTTGCTCGTCGGCTTGCGTCCTTTTGTCTGACATAAGCCGAATATATCGCCGTTTTCACCCTTGCCCCCCGGACTTGGCTGGCTAGGATGCGCGCCGACCGGGACCGGGAGAGAAAAATATGATGCCATCGGCGGATTTTGCCGACCTTAGGGGCGCCTCGGTGCTGATCACCGGCGGCGGTTCCGGCATTGGCGCGGCACTGACCGAGGGTTTTGTTCGCCAGGGCGCCCATGTCGCCTTCATCGACGTCGCCGATGGCCCAAGCACGCTGCTCGCCGACCGCGTTGAAAAGGAACTTGGCCGGCGGCCGCTCTACCTCAAGACCGATCTGCGCGACGTCGAGGCGCTACGCGCCTCTGCTGCCCAGGCGGCGGAGGCGCATGGCGACGTCACCGTGCTGATCAACAATGCCGCCTGGGACGAACGCCACGATGTCGCCGACGTCACCGTCGAGTTCTGGGACAACAACCTCGCCATCAATCTGCGCCCGCATTTCTTCACCGCGCAGGCGGTGGCGCCGGGCATGAAGCGGGCCGGCGGCGGTTCGATCATCAATTTTACCTCGACCTCGTATCTCATCAACCACCCCGACATGCCGGCCTACACCGCCGCCAAGGCCGGCATACTGGGCTTGACCAAGGGCCTCGCCGGCAAGCTTGGCGTCGACGGCATCCGCGTCAACGCTGTTGCGCCGGGCTGGGTGATCACCGATCGTCAGCGGGAACTCTGGGTCACGGAGGAGAGGCTTGCCGCCCATGTCGCCAAGCAGTGCATCAAGCAGGTCATGCAGCCCGACGACATGGTCGGCACCGTGCTGTTCCTGGCTTCGGACGCCTCGCGTATGCTGACGGCACAAATGCTGATCGTCGACGGGGGGTTCCTGTGAGCCCGGCAAACCAGGCAAGCAAAGCGCCGGCCGTCGCCGCCGTCGACTGGGGCACGACCCGTATGCGGGTCTGGCTGATCGACGAGGCGGGTGGGGTGCTGGCTGAACGCCGCGGCGATGACGGCCTGATCACCGCGCAGCAAAAGGGCTTTGCCACCATCCTCGAGGGCCATCTGACGGCGCTCGGCGCGCCGGCTTCGTTGCCGGTCATCATCTGCGGCATGGCAGGCTCCCGCCAAGGGTGGCTGGAGGCGCCCTATGTCACCGTATCGGCGCCGATCGGCGCCATCCTCGCGGGCGCCGCCCGCATTCCTGGCGTCAGCCGTGACATCCGCATCGTGCCTGGCCTGGCGCAGCGGCTGGCCGATGCGCCGGATGTGATGCGTGGCGAGGAAACCCAGCTGGCCGGCGCCGGTTTGCCGGCTAACGGTCGCCATCTCATCTGCATGCCCGGCACTCATTCGAAATGGGTTCTGGTCGAGAATGGCGCGGTCGATGGCTTCTGCACCTGGCCGACCGGCGAACTGTTCTCGGTGCTCGCCCAGCATTCGATCCTGCGTCATTCGCTGGGCGAGAGCCCGAAGCCGGTGACCCCGGACAATCCATTCTTCCAGGACTGGTGCCGCAAGGCGCTGGCCGAGGGTGGCGACGTCACCTCGCGGCTGTTTTCGATCCGCGCCGCAGGTCTGTTGCAGGACCTCAAGGCCGACGATGCCGCCGCCTGCCTGTCCGGTCTGCTGATTGGCGGTGAGATCGCTTCGGCGGGCCGCCGTTATGGCGAAAGCGCCACCGCAATCGTGCTGGTCGCCTCGGGTTCGCTTGCGGCGCTTTACCGGCAGGCGCTCGACTTGGCCGGGCTTGCAGTACGGGTGGTCGACGCCGACGAGGCGGTGCGTGCCGGCCTGATCGAGGCGGCGCGGGAAAATGGCATGATTCCCGCACTATGATCGCAGTATATGGAGTGAGCGCGTGACCCAGACAGCCCCTTTCCCGAAGCTGAAGCGCGGCCTCGTCGCCATCTTGCGCGGGCTTAAGGCAACCGAGGCGATCGCCATAGGCCAGGCACTGTTTGATGCCGGCATCGAGGCGATCGAGGTGCCGCTCAACTCGCCCCAGCCGTTTTCGTCCATCGCCAGGATTGTTCAAGTTCTGCCGAAGACCGCCTTGGTCGGCGCCGGCACGGTGCTCACGGCGGCCGATGTCGACAACCTTCACCAGGCCGGCGGTAGGCTGCTGGTCAGCCCCAACATCGATGCCGAAGTGATGGCCCGCGCCATGCATCATGGCATGGTGACGATGCCCGGCGTGTTCACCCCCACGGAAGCGTTTCTGGCGATCCGGCTTGGCGCCTCGGCGCTGAAATTCTTCCCGGCAAGCGTGCTTGGCGCCGGCGGCATTTCGGCGATGCGCGCCGTGCTGCCGGCCGACACCGTGGTCGGGGCCGTCGGCGGCGTCTCGGAAAAGGACTTTGCCGGCTACAAAGCCGCCGGGGTAACTGCTTTCGGCCTTGGCTCCAGCCTGTTCAAACCCGGCATGAGCGTCGACGAGGTGGCCACGCGGGCCAGGGCGGCGGTGACGGCTTGGGATGCGGCATTCGGCGGAGAGGCATGATGGAAAACGTTTCGGTCTTTTCCGACCATATCTGCGAGCTCGGCGAGGGCCCGAGCTACGATCCCGCCACCGATGCGCTGTTCTGGTTCGATATCGTCAACGGGCTGTTGCTGGAGCAGGGCGTCACTTCCGGCGCGCTGAAGGTCCATGACCTCGGCCAGATGGCCAGCGCCATCGCCATCATCGACGACAAGCGCCAGCTGATCGCCACCGAGACCGGCCTGCAGGTCCGCGATGTCGCGACCGGCAAGCTGACATTGCATACGGCCATCGAGGCCGACAACGCGCTGACGCGCTCCAACGATTCGCGCGTCCACCCTTGCGGCGCCTTCTGGGTCGGCACAATGGCCAAGGACGAGGGCAAAGGCGCTGGCTCGATCTACTGGTTCTTCAAAGGCGAGTTGCGCACGCTTTACACAGGCATCACCGTGTCGAACTCGATCTGTTTTTCTGAAGACGGTTCGATCGCCTACTACACCGACACGGCGACCGGCCTGTTGATGCGCGTCGCCTGCGACCCGGCGACCGGTCTGCCGGTCGGCGAGTCGAAAGTCTTCGTCGACCATCGCCAGTCGAAAGGCTATGTCGATGGCTCCGTCGTCGACCGCGACGGTGTGCTGTGGAACGCCGTCTGGGGCGGCAAGGCGGTCAAGGCCTATTCGCCCGATGGCACATTGTTGCGCGAAATTGCCATGCCGGCGGGGCAATCCTCGTGCCCGGCCTTTGTCGGCGCCAAGGCCGACCGGCTGGCTGTGACCTCGGCCTGGAAGGGCAAGGACGACAAGCAGCGCAAGCTCGACCCGCAGGCCGGCATGACCTTCCTGCTCGACATCCCGGTCAACGGACGCTTCGAGCCGCGCGTACTGATCGCCTGAGAGGCGCCAGTGCTTCGTTGACGGTTGTCACGCAACCGCCCGGGCCGGTCGGTTTCATGCAAGCCGATCGCGCCGGCCGTGCGAAGCTAGCCGCCTCTATCGCCCGGAGCCTTCCATTCCATGCCGCAGAAGAAGCCGACCCTGATTCTCGTCCACGAGCCGGAAAAGGCCTGTCTCGACTGGCTGATCGCGGATGGTTTTCCGGCCGAACGTGCGCTCGAAATCTCGTCCTATCTGGCGCAGTCGACCGATATCGCTCCTGAATTCGATCAGCTGGCGGCCGCTTGTGAAAAGAGCGGCCTCACCTTCATGCCGGTCGAACTCGACGATGCGGCGACGGTTCTGGCGAAAGTCGATCCTGAAACCACCTTGGTCTGGACGCTGACCGACGGCATCGCCTATTTCCGCGGCGCCGCCGCACCAGCTCTCGCTCGGCTGAATGGGCTTAAAACCATCGGTGCCGACGATGCGCTGTTTGCGCTCTGCCAGGACAAGTTCCGCTCCGGCGCCGTGCTCGGCGCACTTGGCCTGCCGGTGCCGCAGGCCGGTCTTGCCCGCGACGGCCGCTGGCTGGCCGAGCCGCCGCCGTCAGCCGCCGGCTGGTTCGTCAAGCCGAACCGGCTCGGCTCCAAGGTCGGCATCTGGCCGGATTCGCACTGCCACGAGCTGGAGCACGCGCTGGAACTTAGCCGGCGTGTCTATGCCGCCTACCGCGACGATGTCGTCGTCCAGCCCTATGTCGCCGGTCGCAATGTGCGCGCCAGTTTCCTCGGCCTTGAGCCGGACACCGGCGCGGAAGCGCTCGGCATCGTTTTCGTTGATTCCGGCGGCGATTTCCAGACCATGGCCGACTCAATGGCGCTTTACGGTGACACCGGCGAGGCCGCCAAGGCGGCCGGGCTCTACAGCGAGCCGGTGCTGGAGCCGGTCGCCGACACCCAGCCGGCAGCCGCGGCAACCATCCGCCGCATCGCCGAGCGGCTGGTCAGTGGGCTTGGCCTGCGCGACGTGTTTTCCATCGATTTCCGGGTCGAGGCCAACGATCACGTCCACCTCATCGAGTTCGAGGTCTGCCCCGGCCTGCCCTGCTTCGATTTCCGTGCCTATTGCCGGCAGCAATGGGGCATGACGCTGGCCGATGCGATGGCGGCAACAGCTGCGAACCGGCTGAGCGGAAAGACGATCTGAACGGTCACGGTGACCGGTACGACAGCTGCGCCTTGACCGCTGTTGCTTCACCTTTAGTGTCGCGGAATAGTCCTCAGGCAAGGCCGCGCGATGAGCACACCAGCAAGCACCCTCCACCATCACATCCGGCGCATGGCCGGGCGCGACCCGCATGAGGTCCATCGTGTTGCCACCCCGCTCGAGCTGCTGTTCGACCTGACCTTCGTCACCGCCTTCAGCCTTGCCTCGTCACAGCTGGCGCATGGCGTGGCCGAGGGCCACTATGCGGCGGCGCTGCTCGGCTTCGGCTTTGCCAGCTTCGCCATCTGCTGGGCCTGGATCAACTTTTCCTGGTTCTCCTCCGCCTATGACACCGACGACTGGGTTTTCCGCCTCGTCACCATGGTGCAGATGATCGGCGTGCTGGTGCTGGCCATTGGCCTGCCGCGCCTGTTTGCCTCCATTGAGCATGGCGAACACCTCGACAACTCCATCATGGTGCTGGGCTACGTCATCATGCGCGTCGCCATGATCTTCCAGTGGCTGCGCGCGGCGCGGCAGGATCCCGCCCGGCGGGGCGCCTGTTCCACCTACGCCATTGCCATCGCGGTGGCGCAGATCGGCTGGGTGGTGCAGATCCTGGTCGATTTCTCGCTTGAGGCGAGCCTGGCTTTCGGCGCGGTCCTGCTGCTCATCGAGATGGCCGGGCCGGTGATCGCCGAGCGCAGGGATGGCGGCACGCCCTGGCATGCGCATCACGTAGCCGAGCGCTACAGCCTGTTCGCCATCATCGCGCTTGGCGAAGGCGTGGTCGGCACGCTGGCGACATTGTCGGCCGTGGTTGAGGAGCAGGGCTGGAACGTCGATGCCGCGCTGGTCGGTATCGCCGGCATGGGGCTAACCTTCGGCATGTGGTGGGTCTATTACATGCTGCCTTCGGCGACGGTGCTGCACCAGCATCGCAACCGCGGATTCGTCTGGGGTTATGGCCAGATGCTGACCGTCGCTGCCATCGTCGCCACCGGCGCCGGGCTGCATGTCGCGGCCTATTTCATCGAGCACAAGGCGCATATCGGTCCGCTGGCGACCTTGCTATCGGTCGCCATTCCGCTGGCCGTGTTCCTGGGCGCGATCTATGCGCTGCATTATTACCTCGTGCGGCGCTTCGATCCCTTGCACATCTGGCTGCTGGCGGGCACCGCCGCCATGCTGGCCCTTGCCGTCATCGCCGTGCTTGCCGGCGTCGACATGGCGGTTTGCCTGATCATTCTGACGCTGGCGCCGGCCGTCAGCGTGGTCGGCTATGAGATGCTCGGGCACCGCCATCAGGCGCAGGTTCTGTCAACGCCACGCTAAGCGGCGAATTCGGCGTCAGATACCCTCGACCAGCACGATTTCGCCGTCGGCCACCTTCTGGCGGATGGCGGCGGCGCGCTGATATTCGGGCGAGTGGTAGCAATCATGTGCTGCGGCAAGCGACGGAAACTCGATGATGACGTTGCGGGCGCGCCCGGCGCCCTCGGCGAATTCGTAGGGTCCGCCGCGTGCCAGGAATTTCAGGTCGAAATTGTCGAAGGCCAGTTTGGCGGCGGCGACATATTCCTTGTAGCCTTCAGCATCGCGCACTTCGACGCGGGCAATCCAGTATCCCTTGGGCATGCTTTTTCTCCAAAATTGTTCCTGGGTTTATGCCGAGCGCATCTCATCGAGAATGGCTTCCGCCGCCGCGCGCCTGTCGCTTGCCGCGACGACCGGGCGGCCGACGACGAGATGGCTGGAGCCGTTGCGGATCGCTTGGGCCGGCGTCACCACGCGTTTCTGGTCGCCATGGTCGCTGCCCTTGGGCCGGATGCCGGGTGTCACCACGGCCAGGTCAGGTCCGACGATACGGCGCACCGCTTCCGCCTCCTCGGCCGAGCAGACGACGCCGCCCATGCCGGCATGCAGCGCCTGTTCGGCGCGCCGCAGCACCAGCGTGTGCGGGTCGTATTCATAACCGGCGTCGATCACGTCCTGCTCGTCCATCGAGGTCAGCACGCTGACCGCCAGCAGGCAGAGATCGCTGCCCTTGGCGGCCTCCACCGCGGCCCGCATCGCCTTGGGATAGGCGTGGATGGTGAGCATCGTCATGCCCATGCGCACGATGTTCTCGACGCCCTTGGCCACCGTGTGGTCGATGTCGAGCAGCTTCATGTCGAGGAAGATCTTGGTGCCGCCGCTGGCCAGTTCCCTGGCGAATTCCAGCCCGCCAGCGAAAGCCAGCTGGTAGCCGATCTTGTAGAATGAGACGACGCCCTCGAGTTCGCGCACCGCCTGCTCGGCCTCCCTGACAGTCGGCACGTCGAGGCCGACGATCAGCCGGTCCCGCATTGTGGTCGCGTGGATCATGCCCGGGTCGACAGCATATGCGAGGTTTCGATCAGCGTGCGGCATAGGTGCTCCATCGATTTGTTCAGTCTCTGATCCCTGAAATTGCCGTCGGCGTCGAAGGCACTGCCGCCATCGGCTACCGAGCATTCCGGCGTCACCACTTCCATCTGGCAGCGCACCAGCACGGCGCGCAGGTGGTTGATGCAGCGTATCCCGGCGAAATGTCCGTTGGAAGACGAGCACAGTCCGGCGACCTTGCCGGCAAACGGCCTGAACGTGCGTCCGCTATCCGTGCGCACCCGGCTTACCCAGTCGATCGTGTTCTTGAGCAGCGGCGGGATCGAGCCATTGTATTCCGGCGTCGCAATCAGCAGCCCGTCATGCGCGATGATCAGCCGGCCGAGCTTGACGGCATTGTCGGGGACGCCTTTTTCCTTTTCGAGATCTTCGTCCAGGATCGGCAGCGGATAGTCGGCCAGCGAAATGCGGGTCACCTCGGCGCCCTGCATGGCCAGCTCCTTCTGCGCCACATCGGCGGTCCTGCCGCTGAAGGCGCCGCTGCGCAGCGAGCCGGCAAAGACGAGGATTTTCGGAATCACTGCCATTGGCCAACCTTGTCTCGGGACAGGTACAGCCGCCGGCAACTCAAATCAATGTTTCTCGCGCCGGTAAATCCACAGCTGCGTCGGCGGGATGTTGCGGAAGATGAAGTCGAAATGCTTGACCGTGTAGTCGCCGCGGCCGGGCGGGATCGGCGACAGCGGCCCATAGGTCAACTGCACGATCGGCCGTCCCACCGGGATGCGGTCGAGCAGGCTCTCGATATAGGCGATGCGCTGTGCGACCGGGAAGTTGAGCAGCGGCACGCCTGAGACGACGGAGTCGAACACCATGTCCCGCTTGTCACCGAGCGTCGCATTGAGATTGAAGGCGTCGCCCTCGATGACGTTGACGCCGGGATAGAGCTGGCGCAGATGGCGCACGAAATCGGTGGAGTATTCGACCGCGTAGAGGTTTTCGGGCTTCACACCCAAGGCAAGGATCTGGCGGGTGATGACGCCTGTGCCGGGGCCAACCTCAAGCACCGGCAGGCCGGACTTCGGATTGACGATGGAAGCCATCTTGCGGGCGGTGATGGAGCTTGTCGGCACGATCGAGCCGACCGTCTTCGGCTTGTCGATCCAGCCTTTGAAGAATTTGAGTTCGTCGTCGAACTTTTCCGCCAGCGCCTTCCGCAATCCCGGACCACGTGTCATGCAAGTTCTCCTCAGCCACCCCCCGAACGCTACTTAGCAGCTAACAGGTCCAAGGCAAGGCGCGATCTGGCATAAGATGTTGATGACGTTCGGGAAGCGCCTGGGCGCGCTCACCCGCCACGGCCCCCTACGAGACAATCACCGCTCGCCAAAAGACTCGAAAAAGTCCTTCATGCGGGCGAAAAAGCCGCTCGATTGGGGCGAATTGTCTTTTGACGACAGCTGCTCGAACTCTTCCAGCAGTTCGCGCTGGCGCCGCGTCAGGTTCTGCGGCGTCTCGACCGCGGTCTGGATGTAGAGGTCGCCGACATTGGGCTGGCGCAGCACCGGCATGCCCTTGCCCTTGAGACGGAACTGACGCCCGTTCTGCGTCCCTTCGGTCACTTTCACCTTGGTCTGGCTGCCGTCCAGCGTCGTCACCTCGAAGGAGCCGCCAAGGGCCGCCGTCGTCATCGAGATCGGCACCTTGCAATAGAGGTCGGCGCCGTCGCGCTGGAAGAATTCGTGCGGCTTGACCGCCAGGAAAATATAGAGGTCGCCCGATGGCCCGCCGCGCAGGCCGGCTTCGCCCTCGTTGGCAAGCCGGATGCGGGTGCCGTCCTCGATGCCGGCCGGAATGTTGACCGACAGCGAGCGTTCCTCGGTGACGCGGCCCTGGCCGGCGCATTTCGGGCACGGGTCCTTGATCGTCTGGCCGCGGCCCTGGCATTGCGGGCAGGTGCGCTCGATCGAGAAGAAGCCTTGCGTCGCCCGCACCTTGCCGTGGCCATGGCACATCGAGCAGGTCACCGGCTGGGTGCCGGGCTTGGCGCCGCTGCCCGAGCATTCCGTGCATGAGATCGAGGCCGGCACGCGGATCTGCGCGGTTTTTCCGGCAAACGCCTCTTCCAGCGTGATTTCCATATTGTAGCGCAGGTCGGCGCCGCGCTCGCGGCCGCCGGAAGAGCGTCGCTGGCGCCCGCCCATCATGTCGCCGAAAATGTCTTCGAAGATATCGGCGAAGCCGCCGGCACCAAAGCCTTGCGCGCCGCCATTCATGCCGCCCTGCTCGAAGGCGGCGTGACCGAAACGGTCATAGGCTGCGCGCTTCTGCGGGTCCTTCAGCGTCTCGTAGGCTTCGTTGATTTCCTTGAACTTGTGCTCGCAGGAGTGATCGCCGGGGTTGCGGTCGGGATGGAACTGCATGGCGAGCTTCCGGAAAGCGCTCTTGAGCTCCTTGTCGTCGGCGCCCTTTTGCACGCCCAGCGTTTCGTAGAAATCAGCTTTCATTTTTTCCCGCAGTCCGGATGCTCAACGTCTTGATGCATGTTGCGTCGTTTGCCGGCACGTCGTCTCGATTTAGGAGCGGTGCTGCCCGGATGCTAGGGCCGGCGCGGATTTGTCCGTGTTTTTCGGCGACTTTTTCGGCAGGACCCGCACTTTTTTCAGCGAGGGTTGCAAAAAAGCCCGGCTTTGCGCCGGGCTTTCTGCATTATCTTGCCGTCAACCGGTTCAGGCCGACTTCTTCTTGTCGTCGTCTTCGTCGATTTCTTCGAAATCGGCGTCGACCACGTCGCTATCCTTGGCGGCATCCGCCTTGGCGTCGGCTTCCGCCGCTTCCTTCTGCGAGGCCTCGTACATCGCCTGGCCGAGCTTCATCGAAGCTTCGGCAAGCGTCTGCGACTTGGCCTCGATATCGGCAGCGTCGTCGCCTTCGGCGGCGGTCTTCAGCGCCGCGATTGCATCCGATATCGCCGTGCGCTCGGCTTCCGAGACCTTGTCGCCATATTCCTTCAGCGACTTCTCGGACGAATGCACCAGCGCCTCGGCCTGGTTGCGGGCCTCGACCACGGCGCGACGCTTCTTGTCGGTCTCGGCATTGGCTTCGGCGTCCTTGACCATCTTTTCAATGTCGGCGTCCGAAAGACCACCCGAGGCCTGGATGCGTATCTGGTGCTCCTTGCCGGTGCCCTTGTCCTTGGCCGAAACGTTGACGATGCCGTTGGCGTCGATATCGAAAGTGACCTCGATCTGCGGCACGCCGCGCGGCGCCGGCGGGATGCCGACCAGGTCGAACTGGCCGAGCGCCTTGTTGTCGGCGGCCATTTCACGCTCGCCCTGGAAGACGCGGATGGTCACGGCCGACTGTGAGTCTTCAGCGGTCGAGAACACCTGGCTCTTCTTGGTCGGGATCGTCGTGTTGCGTTCGATCAGGCGGGTGAACACGCCACCCAGCGTCTCGATGCCGAGCGAAAGCGGCGTCACGTCGAGCAGCAGCACGTCCTTGACGTCGCCCTGCAGCACGCCGGCCTGGATGGCGGCGCCCAAAGCGACGACCTCATCCGGGTTGACGCCCTTGTGCGGCTCCTTGCCGAAGAACTGCTTCACGATCTCCTGGATCTTGGGCATGCGGGTCATGCCGCCGACCAGGACCACTTCGTCGATCTCGGCCGCCTTCAGGCCGGCATCCTTGAGCGCCGCCTTGCAGGGCTCGATGGTGCGCTGGACGAGATCGTCGACCAGCTGCTCGAACTTGGCGCGGGTCAGCTTCAGCGTCAGGTGCTTGGGGCCGGTCGCGTCGGCGGTGATGAAGGGCAGGTTGATTTCGGTCTGCGTCGTCGACGACAGCTCGATTTTGGCCTTTTCAGCCGCCTCCTTGAGGCGCTGCAGGGCCAGCTTGTCGTTCTTCAGGTCGATGCCCTGTTCCTTCTTGAACTCGGCCGCCAGATACTCGACCAGGCGCATGTCGAAGTCTTCGCCGCCGAGGAAGGTGTCGCCATTGGTCGACTTCACCTCGAACACGCCGTCGCCGATCTCGAGCACCGAAATGTCGAACGTGCCGCCGCCAAGGTCATAGACGGCAATGGTCTTGCCATCCTTCTTGTCGAGGCCGTAGGCAAGGGCTGCCGCCGTCGGCTCGTTGATGATGCGCAGCACTTCCAGGCCGGCGATCTTGCCGGCGTCCTTGGTGGCCTGGCGCTGGGCGTCGTTGAAATAGGCCGGAACGGTGATGACCGCCTTCTCGACCTTCTCGCCGAGATAGGCTTCCGCCGTTTCCTTCATCTTCTGCAGGATCATGGCCGAGATCTGCGAGGGCGACTGCTTCTTGCCGCCGGCTTCGACCCAGGCGTCGCCATTGTCGCCCTTGACGATCTTGTAGGGGACAAGCTTCTTGTCCTTCTCCGTCACCGGATCGTCATAGCGGCGGCCGATCAGGCGCTTGACCGCGAAGATGGTGTTTTCAGGATTGGTGACCGCCTGGCGCTTGGCCGGCTGGCCGACGAGACGTTCGCCGTCGCCCGAGATGGCGACTATGGAAGGCGTCGTGCGCGCGCCTTCCGCATTCTCGATCACCTTGGGCTCCTTGCCATCCATGATGGCGATGCAGGAGTTGGTGGTGCCGAGATCGATACCGATTACTTTTGCCATTTTTCTAGTCTCTCCGCTAAGCAGGCTCTCAGGACCCGTAAGGCGTTCCGACGAAAGCCCCTGTTCACAAGAAATTCCGCCCCGGCAACCGGCATTCCGGCGCTGGGCGGCTTGGCGCGTATATAAGAACAGCCGGCATCGGGCGCAAGCATTCTGCGCATGGCGTCCACGATGCGCTGCTTGTCGCACCGGATGGGCCGCCTGGCGGTCCGAACGGACTGCCGATGGGCCAAGGTGGACGAAAGCGCGGCTTCAAATCGTTTTCCCGCCAGATATAGTGCCGCTACACCTTGGGGAAATTGATAATGGGCTTTATTTTCAGGCGATTGCGCGCCCTCTTTGTCGCTGTCGGCTTGCCATTTACGCTGACTCTGTCGGCCCATGCGGTCGAATTCCAGACAATCACCATCAAGGTCGGCTATGGCGCGGGCGGCGGCTACGACCAGACTTCGAGGTTGATTGCCCGTCATCTCGGCCGGTTTCTGCCCGGGCAGCCCACCGTCATCGTGCAAAATGTGCCGGGCGGCGGCAGCCTCAAGCTCACCAAGATGCTTGTCGGCAGCGAACCGGCCGATGGCAGCGTCATCGCCTCGATCAGCGAAGCGATGTTCTACGCCCCCATCCTCGACCCCGAAAACGCGACGTTCGACCCGCTTGCCTTGCAGTGGATCGGCTCGCTGGTCGACGATCCGGCCTATTGCCTGACCACCAAGCGCTCCGGCATCGACACGATGCAAAAGTTCCTGCAATCGGATTTTCTGATCGGCGCGACGGGCAAGAACAGCACGACCTATATTTTCGCCGCTCTCGCCAAAAACGGCATGAAGGCCAGCTACAAGATCGTCACCGGCTTTGAGGGAACCGCCGATATCGAACTCGCCATGCAGCGCGGCGAAATCGCCGGCATGTGCGGGGTCTCAAGCTCTTTGCTCAGGAGCGACCGCGATGCGATCAACATCATCGGCATGTTCGGACAGGGCGGCAGCGTGCCGCGCCTTACCGAAAGCATCGTCGACCCGACGGCGCGCCAGGCCGCCGACCTCATCGAATCGGCGCTGCACATCCACCATCCGCTGGTTGCCCCGCCGGGAACGCCGAAAGAGACCGTCGACGCGCTGCGCAAGGCCTATACGGAGATGGCCGCGGACCCGGATTTTCTCGCCGACGCCAAAAAGCTTGGCGACCTCACCGTCAAGCCGACCTCTGGCGAGGCGATCAGCCAGCTGGTCGCCCGACAATTGAAAACCACACCTGCGGTCTTCGCCGCCGCCCGGGAACTTGTAAAATAGGCCGCCAGTGGATTTGATCCTCAGCGCCATTGCGGAGATGGCGCAGCCCTTCCGCATGCTCATGCTGGTCACCGGCGTGTTCGCAGGGCTCGTCGTCGGCGTCGTGCCGGGCATTGGCGGCCTGTTCGCGATGGCCCTGCTGATCCCGATGACCTACAATATGGATCCCTACGCCGCCTTCGCGTTGCTGCTTGGCATGGGCTCGGTCACCACCACTTCCGACACCATTCCGGCGATCCTGTTCGGCGTTCCGGGTTCGGTCGGCGCTGCGGCGACCGTGCTTGACGGCCATGCCATGGCCAAGAAGGGCGAAGCGGCGCGCGCCTTCGGCGCTTCCTACTCGGCCTCGATGATCGGCGGCGTGTTCGGCGCGCTGGTGCTGGCGGCGGCAATTCCCGTCATGCGCCCGCTGGTGCTCTACCTCAAGACGCCGGATTTCTTCGCCATCTGCGCCTTCGGCCTGTCCATCGTTGCCATCCTCGCCGGCAGCCAGCCGCTGAAGGGGTTGGCGGCGGCGATGCTCGGCATGCTCGCCTCGTTCATCGGCATCGACAGCATTGCCGGCATCGAGCGCTGGAGTTTCGGCCAGATCTACCTTTGGGACGGCTTGCCGATCTCGCTGGTCTTCCTCGGCCTGTTCGGCCTGCCCGAACTCGCCTCGCTGCTCATGCGCGGCTCCATCCAGGGCAACGCCGAGCGGCCGACCTATGCCGGCATGTGGCAAGGCATCAGGGACACGCTGCGCGAATGGCCGCTGGTGCTGCGCTGCAGCGCCATCGGCTCGCTGCTCGGCGCCGTGCCCGGCATCGGCATCGCCGTGCTCGACTGGATCGCCTACGGCCATGCCTCGCGCCGGCCGGGTTCGGGGCCGAAATTCGGCCAGGGCAATGTGCGCGGCGTCATTGCGCCGGAAAGCGCCAACAACGCCAAGGAGGGCGGTTCGCTCATCCCGACCATCGCCTTCGGCGTGCCGGGGTCGGCTTCGATGAGCATCCTGCTCGGCGCCTTTGTCATCCACGGCCTTGTCCCCGGGCCCGACATGCTCGGCAAGAACGCCGCGATCACCGTTTCGATGGTGCTGTCGATCGCCGTCGCCAACATCTTCGGGGCCGTCACCTGCCTGCTGTTGACCAGGCAACTGGCGCGCATCGCGCAAGTGTCGGCAGCGATCCTGGTGCCGCTGGTGGTCACCTTTATCGTCGTCGGCGCCTACCAGACCAATATGAGTGCCTTCGACTTCCTGCTGGTGATGCTGGTCGGCGCGGTCGGCATGGGAATGAAGGAGCTCAACTGGCCGCGCTCGGCCTTTTCGCTCGGCTTCGTGCTCGGCCCCAGCCTCGAAAACTACTTCTTCCTCGCCTACCAGATTTCCGGCTGGGCATGGTTGAAACAGCCGCTGGTGCTGATCCTGCTTGGCCTCGCCATTGCCGGCGTGGTCAGGCAGACCGTGTCCTGGATCAAGGCTCGCGGCAATGCCGGCGCCTTGCCGCCGGCGTTGCCCGATATCGCCGCCAGCAGCGCATTGACACTGCTTGGCCTGGCGGCCTTGGTCACCGCGCTGCTCGATTTTCCCTTCGAGGCCGCCATCTTCCCGGCCATCACCGCCGGCCTCTTGGCGCTGTTTTCCCTTCTGACCACCATCCAGACGGTGCTGCGCTGGCGAAAGCCGGTCCCCGCCACCCGAGCCGATATGACGCCGGCCGGCGAATGGCAGCCCTCCGATGGTCCGGCTTTGAAAGGCAATCTCACCGTGCTTGGCCTCTGCCTGGTGCTCGCCCTTCTGGTTTTGCTGGCCGGCCACCTCACCGCCAGCTTCGTCTTTGTTGCCGGCGGCATCTGGAAGCTCGGATCGCGATCGCCGAAGACGGTGCTGGCTGTCGCCGCGGGCACGACGCTTTGCATCTATGCTGTGTTCGATCTGCTGGCGTCGCAGCCCTGGCCGGCGCCCTGGCTGGCGGGTCTTTTCAAAGCCTGTTGAAAGACAGCCCGCTCGCGCAGGGCGGCGAACCGGCGAGGCTTATTTCGTGCAGGCGCTTCCCATCGCTTTCCCCACCGCTATGATATCGCCGGGCTTATTTGGGGGTGCGACATGACCTGTCCGACGGTTGCGCGGCTGCCGCGCGTTTTTCTGCTTGGCTTGGTCTGGATGCTCGCCGGTTTGGCGGCAGCGCAAGCCGTTGAGTTCAAGACGGTCACCATCAAGGTCGGCTATGGCGCGGGTGGCAACTACGATCTGTCGTCGCGCCTCATCGCGCGCCATCTCGGCCGCTTCCTGCCTGGCCACCCCGATATCATTGTCCAGAACGTTCCCGGCGGCGGCAGTCTCAAGCTGACCAAGATGATGCTGGGCAGCGAGCCCGCCGACGGCAGCGTCATCGCTTCGGTCAGTGAGGCCATGCCCTTCGCGCCGACATTCGATCCGGCCAACGCCAATTTCGATCCGCTCACCATGCAATGGATCGGGGCGCTGTCGTCCGAACCTTGCCTGTGCGTCACCAGCAAGGCGTCCGGCATCGACACGGTGGAAAAATTCCTGGCCCAGGAGTTCCTGATCGGCGCCTCCGGCAAGAACAGCCTGAGCTACATCGCCGCGGCGCTGGTGAAGAACGGCCTCGGAGCGAAGTTCGGCATCGTGACCGGCTTTGAGGGCTCAGCCGACATCCTCGTCGCCAGCCAGCGCGGCGAGGTCGCCGGCCTCTGCGCACTGCCTTACTACGGCATTGCCGACAAGCTCGACCAGTTCAACATCCTCGGCACGATCGGCCCGGGCAAAGTCGCAGCAGTGCCAACGCTTCCGCGTTTCTCCGAGCAGATAAAGGATCCGCTGACGCGCCAGGCGGCCCAGTTCATCGAGTTCTCGCGTGGCTTCTATTTGCCTTTGATGGCGCCGCCCGGCATTCCGCGCGACACGCTCGACGCTCTGCGCAAAGCCTATGTCGACATGAGCAGCGATCCGGATTTCCTGGCCGATGCCGCCAAAATGGGCGGCATCACCGTCGACATCACGCCGGGCGAGGAGATAGCCACTCAGGTAGCGCAGGAGCTCAAGGCAGACCCGGCGGTGTTCGAGGCCGCCAGAAATCTCCTGAAGTAACCTGTTGAAGTAAGAGGCTACGACCTGGCCGGCGACAGGGTTTCGACAAGGCGGCGACGCAGCAGCTTGCCATTGTCGCTGTAGGGCAGCGACCTCACCAGCCTGACCTCGCGCGGCCGCCGGTCGGGCGAGATGTTGGCGCGCAGGAAGGCCTCGAATTCGGCCACGCTGCCCTGGTCGGCGACGATGAAGGCGGCGATCTCCTGGCCCATCGTCGCATCGGGAAAGCCGGCGACCGCGACATCCCTGACCTTGGGATGGGCGCGGATCAGCTTCTCCAGTTCCTGCGGCGCGACATTGACGCCGCCACGCACGATCATGTCGGCCTCGCGGTCGACAATGGTCAGGAAGCCGTCATCGTCGAGGAAGCCGATGTCGCCGGGAATGCCCCAGCCTGCACCCATCACCTTGGGGTCGACGAACGGTTTGTTGCCTGCCGACACCACCGCTGAAACCATGGTCGACGTCCAGGCCTTGATCAGTCCGCTCTCGCCCTTGCCGAGCACACGCCCGTCCGCATCGAGAATTTCGACACGCACATCGGCAAACGGGCGCCCGGCGGTGCTGGGCTTGGCCAGCACATCGGCGCCCGACAGCGTGGTGATGCCGCCGGTCAGGCTCGACGCATAATTGATGCGATATCCCGGCGAAAGGTTGCGGTAAGCGGCCAGCTTGTCTTCGACCGTCGCCGGTCCGCCGATGCTGAAGAGCACCGCCAGGTCTGGCAGCAGCCGGGTCGAGCGTTCGCCCACTTCGCGCACCAGCCGCGTAATCACCGGCGGCGGCAATGCCGATCCGGTGGCCTGGAACGACAGCAGGCCCTCGATCAGCTCCGAGGGCGTGAACAGCGGCGGAAAGAAGTTGATCGTCCCGCCATAGCGCAGATAGCTGAACACCTGGTGGCGCGTCGCCGAATAGGACATCACCATCGGGGTCAAAAGGCGCATAACCGTCCCGTTCAGCCCGCGCCGGTGCGACGTCACGCGTCCGGCAAGCGCCTCATGCGACTGCAGATAGCCTTTTGGATCGCCGGTCGTGCCCGACGAGAACATCAGGAACGCCGGATTGCTGTCGTCGCCGCCGTCTCCCGCAAGGGGCGCAGACGAGCTGTGCTTCCAGTCGTCCTGGAAAAGCACGCCGGGATAGACATCCTCACCTGGCGGACTGCGGCTTTCGAGGATCAGCGTCAGCACGAAGTCGCGCGCAAACTGCGCCCGCTGGCTACGCGGCGCACGAAAGTCGGCAATCGAAACCGTGGCGCCGAGCTTCCAGCAGGCCAGGATCGACAGCACGACATCAATGTTGCCGATCATGGCCAGGCCGACGCGATCGCCGGAGCGGATACCGAGCGCGCTGAAATTGGCGGCGAGATGGTCGATCTGGGTCAGGGCTTGCGCGTAGGTGATCTGGTCACGACCACTGACCATGGCCACGCGGTCGCCATGGCCGGCGAAGGCAGCCAGGACGTCGCGGCCAAAACCCATCTAGCGGACCGGCATTGCGGCCGGCGCGCGCCTGGCGTCGAGGAAGGCGATGATGGCGGCGTCGATCGCGTCCACGTTGGCGGCGCGGAACTTGTCATGCGTGCCCGGCATGACGACCGTTTCCACCCGCGTGTTCTCGCTCGCCCAGTCCTTGTATTGCTCGACCGTGGTGGCGCTCCATTCGGAGCTGGCGATGACCAGCATGTCGCACGGGTAGGAAGACGGCGAAAAACCCGCGGCAGCACGCACCAGCATGCTCTTGAAGGCCTTCTGCCTGGTATGGCGCCCGAGCTTGGACTGCCCAAGCCCGACCGCCGCAAGACCATCGCGCAACGCCCGCCAGTAGACGACCTTGCGGGTGATCTGCCGCCGTCTTTGCGCGGTCATGCGGTTGTCGGCCATCGGCTTCAGCCAGGCCGAGCCGAGCGGCGGCGGATCGATCAGCAGCAAGGCCGGTCGCTCGCCGGTCGCTTCATGCGTCAGCCGCCCGACCTCGATCGCCAGCAGCCCGCCGAGGCAGATGCCGCCGATGACGCGCGGGTGCTGGCCGGTGGCCGAACTCAAGCCGTCGAAATAATTGGCGCTGATTTCCTCGACGCTGTCATAGGGCGTCTCGCCAGGCTCAAGCCCCATGCCGCGCACGGCGATGATGGAATAGCGCTGCTTCAGCGCCTTGCCGAAACGGTTGGCAAACAGCGCCGAACCGGAAATGCCATGGATCATGGCGATCGGCTCCTGGCCGTGGCTGCCGGAAACCTGCACCGCCAGCCGCCGCGCCGGATGCTCGGGCAACTGCAATGCGATCAGCCGGCCGAATTCGCGCGGCGTCGGCGCTTCCAGCAGCACCGAGGTCTGCAGCTTCACGCCGAACCGGCTCTGCACCGCAAGGACAAGGGTTTCGGCCGCCAGCGAATCGCCACCCAGATCGAAGAAATTGTCGTCGAGGCCGACCGAGGCCAGCTGCAATTCTTGCGCAAAGATGCCGGCAATCGCCTGCGCCGGCCCGCTGCCCAAGGCGGTTCGGTCTGGGGCGGTTCGGTCTGCCCGGACGGTGTTATGCATGTTCATCGGCAAGCCCTTGAACCGATGGAATTGCCGCTACCGGCAACAAAGCATCCGCCTGAATGCCTGTCCGCTTTTAACCCACAGCCTATGCGTTGAACAAGTAGCTTGGCCCTACGCAATACCGGCAGGCGCGGGTCCGAAGGCCTGCGCGCACAGCGCCTGCAGCTTGGGAAAGACATTGACACCGCCGGCAATCACCTGCGTGCCGTGGGCAAGCACCGTCTTGGGGTCGGGTTTCAGCACCGTGCCGCCAGCCTCTTCCACCAGAAGCATGCCGGCCAGGCAATCCCAGGCGTTCATGTGTTCCTCGACATAGCCGAGCAGCCGGCCGGAGGCCGCATAGGCCAGCATCAGCGCGCCCGATGCATTGCGGAAGAAGACGCCGCCTTCCGCCATGATCAGGCCAACGAGCACGGCGACATGGCTGGTTTCGGCGCGGTTCGACAGCCCGGTCCCGACAGATCCTTCGCCAAGACCGGCACCGGTGCTGGCCTTGATCGGCCTGCCATTGACGAAGGCGCCGCCGCCGCGGCGGCCGTGGAAAGTCTCGCCGGTCGACGGTTCGTGGATGACGCCGACGACCGCCTCGCCGTCTTTGGCGCAGGCGATGACCAYGCACCAAGCCGGGATGCCGCGAACGAAATTAGCCGTGCCGTCGATCGGGTCGATGACCCAGACATGACCGGTCGACCCGGCAACCGCGGCATGCTCTTCGCCGACGATGCCATCCCTAGGATAGGCGGCGGCGATTGCCGCGCGAATGAACAGTTCCACCTCGCGATCGCCATCGGAAACCAGGTCCTGATGGCCCTTGCTTTCGATGGTCAGGTTTTCGAGATCGCGAAAATACTTCAGCCCGAGTTCGCCGGCGCGGCGCGCCAGGTCGATGGCAAATTGCATGCGCAGGTCTAGGTCATGGGTCACGGCAGGGCTCTTGGCTGAGGAAAGCGCCTGCCCTTAGCAGACGCACATGTCAGGCAAAAGCGGTTCACGCGGCCTGCGACAGCGATTTATGCGCCTCGGCGAGGATCTCGAACGAACGCACCCGTGCCGCATGGTCGAAGATCTGTGCGGTCACCATCAGCTCGTCTGCGCCGGTGCGGCGCACGAAGGCGTCGATGCCTTGCCGAACGGTTTCGGGCGAACCGACGACGGCGCAGGACAACGCCTGACCGAGCATGGTTTTGGCCATCGGCTCCAGCGTCTGGTCATAGCCATCGACGGGCGGCGGCAGGCGGCCAGGCCGTCCGGTGCGCAGATTGACGAAGGCCTGCTGCAGCGAGGTGAACAGCAGTTTTGCCTCGGCGTCGGTAGGTGCTGCAAAGACGTTGAGGCCGAGCATGACATAGGGCTTGTCCAGCTGTTCGGACGGCTGGAAGCGCGACCGGTAGATCTCCAGCGCATGGTCGAGCTCGGCCGGCGCGAAATGCGAAGCGAAGGCATAGGGCAGGCCAAGCATGGCGGCGAGCTGCGCGCCATAGAGGCTGGAGCCGAGGATCCAGACCGGCACCGTCTGGCCTTCGCCGGGCACGGCGTGGATGCGCTGGCCCTCTTCGGCCGGCTGGAAATAGCCCATCAGCTCGACGACATCCTGGGGGAAATTGTCCGATGCCTCGAGGTTGCGGCGCAGCGCGCGCGCCGTGCCCATGTCGGTGCCGGGGGCGCGGCCGAGGCCGAGATCGATGCGGCCGGGATGCAGTGCCGCCAGCGTGCCGAACTGCTCTGCGATCACCAGCGGCGCATGGTTGGGCAGCATGATGCCGCCGGCGCCGACGCGGATCGTCTTGGTGCCGCCGGCGACATGGGCGATGACGACCGCGGTCGCCGCGCTGGCGATGCCCGGCATGTTGTGGTGTTCGGCCAGCCAGTAGCGCTTGTAGCCGAGCCGCTCGGCATGGCGGGCAAGGTCGAGTGAATTGGCCAGCGATTGCGAGGCGTTGCTGCCTTCGACGATCGGCGACAGGTCGAGTACGGAAAGAGCGGTCATGGGCCTCAAGCCTTTACGATGTTCAACTGCCGGACCTTGGTCTCGAAGGCGGCGCGGTCGGGGAGGATGATGTCGAGCTGGCCTTCCAGAATGTCGGCGAGTTCGGTTGCCGTGGCGATCTCGTATTGCTCGCTCCGGCCGCCGACATGGTGTGTCGACAGCCTGGCGTTGCGCAGCGCGTAGCGCCGGTCGGGCAGAGCGCGCGCCGCGATGACGGAAGACAGAAAGTGCGAGTTGGGGTAAGTCGACACGTAGTGATTGGCGACGGCGTAATCGACCTCATAGGCCGGCTGCAGGTCGAAACGGTAAAGCGAGCGCCAGTCGCCGCCGAGTTCGGCCTGCAAGATAAGGTCGCTGTCGGCAGGGACGATGCGGAAGTCCTCATGCGGCGTCTTCTGCGCCGGTCCAGGCTCAAGCAGCAGCGGCGCTGTCAGCGTCAGGCCGCCGAAGCCGGTATCGGCAAGATAGGTCCGGCCATCGATCTCGACCCTGAGCAGCATATGCGTGCGTGCGGTAACAGTGTCGGCCGGCTGGCTCCAGAGAACGCGCGCGGCAAGCCCGCTGACTGCAAAGCCCACCGCTTTCAGCGCATGCATGAAGAGCAGATTGTGCTCGAAACAGTAGCCGCCCCGGCGGTTCGCCACCATCTTGTCTTGCAGCGATGCGAGGTCGAGCCTTACCGGCGTGCCCAGCAACGTGTCGACATTGTCGAACGGGACCGCTTGCGGGTGCTGACGATGCAACGCCGTCAGCGTATCGAGCGACGCATCGAGCGGACCGCGATAGCCGATCCGGGCGAAATAGGCATCGAGGTCGAAGGAGGCATCGGTCATGGCAGGGTCCGGCTTGACCGGCTCGATATAGGCACTCGATCCGAAGACGACAAACAACAGGCGGCAATCGAATACCGGCTTCTATGCCTTGGCCTTGCCGGTCTCCTCGACCGTGTCCTCTTCCACCACCACCGTCTGCTGTGCGGCGAGGAAGTTGCCGACAGGGCTGAGGCCTTCGAAGTGATCGCAGAACACCTTGACGACGACCAGCAGCGGCACCGCCATCAGCGCGCCGACAAAGCCCCACAGCCAGGACCAGAAGGCGATGGCGATGAAGATCGCCACGGCGTTGATCTCGAGGCGCCGGCCGACCACCATCGGCGTCACGAACTGGCCTTCGACGATGTCGCACAACAGCACGAAGGCCGGCGCCAGCAGCGCGTAGGAGATCGAATCGAAGCTGATCAGCGCAATGACGGTGACGAGCACGATGGTGATCAGCGCGCCGACATAGGGCAGGAAATTGAGCAGCGCCGCCATTGCTCCCCAGACCAGCGGGTTGGGCATGCCGAGCCCCCACAGGCCGAGGCCGATCGCCGTGCCGAGGCCGGCATTGATGACGGCGACGGTGAGCAGATAGTGCGAGATTTCGCGCTCGACGTCATAGACGACCCGCAGCGCCCGCTTCTTTTCGCTGAGCCTGGCGAAGGACTGGATGATCTTTTCGTAAAACATCGTGCCGGACGCCAGCAGGAACAGCGACAAAACAAAGATGATGGTGATCGAGGTGCCGGCCGACAGGATGTTGTCCGCGGCCGACGACAGCATGCCGGTCTGCGCCACCGTAACCTTCTGGACGTCGGGTTCCTGCGAGGTTTCGGTCAGCCCTTCCAGCTGATGCGCGATCTGCATCATCCTTTCGAACGGGCGGCGGAACTGCGCCATCCGCTCGCTCAGCTGCTGGCCGATCGAGGAGGTGTTGTTGACAAGGTCGATGACCGGACCGCTGAGCAGATAGCCGGCAGTGGCAAAGAAACAGACAGAAAGCACCACCAGCAGCGTCGCCGACACCACTTCGGGCACGCCGTGCTTGCGCAGGAAGCGCACGATCGGCGTCAACGTCAGTGTCAGCAGGAAGGCGAGGATGACCGGCATGAAGAAGGCGCGAGCGAAATAGAGCGCGTAGATGGCCATCAGGATGAAAATGCCGATCAGCAACGAACGCATCAGATGCGTGTCGGCGCGCGCGACGACTCGCGGGTCGTCCGATATGGCTGTGCCGGCGCCCGGAGCAGCGGGTTCGGTTTTCATGGTTACCCCCTCACCCAGTCAGCCAAGCGCCATCAGACGCGTGGCTGCCTGCTGTCCCCAAACGCGGAGTGCCGGGCAAGGTTCCATGAGCCGGCTTTGGTCCATCGGCAGCCAGCCAACAAGTCTGGTGCAACGGCCCTGGCGCACGAAATGAAATATTACATGGCGTGTAATTGAGACCACGCCCTCGGCAGGCCTACTACGGGCAGGCCTTCGCAATGCCAGAGGCAAGCGACGGTCAGAACTGATCTTGGAAGAGGATAATACGATGCAAAGGTTCAACCTTCAGACAACCGAGTCGGCGCCGGAAAAATCCAAGCCTGCGCTGAAGGCGTTGCAAGAGAGATTTGGCTACCTTCCGAACGCTTTGGCAACGATGGCGAACAATCCGGTTCTTCTCAATGGCTTCGTCGGCAACTTCAGCAGTTTCCACGCTGGGAGTTTCGACGAGATCGAAAAGCAGGTCCTGCTGCTGACGAACGCCGTCACGATCAAATGCCCCTGGACCGTTGCGGCGCACTCGACGTTCGCCATCGAGGACGGCATCGACGAAAGCGAGGTCAAGGCGATCCGTGAAGGCAGGTTGCCGAAAGATCCTAGATATGCGGCACTCTCGGTGCTGACAAAGGCGCTGATCGAGAACAAGGGCAACGTGACGGATGAAGATATCGACGCGTTCACGTCGGCGGGCTACTCGAAGGCCCAGATCCTGGAAGTGGTAGCCGGAATAGGCGTTTCCACCATGGCGGCAACCACCACCAATCTGGCTGGCACGCCGATCGAGGAACGTTTCCAGCCGCAGGCCTGGTCGCCAGCTTTGGCAAAAGCGGCCTGAGCCGATCGACATTGCGCCGATCGACATTGCATGGATTGGCGGGATGCCATCCATGCGATGTCGGGCACCGCGGGCAGGTCGCCGCGTATGGTCAGTCGGGATGCGAGGACATGATCAATGACATCGTCTAGTCTCAGGCCGAACATCACACCGAATCTGGGCGTGCTCTTGCGCCACTGGCGCGATCTGCGCGGACGAAGCCAGCTCGACCTGTCGCTCGATACCGGCATTTCGCAAAGGCAGATCAGTTTTGTCGAAAGCGGCCGCAGCGTTCCCGGCCGCCAGACCTTGATGACCATTGCCCAGGCGCTCGATATCCCCTTGCGCGACCGCAACACTTTGCTGCTGGCCGCAGGCTACGCGCCGATGTTTTCCGAGAGCCCGTGGGACTCCGCTGAGATGACCAGCGTGACCAATGCCTTGAAGCGTATGCTGCGACAGCACGAGCCGTTTCCAGCCGTGGTCATGGATCGATACTGGAACGTGCTCATGACCAACGAGTCAGCACCGCGCTTCTTTGGCTGTTTCATCGACATGGACGCCCGCCAGGGACCGCGCAACATTTTACACCTGATGTTCGATCCCTTGGGCATGCGCCCGTTCGTGGCCAATTGGCCCGATGTTGCGAGGAGTTTGTTCGAGCGTGTCTACCGCGAATCCATCGGTCGCGTCGTCGACGACAGGACAAAGGCTTTGCTGGCAGAACTGCTCGCCTATCCCGACGTGAAAGGTGAATGGAAAAACCCGGTGGCGATCGGCTTCATGCCGACGATCCCGCTCAGCTTTGTCAGGGGAGACCGGGTGCTCAACTACTTTTCAATGGTCACCACGGTCGGCACGCCCCAGACCGTCGCCGCCCAGGAACTGCGCATCGAGTGCATGTTCCCGGCCGACGAAGCGACAGAAGCCCATCATGCCGAGATGATGGCGGCCGCCGGCAAGAGCAATTCCAGGAAAAGTGTGAGCGGTTTTCCGTCCGGAATTGCGTAAAAACAAAGAGATAGAGCGATTCGCCGTTTCCGAGAAACGGTGAAACGCTCTAATGACAAGCCGCCAGCCTGTCGGTCAGGCGGCCGGTGCGGTAATCGCAGCCGCCTTCGCCGTTTCCTTGCGCACGATCGGCGCCACCTTGGTGCCGTAGAGTTCGATCGCCTTCATAATCTTGGCGTGCGGCATTGTGCCGATCGCCATCTGCAGCAGGAAGCGGTCGTTGTTGAAGATCTTGTGCTGGGCGACGATCTTTTCCGCCACTTGTTCAGGATTGCCGACGAACAGCGCGCCGTTCGGGCCGCGCGACTGGTCGAAATGCGCCCGCGACGTCGGCCCCCAGCCGCGCTCGCGGCCGATGCGGTTCATCACTTCGGCCTGCGGCCCGTAGAAATCGTCGGCCGCCTGCTCGGTGGTCTCGGCGATGAAGCCGTGCACATTGATGCTGGTGGCGAGCCCCGTGGGGTCTGTGCCGGCACGCTTGGCAGCCTCGCGATAAATGTCGAACAGCGGCGCGAAGCGCGCCGGCTCGCCGCCGATGATGGCCAGCGCCAGCGGCAGGCCGAGCACGCCGGCTCGAGCCGCTGACTGCGGCGTTCCGCCAATGGCGATCCAGATCGGCAATTTGTCCTGCAGCGGCCGCGGATAGACGCCGCGATCGTTGATCGCCGCGCGCAGATTGCCGGACCAGGTGACTTTCACGCTGTCGCGTATGGCCAGGAGCAGGTCGAGCTTTTCGGCGAACAGCTCGTCATAGTCTTCGAGATTGTAGCCGAACAGCGGGAAGGATTCGATGAACGAGCCGCGCCCGGCCATGATCTCGGCCCGGCCGCCCGACAACAGATCGAGCGTTGCGAACTGCTGGAAGACGCGCACCGGATCGTCGGAAGAGAGCACAGTGACCGCGCTAGTCAGCTTGATGCGCTTGGTGCGTTCGGCGGCGGCGGCCAGCGCCACCACCGGTGCGGATGCGGCATAGTCGGGGCGGTGATGTTCGCCGAGACCAAAGACATCGAGGCCGACCTGGTCGGCCAGCTCTATCTCCTCGATCAGGTTGCGCAGCCGCTCATGCGGGCCGACAGCACCTGGGCCGGGCTCCGGGCTGACATCGGCAAAAGTGTAGAGACCGAGTTCCATGATCTGTCATCCAAATGTTCTGATTTACGGCTAGAGGTAGCGACCGAACCGCCTCGCCGCCAGAGGGGCGGATGGTGAACAGTGCATGTCGGTTTTGGCCAGCTTCTGTCGGCTTTGGTCAGCAAAAGCGCGTCTCCCGGCTGCAACAGCATAGAATTTCATGGCTGGCATACCGTTTTGGCGCTTGAACTCTCGGTTTTCGCGCGTATGTAAGCGTCGCGAATTGACTTCAGGGAAGTGGACTTGGCTATCTACAGGGAAAAAGACATTTTCGAGCGGCGCAATGCCGCGAACGAGGCAAAGAAGGCGCTTCTGGAGCGCTTCAAGTCAAAGCCGGCGGCAGATGATCCTGCAGTGTTGGCCAGACAGGCCGAACGCAAGGCGATCCTCGAGGCGCGCGAAGTTCGCGAGGCCGAGAAGGCAAGGCTGAAGCAGGAAAAGCTGGCACGCGAAGCGGTCGAGAAGGCCGAGCGCGAGGCAGCAGCCGAAGCGGCGCGTATTGCGGCCGAAGAGGCAGCGCAGGCTGAAGCGAAGATCAAGGAAGCCGAAGAGAACGAGCGCATTGCTCGTTTGCTGGCCGACGAAGCCGAACGCAAGGCCAAGCGCGACGCACGCTATGCGGCGCGCAAGCAGCGCACCGGCAGGACGCCTCCGGGCTTCTCCGCCCGCTAACGCTTCGATCGAAACGATCGGACATCAGGGTCGCCTTCCAGCGGCCCTGAACGTATTTGTGCGCCGGTGAACTGCTTTAGGCGGCGAGCTTCAGCCCCATAATGCCGCAGACGATGAGCGCGATGCAGCCGAGCCGGATCGCGGTTGCCGGCTCGCCCAGCAGCCAGATACCGAGCAGCGCCGTGCCGACCGTGCCGATGCCGGTCCATACCGCATAGGCCGTGCCGACCGGCAGCGTCTTCAGCGCCAGGCCGAGCAGCCCCAGGCTGATGATCATCGAGGCGACGGTGAGCACCGTCGGCAGCGGCTTCGAGAAGCCGTCGGTGTATTTGAGGCCGATCGCCCAGCCGATCTCGAACAGGCCGGCGAAAAACAGAAAAATCCACGACATCGGGATGCACTCCATTCCGTAGGGATGGCGGGTCGTCCCGGCCGGTTTTTCGGGGAAGGCGCGAGGTCGTCCTCGCGGCTTCGATATAGGCGGCTTCGCCTGCCCGATCAACAAAACACCGGCAGCATTGTCGATGCCGCCGGTGTCAAAATCTGCGCCGAAACGGATTGCCGGAGATCAACGGCCCCAAGATCTCAACGATCCAAGGCAGGCTTACTTGTCCTTGAGCCTTATAGCCTTGACGGGCGGCGCCTTGAGCGCCGGAGCCGCGGCGGGCTTCTTGGCGTCCTTCTTCGGCTTGCGGGCTTCCTTGCCCGCCTTCATCGCACCTTTAGCCATGATTCGGTCCTCCAATTGCTGGGACGCCAAGTGAAACAAGAGAAACGCCGGACTGCAAGGGGGCTGGCGCCTGTCGCCGGCGCCGGCGGGCCGCTTTCAACCGGTTTCTAATTTGCTCGTAAACCATGCCGGTCCGTGCCATGGTTGTCTTCGCACTGCAGCATCAGGCCGCGCTTCCTGCCGGGCGATGATCAGGCAGGCCGGTCAGGACACAGATGCGAATCCACATCGGCTGCGAGATGAGCTTCGATTTTCCGCAGGAAACGCCGCTGATCGCGATGCTCAACGTTCACTATTCCAGAGCCTCCGATCTCGAGCGTCCGGATTTCCTCACCTCCAACCCGCCGGTGCCGATCCAGAGCTATCGCGACAGTTTCGGCAATTGGTGCAACCGCTTCGTCGCCCCGCCCGGCCGCTTCACCTTCGGCACCGACTCCGTGATCCGCGACCCCGGCACCTTCGAGATGGGCGACCTGATGGCTTGGCAGCACGAGGTGCGCGACCTGCCGTCGGACACGCTGCTGTTCCTGTTGCCTAGCCGCTTTTGCGAGAGCGATCTGCTGGCCAGCGAGGCCTGGCGGCTGTTCGGCCACACGCCGCTTGGCATTGCGCGCGTCCAGGCGGTCTGCGACTTCGTCCACAACCATATCGTCTTCAGCTACGGCAATGCGCGGCCGACGCGCACCGCTGCCGAAGCCTATCGCGAGCAAAGCGGTGTGTGCCGCGACTTTGCCCATCTCGCCGTCACCTTCTGCCGCGCGCTCAACATCCCGACCCGCTACTGCACCGGCTACATCAGCGACATCGGCCTGCCGAAGCCCTGGGCGAGCATGGATTTTGCTGCCTGGATGGAGGTCTATCTCGGCGGCCGCTGGCATGTCTTCGATCCGCGCAACAATTCCCCGCGCATCGGCCGCATCCTGATCGCCTCCGGCCGCGATGCCGCCGACGTCCCGCTGACCCATATTTTCGGACCGGGCACGCTGGCCGGTTTCAAGGTGTGGACGGACGAGATCATCGAGTAGTTTTCCGCCAGCTTGCCTTCAAAAACCTGAACGACCGGGCGTCTGGCGCGTTGTGATGCCCGTGGAGCTTCGGTCGCAGGGCCGTTACATTGGGTGCCTTGGAGGGACAGCATGGCAGCGCATGGCGGGTCGAAGACGGTCATCTACGCGGCGCTCGCCGGCAATCTCGCCATAGCGCTGACCAAATTCGCCGCCGCCTTCTTCACCGGCTCCTCGGCCATGCTGTCGGAAGGCGTGCACTCGCTGGTCGACACCGGCAATGGCGGCCTTTTGCTCTACGGCATGCACCGCGCCGCCCGCCCGCCGGACCGCACGCATCCGCTCGGCCATGGCCGCGAGCTGTATTTCTGGAGTTTCATCGTCGCTCTGCTGGTCTTTGCGCTCGGCGCCGGCGTGTCGTTCTATGAAGGCGTCGTCCACATCATGGCGCCTGAGCCGGTCGCCAATCCCAAGATCAACTACATCGTGCTCGGTCTCTCCGTCCTGTTCGAGGGCAGCTCCTGGTATGTGGCGCTGAAGGAATTCCGCCGTGAGAAGGGCAAGCAAGGCTGGCTGCAGGCCGTGCAATCGAGCAAGGATCCGAGCGTCTACACCGTGCTGTTCGAGGACAGCGCCGCCCTTCTCGGCCTTGTCGTCGCCTTCGCCGGGATCCTGGCGGCAGAGCTCCTCGACATGCCCGAGCTCGACGGCGCCGCCTCCATCGGCATTGCGGTGATCCTCGGCGCCACCGCCATTTTCCTCGCGCGTGAAAGCAAGGGCCTGCTCATCGGCGAGCCGGCCTCACCGGAGGTGCAGGCAAAAGTGTTGGCCATCGCCCAGCAGGATCCGGCGGTGCAGCGGGCCAACGGCGTGCTCACCGTCCATCTCGGACCGCAACAGATCGTCGCCGGCCTCAGCATCGAGTTCGAGGACCATCTGACGGCGCCCGAGATCGAAGCCTGCGTCGAGCGCCTGGAGGCGCTCTTGAAGAAGGAAATGCCCGAGATCACCAGGCTGTTCGTCAAGCCGCAGACGACGGGAACCTGGGAACACCGGCGCAAACAGGTCGAGGCGGCATCGGATTAGAGCTCTAGCGCTGGACCAGAGGTCCACCGTTGGCCCGGTCGCCTTGTCCCGCTAAGATCATCCGATTGATTTCGGAGGAGCAACCATGAAAATCGACGGTGGGTGTTATTGCGGCGCCATCACTTATGAAGCCGAGGTCGACCCGGAAAAGACCTCCATCTGTCATTGCACCGACTGCCAGCAACTGACCGGCACCGCCTTTCGTGTCACCGTTCCCGCGCCTGAGGATCACTACCGGATCACCAAGGGCACGCCGAAGGTCTATATCAAGACAGGATCGAGCGGCGCCAAGCGCGCCCAGGCCTTTTGCGGCGACTGCGGTTCGCATCTTTACGCGACATCGGTTGGCGACGGCCCGAAGGTCTATGGGATCAGGGCGGGGACTGCGCGGCAACGCGAGGATCTGGTTCCGACCCAGCAGAAATGGCACCGCTCGGCCCTGCACTGGCTTCCAGAATTCGAGGGCGTAAGCATCGTGGAGGCGCAGTAGCTCTTGCCTCCCGGTCAAACGAGCCCAAACCGGACGATTGTGTGGTAGGCTCGCCATCAAACGGATGTCGGGTGGTAGCGATGCTGGAAACAGACAAGATCTTTGCCGGCTCGATTCCGGAAAACTACGACCGCTACATGGTGCCGTTGATTTTCGAGCCGTTCGCCGCGGATATGGCACGACGGGCAGCGTCCCTGTCTCCTGGCGCCGTCCTTGAGGTCGCTGCAGGCACCGGGGTCGTCACCCGCGCATTGGCGCCAAAACTATCGCCTGGCGCCAGCTATGTCGTGACCGATCTCAACCAGCCGATGCTCGACTTTGCGGCTTCCCAGCAAGCGCCCGACGACCGCATCCAATGGCGCCAGGCGGATGCCTTGGCGCTGCCGTTTGACGATGCGACCTTCGATCTCGTTTGTTGCCAGTTCGGCGCGATGTTCTTTCCCGACCGGACCGCCGGCTATCGCGAAGCAAAGCGGGTCCTCAAGCCCGGAGGCCATTTCCTGTTCAACGTATGGGATCGCATCGAAGAGAATGTGTTCGCCAATGATGTGACGAACGCTCTTGCCGAGATTTTTCCGGACGATCCGCCGCGTTTTCTCGCCCGCACGCCGCACGGCTACCATGACACGGCGCTGATCCGCAGTGACGTGGAAGGCGCAGGTTTCTCCCGTGTGCTGATCGAGACGAGGGCCGAGCAAAGCCGTGCATCCTCGCCGCGGCTTGCGGCGGTTGCCTATTGCCAGGGAACGCTTCTTCGCACCGAGATCGAGGCCAGGGATGCAGGAAAACTGGAAGCGGCAACCGACCATGCCGCAGCCGTGATTGCAGCCAGGCATGGCAGCGGCGAGGTTGCGGCCAAAATTCAGGCACACGTAATCGTGGCTACAGTGTAGAGCAGGCTCTAATCGTCGCCTTCGACAACACGCAGCCTGAGCTGACCCGTCTTGGAATCCGCCACCCGCACCCCGGGTTCGGCCTTGGCGGGTCCGCCGCGCGCTTCGGCTTCGCTTTCGCCAAACTCCAGCGCTTCGATCTTCTGGCCGCGCCGGGTCACTTTCGATGTCGACACCAGTATCTCGTCAATGTCTTTGGCCGACTGGCCGAAATGCGTCTGCAGCCGGCGCACGCGTTCGTCGACGCGTGCGACATCCTCCATCAGCCGGATCACCTCTCCCTGGATCAGATGCGCCTGTTCGCGCATGCGGGCGTCCTTGAGGATGGCCTGGATGACTTGGATCGACAGCATCAAAAGCGATGGCGAGACAATGATGACGCGGGCCCGGTGCGCCTTCTGGATGAGCGCGTCGAAATTCTCGTGGATTTCGGCAAACACCGATTCCGACGGCACGAACATGAAGGCGGTGTCCTGCGTCTCGCCCTGGATCAGATATTTCTCCGAGATATCGCGGACATGGATTTCGATGTCGCGGCGGAAGGCCTGGGCCGCGACCTTCTGCAGTTCGGCGCCATCGGCGGCGCGGATGGCGTTCCAGGCTTCAAGCGGAAACTTGGCGTCGATGGCAAGCTGCGGCGCGCCGTTGGGCATCCGCACCAGGCAGTCGGGGCGGCTGCCGTTCGACAGCGTCGCCTGGAATTCGTAAGCGCCCATCGGCAGTCCGTCGGCGACGATCGCCTCCATGCGCGACTGGCCGAAGGCGCCGCGCGTCTGCTTGTTGGACAGGATCGCCTGCAATTGCACGACCTGGCCGGCGAGCGACTGGATGTTGCCTTGCGCGGTATCGATGACCGCCAGCCGCTCCTGCAATTTGGCGAGGCTCTCATGCGTCGATTTGGTCTGCTCGGTCATGGTCTGGCCGAGGCGGCCGGTCATGGCGTCGAGCCGCTGGCCGATCGACTGGTTGAGTTCGGCCTGCCTTGCGCCGAACACATCGGCGATGGCGCCCATGCGGCCCTGCATCTCCGCCTGGCTTTGCAAAATGCCGGCCATCCGCGCCTCGGCGTCGCGGGCGTGGTCGGCGGCTTCCGCGGCGGCGATCGTGCGCGCTTTGGCCGACCGCCACAGGGCGACCACCAGCGCCAGGAACAGGCCGAGAAACACGATCGCGCCGAAGGCCAGCGCATGGCCGAGCGTGATCGTGGTGGCGCCGAGCCGGGCAACAGGCTCGGAAAAGATGGAATTCAGGTCGTCCATCCCGCCAGCATAGCCGATTCGCAGGCCTGGCACAGATCAAAACGTGAACGGGCGCAAACCGCCCCGGTTGACGCTTTTCGCATGACGTCTTAGGTGAGACGCCATGTCGATCAAGCCGCTCATCATCCTTCCCGACCCCATCCTGCGCCAGGTTTCCAAACCGCTCGAACGCGTCGACGCGTCCGTGCGCAAACTGGCCGACAGTATGCTGGCGACCATGTATGACGCGCCGGGCATCGGGCTTGCCGCGATCCAGATCGGCGAGCCGCTGCGCATGCTGGTCATCGACCTCGCCAAGGAAGACGAGACGCCGGCGCCACAAGTCTTCATCAACCCTGAAGTCCTGGACAGCAGCGACGCTCGCTCGGTCTACGAGGAAGGCTGCCTGTCGATCCCGGACTATTATGCCGAAGTCGAGCGGCCGGCTTCGGTGCGGGTGAAATATCTCGACCGCGACGGCAAGCTGCAGGAGATCGAGGCCGAAGGCCTGATGGCAACCTGCCTGCAGCACGAGATCGACCATCTCAACGGCGTGCTGTTCATCGACCACATCTCGAAGCTGAAGCGCGACATGGTGGTCAAGAAGTTCAAGAAGCTCGCCAAGGACAAGGCGCCGGGCAAGCTGGTGGGATAGGAAGATGTCGCTTCGCGTCATCTTCATGGGCACGCCGGAGTTTTCGGTGCCGGTGCTGCGCGCGATCGCCGAGGCCGGACACGAGATAGCAGCCGTTTACACCCAGCCGCCGCGCGCCGCGGGCCGCCGTGGGCTGGAACTGACGCCGTCGCCGGTGCAGCGCGAGGCCGAGCGGCTTGATGTCGCGGTACGCACGCCGATTTCACTGAAAAGCGAGAGTGATCAGGCCGCTTTCCGCGCCTTGCAGGCCGATGTCGCCGTCGTTGTCGCTTATGGTTTGCTGTTGCCGAAGGCTATTCTCGAGGCCCCGCGGCTGGGCTGTATCAACGGCCATGCCTCGCTTTTGCCGCGATGGCGTGGTGCTGCTCCCATCCAGCGCGCCATCATGGCCGGCGATACTGAGACCGGCATGATGGTGATGCATATGGAAGAGGGCCTGGACACCGGCCCGGTGGCACTGGTTGAAAAATGCGCCATCGGACCCGATATGACCGCCGGCGATCTGCACGATCGCTTGATGAACATTGGCGCTACCCTGATGGTGGAAGCGCTGTCCCGATTGGAGACAAATACGCTGGCATCGACCTTGCAGGCGACTGACGGGGTGACCTACGCTAGGAAAATCGATAAATCGGAGACGCGTGTGGACTGGACGCGGCCGGCTGGCGAGGTCCACAATCACATTCGCGGCCTGTCGCCATTCCCTGGCGCCTGGTGCGAGGCCGACATTGGCGGCCGCACAGAACGGCTGAAACTGCTTCGCTCGACGCTTTCTGAAGGCACGCTTTCTGAAGGCATGGGCGAGTCGGGAGGAATTCTCGATGACCGGCTGACGGTCGCCTGCGGAACAGGCGCGGTCAGACTGGTCGAAGTTCAACGGGCGGGCGGAAGGCCCGCTGCCGCGCAGGAGTTTCTGCGCGGGGCCAAGATCGAAAAAGGAATCAAATTCTCATGAGCATGATGTCGATACGCGCGGCGACGCCGCGGGACCGCGAGGCTATTCGCCTCGTCGAGGAACACGCATTCGGCCAGCAGGCGGAGGCCGGTCTGGTCGACGCGCTGGTCACCGGCGGCGACGCCGTTGTCGAGCTGGTGGCGGAAGAAGACGGCCAGGTGGTCGGCCACATCCTGTTCTCCAGGCTGTATGTGCAGAATGGCGGCAAGAGCTTCCCGGCTGTGGCGCTGGCGCCGTTGGCGGTCGAGCCGTCTTTCCATGGTTCGGGCATTGGCGGTGCGTTGATCCGCGAGGCGCATATCCGCCTCAAGGACGCCGGCGAAGTGCTCGCCGTTGTGTTGGGTGATCCGGCCTATTATGGCCGCTTCGGCTACAGCCATGCGCGCGCCGAAAAGTTCGAGAGCGAATACCAGGGCGAAGCGCTGCAGGCGCTGGCCTGGGGTGACGCACCCGAAAAAGGCAAACTGGTCTATGCCCAGGCCTTTACCGCACTCGCCGCCTAAACGGCGAGTGTATGCCGCGTTTTCGTCTCGATATCGAATATGACGGCAGCCTCTTCGCCGGCTGGCAGCACCAGGCGGATCAGCCCTCGGTGCAGCAGGCGATAGAGCAGGCGATCGAGAAATTCAGCGGCGAGGCGGTGCGGTTGCGCGCCGCCGGCCGCACCGACGCCGGCGTGCATGCGACCGCCCAGGTGGCGCATGTCGATCTCGCCAAGGCATGGCCCAACGACAAGGTGCGCGACGCCATCAACGCGCATCTGCAGGCGGCTGGCGCGCATGTCGCCATCCTGCAGGCGACATTTGTCCCCGACGAGTTCGACGCCCGTTTCTCGGCCACGGGGCGGCACTATCTCTACCGCATCCTCAACCGGCGCGCGCCGGCAGCGATGGAAAAAGGCAAGGTCTGGTGGGTGCCGAAACGGCTCGATGCGGACGCCATGCACGAAGCGGCGAAAGTCCTGCTTGGCCGGCATGACTTTACCACCTTCCGCTCGACCCAGTGCCAGGCCAACAGTCCAGTGCGGACGCTGGAGCGGCTCGATGTGACCCGCCACGCCGACCTGATCGAGGTCAGGGCCTCGGCGCGCTCGTTCCTGCACAACCAGGTGCGCTCCATGGTCGGCTCGCTGAAGCGTGTCGGCGACGGCGGCTGGACGGCAGCCGACCTCAAGGCCGCGCTCGACGCGCAGGACCGCGCCGCCTGCGGCCAGGTGGCGCCGCCCGATGGGCTTTTTCTCGTCGGTGTCGATTACCCGGATGAGTTCTAAGCCGGCGCAGCCGTCGGTACAGTGATGCCGAGCAGCGCCACCAGGCCGAACAAGACGGCCAGGGACACCACCAACATGCCTGCGAACACCGCGCTGCCGACAGCCGCGCCCTTGCCGATCGAGGCGTTGGTCATCCGCCAAGTGAGGACCAGCGACAGCACCACCAGAACCAGCCACACCAATTCGGCGACTGGGTTGCCGGACGGCAGGAACAGCCGGATCAGCGCCGATGGCAGCAGCATCCAGGCGGTGATTGCCGACGCCCAGTTGCTGGCGACGACATAGTGGACGAAGCGGTCGCCGATGCCGGCGCGCGACGCGACCAGGGCAAGCGCGACCAGCGGCAGCAGCCACGAGCCGAGGTCGACGGTTGCCAGGCGGATCAACATGCCCAGCCGCCCGGCGAACGCATTGGGGTCGCCGATCTCATTGGCCGTGCCGACCCAGCCGACGATCATCGCCGGCGCGGCGACGACGATGGCAAAGAAGGAGTTCCAGAAGCCGTCCGCCGACAGGTCGAGCAGCCGCAATCCGTCGGCCTTGCCGAGCATCAGCCGCCAGGCGCCGGTAAGCGATGAAGAGGTCTCGTCAACCGAAAGCATGATCAGCCTTGCTCGAACCAGTCTTCGATAAAGCGCTGGTAGATCTGGGTCAGCGTTTCGAGGTCGGCCAATGCGACGCGTTCATCGACCATATGCATGGTCTTGCCGACCAGCCCGAACTCGACCACCGGGCAATAATCCTTGATGAAACGAGCGTCCGAGGTGCCGCCGGAGGTGGACAGCGCCGGCTCCTTGCCGACCGCCGCCTTGATCGAGCCGCGCAGCGTGTCGATCAGCTTGTCGTCGCGCGTCAGGAAGACATGGCTCGGCCGGTCGCGCCACACGAGCTCATAGTCGACAGGGGTCTTCTTGCCGGTCCGGTATTTCTTGCGTTTGGCCGCCTGGTCGAGGCGGTTATGGATCTCGGCCTGCACCGTCTCGGCCGTCCAGGTGTCGTTGAAGCGGATGTTGAAGGTGGCTGTCGCCTTGGCCGGGATGACATTGGTCGCCGGATTGCCGACATCGATAGAGGTCACTTCCAGATTGGTCGGCTGGAAATCCTTGGTGCCCTTGTCGAAGACCGGCGACAGCAGAGCGTCAACCAGGCTCATCAGGCCGCGCACCGGATTGTCGGCAAGCAAGGGATAGGCGACATGGCCCTGGCGGCCATTGACGGTGACGCTGCCCGACATCGAGCCACGCCGGCCGATCTTGATCATGTCGCCGAGCGCGTCCGGATTGGTCGGCTCACCGACGATCGAGGCATCCCATTTTTCGCCCTTGGCCGCCGCCCAGTCGAGCAGTTTTGTCGTGCCGTTGATGGCTGGGCCCTCTTCGTCACCGGTGATCAGCAGCGATACCGAGCCTTTCGGGCCGCCCTTTGTCTCGACATGGCGCGCAATGGCGGCGATGAAACAGGCGATGCCGCCCTTCATGTCGACGGCGCCGCGGCCATACATCTCGCCCTTGGCGATTTCGGCGGCGAAGGGCGGATGCGTCCATGACGCCTCATCGCCCACCGGCACCACGTCGGTATGACCGGCAAACATCAGATGCGGCCCATTGCCGGAGCGGCGCGCATAAAGGTTCTCGATGTCGGGCGTGCCGTCTTCGGAAAACACCGGTCGTTCGACGGAAAAGCCGAGCGGCCTCAGCATGCCTTCCAGCGCGGCCAGCGCACCGCCCTCGGCGGGTGTTACGGAGGCGCAGCGTATGAGGGTCGCAAGGTTGGCGGCGGGATCGGTCGGCAATGTCATGGGCAAAGCGATAATCGAAAGCGAAAGGCCTGTCACGGTCAGAGATGATGACCGGTCCTGCCGCCGACATTATGGTTTTCATGTCGTATAGTGCAGGCCAGCACGGGATTATCGCATGGCCAACGCCGAAAAGACCATCGTCATTGCCGGCGCCGGCAGCATCGGCTGCTATGTCGGCGGCTGCCTGGCGCTGGCCGGACGCAAGGTGGTGTTTCTGGCGCGGACGCACATCGCCGAGGCCTTGCAGGGCGGTGGGCTGCGCGTCACCGACCTCGACGGTCGCGACCGATCCATCAGGCCGGTGTCCGTCACCGCCGACCCGGCCGCCGCCCTGGCCAATGCCGATGTGGTGCTGGTGACGGTCAAGAACGGCGCCACTGAAGAGATGGCGGCGCTTGTTGCCGCACACGCTCGCGCCGATGTCGTGGTGGTCAGCCTGCAGAACGGGGTCGGCAATGCCGACCGGTTGCGCGTCGGGCTGGGCTCTCGACCGGTGCTCGCCGGCATGGTGCCGTTCAATGTTGTCCAGTCGGCAGAAGGCGACTTGCCGCTTCATGTGCATCGCGCCAGCGAGGGCAAGGTGATGATCGAAGCGCCCGGCCTTGCCGGCCTTCTCGATGTCGAAGGCCTTGCTGTCGAAACCCATGCCGACATCAAGGCAGTGCAGTGGGGCAAGCTGCTGATCAACCTCAACAATGCGCTCGTCGCGCTGTCCGGCCTGCCGCTGGCGAGCGAGCTTGCCGACCGCCGCTGGCGGCTGATCCTTGCCGGTCAGATCGACGAGGCACTGGCGGCGATGAAGGCATCGCACATCGCCCCGGCGCGGATCGGCGGCCTGCGCCCCGGCCTGCTGCCGAAACTGCTCCGGCTGCCGGACTGGCTGTTCCGGCTGGTGGCGCGGCGCATGCTCGCCATCGATCCGCAGGCGCGCTCGTCGATGTGGGACGACCTCCAGCGCGGCCGGACAACCGAGATCGACGATTTGCAGGGAACGGTCCTGAGCCTCGCCGAAAAGGCCGGCACGCCGGCGCCTTTGCTGAAACGGGTCACCGCGCTGGTGCGGCAGGCCGAGCGGGAAAAGCGCGGGTCACCCGGGCTGACGCCGGAAGCAGTCGCTGGATAGACGGCTCGCCGCAAGCCTCAGACTTTGGCCCGCACATGGGCCCGGAAAAAAGCAGGCACGCCGGCACTACCGCGTTACAGCTTTGGCGCGCGCCTCGGTGCTGGCGCCTTGCTCACCGGACGTGGCGCCGGCAGCGGCTGCACCGCCGGATGGTTCTCGATCAGCGTGATCTTCTGCCAGATCTTGCGCGACAGGTTGGACGCCAGGTTCTCGATGTCGTTGACGCCGTCGATGACCACATCGTCATTGACCGACTGCGCGAACAGCGCAGCGATCTTGCCGGTGATCGACAGCATTTCCGAGCAATAGTCGAGGTAACGCGCCAGGTCCGCGGCATTGGTAATGCGCGCCGGCGAATGCGCGGTCGGCCTGAAATTGGCAGACAATGCGGCCGGATCCTTGGTCAGCTGGTGCATGTCGATGACATGGATCAGCGATCTCAGCCCATGCAGCTGGCGAAACACCCGCTTGCGCTTGATGCGCTCCTCGGTGCGGATCAGTGCCAAAAGGCCGAGCACGGCAAGGATGATCATGTTGATGGTGGCTTCGATGCCTTGCACCGACTGCACCGCGTCGTCGGCCTGCGAGATGTGGATGAGCGGCAGGATGGTGCCGACGAACAGGAAGATCAGCGCACCGGCAAGTACGGCGGCGACGATGGCGCCGCGCAGCCACCAGATCGGCGCTTCGAGCGTCTGCGCCGCCTTGGCCAGGTCGCGCGACAGCGACACCAGTTCGGCGGCGACGCCGCGCAGGCCGGCCTCGGGAAAACGCTCGGCGACGCGCCCTTCCAGCCGCTCGGCGGTGTCGATGATCAGTTTCGGATCAAGCGTGCGGTAGCGCATGGCGAAACGTCTGACCGGCTCTCATTGTTCTGCCGAGGCATTGGTGTACCTGCCGTAGCGGTTCGCGCCAGCTTGCCCCGGAAACAGGCACAGCACAATGAATGCGATGATGGAGATCACAGGCACGAACAGCACCAGGACAATGGCGCCGGGCCTGTCGAGATCGTGAAGACGCTTTATCGCAAGCACGATCATCGGCCAGAGGGTGCCCAAAATGACCACAGCTGAAAAGAACCACCAGATATCGCTTTCCTGGCTGCCTTGGGGAAGCACCGTGGCGCGATAGACGGGATAAGCCTGTATGATGGACAGCAGCAATTGCCCAAGAAAATAGGCCGCGCGACTGACGCGGCCCGAGGTTTTCAGAAAAAACCAGATGAAGTCTATTTTTTCAGGCAAGTGGATCCGGTCCGTATTGATTGGCGCCCCTGTTGCCTTCGAGAATGCCGCATTCGATGAGGAGCCAGATCGCCCCGACGGCCGGCACCAGGAGGATCAGGGACCACCAGCCCGATTTGTTGCGATCGTGCCAGCGCTTGGCATAGACGGCGAAGACCGAATAGAGTGAGGCGAGCAAATAAAGGAAATAAACGAAACCGTAGGGCATGTTGTTGAAGGTCGTGCCGATGATGTTGTCGATGATCGACGCCACGATGGCGCCCGCGAAGACGACACCGACGCAAGCCCAGAATTTGGCGCGGTTGATGCGGCCTTCATAGCTCGTCAGAAGATACTTCCAGTCCATGTCACCCCTCCATGCTGAATCGGCGCGACGGAATGTCGCGCCGGCGGAAGGTGCGTCCGTTTGCAGAAAAGATCAATCGCGCAGCAATTCGTTGATCGAGGTCTTGGAGCGGGTCTTGGCGTCGACCCGTTTGACGATGACGGCGCAGTAGAGGCCAGGGCCTGGCTCGTTGTTCGGAAAGGCCTTGCCCGGCATCGAGCCGGCGACGACGACGGAATTGGGCGGCACTTCGCCGTAAAACACCTCGCCGGTGGCGCGGTCGACGATCTTGGTCGACTGGCCGATGAACACACCCATGCCGAGCACCGAGCCCTCGCGCACGATGCAGCCCTCGACCACTTCCGAGCGCGCGCCGATGAAGCAATTGTCCTCGATGATGGTCGGGCCTGCCTGCATCGGCTCCAGTACGCCGCCAATGCCGACGCCGCCCGACAGATGCACGTTCTTGCCGATCTGGGCGCAGGAACCGACCGAGGCCCAGGTGTCGACCATGGTGCCGCTGTCGACATAGGCCCCGACATTGACGAAGGACGGCATCAGCACCGCGCCCGGCGCGACATAGGCCGAACGGCGCACGATCGACGACGGCACGGCGCGGAAGCCGGCCTTCTCGAAATCGACGGCACCCCAGCCGTCGAACTTCGACGGCACTTTGTCCCACCACACCGCTTCTCCCGGGCCACCCTTGATGATCTCCATCGGGTTGAGACGGAACGACAGCAGCACCGCCTTCTTCAGCCACTGATTGACATGCCACTTGCCGTCATCCTGGCGCTCAGCAACGCGCACGGTGCCGCGGTCGAGCAGGTCGAGCGCGGACTGGATAGCGTCGCGCGTTTCGCCTCGGGTCGCGGTCGAAATCGTGTCACGCTCCTCGAAAGCCTTCTCGATGGTCTTTTCGAGGCTCGCCAGATCAGGCTTCGACATGAATTCGCTCCGTTACCGCGCTGTTAAGGCCATCGCCTTAACCTTGTTTTGAAAATCGCGCGGACCCTATGTTAAGGCGTATTGGGGGTCAATCGCGCGTGCGCCATGGGACGGCGCAAGTGAACTGTTGGGACGGGTAAAGCATATGACTCCTATGGAAAAGGCGGGATGGACGCCGCTGCCGCATTCGGACGAGGATCTGGAGCGCTCGAAAAGCGTACCCGATACGCCGCAGACGCGCGCCGACACCTATCGTCTGGCCTGGAACGATCCCGACTTCATGACGCGTCGCGAATTGCGCGCGGTGCGATTGCAGCTTGAACTGTTGAAGCCCGAAATGATCCTGGCCGAACGCGGCATCCGCTCGACAGTGATCCTGTTCGGCGGCGCGCGCATTCCCGAACCCGGCGGTGAGGCCTGGGCGGCCAAGAACGAGACGCAGAAGAAGAACCTCGAGGAAAACAGCAAATATTACGAGGAGGCGCGCAAATTCGCCCGCCTCTGCTCGCAGCAGTCGGCGACGTCCTACTACCGTGAATTCGTCGTCGTCACCGGCGGCGGGCCGGGCGTCATGGAAGCGGGCAATCGCGGCGCCGACGATGTCGGCGCGCCGTCGATCGGCCTCAACATCGTGCTGCCGCACGAGCAGGCGCCGAACGCCTATGTGACGCCGGAGCTGTGCTTCAACTTCCACTATTTCGCCATCCGCAAGATGCATTTCGTCATGCGCGCCAAGGCCGTCGCGGTGTTTCCGGGCGGCTTCGGCACCATGGACGAGTTCTTTGAGACGCTGACGCTGATCCAGACCGGGCGCATGGAGCGCGTGCCGGTGATCCTGTTCGGCAAGGCGTTCTGGAAAAAGGCGATCAATCTCGATTTCCTGGCCGAACAGGGCACCATCACGCCCGGCGACCAGGACATTATCGACTTCGTCGACACCGCCGACGAGGCGTGGGGGATCATCAGCCGGTTCTACAAGCTCTGAGTGCGCCGGCAGCGGGTCGAGCACGCCATGAGCGGCGGTATCGATCCGCTCCTCGACGGAGGTGAGACGCTTCAGGCGTCGACCTCGACGATTGCGGTGAGAAAACCGGCAAGGTCGTCGGTTACGAAATCGACGTCGTCCTCATTGGCCGGGTCGCGTTCCCAGATCTCGGCAAAGGTCGGCTCGAAATTGCGCGGCACCACCAGCACCGTGGTCATGCCCAGCGATTTCGGCACCTCCAGATTGCGGGCGAGATCTTCGAACATCACTGCATTGTGGCCGGTGACGGCATGCAATTCGGCAAACTTCTCGTAGGTCTGGCGCGCCGGTTTGGGGTTAAGGCCGGCGGCGACGATATCGAATATGTCGTCGAAATGGTCGAGGATGCCGAGCTGGCGCGCGGTCCGCTCGGCATGCCTGCGGTCGCCGTTGGTGAAGATGAACTTGCGGCCCGGAAGCTGGCGGATGGCGGTGCCGAGCACCGGATCGGGCACCAGCCACGAATAGTCGATGTCGTGCACCTTTTCGAGGAAGTCGTCGGGGTCGATGCCGTGACGCGTCATCAGCCCGTTCAGCGTCGTGCCATATTCGAGATAGAGTTCCTTTTGCAGCTTGCGGGCCTCGTCACGCGGCAGCGTCAGCAATTCTCCGACATAGGCCGTCATCTTGACGTCGATCTGCGAAAACAGATTCGAATGGTGCGGATAGAGCGTGTTGTCGAGGTCGAACACCCAGTCGGTGACATGGGCGAAGCGGGCGGGATCGGGCGACGTGGTCATGGCGTCCTTATGGCACGAAATATCGGCCGTTCGAACCCCTTTCTGACGGCAGGCTTATCCACAACCTATGTGCATCTAGAGTTGTAAAAATGGCCTCACCATTCAAATTTTAGCCATCCCCGAAAGGTGGCCTTCAGGGCTTGCTGGCAGACAGACGGTTCAGTGGGAGCCAGCGATGAGTCGCATAGTTTTAAAGTCCGCCGCCGTCGCGTTCGGCTCGGTAGCCGTCTCGCTTTTGCTGACGCTTATCATCGTTCCGGCCATGGGTTTTCCGGTCAGTCGCACCATCTGGCTGACGTCGACGGTGTGTCCGCTGGCGCTCGCCTGGATCGCTTGCGCCAGCACCTTCTGGCAGAGCGACAGGCTGAAAGGCGCGCATCGCGACCTTGCCCGCGCGCATGCCCAGCTTGCCGCCGCGCACCGGCGCCTGTCGGAGAAGGCAAGCCGAGACGACATGACCGGCATGCTCAACCGCGAGAGCTTCTTTGCCGCGCTCGACGGCTCGCGGCGCAAATCCGATCGCGGCGCGCTGCTGATCATCGACGCCGACCATTTCAAGGCGATCAACGACAGTTTTGGCCATCTGACCGGGGATGATGCGCTGCTGTTGATCGCCAGCGCCATCGAGCGTGGCGTGCGCAGCGGCGACGTGCTTGGCCGCATCGGCGGCGAGGAGTTTGGCGCCTTCCTGGTCGGCGCCACGGAAGCGGAGGCCAGGCGCGTTGCCGAGCGCATCCGCCGCGAAGTCGAGCTGATCCGCTTCCGCCCGGTCGACGAGCGCACGGTGCCGCTGACCGTTAGCATTGGCGGCATCACTTGCGGCGAGGACGCCAATGTTTCGGAACTGATGCGCGCTGCCGATCTGCGGCTCTACGAGGCCAAGCACCGTGGCCGCAATCTGTCGATCCTGGATCGGGACATTTCCGAGGCCGCCTGAGGCTCCCGCCCATGCTCGCTAGGGATTTGCTAACATTGTTTTTACGCAACCGCGCCGTTTACCCGGTTGTAAGCCGTTTACCGCTAGGACTGGCACGGAAATGGCCTGTCTGGCCGGCACGTGTGCCGTTCAGGGAACGCCATGCGTGGATCGAAGGCCCCCATCGAGAGACGTGTCATGAGTTTCTTCATCAAGAAAATATCGCGCCGCACCATCGTGCAGGCGCTGATTGCGATGCCGGCGTTGCAGCTGTTTCGCAAGCTGCCTGACAGCGACCGCCCCCATGCCGATCCCGACGAGATCGTCGAGGTCAATGGCTGGATCCTGAAGCGGAGCGACCGGGCATGATCTTCGACAGTTTGGAGGCGTATCGCGCCTCGGATTTCAAGCCCAAGGTCTGCATTCTCGGCTCAGGTCCTGCCGGCACCACCATCGCCAGGAAGCTTGGCGCCGCCGGCATTCCGGTCGTGGTGCTGGAGGCCGGCTCGCGCGAATTCAGCGACGAGTCGCAGGATTTCTACCGCGGCACCACGGTCGGCGATCCCTATTTCGATCTCGACATCACCCGGCTGCGCTTCATGGGCGGTTCGTCGAACCACTGGGCCGGCTGGTGCCGGGTGCTCGACAGCCAAGACTTCGAGCCCAAGGCTTGGGCCCCGGACACCGGCTGGCCGATCAGCCGGGCCGACATCGAGCCCTATCTGCCCGAGGTGCATGACATACTCGAGCTTCCCGATTTCAAGCCCGATGTGCCGATTTCGGACGACATACGCTGGGTGCAGCTGATCAAAAGCCCGGCCGTGCGCTTTGGCGAGAAATTCGCCGACGAGCTCGACAAGAGCAGAAACATCGCGCTCGTCCTCAACACCTATGCCACCGAACTCGCCGGCGACGGCAAGCGGGTGACAGGCGCCAAGCTGTGGTCGAACGGCCAGGATGCCGGCGCCTTCAGCGCCGATTATTTCATCGTCTGCACCGGCGGGCTGGAGAATTCACGGCTGCTTCTATGGTCGAACCAACGCTCGAACGGCGGCGTGGTGCCAAATGCCACGGCGCTTGGCCGCTACTGGATGGAACATCCGACTTTCGAGGGCGGCAATGCCATCCTGGCCGATTACAGCGAGTTCGAGGTCGACGCCGTCAACGAGGCCTTCTTCTCGCCGACGCTTGCCGCCATGGAACGGCTGCAGATCATGAATTTCGGCATCCGACTGATCGAAACGCCCTATGCCGGCGTCAAGAGCCTGATTGCCGACCTCGCCTGCACCGCGCCCGACGCTGCCGAGTGGGTCGCCTATCAGCTCAGCCAGAATCTACGCTGCGCGGCCCAGCTCTATGTCGCCTGGGAACAGGCGCCGCTGGCTTCGAACCAGATCGAGCTGTCGAAGACCGATGTCGACCATGCCGGCGTGCCGCGCATCGAGCTGCACTGGAAGAAGTCGCCGCTGGAGCGCCGCACCATTCTGGAGGGGCTCAAACTGTTCGGTAAGACGCTGATCGAGAAGGACCTCGGCCGCGTCCGCATCATGGACTGGCTTGCCAACGGCCAGGACTACCCGACGGACGAGGAACTGGCCGGCCACCACCATATGGGCGGCACCCGCATGGGCACCGATGTGACCAAAAGCGTGGTCGACGCCAACTGCAAGGTGCACGGCATGGAAAATCTCTATGTCGGCGGCTCCTCGGTGTTCTGCACCTCGGGCGAATGCAACCCGACGACGACGATCACAGCGCTTGCCTGCCGGCTTGGCGACCATCTGACCAAAGTCATCACGGTGTGACGCAGTCATCCCGGGGTGACGCAGTCATCCCCCATCTGACCGCCAAAAAGCGGACGGCGCCGACGGGATTGCTGCCGGCGCCGCCCTGGCGCGCCTTTGGGTGGATTCTGATCTGGCCGGAAGCGGGATCCCTGAAAACCGGTTTTCAGAAGGATCACGCTCAAGCGGGAGATAAAGCCATCCCGAGCCCATCGGGATGGAACAGCCTCTAGAGACCGTAGACGGCGATGCGTACCAGCACCGCCGCGGCGGCCAGCGCCACCAGCAAKATGCCGAGGCCGATGGGCGAGCCCCAGCCTTACCATTTCATCGCCATCTCGGCGTATTTGTACTCTTCCTCATGCGAGAGCGGCGCACGCTGTTGGATCAAGCTCATTTTTCACTCCTTGTCGGCGGCATGCCCTTGCTATGTCCGGGCTGGAGCCGCATATTGATGCGATGGTCTAAATGTTAGGCAGATTGATAGTTAGATGATCGAAATAAATTCGTCAAGCCAGAATCGTGCGGATATGACGACGGCCATCGGCCTGGCCATCATGCAGTGGCAGGACGCCACGCAGGCCTATGACGAAGCGGTGGGGGCAAGGCTGGGGCTGAACATGGCCGAGCGCCATTGCATCGGCCTGCTTTACGGCGGCCCGCAATCGGCCGGCGCCATAGCGATCGCAACCGGCCTGACGCCGGCCGCGGTGACGGCGCTGATCGACCGGCTGGAGGCGCGCGGGCTGTTGACCCGGACGCGCAGTCTCGAGGACAGGCGCAAGGTGGTGATCGAGGCGACCGAGGCGACGCGAGACCTGTCGGCGCGCTACTACGGCGCCATCGCGCGCGAAGGCGAAAAAGTCGTCGCCACCTTCAGCGACGCGGAACTGGCCACCATATCGCGCTTCGTCCACGCCGCACTCGACCTGCAGCGCGACCAGCTGGCGCGGCTGAAAGCCGAGGGTGCGGACGCCGCCTGAAGGGCAGGCTGGAAATCGGCTGTCGCGACACCGTTCGCACGGGCACGATATGATTTTTTTGCGAAGAGGACCCCCACCCTAACCCTCCCCACTGTTTGGACCGGGGACATCGCGAACAGGTGTGCGAGGACATCGCGAACAGTTTTGCGCTTTTTGCGCGAGGAGGTTCGGGATGCCATTCGAGGACAGAAGCGCGATGAGACAGAAGGAAGAGTTTGTTCGTCTGGCGGTGGCGCCGGGAGCGAATGTGAGTGCGTTGTGCCGGCGTTTTGGCATTGGCCGGACCTGTGGTCACAAGCTGCTTTCGCGCTATCGGGTCGATGGCGAGGCTGGCCTGGTC
>NZ_JBFUDF010000011.1:0-150237 GCF_056404855.1 Mesorhizobium sp. P2_B11
CTTCAGCTCGGCCTTCGGCGCCGACGGCGCCGGCACGCTGACCTATGCGCTCGGCATAACGGCGGGCGCGACCGGCCTCGTCGACACCGCGACCAATGAGGCGGTTGTCCTCTCGCTCACTGGCGGCGTCGTTGAAGGCCGCACCGCCACCACCAACCTCCTCGTGTTCACCGTCTCCGTCAGCGCTGGGGGCAGCGTCACCCTCGATCAGATCCGGGCGGTGGTCCACCCGACAGCCGACCCCGATGAAAGCAAGACCCTGGCCGCCGACACTCTGGTCCAGCTCACCGCGACCATCACCGACAAGGACGGCGACCACCAGGCGGCCACCCTCAACATCGGCCAGAACCTCAACTTCAAGGACGACGGTCCGAACATCTCCACCACCGGCGTCGAGCCGACGCTGACCGTCGACGAGACGGTTCTTGCGACCAACGACACCAAGAGCTTCGCCGCAAACTTCAGCTCGGCCTTCGGCGCCGACGGCGCCGGCACGCTGACCTATGCGCTCGGCATAACGGCGGGCGCGACCGGCCTCGTCGACACCGCGACCAATGAGGCGGTTGTCCTCTCGCTCACTGGCGGCGTCGTTGAAGGCCGCACCGCCACCACCAACCTCCTCGTGTTCACCGTCTCCGTCAGCGCTGGGGGCAGCGTCACCCTCGATCAAATCCGGGCGGTGGTCCATCCGACAGCCGACCCCGATGAAAACAAGACTCTCTCCGCCGACACTCTGGTCCAGCTCACCGCGACCATCACCGACAAGGACGGCGACCACCAGGCGGCCACCCTCAACATCGGCCAGAACCTCAACTTTAGGGATGACGGGCCGTCGATCTCCACCACCGGCACGGAGCCGACGCTGACCGTCGACGAAACTGTGCTAGGCCCCGACGCTACGCAGAGTTTCTCGGCCAACTTCAGCCCGGTGTTCGGCGCCGACGGCGCCGGCACGGTGACCTATGCGCTGACCTTCAATGCCGGCGTAACCGGGCTCGTCGATACGCTGACCGGTGAGGCGGTCGTGCTGTCGCTCAATGGTGTCGTCCTCGAGGGCCGCACCGCCACCACCAACGCCCTCGTCTTCACGGCCTCCGTCAATTCGGCGGGCAGTGTCACCCTCGACCAGCTCCGGGCGGTGGTGCATCCGAACGCCAGCGACCCGGACGACACCAAGACTCTCTCCGCCGACAGCCTGGTCCAGCTCACCGCGACAGTCACCGACAAGGACGGCGACCACCAGTCGGCCACCCTCAACATCGGCACGAACCTCATCTTCAAGGACGACGGGCCGACGATCACGGTGCCCTTCGACGGTGACCCCATTGCCGGAGGTATCCAGAACGAGACTCTGGCCAACACGGTCAACGCAACGGGCACGGGAGCATTTGGGTACGACATCGGTGCGGATGCTCGCCCGAACGCATTCTACGACGCCACGCACTCTGACTTCGTCGACCAGAATGGAGCGCTTGCCGGTGTCCAGATCGGGCTCACCGGCACGGTCGACAACCCACAGAACCCGAACATCACCAATGCGGTGGCAACCCTCACGGCTGAAACCAATACATCCGCGTCGTTCAACTTCTCGTTCCATTACGACGCGGATCCGATCACGGCTGGCGTGCAGGACTCTACGGCGGGCGGTACCCTGGTCTTCGACAAGGCTGCCGACACCTACACCTTCACCCTGACCGACGTGATCGAAGGGTTCAGCTTCGACGTGCTGCACACCGCCGGGTTGGTCGCCAAGGAACCCACCGGCAACACCGGACACCCGCTGATCGTGGCGGAGCAGCTGACGCCGAACGGCGATCCGGATCCGTTCTTCGTGCAGTTCACCGCGAACTCGAAAACCAGCTCCATCGGGTTTGGCTTCAACTCTACCGGCGACGGAGCGGTCGCCGCCGGCCCGGACACTGCGTTCACGCAGGGTGCCCACGACATGATCACCAACCTCAACGAAGACTGGGTGTCTGCAACCCAGGCGACAAACGGGGTCGCCGGCGATACCATCCAGAAGGGTGAAGCCCTGACCTTGCGCTTCTTCCAGGAGAACATCCTCGGCGATGTCAACCCGGGTGCCCCCGGTGGTGGCACCGAGAAGCTTGACCCAACCGCGAAGGCCAGTGGTGTCGTTGTCAAGTTCGACGGCATCGGCAACAGCGAAGACCTGATCCTGATCCTCGACCTGAAGGATGCCAACGGGAACGAGGTGACGAGGGCGGTCAACGTGCAGAACTCGGACCTGATCAAAGGCAACGCCAATATTCCCGCCCCGTACAACACCGAGTTCACACTCGATAACAACGATGCCTTGCTCATCCTCGAACAGAACGACTACACGGTCGCCGGCGAGACCTACCAGATCCAGGGCATCCAGATCATGCAGAGCGCCAATGGGTTGACGGGCAACGCCATCAACCTGAATGGCGCCATCGGAGCCAATGGCGGCAGCAGTGCCACCAGCAACCTGACGGCTTGGGACCCGACCGACAACGATGTCCTGAAGATCGTGGACATCGGGTTTGTGCAGCAGACCAGTGGGACGATCGACGCCCACCTCAACTTCGCCTTCGAGGTGGCGGACGCGGACGCGGACCAGACAGCGACGCAGCACATACTTGTCGACGTAGCCTGACACTTGACCAACGGGGGCAGCAGCCATTGCTGCCCCCGTACCGCTCCCGCGATCTGTTGCACGGAGATGTCGTCCCGATGATGAAAAACAGACAACAGCCGCCTGCCCTGCAGGTGGTGATGAAAGAGGCCAGACGCGCCATCCGGCCGCTTATCTGGTTCAGCGGCGGCATCAACGTGCTGATGCTGACCGGGGCGCTCTATATGCTGCAGGTCTACCACCGCGTGTTGTCCAGCCACAGCCTGGAGACACTGGTGATGCTGTCGCTGATGGCGGCAGGGGCACTCGCGGCAATGGCGGGACTGGAGGTGGTGCGCGGGCGCCTGCTGGCGACCGTCGGATCGTGGATGAACGCGCGGCTGGCACCGGTTCTCCTGACGGCATCGGTGGAATATGCCGCCTCGGCGCCTGGTCAGGCCAACGCCCGGCCGCTGCGCGACCTGGATCAGGTCCGGAATTTCTTCACCAGCCCGAGCATCTTCCCGATCCTCGACGCGCCTTGGGCGCCGTTGTTTTTCGCCGCCATTTTCGTCATGCACCCCTGGCTGGGCTGGCTGGCGCTGTGCGGCGGAATCGTCCTGTTCGCATTGGCGTTGCTCAACGAATACCTCACGCGCAAGCCGTTGACCGAGGCCGCAAGCGCCCAGTCGCGGGCATACGCGCAGGCCGAGGCGGCGATCCGCAACGCCGAGGTCGTACAGGCGATGGGCATGTTGAAGCCACTGATGGAGGGCTGGAAGGCGCAGCAGGACGAGGCAAACAAAGGACAGGTTCTTGCCGCCAACCGTGGCGGCGTCATCGCTGCCATCGCGCGTTGTCACCGGCTGGCCCTGCAGATGGCCATACTGGGTCTTGGTGCCTATCTGGTCCTTCGCAACGAGGCTTCACCTGGTATCATGATCTCCGCCTCGATCCTGATGGGTCGCGCATTGTCGCCGGTCGAGCAGGCGATCGGCACATGGAAGGCGACGGTCGGAGCGCGTGCCGCTTACAAGCGCCTCACCGCGGTCGCCGGGCAGCACCGGGAGGCCACAGCGGTTATGCCGCTGCCACGACCGAAAGGCAGGTTCGAGGCCGACAACCTTGTGCTGGCCCGCCAGGGTGGCGAGCCCATCCTGAAAGGGATCAGCTTCCGGCTCAATCCGGGTGAGGCAATGGCGTTGATCGGCCCGAGCGGGGCCGGCAAGACAAGCCTGGCGCGCATACTGGCGGGCGCCTGGCGGCCGTCCGGGGGGCGTGCGCTGCTGGACGGCATGGACGTTGCCCAATGGGCGGCGGAGGATCGGGGTCACCATGTCGGTTACCTGCCGCAGGACATCGAACTCTTCGCCGGTACCGTCGCCGAAAACATCTGCCGCTTCGCGACACTCAATCCGGCGGCCTTCAACAACGTGGTCAAGGCCGCGCAGTTGGCGGGCGTTCACGAACTGATCAAGGGGCTGCCGAAGGGTTACGCCACCGAGATCGGCGAATCCGGTGCGGTGCTGTCAGGCGGGCAGCGCCAGCGCATCGGCCTGGCGCGGGCACTTTACGGCGATCCGCCGCTCATCATCCTGGACGAGCCCAATTCCAACCTCGACCGCGAAGGTGAGGACGCATTGATCGCAGCGCTTGGCGCGGTCAAGGCAGCGGGCGCGACGGTTATCCTGATAGCGCACCGACCAAACATCATGGAGAAAGTTGACAAGATACTGGTGCTCAACCGGGGCCAGCAAGACCTCTACGGTTCGCGCGACCATGTCTTCAACGAACTCGCCGCGCGCATCCGCCAGGTCAATCAAATACCGGCGACCCCGGCGCCAGAGATCTCCACCACCGTGATCGGCGTCAGCAATGGTCCAATTCCCTCATCAAAGCGTACGTCGCGTCCATTGGGCACGACTGTCGTGGCGAACCAGGCATGAAAACGAGAACCGATATGAACGTCGTGCCGTTACCCGTCCCGCCGCCCTCCCTGATGGAACCGGTACCCTTGCATCTTGCGGGCGTCACATGCACCGGTTTCGCGATCATGGTCCTGTTCTTCGGCGTCGCCGGGGGTTGGGCGGCGCTGGCGCCATTGGACAGCGCCGCCGTGGCGCCTGGCGTTGTCAAGGTCGCCGGCGATCGCAAGCTCATCCAGCACCTCGAGGGCGGCATCATCGCGGAGCTGAACGCCGCCAACGGTGATATCGTCGAGGCCGGCAAGGTCCTCGTCCGGCTCGACGACACACAGGCAAGGGCGCAGCTTGACCTGATCCAGAACCGGATAGCGACGCGTGACGCGTTGGCCGCGCGGCTGCGGGCCGAGCGTGACGACAGGGCCGAGATCGCGTTTGACCCGGTGTTGCTCGCAAACCCCGCCACAGCGGCAAAGGACGCGGTGGCCGCGCAGCGTGACGTGTTCGCGGCGAAGCACCACAATCTGAAGGACGAGCGGGAAATTCTCAGCCAGCGCCGTCAGCAGACCGAGGAAGAGATAACGGGACTGGAGCAGCTTATCGTCACCAAGGACAAGCAGATCGAGGCTATCGAGGGGGAAACCAAAGACCTTGAGAGGCTACTCAAAAAGGGGCTGACCACCCGCGAGCGGAACCTGTTGCTCAGACGACAACAGCAGGAGCTCGAGGGCGAGCGCGCCACCAACATCGCCGCAATCGCTCGTGCCAGAAGCGCCATGGCCGAGATCGACATGCAAATCCTGAACCTCGGCACTGTACGGCTGAATGAGGCCGTCGATGAGTTGACCAAGGTCGAGGCGGAGTTGTTTGACCTCAGACAGGGGGAGCGCGCCGCCAGGGACGTGCTTACCCGCACCGATGTCGTCGCACCGGTTGACGGCATCGTCATGGATCTGAAGGTCCACACGGCGGGCGGTGTCGTGAAACCCGGCGAGACGTTGATGACAGTCGTGCCGCTCGGGCAACAACTCGTGGTCGAGGCCATGGTCAAACCAGAGGATGTCGAGACGATCACCGCCGGTCAGCCCGCGCGCGTCAGCTTCCCGGCCTTCGCACGCTACAACCTGCCGCCGCTCGACGGCGTCGTGGAGATCGTGTCGGCCGACCGCATGGTGGACGAGCGCAGCGGGGCACCGTATTTCGCCGCGACCGTGTTGATCGACGAGAGCGAGCTCGCCAAGCTGGAAGGCCGCAAGCTGCTGCCCGGTATGTCGAGCGAGGCGATGATCCGGACGGGTGCTCGCACCGTGCTTGCGTACCTCGCCGAGCCGATCACGCAGAACTTCCGCCGGGCAATGCGGGAAAAATAGTCAGGCCGCTCTGCTGGCCCACAACGCCCCGCGCTCGAAGATGGTGCGCATTTGCGGCACGGAAAACTCATCCGCCGTGTGGCCGAGCGCGCTGAAGAAGACGCGGCCCTTGCCATAGCGGCGCTTCCAGACCACAGGCATGACGACGCCGTCGACGAAGTCGAGATGCTCGCCGCCAAACGTCGTCGTCGCCAGCACTTCGTTGCTCGGGTCGACATGCATGTAGTATTGCTCGGAATGGTAGGCGAAGCTGTCGATGCCCCTGACGATCGGATCGTCGCTGGTGATGTCGACACGGTAGTCGATGATGTCGCCGGGATGGGCGACCCATTGGCCGCCGGTCATGAAGTGATAATTCGTCTCGTTGCGGAAGCTGTCGCCCATGGTGCCGTGGAAGCCGGCAAGGCCGGATCCGCCGTTGACGGCGGCCACGAGGTTCTGCAACTCCGGCTTTTCGATCGTCGACATGGTGACCACCGGGACGATCAGATCGACTTTCGAAAGCTGCGGGTCGGCAAGCGCGGAGGTGCCCTCTTCTATCCGCACCTCGAAGCCATGCCCGGTCAATATCTCGCCGACGACAGCCGCGCTGCGGGCCGGCGTGTGACCTTCCCAGCCACCCCAGAAAATCAATGCCGTCTTGCCCATGCTCGTCTCTCCTTTGGTCGGCAATATTGATAGGCAAGCGAAACGCTTTTGTCTTCCCTTCCACGAGGGCCATTTCTGGTCGGGAAATCACGATCTGGCGATGAATTCCGTGGATGAGGAACGATTGGCCGCGCCTGGCGTCTTGTTTCAAGGCCGGGCTGCACTCAAATCAGCTGTCTTCATATTGCGCAGACATCGGTCCGACCCGCCGCACCACGGGAACGCCTTTGGGGAGACCGCCCTATGAGCTTCGCCCACACGACCGTCGCCGCCTATCTGGAAGTCATCACCATCAACCTCGTGCTGTCGGGCGACAATGTCGTGGTGATCGGCATGGCGGCTGCAGGCCTGGCCAAAGCGTTGCGGCAGAAGGCGATCGTGGCCGGCATCGCCGCGGCCGCGGTGATCCGCGTCGTCTTTGCCGTGATCGCGGTGCAGCTGCTGGAAATCCCTGGGATCATGCTGGTCGGCGGCATGCTTTTGTTCTGGGTGTGCTGGAACATGTTCCAGGAATTGCGGTCAGCCGGCGGCGATGAAGACAGCGATGCCGACGCTGACCCTGCCGCGACTACGCTTGCGGCGGTGCGGCCGGCCAAGGCGTTGCGCACGGCGATCCTGCAGATCGTGGTCGCCGACGTCTCGATGTCGCTGGACAATGTGCTGGCCGTGGCGGGCGCCGCCGCCCATGACATGAATGCGCTGGTGTTCGGCCTCATCCTGTCGGTGGTGCTGATGGCGGCCGCCTCGACATTGGTGGCGGCGCTGCTTGCCAGATACCGCTGGATCGGATGGCTCGGCCTGGCGATCATCGTCTATGTCGCCGGCAACATGATGCTGGACGGCGTCGAGCAGGTGAGAACGGTCGACTACCACGCGCTGCTTTCGCCGGCTGCGAGCTAGACCGTGCTGACGATCAGGCGATGTCGAAAATCCGTCCGGGGTTGAGGATGTTGTGCGGATCGAACGCCGCCTTGAGGCGGCGCATGGCCGATATTTCGGCGTCGCTGCGCACGAGGTTCAGCCATTTCTTCTTGTCGAGGCCGATGCCGTGTTCGGCCGAGACGGAGCCACCGCATGCGGCCACGCCGCGATAGATGATCTCATAGGCGGCCGCCGGCTCCCTGGTGTCGACCTGATAGTGCAGATTGCCGTCGCCAAGGTGGCCGAAGACGTAGATCTCGGCGCTGCCGTCCCTGGCGCGGATCGCCGCTTCGGCGTCGCGCAGGAAAGTTGCCATCGTTGTCAGCGGAATGGAGATGTCGACGCCGATCAGGCCTTCGATCGCAAACAGGAAGCGGTTGGCCTCCTCGCGCACGTCCCAAAGCGCGCGGAATTCGCGCGGCGACTGCGAGACGACCACGTCGTCGACGATGCCGTCCTCGACAGCCTGCATCAGCACCGCCGCGAAACGCTCGCCGTCCAGTTCGGTTTGGTTGCCCTGGATCTCGGCCAGGACATAGACGGGCGCGCCGGCAGGCAGCGGCGCCGGCGCGGCCATGCCGGCAATCATGGCGCCGTAGAGCGGCGAGAAATTCACCTCATAGGCCGACAGCAAGGGACCGAGGCGCTGCTTGAGCAGCCCGAGCAGCGCAATGGCCGCATCCAGGGAACCAAGCGCGCAGAAGGCGGCGACCTCGGTGGCCGGCTTCGGGTGCAGCCGCAGGCAGGCGCGCGTGACCACGCCGAGCGTGCCTTCGCTGCCAATGAACAGCTGGTTGAGATCGTATCCTGAATTGTCCTTGGCCAGCCCGCGCAGGGAGGTCAGGATCGATCCGTCGGCAAGCACCGCCTCCAGCCCGAGAACCTGGGCGCGGTACATGCCGTAGCGCAGCACGCGGATGCCACCGGCATTGGTGGCGATGTTGCCGCCGACCGTCGCCGTGCCGCGCGCGCCGATGTCGACGCCGAACATCAGGCCGGCCGCATCGGCGGCTTCCTGCACCAGTTGCAGCGGCGCGCCGGCTTCGGCGATGATGGTTGCCGCCTGGCGGTCGAGAGCCTCGACCGCGGTCATGCGCTCCAGCGACAGCACCGCTTCCCCCGGCTGCACGCGCGCGGCGCCGGCCAGTCCGGTGCGGCCGCCATGGACGACCAGCTTCTGGCCAAAGCCGCCGCACAGGCGCAGGATTTCGGCGACTTCGCCGGCGCTGCGCGGACGCAAGAGAAGTTCGGGCCGGCCTCCGCCCTTGCCGGAGAGATCGTCGCCATAGCGCGGATCGACGGCATCTCCGGTGACAATCGCGGCGGCGTCGAGCGACTGACAAAGCTGGGAAAGAAGCTGATCGATCTGTTGTGTCACGGTGCCTGGACCATTTCAGTGCTGATGTGACCCGGGACTTTGATGCGGGACAATTTTCTCGTCAATTGATTAAATTTACGCACGGTATAATTTGTCATTACGCGTTGAAACCACTGACGTTTCCTGTAAATTTCGCCTGAGGTTGCCTGGCGCCGCGCCGGCTCCAGGACCGTGGGCAGCGCCAAGGGATGACCGAAGGTTCTGGCGCCCGCCAGGCGAGGGATTGAATGCCTATGACGCACAAGACGATGGAGGATTTCGCCCGCTCCTGCGGCGTCTCCAGGCCGACGCTGTCGAAATATTTCGACGATCCGACCAGCGTCAAACCGGCGACGCGCAAGCGCATCGAAGAGGCGCTGCGCTCGTCCGACTACCAGCCCAATCTGTTTGCCCGCAACCTGAACCGCAAGCGTACCCGCAGCATCGGCATCGTCGTGCCGACGGTGGCCGATCCCTTCTATTCCGAGATGGTTAGCCGCATCGAGCTCAGGCTGCGCGACGAAGGCTACTGGCCGGTCGTCATTTCCTCGCACGGTTCGCGCGAGCTCGAAGTCGAGGCGACGCGCACCATCCTGTCGCTGAAAGTCTCCGGCGCGCTGATTGCGCCGCTCGGCTTTCGCTCGGACCGCAGCACGCTGGAGAAGCTGACGCAGACAATGCCGGTCGTCTATTTCGACACCTATCTCGAAGGCAGCGCGCCCTTCGTCGGCAACAACAACGCCCAGAGCGTCTCGACCATCGTCGACTATCTCTGCCGCTCCGGCGACGCGCCGGTCTATTTCGATATCCCGCACGTCAACCACAATTCGCCGGAGCGGCTGAACAGCTATCTCGGCGCCATGCAGCGGCTGGGCCAGGAGCCGGTCGTCATCGGCAATACGAGCGACTACACATGGGATTTCGAGCGCATCGGCTATGAGCAGATGGAACAGATGCTTGGAGCTGGCGGCCAGCCGGGCAAGACCGGGGGTCTGCCGGGCAAGACCATACTGTGCGCCAATGACCGCCTGGCCTTCGGCGTGATGGCGGCCGCCTTCGCGCAGGGCAAGAAGGTGGGGCGCAAGGCCGATTGCGACCTGCGCGTCGCCGCTCATGACGACCATCCGCTGAGCCGCTACACCTGCCCCGCTCTGACCACCATCGCACAGGATTTTGCCGCCATGGCGGGGCGCAGCGTCGAGACGTTGCTCGCCCTGCTCAACGAAGACACTGCGAGCGTCGCGCCGAAGGTCAGCCTCGACGCCGCCTTGGTGATGCGTCAGTCGGCCTGAACATTTTCAAAGGCGGGATCGAAGCCGCGCCATGCGGCGATCGCGATGATGGCGTTAGCGGCGATGTCGTCACGGACGAACCTTCTATCGGGCAAGCAGGGTTGCCGCTTCCTCCTCGCCAAGCAAAGGCGGCTGGTCGACCGTGCCGTTGACGGCAACCGAGCCCCGGCTTTCGCCCGAAGCCAGGATCGCCTCCATGATCTCCAGCACATGCAGCGCCAGCTCGCCCGAAGCGCGCGGCTTTCTGCCGGTGGCCAGCGCGCGCGCCAGATCGGCAACGCCGAGCATGCGGTAGTTGGCGCGATCGGGCGCGGCATAGGGCCAGTTGCGGGCGCCGTAGAGTTCGCTTTCGCTGGCGAAATCGGCCCAGTCTGTGCCACGCGCCGACAGCGAGACGGTGCCGCCGAACGTGTCTGGGTCAGGCAACCTCAGCGAGCCTTCGGTGCCGTGTAGTTCGATCGGATGGTTGGAGTGTTTGAACACATCCCAGGAGGCGCCGAAGGTGACGGTGGCGCCGGAGCGAAACTCGAGCAGCGACAATATGTTGGTGGGCGTGCCGACCTTGAAGGTCGTGTTCTTGAATGGACCCTCGGCGGTGATCAGCCGCTCCTCCTGGCCGCGCGTCGCCATTGCCATGACGCGCTCGATCGGGCCGAGCAGATTGACCAGCATGGTCAGGTAGTAGGGGCCCATGTCGAAGACCGGGCCGCCGCCGGGCTGGTAATAGAATTGCGGATTTGGATGCCAATGCTCCATGCCGCGCCCCATCATGAAGGCAGTGCCGGTCACCGGTTTGCCGATGGCGCCGTCATCCATCAGCCGGCGTGCCCGCCGGCCGGCAGCACCGAGGAAGGTATCCGGCGCCGAGCCGATCAGCAGCCCGCGCTTTGCCGCTTCGGCGACAAGGCGGCGGCCGTCCGCGGCCGAGGTCGCCAGCGGCTTTTCTGTGAAGACATGCTTGCCCGCCGAAAGCGCCGAAAACGAGACATCGAAATGCGCCGACGGGATGGTCAGGTTGAGCACAAGGTCGATCTCGGGATCGGCCAGCAGCGCATCGACGCTGACCGCCCGGATGCCGTATTCGCGGCCGCGCAGCGCCGCCAGCTCGGTGGAAATATCGGCGCAGGCACGCAGCTCGACCTCGCCGAAAAGTGCTGCATTGCGCAGATAGGTCATCGAGATGTTGCCGCATCCGACAACCCCGATACCGAGCTTGATCTTTGATTTTGCTTGCATTTTCGGTCTCACCTCGCAACGCCATCATACACTGGCTGTCCCGTTGCACCAGCAGCCGGCTCCGTTCGAAAACCGCTATACCGTATTTTAAAAGTTGACGCGCGTAAAATTTTTATAGAACATGTGGGAAAGCTGGCGAGACATTGGGAGGCTGCCAGCCCGGGAGGAGAAAATGACTGGTATGAAAGAACGGCCGACCGCCAGCTCGAAGCCCGTGGGTCATGCGCGCATTGGATCTTTCCGTCGCGGTCAGCGACCGAGACGGGTTCAGGCGTAGATCACCTTGGCCCCGGTCTTCTCGAGCTCTCTGCGTATTGGACCGGGCAGGCCGTCGTCGGTGATCACCACGTCGACGGCCGACAGCGAAAATGCCTTGGAGGTCCCGCTGACGCCCCATTTGCTCGAATCGGCGAGGAGGACAACGCGCCGGGCCATGCGAACGAGGATTCGCTTCGTTCGCGCCATGTCTTCGTTCACGTCGACCACATCCAGTGACGAGTCTATCGCATGCGCTCCAACAAAGACCTGATGCGCGACCAAGCCGCCGAGAGCCGTATCGGCATCGGTGATCAGCGTGCTCACCGTGTCGGGATAGACCCGGCCGCCGATCATATGAACATCGAGCCCGGGACGATGCATAAGATGCTGCACGATATTCATGGCCGTGGCCGCGACCACGACATTGCTGAGCGGCGGTAGCTGCATGGCAACCTGCATCAAAGTCGAGCCGCCGTCGAAGATGACCGATTGGTTGTCCTCGAACAGCTCTACCGCCGCCCGGGCGATGCGCTTCTTTGCCTCGAGGTTCGTTTGCATCCGCCGGGCGAACGCGGCCGAGGTCGAATCGGTGGTCCGGGTCACCGCCCCTCCACGGGTCTTGGTCAGCAGTCCTTTGCGGTCCAGTATCTCGAGGTCGGAACGCACCGTGACTTCCGACACGCCAAACTCGTCCGACAGGTCCTTGATGCGAACCTGTCCGCTGCGCTGCACCTCACCCAGGATCGATTGGCGTCTTTGCTCCGACAACATTGCCCTGCCCTTGCCTCCTTGCGCCAAGCAACCGCTTTGGCCTCGGCTCACCTTACCAAAAATAGGCGATTTCGAAAGATTTCGAAAGATTGTTTTTCGTGTTTCTTTCGGAAACACTGGATTCAGGGTTTTGAAATCAAACGATAAGGGAATTTTGCACTCATGAGCCTGGGAACCAAAGTGCGTCTGGCGCGCCTCTTCTCGCATCCATCGGGGAACCTTTTTGGCGGCGCGGTCGACCATTTCGTCGGCTATGGCGACGTGCGCAAAGGCGGCCTTGCCGACCTGCCCGGTGCGCTTGCACGTGTCATGGCGGGCAAGCCCGACTATGTCAGCATCCAGCCTGGCACCGCGCGCCATCTGTGGCCGCAATATGCGGGCAGAGCTTCCCTGGTGATTCAGGCGGGCTGCTTCACTCCCGACGATCGCATCAGCGAGTTGATCGCAACGCCCGAGGACGCGGTGCGCGCGGGCGCCGATGCGTTGGCCGTTGCCATTCCGGTGCGCGGCGCGACCGAGGGCAAATACATACGCTGGCTGACCGATTCGGTGAATGCGGCGGCCCGCTACGGCATGCCCGTGGTGGCGCATATCTACCCTCGCGATTTCACCGACGGCGTAAAAATCGTCTTCACTCCCGACGAGATCGCCTATGCGGCGCGCATCGGCTACGAGTCCGGCGTCGACGTGATCAAGATCGGCTACACGGGAGATTTCGAGTCGTTCCGAGAGACCGTCCGGACCTGCCCGGTGCCGGTTGTGATCGCGGGTGGCCCCAAAACCGATACGCTGCTCGGCGCGCTTCAGCAGACGGCGGACGCCATCCGTGCCGGCGCACGCGGCGCCGTGGTCGGCCGCAATCTCTGGGGGCATGGCGATCCGCAGAAAGCAGCGCTTGCCTTCCGGGGCGTCATCCATGACGGCCTTTCGGCGCAAGACGCCCTGGCGAAGGCGGGTGCCTGAACGATGCCGACCGTCCCTTCAATCCTCGGCTTCGGCGCGATCGCGATAGACGACATCGTCTATGTCGATCAGCCGTTGTCGGCGGGCAAGGGGAAGGTTCTGCAAAGCGCCCGAGCCTTCGGGGGAAATGTCGCGACGGCGCTGGTCGCCGTCGCGCGGCTCGGCGGAAGCGCCGGGTTCATCGGATGGCTGGGCAGTGCCGCGGACGACGCCATGCAGCTCGATCTCGTGGCGAGCGGTATTGAAACCGCATTCGCGCCGCGCCATCCCGACGCGCGCCCGGTGCGCTCGCGGATCACCGTCGGCTCGGACGGGGAGCGCTTCATTGCGTATGACGACGATGCGATGCTGGGCACCGCGCCGGACTTTCCGGACGATATCCTAAGCCGCGCGACCGTCCTGATCGTCGATGGCTATGCGATCCGGTCGCTGGATGTCGTGGCTCGGGCTCGCGATCTCGGCCTGGCGATCCTCGGCGATATCGAATGGAGCAGCGGCGCAGCCACGGAGCGGCTGATGGCGCTCTGCGACCATCTGATCCTTCCGCTCGGCTTTGCTCGGACGGCCACAGGGTGTCGATCGCCCGCCGAGATGCTCGATGCATTGTGGTTGCCGTCGCGGTCCGCCGTGGTTCTGACCGATGGCGGCAAGGGCGTCTATTATCGTGGACGCGACGAGACAGGGCTTTGGCACCTGCCCCCGCACCGGGTTGTCGTCGTCGACTCGACCGGCGCCGGTGACTGCTTTCATGGCGCCTATGCCCATGCGTTGACGCGCGGAGCCGATACCGCCGGGCGGGTGGCATTCGCTGCAGCGGCGGCGGCCCTTTCGATAACGGGGCGTGGCGGGCGCGAGGCGCTTCCGACCGCAGACCAGGTCACGGAACTCCTGGCGTCGACGAACGCGCCGTCGGCAGTCGAACTGAAATATGCGCAACTCGATACCGGAACATAGCCCGACCCATCCGAGGATATATTTCGCAGGTGAACATAAGCCGAGGACAACCATAAAAATCAGTGGCTTAGACTTGTGGAGGAGAGGAATATGGCAGAAGTCGTTCTTGAGAATATCTGCAAGACATACGGGAACAATTTTCACGCAATCGACCAATTGAACCTGTCGGTCAGGGACGGCGAGTTCTTGATTCTCGTCGGGCCTTCCGGCTGCGGCAAATCCACAGCGTTGCGGATGATCGCGGGATTGGAGGACATCACCAGCGGCAGCCTTCGGATCGGCGGTACCGACGTCGTCGACATGCCGCCCAAGGACCGCGACATCGCGATGGTCTTCCAGAGCTACGCGCTCTACCCGCATATGACGGTGTTCGAAAACATCGCCTTTTCGATGCGGCTGGCAGGCAAGCCAAAGGCCGAACGCAAGAAGCGCGTGGACGAGATCGCCAAAACCCTTCAGCTGACTTCTTTGCTGGACAGCAAACCCGCGAACCTTTCAGGCGGACAGCGTCAACGGGTTGCCATGGGCCGCGCCATGGTGCGTGAGCCGGCCGCCTTTCTCATGGACGAACCCCTTTCCAATCTGGATGCGAAACTGCGTGTGCAAATGCGCGCCGAAATCACCAGCCTGCAAAAGCAGCTCGGGGTCACGACCATATACGTGACCCACGACCAAATCGAAGCGATGACGATGGGGGACAGGGTCGCGGTGTTGAAAGGCGGCGTGCTGCAGCAGGTCGACACACCCAAGAGGCTCTATGAATCGCCGGTGAACGCCTTCGTTGCCGGCTTCATCGGCTCTCCTTCGATGAACCTTTTCGAGGCGACCCTGACCGGCGACGAACTGATGTCAGGCACCTTCGCCGTCCGGCTGCAGGATGCAGCCTTCGTGCGCAGGCCGGGCTTGCGGTCGTATGCGGGGCGCAAGGTCGTGTTCGGGATCCGGCCGGAGGATCTTTATGACAGCAGCCTCGAATCCGGTCGCAAGTATCAGACGATACCCGCAAAGGTGACTTCGATCGAAGAACTCGGCTCTGAACAGATCGTCCACCTGAACATCGACGCGGTCCGGGTGGACTCCGGCGATCCGGACGCGGTGGACGATTTCGGCCTGGCATCGAACGCGGTGGCCAGATTCGAGCCGATCAGCGCCGTCCGCTCCGGCTTGGAAATCCGGTTGGCCGTGGATGATGCCAAGTTCCATTTCTTCGATCCCGAAACGCATCTGGCGATCTGAAGATCTGCGGAAGACCGCGGGCGGGAGCGAGGTGCCTGCGGAAGAGACTGAAAAGAGGCTTCTGAACAAAACAGGCGATCGTCCGCATCGTGCGGTCGATCTTGAAGAAGGAGGAGAAAGTGATGTTTCGGATACAACCCGCGATGCTGAAAATGGCCGCGGCCGCATGGTTGCTTGGCGCAACCAGCGCCATGGCGGACACGACGCTGGAATTTACCCAATGGTGGGAGCCTGAATTGCCGGCCGGATCGCTCAGGGCAATCATGAATGACTTCGAGGCTGCAAACCCCGGAATCAAAGTGACGCTGGTCAGCGGCCCCTATGCGACCACGCGAGACCAGATCTCGGTTGGTGCCGCAACTGGAACGCTTAGCGACGTCGTCGGTCTCGACGGCGCATGGGTGAACAATCTGAACGCGCAGGGTGCGCTGGCCGACATGAACCCGATGATGGATGCGAGCAAGTTCGACAAAGCCCAAGTCGCGGACATCATCAAGGTGGACGGCAAGGCGGTGATGTTTCCCGTCGCTTCCTTCGTCTATCCTGTCTTCGTCAATTTGGACCTCGCCGCCCAAGCAGGCGTGACCAAGCTGCCGTCGACCCGTGCGGAGTTTCTCGAAGCCGCCAAGAAGATGACCCATGCCGACAAGAACCAGTATGGCTGGGTGCTGCCGCTGTCGCTGCAAACGCCGTCCGGCGTCCAGAACGATATGATGTCGTGGGTCTGGGCATCGGGTCAGTCGATGATGGCGGACGGCAAGCCCGCTCTCGAGGGCAAGCCCGTGGTGGACATGCTCACCTTCGTCAAATCGCTCAATGACGCGGGCACCATCTCGCCCGGCATCGCCACCAAGACCGAACAGGAAAAGGTCGAGGAATTCGTCAACGACCGGGTCGGGATGATGATCGACTCGCTCGCGCATGTGAACCTCATCCGCAAGCGCAATCCGAACTTGAACTTCGACCTCATCCCGGTCCCGGTCGTGGAGGGCTATACGGGCAAGCGCGGCCTTCCCTATGCCTCCTGGGGCATCGGTATCTCTGCTGCCTCGAAACATCAGGAAGAGGCCTGGAAACTCGTCCAGTACCTGATGAGTGAAAAGGTGAACGCCAAGCTCGTGTCGCTAGCAAACGCCTTCCCGGGCAACGTCAACGCCAAGCCCGATTTCGTGACCTCGGACAAGGCTTTTGGCAAGGCTTTTGAAATCTTCAAGACCGGTTATCTCGCCAATGAGTTCACGGGCCTGCCGGTGGCTGAAGACCTGATGACCCAGTTCGACGTGCAAGCCCAGAAGATGCTCGCCGGCGAGCAGTCTCCGGAACAGGCGGCCGCCGCCGCCCAGAAGGGCTGGATGGCGAAATTCTGATCGACCTGTTTACGATCTTCGACCGGGGGGCCTGACTTCGGCCAGGCCTCCCGGCAACAATGCACCGGCAACGCGAGTGTTTGCGAAGCTCACCTTCTCTTGAAGGCGTATCCCAAGGTTGGCACATGACCCGGCAAAAGCGCTCCCACCACAGACTGAAACGAGCGGTCGCACCCTACCTCTATCTGTCGCCCTCGCTGCTCATAATCGGGCTTCTGATGCTGCTGCCGATGGTGACGGTGATTGGCTATTCGTTCCAGAACAGCGCGGTGCTGCGTCGCGACCCGTCCTTTGCCGGACTGAAACACTACCAGGCGATCTTCAACGATCCGGTGTTCTGGGCATCGCTGTGGCACACGCTCTACTTCACATGCATGAGTGTCATTTTCCACATGACCATCGGCATGATCTTCGCGCTCATGCTGAACAGCGACCGCATCAATCCGATGCTGCGCAATATTCTGCGCGTGCTCTACATACTGCCCTGGCTGTTCACCGCGGTGATCATCGCAGTGATCTGGCGCCTGCTGCTCGAGCCGAACGGCGTCGTGAACAGCATTCTCCTGCAATTGGGCATCATCGGTTCCAAGGTCGAATGGTTTTCCTCGCCCGAGACCGCGCTGCACGCCGTCACCTTCGCCAATATCTGGGCGGGCTATCCGCTTTTCATGGTCAGCCTGCTCGCAGGCTTGCAGGGCATTCCCAAGGATTTCTACGAGGCCGCCGACATCGACGGAGCGAAGGCCTACCAGAAGCTGATCTTCATCACCATTCCGCAGCTGATGCCGATCATCATCAGCATCTCGCTGCTCGACTTCATCTGGACCATGCAGGTCTTTCCATTGATCTGGATAACGACGGGGGGCGGTCCGATCTACTCGACCGAGGTGCTAAGCACCTACACCTACAAGCTGGCGTTTTCGAGCTACAACCTGTCTCAGGCGTCGGCGAGCGCTGTGGTCATCCTGCTGATCTCTCTCGGCCTGACGCTGTTCTACATCCGCTATCAAAAGGCTCGGTAGTCACCATGAGGAAAAGGCACTCGCCGAAGGACAGGCTGATCACCGTCGCGCTGCATGCCGCGCTTGCCGCGGGGCTGTTTTTCGCGGCCTTCCCAATCTACTGGATGCTGAGCAGCTCGTTCAAATCGAACACCGAGATCTTTGCCCTGCCGCCAACCATCCTGCCGAAGGCCTTCACACTGGAAGCCTATGCGGCCATCCTTGGCGACCCGGTAAAGCTGCGCTTCTTCTTCAACAGCTACTTCGTGGCCGGAGCGGTGACCGTGCTGACGGTGCTGATCGCCTTGCTGGCGGCCTATGGGTTCAGCCGTTTCAATTTCCGCGGCAAGGGCAGCCTCAACACAATCATCATCAGCACGCAGACGATTCCGCCGATCACGCTTTTGATCCCCTTCTTCGGGCTTGTCGTCTCGTATGGGATCTTCGACACCTACGTCGCACTTATCCTGACTTACCTGGTGTTTACGCTGCCTTATGCGATCCTGCTGATGACGGGATATCTTAACACCTTGCCCCGCGATCTCGATGAAGCGGTGGCTGTCGACGGCGGCACCAGCTGGACCGCACTCTGGCGGGTGATCGTCCCGATTTCGCTGCCTGGTATCGTGGCGACGTCGGTCTACACCTTCCTGTTGTGCTGGAACGAATTTCTCTTTGCGCTGACGCTGACGAAGTCGACGTCCATGCGCACCGTCCCGATCGGCATCCAGCTGTTGATGGGGCAACACGCCTTCGAATGGAACCAGATGATGGCGATGAGCGTGCTCGGCTCGCTCCCGCTCTTGATCATCTACCTCGTTGCCCAGAGGTTCTTCCTCGCCGGCATGACCGCAGGCTCGGTCAAGTAGGATATCAAGGAATGAAAGGATGAACGTGAAAGACCTCAAAGTCGGTTGCCAGACCTTCACCTGGGAAATGCTCGGAGACCGTTTTGCCGGCGGCCCCGACGATCTGTTGAAAGCGATCGCCGATGGCGGCTATGCCGGCATCGAGATCACCGACACGATGATCGGCCACTATGGCAACTGTCCCGCGGAATTCGCCGCGGCGTTGAAGGCGACCGGCCTGACGCTGGTCTCCTTCGCCTTCGGCTCGAAGAGTGGTTTTACGCTGAAGGACAAGATCGACACCGACCTGGAGACCGCGCAGCGCTGGATCGATTTCGCCGCCGCCTTCCCCGGCGCGCTGGTGTCGATGGGTTCGGCCACGGTCGTCTCCGACGGGCCGCGCGATGACAAGTTTTCCATTGCCGCCGAGGTCTACAACAGAGCTGGTGAACTCGGCCGCAAGGCTGGCGTCCAGGTCGCGGTGCATCCGAGCTCACATCACAACACGCTGCTGTTCGACCGCGCCGACTATGACCGCATCTTCGCGTTGCTCGATGCCTCGCTGGTCGGCTGGGTGCCCGACACCGGCCACATCTTGCGTGGGCACAAGGACATGGCCGATACGCTCACCACCTATCGCGAGCGCATCCGCTATGTGCATCTGAAGGATGTCGACGCTAATGGCACATGGGCGATGCTCGGCAAGGGCGTCTGCGATACGGCGAAGGTGATCGAGATCGCCGGCGCTGCCCCCAATTTCAATGGCTGGCTGGTGCTGGAGGAGGAGTCCGAGACTGCGGCCGCCGATCCGGCCAAGGCGGTCAAGACCAACCGCCAGACCATGCGCGGCTACGGAGCCTGAAACGATGACCACGAGCAAATCCCTCTCCGGCCCCGCCGCAATCGCCGCCTTGCCGCGCAACCGTCTCATCGGCGAGTTCTCGCTGTGGTCGGCCGACCTCGCCAATATGGAGCGCGATTTGAAGCGCATCGAGGCCCACGCCGACATCCACCACATTGACGTCGCCGACGCCCGTTTCACCCCGGGCTTCCTGTTCTTCCCGGATCTGGTGGCGCGCATTGCCAAGCTGACGGCCAAGCCTATCCATGTGCATCTGATGGTCGAGGCCGAGATCGTCGAAGAACAGACGCGCCAGTTCATCGAGGCCGGCGCCGACCTGATCAGTGTGCATGCTGAAAACGGTGAAGCCGGCCTGCGCGCCGTGCGGCTGGCGCATGAGCTCGGCGCCGAGGCCGGCGTGGTGCTGCGGCTGGAAACGCCGGTCGCGTCCGTCACGCCTTTCCTTGCCGAAGTGGCGTTCGTGACGCTGCTCGGCACCTCCATCGGCGTCAAGGGCCAGGGCCTGTCGGAACAAGCCTGCCCGCGCCTGGTCGAGGCGCGCGCGCTGATGCGCAAAGCCGGTCGCGAAGCTGACATCGTACTCGCCGCGGATGGCGGCATACGCCACGAGACGGTGCCGCTGCTGCGCGCCGCAGGTGCGGAAACCGTGGTGTTGGGCTCGCTCGCCTTCGGCGATCCCGACCTTGCCCGGCGCATGGCTTGGCTGCACGGGCTGGAGGTCGCGGCCTGATGAAAAACCTTGCGCTGGCCTTCGATCTCGGCGGCACGGCGCTGCGTGGCGCGCTGGTCGAAAGCGACGGCCGTATCGTCGCTCATGCCTCGGCGCCGACGCTTGCCGGCGCGGGATCGGAGGCGGTGATCGGCCAGATCATTGCGCTCGCCGGCGATCTCATAGCGCAACAGCCGCAGTCTGAAATTGCCGGCATCGGCGTCGGCGCGCCAGGCCCACTCGACCCCAAGGCGGGGATCGTGATTGCGCCGCCGACACTGGCCGGCTGGCACGACGTGCCGCTGATCGACATTCTGGGGCAGCATTTCGGCCTGCCGGTGCGGCTGGAGAACGACGCCAATGCGGCAGCGCTCGGCGAGTGGCGCTTCGGCGCCGGACGCGGCAGCGGCTCGCTGGTGTTCGTCACGGTGTCGACCGGCATTGGTGGTGGCGTCGTCGCCGACGGCCACATCTATCACGGCCGGCGCGGGCTGGCGGCAGAGATCGGCCACATGACCATCACCGGCGAAGGCGACCGCTGTTTTTGCGGCGCCATCGGCTGCTTCGAGGCCGTCGCTTCGGGAACCGCGCTCGGACGTCGCGCCACGCGGCTGACCGCAGCGGGCGATGGCTCGCTGCTGCGGCGGCTTGCCGCCGATGGCGACGTGTCGGCCAGGCATGTTGTCGAGGCAGCCCAGGCCGGCGACGCCAACGCTCTCGAGCTGATCGAGGCGGAAGCGAGATGGTTGGGCATCGGCTTCACCAATCTCTTGCATCTCTATTCGCCCGACCTGATCGTCATGGGCGGCGGCCTTTCCAATGGCTTCGACCTGCTGGCGCCGTCGATCAGAACGGTCGTCCAGCAGCGGGCGATGCCGGCCTATCGCGACGTGCCGATCGTGCGCGCTGAACTTGGCGATCGCGCCGGGCTGATCGGCGCCGCCAGCCTGATCCTGTGGGAAGGCGAACCGGGTTTGCCTGTGGCGATGGCGCAGGACGACAAGGACAGCGGCGCAACCGCCGATGCCAGGGAGGCAAGCCATGGCTGAGCTCAAACTGCGCGGGGCGCGCAAATCCGCTGGCGCCGCTGCCTGGAGCCTAGATCCTTCACTGCGTTCGCGGATATTCTAGCTGCATGGCCACGAAGTCGGTCGTGCGGGCGCCGTAGCGGGCCGAGATGTCTCGAAGCGTCTGGTCCAGCGCCTGCACTGGCCGCGCGTCGGCAGCGTTCGGCGCCAGGCGCTCCGTCGGCCAGGTAGCCGCAATCTGGTCAGGTAAGATGCGGATGCCGTCACGGCTGACGATCGCGCCGTCGGCAAATGTCACGGCGCCGGAGCGATAGGTTCGTGACCAGGCATCCGCCACCAGTGCCAGCGATACCTCGTCCATGCCTGATGTCAGCTTGATACCGAGCTGTTCGTGATTGAAAAAGGCCAGCGTGTTGCCGATCGCGGTCAACGCGAAAGGCCGGGTGAACCTGAAGGCGCCGCTGTCGTGGCGGGCATCCCAATGCACCAGGCCAAGATCGCGGGAAACGGCTTCGGCTTTGGCGCGGCCGCCGATCGCCTCGATCAACGTCAGCATCATCGGCATCGACGCGGTGATCCCGGTTGTCGTCGCGATGCCTTGATCGACGACGAAGCGCCGGTCGGCGACATAGCGGATCGTCGGGTGTTTTTGGCGCAATTCGCTCAGCGAATACCAATGCGTGGTCGCCCGCTTGCCATCGAGCAATCCGCTGGCGCCGACGACCTTGGCGCCTGCGCATACACCGATGACGATGGCGCCTTTGGCTGCCTGGCTCCTGATCCATTTCATCACGTCGGGGTCGTCATCGCGCATCATGGCGGGAACGATGACGTAGTCGGCGCCTTCGGGATGCTCGGCGTCGAACGCCGCTGTCGTCGCGTCGGGCTCGACCTCCAGAGCCGGATGCAGTTTCATCGGTCCCGGCTGCGTTGCCAGCGCGACGACATCGGCGACGTCGGCGCGCCGCAATATGCCGTAGGGCATCAGATAGTCGGTGGTCTCGGTTCCGTCATTGATGCCGATGATCGCGATGAGCGGGCGTCGGCGCCTGGCCGGCTTCAGCGCGGCAAGCGTGGCTTCGGTCTCCCTGGCGTCGATGGCCGGCTGGACTGTGGCCAGAGATTCCGAGGGCAGCGACAGCAGCCATGCGGCGCCAGCGGCCGCGACAATCAGCACGATGCCCAGACAGATCCACAGCATGATGCGCAGCCTCATCGCCCCCATCCTTCCGATCTAAATGCTTGACCGTGAGCCTAGCTCCATTAGGCTTTGTCCGAAATGACGTAGATCGGGCAAAAACTGCCATGCGTAGGGCTATCGGCATCATCATCCATCCAGGATTCCAGCTGCTGGACGCAGCCGGTCCGGCAGCGGCGTTCGAACTGGCGGAACATTTCTGCCCCGGCAGCTATGCGCTCGAGATGCTGGCGCCTGGCGGCGGCGAGATCGAAAGCTCGTCCGGAATGCGGCTTGCAGCCCGACCGCTGTCTGTTGCGCCACCGCTCGACACCGCGGTGATTTCGGGCGGCGAGATCATACGCTCGCGGTCTGCGGCCGAGGCGATCGTCGCCTGGCTGCGGCACGCGAGCCCCCGCCGCACGGCAAGCGTGTGTACGGGCGCCTATCTGCTGGCTGAAGCCGGGCTCCTGGATGGCCGGCGCGCCACCACCCATTGGTGGAGCACCAGTGATTTCGCCCGCCGCTATCCGAACGTGAAGCTCGACGGCGAGCGCATCTTCATCCGCGATGACGGCATCTGGACTTCGGCCGGGATTTCAGCCGGCATCGATCTGGCGCTGGCGCTGATCGAGGATGATCTCGGTCCGGCAATCGCGCGGCGCACGGCCCAGCAGCTTGTCGTCCATCAGCGCCGGCCGGGCGGCCAGTCGCAGTTCTCGGCGCTGGTCGATCTCGGCGGGCGGTCGGGACGTTTTGTCGAGCTGGTCGAATGGATGCGAACCAAGCTCGCCGAGCCATTGACCGTGGAGCGTCTTGCCGACCAGGCCGCCATGAGCCCTAGACATTTTGCCCGCGCCTTCACGGCGGAGACCGGCATCACGCCCGCCAAGGCTGTCGAGCTGCTGCGCCTGGAAACCGCGCGGATGGCGGTGGAGACCAGCCACACGCCACTCGATCGCATCGCCGACGAAAGCGGCTTCGGCGATGCGGGGCGGATGCGCCGCGCCTTCCTGAGGAGTTTCGGCCAGCCGCCGCAGGCGCTCCGGCGCGCCGCGGTCCGAAGCTGAAGCGATAGCGCCAAACGACGGATTTGGCCGGCCGACTGCTATTCCCGCTCCGCTATTTCCCGCAATGGTGGTCGTTGACCTTGTTCAACGCATTCGCGTCCGGCCCGACCCGGTTGTAGGAGCAGGCGCCGGCGGCCGTGGTGGTCAGCATGGTGTCATAGTAGCGCGGGCCGCCGAACAGGTCGTACAAGAGGTCTCCATGGGCGGGAACGTAGCGTTGCTCAGGTTCGGGCTGGCGATGGCGGTGCTTTTCCTTGGCGATGGCCGCGCTGGACAGGCTGCAGCCGACAGCGAGGACGAGCGCGCAGGTCGCAAAGATCTTGGTGGTCATCGGCAACACCCTTCTGTTCGGAATCGCAGCATAGCCAAAAGCGCCGGCCGAACAAAGGTTCCCTTTTTCAGCGTTGCCGGCTGGCGCCGAAATCAGCCCGCGCTGCGCGCCCGCCGCCTTTCGGCCGCCACCAGCAGGTCGACGAAGGCACGCACCTTGGCCGGCCTGAATCGCGCCGGCGGGAAGACGGCATGCATGCCGCCGGACGGCAAGCTCCAGTCCGCGAACAGCCGCACCAGCCGCCCCCGCGTGATGTCGTCGGCAACGCTGTAATCCGGGAAGATACCGAGCCCGATGCCGGCCAGCACGCAGGACAGCACGCCCGGTGTCTTGTCGCAGGTAACGACGGGATTGAGTTCAGTCAGCACCGTCTCGCCGCCCCTCGAGAACACCCACTGGCCGATGCCGCGCAATTGGGCATTGGCGACCCATGGCAGCGATTTCGCTTGGCCAGGACTGACGTCACGCGGCAGCCTCCCGGCGAGCTCCGGGCTGGCGACGACGAATTGTTCATGGCTTCCCAACCGCCGCGCCAGATTGCTGGAATCGGCCAGCCAGCCGACGCGGATGCCAAGGTCTATCTGCTCGTCGACCAGATTGCTGACAGCATCGTCGAAGATCGTTTCGACCCGCATTTTTGGATATTTTCTGAGATAGGCGGCGATGGTCGGCGCCACGACCTTCTCGCCATAGTCGAGCGGCGCCGTCAGCCGCAGCATCCCTGTCGGCTGCGCAGCCCGTTGCGAGATGTCGCCATAGGCGGCTTCCGCATCGCGCAGGATGATTGCGGTCCGCTCATAGAACAGGCGCCCTTCCTCGGTCGTCGTCACGCGCCGCGTCGTGCGCCGCAGCAGCGTTGCACCAAGCTCCTCCTCGAGCTTGGCGACCTGATGGCTGACCACCGCCTTGGCGACATCGAGCCGGTCCGCGGCGGCGGTGAAGGATCCGGTCTCCACCACGGTGGCGAAGTAGACGAGCCGGTTGAGGTTGAGAAGTTCGGTCATGTCAATTGTCTGATTTGATCAGACAGTTTGTATGATTGATCACTGTTTTTCGCAAGCGGCCGGGCTGCCATCTATTGCTCGACCCAAGACGAAAGGAACCTCTCATGAAAATCGCACTCATCGGCGCGTCCGGCCAGGTCGGCTCGCGTCTCCTGAAAGAGCTTTCCGACCGAGGCCACACGATCACCGCCGTCGCCCGCAACCCGGACAAGATCGCCGCGCTGCCGGGCGTGACCGCCAAGAAGGGTGACGTCTTTGACCGGGACGGCCTTGCCGCGCTGATCAAGGGGCATGACGCGGTGATCTCGTCCGTGCATTTCCTCGACAGCGATCCGGACACGCTGATCGCCGCGGTGCGTGCTTCCGGCGTCAAGCGCTACCTCGTTGTCGGTGGCGCCGGCAGCCTTGAGGTCGCGCCGGGCAAGCGCCTGGTCGATACACCGACCTTCCCGGCAATCTACAAGGCCGAGGCGCAGAAGGGCGCCGACTTCCTCGACACGCTGCGGACGGTCGATGACCTCGACTGGACCTTGCTGTCGCCGTCGGCACTGTTCGTTGCCGGCGAGCGGACCGGCAAATACCGGATCGGCAAGGACACGCTGCTGACGTCCGACAAGGGCAGCAGCATTTCCTTTGAGGACTATGCCATCGTCATGAGCGACGAAATCGAAAAGCCGGCGCATATCCGCCAGCGCTTCACCGTCGGTTACTGATCAGGCTTATCTGCACAATGACGACAAAAGTGCCATCGGAGCCTCCGATGGCACTATCGTTTTCTTCCGTTTCCACTCCTGCCGCCGGCCTGCGAAGTCTCGCCCGAAACGGTTCAGGATCGGAACGGACATGGCAGACACGGATAACGCGAAATCAAAGATCGTCATCGTTGGCGGCAGCTCCGGGATGGGGCTGGCGCTGACAAAGCGCTGCCTGGACTCAGGCGCCGAAGTCGTCATTGTCGGACGCAGCGAAGACAGACTGGAGCGCGCCCGCGAGGCGTTGCATAACCCAGCCGGTTTGAGCGCCATCGCGGCCGATATCGCTGATGAGGATCAGGTCGCTGACCTGTTCGCGCGGGTCGGCCGGCTCGACCATATCGTCAGCACCGCGGCTGACATTGAAGGCGCCTATGAATTGCTGCCCGCGGTCGACCTGAAGGCCGCGCAGCGGGTCGTCGAAAGCAAATTTTATGGACCGCTACTGCTGGCCAAGCATGGCGCACCGCAGCTTTCAGCCAATGGCTCCATCACCTTCACCTCCGGCATCGCCGCCTACCGGCCGGTGGCGCGCGGCTCGGTCGTAGCGGCCGTCAACGCGGCGCTGGAAGGGCTGGTGCGGGCACTGGCGGTCGAACTGGCGCCGATCCGCGTCAACGCCGTTTCGCCCGGCTGGGTCGACACGCCGATCTGGACGTTCGTGGCCGGCGACAGGAAGGATGAGACGCTCGATGCCATGGCCAAGCGGCTGCCGGTCGGGCGCATCGGTCAACCCGACGATATCGCCGACGCCATCGCCTTCCTGATGGGCAACGGCTTTACGACAGGGACGATACTGCATGTCGAGGGTGGTCACCGGCTGATCTGACCGGCGCGAACGTCTTACTCGCTGCCGCCAACAGCAGCTTCAGCGCCGGCGGCTGCACGCGCCGGCGGCGCCAGATCATCACCAGTGACGCTGTGCGGGTGGAACCCGGCCACGGCAGTTCGACGACCTCGCCGCGATCGAGCGCGTCGGCGACCGCCAGCCGCGGCACCAGGCCCATGCCGACACCCTTCGCCACAAGGCTCGCAATGGCGCCGATGCTGCCGACTTCCGCGGCAAGTTTTGGTGCGGCAACACCTGTCTCGGCGAAGGCCCTGTCGAACAGATGCCGGTAGACGCACCCGGTTTCCGTCACCACGAAACGCATCGCGGCGAGACCGCCCTGCCTCGCCGCAGCGGCGTTTTCGGCGGACGCGACAAGGACCAGCGGCTCGGCCGATATCGTGCGCCTGGCCAGGCGTTCATCGAGCCCGCCCCTGTTGAAAACGCCCTTGTCGAAACAGAAGGCGACGTCGATCTCGCCGTCTTCCAGCTGGCGCAGCAGAGCATCGCTGCCGGCGATTTTCAGCCGCAGACCGATCTGTGGTTGGTCGTCTCGAAAGGCCGCCAGCCATTGCGGAAGTTTGACAGCGGCAATCGTCTCCAGCGCGCCGATCGTAACAGTTGTGGCGGTCGCTCCCGTCGTTGCCTCGACGGCAATTCGCGCCTCGTCCGCCAGTTGCAGGATCTCTTCGGCATAGGGTTTCAGCGCCTCGCCGGAAGCCGTCAGGTCGAGTCCCTGCCGCGAGCGGGTGAAGAGCGTCACGCCGAGTTCGCTTTCCAGCGACTGGATCTGGTCGCTGACGCTCGACTGCGCCAGATGAACCTCCCGCGCAGCGCGGGTGATGTTGCGGTGCCTCGCCACGGCGAGGAATGTCTTGAGCAATCTTGGATGCATTGCCGTTTCCGGACTCGTTTGTCTCGGACATTTCGGGTCTTGCTGGTCCTTTTGCAACCACTGACGCCAGCGTCGCCGGAGTGCAGCCGAGCGAAGGGCCAGAATTTCGCGGCCATTGCGCGGCGAGTTTTTGCTTGTGAACGCGCCGGCGGCTTGTAGCTTTGTGTGAGCCGGGTCCAACAGAGGCAGTTCGGGGGAATGATCGCCAGCAAGATTGTCCGGGATACGGCATGCCTTTGAAAGCTGCCGCCCATATCGAGGCGATGGCGGCCTTTGCGCTGGCGAATTTCGGCGGCTATGACCGGGCGACGCTCGCCCAGAACGAAAGCGCTTTCCCACCAAGCCCCAAAGCGATCGCCGCCGGCCAGGACGCGATTGCGCGCAGCCATCTCTATCCCGATCCGGACTGGACCGTGTTGCGCGAAACGATCGCGCAAGCCTATGGCGTTGAGTGCGAGGCGATCCTGTGCGGCGCGGGTTCGATGGACCTGATCGCCTGCACCATCGCGGCCTTCGCCGGTCCCGGCGACGAGGTGCTGGCCACCGCCTATGCCTATAATTTCGCGGCCTCCGCCGCCTCGCGTGTCGGTGCCGTCTATGTCAAGGCGGCGGAGCACGACTTCATCGTTTCCGTCGACAGCATTCTGGCCGCCGTCACGCCGGCAACGCGGATCGTCTTCGTCTGCAATCCCGGCAATCCGACCGGCACCCGCATCCGCAATGCCGAACTTTTGCGCCTGCGCGCCGCCTTGCCCGGCGACATTCTGCTGGTCATCGACCAGGCCTATGGCGAGTTCGACGACCAGGATCCTCAAGCCATCTTTGCGCTCGTCGCGCGTGGCGACACCGTCGTGTTGCGCACGCTTTCCAAAGCCTATGGCCTGGCCGGCGCGCGCGTCGGCTGGGGGTTGTTTCCGCTTCAGGTCGCGGTCGAAATTCGCAAGCTGCAGAACTCGAACCAGGTCACCACCGCGAGCCTCGCAATGGCGGTCGCTGCCGTGCAGGACCAGGCCCATATGCGCGAGACGGTGGCGCGCACCGCCGCGATCCGCGACGGCTTCGCGCAGGATCTGAGAGCGGCAGGCTACGGCGTTCCCGAAAGCCGGACCAATTTTGTGCTGATCCGCTTTCCTGATGCAGCGACTGCTGCGGCTGCCGACGCCGCCTTGCGCGACGCAGGCATCATCGTGCGCAGCCTCGGCGGCTACGGCCTGACCGACTGCCTGCGCGCAACGGTTGGCCCGCAAGAGATGATGGACCAAGCGCTGCGCATCCTAACCGACCAGCGCGGCGGTTGATTTAGCGATCACGAGGAGACTTCAGCGATGTCCTATGTCCCGGCCCGTGACTTCATCGGCTATGGCGAAAAACCGCCGGCAGCCGCGTGGCCCGGCGGCGCCAAGCTGGCGCTCAACATCGTCGTCAACTACGAGGAAGGCGCTGAATACAGCATCGACGAGGGCGACGGTGTTTCCGAGACGATCCTGTCGGATCTTGCCGTGTCGCCGGCGGTGCCCGGCCTGCGCAACCGCAACATGGAATCGCTCTACGAATACGGCTCGCGCGTCGGCGTCTGGCGGCTCGCCTCGCTGTTTCGGGACAAGGGCATCGTGCCGACCTTCTACGTCGTCGGGCGAGCGCTGGAACTCAACCCGGCCGCCGGCAAGGCGATCGCCGAGCTCGGCAGCGACATCGTCTGCCATGGCTGGCGCTGGATCGACTACGCGCCGCTGAGCGAGGCGGAGGAGCGCAATCACATCGCCATGACCGTCGATACGGTGCAGCGGCTCACCGGCATTCGTCCGCTCGGCTGGTACACCGGCCGGCCCAGCCTCAACACCAGGCGGCTGGTGGCCGAGCATGGCGGCTTCCTGTTCGACTGCGACGACTACAATGACGACCTGCCCTATTTCGTCGAGGTCGATGGCAAGCGGCATCTGGTGGTGCCGCATTCCTTCGACAACAATGACAGCCGTTTCTCCCGCGGTTCGGGACTGGAGACCGGCAGCCAGTTCTTCGACTATGTCAGCGACGGGGTGGACTGGCTGCTGGCCGAGGGACAGACGACACCGCGCATGATGACGGTGTCGCTGCACTGCCGGCTCGCGGCGCGGCCCGGCCGCATGGTTGGCCTCGCCCGCTTCCTCGACAAGATCAAGGCCAATCCGGACATCTGGATCTGCCGCCGCTCCGATCTCGCCCAGCATTGGCTGGATCGGTTCAGCGGCTGAGCCGCCGAACGCCAGTCCAATCGCCTACCTATGCCCGCAGCCGTTTGCCCTGGGGATCGAAGGGCGGCTCGCTCAACAGCACCGCCTCATGCGGCCTGCCGAGGATCGCTACCGACACCTTGTCGCCTGCCTTGGCGGAGCCGGCCTTGACGTAGCCGAGCGCCAGCGACTGCTCGACGAAATAGCCATACGCGCCTGACGAGACCTGGCCGATCGGCGTGCCGTCCGGCAGGAAGATCGGCTCGCCGCCGGTGGCGTCGGCATCCTTTGCCGCGATCGACAGCATGATCAGTTGGTCGCGCGCCGGCTTTTCGGCGATGGCCGCATAGGCGTCGCGGTTGAGGAAATCGCCCTTGTCCATCTTGACCAGGCGGTCGAACTTGACCTCCTGCGGCCAATATTCGGGCGAGTATTCGCGGCTCCAGCTGCCATAGCCTTTTTCGACACGCAGCGACATCAGCGCGCGCGAGCCGACCGGGCCGGCGCCGACTTCGCTGCCGGCCTTGAGCAGCGCGCCATAGAGCGCGACCTGGTCGGCGACCGGGCAATAGAGCTCCCAGCCGAGATCACCGGTGAAGGAGACACGCAACGCAACGACATCGACGCCGCCGACCGTGATCCGCTTCGAGCGCATGAAGGGAAAGGTCTCGCTCGACAGATCGGCATTGGTCAGCCGCTGCAGCAATTCGCGCGATTTTGGGCCGGCGACGTTGAAGCCGCCCATCTCCTCGGTGCGCGAGCGGAAGCTCGTGCCTTCCGGCAACGGAACGGCCTTGAAGAACCTCTGGTGGAAGCGCTCGGCCATGCCGGAACCGAACACCATGAATTCGTCTTGGCCAAGCTTGGTCACGGTGAAGTCGCCGGCGATGCCGCCGCGCTTGCCGATCAGCGGCGTCAGACAAGAGCGGCCGATTTCGGCCGGCATGCGGTTCGCAAACAGCGCGTTGAGCCAGGCTTCGGCACCCGGCCCTTTCACTTCATATTTGGCGAAATTCGAAACGTCGATGATGCCGGCATGTTCGCGCAGCATGCGCGCTTCGCGGCCGACCGGACCCCACCAGTTCTGCCTGGTGAAACCATTGGTTTCCTCGCGCGGCTCGCCCTCGGCGGCGAACCACAGCGGATGCTCCCAACCGAAATTGAGGCCGAAGACAGCGCCCATCTGCTTTTGCATCTCGTAGGCCGGGCGAGTGCGCACCGGGCGGCCGGCGGCGCGCTCCTCATTGGGGAAATGGATCTTGAAACGGTGGCTGTACTGGTCCTGCACGCGGGCCTTGGTGAAGGCCTTGCCGGCCCAGTGGCCGAAGCGCGCCATGTCCCAGGCGAACATGTCGAGCGACGGCTCGCCCTCGATCATCCATTCGGCCGCCAGCTTGCCCATGCCGCCCGATTGCGAGAAGCCGGGAATGATGCCGTTGCAGCAGAAATAGTTCTGCAATTCCGGCACCGGGCCAAACAGCACGGCGCTGTCGGGCGACCAGATCATCGGGCCGTTGATGACGCGCTTGACGCCCGCCTTGCCGACCGCCGGCACACGCGCGATGGCGCGCATCATATTGTCCTCGATGCGGTCGAGATCGTCGGGAAACAGTTCATGGCCGAAGTCGAGCGGGGTGCCATCCTCGGCCCAGAACTTCATGTTGCGCTCATAGGCGCCGATGAGCAGGCCGAGGCCTTCCTGGCGCAGATAATACTCGCCGTCGCGGTCGGCGACCGAAGGCAGGCGGCGACCCATGGCCGCGATTTCGGGGATGGTCTCGGTGACGAAGTACTGATGCTCGGTCGGGATCAACGGCAATTTCAGGCCGGCCATGGCGGCGACCTCGCGGCCCCACAGGCCGGCGGCATTGACCACCCATTGCGTGCGGATCTCGCCTTTGGGCGTGCGCACGATCCAGCTGCCGTCGGCTTGAGCTTCCGTGGCGATGACCGGGGTGAAGCGATGGATCTCGGCGCCGCGCTGGCGCGCGCCCGCGGCGTAGGCCGCGGTGACACCGGACGGATCGACATTGCCGCCTTCGGGCTCGTACATGATGCAGCGTATGCCGTCGAAATCGACCAGCGGGTGCAGCCGCTCCGCCTCGTCGCGCGCGACCTCATAGAAATTCATCTTGTAGCGCCGCGCCTTGGCTTCCTGCAGCCGCAGCTGGTGCTCGCGTGCCTCGGTCTGGGCGAGATAAAGCGAGCCCGGCTGGAAGATGCCGCAGCCCTGCCCTGTCTCGGTCTCCAGCTCCTTGTAGAGCGCCATCGTGTAGTGCTGCAGGCGGCTGATGTTGGTCGAGTCATGCAGGCCATGAATGTTGGCGGCGGCGTGCCAGGTCGAACCGGAGGTCAGCTCGTCGCGCTCCAAGAGGACGACATCGGACCAGCCATGCTTGGCCAGATGATAAAGGATCGAGCAGCCGATCAGGCCGCCGCCGATGACAACGGCTTGTGCATGGGTACGCATATCGAGATTTCTTCCCTTTGTGTTCGGCGACTTGTCGTGTTCCAGATCAATGAATTCGCATCCGTCGCCTTGGCGAATTCCAGGGGGCGACCGGGCCGCCCCCTGGATGCTTACGGTTCAGGCCTTGTCGAGCCAGACCTTGTCCAGTTGCAGTTCGAATGTCTGATGCATTTTGAGGTTTTTCACATAGCTGGCGTGATGGCGGTAGAGCGAGCGCCAGAATGACTGAACCAGAACGCCGGAATCCTGCAGGATGAACTCGACATCCTTCATCAGCTCCTTGCGCTTGGCCGTATCGGCGATGGCGAGCGCTGCATTGAGCTTCTTGTCGAACTCGGGATTGGCATAGGCCGTTTCGTTCCAGGCTTCGCCGCTGCGATAGGCCAGCGCCAGCACCTGGACACCCAGCGGACGCATGCCCCATTCGGTGGTCGACCACGGATATTTCGTCCAGTCGTTCCAGAACGAGGTGCCGGGAATGATCGTCCGTTTCACCTTAAAACCAGCCTCGCGCATCTGCGCGGCAACGACGTCGGCGGGATCCTTCACATAGTCCGAGTCATAGGAGATCAACTCGAACTCGTGGTCTAACTGGCCGGCCTCGGTCATCAGCGCCTTGGCCTTGGCGAGATCGCGCGAGACTTTCGGCAGCTCGTAATATTCGGGATGGATCGGGCAGACATGATGGTTTTCGGCGACCTGGCCGAGACCGCTATAGCCGAGCTTCAGCACGGTCTCGTTGTCGACGGCGAGCTGGATGGCGTTGCGCACCCGCTTGTCGTCATAGGGTTTGTTGCTGACATTGGTGCGCAGCACGATGGTTCCGGCGGTGACGACGGATTCCTTGACCAGGCCCATGCCGTCATAGAGGTCCACCGTGCCGCCGACGGTCTGGTAGTTGCAGTCGATCTCGCCGGCTTCGAAGGCGCTGGCGATGGCGGGGTTGGAGGCGTCGGTGCCGTAGTCGGTCCAGTCGACGCCGTCGAGATAGATTTCACCGCCAAACCAGGTGAAGTCCTTGCGGCGCCGAACCGAGGCCGAGTCCCCGACCTTGTAGGAGATGAGTTCATATGGACCGGTGCCGGGCGTCTTGGTCATGTCGGCGCCGTTCTTGTCGAAGTCGCGGTGGACGATGATGGCCGGATAGTCGGCGAAACCGGGGATGATGGTGACATCGGACTGGCCACATTTCAGCTTCACCGTGTGGTCGTCGACCTTCGTGATGGCGCCGGCGATCGCCTTCTTGGTGGCAGGATCGATCAGCGTGGCCATGCGGCCGGCCATCGAATTGCCTTCGGCCGCCTTGTCGCACCAACGCTCGATGTTGAAGACGATGTCGTCGGCGTTGAGCTCGTCGCCGTTAGACCATTTCACGCCCTTGCGCACATGCAGCGTGTATTCGGTGGCGTCGTCGCTGACCTCCCAGCTCTCGATGAGATGGCCCTCGAAGGTGAAGTCCTGGGTGTAGCGGATCATGTAGTCGTTGCACTGGCGCAGCACATTGGCCATCTCCGACCAGTCCCATGTGCGCGGATCCTTCATGTCCTTGATGATCATCTGCATCTTCAGGATGCCGCCCTTCTTGCCGGGCTCCATCGTTGCAGCTTCGGCCGGCGTGGGAAGGCCGGCCATTGCATAGGCGAACGCCGTGGAGGCGCCCATCGCGCTCGCCATGGCGAGGAATTCGCGGCGGTCCATCCTGCCGCTTCGGACTTCATCTGCGTAGCTTTCGATGACCGCCGGGACGCGGTCACCGTTGCTCCTGAAAAGTGCCATTGTTGCTTCTCCGGTTTGGGCTTTCCGCCCGTTCATTCCCCATTACGCAGGGAATGTTAGAGGCGATGCAAAAATCCCGGAAGGGCTTGAGAGCTCACAAACCGCTGAAAACCGGCCCGTGAGGCCTAATAAAACGATGCCATTGGCGTCTCAAATTTTTTCGCGTGCGGCCGCCCCTATGTCGGCGACCACTCCTCAGGCGCTGTCTTCCTGCGCCCTCGCCACGATCCATTCGCGCACCGTGCGGGCGATGTTGCCCTTGGAGACATGGGTCTCGGTCAGGTAGTAATTCCAGGGGCTGGGCGGCCGGACCGGAAACGGTTCGACGAGCAGTCCGCGCCGCAGATACGCGTGGGCGAGCGAGCGCTGGGTGGCGACCAGACCCGCGCCCATGGCGGCGAGTTCAAGCGCGATGTTGGACGCATTCGTCGACAGGCCCTTGTCGAAATCCTGCATGTCGACGCCAAGCGCGGTGGCAACGACCTGCCAGTATTCCTGGCGGCCGTGCACAAAGATCCGGTCCACCTTGAGGATATCCTCCGGCACTTTGACGGCGTGCTCGCCTTCGAGCAGCGCAGGCGCGCACAGCAACACCAGCTCGTCGTTCCAGAGGGGAATGGCGGCGGGCGGGCGATCGTCGAAGCGGCGCGTCGAAATGGTGATGTCGGCGACCTGTTCGCTGAGATCTTCCCAGATCGTGCCGTGCAGCACGATCTCGATTTCGGGATGCTTCTTGCGGAAGGCGGCCATGCAGCCGGCCAACCAGTTCTCCGCCAGGCTCATCGGGCAGGAGACGACCACGGTGCGGTTGCGCGACGACGTCACGATCGCCTCCGTCGCCTGGTCGATCTGGTCCAGCGCCTGGCGCAGGGTCGGCAGAAACGCCTCGCCCATCTCTGTCAGCTTGAGGCTGCGCGGATAGCGGATGAACAATTGCCGGCCGATGTAATGTTCGAGCGAGCGGACATGCGTGCTGACCGCGGCCTGCGTGTAGCCAAGCTCCTTGGCGGCCATGGTGAAACTGAGATGCCGGGCCGAGCTTTCGAACGACCTGATATAGTTCAAAGGCGGGGGTGGCTTCATCTCCGGCTCCTGCGCTGTGCCAGAATAGGTAGACCATGGAGCCGCCGGCGTTCAATTGCACGCAAGCGACATGGCATAGATATTTTTGGTCAAAGCCGCTGAACTAATTGCGTGAATGCACGATGAACCCAAATTAATGATGGCGTGACGACAGAGGGAGTGGAGCAAGTGGCTGTGTCGCCCCATCGCCGTGAAGGGCCGGACGCAAGCGCTGAGACTGCCTTGCGCCTGGCCGACTTCGTGTTACGCCGGCCGGCATCGGTTTTCCCTCAGGCGGTGCTGGAGCAGGCCCGCTACCTCTTGCTCGACACGATCGGAATAGCGATTGCCGCGGGGCCGATGGAGGCCGGACGGATCGCCAGGGATACCGCGACCCTCCTCTACAATTCGAGCGACCCCAGGCATTCCGCCCGCATGCTCTTCGACGGCCGCCGCGCTTCCCTGGCGGGTGCCGCCTATGCCTGCGCGACGCAGATCGACAATCTCGATGGCCATGACGGGTATAGCCCGACCAAGGGTCATATCGGTGTGGTGGTGGTGCCGGCGCTGGCGGCGCTGGCCGAACAGCTTCCGGAGCTTAGCGGTCCGGAGGCGCTGGCAGCCCTCACCGTCGGCTACGAAGTCGCCGGCCGCGCCGGCATTGCACTGCATGCGACGGTTTCGGACTACCACACGTCGGGCGCGTGGAATGCGCTGGGCGTCGCTGCAGTGGCGGCGCGCTTGCGCCGGCTGAACGACGGACAGTTGCGCGAGGCGCTGGGCATTGCCGAGTATCACGGCCCGCGCAGCCAGATGATGCGCGAGATCGCCACGCCGACGATGCTGCACGACGGCTCGGGCATCGGCGCGCTGACGGGCCTGTCGGCGGCGGTGCTGGCCGAACGCGGCTTCACCGGTGCGCCGGCGATCACCGTCGAGGCGCCCGAAGTCGCAGTGCATTGGCAGGATCTCGGCAGCTTCTGGCAGGCGCTGAACCAATATGTGAAGCCCTATCCGATCTGCCGCTGGGCGCATGCGGCGATCGATGCGACGCGCGGACTGGTGCTTTCACATCATCTGACGCCGGCCGATATCGGCCATATCAAGGTCAACAGTTTCCACTATGCCGCGACGCTGTTCGACGGCATGCCCGACACGACGTCGAAGGCGCAATACAGCCTGCGCTTTGCGGTTGCGACCTTCATCCTGAATGGCCGTATCGGGCTGGAGCATATTTCCGGCGCCGGACTGGAGGATGCTGCCGTTGCCGAGATGCTCACCCGCATCAGCGTGTCGGAACAGGAGCGCCACAGCGTCCGCTTCCCCGAGGGACGCTGGGCCGATGTCGCCATCACCACCACCGATGGTCGGATGCTGACTTCGGGCGACGTCCATGCGCGTGGCGGACCGGAAGCGCCGCTGATGCCAAATGAGATCGAGGCCAAGTATCTGGAGTTCGCGTCACCGGTGCTCGGACAGGGTCGGGCCATGGCGATCCGCGACGCCATCCTGTCGCTCACCGATCCCGACAGCCGCTTTTCCGATCTCTCTGCGCTGCTCTACGATCCTCCGGTGATCAGCAATATCCTCCAGCGGCCGGCGTGGTAGACTGACATGCCGCTCAGGCTGCTGAAATACGGTCTCAGCCGGGACTATCCGGTCAGCGAGGACATTCCCGCCACGCCGGAACTCAAGCCATCCTACGATGTCGTCATCATCGGCGGCGGCGGCCACGGCCTGTCCTGCGCGCATCACCTGGCGAAGTACCACGGCATCACCAGCGTCGCGGTGCTCGAGAAGGGCTATCTCGCCGGCGGCAATACGGCGCGCAACACCACGACGATCCGCTCCAACTACATCACGCCACAAGGCATCGCCTTCTACAAGGAAGGCGTGGCGCTGTTCGAGACGCTGTCGCAGGAACTCGACTTCAACGTCATGTTCTCGCAGCGCGGCCAGCTGACGCTTGCGCATACCGAAGCGACGCTGCGCAGCTTCCATTCGCGCGCCGAGATGGGCAAGCATCTCGGCACCCGCACCGAAGTAGTCGACCAGAAGACGGTCCAGGAAATGGTGCCGTCGCTCAACATGGATTTTGGCGGCGCGCTCGAGATCGTCGGCGGGCTCTGGCATGCCGATGGCGGCACGGCGCGGCATGACGCAGTGGCCTGGGGCTACGCCGCGCAGGCGTCGCGGCGCGGTGTCGAGATCCACCAGCGCACCGAGGTGCAAGGGTTTGAGGTCACCGGCGACAGGGTCCAGGCGGTGAAGACAAACCGCGGCCGCATTGCCTGCGGCCAGGTTCTGATCGCCACCGGCGGCATGAACTACGACGTCGCGCTGATGGCCGGCGTCGAACTGCCGATCCGCTGCTATCCGCTGCAGGCGATGGTCACGCAGCCGCTGAAGCCGTGGCTGAACACACTGGTCTCCTCGGTGTCGCTGCATACCTATCTCGTGCAGTCCTCGCGCGGCGAGGTGGTGATCGGCGGCGGCTCCGATCCCTACCAGCTCTATTCGACACGCTCGACGCTGGACATGAAGGAGCACCTGGCCGAAGGCGCGGTGCATCTCTTCCCGTTCCTGCAAGGTGTGYGGTTGCTCAGGCAATGGGCGGGCATTACCGACATGACGCCGGACTACAGCCCGATCATGGGCGCCAGCCCGCTCGACAATCTGTGGCTCGATTGCGGCTGGGGCACCTGGGGCTTCAAGGCAACGCCGGTTGCCGGCAAGCGTATGGCCGAGGCCATCGCCACCGGCCGCGTGCCTGATATCCTCAAGCCGTTCGCGCTCGAGCGCTTCGAGACCTTCCAGCTGCTCAACGAAATGGGCGCGACGGCAGCGAGCCATTGACGATGAAGATCCTGACCTGCCCGATGAACGGCCCGCGCAACATTGACGAGTTCCAGTCCTTTGGGCCGGTGCGCGACGAGTTGGATCCTGAGCGGACCGCCGATGCCGACTGGTCGCGGCATCTGTTCCGCGCCGAGAACCGCAGAGGCGTCGTGGTCGAGTGGTGGCGGCATGTGCCGAGCAATTACTTCTTCCTCGCCGAGCGCGATCTCGTCAGCAACGAGATCATCCGCACTTTCGACGCCTCGCAGCGCAGCGGTCAGTCATGAGCCGCCTGCCCGCCCCTTTCGGTACCCGCATCGACCGGACGCGTCCGCTGCGTTTCAGATTCGAAGGCAAGAGCTTCGAGGCCTATGCCGGCGACTGCATCGCCAGTGCGCTCGCCGCCTCTGGGCAATGGATGCTGTCGCGCTCGTTCAAATACCACCGCCCGCGCGGCGTTTTCAGCATGAACGGCGCCGAGGCCAACACGCTGGTGCAACTGCCTTCTGAGCCGAATGTCGCCGCCGACCGGACACCGGTCAGCGAAGGGCTGCAGGTCAGCGCGCAGAACGTCAACGGCTCGCTGGCGCGTGACCGCGACGCCATCATCGACAGGTTTGGGCGCTTCCTGCCGGTCGGATTCTACTACCGCACCTTCATGGGGCCGCGCCGCGACAGCTGGCTGAAATTCTGGGAACCGATCATTCGCCGCAAGGCGGGGCTCGGCGTGGTCGACACCAAGGCAGCACACCGGCATTTCGACAAATCGCATCTGCACTGCGACGTGTTGGTCGTCGGCGCCGGTCCGGCCGGACTGAATGCGGCGATTACCGCTGCCGAAGCGGGTGCGGATGTCGTACTCTGCGATGAGAACCCCGAGATCGGCGGATCACTGACCTATGGTCGCCATGACCCGGCGGTGCTTGCGGGTGTGACGGCGCGGCTCAAGACGCTTCCCAATCTCCGCGTGATGATCGGCACGGTTTGCAATGGCTGGTACGAGGACAATTGGCTGCCGCTGATAAAGGGCGACCGGCTCTATCGCACACGGGCGCGCGAGGTGATCCTTGCCACCGGCGCGATCGGACAGCCCGCCATCTTCCGCAACAACGATCTGCCGGGGATCATGCTGGGCAGTGCCGCGCAGCGGCTGATCCGCCACTATGGCGTGCGCCCCGGACAAAAGGCCGTGGTGTTGACCGGCGGTGACGAGGGCTATGCCGTTGCGCTCGACCTGGTCGAGGCCGGCGTCTCGGTCATGCTGGTCACCGATCCGCGATCCGGCGGCCTGCCCGGCCCGCTCGAAGCCGAACTGCACGGCAAGGGCGTGGCGATCCAGAAGGCCGTGACGGTTGAAGCCGCCGAAGGCAAAAGTGGACACCTTGCTCGCGTTCGCGTCGGTGGCCGCTGGGTAGAATGCGACCTGCTGACGATCTCCGCTGGCGAGGTGCCGGCGTGGCAACTGCCTTGTCAGGCAGGCGCCAAGGTTGGGTACGATGACGTCACCGGATCGATGACGCTCACACTGGCGAAAGGGCCCGTACAGCTTGCCGGCTCCGTCGCCGGTGACCATGGCCTTGAAGGTGCTGTTGCCGGCGGCCGTCGCGCGGCTGCGCTGGCGTTGCAGCGGCTTGGCCATGCGGTCGTACAAGACACAGTCCTCGGCAAGATCAAACCATCCTGCCCGGTCCATGTGCAGGCGATCGCGGCCGATGCGAAAGGCCGCGATTTCGTCGACTTCGATGAAGATCTGCAGGTCAAGGATCTGCACAACGCGATCAAGGACGGCTATCGCGAGATCGAGCTGGTCAAGCGCTTCACCACGGTCGGCATGGGACCGAGCCAGGGCCGCCATTCGGCGCTGGCGACGGCGCGGATCGTCGCCGAGGCCACCGACCGGACAGTGGCCGAAGTTGGCATCACCACAGCACGGCCGCCGGTTGGCCCGGAGACGATCGGCGTGCTTGCCGGCCATCACGAGGTGCTGGAACGGCGCACCGCGCTGCATGCCAGGCATCTCGCGCTCAACGCGGTGATGAAGCCGGTCGGCGCCTGGTGGCGGCCGTATTTCTATGGCGATGCCAGAAATGCGCAAAAGGCGATCCGCGACGAGATCATGGCGGTGCGCGAGGGTGTCGGCCTGCTCGACGTTTCGACGCTCGGCAAGCTGGAACTGCGCGGACCGGATGCCGGCGAGTTCCTCGACCGGCTCTACACAATGGCGCATGCCAACCAGCCGGTCGGACGCGTACGCTATTGCCTGATGCTCAACGAAATGGGCTCGGTGGTCGATGACGGCGTCGCTTACCGCATGGCCGATGATCGGTTCTATGTGACGGCCACGACGGGTGCGGTCGCACGCGTCTATGCCGACATGCTGTTCTGGAACGCACAGTGGCGGCTCAAGGTCGATGTGCTCAACCTCACCGGCGCGTTCTCCGGCTTGAACGTCACCGGTCCCAAGGCTCGTTCGGTGCTTGAAGCCCTGGAAAGCAACATCGATTTCAGCCGCGAGGCCTTTCCCTATCTCAGTGGCCGCGCAGGCGTCGTCGCCGGCGTGCCGGTGCGGGTGATGCGGATCGGCTTCACCGGCGAACTCAGCTTCGAATTGCATTGCCCGTCCAGCCTCGCGCCGGCGCTGTGGGATGCGGTGATGGAAGCCGGCAAGCCACATGGCCTCACGCCCTACGGATTGGAAGCGTCACGCATCCTGCGGCTGGAGAAAGGTCACATACTGATCGGCCAGGACACGGACGCGATCACCACACCGGACGAGCTCGGTTTCGGCTGGGCGGTGTCGAAGAAGAAACCGTTCTTCGTCGGCAAGCGCTCCATCGAAATGCGCGCGAGGCTCGGCCAGTCGCGCAAGCTGGTCGGGTTGCAATTTCCGGCCGGCGCCAAAAACATACCCGGCGAGAGCTGCCTGGTGCTGCGTGGCAATGATCCCGTCGGCCAGATCACCTCGATCGGCTTTTCGCCGACGCTCGGCTGTTCCATTGCGCTCGCCTATGTCCACGCCGACGATGCCGCACAGGGAAGCCGGGTGACGGTGAAGTGCCGCGATGGCGCGCTGGTCGAAGTCCCGGTCGTCGGGCACGCTTTCTTTGACCCGACCAATGCGCGGCAGGAGATGTAGATGGCGGGCCTCGACGCACAGCCGATCTTTCCCTTCGAGCCTGGTGGCGCGGCGCATGGTACGGCGTTGCCTTCCGGCGCTGTTGCGCTGACCTATCTCACCGTCAGCCCACGCTTCGGTCTCAAAGGTGGCGGGAGCGCTGCCTGGCTCACCGCGCATGGCGTTGCCTTGCCCGCGATCAACCGCATCGGCAGCCATCGCGCCCTGCGCGTGCTGCGCCTCGGCAATGAGGATATCCTGCTGCTTGGCGAAGATGCCGGCGACGCGCTGGCCGAACTCCGGAGTGCCTGGGAAGGCGACAGCGGACCGAAGGGCTATCCGTCCTGGCGCGAGGAAGGCTGGGCGTGGATGCGGCTTTCCGGTCCCGCAATTGCCGAAGCGATGAGCCAGCTCTGCGCACTCGATCTGCGCGCCGACAAATTCAGTGCCGAAGAGATCGCGCAGACGCGTGTCGGCCATATCGAAGCGGTTGCCTTCCGCGCGCCGGGCGGTTTCGATGTACTGTTCGACATCACCGCGTCGGCATACTTCGCCCGGACCGTCTCGTCGGTGGCCAGGCACGGCACGCAACATCAGGCATAGAGGATATCAATGACCCGCCCGCAAGGAACCATCGCCCCGATCCTGACGCCGTTCGAGAACGATGGCCGTATCGCTCGCGACCTCTGGATCTCGCACGCCAAATGGGTGCTGGACCAGGGGGCGCATTACCTGTCGCCGTTCGGCACCACGGGCGAGGCGCTGTCGCTCTCTCTCGATGAACGCATGCAGGCGCTGGAATGGCTGGTCGAGGCCGGCATCTCGCCCACCCGGATGATGCCCGGAACCGGCGTCACCGCGCTGCCCGAAACCGTCGAGCTGTCGAAGCATGCGGTCGGCCTCGGCTGCGCCGGCGTGATGGTGCTGCCATCGTTCTTCTACACCGCCGCCGGCGACAACGGCCAGGCGCGCTACTACAGCGAGCTGATCGAGCGGGTGGGTAACCCAGCGCTCAGGATGATCCTCTACCACATTCCGCAGAACTCCGGCGTGCCGGTGAGCCCGGCTTTGACCGCCCGGCTGAGCGCGGCGTTTCCCGAAACGGTGGTCGCCTACAAGGACAGCGCCGGCGACTGGAACAACACGGCGGCGGTGATCGCTGCAGCACCTGCGGTCGCGGTGTTCCCGAGCTCGGAAGCCCAGCTGACCAAGGGCCTCGCCAGTGGTGCTGCGGGCTGTATCTCGGCGACCGTCAATCTCAACGCCGCCGCCATCCGGGCGCTTTACGACGCAACCGTTGCAGGCAAGGACGTCACCGAGGCGGATGCCGCGGTGAAGGCGTTCCGCAAGATCATCCAGGATGCCGGCCTGATCCCGGCGATGAAGGCGGTGCTGGCGGTTCGCTCCGGCGACAAGCGCTGGCTGAACCTGCGCGCGCCGCATGAGAATGCGACGCTGGAACACGGCAAGACGCTGCTTGCCGCGCTCGGTCCTGCAGCCGACCACATTGGCCGCGGCTGAGGCGCAGGACATGTCGGCTCACCCCATCGTCATCCTGCACACCGACCGGCCGGCGGCAGCGATGGCGGTGCTCGGGGAGACGCATCCCGACCTCATCGTCCACGCCTGTGATACCTATGCTGCCTTGCCCGGCCTGATCGAGCAGATAGCCGCGGAGGTGGTCTACACCGTTCGCTTCGACGGCACGCCGCGCTTTCCCCGCCAGGCGCTTGTCGAAAGCGCCACCGTGAAGTGGGTGTCGGTCGGTGGGTCCGGCACGGATCATCTTGGACGTTGGGACCCGGCGCGCGTCACGGTGACCAATTCGGCCGGCGTCGCCGCCGGCATGCTGGCGGAATATGCGCTCGGCGCCATGCTGTCCTTCTCGCTCGATTTGCGCGGCTTCCGCCGCCGCCAGCAGGCGCGCCAGTGGGGCGGCGGCCGCGTCGAGCCGATCGAAGGCAAGACAGTTCTCGTCATCGGCCTCGGCAAGACCGGCGCGGCCGTCGCCGGGCGCGCCAAGGCGATGGGCATGCAAACACTCGGCATCCGCGCCCGGCCGAAGCCGATGCCCAGCCTCGACGAAGTGCACGACCCGGATGCCCTGCTTGCTCTGCTCGGTCGCGCCGACTTCATCGTCTGTTGCGTGCCGCTGCTGGCCAGCACGCGCGGCCTGCTCGGCAAGGCGGCCTTCGCGGCGATGAAGCCGTCGGCGGTGCTCATCGATATCTCGCGCGGCGGTGTGGTTGAGGAGACCGCGTTGCTCGAAGCCCTCGACAGCAAGGGAATCAAGGGTGCAGCGCTCGATGTCTTTACGACGGAGCCGCTTCCGGCGGACCACCCTTTATGGGGCTACGACAACGTCGCCATCACCCCGCACTGCGCGGCCGTCTACGAAGGCTGGGACATCAAATCGGTGCGGATGTTCGCCGACAATCTGAAGCGCTACCGCAGCGGCCAGACGCTGGAAAACACAGTCAATCCAGAGCGCGGCTACTAAGCAAATTCAGGAAAAGTGTGAAGCGGTTTTCCGTCCGGAATTGCGTAACAACAAAGAGAGCCGAGGGGAACAAAGAAATGACGCAGGACAGGCGCGGCGGGGGGCGCAGATCGAAGATCGGACGCAGCGGCGGCGGCATCGCGCAGCTGCCCTGGCAGCATGTCGAGAACCCCTATCCGCCGATGCAGCTGCTGGACGAGGATCGAATGCAGCGTTTGCACGACACCTCGATGCGCATCCTGTCGGAACTCGGCATTCGCGTCATGAGCGACAAGGTGATGGATCTGTTCGCGGCCGCCGGCGCCATTGTCGACCGCGAGGAAAAGACCATCAGGATCGACGAGAGCCTGGTTACCGAAGCGCTGCGGGCGGTTCCGTCCTCCTTCACGCTGACCAGCCGCAATCCGCAAAAGCAGGTCCATCTCGGCGGCAATTCGCTGGTGTTCGGCCTGGTTGCCGGCCCACCCAATGTGCATGACCGCATCAATGGTCGCCGCCAGGGCAATCTGCCCGACTACCAGAACTTCATCCGGCTGGCGCACCACTTCAACGCCATCCACATCATCGGCAACCAGGTGGTGGCGCCGATGGAATTGCCGGCCAATGCGCGCCACCTCGACACCTATTACGCCAATCTGACGCTGAGCGATCTCTCCTTCCACTGCACGGCAATCGGCCGCGGCCGGGCGATGGACGGCATCAACATGATGGCGATCGCGCGCGGCATCAGCGTCGAGGAGATGCGGGCATCGCCCGGCGTCACGACGATCATCTCGATCAACTCGCCGCGCCTGTTCGACGACGCCATGGCCGAGGGCCTGATCGCCATGGCCGAACACGGCCAGCCGGTGACGGTCACACCGTTCACGCTGATGGGCGCGATGACGCCGGTGACGCTGGCGGCCGCGCTTTGCCAGCAGAACGCCGAAGCACTGTTCGGCGTGGTGCTGACGCAGCTGGTCAATCCGGGCACGCCGGTGATGTATGGCGCCTTCACCTCCAATGTCGACATGAAGTCGGGTGCACCGGCCTTCGGCACGCCGGAGAACGCCAAGGCCAACATCATCGCCGGGCAATTGGCGCGGCGCTACAATCTGCCCTACCGCACCTCCAATGCGAATGCCTCCAACGTCGTCGATCTGCAGGCCGCTTACGAAACCGAGATGGCGACCTGGGGCGCCGTGCTCGGCGGCGCCAATCTGATCTATCACGCGGCCGGCTGGCTCGAAGGCGGGCTGACGGCGTCCTACGAAAAGCTCGTGCTCGATGTCGAGATCCTGCAGAACATGATGGAGTTCCTGCGGCCGCTGCCGTTTCAGGAGGACGATCTCGGCTTCGAGGCGATCAAGTCGGTGCCGGCCGGCGGCCATTTCTTCGGCGCCGAGCATACGATGTCGCGCTACACCACCGCCTTCTACCAGCCGATGCTGTCCAACTGGCAGAACCATGGCGCCTGGGAGGAAGCCGGCGGCAAGGATGCGCTGGAGCGCGCCACCGAACTCTGGCAGCAGGCGCTGCACGATTACGAGGAACCGGTGATGGATCCCGCGATCCGCGAGGAGCTCGACGCCTATGTCGCGCGCCGCCGCGAGGAGATCGCGGCCAATCCGGACGGCTGACCCGGTGCCATACGATCTCGTCATCCGCCATGCGACGCTGATCTGCGGCGACGGTTCGGATCGTTTCGAGGCCGATCTCGCCATAGACGGCGACAGGATCGCCGCCATCGGCGATCTGGCCGATGCGCAAGGCAGGCAGGAGATCGACGCCGCCGGCAAGATCGTCGCCCCGGGTTTCATCGACGTGCACACGCATGATGACGGCGCGCTGCTGGCGCCCGACGGCATGGTGCCTAAGATCAGCCAGGGCGTGACGACGGTGATCGCCGGCAATTGCGGCATCAGCCTTGCGCCGCTGTTGCTGGACCGCGCACCGCCGCCGCCTTTCACGCTGGTCGGCGGCCAGGAGAACTTTCGCTTCGACCGTTTTGCCGACTATGTCGCTGAGCTGAAAGAGCGCGGCATCGCCACCAACGCCGCTTTGCTCGTCGGCCACACCACCTTGCGCCAGCGCTGCATGCCGGTGACGGACCGGCCGGCCAACGAGATGGAGACGGCGGCGATGCAGGAGGCGGTCGCTGAGGCGATGGCCGAGGGCGCGTTCGGGCTCAGCACCGGTCTCGACTATCCGCCGGCTGTGAAATCCTCGACTGAGGAAGTGAAGGCGCTGGCAGCGACGGCGGCAAGCCTCGGCGGGCCGTACGTCACCCACACGCGCAATTATTTCGAGACGATGGACGAGGCGATCGAGGAAGCCATCGACATTGCCGACCATGCCGGCGGCAAGCTGTTCATCTCGCACCATCAATGCACCGGTCGCGCCAATTTCGGCAAGAGTCGCCCTTCGCTGAAACGCATCGACCAGGCGCGCGAGACGATGGACATCGGCATGGATGTCTATCCCTATGCCGCGAGCTCGACCGTGCTTCGCCTGGAGCGCTGCGACACCGGACTGAAAATCCTCATCACCTGGTCCGACCCGCATCCCGAAATGGCGCGGCGCGAGATGGCCGACATTGCGCGGGAATGGAACTGCAGCGAGCGCGAGGCGGGTGAGCGCGTGCTGCCGGCAGGCGCGGTCTATTTTCAGCTCGACGAGACGGATGTCCAAAATATCATCGCGCATCCGCGCACGATGATCGGTTCGGACGGCCTGCCGCACGACATCCACCCACATCCGCGGCTGTGGGGCACGTTTCCGCGCGTGCTCGGCCACTATGCCAGGGATGTCGGCCTGTTCAGCCTGGAAGAGGCCGTGTTCCGGATGACCGGTCTGCCGGCGCGGGAGTTTGGCATCGCGCAGCGCGGCACGCTGGCGGTCGGCAATTTCGCCGATCTGACGATCTTCGATCCGCAGACAATCATCGACACCGCGACCTTCGAAGAGCCGCGCCGGCCTGCCGCCGGCATCGCGCATGTCTTTGTCAACGGTGTTTCCGTTTGGAGCGGCGGCAGAGCGACCGGGGCGTTGCCGGGTGCGGTGCTCAAACCCGCTGCTTCAAAACCGGTCGTCAGCGGCGCATGCGGCTGCGGTGCGGATCACAGCGCTTCGTAGAGGCCGTCGACCGTCTCCAGTGTGTAGACGAATTCGACCGGCCTTGTGTAGCGCCAACTCTCAAAACTATGGCCGGCGAGCGCCTTCACAGCCTCAGGCATGCGCAGGATGCCGCCGCCATAGAGACGGTTGGCCATGTCGAGCATGCCGGTGCGGTGCATGGCCTCGCTCATCGAGCCGCAGGCGTCCTTGACCAGCCAGACGCGAAAGCCCTGATAGACCGCATCGAACACGCTTTCGGTGACACAGCTGTCGGTGAGCACGCCGGTGATAACAAGGTTTTCGATTTTGAGATCGGCCAGCCGCTGCGAAAGGTCGGTGCGGCGAAAGGCGCTCGGCCAGTGCTTGTGGATGACGATGTCGCTGGGCAGCGCCGCCACTTCGGCGCAGATGTCGGCGCCCTCGCTGCCGGCCACCGCCGAGCGGAACTCCTCGGTCAGGATCTCCTCCTGCCTGGCGTAACCGTCGCGCTCCTCCGGCTTGACCCAGGCCTGCGCGTGGATGACCGGAATGCCGGCGGCGTGCGCGGCTTCGATCAGGCGGGCCGCATTGGCAAGCACCGCATCGTAGCCGACGACCGGCCAGGCTGCGCCGGGGCGATATTCGTTCTGCAGATCGATGACGAGCAAGGCGGCGTGGTTCATGGCTGGTCCTTGTCGAAATCGGTGACGAAGCGCAGGAGCAGACGGATCGCCTGATCGAGGTCGGCGATCTCCATCGCCTCATGCGGATTGTGGCTGCCATTTTCGTTGCGCACGAACAGCATGGCGGTTGGAATGTTGGCGCTGGCGAAGGTGGCGGCGTCGTGCCCTGCCCCGCTCGGCACATGCGGCGCCGGCATCCGCAGATCGGTGGCAGCGCGATCCAGTCTCGCGATCAAAGCTTGCGACATGGTCGCAGGCTCCCAGGTGAAACGCGGTCCGGCTTCGAAGGTGACGCCGCGCTTTGTGCCAACCTCGGCGAAGAGCGCGTGCAGCCGCGCCTCGATCCGCTCAAGGACAGCCGCCGCGGCGCTACGCACGTCGAGGGTGAAACCGAGTTCGCCGAGCACGCGACTGCCACCATGCTGCGTGGGGTCGGATTGCACGCGACCGAAGGTGATGGTGGCGTGGTGGCCGTCGTGCTCCAGCGCGTCCCATTCCGCTTCGAGGCCGGCGACAAGATCGGCAAAACCAAGCACGCTGTCGTGCCGGGCAAAGCGCGGCTCGGCGCCGGAATGGGCGTAGGCGCCGAAGCATTTGGCATCGACATAGCGGAAGCCGCCGGCAATGCCGGTGACAATGCCGACCGGCACGCCGGCGGCGACCAGGCGCGGTCCCTGCTCGATATGCACTTCGACGAAAGCGGCGATGCGGTCGGCGGCGATCCCCGGCACACCGCGCCGCACGGCGTCGGGATCAAAGCCTTCCTCGCGCATGTGATCGGCAAGGCTGCGGCCGCTGTCGGAACGCTTCGCATCGAGCGCTTGCGGCTCAAGCAGGCCGAGTGCCGCCTGGCTGCCGGGATAGGACAGCGGGAACCACACCGCCTCCTCCGCGCGCGTCACCAGCACGATCAGATCGCGCTGCAACTGGACACCTTGCCCGACCAACTCGGCCATCACCGCCAGCCCCGCCACGACACCGGCGGCGCCGTCGAAATTGCCGCCGTGCGGCACGCTGTCGAGATGCGAGCCGATGACGATCGCCGGCAGAGCCGGGTCGCGACCTCTCAGCGTCAGATAGAGATTGCCGGCGGCATCGACTCGCGCGATGGCGCCGAGTTTTTCCGCTTCCTCGCGCATGAGATCATGGGCAAAGCGCTCGCCGGGTCCGTAGGCTGTGCGGGTGACGCCCGGCGCATCGGTGGTGGCTTGCGCCAGCGTCTCCAGCAGGCGGCCAGCCAGGATGCCACCGGCCGTCAGTGAGGCATCGCTCATGAGGCAACCCGCGTGGATCGAGGTACGCGCAGCCGGTGCGGCGTGAGGTCCGCCAGCGACACGCCTTGCCGCGCGACATCATCCGGCATGCCGCCGCCGGCGATCAGGCTGGCGCAGACGCGCGAGAGTGCGGGCGAGGTCTTGATCCCATAGCCGCCCTGCCCGACCAGCCAGATGAAATCCGGCACCTCATCATCCGGGCCGACGACGGGCGAACCATCGGCGACAAACGTCCTGAGGCCGGCCCAGGAACGCGACACGCGTTGCACCTCGATGGTGGTGGCTTTTTCCAGACGCTCGGCGCCGATGGCGACATCGATGTCCTCGGCATAGGCGTCCATCGGCTCCGATGGCGTCGCATCGGCCGGCGAGACGAAGAGCTGCCCGGCATCCGGCTTGAAGTAGAATTCGGCGCCGACATCGTTGACCAGCGGCCAGTCCGCTATGTCGACGCCGGCGGGCGCCGGGATGTTGAAGGCGGTGCGGCGCTTCGGCAGCAGGCCGACCGGACGCACGCCGGCCATGACAGCGATCTCGTCGCCCCAGGCGCCGGCGGCATTGACGATCCGCGCTGCGAGGAAGGTTCCGGCCGATGTTTCCACCCGCCATTGGCCGCCTTGCCGGTCGATGGCTTTGACGCCGGCATTGGTGACGATCCGTGCGCCACGCGCACGGGCGCCTCGCAGAAAGCCCTGGTGCAGGCCGTTGACATCGATGTCCATCGAATGCGGTTCGATATAGGCGCCGGCGAGATAGTCGGCGCGCAGCACCGGAACACGACTGATCGCCTCGGCAGGGGTCATGGTGACGATGGAGGGAACCAGCGCCTGGGCGGCCTCCAGATCCTGCGCCAAAAGGTCGAGCTGATCGGCGCGCGCCACGGTGATCATGCCGCGCTTGCTGAGCAGCGGATAGTCGGAAAAGCCGGCCGGCGGTTCGGTCAGGAACGACCGGCTGGCCAGCACGATCCTGCGGATGACGCCGTTGCCGTAGTTTTCGGTAAAGCTTGCCGCCGAACGGCCGGTGGTGTGGTAGCCGCAATGGCTTTCCCGCTCAAGCAGCACCACCTTTGCGGAGCGGGAAATCTCGAAGGCGGCGCCGGCACCGGCCATGCCGCCGCCAATGACGATCACATCGGTTTCTTCAGGCACACTCATGGACATCCATCCCTAGCCATGGCTGTTTCGTTCAGGCGCGGCACAGCACGCGGTTCACCCAACCGCCCGCGTTTGGCTCGGTCGCGGGCGCCGCGGCCCTCGGCGAGGTTGTCGGCCAGCGTGTTCTGCCGGGCGCAATCGTCCAGGGCAAGATCGGTCACGACAGGCACCGGCTTGCCGGCAATCTCGATGCCTTTCAGCCGCGCCCAGACCGCGCGGCGCTTGCGCGTCTGGTGCGATTGCAACTCGCCGAGTTCGGCAAAGCTGCTCTCGCGCTTGATCGCCAGCGCACCGGCGGCGACCGCCGCATCGAACAGTTCGAGGCCACGCGGGGTGCGCACGATGATGCCGTTGAGGGCTTCGTCATCGACCGCCGGCCCGCCATTCAGCCAGGCATCGGACGCGACGATGTCGGCGACCTGGCCGATGGCGTCGGGACAGATCTTGCAGCGCGGCTGGATCATCCATTTGTCCTCGTCTTCCCACAGCTGCCGGTAGCTGAGCTGGAAGGCGCGGCCGTCCCTGGTCTCGATCCGGTTTGGGCCGGGATTGCCGTAACCGCGGTAGCGGAACAGCGCGAGCTCTCCTTCGGCGAGGCCGAAGCGTTGCAGCACCTGCTCGGATTTCGACAGGTCCGAAGCACCGCCGCAGACGAAAGCGAGCGCATAGCTCATATATTTGTCGACGCGCGGATCGTGCCGCGCCAGATTGCGCACGGCGGTGATGTCGCAAGGCTTGGCGATCAGTGCGAAAGGTTCGCTGCGTGCGAGCATTTCAGTGAAATCCTCGAGTGGCGCGACCGGACCGTAGCGAGAGCCGGCGCCTTCGAGAACCGAGGCGGCGTCAAAACTCAGGCGCCGCTCGCTGCGCATCGGCGCGGTCCGAGATGTCGAGACGTGCAGGACGAAGTTGACGCGGCCGGAGGTCAGCAGGAACTGGCCGAGTGCCGTCAGCACACCGCCGCTCGATGCCTGGAAGCGCACAGTCGGGTCGCCGGCATAGCCGAGGCTGACCCGCTCGGCCGGCCCCCACACCGTGTCTGTCAGCGTTGCGGCATCTGTCTGCGCCTGCGGTGGCCCGGCGATGCGCGTTCCTGGGCAGACGGCGTTGATCCGCGTCAGGGTCGAATGGCTGAGCGCCTTGCGGGCGACCGGCCGCAGGCGCCCTTCCGGCGTCATGACCATCTCGACTTCTGCCGGACCGGCGAGCGACCGGCAAAGCCCGCAACCGATGCACAGCCCGTTCTCGACGATCTCATCGATCGATAGCGGCGGCGCGATGGACGCGGCGGATGGAACGCGACCGAGGTCAGACATGGGAACCGGCAGGCTCGCTGATGAGGCGGTACTGATCCGGGCGACGGTAGAGCGCGAAGTCGAAATTCACCTTCCGGCAGGTGGCGATGAGATCGAGATCGGCGCGATGGATTATGACCTCGTCGCCGAGCGAAATCGCCTGCGCCGCGATCTCGCCGGTCGGTGCGATGATGCAGGAGCCGCCGATCAGCGCCTGGCCGTCTTCAAGGCCGGCCTTGGCGGCAGCGGCCACCCAGAGCGTGTTCTGGTAGGCGCCGGCCTGCATCGGCAGATGGTTGTGGAACATTCTGAGATGCGCCAGCGCCGGCGCCTCGTCGAGCAGCAGCGGCGTGTTGTAGCCGAGCACCGCCACCTCCGCGCCGTTGAGGCAGAGCATGCGATAGGTCTCCGGCCAGCGGCGGTCGTTGCAGATCGCCATGCCGACACGGACGCCGCGATAGTCGAAGACCGGAAAGCCGAGATTGCCCGGTTCGAAATAGCGCCGCTCCAGATGCGTGGTGGTGCCTTCCTCCGGCTCGGCCGAGCCCGGCACATGCATCTTGCGGTAGCGGCCGACGAAGTGCCCGTCCGGGCCGACGAGGTCCATGGTGTTGAAATGGCGCGTGCGGCCATCTTCCTGCGCGAGTTCGCAATAGCCGAGCGCAAAGCCGATCTTGAGGCGCGCGGCGGCATCGTAGAGGCGCTGCGTCTCTGGCCCCGGCATCGCGCTTTCGAAGAACGCGTCGATCTCGGCCTGATCGTCGATGCGCCAGCGCGGGAAGAAGGTGGTCAGCGCCATCTCGGGAAAGACGGCGATCTCAGCGCCGGCGGCGGCGGATTGCTCCAGCAAATGGACGAGGCGACCGACGGTTTCGGCACGCGTTGCGCTGCGCTGGATCGGCCCGGTCTGGCAGACCGCAATGGTCAGGCATCGAGCCATGGCGTCGTCTCCTCGACTGGTTTTCCCGAGCGGGCCGGGTCGGCGGCGCTGCGCTCGACGAATTGTCCGAAGCCCGGCTTTGCCTTCAGCACGCCATCGGCGATCACCGGCACGCCGCGCACCAGGACGGTGGTCGGCTTGCCGGTCACGCTCCTGCCCTCATAGGGCGTGAAGTCGACGCGCGAATGCAAAGCGGCGTGGCCGAGCGTCCAGGTCGCTTCGGGATCCCACAACGCCAGGTCGGCATCGAGGCCGACCGCTATGCGGCCTTTGCGATCGGCGAGGCCATAGATCGCGGCGGCATTGCGCGAGGTGAGATCGAGATAGCGCTCGAGCGTCAGGCGACCGGTCAAAAGCCCCTCAGAGAACAGCAGCGGCAGACGGGTCTCGATGCCGGGAATGCCGCTCAGCGTGGTGGTGAAACCGGGCGTCTGCGACCTGCCGATCTTGTCGGCGAAGTAATAGGGCGAATGGTCGGACGACCAGAGATCGATGCCGCCATCGATCAGCGCCTGCCACAGATGTTCGTGGCTGCGCGGCGAACGCGGCGGCGGCGAGAAGACGAAACGCGCCGCGTCGAGTGCCGGGCGGTCGAGATCGGTGCCACTGATGAAGAGATATTGCGGGCAGGTCTCGGCGATGGCGTCGACACCGCGCGTCTTCGCGCGTGCCACCTCTTCGGCCGACTGCCAGGACGAGACATGAACGATGGTCATGCGCGCGCCGGTCATTTCGGCGAAGGCGAGCGCGCGATGTGTTGCCTCGCGCTCCATGGTCTCGCTGTGGGCGACGACATGGTAGCGTATGTCGGTGCGGCCGAGATCGATCAGCCGCTGGCGCGTGCGCCTGATCGCGGCATCATTCTCGGCATGGACCATGACGATCCAGCCCAGCGTATGCGCCGTGTCGAGCACCTTGAAGAACAGGTCGTCGTCGACGGCAAAGCCCTGATAGGTCATGAACAGTTTCACCGAGGCGATGCCGCGGCCGGCAAGCGCGGTAAGCTGCCGCTCGACATCGGCGCCGGTGCCCATCGTCACCACGGCATGCAGCCCGTAGTCGATCACCGCACGGCCCGCGGCGCGATCGAGCGCCCGATCGATGGCGCCGACGGTCGACATATCCGGACCTGGCATGCCGAACGGGACGATGCAGGTGGTGCCGCCAAAGGCGGCCGAGATGGAGCCGGACTCGAAATCGTCGGCATTGCCCGCCCCACCCCACACGGGCTGGTCGAGGTGGCAATGGGCGTCGATTCCGCCCGGCATGACCCAGCGTTTGCTGGCGTCGATCAGCGTGTGGCCGGAAAGGCCGGTGCCGATGGCTGCGATGCGACCGTCATCGATGGCGACATCGCACTCAGCCCAACCGTCGTCGAGCGCAACGCGTCCGCCTGTGATGACCAGTTCATGCATCCGGTTTGCCCACCCCAATCGGCCTCAGCCGACAGCCGCCGTCACCATGATCTCGACGCGATACTGGTCGCCGGCAAGGCGCGCCTCCACCGTGGCCCGCACCGGCATGGCGCTGCGGTCGATCCAGGCGTCCCAGGCCGTGTTCATCATCTCAAAATCGGCGATGTCGCGCAGCCAGATCTGGGCGCTGAGGATTTTGCTCTTGTCGCTGCCGGCCTTGGCCAGAAGGGCATCGATCTTGGCCAGGATCTGCTTGGTTTGCGAGGTGGTGTCGCCGGAGAGGTCGTCCGCCGTCAGGCCCGCGACATAGACGGTGCCGTTGTAGCGCAGCACCCGGCAAAAGCGTTGGCCGTTTTCAAGACGCTCGATCGTCATGGAATTCCTCCCTGCTGCTTTCGATCAGGCAGCTCGCGATGTCGGTGACTTGCCTATGGTATGGACGGCACAAAACCGCTGTAAAGCCCTGCCGGCGGCCCAGATGCCGCTTTCCATCATCGGCATGGCCAAAAAAATCAAAGCCATAGCCGTATCTATCTTCGTTTGCAGCAATTGCTGCCGCGTGTAGCCTCTCGCTCAGGGTGGCGTCGGTGTCGGCGCGGCCAGGGGAGCAGCGCAGCCATGAGGTCGATCGCCCAATCCGCGATGCGGCTATGGCAAAACGCCGAGCGCTCGCGCGCCTTGCTGCCGATCATGACCGGTATCTGTCTCGCCTGCATCGGCAGCGCCATGCTGACCACCGCCGTCTCGCTTCACCTCGGCAAGCCCGGCATTTCGCCTGATGTCGTCCAGATCGTGCTTACCGCCTATCCCGTCGGTTTTTTCGTCGGCTGCCTGGTGACGCGCCCGGCGGTCGCCCATTACGGCCATGAGCGCACCTTCATGGGTGTCCTTGTGCTGGCGCTGCTGGCTGCAGCGGGTTTCGTCTTCACCGATTTCCTGCCGAGCTGGATCTGCTTTCGCCTGCTCGGCGGGTTGTCGATGGCGTCGCTGTTCGTCGTCTGCGAGAGCTGGATCAACCTCTATGCCGAGCAGCACAATCGCGGCGCGATGTTCTCGATCTACATGCTGACGACGGCGATCGCGGTGCTGCTCGGACAACTCCTCGTCGCGCTGGTCGGACCGCAATCGCCGCATCTGTTCCCGGTCGCTGCGGCGACGGTGCTGCTGGCGCTGGTGTCCAAATTCATCGGCGGGCGCTGGCCCGCCTTGCCTGCCTCTCCTGCGGAGCCGGATCATGCGAATGCGCCCGTCAAACGCCTCGGCCCACTGGCGCTGTTCCGGCTGGCCCCGGTGACGGTGGTCGCCATCTTCCAGGGCGGCATCACCAACATGAACATCTTCGTGCTGACGCCGATCTACGGCACCCAGATCGGGCTGTCAGCGGGGACAACGGTCGGGCTCGTCACCACCGTCAGCATTGCCGGCATGCTGGCGCAGACGCCCGTCGGCTGGCTGTCGGACCGGTTTGAAAGGCGGCTCATCCTGCTGGCGCAAGGCCTGCTGTCGGTCGTGCTGTGCGCCACAATCGCCTGGCTCGGCAATTTCTCCGAGCCGCTGCTGTTCGTGCTGTTCTTCCTCTACGGCGCCACGGCGCTGACGATCTATCCCGTAGCGATGGCGTTCGGCGCCTCGCAGTTGCACAGCCGGCACATGGTCGGCGCCTCCGGCACGCTGCTCTTGCTCTATTCGATCGGCAATGTGGCGACTCCAGGCGTTTCCGCCGGCCTGATGGCGCATATGGGCGCGCCGGCGATGTTCCTGCTGCTGGGCGGCGGCGCGGTGCTGGTGACGCTTGCCGCCTGCTACAATCTGCTGCGCCGACCGGTCTCGGCGAAGATCGTGCAGACCGTCGAGGAGCGCGTTTGATGACGACCGCCATGAGCCGACTGCAAGACAACGTCATCCTGATCGCGGGCGCGGCAAGCGGCATCGGTGCGGCGATCGCCAAGCGGTGCATAGCCGAGGGCGCCAAGGTGGTCTGCGCCGACTACGATCTCGAACCTGCAAGCCAGCTTGCTGACACACTTGGCCCTTCGGCTGCCGCCTACCAATGCGACGTGACAGATAGCGGTTCCGCTCAAGCCGCCGTCGAATTTGCGCGACTGAAATTCGGCAGACTGGATGGGCTGGTGCACAATGCCGCCGCACCGTCGACCAGCGCCACCGTCGTCGATCTCGACGAGAGCGCATGGCGGCGCGAGATCGATGTCGGCCTGACCGGCGCCTTCCTGATGAGCAAGTTCTCGGTGCCGCTGATCGCGGCAAGCGGCGGCGGCTCGGTCGTGTTCATCGGCTCGCAGTTCGGTCGCGTCGCTACCACCAGGGCTGTCGCCTATTGCGCCGCCAAGGCCGGGCTCATCCACCTCGCCAAGGCCATGGCGGTCGACCACGCGCCTGAGAAGGTGCGCGTCAACAGCCTGTCGCCGGGCGCGGTGGCGACGACGCGGCTGCTGCGCCGCTTCAGAGATTTCGAGGCGGCCAATGCCACGCTCGGACCGGCGCATCTGCTTGGCCGGATCGGCGAGCCGGAGGAGATCGCGGCGGCAGCGGCCTTCTTGCTGTCATCGGACGCATCCTTCGTCACCGGCTCGGACATGCTCGTGGATGGCGGCTATGCGACGCGCTGAATTCTTCCGATCGATTTCAAAGGAGTTCCCATGACGCTTCTCGTCACCGGCGGCACCGGCTTTGTCATGAGCGTGGTTGCGCGTGAATGGCTGGATCGCGACCCCCACGCCCGCGCCGTGATCCTCGACCGCTCAGGGCTTGATGCGATCGCGGAAAAATTCTTCGCGCCGGTGCGCGATCGTCTTACCGTGCTCACCGCCGACATACTGGATCCCACGCAATGGGCGGCGACGCTCGACGCGCATGGCATCACCGCAATCGTCCATGGCGCGACGGTGACGCCAAACTCGCGGCCGAGCGACCCAAGCCAGCCGCCCGAAGCCAACGATCCGGCTACCATCGTCGACGTCAATCTGATGGGCACGGTGCGGATGCTGGAATGGGCGCGCAGCCGCCCCGGCATCAAGCGCTTCGTCTATGTCAGCTCGGGTTCGGTCTATCGCCACAACGGGCCGGACTGGAGCGGCGAGCCGCTACCCGAGGATGGCTATGTCGCGCCGCTGACGCTCTACGGCATCTCGAAATTCGCCGCCGAAATGGTCACCAACCGCTATGCCGATCTGTTCGGCCTGTCGGCCATCTCGGTCAGGCTGTCGTCGGTCTACGGGCCGATGGACCGCGTCACCGGCAGCCGCAATGTGCGCCATTTGCCGAACCGCATCGCGCATATGGCGCTCAGCAACGAAACGATCCGGCCGAACAGCCTCGAGCCGCTCGGCGACTATGTGCTGTCGAGCGACGTCGCCAAGGCGATCATGGCGCTGCTCGATGCCGGGACCTTGCGCTACCGCCACTACAATATCGGCAGCGGCGGCACGCAGACGGTCGGCGACTTCGTCGGCTGGGCCGCCGAGCGCTTCCCCGGCCTGAAGAGCGCAGTCAGCCCGCAAGAGACGGCGAACATTACCATGAACGCGGCGCTGAAGACGGGCATGTGGGGCGAATACGATCTTGCGCGTATCGAGCGCGATACGGACTGGCGGCCGACGCCGGCGAGGCAGGCTTTCCACGATTACATCGACTGGATCGCCGCCAACGAAGTTTGAGGAGCAGAGCGATGCCGACCGATTTTCAGCAACCGCGCGACTTCGTCGGCTACGGTCCGAACCCGCCCTTCATGACCTGGCCGGGCGACGTCAAGCTCGCCATCAACCTCGTGCTCAACTACGAAGAGGGCTCTGAATATTCCTGGCTCGAGGATGGCCGCAACGACAATTGGGGCGAGTACAATCTCACCTCCAGCCCGCTGGTGCGCGACCTCGGCACCGAGACCCATTTCGAATATGGCAGCCGCGCCGGCGTCTGGCGCCTAGCGCGGCTGTTCGACCGCTACGACATTCCGGTCACCTTTTCCGCCTGCGCCGCGGCGCTGGAGCGCAACCCGCCCTTGGTCGAGTGGATGAAGAGCCGCCGGCATGACGTGATGGGCCACGGGCTGCGCTGGATCGACTACACGACGATGGAGCGCAGCGAGGAGGAGCGCCATCTGCACGAAGCGATCGCGCTCTATGAGAAGCTGCTCGGCAAGCGTCCGCTCGGCTGGAACTGCCGCTCGCTGCCCAGCGTCAACACACGCGACCTGTTGGTCAAGGAAGGCGGGTTTCTCTACCATTCCGACCCCTGCAACGACGACCTGCCCTATTTCGTCGACCATCAGGGAACGGAAATCCTGGTCGTGCCCTATTCCAAGACGCTCAACGACAGCCGCTATCTCGTCGCACCCGGCTACAGCAATCCGCGCGACTTCGCGCAGGATTGCCGCTCGGCCATCGACTACATGCTCGACGAAGCCGACGAGACCGGCGGCCGCATGCTCACCATCGGCATCCATGCGCGCTGGATGGGTCAGCCCAACCGTGCCTCCGGCCTGCGCGAAGTGATCGAGCATGTGAAGTCGAAACCGGCCGCCGCCTTCATGCGGCGCGAGGACATCGCCCGCTTCTGGCTGGAAAACCATACCAGCTTCGAGCGGCGCGGCTGAGCATGTTCGAGACGCTGATCAGGGGCGCGACAATCGTCAATGCCGACAGGCAGGAGCCGCGCGATGTCGGCATTGCCGGCGGCCGCATCGCGGCGCTGATCACACCCGGCGGAGCAGCTGAAGCCGCGACGGTGCTGGATGCTTCCGGTTGCCTCCTCCTGCCCGGCCTGGTCGACGCGCATGCGCATCTGCGGCAGCCCGGCCTGACGCACAAGGAAGACTTTTCATCGGGCACGCATGCGGCAGCCCTTGGTGGCGTGACGACGGTGCTCGACATGCCGACCGACGAGCCATGGACGGCCAGCGCCGAAGAGCTCGCCGACAAGATGGCGATGGCGACAGGCCGTCTCCATGTCGATGTCGGTTTCCAGGCGGTGGTCAGCCGCGATTTGTCGCGCATTGCCGGCCTGCTCGCGCTCGCGCCAGTGTCGTTCGAATTGTTCACCGCCGATGTGCCCGAGGCCTTCCTGTTTCGCAATTTCGACGCGGTTGCCGAGGCGCTCAGGCATTTCGGCCATGCCGACACGCTGATCGGCATTTCGCCGGGCGACCAGTCGATGCTAACCGGCGCCAATGAGCGCAACAAGACGGGGACCATCGCAGCCTTTCTCGACAGCAGGCCACCGCTTGCGGAAGCCGGCGGCGTTGCGCGCGCGGTGCTTGCCGCCGCCGCGACAGGGGCGCGCATCCACGTCCGGCAGATCAACTCGGAACCGGGCGTCGAAGCCTGGAGCCGGTTGCGCGACAGGGCGGACGCCAGCGTCGAGACCACGCCGCAGAACCTGTTCTTCAGCGCCGAGGATTACGAGACGCAAGGCGCCAGGCTGAAGGGCTCACCACCGTTGCGGTCGCGGCAGGATGTCGAAGCCTTGCGCGCGGCGCTGAAGGGTGGGCTGATCGACATCGTCGCCACCGACCACGCGCCGCATGCGCCGGCCGAAAAGGCGGCAAGCTACACCGCTTTCGCCGATATCCCCGGCGGCATGCCCGGACTGCAGACGCTGCTGCAGGTGATGCTGAAGCTCGTCGACGAGGGACTGATCACGCATGCCGACGTGGTGCGCATGTGTGCGCGCAATCCGGCCGAGCGTTTCGGGCTCGGCCGGCGCAAGGGACGCATCGCCACCGGCTACGACGCCGACCTGCTGATCGTCGATCCGCGCCTGTCCAGTTCCATCTCGGACGCCGAGCAGGTCTCCCGCGCGGCTTACACGCCGTTCGACGGCTGGAGCGTGAAGGCGCGGCTGACCAATGTGTTTCTGCGCGGGCGAGAGATCGTGCGCGATCAGGTGCTGATTGGTTCGGGGCAAGGCAAGGTCGTGCGCCGGGAACATTGAGGAAAAGAAATGCCCCTGCTCGATAACAAGGTTGCGATCGTCACCGGAGGAAGCTCCGGCATCGGCCGTGCCATCGCCCTGAAGTTCGCGGCCGAAGGCGCAGCCATCGTCATTGCCGACACCGTCGAACTGCCGATCGAGGGCGGCGAGAGCACCGTCGCCCTGATCCAGTCGAGCGGCGGGACGGCGATGCATGTCGCGACCGACATTTCGGATTGGAATGCGGTCGATGCACTGGTCGGCGCGACGGTGGCGCGGTTCGGTCGGCTCGACGTAATGGTCAACAATGCGGCCATCTACACCAGCACCAATCTGGTCGAGACCACACCTGAACAATGGAACCGCGTGATCGGCGTCAATCTGACCGGCTTCTTCCACTGCTCGAAGCGCGGCGTCATACAGATGCTGACCCAGGCGCCGGTCAACGAGGTTCGCGGCCGCATCATCAACATTTCCTCGCAGCATGGCATGGTCGCCTGCCCCGGCGATTTTCCCTATTCGGTGAGCAAGGGCGCGATCGTGCAGATGACGCGGCAGATCGCTGTCGACCATGCCGACGATTTGATCGTCTGCAATGCGATTGCGCCGGGCAAGATCATCACGGGCAAGCCGGGCGTCGCCAACGACCCCGACGCGCTCGCCTATTCACACAGCCGCACGCCCTGGCCGCGGCTCGGTACACCGAACGATGTGGCGGGTGCCGCGCTGTTCCTTGCCAGCGACATGGCAAGCTACATCACCGGCATCAATCTGATGGTGGATGGCGGCTGGATGGCGGGCTGATCGTGCGGGACAAGCCCTCGTAATGCGCCATAAGCCAAACCTGCAATCTTAGCCTCAGCTGATATGGTCATGCGCCACCCCTCAGGCACAGTGCGATGCCGTCATTGGCCCTTGAATGGTCAAAATGGAGGCGTACCATCGCGGCATCTGAAACTGAGTCTGCTTTCATTCGTCCGGGCTAATGTCCGGATCGGGTTGGATATTTTTCCTTGAATACGGATGCAACCAGCGGCGCGGCCAAGCGCGGCAAATCATTTGCCCATGTGGCGGAGGCTTCCTGGGGCAAGGGCCTCAGCACGCTGCTGCGCATCGTGCGCATGACGCTGCGCCACCCGTGGCAGGTGGCGATCACCATCGTCTCGACCTTTATCGCCGCGACGCTGCAGCTGTTCATCCCGCGCCTGCTCGGCCACGCCATCGACCAGGCGCAAGGCGTGATGCAAGCCGGCGGCGGTGCAGCGGCGGAACAGGCGCTGTGGACCACGGCGATCACGCTGCTCGTCGTCAGCATCCTGCGCGGCCTGTTCACCATGGCGCAGAACTATTATGGCGAGGCCGTCGGTCACCGCACCGGCTATGAGCTGCGGCTCGCCTTCTACGAGAAGATCCAGCGGCTGAGTTTTTCCTTCCATGACAGGGTGCACACCGGCGACCTGATCACGCTCGGCCTGCTCGACCTCGACGGCGTGCGCATGTTCTTTTCCACCGGCATACTGCGCGTCGTGCTGCTCGGCGTGCTGATCGGCGTCGGCTCGTACCTGCTGATCAGCACCGATCTCGAGCTCGGGCTCTTGAGCCTGAGTTTCGTGCCGTTCGTCGCCTGGCGCTCCTCGGTCACCCAGCTCAGGCTGCGCAGCACCTGGCTGACGCTGCAGGAGCGGCTGTCGGTGCTGAGCCGGGTGATGGACGAGAATCTCGGCGGCATCCGCGTCGTGCGCGCCTTCGCCGCGCAGCTGCACGAGCTCGCCAAGTTCGACCGCGCCAAGCTTTCGGCGCTGGAACTCGCCAATGAGCGCGTCGACATCCGCGTCTCCAACACCAGCGCCATGAATTTCTCCTTCCTGGCGGCCATGGGCCTGGTGCTCTGGTTCGGCGGCCAGAAGGTGATTGCGGGCGAGATCAGCGTCGGCACGCTGGCGCAGTTCCTCACCTTCATGACCATCCTGCAGATGCCGGTGCGCCAGCTCGGCCTGATGGTCAACTCGTTCGCCCGGGCGTCCACCTGCGGCACCAGGCTGTTCGAACTGCTCGACGCCGAACTCGACATCCAGGATGCGCCCGGCGCCAAGGACCTCGTCGTCACTGACGGCGTGCTGCGCTTCGACAATGTCAGCTTCCGCTATGCGGGTGCGGGCGGGCGGGCGGCGCTGTCGGGCATTTCCTTCGAGGCCAGGTCGGGCGAAACCGTCGGCATTGTCGGTCCGCCGGGCAGTGGCAAGTCGACCATCGCGCATCTGATCCCGCGCTTCTATGACGTGACGTCGGGCGCGATCACGATCGACGGGCAGGATATCCGTAAGGTGACCCTGCAGTCGCTGCGCAAGGCGGTCGGCGTCGTGCAGCAGGACGCGTTCCTGTTCACCACCTCGATCGAAAACAACATCGCCTATGGCAATCCGTGGGCGCGCGAGACGCGCATCGGCCAGGCCGCCGAGTATGCCCAACTGCACAATTACATCATCGGCCTTCCGGCCGGCTACACCACCGTCGTCGGCGAGCGTGGCGCCTCGCTCTCCGGTGGCCAGCGGCAGCGCCTGACCATCGCCCGCACCCTGATGCTGCGGCCTACGGTTCTGGTGTTCGACGATTCCACCGCGGCCGTCGACGCCGGCACCGAGCAGCGGATCCGTACCGCCATGAAGCGCTTCGCCAAAGACCGGGTGACGCTGATCATCTCGCACCGGCTGAGCTCGCTGATGCATGCCGACCAGATCCTGTTCGTCGAGAACGGCCGCATCGCCGAGCGCGGCACGCATCAGGAACTGCTGGCGCTCGGTGGACGCTATCGCGCGCTCTACGACCTGCAACTGCGGCCGGACGACGACCTGCCGGTGGCCGTGGGAGCTGCATGATGTCGACACAGAACGACGACGAGAAGGAAGACACCAGCGGCCGGCCGACAAAGGCCGTCGTCGGCTCGCATCGCGACGAGGAAGAGGTCTTCGGCAAGGCCTACGATCCGCGCATCGTGCGCCGCATCTGGAGCTTTGTGAAACCGTATCAGGGCCGGATCTTCATCTCGGTCGCCGCGGTGCTGGTGTTCACGCTGACGCAGCTGGCGATCCCGCTGGTCATCCGCTACGCCATCGACCACGGCATGGCCGCAGGCAAGGCCGACCGCTCGGTGATGAACTGGGCGATCGGCACCTTCGCGTTGATCATCCTGATCAACTATGGCGCCAGCTATGTGCAGGAAAGCGTCGTCGGCAAGGTGGCCGAAAATGTGCTGTCGGATCTGCGCCGCGCCATGTTCAGCCATCTGCAGCGCGTCTCATTGAGCTTCATGGACAAGACCGAAGTGGGACGGCTGATGTCGCGCCTGCAGGGCGACGTCAATTCGATGCAGGAGTTCCTCGAGACCTCGGTGATGTCGGTTGGCGACATCGTGCTGTTGTTCGGCATCGTCACCGTTCTTTTGTGGCTCGATTTCCGCCTCGGCCTGCTGACGCTGTCGACCATGCCGGCGCTGTTCATCGTGCGCCTGTTCTGGCTGCCGCGCGCCAAGGTCGCCTTCATGGCCGCGCATGAAACCAATTCGATCGCCAACGGGGCGCTCGCCGAAGGCATCCATGGCGTGCGCACGGTGCAGAGCCTGGAGCGCCAGCACGTCAATTTCGACCTCTATGACGAGAAAGTGCTGGCCAATCTGAGGACGCATCTGACCTCGGCAAAGTACGCGCAGGTGATGGTGCCGATCGTCGATACGCTGACCGGCATCGCCATGGCGACGGTCATTGTCGTCGGTGGCTCGATGGTGCTGTCGCACAGCCTCGACATCGGCGTCATGGTGGCGTTCCTGTTCTACATCCAGCGCTTCTTCGATCCGATCCGCTCGCTCACCATGCAATACTCAGTCATGCAGCGCGCCATGGCCTCGGGCCAGCGCATCTCCGAGGTGCTGGACGTGCCGGTCGACGTCAGCGACAGGCAAGACGCGGTTGCGCTGACGCGCGACATGGACGGCTCGGTCGAATTCAGGAGCGTCACCTTCGGCTACCGGCAGAACCAGCCGGTGCTGAAAAACGTCTCGTTCCGCGTCAATCCGGGCGAGACGGTTGCGCTGGTCGGCCCGACCGGTTCGGGCAAGTCGAGCTGCATGGCGCTGGTGCACCGCTTCTACGATGTGTGGAAAGGCGAGGTGCTGGTCGGCGGCCACGATGTCCGCGACGTGACGCAGGACTCGCTCGGCGACCAGGTTGCCATGGTGCTGCAGGAGCCGTTCCTGTTTTCGGGAACGGTGCTGGAAAACATCCGCTACCACAAGACGGGGGCCACCCGCGACGAAGTGGTGCGCGCGGCACAGGCCGTCGGTGCGCACGACTTCATCGAGCATCTGCCCGACGGCTACGACACCGAGCTCGAGCAGCGCGGCGGCAATCTTTCGCTCGGCCAGCGCCAGCTGATCAGCTTTGCCCGCGCGCTGGTGGCGGACGCCAAGATCCTTGTGCTCGACGAGGCTACGGCCAGCATCGATTCCTACACCGAGATGCTGATCCAGAAGGCGCTGGTCACGCTGCTGGAAGGCCGCACCGGGCTGGTCATCGCCCACCGACTGGCGACCATCCGCGGCGCCGACCGCATCATCGTGCTGCAAAACGGCGAGATCGTCGAAAGCGGCAATCACGACCAGCTGATGGCAGCCAAGGGTCTCTACGCGCGGCTCTACAACATGAACTACGCCTCGTTCGACGACATTGCCGAAGAAGACACAGCCGCGCCGGCCGGCAAGGCGACGTGAACTGCCGGCCTGACTGCCGCCGTTAGCGCCAGGCTGAATTGCGGATCACCGAGCAGAAATTGCCGCGATGGAAATGCGGTTCCTTGTCGGCGATCACATCGGCTTTGACGTTGCCGAAGGTGGTGTCGGGCTTGTGCTTGATGCCGTCGTAGAAGGCCTGGATGATATCCTCCTTGAAACCAGGCGTTCTTGGAAAGGCTTGCACCACGCTGTCGCGCTCGACGTCGGAATACTCCTTGTGGGTGAGGCCGAGCACGTCCATCTCGACGCCGGCGGTCACCAGCGCCACCACCGGATGCATATGCACCGGCACGCCCGGCGTGGTGTGCAGCGCGATCGCGGTCCAGACCGTATAGGCGTCTTCTTCGGGAATGCCGTGGCTGCGCAGAAAGTCGCGCGCGGCGTGCGCGCCGTCGACCTCGAAACGCTCATGCGCGCTGCTGTGGCCCGGCATCAGGCCGAGGTCATGGAACATTGCGCCCGCATAGAGCAATTCGCGATCGAATGTGAGCCCCCGATGCACGCCGGCCAGCGCGCCGAAATGATAGACGCGGCTCGAATGGTTGAAGAGCAGTTCGGTTTCGGTGTCGCGGATGAAGGTGGTGATGGCGCGTGCCAGCTTGCTGTCGGGGATGGCGGCGCCGTCGGGAATGGTGGCCATGGATGTCGTCTCCTGTTGGTGGGAGATGACAAACTAGGCTTTGTCGGCTATGGCAGGAATTGTTTAGTCACGATGATTTCTGCCAAATCACTGACAAAGCGGACCTGGCGGCCACGTTGAAGGAATGGACTGATGGCCATGCGGATCGGCATCCTCGCCATGGACGGCGCGCAGTTGCTCGATGTTTCCGGACCGCTCGACGTCTTTGCCGAAGCCAATCTGCAGGCAGGCCGGCAAGCCTATGCGATCTCAATCGTCGCAAGGGTTGACGGCCCGGTAAGCTGCTCCTCGGGGGCAAGGCTGTTGCCAGATTTCGTGATCGGACAGGCCGGCATGCCGCGCTTCCACACGCTGCTGGTGGCGGGCGCGCCGCATCTGGAGCAGACCACGAGCGGCGCACCTATCCTCGACTGGCTGCGCACCGCCAGCACCGCTGCCCGGCGCTATGGATCGGTGTGCACCGGCGCCTTCCTGCTGGCCGAGGCCGGATTGCTCGATGGTCGCCGCGCCACCACCCATTGGGCCGTCGCCGGCCGGCTCGCCGAACGCTTTCCCGAGGTGATGCTCGATGTCGACGCCATCCACGTCCGCGACGGCAAGATCCGCACCGCAGCCGGAGTGACCGCCGGGCTCGATCTGGCGCTGGCGCTGGTCGAGGAGGATCTCGGCGCCGATGTCGCGCGCCGCGTTGCGGCGCAACTGGTCATGTATTTTCGCCGCAACGGCGGCCAGCTTCAGTACAGCCGCAGGGGCGCCGGCAGCCCGACCGGGCGCTCGGCGCTGCAGCAGGTGCAGCGCTGGGTGATCGCCAATCCGGGAGAAGAACATGGCGTCGACCAGCTTGCCGGGCGCGCCGGCATGAGCCCGCGCCACTTCGCCCGGCTGTTTCGCCAGGAGGTCGGCATCACACCTTCGGCCTGGGTCGAGGCGATCCGCGTGGAGGCGGCACAGCGCCTGCTGGAGACGGGTGCGGCGCCAAAACTCGTCGCCGACCAGTGCGGCTTTTCAGACGTCGACACCTTCCGGCGCGCCTTCCAGCGCAAGCTCGGCGTCACGCCCGCCGCCTACCGCCGCGTTCAGGTCGATGTGCCGCAGGCCGTGCCCTGAAAGTCGGATAAGTCGGCGCAATTGACAATGGAAATCGCGCGCCGTCATGGTGATGCCGACAAAAGTAGGCCCTTATGCCATCCGCCAAACTTGACCCGATCGACATCAAGATCCTCGACGCCATCCAGCGCGACGGACGCATCACCAAGCTGGCGCTGGCCGACAAGGTCGGCCTGTCGCCGACGCCATGCTGGATGCGGCTGCGCAAGCTCGAGAAAGCCGGCATCGTCTCGGGTTACCACGCGCGGGTCGCGATGCGGACCGTGGCACCGGTTGCCACGGTGCTGATGGAGGTGACGCTGGCCAGCCATCGACAGGCCGATTTCGATCGCTTCGAACGTGCCATCCGCGACATTCCCGAGATTGTCGCCTGCTGGGCGGTGGGAGGCGGGGTCGACTATGTCGTGAAGGTGATGGCGCGCGACATCGACGCCTATCAGCGGCTGGTGGACGGCCTGCTCGCGCGCGAGATCGGCATCGACCGCTATTTCACCTACATCGTCACCAAGACGGTGAAGGAAGAAATCGTGCTCCCGGTAGCCGAGCTGCTCCCGGCGTCGCCGTAGACCGGAGAATCTGTCTGCCAACTGAGTACAATGGAGAGACACTCTCTACCGCCGGGCATCCAAACAGCCTCTCTGTCCGGCCGACACGGATAGTATTCTCGCATCAGTTCGAACCGGCTGCGCCGAAATCGCGCCTTCGCCAGGAGTCACAGAAATGCTCGACCAGTCCAATGAACTCAACGCCTGGGATCGCGACCACTTCTTCCATCCCTCGACCCATATGGGTACGCACGCGCGGGGTGAATCGCCGACGCGCATCATGGCCGGCGGTGAAGGCGTCACCGTGTGGGACAACAATGGCAGGAAGAGCATCGATGCCTTTGCCGGACTCTATTGCGTCAATGTCGGCTATGGCCGCCAGAAGATCGCCGATGCCATCGCCACGCAGGCGAAGAACCTCGCCTACTACCATGCCTATGTCGGTCACGGCACCGAGGCCTCGATCACACTGGCCAAGATGATCATCGATCGCGCGCCGCAGGGCATGTCGAGGGTGTATTTCGGCCTCTCCGGTTCGGATGCCAACGAGACCAACATCAAGCTGATCTGGTACTACAACAATGTGCTGGGCCGGCCGGAGAAGAAGAAGATCATCTCGCGCTGGCGCGGCTATCACGGCTCGGGTGTAATGACGGGATCGCTGACGGGGCTCGACCTGTTCCACAACGCCTTCGACCTGCCCCGCGCACCGGTGCTGCACACCGAAGCGCCCTACTATTTCCGCCGCTCCGACCGTTCGATGAGCGAGGAGCAGTTCTCACAGCATTGCGCCGACAAGCTCGAAGAGATGATCCTGGCCGAAGGCCCCGAGACGGTCGCTGCGTTCATTGGCGAGCCGATCCTGGGCACCGGCGGCATCGTGCCGCCGCCCGCCTTCTATTGGGAAAAGATCCAGGCCGTGCTGAAGAAGTACGACGTGCTGCTGGTCGCCGACGAAGTGGTCACTGGCTTCGGCCGTCTCGGCACCATGTTCGGCTCCGACCATTATGGCATCAAGCCGGACCTCATCACCATCGCCAAGGGACTGACCTCCGCCTATGCGCCGCTGTCGGGCGTCATTGTCGCCGACAAGGTCTGGCAGGTGCTGGTGCAGGGTTCGGACAAGCTGGGCTCGCTCGGCCATGGCTGGACCTATGCGGCGCATCCGATCTGCGTTGCCGCCGGCGTCGCCAATCTCGAACTGATCGACGAGATGGATCTGGTGACCAATGCCGGTGAGACCGGCGCCTATTTTCGCGCCGAGCTGGCCAAGGCCGTCGGCGGCCACAAAAATGTCGGCGACGTGCGCGGCGACGGCATGCTGGCGGCAGTCGAGTTCGTTGCCGACAAGGACGACCGCGTCTTCTTCGACGCCGCGCAGAAAATCGGGCCGCAGGTGGCGACAGCGCTTGCCGCAAGCGGCGTCATCGGCCGCGCCATGCCGCAGGGCGACATTCTGGGCTTCGCGCCGCCGCTTTGCCTGACGCGGGAAGAAGCCGACATCGTGGTGGCCAAGACGGCGTATGCGGTGAAGAGCGTGTTCGCCAATCTCTAAGATCGAGCGTCGCTTTAGCGAACGTCAACGCTCCGACGTGCGTCAACGCACGCCGGAGCGTGATTTCTGGTCGTTGCAGCCAACGCCGAAGCGTTACTTTCGTTCCTTAGCCGACGCAAAAAATCGGCTTGAATGCAAGGCGACAACGCCTGGGAACAGGAAGGCCTGTTGAGAGTTCTGTCTTCGAGGCCGCGCGGCGTGAATGGCGCGGCAGCGCAAGGAGACGGCTATGGGCCTGGGTACCATTCTTATCATCATCCTGATCATCGCATTGCTCGGCGGCTTCAGTGGCCTCGGCGGCGGACCGTTCTACGGCACCGGTTACTATGGCGGCGGCGGCCTCGGGCTGGTCCTGCTCATCGTCATCATTCTGGTCGTTCTCGGACGCATTTAGCGTCGGCATCGGCCGCCGGAAGCTCAAAGCTACGGCGGCCGCTCTTCGCTTGAAGACCTCGGTTGGCAACTTGCCGGCGTCTGGAGACATTGGTGGCACGCAAACTCGACCTGCGCAGCGGCCGGCCGGTCTGGTTTGCCTATCGGGCGCCGTCGGTGCCGACGGAGAAACTGACCCGCGACGTCAGGACCGACGTGCTGATCGTCGGCATGGGCATCAGCGGCGCCATGGCCGCCGAAACGCTGACCGCCGCCGGCCATTCAGTGGTCTGCATCGACCGACGCGGACCGTTGCTGGGGTCGACCTCGGCGACGACGGCCCTGGTGCAGTTCGAACTGGACCAGCCGCTGACGAAACTGTCGACGATGGTCGGCAAGGCCGATGCCGGACAGGTATGGCGGCGCTCGCGGCTTGCAGTCTCCAACCTCAGCGGACGAATTTCCGAACTCGGCATCGACTGTCGCCTGACCCCAGCTTCCTCGCTCTATCTGGCCGGCGATGTGCTCGACCGCTCTGCATTGCGCAACGAGGCGGAGGCGCGCCGGCAAGTCGGCATCGGCGCAAGCTACCTCACCCGCAAGGCGCTCACCGACAGCTTCGGCATCGACCGCGCCGGCGCTATCCTTAGCCATGGCAATCTCGCGCTCGACCCGCGCAAGCTCACCGCTGGGCTGCTGCTGAAGGCGCTCCAACGCAAGGCGCGCTTCTATGCTCCGGTGCAGGCGACGGCGATCGAGGACAAAAGCGATCAGGTCGTGGTCGCCACCAGCGGTGGCCCGACGATCACCGCGCGGCATCTGGTGCTGGCCACCGGCTACGAACTGACCGACATCATTCCGAAGACCGCGCACAGCGTAGTCTCGACCTGGGCGATCGCGACAGCGCCGCAGCCGAGAAACATCTGGCCGGGCGCGGCGCTGATCTGGGAGGCATCCGATCCATACCTCTACCTGCGCACAACGGCGGATGGCCGCGTCATCTGCGGCGGCGAGGACGAGGAGTTCACCGACGAGGCGCGTCGTGACGCGTTGATCGCCGACAAGGCGCAGCGTCTTGCGCAGAAGCTGCATCGTTTGCTGCCGCGGCTCGACGTGAGGCCCGAATTCGTCTGGACCGGCTCATTCGGCACAACCAGCACCGGCATGCCCTATATCGGCGCCCTGCCCCGTCACCCACGCATCCATGCCGTGATGGGTTACGGCGGCAACGGCATCACCTTCTCGCAGATCGCTTCGGAGATCGTCGCCTCGGCGATCGGCGGTGTCGAAGATGCCGATGCTAAGCTCTTTTCATTCGGCCGATCCTGATCGGACGCTTTCGCCCGCGCCGCCGCTCAGGCAATGACTTTGCACGGCGGATGAAGCTTCAGTCTGTCAACCGGCCGGCGCATTTCAGGGTGTGCAACTGCTGACGCTTTTGAACGTCATTTCATTTTTGCAGTCATACTCCGGCGGCCAGTCATTGCTGATCCTGGTGCAATATTGGGCGACAATGGCTTCCGGGCTGTACCGGCCGATGAAAATATCGGGCTTGATGGAATTGTCGGTTTGCAGCCCGGAGAAAAAGCTGATTTCCGATCCGCCTTTGCAGGCATAACCGATCATCAGATCGTCTTTTATCCGGCCGGCAATCTGAGCACAGCCTGCCGGTCCGGGAAGCGGGTCCGAAACTTGAGTGATCTCCAGGCAGGTCCCGTGTTGCTGTTCGCGCCACTTCGAGTTCAAGGCGGGAAAATCATCCGCCAGTGACGCCGTCGTCGCCGCGCCTAGAAATGTCATCTCGACAATGACAGCAGTCAGGAAAGCGTTCTTCATCGATACCTCTCCCTGTTACATCCGGTGATTATACCTTAACTCCGAAGTCTGGAGTGTGAGCGACTTTACTGAGGAAATATCTAAGCAATCACGGGCTGCGTAGCGCGAGCGGTCCGGGTGCCGAGAAGGACCAGCGGAATGGCGATGGCATAAACGACCAGCACCGTGAGCCAGATGGCTCCGGGCCAATGCCTCTGGACGACAAAATAGAGGGTCGAGAAGCCAAGCGGCGCGATGACCGAGGCGAGGCTGACGGCCGATGCCAGCACGCCCTGGAGCTGGCCCTGGCGAGCCGGGTCGACCTGCCTTGTGGCAAAGGCCTGAAACGCCGGCGCGCCGATGCCGGCGAGCGCGAAGACCGGCATGATGGCGAACACCATCCAGCCATGGTTGGCGAAAGCCATGGCGAGAAGCGCAATGCAGGCGAAGCCGATGCCGGTGACAACGGCCCAGCGTTCGCCGAGCAGTTTTGCCGCAGGGCCGGGCAAGAACGCCTGCACCAGCGTCTGGCAGACGCCGAAGGCACCCAGCGAAAGGCCGATCCAGACGCCATTCCACTGGAAGGTGTCGAAGCCCCAAAGCGCCCAGCAGGTGCCATAGGCTTCCCCGGTGGCGCTCATGATGAAGAACACCAGGATGATGGGCAGAAGCCCTTTCATCGAAAAGACCCAGCGCAATGGCGCGAGCGGGTTGAGCGCGGCCAGATCGATCTTCTGACGGGCCGGCGTGCGCGACTCCGGCAGGATGAAAAAGGCCAGCAGAAGATTGCAAGCATTGAGCACGGCGGCGGCGATGAAAGGCAGCCGCAGCCAGTGGTCGCCGAGCAGGCCGCCGAGAACCGGCCCGATGATGAAGCCGGCACCAAACACGGCATTGAACAGGCCGAAGCGGCGGGCGCGCCTGTCCTCAGGTGACACGTCGGTGATGTAGGCCATTGCAACTGAGACGTTGGCGCCGGTCAGGCCGGCGATGGCGCGGCCGAGGAACAGCATCCAGAGCTGCGGCGCGAAGGCCATGACGATGTAGTTGATGGCCGCACCGGCGAGTGAAATGAGCAGCACGGGCCGCCTGCCGATGTTGTCGCTCAAGGCGCCAAGCATGGGCGCGAAGACGAATTGCATCAGCGCATAAAGCGCGGTCATGATGCCGATATAGGGTGCGATGTCAGGGCTGTGCGTCACCTCTTCGAGGAGGCGCGGGAGGATCGGGAAGATGAGGCCTATGCCGACGGCGTCGAGGCCGATCGCGGCGAAGATAACGGTAAGGGATTTGTTCATGGCGAGATCCAGACGGTGAAAATGATGAGCTCGCCCATGACGCGCGCCTTGCGCTGACGTCATGGGTCTCTGCAGTCAGATCGGGCGGAGAAAGCTTGCTTTTCGGCTCAGCTCTTACTATACTCGATCCAAACTTGTACTCAGTACATATTCAGCCAGGAACGCCATGTCAACCCCGTCCGACCTCCGGTCCCGCAAGCGCCTCGCCACGCGGCAAACCATCTCCAATGCCGCCACGCTCCTGTTCTTCGAGCGGGGTTTCGACAATGTGACGGTGGATGAGATCGCGGCGGCCGCCGATGTCGGACGGATGACGGTGTTCAATCACTTCCCCCGCAAGGAGGACATGCTCTTCGACCGCGACGAGGAGGGCCGCGAGATGCTGCGCGAAGCTTTGCGGCAGCGCGATCCCCACATTTCACCAATCGAGACTTTACAGTTGCTCGCGCATCGCCTGGTCGCGGAACGCAGCCCTGCCGTCGAGTTTTCCGCCAGGAGCCAAGGCTTCATCAAAGCAGTCGAAGGCAGCGAAACTCTCAAGGCTCGGGCGAGAGCGATACGTGATGAGCTCGCAGAGGTGCTGACGGTGGCGCTGTCCGAAGGCGCCGGGCGGGACCCCACCGATCCCGACGCCCGTCTGGCGGCGGCCCTGCTGCTGGCAACGTGGAGCGAGGCCTATATCCAGGCCCACCAGACCTTTCGTCAGACGCGCGATACGGAGCAAGCGAGTGCTGCCTTTCTCGCGCTTGTCGACAAGGGCAGCATCGGCCTGAAAGCTGCAATGGCAGGCACGCCCTACGCCTGAGCTCGCTCAAACCCGCCGTCTCGGCGCCATCAGAAACACCACCAGCACACAGCACAGCAGGCCAAGCGACGATGGCAGTCCCTGATGTCCGGTCAGCTGCATTGCCAGCCCGGTCACGGGCGAGCCGACGATGCCGCCTATGCCCCATACGATTCCGAAGGCGGCATTGCCGGCGATCAAGGCCTGGCCGGTGAAACGCTCGCCGAGTTGGATCAGCGACAGCGTGTAGATGCCGAACGAGACACCGCCCCAGACGAAGAAGAGCGGCCAGATCAGCCAATTATCGAAGAGCAACGGCAACAGCAGACAACCGGCCAGGCACGCCAGGACGCAGAACAGCATCATCCGCGTCGAGCCAAACCGTTCTGCCGCGCGCCCAAGCACGATCTGCAGCACCGCATTGCCGGCGATGAAACAGGTGATGAGCGAAGCGATGCGCTGTTCGGCGCTACCGAGTGCGGCGCCATAGACCGCGAACAGCGACAGCAGGACCTGCTCGAAGGCGGCAGCGGTGAAAACCGCGAACAGAAGCAGCGGCGCCAGGGCGAAGAAGCCGCCGACCGATACCGCCTCGCCCTCACGCGGCATATCGGGCAGGCGCGGCGCCACCGCAAGCACGATCAGGCCGCAGACCAGGAAGGCCACGCTGCCAATGAGGAAGGGCGGCCACCCTTGCGTGCCGACCAGGCCGAGCGATAGCGGGCCGAGGCCGAAGCCGGCAGAAACGACGGAGGAGTAGAGGCCCATGATGCGGCCCCGGCGCGCGGCGGGCGCGATCGAGACCAGCCAGGTTTCGCTGACCACATAGAGCGGGTTGGCAAAGAAGCCGAGCAGGAAGCGCAGCGGCATCCAGGCCCAGACGTCCTGCGTCCAGCCAATCGCGACCAGGGCGGTTGCTGCCAGGATCGAACACAGGACGGCGAAGCGCGCCGCACCCACGCGCCGGACAAGCGCCGGCGTGAAGAGCGACGAGACAATGAAACCCAGCGGCGTCATCGCCGCCGAGAAGCCGATCAAGCCCGGTGTCGTCCCCTGCCGTTCGAGGATGAAGCTGAGTAGCGGATAGGTCAGCCCCTGCGCCACGGCGAACACCGTGACGGTCGCGATGATGGCGGCCATCGCGGCCCATGGGATGCGGCTCTCGCCCGGTGACGTCGCGTCTTCGGCGCTCATGCAGCCTTCGAAGCAGGATCGGCAAATTTCGGCAAGTGCAAATGCCGGCGAGGCGTCATAGCGCGCGGCATTCGGCTCACACCTGCCAGAAGCGCTTGACGATCTCTGCCTCGACCTGGCGTCTGGTCAGGCCGATATCGTCGATCAGATGCGGATTGGCTTCCGCCATCTGCTTCAGGTCCCAGCGAAAGCGTATCCGCTCACGCCAAGCCGCGATTATGCTTCGCGGGCTCGTCAAATACCGGCGTGATGACGCAGCGGGCTGTTCCGGCCAGGCTGCCGAAGCAGAAGCAAGGGTATCGTTCATGGCAACCTCCATTCGGTTTGTGGGTCAAGAACCCTCGGTAGGAGGCTGAACTCTGCAGCATGCGGGCGGCGCCGTAATTAAGCGCCGCCAAATAGTTCTCAAAAGTTCCAAACCGGTTATAGATGCGCGGCTATGCAAGGATCGCGCTTTGCCTTTGGTCCGTTTGTGCTTGATCCGGGTGCGGGAACGCTCCTTCGGGACGATGTTCCCATCGCCGCCGGCCACCGCGGACTGCAACTGCTGGCGGCGCTGGTCGCCCGGCCCGGCGAGATCCTGGCCAAGGCCGAGTTGATGGACGCGGCATGGCCGGGCACGGCCGTCGAGGAAGGCAACCTCACGGTGCAGATCGCGCAATTGCGCAAGCTGCTGGGTCCGGCCGCGAACGGCGGTGAATGGATATCGACGGTTCCGCGCGTCGGCTATCGCTTCACCGGCGCCATCGAACAGCTTGGTGCGAAGCGACAGGCTTTGCCGCTGCCCGCCAAGCCGTCGATCGCCGTGCTGCCCTTCGCCAATTTCAGCAACGACCCCGAGCAGGAAGCCTTCGCCGACGGGCTGACCGAAGACCTGATCACCGATCTGTCCCGGATCGGCGGCCTGTTCGTCATCGCGCGCAACTCGACCTTTGCCTACAAGGGCAAGGCGGTGGATGTGCGCGCAATCGCCGAAGACCTCGGCGTGCGCTATCTCCTGGAGGGCAGCGCCAGACGTGCCGCCGGGCGCGTGCGCATCAACGCCCAGCTGGTCGACGCGCTGAGCGGCGAGCATCTATGGGCAGACCGCTTCGATCGCGGCCTGGAAGATATCTTTGCCGTCCAGGACGAGGTGACGGCCAAGATCGTCGAGGCGCTGCTTGGTCGGCTGCGCACCCCGTTGCCGCGCAATCGGCCGAGAAATCTCGAGGCCTATGATCTGTGCGTGCGGGCGCGAAAACTGATCGACGATTCACCGCAGACGGCGCGCGAAGCGCATCTGATGCTGACGCGCGCGGTTGCGCTCGATCCGGACTATGCCGAGGCCTATCGCTGGCTTGCGATGAACCACTGGATGGGATGGGTGCATTGGGGCGAACCCGTTGATCCTGCCCGCGGCCTCGCCCTGGACCTGGCGCGCAAGGCCGTGGCGATCGATCCCAACGATGCCGGCTGTCACTGGGTGCTTGCCAACCTGCTTGCCTATGAGCGCAGGTTCGACGAGGCGGACGCGGAATTTGCCAAGGCGTTCGAGCTCGACCCGAACGACGCCGACGCCTGGGCGACACTGTCCGACATCACGACCCTGGCCGGGCAAGTGGAAGAGGGGCTCGAGCAGATCCGCAAAGCGTTCCGCCTGAACCCGTATCCTGCAAGCTGGTACTATCTGACGCTTGGCCAGGCGCAATATGCGGCGCGCGACTATGAAGCCGCGGTCGAGACGCTGCGCCGGGACGAAACCTATCGCACAAGCTCGCGCCGCTTCCTGGCGGCGAGCCTTGCCCAGCTCGGCCGGCTCGACGAGGCGCGCGCCGAGGTCGCAATGTTCCTCGTCGCCAACCCGCATTTCACAACCCGCCACTGGGTCGAGACCGAGCCATTCCGCGACACCGCCACGCTCGCGCATTTCGTCGACGGCTTCCGCAAGGCCGGCCTGCCGGAGTGACCACGCCGGAGCGCGCGCTGCACCCTGTCTGTTTCGGCGACCGAGAGTGAGCAGCCTCGCGGCCAATGCCGTCGCCCGCACCCCATGCTCGCGGCATGCTTTGGGTCTCTGGCCGACGAAGACCATTTCAAAGACCAATCTAAGTCATTGATTCTCCTTACTTCGATATTACTATGGTGCGACCCTTAACAACAGCACGCAACCCGCGCCACCAGTTAGCCGTGTTACGATTTTCGTAAAATTTGTTTCATTGTAAATCCACCCCAAATATAGTCTTTTACAAACTCATTTCTCTTCTTTACAGTTGTACTTCCTGCCTTCGTAAAAGACACGCCGTGGCAAGTCCTTCAGCCTCGCTCAAAGCGGCTGCGGGATGCGGCTGAAAAGCACTGCAAGGCAGCCAGGAGGTAGGGGATGATCGCTTTCAAACGCTCCGTGAGTGGCCTTTATCTGGCTGATGCCCCGGCCGACGCCCGTGTCGCCTTCCTGTTCCAGGATCAATCGCGCACCGACCCAACCTTCAATCTGACCGCGCAGAGCTGGGTCGATCCCACCCAGCTCGGCTACCTCGCCTTCTTCGCGCCGGCGGCAAGGCCTGACTGGACGGCTTTCGCGGCCGACGTCCGTAAGGCCTTCGTTGCCAATGCCGGCACGCAAATTGGCTGGTTTTCCGATCCGCTGAGCATCGCGCCGGTCCTGGTCTCGGTAACAGGGCAAGGCACGTCGTCGCCGACCGTGGCGGAATCCTTCTCACTGACCTTCCGCCAAAGCGTGACGTTCCAGGTCCAGCCGGATTTGTTCGGCCTGTCGACGACGGTGCTGTTCGACGACGCATCCAACAGCCTGCAGATCGCCAACAGCCAGCCGCCAGCCGCGCTGCTCTTGACGGCGACCCCGCCCGCCGGCGCGACGGTGACGTTCCAGTCGCAAGCTCCATTCGCAAGCCTGGCGCTGACCGGCCCCCTCGCCGGCACCGCGACTGCTGCGTTCGAGCTGGCAGCCGCCGACCTCGCCCAGTTCGAAGCCGGCATGATGTATTTCAGCCCGCCGGTCGATGGCGGACTGGTCAATGCCCTGAGCTATCCGGTTTTCCGCGGCGCCGGCGGTTCGACAACGCCGTTCGGCTTCAATGTGACGCTCGACGTGCTTGGCCCACTCGATGCGACGCGCAGCTTCTTCCAGTTCACCGACGCTCTGCTCGGTTCCACCTTCGTCACCGATAACGGCAAGCCCTTCGCCCTCCAGACCATAACCACCGGCGATATCGCCACAGTGAGCCGTCTGGTCTTTGCCGGCCGGCCACAGCAATCGCCGAGCGAGCAGCGCTATTACTATCTGACGCCGGCGGGGCAGTTCGGCCTAGCGCTCGATACGGGCGTCAATGGATCCGCTGCGGGGACAGACGAGACCGTGAACATGCTTTGCGGCGTGACCGGCACGGAGTTCGTAACCGTCGCCCTTGGCCAAAAGCCGGACAAGCTGCAATTCGTACCCGCCCAGCCGGCCTACCGAATCCAGCCGGCGCAGGATTCGCCGACCAACCCGGCCTTCCTCGATGCCACCGCGACGACCTCATGGGCACAGCTTGTCTCCGCTGCTGGCACTTACGTGTCGCAGCCGGAGCGCGCGCCGCTCTACAACCAGAAGGGCAGCTCAGCCGCGCTGCTCGCCGGCGCAGCACCCGCCTCGGGCCTGACCGTCTATCTCCTCGACTATTTCCACGTGCCGTCATGGACGGACAACGGAAGCGGAAACGCGCCGGCTGTGCCTCTGGTGCCCTATGCCGGGCTCGATTTCTCGACCAATCCCAATCTCAAGGCCGCCGCCTATCTCGATATGGAATCGCGCGCGCTGAACCCCAGGCGCGCCGCGAATTTTATCCCAACGCCGAAATCGAAAGTCGCAGCAAAGGCCGCTGTTGGCGGGTCAAGCGTGTTGGCCATGACGCCGCAAGGCATGCTGGCCGAACTTGCCGGCACACCGCTGGTATGGACCGGGCTGCAGATGGCGAAGAGCGCGGCCGGCATCCTCGAATTCGAGGCCATGGGTCCGTCGATCACAAAGGCCGTACAGCAGAACCAGATCTTCACGGTGGTCAGCGAAAACCCGGCCAATGCCGATCCGCTCGGCACCGGACAGGCGCTGTTCGATTTCACCAACGACAAGCTTGAGATCGGCGACTGGACATTCGATTTGTCGTCGGGCGGGCTCTCGGCGCCCGACGGCACACCGCCGATCTTCATGATGAAGTTCTATCCCGGCGAGACAATCGAGCAGCTCGTCGCCGACACCAGGCTGTGGTCGCAGCCCGACACGTTCAACAAGACATTCACCGCCGCCAAGACGCAGACTTACTTGCAGACGCTGATCGCCGAGGCGAAGGCCTCGGTCTTCCCGAATGGCGGGACGCAGCCCGACACCACCTCGCTCTACTGGACGTTCTACCAGACCGTCACCGACCCGACCTTCAACGGCGTGCTTGCCGTCAACTGCAACATGCAGCTCGACCAATTGCCGACGGCCGTGCGCGCCGTGCTTGGCGGCATGACGGATCCCGGCATAGCCGGCTTTCGCGTCCACCATGTCGGCATCGCCATCAACAACACCGACGCCGATCCGAAGCAGACCGTGCCAACGCTGGCGCAGAGCGCCACCTTCGCGCTGGTCGACTACGAGAAGGCGGCGAGCAAGTCATCGGCAGCTGCCGATATCGACATCGATTACGGGTTCGAGGTCGAATATCTGCGCGCGCTGTTCACCAATTCCGAGCTGCGCAGCTTTGCCTGCGAGATCAATCTCACCATCAACGATCTGTTCAAGACCGGCGTCAATCTCGATGCCGAGCAGAGCACGGCCAGCAATGTCAATGCCGGCGAGGGTGGCAACGTCATCGCCATCATGGGCTCCTACCAGGCGCATGGCACCAGCGGCGACGATACAAGCTCGGGACAGGGCGTCTATTCCTTCGTCGCCCAAGGCGAATTCGTCTTCAATTTCACCGACGACAGTGGCAAGTCGAACAACAAATATCTCAAGCAGATCACGCTGACGAAACTGCAGTTTTCGTTCGACGACGAAACCGCGGCAACACCGCCAAAGGCCAACACCACCCATATCAGCGCACATTTCGCGATCTGGGGCGACATCGAGTTCAATGAATTCCAGGTGCTCGACCTGTTCGCGTTCGAGAAGCTGGCCTTCTCCAATCTCGGCATCGAGGTCGGCTTCGATCTGACGATCCCGGCCAGCGGACAGCCGTCGACGAGCACGCCGTCGCTCAGCTTTTCGGCGGGCGACCTCAGGCTCGATCTCGGCGCGACGGAGAAGCGAAGCGGCGCAGCCAGCCTTCTCGACCTGATCCCGTTCAAGCTGAAATCATTCCTCTATTCGGGCGAGGCCGACGAGACGATCGAGAGCCTGAATTACTATTCGCTGGGTTCGTTGCCGGGCTTGGCGGAAAACGGCATCACGCTGCAGGACAAGTTCAACTATGCGCTGATCTTCGACCTCGATCTCGGCTCGATGGGCGGGCTGGTCGGCTCGCTCTCGGCCTTCAAATTCAGCGTGCTGATCGGCTGGCTGAGCCCGGAAGATGGCGGCGGTCTGGCCTTCGGCATCCAGCTGCCGCAAGTCGACGGCAAGCTGGAGATCAAGATCGAGGGTGTGCTCACCATCTCGATCGAGCAGTTCAATCTCGAATACGCCACCGACGCAGAGCCCCAGATGCTGGTGCTCGGCATGCACAATTGCTTCATCGAGATATTGGGCCAGCGGCTGCCGCCGGACGGCACGATCAGCATCGGCCTGTTCGCGCCCACCGAGGGCGCCGACCAGATCGGCTGGATCGGCGCCTACAATCTGGGCAAGGACGGCGGCGGTGGCGGCGGCGATGAGCAGGAAGAACGGGCAGCGCTTGTGCCGGGCAGGCTCGGCGCGGTCAGCGATGTGTTCGAACTGACCTATCTCGGCGTCGGCCAGCGGGTCGGTCCCGACCCGACCAAGCCACCGGCCAATTTCGATGCCTTCCTGAAATTCATGCAGGGCGACTTCTGGGACAAGCTGAAGGACAAGAAGTTCTCCGACATCTACCATCCAGACGGCAAGTGGATCATCGTCACCGACTTCACGCTGCTGAAGGTGCTGGAAGTCGGCTTCGTCTTCTACGACGTGACCCCCTTCTACGCTCTGCTGCTCAAATTGACCGGTGGTGCCGGCAAAGGCGCGGAATTCGAGATCGTCTACACCAAGATCTCCGACACGATCGGCAAGTTCGCCGCTGTCTTCAGCCTGCCGGACAGTTTGCGCACCTTCCAGGTCGGAGTCGCTTCGCTGACGTTGCCGACGCTGAGCGTCGACGTCTACACCAATGGCAACTGGAAGGTCGATCTCGGCTTCCCCGACGGCGACAATTGGAGTGTCTGCTTCCAGGTGCAGGCGCAGGCCGGACCTATTCCAGTGACCGGCTCGGGTGGCTTCTACATAGCGAGCCTGAGCTCGGCCACCGATCCCGACGTCTTCAAGGGCACCTATCAGAGCATCCTCGCCTTCGGCTTTGCCGCACGGCTGGGCGTCGGCAAGGACTTCACCGCCGGGCCGCTCAAGGCGGGCGTGAGCATCACCTTCTTCGGCATCATCCAGGGTGCCGCCGGCTATCTCACATCAGGCGGCGGCGACCTCGCCAAGAAACCCGACGCACTGTCGCTGCAGGGCCAGTTCGGCATCATCGGCGAGCTGTACGGCTCGCTCGACTTCGTCATCATCAAGGCCAGCGTCAACGTCCGGCTCGAAGCCTCGATCGGCATCATCCTGGCGCTGGAGCCGCCAAACGTTCAGGGCGGCGGCACCGGGTCGATCCTGCTCTACATCGAGGCCTCGGTCAGCGTCAGCGTGAAGGTGGAGATCAACCTCTTCTTTTTCACCATCACCATCAGCTTCTCCTTCAATGCCTCGTTCCGTTTCGAATGGCAGCTCGCCGGTTCCTCGCAGCAAGCCCAGATCGAAGGCTTTGCGCGGCTAAGACAGCGCTTGCTCGCCAATGTTGCACCCAATGTCGGCCTCTGCCCCGGCCTGCCCAAGGACCTTCCGATCCTGTTCCTGCCGGAACTGACGGTGGTGTTCCCCGACGCGACCAGCAAGGGCGCGCCGTGGGTCGTGACCTCGCTCGGCATACAATATGACGACAACCCGTCGCAGAACCCGACCTATGCCGACTTCAAGCCGTTCGAGGCGGTGACGACGCAGCTCGCCACTTTCGCGCTCATGCACGCGCTGAACCTGCCGGCCTATAATTCCGTCGTCCAGCTCGACTTCGATCCGGGCAGCGGCGTCCTCGGCTTGAAGGACATAGACAGCGATCCGGACGCTCTGACTGGCTGGCTCGACTACCCGACGGTGCTCAGCCAGCTCGCCAATTTCAGCGCCACGCTTTCGGTGCCGACCGGCCCGACCAAGGCCAGCGTGTTTCCGATGCCGCCCTTCCTCAGCCTTGCCACCACGGGGCGGACGGACGGCAATGGCAATGCACAGGAGTTTGCCTATCAATTCCAGTCGAATAACCCGGTCTCGGACACCTATCTGCAGACGGTCGACGCCTATTTCAACCAGCTGTTCGTCAACCAGATTTCCAACGCAGGCTCCGCTAACACGACCGGCAGCACGACACCGCTGTCGCAGGAGATTTTCCTCGACTACTTCAAGGGGCTGATCCGTGGCGCGGTGCACGAGCTGCTGGTGACGATGCAGAATGCCGGGCTGACCTCGTCGCCGCTCGACAAGCTGTTCACGGCGGCGGTTGCCGCCCCCACACCCGGCGCGCAGACCCGCTTCCAGGGTCTCGCCGGCCAGATGTCGAGCGCGTTCCGCGGTGGCGTGCGCCTGCCCTACACCGCCGGCCTTACCGTGCCTGGCGGAACCGCGCTGAAGACAACCAATCCGCTGTTTGCGCTGTTGTGGCAGGAATTCCCCGCCGGCGGCTTTGCCGCCAACGGCAAATATTCCATCGCACTGAGCAACACCGATGCGACGCAAGACTGGCTGAAGGTCAACGCCTCGTTCTCGCTCACCCAGGACGTGCTCAGCAAGTATTCTGGCCTGACCGAAGCCTCCGTGACAGCGCCCAACAATCCGACACCGATTGCGCTTTCGTCGACCGGACCGCAATCCTTTGCGCTTGAGAATGCCATCGCCTGGACGCCGCCAAGTGCTGCGCCGCTCAGCCTGCGGCCGTTCGCGCCCAGCCTGGTGAAGTTGCAGGCAAACGAAGGCGCATCCGCCATTCCCGTGCTGGTGAAATCGCGCCAGGCGCAAGGCGCCTACCTGCCGGATGGCACGCCGCTGCCTGCCAGCGACATTACCTTCGCCACCAGCATCACGCTGACGGTCAAGCAAATACCGGGCGCCACGCAAGGCAGCGTGCTGCCCGACGTCTACGCGCTGTCCGGCGCCAGCCAGGCGGACGAAGCGTTGCTGGGCAGAATCCTCGGCGATCTCAAGGTTGGCGACAAACCGATCGATGCGATCCAGATTCTGTTCCAGACGGCGGCAGGTGCGCCCGGCCTCGTCTCGGCCGTGGTCGATCCGAACGCGGTCTTTGCACTGCGCACCAACACCACGACGGTGTCGCAGCCGCCGCAATCGCTGATGGGCTTCGCGGCCGGTGTGCCGGCAACTGTCTCCTTCGGCGCCAGCACCAAGATCGGCGATGACGGCGGCTACGGCTTCCTGCAGGTCATCCAGCAGGCAACGGTCACCAATGCATCGGGCTACTATCTGCGCTTCGTCGACAAAACAGGCAATTCGCTGCCGACGGCGCTCTTCGCCAAGGGCGTCGCCCAGGTGACGATGCTGGTGACCTACAAGCCCGGCAGCGGCACCAACCAGGACGGTTCGCCGCTTGCCATACAACCCTACTACAATGCTGTCTTGCTCGCCGGCACCCAGACCAGCCTCGTCTATTATGCCGAGACCGCCGATCCTTCACTGGAAGCCCGCTACGTCAAGGTTGCCGCCGGCACGTTCGGCGTCGAGCTGACACGCGCCGAAAGCGTCATGCAGTTGAAGGCGCCCGCAGCGCTTGCCAAGGCCGGACTGCTGGCCACGACGACGACGCATTCGCGCGGCGATGTCATTGCAGCGTTGCGCGCCTCCGGCATCACCACAGATGCCGATTTGCACATGGCCCTGACTGCCGCGGGCGACGCGCAGGCGTCGGTCAACGCGCTCTACAGTCTCGTCACCTATCAGATCCAGGCAACGACAGGCTTCAGCCTGAGCAATCTGTCGGCGCCGATCCAGCCGCAAAAACCCGACCAGTCCGGGACCACCGGCACCTACCGTGTGTTCGCACCGCTCTACAATGTCGCCACCGAGAATGCCGGGTCGCCGACGCCCAACCGCTACGCTTCGATCAACGACAAGTTCACGCTGTCGTTCTTCGTCAACGACGCCTTCGGCAACCAGTTGCCGACACCGGCAAACTACCCCGACACCAATCTCTATTTCGACCCGATCGTGCCGGTCGATCAATGGCCGGGCATCTTGCCGACCTACGGGTTCAACGCCGCGCAGGCGAACACGGTCGCGATCACGCTGACGCCGAGCCAGGCAGCCTTCAGCGGCATGTCGGCCGACCAGAGGGCGGCGGCGCTCGCCAATTACCGCACCATCGAAGACCAGATCACCGGCCCCGGCGTCTCGTTCTATATCGAGACCAGCCTCGCCTTGCAGGCCGATGGTGCCAGCTTCGTCAGTTTCCCGGTCTCTGCGGCAGACACCGCCAAGGTTACCGGCATGGTTGCCGACCTTGTGAACTGGCTGGCGGGCTTGAGCACGAACTTCCCCGGCGCGGTGACCATCTCGATGCCTGTCAGCGGACCGGGCGCCTTGCCGCCGCTGTTCGAGATCGTGGTGCTGTTCGGCATTGCCCGCGATATCAACCTGATCTCGCCCTATCTGAAGGATCAGTTCGGCACGGTCATGGTGCCGTCGGCGCAGAACGTCGCAACCGGATTTGTGCCTGCGACCGCCGGCGCCAGCGCGATGTCGCAATTCGCTGCAGACTTCACCGGCGCCTTCCCGACGCAGAAGCTCGCCATCGGCATGAGCGGGACCGACGCATCGTCATCGTCGCAACAGAAACAGTCGGGCGCAGCGCTATCCAGCACTGCCTTGGCACGCAAACGGCTGAAGGCCTTGAAGGCTGCCCATGACGGTTCGGGCGGCGCACGTGCCGGCTCGCAGTCGCTGTGGGCGGCGGCTGCCTCGCTGCTCGATATCTCGATCGGGGCTTCCGGCGGCGGTCCGCGCTTCCTGTCGCCCAAGCCGCTCAACAATGTGCTGAACAGCGCCACTGTTCCCATGCCGACGCTGTCGCCCAAACTGCCGTCATTGCCGGCGCAGCAGCTGTTCATCGATATCGATCTCGACCAGCTCAACCGCAGCTTCTTCCAGGCGGTCGACGAAGTGCTGTCGCCTGCATCCGCAGCCAAGGCCTTCGAACTCGATTCGGACGACTACCACAACATCGCGCTCGGTCGCGAAACGCTGGCGCAGAAATATGCGCAGCATGAGGTGGACTGGCTGTTCGGTCCGCAATCGCCCTTCACCGGCACGACGGCCGCACTGGGCGTCGCGCAGGATGTCTTCGAACAGCAGATGCGCGCCGCGCTGATGACGGCCTATTTTGTCGACACGGTCGTGCAGTATGACGTGACCTGGAACCAGACAGTCTCTTCCGCCGCCGATGGCTACATCGAATTGTTCGGCCAGATCGAAGCGGTGCTCGCCGGAAGCTACAGCTGGAGCGGCACCACGCTGTCGGCGACGACCAGCAATCCGCACGGGCTGACCGACGACAGCCGTGTGTTGATGATCTTCCAGGCGAGCTCCGGGCAATTGCCTGATGATGGCGTCTATGCCGTCACCGTCACTGGCGACACCACCTTCACCATTACCACCGCAGCCAGCGGCTCGGGCGCCGGCACCTTCTCGGCCACGCAGCAGAATGCCGGGCTGTCGACCGCCCATGTCGGCATCGTCAGCACGGGTGCCAGCCCGCTCACCTTCCTCTATGGCGATCCGGATGCCGGCGCTGCCGCCGTGGTGCCATTCGACCTGCGCTTTGCCGTCACCAATCTGCAGTTCTTCCTGGCGCCGGCGGGTTCATCCGACGAGGCGCGTCCCTCGATCTGGCTGCAGCTTGTCGATCCCTATCCGCAGGGCGTGCCGCATGTCGGACCGGCCGGCGCGTTGACCAATATCCCGGTCGTCTATCGCCAGTACCCGACGCCGCCAACGCTGATCAGCCAGACCTGGTCCGGCTTCACGCCGACATCGGGCTCCGGCAATCCGATCGCCGACGGCGCCGACTGGAGCTACCTCTATACCTACCAGGCCTTCCTGGTGGCGCAGGACCAGATCAACACCGCCGTCACCTACAACACCGATCTGAGTGCTGCGTCGAACCCACCACCCAACCGTCTCGGCGCGGCCGGCCCCAACGGCCCGTTCGATCTGTTCACTGCGCTGGCGCGCACCTCGGCCGTCTATGGCGCGATCGGAGCGGTGCTGCGCAACCCGGCCGACCCGGCCTGGGCCGATGCCGTGGCCGCCTTTGCCGTGGCCATTGGCGAGGTAACGGCGAACACGGACTGGAACCGGGGCGCGGGCCGCCTTTTGGCGCAAGGGTTGGTCAACGTGACCGACAATTATGTCGTCACCGACACGCTGCAGCCGGATGGCACGACACGGCTGATCGATCTGCAGTGGGCCGCGGCACAAGGTGAATCGAGCTTCGCCAATGTCGCGCTGACCGTCACCGCTCTCGACCCGTCGAACCTGACGCCATATCCGAACCAGCATGCAGTGCAGCCGCCGCCGACGGATGGCCTGCAAGTCGAAGTCGACAATGCCCCGTCCGGCAATTTCGGCGTCGCGCACACGATCGAGGTCGATGCGCTCAATGTGCTGGCGGCCGAGAATGCGCTGGCGTCGGTGCAGATCGAGCGCAACCTGATCACACTTGAGTCCGCCGACAACACGGCGTGGCAAGTGGTGCCCGAGTTCGTCTACAAGACGCCGCAGGTGCGGCCGAGCCAGCCGGTGACACCGTTCATCGACAATGCGACGGCGATCGATGTGACGACATTGCCCGGCCAAGGATCGGGTACGGCCTGTCCGTCATCGCCATCGAGCCTTTGCCAGCGCATCTACACCGTCATGGCCGATCTGCTGGCAGATCCCGGACAGTCAAAGTCGCTGCTCGGCGCGCATGCGGCGGCCAATGTCAGCTCCGGAACGACAAGGCGGGTCAAAATCGCCTGCTCTTATCAGTTCCCCTTCCCTTCCGTTGCCGGCGGCGCTTTCGACAGTGCCTCGATCAGCCCGCTGGTTCCGATCGTGCTGGCACGGTCCTTCGAGATCGACGGGCAGCAGACGGCGGAGCTCGGCGATTTCGCGGCGCTGTTTGCCCAGGCGATCGCCGACTGGGCTTCCGGCGAGGTCGTCTTCGGCGCCAATGCCGAGCCGGCGGGCGCCAGGCTCGTCTTCGACATCACGCTTTACGCGGCTCTCAGCGGCGTCAACACGCCGGTGCTGCGCTTCAGCAATCTGCAACTGAAGCTGACGGACATCGATGCCAGCTGACCGCCTTGCGGCGGGCACTGGCGGCGGAGTCACGCAAGACATGACTGGAAGGAGGAAACGTTTCGAAACCAGAGTTTGGGCCAGACCGTCAACCGGTCTGGCGATCCAATGTTGAGACAAACCGACAGAGCGACGGTGCACTTCCACCTGCAGATCCGCCGCTCTGCAACACGTATGCAGGAACGACAGTTTTGAAACCGCAAACCGCGAGGGTAAATCATGGCAACGGCCCCAAAATACGAGATTCTCGGCGTCAACCAGTCCAACGCGAACTGGGATGGCTCGCCGACCACGCTGGCCTACCGCGAAAGCGCGACCATGCCGCAGACGACCAACGGATCGATGATCCTGGCCTATCAGAACACTGCTTCGCTTAACAATGCCGGCAAGCTGGCGCTGACCTCCGGCGGTTCGCAGCCGCAGTTCCTGGTCGCGCCGGCGCTGCTGTCGCAGCCCAGCATCCTGGTCAACAACTGGCAGGCCAACAACCTCAACGTCACCAACGTCAGCGTCGCGGCCGCGACGCCGATCTGGATCGAGGCGTTCGGTCCCGGACTGCCGGGCCAGAAGCCGGTGGCGCTTGCCATCAACACGGCATTGACGCTGAAGCCAGGCGGCATCGCGCAGGGAACGTCGACCCCGAACTGGATGCAGCTGACGCTGGGTACCAACACCGGCCAGTTGATCATCGTTGCCGTGGTCGGCGGCCCGCAGGATCCGAGCGGCAACAACGCCTACGCCATCGCGCTGAACTCGCCGGCCGGCAACACCGGTCCCGGCACCAGCTCGCCGGCGCCGCAGGGCTATTACGCGACGGCGGGCGGCAACAACTACTCGTTCGAATTCAACTGGGGTTCCTCGGTTGTCTATGTGGCGAACATGTCGCCTTCGACGGCGTCGTCGCTGACGGCGGAACTGTTGTCCCTGTGATCGAAATGCGGGAGCCGGCGACTCAGGCCGCCGGCTCCCGCACAAGAGCATGATCCCAAAAAGTGGCTACCGGTTTTTGGGAAAGATCGTGCTCCGACAAAGAGGCAGCGAAAAGGGGGACGACCGACATGAGCGACCACATCGCGACGGGCACGGTGAATGCTGCCTGGAACGGCCAGCCCCAGACGCTGGCATATCGCGCCAGCGTGAGCATGCCGCAGACGCCGAACGGCTCGCTCATTCTCGGCTATTTCAACCAGGCGCAGCAAAACAATGCCGGCAAGCTTGCCGTCACTTCGGGCGGCAGCGACCCGATATTCCTTCCGGTTCCGGCGCTGGCGCGCATGATCAGCGTGCTCACGGCAAACTGGCAGGCCAACAATTTGAACATCACCAATGTCAGCACCAATGCCGCGACCCCGATCCTGGTCCAAGCTTACGGCCCCGGCATACCCGGCATGCAACCGGGCGCCTTGACCATCGGCACGCCGGTGCAGTTGGCGATGCGTCAGGCTGTGCAAGGAACGACGACGCCGAACTGGATGCAGCTCGAGTTCTCCTCCAGCACCAGCAACCTGGAGGTCGTCGCGGTCGTCGGCGGCCCGCAGGACCAGTCCGGCAACAATGCCTATGTGATCGCGCTCAACGCGCCCGGCGGCGATACCGGCCCGCCTCCCTTGCCCGCGCCGCCGGCCGGCTTTTATGCCACGACCGGCGGCAACAAATACACACTGCCCTTCAACTGGGGAGCGGCGGTCGTCTATGTCGTCAATCTCTCGCCGCAGACAGCGGCGCCCGTTACGGTTTTGCTGCAATCGCTGTAGACTTGCGGCACAGCAGGTCAGACGGAAACCATGCCGCCTTCGGATTTCAATATTCTGGGCCAGTCCCTCGTGGAGACCAACTGGAATGGCTCGCCGCTGACGCTTGCCTTTCGCGACAGCGCGACTATGTCGCCGACCTCGAATGGATCGATGATCCTGGCGTACCAGAACACATCGCAGTTCAACAATGACGGCAGGCTGTCGCTGACCAGTGGTGGCAGCCAGCCGCAGTTCCTGCGGGCACCTGCACTTCTCATGCAGCCGATGGTGGTGATCAACAATTGGCAAGGCAGCAACCTCACCCTCACCAACATCAGCGCAGTCGCCGGCACGCCGATCTGGATCGCTGCCTACGGTCCGGGATATGGGGCGACGCCGGCGACCCTGCCTATTACCGGCGAGCCGGTCGCGGTCGCCGTCTACGGCACGTTGAAGGCGATCACCGTGCCGCAATGGATGCAGCTCGGCTTCCAGGCAAATTCGTCGGGGCTGTGCCTTTTCGCCTTCATCGGCGGACCACAGGACAAGAGCGGCAACAACGCCTACGCGATCGCGCTGAATTCGCCCTGTGGCGACACCGGACCCGGCACGGTCACGCCGGCGCCGGAGGGCTATTACGCGACAGCCGGCGGCAACAGCTATTCATTCAACTTCAACTGGGGGACCGCCATTGTGTACGTCGCCTATTTCGGCAGTGGCAGTGTGGCGAGCAAGAGCGACAAGATGATGATAGCCCCCCCGACGGTGACACTGGAGCCGATGTGACGCCGCTCGCGGCTCAAAGCCGGGAAATGTTTGCAGGCTGAGATCAACCGGCAGTCGCGTCAGTCTCCCAAGATCATCAGCCGCTTATAAACTTGTTAAAAATTGACCGATTTTACGACGAATCGACGGTTAGCCGTATAAACGAGGCGCCAAACTCACTCCTACAGTGTTTTTGAAAGTAAATTTGATTTTGACAACTTGGCAATCTGGACATACTTCCTGACCTGTCGCACTATGCTTCCCGGACGCAATCTAGAACCAAGTGGCGGAGGACCCCATGTCGTGTGGTGGATGGATGGCGCGTGCGCGGATTTTCGCGTGTATTTTCGGCGGAAGCCTGGGTTCGATCGCGGCGCTGCCCGCGGCAGCCGAGATCCTCAATCCGCCGGTGTTGCAGGATGAACGCGCGGCGGTTGCCAAGCCTATTCTGACCGAGGAAGCCCCCGCGCCCCTGCCCGGCAATACGGCGCCGGCGCGTGGCGATCGCCTGCTCGATCTCAAGATCCAGTATATCGACAACCAGATCTACAATCCGTCCACCGGCGGCTACGACAAGGTGCATCTGCGCGGCTACACCGGCAACGGCGTCGATCCCAGCGCGCCCTATGTCTCGCCCACGATCGAAGCGGTTCCGGGCGACACGGTGCGCATCACGCTCGACAACCAGCTGCCGGCGGGGCCGCAGCCCGGCGATCCCGGCTGCATGCCCGGCGGCCAGATGCCCGACATTCCGCACTGCTTCAACGGCACCAATCTGCACACGCACGGGCTGTGGGTGAGCCCGACCGGCAACAGCGACAACGTGCTGCTGTCGATCAATCCGCAGACCAAGTTCACCTACGAGTACAACATCCCGTCAGACCACCCCTCCGGCACCTTCTGGTATCACACGCATCGCCACGGCTCGACGGCGCTGCAGGTGTCGAGCGGCATGGCCGGCGCGCTGATCATCCGCGGCAACCGCTTCCCGACGCCGACAGCGCATGGCGATATCGACACGCTGATCCCGACCTCGGCGATCCCTGAACGCGTGCTGGTGATGCAGCAGATCCAGTATGCCTGCCGCGGGCCTGCGGCCAAGCCCGGCGAACTCGGTCCGATCAAGCAGGATATCAACGGCCGCTATATCTGCGACCCCGGCGATGTCGGCGGCATCGAGGCCTACGACCAGTTCGGCCCCGGCACATGGCCGGCATCCGGTCGCTACACCTCGCTCAACGGCAAGGTGTTCGATCCCAACGATGCAATGAAGGCGACGCAGGGCCAGGTCGAGCGCTGGCGCATGATCCATGCCGGCGTGCGCGACACGATCAGCCTGCAGTTTTTCAAGGTGCTGGACGGCAAGCTGAAGCCCGGGGTGAAAACGCTGCTCAGGGCCGACACCACGGCCGCTTTCATCAAGGACACGTGCGATACCAAGCCCGTGCCTTATGAACTGGTCGCGGCCGACGGACTGACGATGGCGGCCGCGCATCCGACCAAGCTTGCCACGCTCCAGCCCGGCTATCGCTTCGATGCGCTGGTGGTATTTCCGGAAGCCGGACGCTACTGCGTGATCGATTCCTCGGCGCCCAAATCGGGCTCGGTGAACGCGCTCGATGTCGGGCCGCAGCTGCTCGGCCTTGTCGACGTTGCGCCGGGCAAGCCGGTCGACAATGTCGAAACCTACATCAACCAGAAGCTGGTTGCGCTGGCCGAGGCCAATATGCCGGCCGATGTCAAGGCGACGGTGATCGCTGATCTCAAGGATGGCACGAAGTTCACCAGCTTCACGCCGCATCCCGACGTTACCGACGAGGAAGTGAAGGGCAACGGCACGCAGGAACTGACCTTCTTCATCGACACATCAGGGCCGGACGTGAAGTTCGAGGTTGGCAACACGCTCAACACGGCCGATGTGAAGCCCTATGACCCGACCCGCATCGACCGCTCACTGCCGCTCGGCAAGGCGCAGGTGTGGACGCTGCAATCGCATTTCGTCAGCCATCCGTTCCATATCCACGTCAACCCGTTCCAGATCGTCTCGATCATCGATCCCAACGGCAAGGATGTAAGCGCGCCGGGTGCGATCGACGATGCCGGCGGGGCGCCTTACGATCCGCAATATCCCGGACTGAAGGGCGTGTGGAAGGACACGCTGTGGATCAAGAGCCTGATCCCGCAATCGCTGCCCGCCGGCTTCTCCGGCATCTACACGATCACACTGCGCACCCGCTACGAGCGCTATATCGGCGAGTATGTGCTCCACTGCCACATCCTCGATCATGAGGACCAGGGCATGATGCAGAACGTCGCCGTCGTGCTGCCCGACCAGGTGGGCGACACCACGCAGGACACCACGCAGAGCGGCGCCATGCAGATGCAGGGGATGAACGAGCAGATGGAAATGGGTGGTCACGATGCCCACAAGTAAGGCACAGCCAATGCCTGAGGCGCCGTTCACCTGGAGCGACGTCGAGGCGATCCTCACGGCTGCCGGCGGCAATGAGGGGCCAGGCAGYCTGACGGGACTGACGCTGCCGGACTTCCTGACGCTGCAGCTGCAAGGCATGCCGCTGATCGCGCCGCTCACCACGACGTGCTGCGGCACCAGCGACGCCAAAGGCCGCGGCGCGCGCTCGGCGCTGATCCGCGGTCTGCGCGGACTGCCGCCCTTCGACGGCAAGCAGTTCCCTCGCCTGCCCTGGGGCGGCAAAGCTGTCGCCGATGACGACATCGACCGTATCGAAACCTGGATCGAGGAAGGCTGCCCCGGCGAGCTAATCGAAACGGTCGCACTCGCCGGCGAAGTCAGCGTGGCGACGGAAGCCCGCGTCGAGGTGAAGGGGCTTCCCGGTCCGATCTTCGGCCCGGCCTCCGATCCGGCGGCGTGGCGCTACGCCAAGGGCGAATTGCGCCAACGCATGGATGTCGATGTTCTCGACAACGGACAGAAAGAGCGGCTGCGCTACGCCTTTCGCGAGCTCTACAAGCTCAACAAATGGGTCGGTGACAAGCGCAGCTACAACAATCTGGCGCTGATCCACCAGAACCACTGCCAGCATGGCTGGGAGCGCTTCCTGCCGTGGCATCGCGTGTATCTCTATGAATTCGAGCAGGCCTTGCAGGATTTCTGCCCCGACGTGACCATGCCGTGGTGGGATTTCCCGGCCTCACGTTACAAGCCGGAAGATCCGGCCAATGGCGCGATCCTTCCCGATGCGTTCAAAGGCTTCCTAACCGAAGACTCGGCGCGCTTCCTGCGCGATCACGGTTTCCCGGCCAAGATCGACACGCTGGTCGGCCAGCTCTGGGCCAATCCGACTGAGATCTATGACGCGGTCAGCAAGGCCTGCGGCAAGGACTATGTGACCGGCGAAAACCGCAAGCGGCTGATCGATGCGCTGCTCGACGCCAATTCGCTGTGGTACCCACTGCGCTATTCCAGCCAGTTCGGCAAAGGCACCATCAACAGCGTCATCCACTACCACTACCCGGCGCAGGAGGACATTGACGAGATCCTGTCGCTGCGCACCTTCCGCGACTTCGGCGGCGGCAGCCTCTATGTCGACAGTTTCGGCTTCCTCGACCAGAACCCGCACAACACCATGCACATCTGGACCGGCGGCATGAACCCGGCCTTCAAGACCGACGCGCCAACCGACCGCAACAGCGCGGTGCGCGTAGCTGGCCGCAAGTTCCACCAGCGCGACGATCTCTATTCCGAGCCGCAGTTCGGCGACATGTTCTCCAACCTGACGGCATCCTACGACCCGATCTTCTGGCCGGTGCATGCCAACATCGACCGGCTGTGGTGGCGCTGGCAGCAGGAGCATCCCGACGGCCTGCCGGCCGATCTCGATTCGGCGCTGACGCCGTGGAGCTACGCCGTGCGCGATACGCTCGACATGAACCGCTTCGGCTATGAATATGTGCGCGGCGGATGCCTGATGCCGGTCGGGCTGACCAGCCCGGTCGGACGCTTCGTCTCGGCGCCGATCACCGTGCCCGACGCGACCAAGAGCTTCCGTTCGGCGGAAGTCCGGCTGCACCGCGTGCCGCAACTGCCGCGCTCCTGTTTCATCCGCGTGTTCCTCAACACACCGGATGCCGATGCCTCGACGCCGCTCAACGTGCCGGGCTATGCCGGCTACGCCGCCGTGTTCGGCCATGGCGAATGTTATGGCGGGCCTGGGCATTGCGAAGTGCCGCCAGCGGAAAACCGCAAGTTCGACCTGCGCGAGCGCTCCATGAACACGCCGCGCAATCATCGCATCGACGTAAGCCGCGCCGCGCGGCGGATGATCGCGGCCGGCGCCACGGCGATCACCGTCAGCCTGGTGGTGATCGGCGCTTCCTACGAGGAAGATCGCGAACTGCTGCGGCTCGACGGGGTCTCGCTCAACTTTCTCGACTGACCAAGACAACACGGCCGGCACTGGCACCCGAGGGAAAATCAAATGGCCGACCCCAAGATCTATCGCATCCATCCCGCCGTCGGCATTGCCCGGCTCGGCGACAGTCCCGAGGCCTTCTGCATCTCGCCTGAAAAGCCGGCACAGATGCCGATCGAATGCGACGCCAACGGCAATGCCGCCAAGGGCGATGCGCCGATCAAGCATTTCAAGGACAGTAAGGGCCGCATCAAGCGCCAGGCGGCGCGCTTCCAGATTTTCGCCTATGACGCAGACAATCCGGACGGCGTTGCGCTGAAGATCGACGACCATGTCGAGGGCGGCGGCAACAGAGGCAAGCTGGTCGATATCCAGTGGCGGGTGCAACTCGCCAACAAGAAGGCGGCCTGGTTTACCTTCGACGGACTGCGCGGCGAAGCCGGCTACCCCGACGGCACGCCGCTGCGCAACCCCGATATCACCGATCCGATCGAGCGGCAGAAGCTGGTCATCGACGCCGGCCCGCAGGCCATCGATTGCAAGAAGCGGCGCAAGGCGAGCTTCGGGCGCGCCACCAATCCGGCCTATGCCGTCACCTTCCCGCCGACCGGCATGGCGCCCAACGACATCGACACGCTGGGCGACATAATGACCGACGATGCCGGGCGACTGCTGGTGCTCGGCGGACACGGCAACAGCGGCTCGTTCCTCTCCGGCTTCGGCCATCCGCGCATCGAGACCTACGCCAACAGCGATGGCTGGTTCGACGACATTTCCGACGGGCCGGTGATGGCGCGGCTGGTGATGATGGAAGAGCGCGTCCAGAAGCTGCGCTACATCGACGTCGAATATCCGGCCTGGGTTCTGGTCGGCTATCCGCGCTACGCGCCGGAAGTGCTCGACATGATCACGCTGGAAGACGTGGTCGAGGACATGTCGATCCGCGAATTCGGCTATCGCACCGATATGTACGGCACGGCCGGAACGTTCAACGCGCCGCAGAAGATCGACCCGACCGACACCGCGGCCCTGCTGCACTGGAAGGCCGGACCGGTCGAGTGGAACCCTGCCTATCGTCCGTGGTTTTGGCGCGACATCTGGCCGATCATTTTCCGCGCCGACGAATTCTCCTATTTCGCCAACATCCTGCAGCAATCGAATTTTCCGCACAACCAGTCGAGCCGGGGCACGTTCGATCCCTACCGCCTGTGCATCCCGCCACGCGTCGCGCCGCGCGGGCTGGCGGCGAAAGAAGGCCTCGCCAGGGACGATCAGGCCAGCGGCCGCCTACTCGAGGTGGCCGTCGAGCCGAGCCTGATGCTGCTCGACGCCACCCAGGCGCCGGGTGCGGCCAAAGATGCCGTGGTCGGCGAAGCCGGCGAGACGCTCAAGGTGGCCGCAGCGGCTTTCGCAACTGCGGTCTGCCCGCCCAGCGATGGCGAAATGCCACGCACCTATGCCCAGCGCTGGCAAAAGATTTTCGCCGACAACGATAGGGTGGCCGATCCATCCTATGCCGAGGCACTCGGTGCTTTCGACGCCGCGGTCACGGGCGTGATCGAGCGCATCGCAGCTTCTATCGCACCGCCACTGGAATCAATGCTCGAACTTGCGCGGTCTTCTTCACGCCAGGAGCCGGGCGAACCTGACCGCACCACCGATCCGGACGAACCGATCGGAGTGGCGCTGCGGCGGCTGGCGTTCGAGTATCGCTCCGGCCAGCTGTTCGATCGCGCGCTTGCGGCGGCGGTCAAGGACGCCACCACCGATCCCGGCCGTTCCGCGCGGCAATATCTGTTCGACCTGCTGCGTAAACCCGGCGAGGAAAACCTGTTCCAGCTTGAGGCCAATCCGGCGACGCGCACCTATCATCTGCCGCTGATGCCGCTCTTGGCCGGCGACAACCCGATCACCAACAAGACCGTCAGCAAATTCCTGCGGTTGACCGACACGCAGCTGTTCCTGCTGCGGCAATGGGCGGCGGGCATCTTCATCGACGAGGTCGACGCCGGCTTTGCGCCTGCAATCGACCCGTGGCAGCCCTACAAGGACTGGAATGTGCCGGGCGGACGCGGCCTCGACCAGGGCGTGCTGTCGAACGGACTTGGCGGCGCCTTCTGCCCGGGCGGCGAAGTGACCTGGATCATCCGCAATCCGGCAATCTGGCGCGAGCCGTACCGGATCAAGGCCGACCCCGAATGGTATACGTTCGGGCTGACCGCTGCGCAGGAGAACGCCAACAATTGGGACACCCCCCTAAGCGAAGAAGGCTACATCGCCTATGCCTCCGACCCGCTGTCGCTCAGCAGCGATTTCGACATCGGACTGCAGCCGGGCGATCTGACCAAGCTCAGCGGCCTGCCGTGGCAGGCCGATTTCAACGAATGCTCTACCCAGACCATCGACGTCACCTATGAGGAGTGGAACGTTCTTTACCCAGACAGCGTCGGCAACACGCTGATGGAGCGCGAACGGCGTGTGTGGGAGACGCTGTGGTGGCCGGCGCACCGGCCGATGCAGGTCTACTACCCCGCCCAGCCCAACCCGCAGTTCCGCAACTGGGCCCGCGGCATTCCGCAGACGCTCGCCGGCGACCTCAAAATGGTGACCGAATGGTCGAAACTCGGCTTCATGGTCCGTAACCCCGGCGGCGGGCTCGATCAGCCCTCGCCCGGCGTCAAATACATCTGCGTCGAAGATTCGGGAGAATGACGATGACCAATCCCTTTGTCGGCAACTGGACCTATCGCAGCTTTCTCAACGATCCCGATCTCAGCAAGGCAGCCAACGACCTGTTGTTCGGCGAAGGCACGCTGACCATCGTCGAGCAATCGCAGACCGAACTCTCGGGAACCATCGGCGGCCCCGGATGGTCGCTCGATCTGCGCGGCAGTTTTGGCTACGGCTCGCCGATGCAGGTGCGCTTCCAGGGCAAGGGCGTGGTCGGCGGCGAAGAGTGGATCTACGACTATATAGGCTGGCTGGTGCCGGTGTGGCCAAACAGCACCGACCGGCTAGAAGTGCCGGCGATCGTCGGCTCGGTGGTGCGCACCATCCCGCATTCGGGCGACGGCGGCAGCACCAATCCAGCAGGGGTGGTGGCATCCTTCTATGCCGTCAGAGCAGGCTGATTTCGTCGTCATCGGTGGCGGACCGGCGGGTGCCGCGGCCGCGCTGACGCTGCGGCGTCACGCGCCCGGACGGCGCGTGGTGCTGATCGAGGCCGGCCGACACGACCGGGCCAAACCAGGCGAAGTTTTGCCGGCGGTGGCGCAAGGGCTGCTGCGCCAGCTCGGGGTCTGGGAGCCGTTCCTTGCCAAGAATTTCGTAGAGAGCCGCGCGCTCATTTCGGCCTGGGCCGGGGATGCGCCGGAAGAACGGCCCAGCATCTTCTCCGCCCAGGGCGCCGGCTGGCAGCTCGATCGGGCGCGGTTCGACCGATTGCTGGTTGAGGCAGCAGCGGCGGCAGGCGTGGAGGTTCGGCTTGGCTGCGCAGTGCATTCGGCGCTGCGCGAAGGCCAGGGCTGGCGGCTGGAGCTCGCCGATGGAGACATTCTCGCCGACGCGGTGATCTGGGCGACCGGCCGCAGCTGGGCGCTGGCGCGGCCCTTCGGCGCGACGCTCAAAGTGCATGCGCACCTTGCGGCCTACACACGCTTCTTCGACCGCGCACCTGGCGATTGCCGGATGGTCATCGAGGCGCGCCCCGAGGGCTGGTGGTACAGCGCCGACCTGCCTGGCGGCAGCCGGGTGGTGGCGTGCTTGACCGATCCCGATTTGGGTAACGAACTGCGCGACCCGAAATCCTGGTACCGCGCGCTTGCGGCAACACGATTGATCGCACCGCTGTTGCCCGACGGCGCGCGCGAAACCTCTGTCACGGTGAAATCGGCGGGAACCGCCACGATCGAGCCGGCCGCCGGTGAGCGCTGGGTTGCGGCGGGCGACTGTCTGTTTGCCGCCGATCCGCTGTCATCGCGCGGCATCGTGCATGCGCTGCGCTCAGGCATCCTCGCCGCCTATGCCGCGTCGGACATGATCGACGGCCGCGACGAGCTCGCCCGCAGGCGTTACGCGATGATCGCCGCGCAAGGCTTTGCCGACTACGTCCCGGCACTCTCTGCTCACTACGCCGCCGCCGCACGCTGGGATACAGCCTTCTGGCAACGCCGCCGGCCCGAAAGGCATGCGATGCCCGGCCCCGTCGGAAGCCGGGCAGCGTCCTGAAATCGAGAGCTTACCGAGTGGCACCGTGCATCAGGCGAAGTAGCGCACCCGGATGGCGTCGATGGCGACTGCGATGAAGATCATGACGCCGCCGATCATGCCAACATAGAAGGACGGCACGGAGACGATGGCGAGACCGACCTGGATGACGGTCAAAAGCATCACGCCGCCAAGCACGCCGACCACATTGCCACGTCCGCCGAACACGCTGACGCCGCCGATGATCGGGGCGGCGATGGCGTAAAGCAGATAGCTCGAACCCTGGTTGGAGGTGATCGCCATCTGCCAGGAGCCTAGCAGGAAACCGCCGATGCCGGCCAGGAAGCCAGCCATCGAATAGGTGATGATCTTGATGCGGTCGACACGAATGCCGGCGGAGTTGGACGCCACCGGATTGCCGCCCACGGCATAGATGCTGCGGCCGAGCACGGTGCGGCGCAGAATGACCGCGACGACGATCAGCGCGACCACGAAAACCACCGGCATGATCGGCCAGCCGGCAATCGCCGCCTGCCCGATCCAGACATAGCCGTCAGGCAGATTGGTGATCGTGCGGCCTTGCGTCAGCGCCAGCAGCGCACCCTGCAAGATGATCATCATCGACAGCGTCTGGATCAGCGACACCATGCGCAGCTTGGTGATGCACAGACCGTTGAAGAAGCCGATCGCCGTTGCCACGGCGACACCGATCAGCATGGCGAGGAACCAGGGCAAGCCGAGATCGGAATAGGCCATCGCGCCGATGGCCGAGGAGAAGCCGAGATTGGCCGGCAATGACAGGTCGATCTCGGCCACCAGCAGGGGTAGCGCCACGGCAAGGCCGATCATGCCCAGCACCGTCGCCTGCACCATGATGTTTTGGAGGTTAAAGGTGGTGAAGAAGAACTGATTGAACAGGCCGAAGAAGATGACCAGCGCGATCAGCCAGATCCACACCACATTGTGCAGGACCCAGCCAAGAAGGTAGCGGCCGCCCTCACGCTTCGCAGGAGTGGAGCTCGGCTTGGTGGCGGCGGCAGTGGTCACTTGGCTCATCGTGTTCTTCCCAGTCGAATGGTGCTGCGCTCGCGAGTGTCAAGCATTGGCTTCGGCGCCCTGGCGCAGCCGTTCGCTGGTGATCGCTTCGCCCGAAAGCTGGACACGGATCGCGCCGTTTTCAAAAATGCAGACGCGGTCGACCGCGCGCACGATCTCGTCCGTATCGGTCGAGACGATGATTACGCTGACGCCCGATTTGCTCAGCCCATCGATGATGCGCAGCACGTCCTGCTTGACGCCGACATCGATGCCGCGCGTCGGCTCATCGAGAATCAGCAGCCGTGGATTGGTGGCGAGCACGCGGCCGAGGCAGACCTTCTGCTGGTTGCCACCGCTCAGTGTATCGACGATGGTTGCCGGACCGGCGGCCTTGATGCCCATTGCCTGGAAATAGCGCTGCGACAACACCTTCTCCGCCTCAGGTTTGAGGAAGCCGGACTTCGCCACTGCCGCCAGCGACGACAGCGAGATATTCTCGCCGATGGTCATGGAGGCGATGTTGCCGTCGCGCCGCCTGTCATCGGACAGGAAGGCGATGCCGATATCGAAAGCCGCGCGCGGATTGGCCGGCAGCGGCCGTGCGGCCTGCGCCTCCAGGGCGATGCTGCCAGACGCGGGAACCAGGCCGAACAAAGCGCGCGCCAGTTCCTTGGCGCCGGCGCCGGGCAGGCCGGTGAAGCCGACGATCTCGCCAGCATGGAGATCGAATTCGGGGACCGCGAGATGTCCGTTGTCGACATTGCGCACACGCACCGCCGGCGCTTCGCCCTCGAAGCTGCGGCGCTCGCGCTGAAACAGCGCCAGGCCGCGCCCCAGCACCAGTTCGGACAGCTGCTCCGAGGTCAGCCTGCCGACATCTTCCGTGCCGCCGGCCAGCACGCCGTCGCGCAGCACCGAACAGGCGTCGCAGATCTCGAGGATCTCGTCATTGTAGTGCGAGATGAAGATGAAGGTGACGCCCTGTGCCTTCAGCTGACGCATGAAGGCGAAGAGCTGCACGCGGTCTTCCACCGTCAGCGCCGCGGTCGGCTCGTCGAGGATGATGACCTTGCCGCCGCCGAACATGGCGCGCAGGATGTTGAGCTTGCGCCGCGCCACCGCGTCGAGGCGCCCGGCAAGCGCCTGCGGGTCGATATGCGTGCTTTCCAGCATGCGCGCGGCGTCCGCCTTGAGCTTGCGCCAGTTCACGAAGCCGTTCTTGCTCGGCCAGATGCCGAGCATCAGATTCTCGGCCGCCGTCGCATGATCGATGATCATGGGCTCCTGCGTCACCAGGAACACGCCGGCCTTCTCCATCGCCTTGACGTCGACATTGGCGATCGGCGCGCCGTCGAGAAAGATCGCGCCCTCGGTCGGCACGCGCTGTCCCGATATCAGGCCGACCAGCGTCGACTTGCCGGCGCCGTTTTCACCCAGCAAGCCGTGGATKGTGCCGCGGCGGATCGACAACGACACGTCGCTCAGCGCAACGGTCGCGCCATAGCGCTTGGTCAGGTTCTCAACCCGGAGGATGAAGGGATCCTGGTCAGGCTGCGTTGCGGAGGAAGCTGTCAACAAGAACTCCCGGTTGAGAGACGGTCCGCCGGCGCCCACCATGTCCCGAGCGGGCTCTACAAGGTGGCGCGTCATGGGTCGAACCACAGGCAGTCGAGGCGGAAAGTGCCACGCCGTCAAGAGGCGGCGTGGCACGGCAGGCGTTGGCCGATTTCTGAGCATGATCCCGAAAAGTGGGAACCGGTTTTCGGAGAAAGATCATGCTCCAAAAAGATCGGATCGAGCTTCGCTTCTCAAGTGTAGGGAATGCCCCACTCCTTTTCCGCGATCGCGCCCCAGTGCCGCTTGTCGGCGGCATTGGTGGAGTCGATCACGAAAGGCGGGATGATCAGCGTCGGGCCTGGCTTGCCGGCGACGATCTCGCCCTTTTCCCAGAAATACTTCTTGTTCTCATAGGTGCCGAGCGGCACAGCCTCGCCCTTGATCGCATGCTTGACCAGCATCTCGACCGCGATCTCGCCATAGGCGATCGGGTCTTGTGATACGCAGGCGTCCATGTAGCCGTCCTGGATCCACTTCAGCGCCACCGGCTCGCCGTCGATGTTGACGAAGATGACATGGCCTTCCTCGCCGGCCTTCTTCCAGCGGCCCTTTTGCTGCAGCGCCGTGACGATGCCGCGTGAGGGCGAATCCGACGGCGCGTGCACGGCGTCGAGGTCGGGGAATTCCGAGAGCGTCGACAGCGTGACCGCGAGCATCTTGTCGAGCGCGCCTTCGGTCGGGCGGGCCAGATATTTGATGTCAGGGTATTTGGCGAACTCTTCGTCCATGCCTTCCTTGCGCAGGCGCCAGGCAACGCTTTCCAGCGCGCCGAAGCAGTTCAGCACCGTGCCCTTCGCGCTGCCATGCTTTGCGGTCAGGCGCTTGATGATCTCCTGCGCCGCCATGACGCCACCCAACTTGTTGTCGAAGCTGACGGTGATGGCGACATCGCCGCCGTCGGAAGGCGTGTCGATGATGGCGACCGGTATTTTCTTCTGGTTGTAGCGCTTGATGGCGCTGACGATCGCCTGGCTGTCGATCGGATCGGACACGATCGCCGACGGCTGGCTGAGCATCAGGCTCTGCCACTGCTCGAGCTGCCTGGTGTTGTCGAAGCTGGCGTTGGTGGCCTGGAATTTCATCGAGCTGGCGCCTACGGCGCGCTTCACCGATTCTTCCTGGATGACGAAGAAATAATAGTCGAGGCTCTTGTTGCTGTTGGGGATGAAGCCGGCGTCCTGCGCCCATGCCGAGCTGCCCGTCAAAGCGGTCGCGCCCATGGCGGCGCCGATGGCACCGCCAGCCTTCAGCAGGCCGCGGCGCGTGATTGCATTTACCCGATTGAATTCGTCCATCTGTTCCTCCCTGAGATACCGATGTAGCTTTACTAGCTAATAAATCACAGCGCAAGCGCCTCTGAAGGCAAACGCCGTCGAAAATTCCGACGCTGTTTCCGCACCCAGATTTTTGGCGAAACTTGAGTTATAGCTCACTAATATCAGATAGTTACCGCATTAGCAGCATTCGACGGCGGGGCAACACGATACGGCCGCCCTCGGATGGAAGCTCCTGTGGGCGGATCGGTAGAAAATAGGTTTTACTACGCCGCGCGTGTCACGACATAACTCGTGCCGTCGAGGCGTCCCACCACCATCCCTTCCGACTCGCGGGTGAACAGGCCGTTCTCGACCACGCCCGGAATGCGGTTGAGTTCGATCTCGAGCCTGGCGGGCGCCGATATCGCGCCGCACCGGCAGTCGAGGATGAAGTTGCCGCTGTCGGTCACCACAGGCTGGCCGTCGCGCATGCGCCGCGCGATGACGGCGTTCTTGATGCGGTGGCGGACAAGGGCGTCGGCGACCATTCGCTCGGTCTGTTTCCAGGCGAACTGGACGACCTCGACCGGCAGTGGAAAGGCGCCGAGCTGCTCGACGATCTTGGTCTCGTCGCAGACCGTGATCATGCGCTTGGAAGCATGCGCGATGATCTTCTCCCACAGCAGGCAGGCGCCGCCGCCCTTGATCATGTTGAGGTCGCGGTCAATCTCGTCGGGTCCGTCGATGGTCAGGTCGATTTCGCCGATCTCATTGGGGTCGGTAAGGGCGATGCCGACTTCGCGCGCGACATCGTTGGTGGAGCGCGACGTCGTGGTGCAAGTCAGCTTCAGTCCGTCGGCGACATGCTTGCCGAGTTCGCGCACGAAGAAATGCGATGTGGTGCCCGAGCCCAGCCCAAGCTTCATGCCATCCCTGACATATTCCGCGATGACACGACGCCCGGCGGCTTTCTTGGCTTCATCCTGTGCGCTCATCGATACGGTTCCTCGTATTGTCTAGATCTTGTCCGTCTGCCAGGAATCGAGCGCCGGCAGCTGGTCGGGGAATTCGCTGCCGCTCGTCATGGCGATCGCCGTCACCAGCATGTTGACGATGAGATGATGGTTGAGGCGCGAGGCCAGCGGCGTCAGCAGTTCCGTGCGGTCATAGGGCAGCACGGCGATCAGCACGTCGGAGACATGGGCGAGCGGACTTCCGGCCGCCGTCACCGAAAGCACGCGCCCGCCCCTGGCGCGTGCGGCGATCGCAACATCGACCATCTGCTTGGTATGGCCGGACTGCGAGAAGATCAGCGTCACCTCTTCCGGCCGTGACGTCTCGGCGTGAAGCCATTGCTTCTTGCGCCCGATCAGCGCGGCACAGCGTATGCCCAGCCGCTGGAACTTGTGCTCGGCATCGAGCGCGGTGATTTCCGAAATGCCGCTTGCATAGATGCCGACCCATGACGCCGAATGCAGCAGCTTCGCACCCGCCTCGACCTGTTGCGGGGCAAGATCCTCGAGCAGGCGCTGGATGGCATTGAGCGAATTGCGCGCCGTCTTGCGCACGACATTCTGGATCGAGTCGCCCTGCACGATCTGCTCATAGGCAAAGGGCGCCGACGGCACCAGGCTTTGCGCCAGATGCAGTTTGAAGCCCTGATAGCCCTCGAAGCCGAAGCGCCGGCAAAAGCGCATGATGGTCGGGTCGCTGACGTCGCAGGCCTGCGACAGCCGCGCCATGCTCATATGGATGACTTCGCCGGGATTGGCGCTGACGAAGTCGGCGACGCGGCGCTCGGCCGAGCCCATGCCGTCGCTTTCCTGGACGATCCGATGCAATAGGCTTGTGCTCATCATCAGCCCCCTTGCCCGGCTTGAGCGGGCATTGTGTCCCAGAGATCGCGCAACCGGGTCAGCCGCGACCCGGGGGGCACGTCGAGTTTACCGCCGCTGCCCCAGGATACCGCGAAAAACGGAATGCCGGCGGCACGCGCGGTAACCTGGTCGACGGCGGTATCGCCGATATAGGCCCAGGACGTCTGGCCCAGTTCCATTGCCTGCGCCACTGCCTGGAGGTGGCGCGGGTCCGGCTTGTTGGCCGGCGCTATATCGGCGCCGACCACGATTTCGAAGAGATGCGCGATGCCGAGAATTTCCAGAACCTTCAGCGAAAGGCCCTGCGGCTTGTTGGTGCAAATGCCCATGCGCATGCCGGACTGGTGCAGCGCTTCCAGATCCTCGCGCACATAGGGATAAAACAGCGTGCGGCCGGCCGGCGCGCGCTCATAGTTGGCGAGGTACTCCCGCACCGCCTCGTCCACCGTAGCATCATCGCTCGGCAGGCCGACAGCCACCAGCAGATCGAGCAGCAGCCGGCGCGGACCGAAGCCGATGAACTTTTCGACGAAAGCGACGCTCTGGACCGGCCAGCCACGACGTTCCAGAACCTCGTTGACGGCGCCCGCAATGTCGGGCGCGCTGTCGATCAGCGTCCCGTCGAGGTCGAACACCAGGGCTTCATAGCGCGGCTTTTGAAGGAGCGTCCTTCCATCTCCTCTAGCGGTCCAGCCCGGCCGCGCCGAGGGCGGCGAAGCTGGGGGAAAGGGCGCCATACAGGCCGCGATAAATCTGGAAGGCTTCGCGCAAGGCTTTTCCCGCCACCGGATCGGGAACCTCGCGTGTCACCGTACGGCAGACCTTTGCCGCCTCGACCGCGCTCTGCCAGGTGCCGATGCCGACGCCGGCGACGAGGGCAGCGCCGAAAGCCCCGCCTTCGGCAGCCCCTTCGGTCGTCACCACTTCGCAGTCGAACAGGTCGGCCTGCATCTGCCGCCACAGCGCTGAGCGCGCACCGCCGCCTGACGCCTTGACGACGCTGCCGCCGACATTGGCCTGGCTCATCAGCGAGAAGATATCGAAGAGCGAATGGGTTACGCCCTCCATGACACTGCGCGCCATTTCAGGTGCGCCATGCCGCGCCGACAGGCCGACGAAACCACCGCGCGCCGATGGGTCCGGATGCGGGCAGCGTTCGCCATTGAGATAGGGCAGGAATAGCAGCCCGCGCGAGCCGACCGAAGCGCCCGCCGCGATCTCGGCGATCCGCTCGGCGGACGGTGCTGCGCTCGAAAAACCGGCCAGCACCGAACGCAACCATTCCATCGCGCCGCCGGCATTGAGCGAGACGCCCATGCAATGCCATTTGTCCGGCGCGACATTGCAGAACACCTGCAACCGCCCTTCCGGATTCGCTGCCGGTTCATCCAGAGCGGCTGCGACGATGCCTGCCGTACCGATGGTGGTCTGCACATCGCCGGGCGCAATCACGCCGGAGCCAATGGTCTGGATGACGCTGTCGCCGCCACCACCAACCACCGGTATGCCGGCCTCAAGGCCGAACAATTCCGAGCCGGACCGGCTGACCTTGCCGCTGACGACATGCGATTCATGGCAGGCCGGCAGAATGACTGAGTCGATCTCCAAGAGGTCGAGCAGACCGGTCGCCCATGTCCTGCGCCTGACATCGAACAGGCCGGTACCCGAAGCGTCGGAAACCTCGGTGGCGACCTCGCTGGTCAGCACCAACCGCAGATAGTCCTTCGGATTGAGCATGTGCCGCATCTGGCCGAACAGCCCGGCTTCGTGATTGCGCATCCACACGATCTTGCCGCCAGTGAAGCCGACCAGCATGCGGTTGTTGGTCAGCTTGAGCAGCCCTTCGACGCCGCCGGCGCGTTCAGTGATATCGGCACACTCAGCACTGTTGCGCTGGTCGTTCCACAGGATCGCCGGGCGCAGCACACGATGGCTGGCGTCGAGAGCGGTCAGTCCGTGCATCTGGCCAGACAGGCCGATTGCCACGATATGGACGTCGCTCCGCTGCGACCGTACGCCAGCGACCGCGGCGCGTGCGCCATCGACCCAGAGCTGCGGATCCTGCTCAGTCCAGCCCGGCTTCGGCTGCGACAGGCCATAGGTCGCCGTCTGGCTTGCCAGCACTGCACCATTGGCGTCGATCAGCAGCGCCTTGCAGCCCGATGTTCCGATATCGATGCCGAGAAGACCTTCGATCATCCACTACGCTCCCTTCGGTTCGTCGTAGCGGATGCGGATATGCTTGAAGTTCAGATATTCGAGCATGCCCTCGCGGCCATGCTCGTAGCCGACACCGCTCTGCTTGCGGCCGCCATAGGGCGCATTCATGATGCCGGCGTCGACATTGTTGACGGCGACATTGCCATAGTCGAGCCGCGCCGAGAGATAGCGCACCTCGTCCATGTCCTTGGAGTAGACGTAGCTGGCGAGGCCATACAGCGTGTCGTTGGCGCGTTCGATCGCCTCGTCCAAGCTGTCGAAGGCCATGACGCCGACGAGCGGACCGAACGTCTCCTCGCTCATCACTTTCATCAGGTGCGTGCAGCCGGCGACCACGGTCGGGCGGAAGAAATGGCCGCGCGCGAAAGCCTCGCCTTCGGGCGCGCTGCCGCCGGTGATCAGCCTCGCGCCTTTGGCGAGCGCGTCGGCCAGATGCTCTTTGGTCTTGGCGAGCGGCTCGGCCGAGGCCATTGCGCCGAGATCGGCGTCGGGGCGTTCGATGCCATTGCCGATCACGAGTTTCTCGGCCGCAGCGCCCAGCTTCTGCAGGAATTCGGCTTCAATTGAGCGGTGGACATAGATGCGGTTTATGGCGATGCAGATCTGGCCCATGTTGCGGAACGAGCGGCGCACCGCGCCCTTGACCGCGGCATCGAGATTGGCAGACGCGGTGACGATCAGCGGACAGTTGCCGCCGAGCTCCAGCGACAGGCGCTTGATGGTCGGGCAGGATTGCTGGATGCGCAGGCCGACGGCGCTCGAGCCGGTGAAGGCGATCTTGTCGATGCCGGGGTGCTCGACCATCGCTTGCCCGACCTTGGCGCCGGGCCCGGTCATCACATTGACGACGCCTGGGGGAATCTGCGCCATCTCAGCCATCCGGGCGATGGCAAGTGCTGTAAACGGCGTCAGCTCCGCCGGCTTGATGATGATGGTGCAGCCGGCGGCAAGTGCCGCGCACAGTTTCCAGCCGATCAGCTCGGCCGGATAATTCCAGGGCGTGATGGCGCCGACCACGCCGATCGGCTCGCGCACGACAAGGCTTTCGTGATCGTTGGTCGGGTTGGGGATGATCTCGCCATGGATGCGCACCGCTTCCTCGGCGTAGAAATGGCAGGCTTCGGCGAGCTTCAAAATTTCGCCCTTCGCCTCGTTGAGCGGCTTGCCTTGTTCCAGCGTCATGGTGCGCGCCATGCCGTCGGCATCGGCGGCGATCGCATCGCCAAGTCGCTTCAGCGCTTTGGATCGATCGACCGGCGGCAGGCGCGACCAGCTCTTGAAAGCCTTGCGCGCGGCCACGACCGCGGCATCGATTTCAGCTGGCGTTGCCGCCGCGATATGGCCGATAATCTCACCGGTGGCCGGATTCTCGACAGGGATGCGGTCGCCCTCGCCCTGGCGCCAGCTGCCGTCGATAAAGAGCTTTTCGGAGAATTCCCCAATCACGGCCGGCGTGTCTCCACCTCTGTCCGCACACGGGCGGTCTGATCCACCCACTGGTCATAATATAGATTTACTACTTCAGGCAAGCGGGGCTGCTCGCCGTTTCCTAAAAAGTCGTTCGGTTTTCGGAATATCATCTTATCTGATTGTAAAATAACGATCTTTTCTGACACAAATGACCACGCAGCGGATCTTACGGCAAATTTTGCACGAGATCACCCCATATCGGCTTGATTGGCATCGGGGCAGAATGATAGTTCCACTAACATCCGGGTACGCGCTAGAGTGGATCGCCGCCGCCTCTCCGCAGGGAGCGTTGGGGCGACAATGAAACGGGGCCAATGCGATGTCTTATCTCGCCAAATTCGATCTCAGCGGCCGCATCGCGCTGGTCACCGGTGCCGGCCAAGGCATTGGCGAGGCCTGTGCGACGGCGCTGGCCGAAGCGGGCACGCGCGTGCTGGTGACGGATCTCAACCTAGCCCGCGCGAAAACTGCCGCCGAAAAACTTACCGCTCGTGGGCTGCATGCAGAACCTCGGCAGCTCGATGTGACCAGCACCGCGCAACTCAACGCACTGGCCGACGAACTGCCGGCGCTTGACGTCGTCGTCTGCAATGCCGGCATCGCGGTCAACACGCCGGCAGAGGATATGTCGGACGAAGAATGGGACCGCGTCATCGGCATCAACCTGACCGGCGTGTTCAAGACCTGCCGTGCCTTCGGCCGCAAGATGCTTGGCGCCGGCCGCGGTTCGATCGTCAACATCGGCTCGATGTCAGCCGACATCGTCAACACGCCGCAGCCGCAGGTCCACTACAATGCCGCCAAGGCCGGCGTGCATCACCTGACGCGTTCTCTGGCGGTGGAATGGGCGCTGCGCGGCGTGCGCGTCAACGCGGTCGCGCCGACCTATATCGAGACGCCGCTGCTCGGCGATCCGGGGGAGCGCAAGGAGATGTTCGATCGCTGGATCGACCTGACGCCGATGAAGCGCCTGGGCAAGCCCGAGGAGATCGCTTCGGTGGTGCTGTTCCTGGCGTCCGATGCATCGAGCCTGATGACCGGCAGCATCGTCACGGCCGACGCCGGCTATACCTCGATCTGAACGACGGCATTTTAGTGCGCCGTCGCCTTGGCGTAGCGGCCGGGCGGCTGGCCGACATGGCGGCTGAAGGCGGTGCTGAAGGTGCTGGCCGATCCGTAGCCGACGCGCTCGGCGACGTCGGCAATGTCGATATCCTGCCGTCGCAGCATGTCTTTGGCCAGCGCCATGCGCCAGGCCAGCAGATATTCCATCGGCGGCACGCCGACGCTGCGGCTGAAGCGGTCAAAGAAGGCCGAGCGCGACAAGGCCGCCTCCTTTGCCAGCTCCGCCATCGTCCAGGAACGCGCCGGATCGGCATGCATCTGGCGGATGGCTTCGGCCAGCCGCACATCCCCCAGGCCTCGCAGCAGTCCGGCGGGCGCCGAGCGCGTCTGTGTGAGCCGCAAGGATTCGACCAGCAGGATCTCGATCAGCCGGGTCAGCACCAGCTCGCGCCCTGACTGGCGTTGGGCGGCCTCCTCGATCAACAGCTTCACCACGATCGACAGGCGCTCGACGCCACGCACATGAACCTGATCCGGCAGCAGCGAAACCAGAAGGCCGGAATCCTCGCTCTCGAACACCAAATAGCCACCGAGGATGCGCACATCAGCCGGTCCGTCCTGAGCGCCATGGCGAACTTCGCCTTCGGCCGTGAGCGCCGCGACATGCGGATCGATGATCTCGGGTATGACGGGCTCGAACCCCGTCATGGTGAAGCCCGGCGTCTTCGGCAGCAGAATGAAATCACCTGCCTCGAGCGTCAGTGCCTTTTGGCTGTCAACGGCCAACCGGCACGCACCCTCGATCACGATGGCAAAGCTCGGATGGCCAAACTCACCATAGCGAACGCCCCAACGGCCGGCGCCGCTGATGCCCTTTGTGAACACCGCCCGGGGCCGGAGCAGTTCAATGATTTCGGAAAGCGGATCGACCATGGAGTGGACTTTTCCAAACAAATGACCGAGCGTCAATTGTCGATAGTCCTCGTTCCAACGTGCTCGTCGCAGCGCTCAGCGCTGGCTGTCGGCAGCAAAGACGATCGCCTGCCTGCCCTCAGCGTTGCCTGCTTTCAGCCGGACCAATGCGTCGGTTGCCTCGGCCAGCGTGACGCGCTGGACCTGAGCCTCGAAGGGTTGCGCCTCGTGCAACTGGATCAACTCGCGCATCTGCGCGCGAGTGCCGACGCTTGTCCCGGTTATCCAGACACCGCTTGCGGTCAGCCACTCCTGGCTGAGCGGCACCGGTTGCGAGACCATTGCCGCCGCGATGATCCGGCCGCGCGGACGGATTGCCGCGACCATGGCATCCCAGCTTGCCGGCGTCGGCGCAAAATTGATGCAGACATGCGCACGCAAATCTGCCGGCCAGTTGTCGGCCAACTCCGGCGAGGCAAGAAGCGTGTGCTCGGCGCCAAGCGAAGCTGCCAGACGAAGCTTGGCTTCATCCGTGTCGATGGCGACGACCACGGCGCCAAGCCGCCGGGCAATCTGGATGGCGTAGAGGCCCAAGCCGCCACAGCCAAAGACGGCACAAATCTCTCCAGCTTTGACCCCCGCCCGCTGCACGGCGCCAAAAGCGGTCAGGCCGGCGCACATCAGCGGCGCCAGCACCGCCGCATCGCCCTCCTCCGGCAGTCGCGCGGCAAAGCGTGCATCGGCTACGACATATTCGGCAAAAGTGCCTGCAACATCGAAGCCGTGCGCGCGCTGGTGCTGGCAGAAAGACTCCATTTCGGCGTGGCATTCGTCGCAGTGGCCGCACGTGTCGTGCAGCCAGGCAACGCCGGCACGCTCGCCAAGGCGCCAGCCCGAAACACCGGCGCCGAGTTGAACCACCCTGCCCACGCCCTCATGGCCGAGAATTGCCGTCAGCTGCCCTGACGCGGACCGTACGTGACCTTGCCAGATATGCACATCGGTATGGCATATGCCGCTTGCTTCCAGGCGAACCAGTATCTCTCCTGGACCGGGCTGCGGCCGCGGCACGTGCATGACGCGCAGCGGCTGACCTGCGCTCTCCAGCACGGCCGCCAGCATGCTCTGGTTCATCTAGAGACCCAGCGCGCTTTTCACGACCGGCAGGCCCGGCTGACCGTCAAAGGTCGAGACGCCGTCCAACCATTTCGCCAGCTTGTCGGGGTTGCGCTTGATCATTTCGCGGGCGGCTTCGTCGGCGGATTTCCCATCCCCCAGGATCATCCGCATGCCGTAGTTCTCGTAGGTGAGATCGAAGGCCAGATTGGCAAACAGCTTGGCCGCGTTGGGGCATTCCGTCGAAAAGCCCTTGCGGGCGATGGTGCGGACCGTGGCGCCACCGAAATTCGGGCCGAACTCGATGTCCCCACCCGACAAATAGGTAATCTTGTAGTCGAGATTCATCGGATGCGGTTCCCAACCGAGGAACACGACCCAACCCTTGTCCGCCACCGAGTTCGCGACCTGCGTCAGCATTGCCGCCTCGCTGGACTCGATGATCTGCCATTCGCCGAGCCCATGGCGGTTGGCCGCCACCATATCGAGCAGCGGCTTGTTCGAGCCCGCCTCGATGCCATAGATCTTGCTGCCGAATTTGTCGGCGTGGGCGGCGAGATCATCGAAGCTTTTGACGCCCTGATCCGCGACATATTGCGGTACGGCGAGCGTGTATTTGGCACCCTCCAGATTGATGCCCAGCACTTCGACCGATCCCTCGTCGAAGTAGGACTTGTATTCCTCGTCCTGGACGGGTCGCCAGTTGCCCAGGAACACATCCATGTCGTTTTCCTTCAGCGCCGAATAGGCGACGCCGAGGCCGAGCAAGGTCTGCGAGGCGTCGTAGCCCAGGGCGTCGAGGATGACCTCGGCGGTGGTGTTGGTCAGCGCAATGTCGGTCCAGCCGAGGTCCGCCATGCGGACCTTCTGGCACTGCGCCGCATCGGCGGCCATGGCGGGTGAAGCGATCAACCCGGAAAGCAAGGCAAGGATGACTGTCGTACGCATTCTTGGTTCCCCATTTTCTTGATGAGACGACTGCCAGCCAACGCTATTGCGTCTGCGCTGTATGTCAATATAGAATCTTGTATGAGCATACAAAAATCTAATTTGCTAGAAAGGGAAATGGCGACTCACGGCAAGCGAACCAGAATCGAGGACATACGGCGCGTCGAACTGATAGCGGCTGCGCATCGCGTGTTTCTCGAGCATGGGCTGCAAGGCATGACCTCGGCCCGCATATGCCGCGAAGCCGGCATGTCGCCCGGCATTCTCGCTTATTATTTCAAGGGCAAGGACGAAGTCCTGTTGGGCATGGTGCGCTACAACAACCGCCTGCTGATGGAAGATGTCATCGCGCGACTGGGTAAGGCCCAGACCCATTGGGCGCGGCTGGAAGCGATCGTCGAGGGCAACTTTCCCGCGCAGGCTTTCACCCGCCCGATCGCCAGCGCCTGGATTTCGGTTTGCGCCGAAGCCGGCGTGAACGAGCAATATGCCAGGCTCCAGCGTGTGTTCCACCGGCGGCTGCGCTCCAACCTGGCCTCGGTGTTTGGCGACATGTTCGATGCGGCGCGCCTGCACGAAGCGAGCCTGATCATCGCCGCCCTGCTCGACGGGCTCTGGCTGCGCAAGGCGGTCGCCGACGATATCGGACGCGATGCGGCCATCACCCTGGTGTTTCGTGGAATCCGCTCCCTGGTGAGCGACAAGGAAGAGAAGCTTCTGCGTCAGGCCTAAAGCCCAGCCGGGCGGTGGCTCCGCGACGGCGGCAATGAGCCTCCGCCGCACCCGGCGACACTTTCGCCGATGCGGCAAAGATCGCGGCGGAACTAGGCAGCCACCGCACGCCGCGCCTGGCTCAGCGCCACCGCATCAGGTCCGGCGGGGAGGCTCATCGTTGCTGACTCATCGTGCGCGGCCTTCCAGACGATTTCGGCGACGTCTTCAGGAACGGTGTGCGCCGTCGGCCGGGTCATCTCCGCGAAGATCTCGCCGGCATAGCCGGCATAGGCTTCGGGAATGAAGCGCTCGACATAGGACGCGGCATCGCGCGAGAAGGCGGTCGTCGGTCCGTATCCCGGCTGAACCATTTTCACGCGAATGCCGAAATGATTGAGCTCATTGGCAAGCGAGGCAGTGAAGCCTTCAACCGCCGTCTTGCTGGCGGTGTAGATGGCGACCAGCGGCATCGGCGCCAGCACGGCGCTGGAAGTGACATTGATGAGCGTGCCCGAACGGCGGGCGCGAAACTGCGGGATCACCGCCTGGGTCATGGCCATGACACCGAACGTGTTGGTCTCGAAGACCTCGCGCGCCGTGTCGATCGACGTCGCTTCAAAGGCGCCGAACATGCCGATGCCGGCATTGTTGACCAGCACATCGATCGGCCCAGCGGCTTCTACCGCGGCCCTGATGCTGTCGGCATTGGTGACGTCCAACGGCACGATATGGATGCGGTCGGATTTGGGCAGCGCATCCTCGCGCGGCGTGCGCATCGCGGCGACAACGTTCCAGCCTTTGGCGTGAAAAAGTCTGGCGGTTGCGAGGCCGTAGCCCGACGAGGTTCCGGTGATGAAAACGGTCTTCATGGCAATCTCCTTCGTTTTGGATGATGCCAAGATAGCCGTTCAAATCCGGACTATATATAATCGAAAGTCCATATGTGGTTTGCATTAGTCCAAGTTTTGAGGCGCACCGGCGGCCGGCTCACGTCGCCCGATAGATCTGCGCCACCGCGCCGCCCGGAAAGGCCTTCGAGCTCGTCAGTTTGAACGGCATCGGCGCGGCGAGTTCGGAAAACAACGGCAGGCCTTTGCCCAGCGCCACTGGATGCACCAGCAGAATGAACTGGTCGACCAGTCCCTGGGCGACGAGACTGCGGGCAAAGCTCACGCCGCCATGGGCGATGATCGGCTTGCCGCCTTGAGCCTTCAACGTCGCGATTTCCTCCGCCAGGTCGCCACTCGCCACATAGGCCTGCCCCCAACTCGCTGCCCCGGGCTGCAGTGCGTCCTTGGATGCCTTATCGCCCAGGATCGCCGGCCCCTGCCGCGAGAAGACAGCCTTGGGGATCTGGTTCATCGGCGGCGCGAACATGTCTGTGGAGGTCGGCCAGTAAGCGGCCATGCTGCGGAAGGTGCGACTGCCCATAATGTGCAGGCTGGCGTTGCCTACCGTCTCGACAGACCAGGCCTTCGCCTCCTGATCGCTGCCGAACATCCATGTGTTCACGCCGTCCAGATCACTCACGAAGCCGTCGATCGATATGGACATCTTCAAGATCAGATCTCTCACGGCTTCCTCCCTGGGGCGTTGCTAACCAAGGACGGGCCAAGCCGACAAGCTCCGACAGATCGCGATGATTTTTCCGAGCAGTTCACCGTTTCACGGAAACGACGACCTGCTCCGACTCTTTGTTTTTCACGATCACGACGTGCATCAAAGCGCGTCGTAGACGGCGTCGATCACACCCTTGCGGCGCGGGTCCATGTCGTCGAAACCGAGCATCCGGTTGGTGACATAGCCGAAGCCGACACCGGCGGCAGGATCGGCAAAGCCGATGGCGCCGCCCCAGCCGCTGTGGCCGAACGTTTGCGGCGATGCGCGCCCGGCATAGGTCGGATCCTCCATCTGATAGCCGGCGGCGAAGGCTGTCGGCAACGCGAAGCTGTCGTCCATGCCGCGAATGCGAGGTCTTGCCGCTCCTGCGATTGCAGTAGGCCCGATCAGAGGCTTGCCCTCCCAAACGCCGCCGGCCGCCATCATGCCGTAGATGCGTGCCAATGCGTGTGCCGTCGACTGGCCATTGCCGCCCGGCACTTCGGCGGCGCGCCAGGCGCGATCGTTGGGCGCCAATGCGCGGGGTGTCGGATTATCGCCTGCATGAGGAAAGGGCGAGGCGCGGACGGACTCGACCCAGTCCGAAGTCTTTGGACCTGCAATCATCTCGGCGGCCCTGGCATCCTCGCTGGCCGGCAGACCGACATGAAAATCGGCGCCAAGCGGGTCTGCGATCTCTTCGGCGATGAAGCGGCCCATGCTTCGCCCATCGGCGCGACGCAGCACTTCGCCGGCTAGGTGGCCGTAGGTAAGGGCGTGATAGACACAACGGCTGCCCGGCTCCCACAGCGGCGACATGGCGGCAAGCGCATCGACAAAAGGCGCCCATGCCAGCAGCCCCGCCTCGTCCATCGGCACGGCGAGACCGTTCAGCCCGGCCTGATGCGACATCACCTGATCGAGCGTGATGCGCTCCTTGCCGCCGGCCGCAAACTCCGGCCAATAGCGCGCAACGGGGGCGGCATAGTCGAGCTTGCCGCGCTCCACCAGCATGGCGATCGCCAAGGCCACGACGCCTTTGGTGCAAGACCAGACATTGACCAGCGTGTCCTGCCGCCAGGGACGGCTGCGCGCGGCATCCGCATGACCGCCCCACAGATCGACGACGGTCTTGCCGTGGACCACGACCGACACGCCGCCGCCATGTTCGAGCCCTTGCGCGAAAGACTTACCAAACGCGTCGCGCACACCAGCAAAGCGTGGATCGCAGATACCTTCGATGTTCATGCGCGACTTCTCATTCGGTTCCCCAACGCGATGCAGTGTCAGTGGCTGTCCCTGGATTGGCAACCAGGCTCTGGCGACCAGCACAGAGACATGGTGCCGCAGTCAGTCCCGAGGGCAGTGGCGTGCCGCCCCAAAAGGGCGTTTCTGCATAGTAACGATTTGCCGCCGTGTTCCTGACGCGAAGCTCGACTGCAACGTCACCCCGCGAGACAGGCAGGACGAAGCGCGCTTCTCCCGCGACATGGCGCCCTATAAGCGCGCCGTCGAGCCAAAGCTCCGCCGTTTCATGCAGGCCCGGCAGCAGCAGATGCCAGACGAGACCGTCGGCGAGGTCAGGCAGGTTTGCGTGCCGGCGGTAGATCCCGGTGCCGGCGAAAGTAGCATGGCCTTGCCTCTCCCATCCGCGATCGACGGCAATCGAAATCGGTCCACCGCCGTCGATCTCCAGCGTCCAGCCATCGGAAAGGACGATCGGCGCCGGCACGTCAGCATGCGCCGTGTGGTGATGCTGGCCGGCATCGACCGAGCTGTTCGATGCCGGGTCGCCATTCCGGATCGACAGGCACACCAGTCGCTGGGCACCAACATCGAGGGTCAACGTTCCATTGACCACCGTATATGACGTGACCGCCACCTCGCCGCTCTCGGGATTCCACAACGAGATGTCCGGCGTCCGCTCGGCGAGGCGGATGTTCAGCCGCCGCGCGATCGCCTGATCGTTGAAAGCAGCCAGCCGCCAGCTGTCGCCGCACCGCGACACCGAACTCCAGCAAGGACCATCTTCGAAGCTGATATCGGGCAGCGGGCGCGGCTCGGCGGCGACAAGGCGTGCGATATCTTGCTGTGCCGCATCCGGCCGATGCACGACATGCCCATTCGCAGCAAGGCTGGTCAAAAGCGCGGCGCAGGATGGCTCCTCGCCTTTCATTCTGGTTTTGTGCGGCAGCGGGCCGGTCGCCAGCAGCCGGCCGCCGTTTCGCACGAAAGCGGCGATGGTCTCGGCCGTGTCAGCCGAGGCGAGCGTCGTGACAGCAGGCAGCACCAGCGTCTCGTAGCACGGCTTTCCGCCCAGCACCGTGCCAAACATGCGCTCGTCCACAATGTCATAGCCGAGGCCCGCGCGCGCCAGCGCTTCGGCCCACCAGCCGAAATGGTCTCCGCAGGCCGGTGCCATCGCCTCGGCACGGATCGTCTCGAGCGGATAGAAAAGCGCCACCGGCCGCAGCGGTTCGCCATCCTCCAGAAAGGCCGAGAGCCGCGCCAGTTCCGCGAAGATCGCCGGGCAGTCCTCCCACCACGGCTCGAAATTGAAGGCCGGCGGAAAATCGAACCGGGCACTGAGCAGTCCATCACCCTTGGCGCCATCGGTGACATTACAGGCGTGCAGCAGGATCTGCCGTGCGCCGAACAGGAGATGGCGGATCGCCTGCGCGCGAAAACGCTCGGCTGTCAGACCCCATTGGCCGGCAAGGCCCGGCGCGCCGGTTTCCCGCCCGGTCGAATACTGCTCGATCATGCAGCGCCGGCGGCCATGCGCCCGTGCCACGCTGTCGCCAAGCTTGGCGGAAAGCTGCGGCGCATAGTCGGCGGCGTCGACCGCCGTCGTGCTGCGATAGGCGTCGACGCCGAAATAGTCGACGCCCGGCATGCTGCGCGGATCGAATCCCTTGAGGCCGGCGTGCAGTCCCCAGGCGCCGACATGGGTCAGAAGTTCGTGCCCGGTAAAGCCGACGCCGCGCTCAGAGGCCCAGCGCGACAGAGTTCCGAAGAAGGCTTCATGCATGCGCCTTCCATAGGCTTCGAAAAAGCCGGCTCGCAGCGCAGCCGTGCGCGGACCGACGTCGCGCAGCAGCGACAGCAATTGCATGGCGTCGACCGCGTCGGCGGCGTCCCAGAGCAGGCTGTTGCCGAGATTGCCATGGTGCTCGTCCCAGACGTGAAAACCGGCATAGGGATGGTCGAAGAAGAAGCCGTCCGCCGCGCCACCGGCGGCGTCCAGCAGCGGCGCATAGACGGTGTCGGCAAACCGTTGCGCCGCTTCCGGCAGGAGATAGTTGATGAGCCGGGAGGTCAGGCACCGCGCCGATGCAAAGACGGTGACAGCGCTGCCAGCCGCAACGGCGCCATCATGCTCGACCACGATGCGGCACGCGGCGTCACCGGTTAGCTCTATGCTGATAGCGCCCGTCACCGGCCGTACGGTGCTTTCGGCCGCAATCGCCGACTCCGGGTGCGAGACGGCCAGCACAATCTGCCAGTCGCCCCAGCGCGGCACGCCGTCCTCGTAGCACCAGGTGCGGCCGGCCTCGCCGAGGAAATCGAGAAACGGCGAGTGGATGTTGGAAATCGTGAGTTCGGTGCGCGTGCCCTGCACCACCCCGCTCGTCCAGAACAGATGGCGCTCGCGCAGATGATCCGCGCCATTGACGGTGCGCCCTCCGCCATGGCCCGACATCCAGCCATACTCGTCGTAGATGGTGACCCTGAGGCCCAGCCGCTGCGCCTCGGCGGCCGCATCGCGATACGCATCCATATACGCAGGCGACAGATAGGATTCGAGCGCAAGCGCGCGGCGCGCCTGGATCATCACCGTGCCGACGCCTTTTTCGCTTATATCCGCCAATTGCCGGCGAATTTCCGATGCGCTCGGAATACGGTGCCAGAACCAGAACACCGCCGGCCGAAAATCCGGCCCCGGCTTGCGAAACCATTCCGGCCCGTCAAGCAAGTTGCCGCTCACGGTGTCGGCGTCAGATGGAAGTCAAGCTGCGCGCCGGCCCCTGCCCCCGACAGATCCACGACGCGGCATCCGTCGTCGAGCACCGTCGCGATCTCCTGCCCATCGAGGCGCGCCGACACCAGGCGCACGGCCATGGCCGGCCCGAGCCGGAAGCTCGCACTGCCCGGGCAACCCTCGGGGAAGCGGACCGACAGAAGCCCTCTTTCCACGACGATCTGGCTGATGCGGCCCCTGTGGTCGGTGGAAAACAGCATGGAGTCTCTGGCCGAAAGCGTCAGCGTCCCCGCTTCGACCGTGACCACGACATCACCGGCGGGGCTCGACAGCGGCCCCAGCCGCACGGCTTCGCCATTGTTTGCCAATTCCCATCCGTGCCACGGGCCGATGTCCATGACCTGGCTAACTCCGAGCAGCGGCAGCATGGCGCCCCAGGTGTAGAACGGATCGGCATCGCCTTGATCGATGATCTCGCCGGTCTCGGCATTGTAGTTCTCACCGCAAAGCCGCGAAGTCGTCCAGGACTGCTCGAACATGGCAAGGCTTTTGCGGGCAAATTCGGCTGCCTCCAGCTCGAATCCATAACGGCGCAGGCCTTGCCAGACGAAATAGTTGACATTGCCCCAGATGCGCCCGCGCCAATAAACGTTTTCCTTGTAGGCGGGATCGTTGCGCGACGCATTGGGCAGAACGAACTGCCCGCCGAATGTCGCGGGATCGGCGAGGTGCTCAAGAAGCCGGGCTGCCTGCGCCTCGCTGGCTGCGCCGCACAACAGCGGATAGAAACTCGTCGGGCCGACGCTGGAGACGAAGCCGCCATCGCGCTGCCGGTTGGCGAACAGCCCGCGCGCCTCGTCCCACAGTTCAGCCCGGATTTTGTCGCGTGTATCCTGCGCCAGCGTCTCGAGACTTGCGGCATCGTCGACGTGGCCGAGTTCCCGGGCGATCTTTCCCAGCATTTCGGTGTCGAGCGCCAGCGCGCAGTTGAGCCCGACGTCAAACGTCGACAGCGAGCGTGTGGCGGGGTCGTAGACCGCCTCGTCATGCGTTGCGGAATTGTCCATGCCGGTTTCGTTGCGCGCGCCGAAAGCCGTGCCCTTGTAGAGGGCGTCGCCAACGTCCGATGTGCCGCAGGAAACCAGCCCGCGGCCGTCCGGATCGCGGCTGGCTCGCCACCACCGGTTGTTCCGCAGCAATGGGCCGTAGGCGTTTTCGAGCAGCGACCGGTCCCGGCTGCGCAGATACATCGTCCAGGCGATAAAGGCGCCGTGCGGCGCCTGGCTACGGTCGACCCAGGAATCGCGCGAGGTCAGCAGGCAGGCGAAATTGCCCTGCGGGGTGGCACTTGCCATCGCGACGTCGAAATTTTCACGCGCCAGCGACGGATCGAAAAGACCGGCCATCAGCGCCGCGAAGGTCTGGTCGTTGAACCAGACGGCGAAGCCGCCGAGATTCCAGATGCGGCTGATCGCGGTATAGGGGCGGGCATTGATGCGGTCGTAAAGCGTGTTCCAGCCGATCACGTCGCGCACCGCGTCGAGCGCACCCTCGTTGCGCCCGGTGTGAAGCGGCGCGGCGGGTGTCGCGTCTGTTACCAGCGCTTCCTTCGCCGTCTTCACCGCAAGCGCCCGGCTGTCAGCCACCGCCGCGGCAAACCTGGCTTGCGGCATCATTTCGAGATTGAAGCGTAGCGCGATCACCTTTGCGGAATTCGAACGGCTCGAGAGATCGAAGTAACCGTTGGCGTCCATGTCGGCGACCAGGGCTTCGATGCTGTCGTGACCGGTCACTTGTACCGGCGCGTCGCGCGAAACCAGCGACACGTATCGCTGTCCGACGGCCAGGGTCGCGGCACCGTCTTCATGGCTGTAGGTGACCTCTTCCCCGTTCTCCGCCGACAAGCAAATCACGACCCAATAGCGCAGGCCCCACTCCTGCTTTTCACGCACCGACCAGCTGCCTTCGATGCAAAAGGGATCGCGTTTTGCGTAGGAGAATTCGAGCCGTGTGCCGCCATGCGTGGTCTCGAAATCGATAGCCTCGCCATGCAGGCCGTGGCGTCCGAAGCGAATTTCGGAGGGCGGGCGGATGGTTGTCGCCTTGCGCGCGGAAGACGAGAACAGCACCGGCGTGATGCGTGCGCCGAGCGGCAAAAACACAATCTCTCCCGGACGTTCCGACCATGTGTTCCAGGCACTTTTGGCGGGCACATTGGCGTTTTTTAGCATGTGATATTTCCGTTGGATCGATGATGAGCGGAGCGGGCGGCAGTGGGCGAATTAGAGATCACTTGACAATTAAGCCATCTCGAAGTTTGTTTGTACACTAACAAAAATGGGAGAAGAACATGCAACAGACACGACGCAGTTTTCTGACGATCATGGGCGCTGCCGCAGCGGCCGGTTTGGCTGGGCCGAGGCTGGCACGGGCCGCGACCAGCATAACGGTTCTCAACTGGCAGGGCTACGGCACCGACGAGGCCTGGGCGGTGAAGGCCTTCACCGAAAAGACCGGAATCCAGGTGGTGCACGACTATTTCAGCTCGGAACCGGAAATGCTGACCAAGCTGAGGACCAACCCCGGCGTCTACGACGTTGTGCTGATCAACAGCGCCCGCGTGTCGCAAGCCGTTGCCGACAGTCTGGTCGTTGCGGCCGACTTCAGCAAGGTGCCGAACAGCGCCGGGCTGTCACCGGATCTGGTCAACAGCGCGAACCGCAACATCAACGGCACAGGCTACGGCGTTCCGTGGGTCTGGGGCATGACGGCCATGGCTGCCCGTGAGGGCGGAACCATCCCGGACAGCTACGCGGCATTGGGCGACCCGGCCAATGTCGGGCGCGTGGCGCTGTCCGACGATGCCGTGACCATGGTGGCGCTTGTCGCGCTGCTAACCGGCCAGGACATGAACAAGCCGACCGATCTGGCCGCCATTACCGACAAGCTCAAGAGCTTCAAACCCAACGTCAAATTGATGTGGTCGAGCGAAGATCAGTGGAACAAATCGTTCGCCGCCAAGGAGTTCGACCTGTCCGTCTACTGGTCAGGGTCCTCGGCGCGGTCGAAGCGCATCTCCAAGCTTCCCGTCCAGTTCGTGGTTCCGAAGGAAGGCGCGCTGGTCTGGATGGATACGCTGAACGTCGTGTCCGGCAGCGCAAATCCGGATGCGGCCCTGGCCTTCATCAACTACATGATCGACCCTGAGTTCTATGTGGAATGGGCGACCAAGGTGGGTGCTCCGGCTTCGGCGAACACCACTGCCATGGACAAGCTGCCTGCCGACGACCTGACCCGCTTGATCCACGATCCCAAGTACCTCAAGACGTCGACAATCCAGGCCGCCCTCACCGACGAACAGCGCGAGGCGTTCAACAATCTCTGGCAAGAGGTCAAGGCATTCTATGCCGCTTGATCCTGCCAGTTCCACCCAACTGCGCGAGCCTGGCGGCTCGCGCAAGCCGTTGCCGCCATGGGCGTCGACGGCTGCGTTGCTGGTGCCGACCTATGGCTGGCTGACGCTTGCGGTGTTCCTGCCGCTCTGCACCATGTTCGCGTTCAGTTTCCTGACCGCGACGCCGATGGGCAAGGCCCCGATCGTCTTCACGTTCAAGCAATACCGGGCCTTTGTCGATCAACCCTATCTGCTCGGCGTCGCCTGGCAATCCCTGCTGATGGGCTTCTGGACGACGTTTTTCTGCGCGGTGCTGGGCTTCTTTGCCGCCCTGGCGCTGGTGCGCGCCACCGAGGGCAAGGTGCGCGAGACACTGCTGATCCTGGTGCTGCTGCCGTTCTGGACGAACGGTCTGGTGCGCGTGTTTTCCTGGACCATGGTGCTGCGCGAAGGCGGCTTTCTCGACTATGCTATCCATTCGGTCTGGCCCGGCGCGGGGTCGGTCGGATTCCTCTACACGCGGCAGGCTGTCGTGGTCGGCCTGGTGCATGGCTATCTGCCCTACATGATCCTGACCTGCTACATCGCGCTGGTCACGATCGACAACACCATCATTGAGGCCGCCAGCAGCCTTGGCGCCCGCTGGTGGACCATCCTTTGGAAGATCCTGCTGCCTATGGCCGCGCCTGGCCTGATCTCCGGATCGGTCCTGATCTTCGTACCGGTAATCGGCTCGTTCATGGAACCGAGAATCCTCGGTGGCCGCGTCGGCGTGACCATGGGCACGGTGATCGAGGACCAGTTCACGCAAGCCTTCAACTGGCCGCTCGGCGCCGCGCTGTCCTTCACCATGCTTGCGGTCGTGCTTGGCATCTTCGCCACCTTCTCCGGCGTGCTGCGCCGCGGCACGGCCTTGTGAGGATGCGAAGATGAAGATCGCCGCCCGCTTCTACATCGCCGCCATCCTCGCCTTCCTCTATCTGCCGATCCTGGTGATGATGGCGATGGGGTTCAACGAATCCCCGCTCTACGAACTGCCGTTCAGCTTCTCGACCCGCTGGTATGAAGCGCTTGCCGGCAACGCTCCGCTCGTCAATTCCGGCATCAACAGCCTCTGGATCGCGGTCGCCACGTCGATCATCGCCACGGTGCTCGGCACCATGGCTTCCGTCGCGCTGTCGCGGAGGACCTTTCGCGGCAAGACGCTGCTTCAGCTGATGCTCTTGCCGCCGATCGCCATTCCCTGGCTGATCACCGGCACGGCGATGCTGGTGTTCTTCTTCTACAGCGGCATCGGCCGCGGCCTGCATGCACTGCTGATCGGCCATGTCGCGCTTGCCATCCCCTATGTGGTGCTGGTCGTCGGCACGGGTTTCCAGACCGTGCGCGCAGATCTCGAGGAGGCGGCGATGAGCCTCGGCTCGACACCGGTACATGCCTTCTTCTCGATCACCTTGCCGCTGCTCTATCCGAGCATCCTGGGCGCTGCGCTGTTTGCCTTCGCCGTCTCGCTCGATCAGTTCGTCATCTCGTACTTCCTTGCCACGCCCGGATTCTCGACCCTGCCGGTGCAGATCTATTCGGCAATTCGCAAGGGTTTCACCCCGGAGATCAACGCCATCTCGACCATCCTTTTGGTCGGCTCGATGGCGGTCATCGTGATCTTCGCCCTGTTCGCAAAGCCGGGAGGCGTCAGTGACAAACGTTGAAGTTCGTTCGATCGCCAAGAATTACGGCTCGGTCCCCGTCCTCACGGATATTTCCACGGACTTCACGCAAGGGTCCTTCACCAGCCTGCTCGGACCGTCCGGGTCAGGGAAAACCACGCTGCTGCGTATCATTGCCGGGTTCATCATCCCGGATCAGGGCAATGTCGCGATCGGCGGAAACGATGTTACGCGCACGCCGGTCTGGGCGCGCAACATCGGCATGGTGTTCCAGTCCTACGCGCTGTTTCCGCATATGACGGTGAACGAAAACGTCGCGTTCGGGCTCGCGCGCCGCGGCATCAAGGGCGAGGAGTCGCGCAAGCAGGTCGAGCGCGCACTCGAGCTTGTGCGCCTGCCCGGCTTCGGCGACCGTAAACCCAAGCAATTGTCCGGCGGCCAGCAGCAGCGTGTCGCGCTGGCCAGGGCGATCGTCACCAAGCCGAGCGTGCTTCTGCTCGACGAGCCGCTTTCCGCGCTTGACCGCCGGTTGCGCCAGGAGATGCAGGTGGAACTGATCCGCATCCAGAAGGAAAGCGGCCTGACCACCATCTTCGTCACCCACGATCAGGAAGAGGCGCTGACACTGTCGGACAAGGTGGCGATCCTGGACCGCGGCCGCATCGTGCAGATCGGCGCTCCCACGGAGGTCTACGAGCGGCCGAAGACCCGCTTCGCGGCGGAATTTCTCGGCGACACGAATTTCCTCACCGGCACGGTCGTTGCAGGCGGCATCAGGCTTGCCAACGGATCGACCGTGGCCGTCGACGCACCGCTGCCTGCCACGGGAAGCGAAGCGACCGTCGCGGTGCGGCCGGAAAAGATTGTCATCAGGGACGCGGCACGTGGTGGCAAAGACACCGACCGCAGCAACCGCGTCAGCGCCACGATATCGTCGTCGGTCTATGCGGGGACGGCGCTGACCTACGAGGCGGCCTTCGACGGGCTCAGCTTCAAGATCTTCGCCCAGAACAGCGATGCCAGGCCGCATTCGGTTGGCGACGTTGTGGAACTGACATGGTCGCCTTTGCACACTGTTCCGCTGGACGCGGCGGCATGAGCGAAACCTTACGCATCGGCCCCAATGCCGTTCATCTGTGCATCGACATGCAGCGCCTGTTTGCTGAACAAACGGAATGGCATACGCCGACGCTGGCCGACATCGTGCCCAACATCGCCAGGATCATCGAGGCCAAGCCCGACCGAACGATCTTCGCGCGCTTCACCGTGCCTGAAACGCCCGACGCGGCCGAAGGCAATTGGCGGAGCTACTACCAACACTGGTCGGGAATAGTGCAGGTATCGTCGAGCGACCCCGGCCTGGTCGAGGTGATCGAACCCCTTGCCGCGCTGGCGCGCCAGGCAGAGACCCTGGACAAGCCGACCTATTCAATGTTCGGCGTCAGTGGGCTGGCGGACCGGCTCGCCGCCCGCAATGTCGATACGCTGGTCATCACCGGCGTGGAGACGGATGTCTGCGTGCTCGCGACGGTCTTCGACGCCATCGACAGAGGATACAGGATCATCGTTGTGAAGGATGCCGTGACCAGCGGGTCGGTGGAATCCCACAAGGCGACCATAGACCTTTTGTTGCCGCGGATGCCGCAGCAGATCGCCCTTGCCAGCACCACCACGCTGCTCGCCAACTGGACGGATTGACCGCGGAGCGGCGCCGGTCGCGCACCGGCGTTGCCAGCCTGACGAAGCCGCCCGCGGACGAGACGTTCGGTCTATTCGCGAAGAGCTCGTCCCATGGCGGCGTAGACAGGAGCGCTGAGATATTCCCATGCCGACCTCGCTCCGGTCTCGATCATGACCTGCGTGCTCATTCCAGCCTGCAACGCTACCGGCGTTGCCTTTAAGGACTGAGGTGTCAGGACGATGCGAGCCGCATAAAATGCCTTACCGGTCCGTGAATCCACCAGCCGGTCTGCTGAAAGGGTGCGAACATCACCGTTCATGGGCTGCTGATAGCGCCTGCCCACCGCGCTGAGCCAGATGGTCGCGTGCAGCCCCACTTTCACCTGGTCGACGTCGAGCGGGTCGACGTTGGCAATCACGACGAAGTTGTCCCCAAGGGGCACGATATCCATCAGTGGATCGCCCGCTGCTATCACCCCGCCAACGGTGTGAATCTTGAGCCCCACTATGGTGCCTCCGATGGGGGCGCGAATCTCGGTTCGTGTCCTTACGTCATCGGCGGCGGCTATTCGTTGAGCGGATTCATATATCTTGGCGCGTACCACCCCAAGCTCAGCGACAATGTCGGCCGCCGTGGACGCGCTAAGTTCAGCAACCTTGAATTTCGTCTCCTCCATTTTTTGCCTGGCAACGCCAATTGACGCGATATAGCCGCTGAGATCGCCTCCCACATCCGCCTTTTCAGTCTCCAAATCTGTCAGGCGCGTCCTTACCACCAACTTCTTTTTATACAGGGCGCGAACATCGCCCAGCTGTTCCTCGATCAACTCCAGCTTCCGAGTGGCCGCAGCCACCTGCCCCTCATAGCCTTCTATCTCCTTTTGCAGGCTCCCGGTCGTTTGCTGCAGCAGGGAAAGTCTCTCGCGAAGCAGGGTCTGACGCGTTCGAAAGATACTCTCCTGGCCGGAAACAGCCTCGGCCGCACCGGGCTCCTTCAAGTCTGGCGGAGTTTCGATTGAGTCCTTGCCGTCCCTCTCGGCGATCAACCGTGCCTCGGTGGCTTTCGCCTCGTACCATTGCGCCTTGATTTCGTTCGCAGCGGCCGTCGAAGCCGTGCTCTGCAGCCGTACCAGGACCTGATTTGGCGACACGCGATCGCCCTCCTGAATCAATATCTCGGATACGATCCCGCCCTCGAGATGCTGCACCGTCTTTACGTTCGAGGCTGCCTCCACCAACCCGTTGGCCAGAACGGCGCCCTGGATCGGAGCAGCGACAAGCCACATGCCGGTCAGGGTCGAAAAAATAGCGATTATCGCGAAACCGAGAACAATGAAGCTCTTGCCGAACGGCGCAGGATCGTCTCCGGGTTGTTTGGCGCCAACGGCGAGCGGCACTGTCACTTTACGCTCCGCAACTCAGTTTTTGCGGGACGAACCGGGCGTTCCGTGGGATCGGAGAGCTCAGGCGTTCTGCCGCCCAGGATCAGCGTCCGGTCGACCAATCCGGCAAGACGGTTGGTTTGTCCCGACATGGTAATGATTACCGAGCATCCAGACCCCTTCATGACTTTCACGGCCGCTTCAAGCGCCCTTCTCGATGAGCTGTCAAAATTGGCGAAGGGCTCGTCCAGAACGATAAGTCTCGGTGCGCGAAACAGCGCCCTTGCAAGCGCAATTCGTTTCCGTTCGCTGCCGGACAGTCCGACCGTGTCGTCAAGCACTGTGTCATAGCCCTGGGCCAAGCGAAGGATAACCTGGTGGATTCCGGCTATTTTTGCCGCGGAAACCACATCGTCGATGGAGCTTTGTTGAAACCGGGCGATATTCTGCGCGACGGTTCCTTCGAACAGTTCGACCTGCTGAGGCAAATAACCAATGGCCTCGGCTCTGATATAATCCGGAAGCCGGGTGACGTTCATGTCTCCCAGGCGGATCTGTCCGGTTCGTGGCTTCAGCAGGCCTATCAGGAGGCGGGAGAACGTTGTCTTGCCGGTGGCTGCGCGCCCGATGACCAATAGCAACTCGCCTGGCGCCAGCGAAAGCGACAGTCTCCTGAATACGTCTTCTCGCGATCCCGCGTGCCTGAACGCAACTTCATCAAGAATCAACGTGCCGCGCGGAGTTCCAGGCAGCAACGACGGGTCCTCGTCCGACGGCTTGGCCAGGTCCGCCTTGATCTTTGCGTATCCTTCCCGCGCTTCCCTGAGGCCTCTGAGCTCTCCAACCGCCTTGTCCACCATCCTGTAGGCAAAATTGGCAATGAGTCGGGCTGCCAATATTCCGCCGAGCGACGCCTGGTCTTGCAGGAAGAGCCATATGCCGGAGGCCAGCAGAATAATGTAGAGGCTACGGTTCAGCACCCGGATCGCAGCATCGAGGCTCGATCCTCGGGCGTTAAGCCGGTCTCGTTGCAAAAAGCCGTCCACTCGGTTCCTGCCCCAGCGACCAGCGATCGCGTCCGCCATCGCGAACGCGCTGACGACGTCTCTATGCCTGTCCGCCGAGACCAGCACCTCTTTTGCCTGCTTGACGGCATCACGTTCCGCCTGGCGCGGCTCTCGTGTGAAATTCTCTTTCAACAGGCTCAAGCCAATCAGCAAAACTGTGGCTGTTACTGCGATCAGGCAGAGAACCGGATGGATGAAGTACACACACACCAGGAAAATCGGTGCCCAAACCACGTCCAGCCAGGCAGATAGCCCGCGCTCAACAAAGCTCGCGACTTTCTCGATGCTGGCCAGAAGCGGCGGATTGGCGACGCCTGACGTCAATCCGGCTTTCACGGATTGGCTGGTCAACTGGTGCTCGATCCATACACTCCAGCGCGAAAGCATGCGGCGGCGAATGGTTTCCAGTGCGACGCCGGCCACCAAGGCGAGCAAAGCAGCCAGGGTCAGAATAACAAGGGTTTCCACGCTGCGGCTGGAAATGACCCGATCGAATATTTGTATGAGATAGAGCGGGCCGGCAAAACGCAAAACATTGATAAACAAGCTGAATACCACCAGCGCCGCAAGGCCGGGTATCGACTTTCTCCACATTTCGCTGAGGGGGCCGCTATACCGACGCCTGCCTCGTGTGTTCATCGCGACACCGTCTTTCACGCACGTCCGAGGGGAGCGTACTTATCGGCATGCTCATTGAAGAGGCCAGAGAAATTCATGATCACTGCATCAATGTCGTCATGAGCATCCAACGGCGGCGTCTCGAGCGCGTTTTGCAGAGGCCGATCATGGTGATCGGCCGCCTCAAACATCGACCAAGTTTCGTTCAGCAGGTTGGACATCCGGGCGGCCGGCAGCGGAGGGCAGCCAAGTGCCTGCACGATGCCGCCGAGCGACGACTTGAGGGCACCCCGGCTTTTTGCCAGCACTGCTGCCTCTATCAGTTCCGCGGGCGCCTGCACCGACATGAATGTCGGGACAGCACCCTGGGAAGGCCGCTCAGGCAGAGTGACCAAAATGCTTCCGAACGGACTGGGCCACGTCGCCAGGCTGCCATTGGCATTTACTTCTCCCAGCTCGGCAACAATCAACTCGCGCGCGACCTTTGCCAAGAAGTCAATTCGGAGCTGGTGAGAATGGGCTCGATCCACGTCGACCGGCATGGCGGCCTCCGACGATGCCGCAATGCGCCGCAGATACGGGTTGTTGCTCTGTCCATTGGACAGCTTTTCTGCGGCGCAGGCCCTCAGCACAGGAGTGAGCGCGCCGTCCTGCAGATCCCAGGGGGAATAGCAATGCAGCCCGGTAGCTTCCTCAGCCTCTCTCACGCCAAGCGGCGAGCGGCCAATTCTGCCGCTGATGGCCAGCACCTTGTGGCCGGCAGCGCGCAAAGTATCCACTCCATACTTCGCACCCATCGCGTCGTAGGACGCGAATATCGTGCCAAGAGCCATGCTGCGAAACGATTCCGCCAGAATGAGCTCGGCCGTTTCCTTCTGCTGCAGCCCGTCGGCAATCTCGATGACAGCAACGTCGCATCCGTTCTCGGCTGCGTGGTTCAGTAGCCGGAAAGCGCCTTTTTCGATCAGTTCCACCGGGGCGAGATAGGTGGTTGCAAACCCGGCGTCGGTGAAATCAAGAACGATGTCAGCGCCTGCATCGCGTACAATCCAGGTGTCGCCGCCGGACCCGGTTCCGGTAATCTTCAGGGCGGCAACCTTCAGCCCTGCTCTTTTGAAACCTCTTACCAACGATGTCGCCGTCAATGTCTTTCCCGCGTTCATCGATGTTCCGAGCGACAGGACAATCGGCAGAGAGGGGCGAAGGTCGTCCGAGCTGACCTTGTAATCCCAAACATTCAACCGGCGACCGAATTTGTCCCCAATCAGTCCGAGAGGGGTGATCTTCGTTGGTGCTAGCATGCGATCATGTCTGGAAAGCTCACACGCCGCGATGCCTCCTCCCGCCACCAGGTCACATGGCCCAAGATCGGGACCTATAACGGCTTCGAACTGGTCCGGAGCGTATCTGTTTCCATAGCAGATGATTATCTCATCCCCGGGAAACATGATCGCCTTTCTCCCGTTGATCAGTTCCAATCTGCTGTGATTGCCGAGTTTGTCGATGCGAGCCAGGACGAGATCGCCTGCGACTGGCTGCAACGATCCGGTGATCAACGTGCGCATATGCGAGGCCGCGACCCGGCGAGTAGCGAACGCGCGCTTGGCTTTCTTCATGCGCCCGCGCTGAATTCTACAAACAGACATGACACCCCACCCCAACGTTAGTTTTTTTATTAAAGTTTTACTTATTTATATTTCCAGCGCACCCCTGAGCTCTGTTCATTTTTTTGTTGCGTTAATTATTAGCTAACCATAATATAACTGAGGGTTGCACGCAAGTGATCGGATTGGGGAACGATCAAACGACAGACGGGGAGTTGAGTTCAGGGGGCAAAATGTATGGTTATGGTATGCCCGATTGAAGAGTTGGCGCCATTTGAGATTGCCGGTTTCAAGACGCTATCCGGCCTAAACGTGTATAATGCGAATACAGCCGTTAAACTAACGCTGAATTTGGGGCCATTGGCTACAGCCCGCGTATCCAGTTTTTCTGCCGAAGCTCGCTCAGTGCTTTCCGGACTGTTTCCGGAGTGTGAGCAGGACGCCTTGGTGCCCTCGTATCTAGCGGATGCGATCCTGGCCGCGGATCTTGAGCTTCGCCGCGCGATGAATTTCTATTCGTTTCCAGCCGTGGCCACGCTCGTGAGCGATCCGTCCGAGAGCAATCCCGTGATCGTCTGGGAGTCGGATGACCCGCAGATGTCGCGCGCGGCGGCTGCGGCTGTCGTTGAAGCGGTCGGCGAGGCAGCGCGAGACGGGGATGCGGCATCGAAATACTCCCTCGCCCGGGAACAGAACCTGAAAAGAGCAAAGAAACGGCGTCTTTCAAATTCGACCGCAGTGCTGGTCGCCGCCGCCAAGAGGAATCGCATCCCGTTCGAGTTTGTCGCCCGCAACCACCTTCGTCTCGGCCAAGGCAAGCACCAGAAGCAGCTCTTCTCCACGATATCCGGTTCGACATCGTTCGCGTCGGCGAAGGTGGCCCTGGACAAGAGGCTGGGCAACAGGCTCTTGGCGCAGGCCGGCTTGCACGTACCGCGTCAGCTTACGGTTCGCAGCAAATCCGAGGCGGTCGCGGCCGCCAAGCAGCTGGGTAAATCAGTGGTGGTGAAACCCGCCCAAGGCAATCAGGGGCGCGGCGTTTCAATCAAGCTGCGGGGACGCCGCGCAGTTGAAGCCGCGTTCGACATAGCGTGCCAGGTGGCTCAGTCCGACCGGTATGGCGTGTTGGTGGAAGAGTTCATCGCCGGCCCCGAGTATCGAGCGACGATCGTCGATTTTCGTATCGTGGCGGCAGTGCTTTGTTGCCCGCCCGAGGTTACCGGCGATGGCGAAAAAACGCTGCGCCAGTTGATCGATGACTTGAATCGGGAACCCGACAGGGACGGCAGGCGTCTGTCGCGCCTGGAAATCGACGACGACCTGCTTAGACACCTGTCCTTGCACCGTCTTACGATGGAAACGGTCCCCATTGCCGGGCAGCAGGTGGTTCTGCGGCCGAACGGCCACCTCGCACGCGGAGGCATACCGATCGACGTTACAAACTCCGTCCATCCGGACAATCACAAGCTGTGCGAACGCATCGCCAGGGTCATTGGGCTCAGCATTGCCGGCTTGGATCTGATCATGCCCGACATTGCGCAATCTCACAAAGACGTCGGGTGCACTGTCATCGAGGTGAACGCACGACCAGGGATCGAGTTTCATCTTTGGCCGCGGGCCGGCACGGCAAGGGATGTGAGCGAGATAATCCTGGCCAATATGTACGAGGATCCGGCTTCATCGGAAGTTGCCACCGTGCTCGTCCTTGGTGACCGGCATACCAGCATGGTGGCTAAAGCAATCGAGCACCGGCTCATGGCAGAGGGGCGCAGGATCGGCCTCTTGTCGAAGAAAGGCGCCTACATCAACACCGCGCCGCAAGAATTCAGTCAGCGGGCAACACCGCAAATGCTGGCCAGGGATCCTTCATTGGAAGCGCTGGTCTATGCCGCATCTCCAGCAAGAGTCTCGGAGCACGGTCTTGGCCTGGGCGCCTGCCACGCCGTGTCGGTGACGGCGACCGACTCCGACAATTGCCAGATCCTCGAAAACCTGGCCAAGGCAGTGTTGAGCGGCGGTAACCGTGGCTATTTTGTCGTCGACAATGAAGATTTGGTATCCCGCCAGGCGTTGTCGGCGCTGCCCGTTGAAAGATTGATTTTGACGAGCGCCGAGACCGGGCTTGGCCCTGACTTGCAGCGACACTTGCAACGCGGCGGATTGGCTCTATCGATGCGGTGGAGTACCGACGGATCCGGAGCCAAGATGACGCTGGCATCGGGATCTGGCGATCTCGTCATGGAACCTGCCAAGTTTGCCTCGCGACCACCGCAACTCAAGGCTGCCATGCATGCAATGGCAATTTCGTATCTGGCAAAACGGGATGCATGGTTCGACCAGATGGCGTCGCCACCTTCGAATCTGCCTTACGCGAATGGGATTCAACAGCAGGCAGGAGTTTCTCTGCTGAGGTAAAAGGGAGTAGCGTTCATGGATACTGTTTTAGCAACTAAGACACCGAATGTTTCGCAAGGCGACGCAGCAGCGCTCGTTGCCTTGACGTTGCAACGCACCAGGAACAAGGCGGGGGAGCCGCGAACCCGCGTAAGGATGTCTTACAAGACATTCAAGCGCTTGACCGGGCGGCGCATTGGTGGTGCGAAGTTTGTGAGAGAATTCACCGAAGAGATGATGAACCTGGGTTGGCTGATGGTCCGCATGCCGTCGTCCTATGGCTTCGTGCGCGCAGCCTCCCTGGACAAATGGCCGCTGACAAAATCGAATGTGATCGCGAAGGAACTCAAGCTGATCGGGGAGGGATCGCTCGCGGAAGTGCTGGACAATGCACGGCGGGAGCTTGCCGAGGCGACTGCCGCCGGCAGCGCGTCGAGCGTCCTCAACGGGTCGACGCGGAAGAAGAGAGACAAGACCGAGGTCCAATAGGCACGAATGACGGAAAGCGGTCGCGAATATCCTCGGGGCAGCGGTTACTGCTTTGCGCATGGGTATGACGGCGAAGAGGTAGCCTCTACAGGGGAGTAAGTATGGCGACTGGCTCTGTTTACGTCTGGGAGCCATGTGACTCGGACTTTACCGGCGGCCGCGTGCATCTGGCCGAGGTCGAATTGCCCTATCTCTCCCAGCGCACCGGAAGGTACGGCCTGCGCGGGCGCTACGTAGACGTTATCAGCCATCCAGGCATGGAAGAGGATTGGCCGACAGGCCAGATGGGCGAAGTGTCGCCCGACGAAGACGGCAATTTTTCTTTCGGACCGTCTGGCGGTGGTGTTTGCGGCGGGTTGGAAAGCCGTGAGGCCGCTGCGCGCTTTGGCCAGGTCAACGTCTACTACCACGTCTCCTTGATGAGCCAGCGCATCAACGATGTGCTTCGTTCACTTGGAGTAGGTCCTCTGCCGAAAGTCAGGGCGATCGTCAATGCACGTCGGCAGAAGCAACGGCCGAGCAGTCCCGAAGACACCAGCAGGTGGGTGCCGGTCAAAGGGGCCAGATACCGTTACCCGGCGAGAATGGAAAATCTGGATGATTTTTCAATCCCCCTCTGCGGAGAGCTGCTTTTTGGACCGGGGCATAGGGTCACCGAGGAAGGGTGGCTGCCGCGAATTTCAGGCAGCGCCTATCTCTGCGACCCATCCCATGACGCCGGCATGATATACCAGGCATTCGGGCTTCACGTCGTGCGTCATACGGCTGATGTGCAGGCAGACAGGTTGCGTGCACCGCGCGCCGCGTTCAGCAGGCCGGACGCCCTTGAATATGCCGTGAGCACTTACCTGGCTGCCGCCATGCTATCGAGCCCCCACGTGTGGTGCTGGCATGCTCGTCACGATGCCGAGTTTGTGCCTGCGGACAGCCTTGCCAATGACGCCCGCATTGACGATGACGACATGCAGCCGCAGGAGGCGCTGGTCGCACAAGCCGTCGCGGGGGCAATGTGGGATCTGCACAAGGCATTTCGCGGGCATGAATTTGCCTGCATGGAGTTGGTTGTTGGTGCCCTTTTGCAGCTTGGGCGACTTTCCGACAGCCCATTCGCCCCATCCCGGGTCAGAACCAGGGCGATCAGATCATCCCCACGCAGCTTTGCCTCGTGCCTGCTTCATGCGGACCGCGTGAGGTCCGGCGGCCTTTGCGAGAGGCTGATCCGCGAAATCTTCGAGAAGCGCGGCATAGGCTTCAGTTCGCCTGCGACCGACATGCTGCTTGCGCCCTCGGTTCCGCCTCTCGCTCATCGCCTCAGCGGCTCTGAAGACGTGCAGCACCACGTTGCCAAAATTCGTGAAAAGTTTTCAGAAGTCATAATCCCGGATGATGGCGATCTCATCGACCCGGACCAGCTTGAACTGTTCCTCTCATCGTCCGCTAGCGCCCCATACCATCTCGCCGCGGTCGGGGACGTCATGACAGGGATGCGAATGCGCCATCGTATCCGCAGGTTCGGCCCGGACTATCCCCTCGCCTGGGTCAAGCCGATCTTCAGGCACTGTGCCTTGATAACCGGCAATCTTGAAGCACCGTTCGCCTCCACGTCCGAGCGGCTGGAGACCACTCGGAAATACTCATACAAGGTCGACCCCAAATCGGCCCCCGTCTTACGCCGTGGCGGCTTCGCGGCCATGACCATTGCGAACAATCACATTCGGGACTGCGGCCCAGGCGGCGTAATCGAGACGCTGGACACGCTGGAGCGTCATCATATCAAAGCGTACGGTGGCGGCAGGAACCAGAACTCGGCCCACGATCCGGCGATTTTTGACGGCGTGGATATCCGTATCGGACTGCTCGGATATTACTGGAACGACCGAACGGCGGCTCGCGACGACCTCCCAGGCTCCGCCCAGGATCTTCCCGAACTCGTCGAGCGGGACCTCGCACGGTTACGGCCGCTGGTCGATCGGATCGCCGTGATGGTGCACTGGGGCGATATTACATACCAGCGCCATCCTGCCGAGCAAGACCGCGTAAAAGCACAGCATTTTATCGATATGGGTGCTGACGCGGTCATCGGTCATCATCCGCATATTCTCCAGACTATCGAAATTTATAAGGATCGGCCGATATTATACAGTGTCGGCAATTTCGCCTTTGGATCGGGAAACAGCAAGGGTGAGTCTATCTTGCCTTGCTTCTACTTTGGCGCTCGGAAGATAGATTTGGACATATACCCCGTCTACGTTCAAAACAGAGATCCGCGCCTCGACTACCAGCCCAAAATAATGGGAGGGGCTGCCGGCCGGGCTACGATCGATCGGCTGCTAGATTTGTCGCCTGGACTGGGCGGCGCAATAGCCGCTGTCCAAGACAGATGCCTCAAATTGTCTATCCCCTCGCGCTGAGGATCATCACTTCGACAAGCACCAAGCCCCTGTGACTGAAACGAAGTCTTTACCGCCTGGCCGGTTTTGATTTGTTTAGAAGTCTCTAATGGAATATGGCATCATGCGGATCGTCCATAGGGAGCGACCGATGCGATTTCTGATCCGTCTGTTGGCTGCTGCGGTGGTGGGCTGCAGCCTGATTTATTCAGGCCCGGTGCTTGCCTGGAAGGTGGGCAAGGGCACGACGACAGCAACCATCAACGGGACGACGCTGACGGTCTATACCTACCACCCCTCGAACTGCAGCAATCCTTCGATCCTGTTCGTCTTCCATGGGCTGAGCCGAACGGCGTCTTCCTACAGGGATTATGCGCAGTCTCTCGCCGATCGAAATTGCCTGATCGTCATGGCGCCGCTTTTTGACTTGGCAAGGTTCCCAAGCTGGAGCTACCAGCGTGGCGGAATCGTCAACAGCGGCGCTATTCAGCCGCGGGATCGATGGACTGTCTGGTACGTGAAGGGCCTGGTGAAATGGGCCAGGTCGCGAGAGGGGTTGCCGAACGCGCAGTACTACCTTTTCGGGCACTCCGCCGGCGGCCAATTCACGTCTCGTGTTGCGGCATTCGCCCTGGCCGACGCGAAGAGATTGGTGGTTGCCAATCCATCCTCATATGTTCTGCCCTCGCTCGCCGAAGCCGTGGCCTATGGGCTCGGCTGCGTCTCCTCGGGGTGCGTCTATACGCCGGATCAAGCCACCCAGGAGATGAAAGCGTATCTGGCCTTGCCGCTGACGGTCTATCTTGGAGAGGACGATACAGGCGATGCCGAGCTGAACGAAAGCGCGGCCGCTATGCGCCAGGGGGCGACACGCCTGGAACGGGGGCAGTACACATACGATTTGGCACAAGCCGTCGCGACCGCAAACGGGTGGCCCTTTAACTGGCGTCTTGTGATCTTGCCGGGCGTCGGGCATTCGGCAAGTGACATGTTGCGCTCGGATCAGGCAGCGACCGCATTCGGACTCAAATAGCGAAATTTTGCGTCCTGTAGCTTGGCAAGCTGCAGATGGCTCGAGAACATCCGGCGTTCAGCCCGCTCCTGATACGAGCAACCGTGCCCACCCGACATGATGAGCGAGATAGCCCAGCGCGAGCACTTGTACAAAGGTTGCGCAGCCCGCGGTCGTTCGCGAATTTAGTTAGGATATTCTAATTTAGTAAAGCGTAAACGCGATTCGATCTAGGCTGCTTATCTGCGAGGGCATCTCAATGCGAAAGCTGAAGGACCTGCTGCTCGATAGGCGGGGAAATATTGCCGTGGCAGCGGCCTTGGTGGCGCTACCGCTGTGCTTGGTCTTGGGCGTGAGCATCGACCTTACCAATGCCGTAACCTTCAAATCCAGGCTGCAAGAACTGGCTGATTCAGCGGCTCTGGCAGCTATAGAGAGCGAGGGCGAAGACGAAGAAGCCATTCTGGCCGCCAAGAACCTTGCGCTTGGCAACGGCTCTTTGGACGTCGGCGCGGTGGTTGAAGTCGACATTACAACGCCCACTCCCGTGTCGCGGGAGGTAGCCGTTGACATCGCCGCCGCAATGCCGACGCAGTTCATGAACCTTGCCGGCATTCGGGCGATCAGCCTTCACGTCACCGCAAAGGCACGAAAGGCCCCCCCGGAATACTGCATCTACGCTCTCGATCCAGACTCAACCGGGGCGCTGAGTGTGGCCGGTTTGGGAAAGGTGTCGGTGCCAAACTGTGGCATCCAGGTAAATTCTTCCAGCCCCAAAGCACTGAGACACGTTGGGGCCGGGAAAATCGCCGCGACAAAAATCTCGGTGGTCGGCAGTTACCAAGGCGGCGGATACAGCGTTCCCCCGAAGACGAACCAGCCCTCGCTTGCCGACCCGCTTGTCAGCACACCGGAACCGGTCCCGCCGATCGGTTGCGATTACAACAATCAGATGCTCTCGGATGTCACCATTCCGGCCGGGCGGGTGTTCTGCGGAAGCATCGACTTTGGTGGAAAAGTTGTGCTCTCCCCAGGCGTTCATTACTTTCACAATGCGGTAGTCGGCATCGCCAACAATGCTAAAATCACAGGCAAGGAAGTCACCCTATTCGTCGATTCCAAATCCAGCATCATACAAGCAGGCGGGAACGGCGCCATGGACCTCTCCGCGCCTACGAGCGGCGTCTATACTGGCATTGCCATCTTCGGATCGCGCACGACCTTGGCCGCATTGCCAACCATATCGCTTGCGACAAACAAGAATTACTCGATAAATGGGACGATATACTCACCAGTGCATCGTCTTAAGATGAAAGGGACCTACGATAAAAAATTGGCTACCGACCTAGGTTGGATTGTTGCCTGGCAATTCTCTTACAATGGAGATTCGAGCGTCAACCTGAACGGCTATAGCGGCACTCCGCCAAAGGGCCTCGGAGACGCCGCTATCGTTCTGCTGCAATAAAGGGAGACGATCCCGGCTTCGTACCTTTGTAGACGGCCCGTGTAGACGGCGGGGGAGCACCTCCCCCGCCGCGCTGGCTTATTGAGCCGAGAGGGCTTCTGCCGCCTTCTCGATGATCTTGGCCACAGCCTTGGGCTGCGACACGTAGACCGCGTGGCTGGCAGCGACCTCGGTGACCTGCGACTTGGCACGATCCGCCATCAATTTCTGGACGCGCGGCGGGATCATCTTGTCGTCGGTGGTCAACAGATACCAGGAAGGCTTTGTCCGCCAGGCCGGGTCGCTCACCTTGCCGCCCGCGCCTTCAAGGCCGAACGGCACCTGCGAGGCGTACATGAACCCGGCGAGTTGCTTGCTGACGTCGCCGGCAAAAGAGGTGTGGAACTTCGCCTTGTCGAGGAACAGGAAGCCGTCCACGGGCGGCAGGATCGGCGGCACCGGGTCAGCCTTTTCGGGGTTGGCCAGCATGTCGATGATGGACTGCCCCTTATCGGGAGCGAAGGCCGCGATGTAGACGAGGCCTGCGACGTTGGCGTCCGTGCCGGCTTCGCTGATAACGGCACCGCCATAGCTGTGGCCGACCAGCACGACCTTGCCACCCATGGCATCGATCGCACGGCGAGTGAAAGTCGCATCGTCCTTGAGGGATACGGTCGGGTTCTGGACGACGCTGACGGTGTAGCCGTCCTTGGTCAGGATGTCGTAGACGCCTTTCCATCCCGAACCGTCGACGAAGCCGCCGTGCACAAGCACGATGTTCTTGACGCCGGCTGGCGACTTGGCCAGGGCGGGGGATGCGAAAGCCGTGCCCATGCCGATGAGGATGGCGGCGGCGGTGAGTGCTTTTCTGCTCATTTCAAATACTCCTGCGTTGAAGGTCGGGTTGATGGCTTCCGTGGTTTCAGACGCTGCTTGGCGGCTGTCTGTCGTGTTGCAGGAGGACTATGCAGCAGACCCCGGAAGGCGCGCTTTGAGACCGCCTTCAGAGCGCGTTGTTTTTGCCTTGAGATCGCTTTGATTTTGCGTCCAGGGAAGCCGGATCGCCGATTGCCGTTCCAAAGTGCGGAGGCCCATTCCGCGCTTCCGCAGAATCTACGAAGAAAGCCGGCCCTCTTGATGAGGGCCGGCCCGTCGATAGGTCGTCAGGATGAAAGGCCTGGCCGATCAATAGTCCCAGAAGGCCGGCACCCAGCGAAAGGCGTCGCCGGCGATCGCCACCCGGCCTATGGACGGGAATGGCATATGAGTGGCCACCAGCAGTTCACCAGTCGCCGCCAACTCCCGCAAAAGCCGGATCCGGACGCGGACCGCCTCCTCGGGGTCGTGTTCGAAGCCATTGTGCCAGTCGGGATGGTCGAACCCGACCGGGAAAACTATGTCGCCGGCAAACGTCAGCCCCTCATCGCCGGATGATACGCGAACCACGCTGTGCCCGGGGGTGTGGCCTCCCGTGCGACGGACGATCACGCCCGGCGTCACCTCATGTTCTTCCTCGAACGGGCGCAAATGGCTGCGGTAGTCGTTCAAGAACCGCTTGGCGGCCGATCGAAGCACATCCGGCACCGGCGAGGGCATATCGGTGTGGGAGAAATCGGGCGCTGCCCAGAACTTGACCTCGGCGGCGGCGACGTGGATTTGCAGGTCCGGGCGTAGCTGGTCCTTTACCCCGTCGACGAGCAACCCGCCAACGTGGTCCATATGCATGTGGGTAAGCACCACGTCCGTCACGGACCCAAGGTCGATACCGGCGGCTTCCAGTCGACGGACCAACTGCCCGGCCCGCGGAAAGCCCGGAAATTCCGTCCCCAACCCGGCGTCGACGAGGATGGTCCGGCCGCCGCTACGCACCACGACTACATTCAGCGCCCAGTCGAACGCATCCGGCCCGAGGAATATGTCCTTAAACCACGCCGCCCGGACCGCCGGGTCGACATTGGTGGACATCGTCTCGGTTGGCAGAGGCAGCACACCATCGCTGATGATCAGCACCTCGATGTCGCCGATCCGCTGCGCATAGCGCGATGGAACCAACTCGTCGGGGCCCGCTCTTTCGACAGGTGCGGTGTTGTTTGAGTTCATGTTTGTCTCCTGCTGCCAGCGGTTTTTGACCGACCAGGTCGGCCTGACCGACGATGGCGCCACGGTCAATTTCGTTATTAAGGATATTGCACATCCTTGTGGATATCAATTATCCTTAATTACTCAACTGTAAAGCCCCTCCGACATAAGGGACCGACATAGGGCTTATGTCGAAACAACAGGAAATGGCGATGGACATCCCGAAACGTCTGGGGCCACCTTTACCAATAAAATCAACTGCTATTGCGGGTCAGCAAGGCGCAGCGGCGGGCCCCCCGTCGCCAGCGCATGAAGCAAAGGCCATGATGACAGCCTTGCCGGTCGCCAGGCGCCCTGCCCAACGGACTAGCCAGGGACGATGAGGCTTGCACCACAACATCGGCTTGTTCAAGGTAGGAGCAACGACGGACTTAGCTGTCTTTGCTCGCCGATTTGACCGGAAGGTTACAGCACGATGCCACTCATGAATCGACGATTGGGCGCCAAGACTATGGCGCGACCGGCACGACGTCTCGGAGATCTGAAGGCGATGTTTGTCCTGATTGCCAGGCCGCTCGTGTTTGTGATCGCCCTTTTGTTGGCTGGTCAGGCGCAGGCGCAGGCGCCGGCACCCGTCCCGCCCGAACGCGTCAAACAGCTGTTCGAGCTTCTCGACGATCCATCGGTGAAGACCTGGGTGGCCGAACAACGAAATCAGGACGCTGGATCGACGGGAGCGCCTGCCGCGGCAGCTGCTTCGCCGACCGACGCATCGTCCGACGCCGTGGCCGCACCAGGCCCGATGAATACGATGGCGTCCTCGACGCTCGATCGGATCAAGCATCATATCGAAAGGATCGTGCGGACTTTGCCCACGCTGCCAGGCCAGTTCGCGCGCGTCAGGGCCAATACGATGGACGATATGTCCAGCAAGGGGCCCGTCGGCATATTGGTGCTGATTGCGATCTTCATCGCCGCCGGCCTGGCGCTCACCTGGGCAATATACAAGCTCACCCGTCCATTTCGCCTCTGGGTCATCGCGCAGCCGAAAGATACGCCCATCGGGCGGACCAAGAAGATCGGCGGTCGCACGCTTTATTCCAGCATGATGATCGGCTCGTTCGCGCTGGGCAGCGCCGGCGCGTTCATGCTGTTCGACTGGCCAATGCTCATCCGCGAGATTGTGCTGACATTTCTGATGGCTGCGGTCTTTACGTGGGCTGTGCGCATATACGTCATGGCTCTGCTCGTCCCTTCCTTCATGGAGGTCGAGCACGCCATCGAGGTTCGCGCCCTGCCGATCACCAACGAGGCGGCTGACCATTGGGCCTATTGGCTGCCCCGGATCATCGGGGTTTTCGCATTTTTCGCCGCTGCGTTTGTCCTTTTGCCGGGTCTCGGCATCGACCGGGACGGAATGATGGTCCTGTCAGTAGGCGCCGATTTCATACTGCTGTTGCTCTTTCTGCTGGCCGTCTGGCGTCGGCCACGAATACTGCGAGACGATGCGCGCCACAGCGGTCATACGGCAGTGACATGGTTGTTGACGGCTTATTTCGTCGTTCTGTTCCTCGAGCGCATCGCCGGCCTCTACACCGTCTTCTGGTTTACCTTCGCCGCATTCTTCCTGCCCCTGGCAATCGTGCTGACGGAGCGCGGGGTCAATTTCGTTCTGCGGCCGGGTTCGGAAGATGCTGGCCGGCCGACGATCCCGGCGGTCACGATTGCTGTCATCGATCGCGGTATCAGGATGATTTTTATCCTGACGGCGGCTTACTTTCTCGCGCGTGTCCTGGGCTTGAACATGCAATATATGCGCGACAGCGATACGACGACGACGTTCATATTGCGCGGCTTGATCAATGTCGTGGTCATTGCGCTTGCAGCCGATTTCGGCTGGTCGATCATCAAGGCCTTGATCGAACGAAAACTGGGCATCGAAGCACCGCACCCTGTGATCAGCGACGAGGAGGTCCCGATCCTCGACCCGCAGCAGGCGCGGCTGCACACGCTGTTGCCGATCCTCCAGAACATTCTGCTCGCATCGATCATCGTGATGGCGGTGCTGATGATGCTCGCCTCGGTGGGTATCCAGATCGGCCCGCTAATCGCCGGCGCCGGCGTCGTCGGCGTCGCGGTGGGCTTTGGCGCACAAACCATCGTCAAGGACATCATTTCAGGCGTGTTTTTTCTGCTCGATGACGCGTTTCGTGTCGGCGAATATATTTCCTCGGGCAATTACAAAGGCACCGTGGAAAGCTTTTCGCTGCGCTCGGTGAAGCTTCGTCACCATCGTGGTCCGCTGTTCACGATACCGTTCGGTGAACTCGGCGCAGTCCAGAACCAGAGCCGTGACTGGGTTATCGACAAGTTCAACATCACCGTCGGCTATGACACCGATATCGATTTCGCACGCAAACTGATCAAGCGGATCGGCCTCGAACTGGCGGAAGATCCCGAGTTCAAAAACTGGGTGCTCGACCCGATCAAGATGCAGGGCGTACAGGAGTTCGGCGAGTACGGCATCGTCTTGCGGGTCAAGGCCATGACCAGACCCGGTGGCGCCTTCGGCATGAAACGCAAATTCTATGTGCGCCTGCGCCAGGTCTTCAAGGAGCAGGGCATCGAACTGCCATTTCCGACCGTCCACGTCCAGGGGCTACAGAACCCACATGAGGCGGAGACTGCGCCGTTGGAGATCACGCCCGAATTGCAAATGGCCGTCGCGCAATCGCACACCAATCGGCGCAGAAAGAAAGCTGGAACAACGGAGTAGGAAAGCTGTGACACCCCCTGTCACAGCGCGGGCTTTCGACCTGGGCGCCTTCAGCTTGAGGGTCTCAGACCGTGGAAACAGGCATATGTGGCCGGCAGCGCTCAACCAGAGTGTCGCTCCCACTTGAAGGTCCTTGAAATCGGGCTGAAGCTTACGTGCCAATGGCATCTGTCAACCAGGGGTTGCCGATATCCGCGGCGAAATATTCACCCAGAAATAGTCGGTCTATCCGCGGAAAAGCGGTTGTAAGAGAGCCTTGTAGCCCTTTTCGTAAGCCTTCCGTTTGCCATGTGCGAGCGCGGATAGAATCGGCCTGAACTCGCAGCCGGGCATTTTTTGTGCTATTTTTGCTACATTCGGCAAATTTATGGCCTGAACCCAACGTTTTAGTGGTCACTAAAATGTAAATTTGTAGACAATCGTGCTTGGGTTGTAGCGCTTGGAATAAGGTGCAGGGGGAAACGTTGGGGCGGGGTAAAATGAATTCGACAACTATTTCGGCCATATGCAAGCGCCTTGGCCTGCTGACGACGGTTGCCATATTGAGCTGCGGGAATGCCCAGGCGCTCACTCTTAAAGAGGCGATGGCGGTTGCAGTGGAGTCCAATCCCGAGATTGGCCAGGCCATCGAAAACCGCGAAGCAATCGAATTCGAACTGCGCCAAGCGAAGGGGCTTTATCTTCCCAGCGTCGACCTGGAAGCGTCAGCGGGAGCTCGCCGCCTCGACAATCCGGACAGGCGCGCGCTTTCCATCGACAACGACGCGCTCTATCCAGCCGAAACCGACCTCACGGTTACGCAGACCCTCTACGACAGCGGTGCAAGGCGCGCCGAACTAAACCGCCAGGCCTCGCGCGTCGACGGCGCCTCGTTCCGGGTTCTGGAACGGTCCGAATTCATCGGGCTCTCGGTTGTCCAGGACTATCTCGAAGCCATGTTGCAGGCCTCGATCGTCGCCGAAGCAAAGAAGAACCTCGGGTTTCATCAGGGAATTCTCGGCGACATCCGGCAAGGTATTGCCGGCGGCGCGCTGAACGAGGCCGATCGCCAGCAGGCTGAGGAGCGGCTGTTCGCCGCCAAGGCCCGTCTGCAGGAAGCCACCGAGGAGCTGGAGGCAGCAAAGATCCGGTTCTTCAAGACAGTCGGAAAGCCGCTGACCAGCGCCTCGAGGCCGGGCGATGTGTCCGCCGCGCTGCCGAGATCGCTTGATGAAGCAATCGGGTTGGCACGACAGAACAATCCGCGCGTCCATATGGCCAACAGCGATATCGACGCCGCGGCTTCGCTCGTGGACGCCGCACGAGCAAAATTCGGGCCCTCGATCACCGCCGAAGGCATCGCCCGGGCAGGATCCGACATCGATGGCAGTGACGGCGACACGAGCGACCTTCAGGCAAGGGTCGTGCTGCGCTGGAACCTTTATCGCGGCGGCATCGACAAGGCCAACGAGCAGGAACAAGTCCGCCGCACCAGCGAGCAGCGCCTTGTCCTGCACCAAGTCCTGCGCGAGATCGAGGAAGCCGTCCGTACGTCATGGGATCGCCGCTTCCGGCAGGCCGACCTGGCCAAGACGCTGAAGCTTCAGGCCGCCGCCAACGAAAGGCTGGTGGCGTCCTATCGCGAGCAGTTCAAGGTCGGACAGCGCTCGTTGCTCGACGTGCTCGATGCGCAGAACACCAGGTTCAACACAGCGACGCTTGCCGACACCGCGTCCTACGCATCACTGTTCGCCCAGTACCGGCTGCTGGCGGCAACCGGGCAATTGCTGAACACCATGGGCCTTCATCCGGCCAAACAGGCAACTGCCTACGCCAAGGCAGAGTTCAATGCACCGGAAACGGCCGACACCGAAACCTATGCACGCACGCCGTCGGAGCAAAAGAACGATCTGCCTTTTGACATCCTCGCGCCAGTAAGGAAGAAATAGGAAGGCCAAGGTCGAACGATAGTCCTGCGGGCGGATCGTGAACCCACAACCTAAAATCGTGTCCCCAAAGGAGGCCTTCAAGGCCTGCTTTTCAGTTGTTGCGGGCTACCTGGGCAGGCCGAGCGCCGAAACCGTGCTGTTTGCCGGTGTGCCGCTGTCGGATACGCAAATCGATATCGACGCCGTTCGGCATCTTGCCGAACGCATCGGCCTAGAAATCACAGAGTTCAGCCATCGCGACTTTCTTCGCGGGCGCATCGACCTCCCCGCCATCCTGTTTCGCGTCAGCCAATTGCCGGTTGCGCTGCTTGCCGAGACAGCGGACGGTGGATTTACCACCGCTCCCCAGGAGGACGGCCGCACAACAATCAGCAAATCCGAACTTGCCGGAAGCTTTATCAGCGGCGGCGTTTCCTTCTCGATAACCTATGCCAATGCGGTCGAGGGGATGAGCGTCGGTTCGGCGGCCAAGATTGAGCGGCGACATTGGTTGACCGGAACGATGGGGCCATTCTGGCGCACCTATTCGAAGGTCATCCTGGCAGCGGTATTCATCAATCTGCTGGCCCTTGCCTCGCCGATCTTCACCATGAATGTCTACGACCGGATCTTGCCGAACAAGGCGATATCGACACTTTGGGTGCTGTCGATCGGGATCGGCGCGGTCATTCTGTTCGACCTGCTCTTGAAGACCGCCAGAGCGTCGCTGATCGACTATGCCGGGCGCAAGGCCGATCTTCGCATCTCCTATATGCTGTTCGAGAAAGTGCTGAACTCGTCCCTGTCGGCGCGCCCCGGCTCGACTGGCGAATATGCAAATAGGGTGACGCAGTACGAGTTCGTACGCGAGTTTTTCACGTCGAACACCGTCAGCGTCTTCATCGACACGGCATTCGTCTTCGTCTTTCTTCTTGTCATCTATGCGATAGGCGGCTGGCTGGTCATCATACCGGCCGTTGCCTTTGTCGCCTCCGTGATCGTCGGGCTGATCACGCAACGGCGTATCGGCAAACGCGTTGCCGCCTCCATGAACGAGGCTTCGCAACGCCAGGCGCTGCTGGTTGAATCCATCTCCACGCTGGAGACGATCAAGTCGCTGCGGGCAGAGGCGTATCTTCTGCGAAAGTGGGCAGAGCATTCCAAGAACGCATCCAACACCTCCGAAAAGATAAAGCAGCTTTCGGCTGCCGCCGGCAACATAACGCAGGCCATCCAGCAGCTGGTGACCGTCGCCCTGATCGTGGCCGGCGCCTATGCCTTTTCGGAAGGCCATGTCTCCACCGGCGCCATCATCGGCACCGTCATGCTGGCAGGCCGGGCGGTAGCCCCGCTCGGGCAGATCGCGATCACCTTGTCCAGACTTCGTCAGGCAATGCTCTCCTTGCGAATTGTCAATTCGATCATGGCGCAGCCGGAGGATCGGCCGGACACGGTTGGTTTTGTCAACCGCCCCATTCGCAACGGAGCGATGGCGTTCAGGAATGTCGGTTTTGTCTATCCGGGTTCCGAAAACGAAGTTCTGACCGGCGTGAACTTCTCGGTGAAGCCCGGTGAACGGATCGGCATCATCGGTCGCATAGGCTCGGGAAAGACGACGATGGGGCGGCTGATCGGCAGGCTCTTCCTGCCGACCTCCGGCGAGCTTTTGCTGGACGGGATCGACATCCGCCAATACCACCCGTCGGAGGTTCGCACCGCGGTCGGTATCGTCGCGCAGGCCAACGATCTTTTTTCGGGCACCATCAAGGAAAATCTCCTGATGGCGTGCCCGGAGGCGACCGATGAACAGATCGTCGAAGCGGCCAAGGCTGCCGGCGTCGACGATTTCGTCTCCCGCCATCCGCGCGGCTACGACATGAATGTCGGCGAGCGCGGCACCAATCTCTCGGGCGGCCAGCGGCAGACAATGGCAATCGCTCGCCTGTTGCTGACCAAGCCGAAAATCGTCTTCCTGGACGAACCGTCCGGCTCGATGGATCTGGCTTCCGAGCGCCAGCTGATCAAGCAGCTCAAAGTGGCCTTCGATCGCAGCACGACACTGATCGTTTCGACACACCGCTTCAGCATGCTAGAATTGGCCGACCGCCTGATTGTCATCGAGCAGGGTAAGATCGTTGCCGATGGACCGAAAGACCAAGTGATACAGGCGCTGCAGAGAACGAGCGCCTGACAGAAACAGACTTGTTCAATACGTTGGGGCGTTGGAAATGCTTGCCAGGGAAGACCGCCCGCCGCTTTTCGCGTCGGCGTCGATATTCATCATCGGAGCGCTTTTTGCGAGTTCGGTCGCTTGGGCGTCCTTTGCCGAGGTCGATGAAATCGCACGCGGCGACGGCAAGATCATACCGGCATCGAAGACCCAGATCATCCAGGCCAGCGAGCCAGGCGTCGTTCAGGAAATTGCCGTGACGATCGGGCAGGTCGTCAAGAAGAACGACCTCATCATTCGCCTCGACAACACCTTCAACACGTCCAGCCTTGGCGAACAACAGGCCAAGGCGCGGGCGCTGCAGACGCGCATTGCGCGGCTCAAATTCGAACAGACCGGCAATCTCGAGGGCGCGTTTCCCTGCCCGCCCGAGATCCAGAAGGTGGCGCCGGAAATCTGCGACAATGAGCAGAAGCTGCTCATCGCGCGCCGCGACAATTTCGAAGTCAAACTGTCGGTCCTCAAGTCGCGCCTCGATCAACGCGAGAAGGAACTGGACGAGGCCAACGCCAATGCCGATCGCCTCACCAAGAATCTGGCCGTCAGCGACCAGGAGGCGAAGCTGGTCGAAGCGATGGTCAAGAAAGGCCTGATGGCGCGAACCGAGCAGCTGCGCGTCGAACGCGAGCAGACCGAGCTCAACGGCCAACTGGCACTGGCGGGAGAAACCATCAAGAAAGCCAAGTCGGCCATCACGGAAGCCAAGCTTCAGGTCGACGAACTCGGCTTGCAGCTACAACAGGAAGCGCTCAGCGATCTGACACAGGCGCTGGCCGACCTCTCGGTGGTGGATGAGACGATACGCGGTGCCACCGACAAGGTGGCGCGCACCGACATCCGTTCGCCTGTCGACGGTATCGTCAACACGCTCGACATCAACACGGTCGGCGCCTTCGTCCAGCCCGGCGCGGTCGTCGCGGGCATCGTGCCGACCTCCGAAACCCTGCTGGTCGAAGCGCGGGTTTCACCGCGAGACGTCGCTTTCATCCGGCCGGGCCAGGATGCACTGATCAAGGTGACTGCCTATGATTTCTCGATCTTCGGTGGCATCGAAGGCAAGGTCTCGAACATCACCGCCGACAGCCTTGTCGACCAGAAGACCGGCGAACCCTACTATCAGGTTCGCGTCGCCACCGACAAATCGACGCTGACACGCGACGGCAAGACCTATTCGATCATCCCCGGCATGATCTGTTCGGTCGACATCAAGACCGGGCGCAAGACGATCCTCACCTACCTGATGAAGCCGATCAACAAGGCGCGTGAGGAGGCGATGAGTGAGCGGTAGCGTGATCTCCCCTCCTGCCGATCGCGACCGGCTGCTGCCACCGCTGGCGGCAGAGGATTTCGGACTGGAGTTCCGGGTTGTGGCGCGCGGCGGCACGCGCCGCGGCATTCGTCTGGAGCGGGCGTTCTGGACCTCGCTGAAGCAAATGGCCGAAAACCGCAGATGCACGATCGGCATGCTGATCGAAGAGATCGCCGAGAGTCACGCCAACACCGGAAACCTGACATCGGCAATCCGCGTGGCCTGCATGCGTGGACTGGCCGACGAGAACCAAACCTTGCAAAGGCTGGCGTCGATCAAGACCATCAACGCCATTCTGGTCGCCTGTCCCTCGCCGGCCTTTGCCCTGTCGTCGTCGAAGAAGATCCTGACGTTCAATGCGCCGTTCCAGCAACTGGTGCGTCGTCAATTGCCGGTGGCGCCGAACGAGGACGCGCGCCACGACCTCAAGCTGGCGCTGGACCTCAATGTCGCCGACATATTCGCCAGGCTCGATGCCAATGGCGAGACCCCGGTGTCCACCGGTTTCGTCATCGGCGCCGGCGACCGCCGCTACCGGGGTCAACTGAACGCGGTGCGGGCGCCTGTGGTCGAGCCGGAACTGCTGATGGCGTTCGTCTTCGGCGGCTAGAACGTTTCACCGTTTCACGGAAAACGGCGAGCCGCTCACACTTTTCCTGGAATTGCTCCAGGGCGCAGAATCTACCGCTGCAGACCTTCGCCCGGCGCGACCGTCGACAGGCCGCCCTTGATATCGGCGATTTGCGCAGAGCCGGTCTTTGCGCCATGGATCCACGCGCGGTCGGTGCTGAACGAATACAGCGGCACGTAGCTCGGCAGATCGCTGTCGCGCGAAACGACATTGCTCAGGCTGTCGAGAATGAAGACGCCGCTGCCGGTGCTGACCGACAGCACGGCATGAAAGAAACCGCGCTTGCGATCCTGCAAGACAACCAGCGACATGCTCTGGGCCGGGATGCCTGCATGCAGCAGCGCGGCCATCTTGAGGATGGCGAAGTCCTCGCAGTCCCCTGCCCGTCGATCGAGGATTTCCGAGGGTTTGGCCCAGTAGTCGAGCTTGCCGTAAACCACGCTGTCCTTCTTGTAGGCGATCGCACGGTTTATACTTGCGTTGACGAAGGACAACTTGTCGATGAAGCGCTTGTCCCGGGCTGCCTCGACGATCGCGGCAAAGGTGCTGTTCTTGCGCTCGCATGCGCTGGCCGCGGTGCACTCGACAATTGCCTTGTAGACCGGCGCCCAGCGCGCTGAAACCGGAAAATTGCGCATCGACAGGGCGACCGAACCGAACACGCCGGGAATGATCGCCGCCGTCTGGATCGGGTCGATGCCTGCGTCGTCCTGCGCGGTCGAAGGATCGCGCTTTTCATGAACGGCAACAGGACCATAGCTGCCGAAAATCATGCCGATCCTGTAGGCCGAAACAGGCTGCCAAGGTTGCGGCCGCAGTAGCGAAACGCCACCGAGACTGGGCGGGGTTTCGACCGCCGCCAGCAGCGCATCGGTGCGGCCGACGTCAGCTTTGATGGCGCTTGCGGTTGAGGGTTGCGGCAGGCTTGCGATGCCCATCACCAGCAGAAGCAGCTTGAGCCTGGTTATCCCCAGGACAGATTTTTCTTTTTTCATAACGCCCACCTTTGACTGTGGACGCTACCAACCTTGTCTCAAATTACTGGAAATGAAGGTGGATAAGTTTCTTGCAAACAGAAACATCTATTTCGTGTAAAATTTTATTCAAATTTGTACTTCTGCTTACCAACCCAGCGCGGCCGGCGAATATCAAACGCAGCGCGACCCACCCAATGTATATCAGGTTATATGTTAGGTGTTTACCACGCGTAAAAAATGCTGAGACACGCATATTAGAATATATGAAAATGATTGCGGGATAGTTGCAAAGCAGAGGTCGTCACTGTCTCTTTCCGGGAAATGCCGGAGGGGTTTGGCTATGACGAACAGTAACGAATTGGACACCGTCTCGAATTCTTGGGATGAGCACTCTGCTCCCCATGAACATGGCGGCTCGCCGGCGCAAGCAGGGATCCAGGTAGCGCAGGCCGCGCAGCCGGCGCCTGCCGAGCCCGTACCGGTAGACGTCGGAAGCGGTGCGCCCGTCAAACAGGATGCACCTGCGGAGGCGAAGGCCCCGGCGACAGCTGCGCCGCACGAATACGTGGCTGACGCCAGCAACGTGGTAAAGCTTCCGGCCAACGCCTCGATCGACAACATCAAGGTCGACGGCCACAACCTCGTGCTCGAACAGGCCGATGGCTCGGTGATCGTGATCAAGGATGGCGCGCTCAACGTGCCGACCTTCATCATCGGTGACGTCGAGGTGCCGCGCGTTGCCTTGCTGGCAGCGCTTGAGGCAAGCCATGTCGACGTCGCCTTCGGTGCCGATGGGTCCATATCGGCCGGTCCGGGCGGTCCGAACCCAAGTGCGGGCGCAGACTTTTCGGTTCCCCCCGGCGGCATAGGCGACGGGTTTGACCTGTCGGCACTGTTGCCTCCGACAGCTCTGCAATTTGGGCTTCTGGATCGCCGCGAACTGTTCCCGAGCCTGCTGCGGCCGGATTCCACACCGTCGATCCTTGACCTGACGCCTTCGGTCGGTGGCGGCGACACCATCGTCAATGAAAAAGGTCTGCCGGCCAGTTCCGGGTCGGAAGGCTCGGGCGAGGCGCAAGATCCTGCTGCCAATACCGACCAATCCGAGGCCAATACCGGTACGTTCACCCTCTCCTCCGCCGACGGTGTCGGCTCGCTGACCATCGCCGGCCAGGTGATTTCGGGCGCTGCCCTTGCCAACAGCGCATCGACGCCGATCACCATAACCACGCCGCTTGGCAACACGCTGACCGTCAACGGCTACGACGCCAGCACAGGCCAGGTGAGCTACAGCTACACGCTCGTCCATGGCGCGACTCATCCCGGCGCGGGGGCCGATTCCATTTTCGACGACATGCCGGTGACGGTTACCGACACCGACGGAGACGTCTCCCTTCCGGGCACGCTGTCCGTCCAGATCATCGACGATGTGCCGACGGCGGTTGCCGATACCGATGCGGTGGCGGCGGGCTCGTTCGGGCCGGTCGGCGGCAATGTAATCGACGGCAGCGGGTCCGACGGCAATGCGGCGGGCGCCGACACCAAGGGCGCCGATGGCGCGGCGGTGGTCGGCGTTGCGGCCGGTAACACCAATGCCGATGTCGACAATRCCGCRACRCTGGGCAYCCMGATCCAGGGCCTCTAYGGCAAGCTGACGCTSGCCGCYGACGGCACCTAYWCCTATACCCGYGATGCMGGCTCCCAGGGCGGCCATGACGACGTCTTCACCTACACCATCAAGGACGGCGACGGCGACACCTCGCACACCACGCTGACCATCTCGATCGGCGATGGAACACCGACCGTATCGATCCCGAAGGCGGGCGGCGACGACACGACGGTCTATGAGGCTGGCCTGCCGGCGCGCGCCGGCGAGCCTTCGGGCTCGAACGAGCCTGCGACCTCGGAAACGACCTCGGGTACGATTGGCTTCACGTCGCCGGACGGCCTGACGACAGTGTCGCTGGGCGGACATGTACTGACCGGTATCCCGACGGCGTTCGCCGACGGGACCACAGGCACGCTGACAGCAAGCTATGTATACAATCCGGCGACCGGTCTCGGCACGATCAGCTACTCCTACACGCTCATCGACAACACGCTGACCGATCCGTCGAGCACCAGCTTCGCGGTGGTGGTGACCGATGCCGACGGCGATCCGGCGCCGGCCGGCAATCTGGTCATCAACATCGTCGACGACGTGCCGACGGCAGTCGCCGACATCGACAGCATCGGAGCCGGCCTGTTCGGCCCGGCCACCGGCAATGTGCTGGTTGGCGGAACCGATGCCCTCGACGGCAACACGAGCGACGGGGTTGCCGACACCAAGGGCGCCGACGGCGCGACCGTGGTCGGCGTCGTCGCCGGCGACACCAATGCCGCCCTCGACAATACCGCGACGCTGGGCATCCAGATCCAGGGCCTCTACGGCAAGCTGACGCTGGCCGCCGACGGCACCTAC
>NZ_JBFUDF010000012.1:0-104897 GCF_056404855.1 Mesorhizobium sp. P2_B11
GCGCCACCTTGTATCTACACGAGAGAGATTTCGTGGGATTGAAGCGATTGAGCCAAGGTCCGGGCGGCCGCCCGGACCTTGGCTTGGCGAAGTCGCCCGTACCACCTGAGGTTACAGCCGCGGGAGAGCTTGGGATCTTCGCCGTCGTCACGCACGACCGAACAGTCGCTTGGTTCCAACCGTACGCACAAGGCAGGTTACCGTGAACAGGATCATTTGTGGAGTTGATGTTTCCAAGGATTGGCTGGACGCACATGTCTGGCCGGGCGGGGCAGCAGAGCGCTTCGCCAACGATGCGACGGGGATCGCAGCTCTTTGGCTGTTCTGCCGCAGTCATGGCGCAGCTCTTGCGGTGATGGAGGCGTCGGGCGGCTATGAACGGCTGGGCTTCATGCTTTTGTGGTCGCACGGCATGCCGTGCGGCGTGGTCAATGCCAGAAGCGTGCGCCGCTTCGCCGAGGCGATGGGCTATCTGGAGAAGACCGACCAGATCGACGCTGCTGTCATCGCCCACTACAGCGCAGTCAAGAAGACGGTCCCGACGCCACCGCCCAGCACTACCCAGCTGCGCCTGGCTGCGCTGGTTGGACGGCTTTGCCAGGTTGTCGGCGATGCCACCATCAACAAGCAGCGCAGAAGTGCCGCACGCGATGCCGAGGCATGCGCCAGCATCGAGGCCATGCTGGCCTTCCTCAAGCGCGAGCAGCGGCGCCTGGAAGGTGAGATTGCCTCCATGATCGACGATGATCCGCTGTGGGCCAGGCTGGAGCAAGCCTTTCGCTCGCTCAAGGGCGTGGCCGGCCGCACCGTCGCACGCTTGATGGCCGAACTGCCCGAGATAGGCCTCATCTCCAACAAGGCCATCGCCAAGCTGGCTGGCCTTGCTCCCATCGCCAATGACAGCGGCAGGCGCGCCGGCAACAGGCATGTGCGCGGCGGACGCGCCGGGCCGCGTGGCATCCTCTTCATCGTCGCTGCCATCGTGGCCAAATTCGATCCCCATCTCAAAGCTTTCGCTCAACGGTTGCAACAGGCGGGAAAGCCCAAAATGCTCATCCGCATCGCACTCGCCCGAAAACTTCTCGTCATTCTCAATGCAAAAGCACGCGACGCGAGAAGCCAGTTCGCAAATGCAACTTGACACCCCAGATAGTCGCTCTCCCCCCTCCGGAGGGAGAGGAAGGGAGCCAAGGTTGGCGACCTCGCGCCCTTCCTCTCCCCCGTCGATCGGGGGGTCCGAAGGACGGGCGAGACCCGTGGCTCGCCCCGGCAAGGTGTCGAGCGAAGCTCGACGGAGTGGGGGTCGACCCTGGCGCTGCAAGACAGTGTCTTGACCCGGCAGCCCTTGTCGTACACACGACTTCTGACGATTTCGGAGAAAGAAAATGGCCGCTGCGGACGACATCGCTCTGATCCAGAAACAGGAAGAGACGCTGGTCTTCCCGGCCTTCGACGAGGCTGTCGCCTTCAAGGTCGGCGCGGCGATCCGTGAGCGGGCGCTGGCGGAAAAGCTGCCCATCATCGTCGACATCAGGCTGTGGGATCGGCCGCTGTTCTATGCCGCAATGCCGGGCTCCAACGCCTCCAACCCCGACTGGGCGCGGCGCAAGATCAATGTGGTGAAGCGTTATCTCAAAAGCACCTATCGCCTGGTGCTGGAGCAGCAGCGCCCGGACCGCACTTTCAAGATCGGCGAAGGGCTGGACATTGTCGACTATGTGCTGGCCGGCGGTGGCTTTCCGATAAACGTCAAGGGCGCCGGCGTCATCGGCGCGATCACGGTCTCCGGCCTGCCGGAGCGCGAAGACCACGGCGTCGTCGTCGAGGCGATCTGCGCACATCTGGGCCTCGACGCACGTAAACTGGCTCTGCCGCCGGAAACAAAATGACCGACCCCAAGGCTTTCCTCATTTCGATCTTCAATGCCGCCGTTGCCGCCGCCGATCCGGAGCGGACGATCCGGGATCATCTGCCGGCCAAGCCGAAAGGCCGCACCATTGTCATCGGCGCCGGTAAAGGCTCGGCGCAGATGGCCGCCGCCTTCGAGAAGGTCTGGGACCGGCCGATCGAAGGGCTGGTCGTCACCCGCTACGGCTATGGCGCCAAATGCGAGCGCATCGAGATCATCGAGGCGGCACATCCGGTGCCGGATGCCGCCGGCCTCGAAGCCTCGCGACGCCTGCTGGGGAAGGTGCAGGGGCTGACGGCTGACGATCTGGTCGTGGCGCTGATATCGGGTGGCGGCTCGGCGCTGCTGCCATCTCCCGCCGCCGGCCTGACGCTGGCCGACGAGATCGCCGTCAACGAAGCGCTGCTTGCCTCAGGCGCGCCGATCGCCGCCATGAACACCATCCGCAAGCATGTCTCGACCATCAAGGGCGGCAGGCTGGCGGCGGCTGCGTATCCGGCCAAGGTCGTGTCGCTGGTCGTGTCGGACATTCCCGGCGACAACCCGGCGCTGGTCGCTTCCGGCCCGACCGTGCCCGACACCGGCAGCCGTGCCGATGCGCTGGCCTCGATTGCGGCCTATGGCATGAAATTGCCGGACGCCGTCATGGCGCACATCAATTCGCCGGCCGCCGATGCGCCTAGTCCCGACGATGCGCGCTTTGCCGGCAATGAAGTGCATCTGATCGCGTCGGCCGGCGTATCGCTGGAAGCCGCCGCCGCGGAGGCAAAACGCCAAGGGATCGAAGCCGTCATCCTCTCCGATTCCATCGAAGGCGAGGCGCGTGAAGTCGGCGGCGTGCATGCTGCGATCGCGCGCGAAGTGGCGACGCGCAACCGGCCATTTTCGAAGCCGGTGCTGATCCTGTCGGGCGGTGAAACCACGGTCACCTTGCGGGCCCCTATTGATGGAAGAAGGGGCAAGGGCGGCCGCAACTCCGAATTCCTGCTCGCCTTCGCCATCGGCATCAGCGGCGCGGACAACATCCATGCGCTGGCTGCCGACACAGACGGCATTGACGGTTCGGAAGACAATGCCGGCGCCTTCGCCGACGGCTCGACCGTCTCGCGCCTGCGCGCCGCCGGCGTCGACGCCAAGGCGATGCTGGCCGGCAACAATGCCTGGACGGCGTTCAATGCAGTGGGCGAGCTGTTTGTACCGGGGCCGACCGGCACGAATGTGAATGATCTGAGGGCGATATTGATTCGCTAGGCGCGCTCTTGCTGCTGAGGTTTGCGCTGCCCCTCATCCGCCTGCCGGCACCTTCTCCCCGTATAGTGACGGGGAGAAGAAGGCTGGCCGCACGCCGGCGCCTATCCTGCAACGCTGGCGGTTTGCGAAACCATCAGCGACAGCCTTTTTCTCCCCGTCACTATACGGGGAGAAATGTCCGGCAGGACAATGAGGGGCGGCGCTGACCGATGGCCTGATCACGCCACCATCAACCGCTTCACCTCTCGCATATCCCTCAGGAACCGCTCGCGCTCCGCTTCCTTCTGCGCAGGCTCCTGAATGCGCAGGATGAAGGACGGGTGGATGGTGATGAACACGCGCAGCCCATCCTCGCGCTCGATCACCTGGCCGCGCATCTTTGTCACGGGGATCGCCTTGCCCAGCAAAGACAAGGCCGCCGTTGCACCAAGCGCCACGGCTAAGTCCGGCTTGATCAGCTCCAGTTCCCGGCCGATCCACCAGCGGCAGGCCTGAACCTCCCCGGCATTCGGCTTGGAATGGATGCGGCGCTTGCCGCGCGGTTCGAACTTGAAGTGTTTGACCGCATTGGTGACGTAGACTTTCTGGCGATCAACGCCCGCGTCGTCGAGGATCGCGTCGAACACCTTTCCCGCCGGGCCGACAAAAGGTTTGCCGGCAAGATCCTCCTGATCGCCAGGCTGTTCGCCGACGAAGACCACCCTGGCAGTATCGGGTCCTTCACCAAACACGGTCTGCGTCGCATCGCGCCAGAGCGGGCAGCGGCGGCAGCCTTTCGCGGCGTCGCGTAGTTCGGAAATCGTGCTGGCGTCGCCATCCTCTGGCGCGTCGGCCGGCTCAACCTTCGGCCAATGCCGCGCCTGCACCTTGGCGTGGTGCGGCGCCGGTGTCGTCGGCATTCTGGCAATCATGTCCCTGGCGGCCTCGTCCGCGCCTGCGATCAGATCTGGAATGAGCGAGGCCTCGGGAAGGTTCCGCCAATATTTCTTCGGCATCTCCTTTTGCATCGCCTTCACCTTCAGCCGCGCCGGGTTGAAGATGTTTTCGAAATAGGTGAGCCACAGCGCCTCGGTATCGTCTTCAGTGGGCGCATCGCCTTTTGCCGCACCTGGGCCGATCGCCAGCCTTTCACCATCCCAGTCGGCCAAGGCGTAGGGCGTCAGGATCGTCCAGCGCATGCCCGTAAAACGCCGGACGAAGAAATCCGCATTGCGCTCGACAATGAAATGCTCCGGCTCGAACCAGGCGACATAGCGCTCGTCACTGCCCTCGCCGATTTTCCGGAAGCGGACGAAGGCATGCATCTTGTGGCTGTCGCGCCGCACCGCCTTTTCCATGGCTTCGAGCCGTCTGGTGTCGGGATCCGTTGCGATCGCCAGCAGCTTCGGCTCGGTGCGCAGGCGCCACAGCATCCGGTAGAGAAAGCCGAACCGGCCGGGATCGGAGTGGCAAAAGGCGGTTTCGGCATGCGCAATAAACTCGCGCGGCACGACGAGTTGCGCGCCATCTGGCACGGAAGGCAAATCGACTTGTTCGGCACCCGCTTCCACGCCCCAAGCGATATCGTCGGGCCGCACCTCGTTCAGCGCCAATCGCCGTGCCGCGTCGCGCCAACCGGCGAAATCGGTCTGGCTGGCTAGCCGCACGCTGTATCTGGCAAGGTTGAACTGAACCGACTGCATGATCAAAACAGCGACAGTTGTTCGCAGGAGCGCACGATCGTGTCGCGCAGGCCGGTCTTGTCGGTGAGCCTGCCCGGTGACCAGCCTTCGGCTATGATGAACGGCCGCAGCTTGGCGATCGACTGGCAGATGCGTCCGAGATCTTCGAGCCGCAGCCGCCGGTGGCGGCGCGTCTCCAGGATTTTTGCTATCACCTTGGTGCCGAGGCCGGGCACACGCAGCAGCGCCTCGCGGTCGGCGCGGTTGATGTCGACCGGAAACCGCCCCCGGTTGCGCAAAGCCCAGGCAAGCTTCGGGTCGATGGCGAGATCGAGCATGCCGTCACCGCTGCCGGCGAGGATTTCCGGCTGCGAAAAGCCATAGAAGCGCATCAGCCAGTCGGCCTGGTACAGCCGGTGTTCGCGCATCAGCGGCGGCTTCTGCGAGGGGAGCGATGACGATGAATCCGGGATTGGGCTAAACGCCGAATAGTAGACCCGCCGCAGATGATAGCTGCCGTAGAGCCGGGCGCTGGTGTGCAGTATGCCGTCGTCGGATGTCTTGTCGGCGCCGACGATCATCTGCGTCGATTGCCCGCCCGGCGCAAAACGTTCGCGCTTCTTGGTCCGCAGCGTCGGCTCGGCCTTTTCCTCCATCTTGCTGCGCAGCCTGGCCATGGACAGGCGGATCGTCTCCGGCTTCTTCTCCGGCGCCAGTTTTTTGACGCCCTCATCTGTGGGAAGCTCGACATTGATCGACAGACGGTCGGCATAGAGCCCGGCCTGCTCGACCAGTTCGGCCGAGCTCTCCGGAATGGTCTTCAGATGGATATAGCCGGAAAACTTCTCCTCCAGCCGCAGCCGCCGCGCCACTTCCACCATCTCGGCCATGGTCTCGTCGGGCGAGCGGATGACGCCGGAGGACAGGAACAGGCCCTCGATGTAGTTGCGCCGGTAGAAATCCATGGTCAGCTTCACCACCTCGTCGATGCTGAAGCGGGCGCGCCGCACGTTGGACGACGAGCGGTTGATGCAATAGCTGCAATCATAGATGCAGAAATTGGTGAGCAGGATTTTCAGCAGCGAGATGCAGCGGCCGTCCGGCGCGTAGGAATGGCAGATGCCCATGCCTTCGGTGGAGCCGATGCCGCCGGATTTCAGCGAATCCTTCTTTGCCGAGCCGGACGAAGCGCAGGAGGCATCGTATTTTGCGGCGTCGGACAGGATGGCCAGCTTTTCGCGGACGGTGAGTGCGCTCATCCGTTCATGATATGTTCTACGTGGCTCGGACGCTACCTCATTTGATGCAGGCGGCGAAAAAGTGATCGCCGCCTGATCGCCAGGCCGTCAGACCTCGTGCAGATAGAGGTGGTAATCCAGCTCGCTCACCGTGCGGGCGACGCGCAGATACTCCGACTGCTTGATCGCCACGAAGGTGCGGTGCAGATCCTCGCCCAGCGCCTCTTTCAGGAAGCTCGACGCCCGCGCCGCCTCGATGGCGGCGCGCCAGTCGACCGGCATGGTCGTGCGCGTCACGGCTGCTTCATAGCCATTGCCGGTCGTCTCCGGACCGGGGTCGAGGCCTTCGTCCAGACCTTTGACGATGCCGGCCAGCACCGTTGCCGCGATCAGATAGGGATTGGCATCGACGCCCGAGGGACGGTGCTCGATGCGCCGGTTCTTGGCGTCGCCCGCCGGCACCCGCAGCGCCACCGAACGGTTGTTGACGCCCCAGGTCGGCGCTACCGGCGCATAGGATTGCGAGACGAAGCGCCGCCAGGAATTGGCGTGCGGCGCAAACACCAGCATCGATTCGGCCATGGTCTGGATCAGCCCGCCAAGTCCTTGCAGCAGCGGCAGCGACCAGCTCTCGCCGCCGGCTTCGGCAAAGACGTTGCGGCCGGCCTTGTCCTGGAGCGACACGTGGAAATGCATGCCCGAGCCGGCATATTTCTCGATCGGCTTGGCCATGAAGCAGGCGGTGACGCCATGACGGCGCGCCTGCGCACGCACCAGCCGCTTCAGCATGACGAGGTCGTCGGCCGCCCGCATCACGTCCTTGCGGTAGTTCAAAGTCAGCTCGTACTGGCCGGGCGCATATTCGGATATGACCGTCTCGGCCGGTATGCCTTGCGCCTTGGCCGCGGCATAGATGTCGGAAAACAGCGGCTCCATGCCGTGCAGGTGGTCGACCGAATAGACCTCGGTCTTGGCCGAGCGGCGACCGTCGAGAACGGCGTCCGCCGGCTTCACCTTGCCGTCGGCGTCGCGCTCATTGGCGAGCAGGAAGAATTCGAGTTCGAAGGCGCCCGCGGGATAGAGGCCCTTGGCGGCCAATATGTCGACCTGCCGGGCAAGCGCCAGCCGCGGGTCCGACGACATTGGCTGTCCGTCCAGATGGTACATCGTCATCAGCAGCTGGCCGCGCGGCGGGCTGGTGCCGTAGAGCGGCACCAGTGTGCCGGGGATCGGCCAGGCCCTGAGGTCGCCGTCGCCGGTCGTCCAGATCAGCCCGGTCTCGTGCACATCCTCGCCGGTGATGTCGAGGCCGAGGATCGAGATCGGCATGTGGCGGCCGCCCTCATAGATGCTTTTCAGCTCATGCCGGCGCACGATCTTGCCGCGGCCGACGCCATTGGCGTCGGTCAGCACGATATCGAAGGCTTCGATTTCGGGATGGGCGTCGAGAAAGGCTTGCGCCTCGGCGGGCGTCGAGCCCGAAGGTGAAGTCATGATTGCCGTACTCAAGGTTTGCTTAGCCGCTTGTCTCATGCCGTCAGCCTTGCCGCAACCGTGGCGAAGGCGGTGATCAGCCGGTTGACCTGGGCGCCGGTGGTGGCGGGCGAGATCAGCATCATGTTGTGGAAGGGCGCGATCAGCACGCCCTGGTTGACCAGTGCGACGTGGACCGCCGCTTCAAGCTCCGGCGCATGCGCTGCTTCCGCCTCGGCGCCGTTTTTGAGCGGGTCGGGCGCGCAGATGAACTCGACACGGGCGCCGACGCGGGCGACATGCCAAGGCAGATTGTAGCGATCGATGACCCCGGTGAGGCCGGCGTCGAGTCGCAAGGCCAGGCGGTCCATCCGGTCATAATTCTCACTGGTCATCACTTCTTCCAGCGTCGCGCGCATGGCCGCGAACTGCAGCGGATTGGCCGACAGCGTCGTGCCCATGCCGGAATAGCCCGGTTGCTTGCTTCTTTTGTAGTCGGCGTAGCGGCTGGCGACCTCGTCGCTCATCCCCCACACGCTCGCCGGCACCCCGCCGGCAATCGGCTTGCCGAGCACGAACAGGTCGGGCTGCAGACCGAACTTTTTGGTGTAACCGCCGGGCCCGGTCGAGATGGTGTGGGTCTCGTCGATCAGAAGCAGCGTGCCGGCTGCACGCGTCAGCCTGCGCAGCGCATCGTGAAAACCGCGATCGGGCAGTACCATGCAGGAGTTGGTCAGCACCGGCTCGGTGATGACACAGGCGACGTCTTTGTCTTTCAACGCCGCCTCCAGCGCCGGAATATCATTGAATTCGATGATCTTAGCCGTCCTGGTCAGGTCGCGGAATTCGCCCGCCAGCCCCGGCCGGTTGACGGCCTTGCCGTCGACCAGCCGCACCATCGTTTCGTCGACCGAGCCGTGATAGCAGCCGTTGAACACCAGGATCTTTTCGCGCCCCGTGACGGCACGGGCAATGCGCAGCGCGAAGCGGTTGGCGTCGGTGGCGGTGATGGCGATCTGCCAGAACGGCAGTCCGAAACGGTTCTGCAGCAGCGGCCCGATGGCCAGCGCATCCTCCGAAGGCAGCATGTAGGTCAGACCGCGCCCGGCCTGGCGGCGGATGGCGCGCGCCACCGGCGGCGGCGAATGGCCGAACATCGAGCCGGTGTCGCCGAGGCAGAAATCGTCGAGCTTGTTGCCGTCTATGTCAGTTATGGTGGCGCCCCTGGCGCTGTCGACCAGGATCGGAAACGGCGTCGGCCAGTCGTTCATCCAGTGCATCGGCACGCCGCCGAAGAAGCCGGGCAGACCGTTGCCCACCTTGGCCGCCGATTTCGGCCGCGCCTTGCGGAAGATTTCTGCCTCGCTTGTCCGCAATGCAGCGACGCGGTCACGGCTGATGCCGCCGATCGACAGGCCTGAATGGTCGGTTGAATGCATGAAAATCCCTCTCGGCCGGCACTCTAGCCAATCGCCATCTCAAACCGCAATTGGCCGCCAGGCTGCCCTGCATTGGTTCAGCGATGCCAGCTTGGCGCTTGACCTGGCGGCAAAGGCCAGCGCCAATGCGACTGGCTTGTCGTTTGGGGGGAGATAATGCGAGCGATCATCTGTACGGCGATGTTGCTATTGTCGGCCGGCGCGGCCTTCGCGTCGGGTGGCATCTGGTGTTCCGCCGAGGACAAGGCGGTAAAATTCGAGGTCGAAGCCGGTGTCACCCGGGGCATGGGCGGGCCGACCTTCAACTTTCGTGGAGATCTCGAAATTCTCAGCCGGCCGGAAGGCGACAGCCTGCGCAAGACCGTCTTCGAGGATTCCGCCCTGACCCAGTACTGGCTCGACGGCAAGGAATTGCGGCTGAACATCTATGGCGAGCACGAGGTCGCGCAAAAATTCAACACGGTAGAACTGACGATCATGACCAAGACCACGGACGAAGGCGTCTATGACGGGAACTATACGCTCTCCATCTATGATGCCGCGGCGGACAAGGAACAGGACGGCAAGCCGGTTGAAGTCACCGGCAAAGTGTCCTGCGGAGCCGAATAAGCTTAGGCTGAGATGTCGATGACGCCGCAATCGCCGGCCGCGCTGCCGAAGGCGATGCGGCGTTCTTCCTTGTCCCACATCATCGCGGTGATGGCGCCCTTGCCTTGCCGGCGCAGCAGCACTTCCCTGGCATCGGCAAAACGCACAGCCATGACCATGCCGTCATCATAGCCGATCGCCGCCACGTCCTGGCTCGGGTGGCAGGCGACTGTTGTCACCATGGCGTTGCCGCGCGTGCCGAGCTCCAGCGGAGCCTTGCCCATCGGGCCGTCCTTACCAGAAAACGGCCAGACGATCGCCGCCGGCGCGCCGGAACTCGCCAGCCACTTGCCCTTCACGCTCCATGACAGGCTTTTGACCTTGCCGGGATAGCCGGTCATGCGCATGTGTTTGCCGTCGGCGAGCTTCCAGCCGTGCAGCGCGTTTTCCTGCATGGTGGTGACCAGAAAGGCGCCATCGGGCGAAAAGGTAATGCCGGTGTGGGCGCCGGCCCACTCCAGCTCCACCGGCTTACCCTCGGCGGCCGGGAAATGCAGCGTCGCGCCATTGTAGCGGGCGACGCCGAAGCGCATGCCCTTGGGCGAGAAGGCCAGCCCCTCGACCGAACGCGGATGGGTGAATTCTTTGGTCTTGCCGTCGGCAAAGCGCACGAAGGCGGCCTTGCCCGTGGCATAGGCGATGGCGCCCTGCGGCCCGGCGGCGACGCCGGTGATCCACTTTTTGCCGGCGCTCGCCAGTTCCCCGACAGTGCCGCCGGCGGTAACGGCAAACACCTTGCCGTCCTCGCCGCCGGTGATCAGCCGGTCATTGGCCGCATCGTGAAAGGTGGAGAGCAGCCCGTCATTAGCCTGAATTGTCTTGTGGCCATTGTCGAGCCGATGGACGGCGCCGTCAGCCAGCGCAAAATGCGGCACGTTGTCGAGGAAGACGGCGGCGACGCAATGGCCATCGAGGTCAAGGGGGGCAACTGTGGGCATCAGAACCGTTCCAGTGAAGTTTGTTGCCATCCCGGGAAGTCGCCAGCGCGGCTAGGTGTGGCGCCAACCTTCTCCCCTTGTGGGAGAAGGTGGATCGGCGCGCAGCGCCGAGACGGATGAGGGGTGTTGGACGGATCGCCGTCGATGCCAAGCTGGAACACCCCTCATCCGACCGAGCTTCGCTCGGCCACCTTCTCCCACAAGGGGAGAAGGACAGAAGCGGCAGCGCTAGCGTTGTAGGGCTCGGAAATCAAGCCGCCTGGCAGGCGTCAAAGCTCTTCTTCAGTCGCTCGGCGTCCAATTCGCGGCCGATGAACACCAGCCGGCTCTCATGTTTCTCGCCGTCTTTCCAGGGGCGCTGGTGGTCGCCTTCGATGATCATGTGCACGCCCTGGATAACATAGCGCTCGTCGTCGCCCTTGAGCGCGATGATGCCTTTCAGCCGCAGGATGTTGGGCCCTTCCATCTGGGTGATCTTCTCGATCCAGGGGAAGAATTTCTTCGGGTCCATCTCGCCGCCGCGCAGCGACACCGACTGCACCGTCACGTCATGAATGTCGGAAGGGTGCGCATGATCGTGGTGATGATGGTCGTGCCCGTCATGATCGTGATGTTGGTGATCATGATCATGGTGGTCGTGATCGTGGTCATGGTCGTGCGCTTCGAGGAAATGCGGATCGTTCTCCAGCGCACGCGACAGGTCGAAGGCGCCGCGGTCGAGCACTTCGGACAGCGCCACACCGGCGCGCGTGGTGCGGTGGATCCTGGCCGCCGGGTTGATGGCGCGGATAGTCGCTTCGACCTTGGCCAGTTCTTCAGGTGTCACCAGATCGGTCTTGTTCAGCACCACAACGTCGGCGAAGGCGATCTGGTCCTCGGCTTCCCTTGAATCCTTGAGCCTGAGCGGCAGATGCTTGGCGTCGACGAGCGCCACGACAGCGTCGAGCTTGGTCTTGGAGCGCACGTCATCGTCCATGAAGAAGGTCTGCGCCACCGGAACCGGGTCGGCCAGACCCGTGGTTTCGACGACGATGGCATCGAAGCGGCCTGGGCGGCGCATCAGGCCTTCGACGACGCGGATCAGGTCGCCGCGCACCGTGCAGCAGACGCAGCCATTGTTCATTTCGTAGATTTCCTCGTCGGATTCCACGATCAGCTCGTTGTCGATGCCGATCTCGCCGAATTCATTGACGATGACGGCATAACGCTTGCCGTGGTTTTCCGACAGGATGCGGTTGAGCAGCGTCGTCTTGCCGGCACCGAGATAGCCGGTGAGAACGGTCACGGGGATCTGCGTGGTCTGTGCATCGCTCATGTCTTGCCTCGAATGGCTGGGCCGCTAAATTCCGGGCCGCAAAAAGGGATTGTTGGCCTGATATAGGATGTGTTCCGGGTTTTTGCACGGGGCAAACCGCCTGGGCGTTTGACCCAGGGGGTGAGGGTGCGGGAGGGTGGACCGAAGCATCCCCCAACAGGCCGTGTGCGAGGGATGCCGTCCGTCCAGCGCGTCGCCTGAAACGCCTCTTCGTTGACCTCTGCAAGGCCGTGCCGTCTCAAACCCACTGCAATCGCCTTGGCGGAAACTCGTTTGTCATCTAACTGAAATAAACATCTGGCATCACCACGGTGGGCACCACAAATGCTTGCCGGCAAAGCTGTTTCGAAAGCCGGAATCTTTTTGATCGTCGATTGCCAACCGGCCGGCTGCGTCTATGCTGCACGCACCGGTACGGCCGAAGAGGGATCACCATGGCCAAGGCGGACAAGACTGCAACGATGAGCCGGCTGCATTCGGCGGCAAGGCTGGCAAGGACCGCGCTGGCGGCGCGGCTTCTGGCGCATGGCTTCTATGCCGGCCAGGACCAGATCATGCTGACGCTCGACCGCGAGGACGGCCAGACGCCGGGCAACCTCGCCGGCCGCCTCGGCGTGCGCCCGCCGACCATCACCAAGACCATCAACCGGCTGCAGGCGCAGGGTTTTCTGGAAAAGCGCGCCTCTTCGGCGGATGCCCGCCAGGCGCATATCTTCCTCACCGACACCGGCCGCGAAATCATCCACGCCATCGAGAAATCGGTGAAGAAGACCGAGAAGCAGGCGTTGAAGGGCCTCGACAAGAAAGAACAGAAGACGCTGTTCAAGCTGCTCGCCCGCATCGAAGCCAATCTGTCGAACGAGGAGCTGGTGCTCGTCGACGACGATGGCGACATCGACGACTGATCGGCACGTTTTGAGCTAGGCCGCCACCGAAGGCCCGCGCACCAGCGCCGACCAGCGGCCGGGCGTCAGCCCGAATGCTTTCTTGAAATGTCTGTTGAAATGGCTCTGGTCGCTGAAGCCGGCGCCAACAGCGATTTCGGCCAGCGGCTCCCCAGCCTCGATCAATCGCCTTGCCTTTTGCAGCCGGCGCATCAGCAGGAAACGATGCGGGCTGGTGGCATAGGTCGCGCGGAAATGCCGTGACAGCGCATAGCGGTCGAGCCCGGTGATCGCCTCCAGTTCATCGGAACGGACGGCCCGCTCGGCATTCTCCTCGAGATAGTCTCGCGCCAGCGCCGCCGCGCGCCAGGCCGTCTTTCCCATCGGCTTTGCCGACTGTCCGGCATGACGCCTGAGATGCTGCGCCAGCTCGGCCACGAAATCCGCGACGAACAGCTCGTCCAGTCCTTCGTCGAGCGGCGCCAGGGCCGACAGCAACGTGCCGCGCAAGGCAGCATCGCTCACCACCGCATCTCTGACGAAAGGCAGCGGCGCGCCGTCGAGGCAATCAAGCAGCAGCGACGGCTCCAGATAGAGGATCCGGTAGCGCAAGCCGTCCTCGGTGCCGGCGCCGCCATCGTGCACTTCGTCGGGATGCAGCACGATCACCTGGCCGGGCAGGCTGCGGTTGACAGTGCCGCGATAGTGGAAGCGCTGGACGCCGGAAAGCGTCACGCCGACGGCTAGCGTATCGTGGCGGTGCAGGTCGAAGGCGTTGCCATGGAAATGCGCCTCGATGCGCTCGATGCCGGTGCTGCCGGGCGCCGAGACGATCCGGTCCTCATCCGCGCACGAACGTTCAAGACCTTGTGCCGCCTCACCGTTTAGATCCTGCACCATCGTCTATCCTGCCCCTTGCGGGCCAACTCCCGGAGTCCTCATTTTGGTGTTCGATACAAAATTTGCAATCGTGCTGAGGGACGATCTCGCCGTCTGGCAGAACCTCAACGTCACCGCGTTCCTGACCAGCGGCATCGTCGCGCAATTCCCCGACATCATCGGCGAACCCTATCGCGACCGCGCCGGCAATGTCTTCAATCCGCTGTCGATCCAGCCGGTCATCGTGCTGTCGGCGGATGGGCCGACGCTCAATGCGATCCATCGCCGGGCACTGAAGCGCGGTGTGATGACGTCAGCCTATGTCGAGGAGATGTTTGCCACCGGCTTCGATACGGCCAACCGCGCTGTCTTTGCCGAGTTCGCGCCGGAGGACGCCAAGGTGGTGGGCATCGCGCTGCGCGCCGACAAGAAGTTGGTCGACAAGATCACCAAGGGTGCCCGTATGCATGCCTAATTCGCAGGCAGTTGCGGTGCACTGCGCTGAGCCTGTGCCCCCGCGCCTGTTGTGCCAGTCGCTTTTGGCTTGCCGGGCGCAGGCGATTGCCGCAAAGGTAGGCTTCTATCCTCCCTGCCCGGCCTGACAGTGAACGTTCCCGCAAAATCAGACGAAAGCGCAACGCCGCCGGCGGCGATGCTGTTCATGCTGTCCACCTATGTGTTTTTCACCTTCCTCGACACGTCGAGCAAGTATCTGGTGCTGGCCGGCGTCTCGGCGCTGATCGTCGCCTGGGCCCGCTTCACCGTCCATGTCCTGCTTGTCGGCGTCTTTCTGCGTGGCTGGCGGGAGCCGTCGCGCTTCCGCGCCAACAATCTGCCCGCCCACATCCTGCGCGGCGGGCTGCTGTTCGGCTCGACCATGTGCAACGTCATGGCGCTCAAGACCCTGCAGCTGGCCGAGACCACGTCGATCTACTTCTTCGGCCCGATGGTGATCACCGCGCTTGCCGGCCCGCTGCTTGGCGAATGGGCGGGCTGGCGGCGCTGGCTGGCGATCCTGACGGGTTTTGTCGGCGTGCTGGTCATCACAAGGCCGGGCGTCGGCGTGTTCGGCGTCGGCCATCTCTTCGCGCTCGGCTCGATGCTGTCGAACTCCTTTTACGTCATCATGACGCGACGCATGTCGGCCAGCGAAAGCTCGGAAAGCCTGATCCTGTTTTCGGCGTTGGCGCCGGCCGTACTGCTGTTGCCCATGCTGCCGTTCTCGCATGGGCTGCCGCAGGATGGCTGGCACTGGTTGATCCTGGTGATGCTCGGCGTGTTCGGCGCCGGCGGCCACTGGCTGCTGGTGCAGGCCTACCGGCTGGCGACCACCACGGCGCTGGCGCCGTACCCCTATTCGCAGATGGTCTGGATGATCCTGTCCGGCTGGATCATCTTCCACCAGTTCCCCGATCGCTGGACGCTGGTCGGTGCTGCCATCATCGTCGCCAGCGGCCTCTACATCATCCATCGCGAGCACCGTCTGCGCCTGCGCAATCGCACCACTGTCGACGTCGAGGCGGAGGCGCTGGCGAAAAAACTTTGATTTGCTCCGAATCCGATGGCATAACGCCGCATTTAAAAAATTTAAAAACTCGGGGGGGGCGAAGGGCTGGCACAGAAGATCAAGCTTTCGACGATCGCGGATGCGCTCGGCGTGTCCACGGCCACGGTCTCGCTGGCGCTGCGCGACAGCCCGCTGGTCGCCGGCTCCACGCGCGACCGCATCAAGGAACACGCCCGCGCCATCGGCTATATCTACAACCGCCGCGCCGCCTCGCTGCGCACCTCGCGCTCGGGCATTGTCGGCGTCGTCGTCCACGACATCATGAACCCGTTCTTCGCCGAGATCCTGCGCTCGATCGAGAGCGAGCTCGACCGCAGCCGGCAGACCTTCATCCTCTCCAACCATTACGACCAGCTGGAAAAGCAGCGCACCTTCATCGACACGCTGCTGCAGCTCGGCGCCGACGGCGTCATCATGTCGCCGGCCATCGGCACGCCGGCTTCCGATATCGTCATGGCCGAGGAAAACGGCCTGCCGGCGGTGCTGATCGCGCGCACCGTCGAGGGCGCCGACGTGCCGGTGTTTCGCGGCGACGATGCCTATGGCACCGCACTTGCCACCAATCATCTGATCTCCCTCGGCCACAAGCGCATCGCCATGATCGGCGGCACCGACCAGACCTCGACCGGGCGCGACCGCTACCAGGGCTATCTCAACGCCATGGAGGCCGCCGGGCTTGAGGTCAGGCCGTCCTGGCGCATTGCCGGGCCGCGTACCAAGCAGGGCGGGTTCGAGGCGGCTGGACAGTTTTTGGCGCTGAAAGACAAGCCAACCGCCGCCTGCTGCTGGAATGATCTCGTCGCCATAGGGCTGATGAACGGCATTGCCCGCGCCGGCCTGGTGCCGGGCGCCGACATCTCGGTCACCGGCTATGACGATCTCGAGGAGGCGGCCATCGCAACACCGGCGCTCACCACGGTCTGGAATGGCCAGCGCGAGGTCGGCCGGCGTGCCGCCAGCGCGCTTCTCGACAAGTTGAATGGACAGGCGGTACGGCCGTCACAAGAACTGATCAAGCCGGAACTGCATGTGCGCCAGTCGACCGGCAAGCCGGTGGAGCGTGCATGACCAAGCCTGACCAGTTGCACTCCGTCGCCGTTCTGGTGCCGGGGCATTTCAACGACCATGCGGTCGAACGCATCGACCGCACCTTTAGAAGGGTCAAGATCGAACGCGCAGACCCAGCGCTGGTCACCGACGAAATGCGCCGTGACGTGCGCGCAATTGCGTCCTTCGCCGGCGTTAACGCGGCATTGATGGATGCCTTGCCCAATCTCGAATTGATCGCGTCTTTCGGCGTCGGCTATGATTCCGTCGATGCCGTCCATGCGGCCAAGAAAAACATCATGGTCACCAACACCCCCGATGTGCTGACCGAAGAGGTTGCCGACACAACGATCGGCCTGTTGCTCAACACCGTGCGCGAATTGTACACGGCCGAGAAATGGCTKCGCGACGGCAGTTGGGTGAAGAAGGGCAACTATCCGCTGAGCCGGCTGACCTTGCGTGGCCGCCATGTCGGCATTTTCGGCATGGGCCGCATCGGCCTGGCCATTGCACGCCGGCTGGAGGCGTTCGGGCTGCCGGTCGCCTACCACAACCGGCGCAAGGTCGAAGGCCTCGCCTACCAGTACCACCCGACGCTGAAGGGCCTTGCCGAAGCGGTCGATACGCTGATTTCCGTGGTGCCTGGCGGCGCTTCCACCGAAAAGGCGGTCAATGCCGAAGTCCTGGCTGCGCTTGGCGCCAATGGCGTGTTCGTCAACATCGGCCGCGGCAGTACGGTCGATGAGCCGGCGCTCGCGGCAGCGCTTGCCAACGGCACCATCGCGGCTGCCGGGCTCGATGTCTTTGCCGACGAACCGAATGTGCCCAAGGCCTTGCTCGAAGCGCCCAACACCTCGTTGTTGCCGCATGTCGGGTCGGCCTCGCACCACACGCGCCGCGCCATGGCGGATCTGTGCGTCGACAATCTGGTGTCCTGGTTCAGCGAGCGCCGGCCGCTGACGCCGGTGCCGGAGACTGTCAATGTGAAGGCGACCGGTTAACGCCGGGGGGGCGACCGCCACATTTATTAACGTCAGCTTAACCCTTTGAAATGATTATTCATCCGGGGCGTATGCGTGGATGAGTACCAGAATGAAGACACTTTCCGTATTGATCGCCGCCGCAGCGCTGTTCGTCGGCGTTCAGCTGTTTCACGGTGGCGCTGGCCAAAGCGCTGCCGATGAGGTCACGCCGTCCACCAGCTTCAGGCTGGTCGCCAATGGCGACGAAGGCGACTGTGCGGTTACCCGCGGCGCCGCGATTAACGATGGCCTGTCGCTGTTGACGGTGGCGCCGAATTGCCGCCGGTTGCTGCCCGGCATCGAGCGGGCGAAGTTCTGGCGCGAGGAGCAGGACGGCACGGTGGCTTTCAGCGCCGACGGCATCGACCCGATCGTCACCTTCTCGGTTGCCGATGGCGACGGTTACGAATCCTACGCGCCGGCCACGCCATTGCTGTCGCTGGCGACGACCGCCAGTCCAGATCAATCCAGCAACTGAACCGCGCGACTACTCGGCTGCTGCCCGCGCGCCGGCTTTCGCCGCCGCATGCAGGCGCACCGCATCGCCAAAAGCGCGGAAAATCTTGGCCGAGTTGCTGTCCGACTTGACCCAGTATTCGGGGTGCCACTGCACGCCCACCGCAAAGGCGCGGGCGTCCTTCACCGACACCGCTTCGACCGTGCCGTCGCCGGCAACCGCCTCGACCTGCAATTTCGAGCCGAGCCGGTCGATGGCCTGGCGATGCAGCGAATTGACCTTGATGTCGCCGGCGCCGAACACGCCGGCCAGGCAGCTGCCGGGCTTGATCGAAATGGTCTGGTGAATGGCGAAACGTTCATCCTGGTTGTCGCTCACCGGGGCGCGGTGGTCGAGCGTGCCTTCGCGCTCCTGGATCTCGGTGCCCAGCGTACCGCCCAGCGCCACGTTCAGCTCCTGGATGCCGCGGCAGATGGCAAGCAGCGGCACGCCGCGCTCGATCGCCTTGCGGATCAGCGGCAGCGTGGTGGAATCGCGCGCCGGATCGTAGGGGCCGTTGGCCTCGCTGGCATCGCCGCCATAGAGCGAGGGATGCACATTGGACTTCGAGCCGGTGACCATGACGCCGTCGACCGACGACAGCAATTCGTCGAAATCGAGCCGGTCGCCGAAGGACGGCACCAGCAGCGGAAACACGCCCGCGCCCGAAAGCGCCGCCTCGATATATTGCTGCGGGGCGGCATGCCAGGTGTAGTTGTCGAACTGACGGACGTCGGTCGATATGGCGACGAGCGGTTGGTGCATTTTGGGTCCGGATTCCCTTTGACGCGAAGCGAATAAGCTATTGTGCCTGCAAAATAGGCGATCCGAAGGCGCTTTTCCATGGCAAGTTTCACCGCCTCGCATGGGCCACGCGATAAACGTTAGACTATAGTTGCAGACCGGGCGCCAAGCCTGCGGATTTGTCGCCCGCGCCGCCGTCAAATCCGCTGCCATGCTGGACTCGACCCCTTGCCCGTGTATTGTTTCGGGCAAACCGATACCGGGCGTGAGGAGATGTCCCTGATATCGGTTTGTTGGTCCAATAGGGAGGAACTGCATGGATCGTCGTTCATTCATCCGCAAGGCCGGGGTCACCGGCGTGGGCGCCGCGGCGGCGGCCGCCACGCTTGCCGCACCGGCAATCGCCCAATCCAATCCGAAAGTGACGTGGCGGCTGGCATCGTCCTTCCCGAAATCGCTCGATACGATCTATGGCGGCGCGGAGGTCTTCTCCAAGATGCTGTCGGAGGCGACCGACGGCAATTTCCAGGTCCAGGTCTTTGCCTCCGGCGAACTGGTGCCAGGCCTGCAGGCCGCCGACGCCACCACTGCCGGTACCGTCGAGGCCTGCCACACGGTGTCATACTATTACTGGGGCAAGGACCCGACATGGGCGCTGGGTGCGGCGGTGCCGTTCTCGCTCAATGCACGCGGCATGAACGCCTGGCATTACCATGGCGGCGGCATCGACCTGTTCAACGAGTTTCTCGCCACGCAAGGTCTTTTCGGCCTGCCCGGCGGCAACACCGGCGTGCAGATGGGCGGCTGGTTCCGCAAGGAGATCAACACCGTCGCCGACCTGTCCGGCCTCAAGATGCGCATTGGCGGCTTTGCCGGCAAAGTTGTCTCGAAGCTCGGCGTCGTGCCGCAGCAGATCGCCGGTGGCGACATCTATCCGGCGCTGGAAAAAGGCACCATCGACGCCGCCGAATGGGTCGGCCCCTATGACGACGAGAAGCTCGGCTTCTACAAGGTCGCGCCCTACTACTACTATCCCGGCTGGTGGGAAGGCGGCCCGACCGTCCATCTGATGTTCAACAAGGCGAAATATGAAGAGCTTTCGCCGGCCTACAAATCGCTGGTGCACACCGCCGCGCAGGCGGCGGACGCCAACATGCTGCAGAAATACGACTATCTCAATCCTGCGGCAGTGAAGCGGCTGGTGGCCGGCGGCGCGAAATTGCGCCCGTTCAGCCAGGACATCATGGCCGCCTGTTTCGAGAAGGCCAACGAAGTCTACGCCGAAATGGAAGCCAGCAACGCCCAGTTCAAGAAGATCTGGGACTCGATCAAGGGCTTCCGCAAGGAGCACTATCTCTGGGCGCAGGTGGCCGAGTATAATTACGACACCTTCATGATGGTCCAGCAGCGCAACGGCAAGCTGTAGGCGCACTGGCCGCGTTCAAAGAAACCCCGGGCGGCTCGCCCGGGGTTTTTCTTCGCCCGGCTTGTGTCAGGCCGCGCGGCTCAACCCCTGCCCGGCACCACCAGCACCTTGACCTCGCCGGGGGCAGCCGGATTGGCGATCACCGAGGGGGCTTCCTCCAGGCCGACCTGTCTTGAGATGAGCTTGTCGATCTCGATAGCGCCGGACGCAACAAGGTCCGCGGCCCGCCTGTGGGTGAAGGGGTTGATGAACGAGCCGAGAAGCTTCAGTTCGCGAAACAAGAGGTCGAACGGTTCGAAGGGCACCTTTACGCCTTGCGGCATCACGCCGACAATCACCACCGTGCCGCCCGCCTTCGCCAGTCGCATCGACTGTTCGACGGTATCGGGGACGCCGGCGCATTCGAGCACCACATCGACCCCGCCGGGCACAAGCCCGGCTGGTCCGGCGATCGCCTCGATCGGGTCAACGGTACTCGGGTCGATCGTCGCCGTTGCGCCGAGCTCTTCGGCGAGCGCCCGGCGGGAGGCTTGCCGCGTCGACAGGATGATTGTCGCGGCTCCCGCGAGCCTGGCCAATTGCACGGTGAGCAGACCGATGACGCCGCCGCCGAGCACCACCACCGAAGCGCCGGGCCTGATGCCGGCGAGATCGACAGCATGCAGGCAGCACGCCAGCGGCTCGCAGAAGGCGCCATGCGTGGGTTTGAGGTTCGCAGGCAGAAGGAAGGCCTGGCTCTGCGGCATCACGACATAGTCGGCGAAGCCGCCGTCACGATGGATGCCAATGGCCCTGAGATTGCTGCACAAATTGACGCGGCCGGCCCGGCAATGGCTGCAGCGCCCGCATGAGATGTTGGGATCGCCGGTGACGCGGTTACCGACGGCTATGCCGGAAACCGCTTCTCCGACGGCCTCGACGATGCCGCAGAATTCGTGACCAAGCGTCACCGGCGGGCTCGAAGGGAATTCGCCGTGGAGGAGGTGACGGTCGGTGCCGCAAACGCCGCAGGCTTCGACGCGCACCAGAACGTCCTGCGGTCCCGCGACGGGCTTGTCGACTTCCCGCAGCGCGATGCTGCCCACCGCTTCCAGCCGCACGGCTCTCATCGCTTTATCCCCATGCGGCATCAGTTGAAGCTCGGCGGCTTGGACAGATCCGTCGCCGGCGGTGCTGGACTGGCCGGCGGCGTCTCGCCGAAGTTCGGCGGCTGCGACAGATCGTTCGAGGGTGGCGCCGCGGGAGATGCGCCGCCATCGGCAGGCGGTGGCGTGCCGAGTGGCGCAAGGCCTGGCATGTCCGGCAGTTTGATCTCGATCGTACCCGGATCGACGGCCGCGCCCTTGTAGTGCATCACCATCTGCGGGAAGGCGATGGTCAGCCCGATCATGATCACCTGGATGCAGACGAAGGGCACCGCGCCCCAATAGATCTGGCCGGTGGTGACCGGCGCGATCTGCTTGCCGGTGAGGCGGTCGAGATAGGGCACGCGGGCGGCAACCGAACGCAGGTAGAACAGCGCAAAGCCGAAGGGCGGATGCATGAAGGAGGTCTGCATGTTGACGCCAAGCAGCACGCCGAACCAGATCAGGTCGATGCCGAGCTTGTCGGCGGCCGGCGCCAGCAGCGGCACGATGATGAAGGCGAGCTCGAAGAAATCGAGGAAGAAGGCGAGCACGAAGACCAGGATGTTGACGCCGATCAGGAAGCCGACCTCGCCGCCCGGCAGCGACGTCAGCAGATGCTCGACCCAGATGTGGCCGTTAACGCCGTAGAAGGTGAGCGAGAACACCCGCGCGCCGATCAGGATGAACAGCACGAAAGACGACAGCCGCGTCGTCGAGGTCAGCGCCTGCTTGATCACGTCGAGCGACAGCCGTCCCTTGGCCGCCGCCATGATCAAGGCGCCGACGGAACCCATGGCGCCGCCTTCGGTCGGCGTGGCGATGCCGAGGAAGATGGTGCCCAGCACCAGGAAGATCAGCGCCAGCGGCGGGATCAAAACGATGATCACCTGCTGCGCCAGCCTGGACATCATGTTGATGTTCAGGCGCTTGTCGGCAATCGCCACGATGTAGATGAACAGTACGCCGACAGTGGCGCCGAGAATGTCGGCATTGTCGCCATGCGCCGGTGCGAGATAGCGATAGGCCGCATAGGAAACCGCGACTGTCACCAGCAGCGCCGCCACAAGCGACAGGACGCCGTGGCCCAGCGTGCGCGCCTCCAGCGGCAGCGCCGGCACCCATTTCGGCCGGACGATCGACGTAATCAGGATATAGAGCGCATAGAGGCCGGTCAGGACCAGGCCAGGGATCAGCGCGCCGGCATACATGTCACCGACCGAGCGGCCGAGCTGATCGGCCAGCACGATCAGCACCAGCGAAGGCGGGATGATCTGCGCCAGCGTGCCCGAGGCGGCGATGACACCGGCCGCCAGCCGGCGGTCATAGCCATAGCGCAGCATGATCGGCAGCGAGATCAGCCCCATGGCGATGACCGACGCTGCCACCACGCCGGTGGTGGCAGCCAGCAGCGCGCCGACGAAGATCACGGCATAGGCGAGACCGCCCCGGATCGGCCCGAACAGCTGGCCGATCGTGTCGAGCAGGTCCTCGGCCATGCCTGATCGCTCAAGCACGATGCCCATGAAGGTGAAGAACGGGATCGCCAGGAGCGTGTCGTTCGACATCACCCGGCTGCCGTAGAAATTGTCGGGCAAAGCGTGCAGCAGCGGCCAGGCCAGGTTGATCGAGCCGCCCGAATAGGGCGACAAAACGACGCCGATGAAGAAGAACATCAGGCCGTTCGCGGCAAGCGAGAAAGCGACGGGATAGCCGATCAGCAGGAAGATGATCAACGAGGCGAACATGATCGGCGCCATGTTCTGGGCGATGAACTCGATCATGGGCGCGTCTCCTGGGCGAGCGCCTTGGCTTCTTCGGCGAGGTTTTTCGCATCGAGCTCGGCCTGCTCATGCGCCGATATGAAGGGATTTGGATCATCCATGTCGCCGCGCATGATGGCGATCTTCTTGATGATCTCGGAGACGCCTTGCAGCGCCAGCAGGAAGAAGCCGACGAGCAGGATCGCCTTGGCCGGCCAGATGATCAGGCCACCGGAATTGTTCGACATTTCGCCGCTACGGTACGACAGCGACACGTAGGGTACGAAATAGATCACCATCAGCGTCACGAACGGCATCAGGAAGAACAGGTGGCCGAGCAGGTCGATCCAGTGCTGCACGCGGCGCGAGAACATGCCGTAGACGATATCGATGCGGATGTGGTCGTTCTGCTTCAGCGTGTAGGCGGCGGCCAGCATGAAGGCGGCGCCGAACAGGTACCACTGCAGTTCCAGCCAGGCGTTCGACGAGATGTCGAAGATTTTGCGGATGATGGCATTGCCGGCGCTGACCAGGATTGCCACCAGGATCAGCCACGATATCCATCTGCCGATGAACTCGTTCATACGGTCAATCGTCCTGGATAGAGCGAGCAGCCCTGCCATGCATTCCTCCCTGGTGTCGAAGGCGCGCCGGCTCCCCTTATTTTCCGTCGCGCCGCTGTGGCCCAACGGTATGCCGCGCGTGGTTCGGCGGGTCAACATGGCATAGGCGCGATCAACGCCGTTGTGACGAGAGGCGGGGACAAAAGCGCCGCCCGGCGGCTGCGTCATGCAACCAAAGTCTGATGCCGGATGCGGCGATCAGGCGATCTTCTGCTGGTCGCGGCCGGGACCGATCAGCACGAGTGCCGCGACCAGGAACAGATACATCCAGCCATCGCGCCATTCGATCGGGAAATAGCCGGCCCATAGCGACTCCGCCATGCCGAAGGCGGCCGCACCGAGCGCGGCGCGCGGCGGCGAGAGATAGCCGCCCACTGCGGTGACGAAGAGGATTTTCAGACCGTAGACGAGGCCGGAGCCGAAGCTGACATTGCCGTAGTAGAGGGCGGCCATGACGCCGGCCAGTGCGGCGCAGAAACCGCCGAACAGCACCGCGTGCCGGAACACCTTGCGCACATCGACGCCGCACAGGGCGGCGGCGTGGGGATCGTCGGAGACGGCGCGCCAGCGGCGACCGAAACCTGAGCGGGCGAACGCCCATGCGGCGAGCATGATTGCCGCCAGAACAATCGCGCAGTCGATGAGCTGGATGAGCGTCAGCGTCGCCTGGAAGCCGGCGCCTTGCGCGAAAACGATGGGCTGCGCCAGCATCGGCGGCAACCACCAATCATGCGTGTCGGCGGCAATGCGGCTTGATTCCGACAGCACCAGCAGGATGCCGAGCGTCGTGACCACGATCGCGTTGGGCGTACGGTCGGCCAGCGGTTCGAAGACGCTGCGCGACAGCACGTGGCCGATCAGCGCGGCATAGAGGAAAGCCGTGACGACGCCGAGCACCACTGCCGCCAGCAAGGTCAGCCACAGCACCTGATAGCCGAAGGCCACGGTGAGGATCATCGTCTGGCCGCAAAAGGCGAACAGCGCGCCATAGGCGAGGTTGGTGCGGTGCAGGATGCCGTTGGTCAGCACGTAGCCGAAGGCAAGCAGCGCGTAGAGCGCGCCCGAATGCAGCCCGTTCAACACCTGCTGGAAGAAATAGAGCATGGGTGACCTTCCGGGCATGTCGCCCAAAAGTGCAAAGCGGTCTTGGGGCAACGACATGCCTCAACAAAGCTCTGCGGAGGCCGCGCCCAGGTCAAGGTTTGCATCGTAGAATCTAACTTGTCAAACGCGATTTATCGGTTAGATTTCTGCTATGACGGTATCCTGGACTCCGCATCGCTTCACCGGCGGCATGCTTGCGCTCGACACGGCCAACACCGTGGTGTTGCGCAACGATCCCGAAAAGACCTTCGACCGTTTTGCCGATCCGGCCGAGATCGCGCGCTTTGCCGATGCCGCAAGCGGCTTTCGCGACGCCGAGCTTGGCGGCAGGCGGCTGGAGGCGGGCGCGCCGGACAGGATCGCACCTTTGGTGCTGTCGATCCGCGAGACGACCGACCGCCTGTTTCGCGGCGCGGTGTCGAAAGGCGCGCTTGCCGCTGGCGATCTCGCCACCTTTCTCAAGGCTTGCGCCGGCGGGCTGGAGCGCAGCCCGGCTGAAATCGGCGCGCCGGGAAGGCCGTTCGGCGATCCGGCGACGCCGATCGCCTTCGAGGCGGCGCTGGCGGTTTCGGCCTTGTCGCTGCTGCGCGACGACACGGTCGCCAGGCTCAGGATCTGTCCCAACTGCAGCTGGCTGTTCGTCGACAGAAGCCGCAATTCCAGCCGCCTCTGGTGCGACATGGCTGTGTGCGGCAACCGCCAGAAAGCAAGCCGTCACTATCGCCGCCGCCGCACGGCGGCTCATGAGGTCAAGAATGCCTAGAGTTTTCCGTTCGATCCTTGTCGGCGCGGCACTCACCGCCGCCGTTGCGCTCGGCGCCTGCCGCGACAGCGGCGGCGATGGCAAACTGTTCGAGGTTTCCGGCAAGGTCGTCGTCTTCAACTACCGTCTTGCCCGGGCCACCTATGTCGTGACGCTGCGCCCCTTGCAGCCGATGGGCGAAGGCCAGGTTGCCGTTGCCAGCTTCCAGAATCCGGCCGGTGGCGCGCCTTTGGTGGTCGAGCAGAAGGTCTGGCCGAAGCTCGACAAGGTGAGCCTGGAGAGCCCGGCGCTGACCTGCATCGTCAAGGACAAGCCTTACGCGATTTCGATCAGCATCAAGGGTTCCGACGGCACGGAGCTGCAGAAGATCGACACCACACTGATCTCGAGCGAGGACCAGTCGATCTTGCCCGACCGTCCCTTGGTCGTCGACCAGCTCTACACCGCCAACCCGGATCTCGCCGGCCATCCCGACGGCAAGCTGCCGAACGAGCCGAAGCCGGATTGCCCGAAAGCCTGACGCGCCGCTCTGCCTGGTACTTTCGATTTCGTTTGACCTGCCTTGCAAGCAGAGAAAGACTGCGCCATCTCACTCCTACGTTGGCTGCGCCCCCCGCCGCCGCCTCCGCAGAGGAAATGCCTGATGACGCTGCATGACGTCGCGCTCGACGACAAGTTCGATCTTGGCAAGGAGCGCATTTTCCTGTCCGGCGCGCAGGCGGTCATCCGCATGCTGTTGATGCAGCGCGAGCGCGACCGCCGCGCCGGTCTCAACACGGCAGGCTTCGTCTCCGGCTATCGCGGCTCGCCGCTCGGCGGTCTCGACATGCAGCTGTGGCGGGCGAAAAAGCAGCTGGCGCAGGCCGATATCGTCTTCCAGCCCGGCCTCAACGAGGAGCTTGCCGCCACCGCCTGCTGGGGCTCGCAGCAGACGGAATTGCTGGGCGAAGGCACGCATGACGGGGTGTTTTCGGTCTGGTACGGCAAGGGGCCGGGCGTCGACCGTTCGGGCGATGTCTTCCGGCACGCCAACCTCGCCGGATCGTCGAAGCATGGCGGTGTGCTCGCTTTGATGGGCGACGACCACATGGCCGAATCCTCGACCAATGCGCACGCCACCGAATTCCTGTTCGTCGACACCATGGTGCCGATTCTCAACCCGGCCGGCGTCCAGGAGATCATCGACTACGGGCTTTACGGCTTTGCCATGTCGCGTTTTGCCGGCACCTGGGCGGCGATCAAATGCGTCAAGGACAACATCGAATCGACCGCTTCCGTCGACGCCGCGCTCGAGCGGCTGAACATCGTGGTGCCGGAGTTCGACCTGCCGCCCGGCGGCCTCAACATCCGCCATGAGATCGACATGCTCGGCCAGGAGGAGCGCCTGCATGAACACAAGCGCGCCGCCGCTTCGGCCTTCATCCATGCCAATGGCCTGAACCGCATCGTCTATTCGGGCGGCCGTAACCCGAAGCTCGGCATCATCACGCTGGGCAAGAGCTATCTCGATGTCCGCCAGGCGCTGGAAGACATCGGCGTCGACGAGGCCGCCGCCAACCGCATCGGCATCCGCCTGTTCAAGGTCGGCTGCCCGTGGCCGCTCGACCTGCAGCATATCTCCGAATTCGCCCGCGGCCTCGACACTATCGTCGTCGTCGAGGAGAAGCGCTCGCTGATCGAGGTGCAGCTGCGCGAAAACCTCTATGGCACCGCCACCCAGCCGGTCATCGTCGGCAAGAAGGACGAGCGCGGCGACTGGTTGTTCCCGGCCAAGGGCGCGCTCGACCCCAACGAGATCGCCATTGCGCTGGGCGAACGGATCCTGCGCACCATCGGTCCCTCGGAAGAGATCGCCGCGAAGGTGGGCAAGCTGCGCCAGTTCCAGGCGATGCTTGCCGACACCAGCGATATCGGTTCGCGCACGCCGTTCTTCTGCTCCGGCTGCCCGCACAATTCCTCGACCAAGGTGCCTGACGGCTCGATCGCCGCCGCCGGCATCGGCTGCCATTTCATGGCGCTGTGGATGGACCGCAACACGGTCGGCTTCACCGCCATGGGCGGCGAGGGCGCGCAATGGGTGGGCCAGGCGCCTTTCTCCAAGCGCGACCACATTTTCCAGAATCTCGGCGACGGCACCTACAATCACTCCGGAGCGCTGGCGATCCGCTTCGCGCTGTCGACCGATGCCAACATCACCTACAAGATCCTCTACAACGACGCCGTCGCCATGACCGGCGGCCAGCCGCATGAGGGCGGCCTGACGGTGGACATGATCGCCAGGCAAGTGCGCGCCGAAGGCGTCGAGCGCATCGCCATCGTCACCGACGAACCGGACAAATATGCCGGCAAGGCCGAGTTTCCATACGGCGCCACCATCCATCACCGCGACGACCTCGATCTCGTCCAGCGCCAGCTGCGCGACGTCAAAGGCGTCTCGGTGCTGCTCTACGACCAGACCTGTGCGGCCGAAAAACGCCGCCGCCGCAAGCGCGGCACCTTTCCGGATCCGGACAAGCGGGTGTTCATCAACGAGCTGGTCTGCGAGGGCTGCGGCGATTGCGGCGTGCAGTCGAACTGCGTCTCGATCCAGCCGGTCGAGACCGAGTTCGGCCGCAAGCGCAGAATAGACCAGTCGAGCTGCAACAAGGATTTCTCCTGCGTCAACGGCTTCTGCCCGTCCTTCGTCACCGTGCACGGCGCCAAGGTCCGCAAGGCCGAAGGCATTGCCGGGCGGACCGATCCGCTCGACGGCGTGCCGGTCCCGACCGAATTCCCGCTTGGCAGCGAGGGTTGGGCGGCGATCATCGACGGCGTCGGCGGCACCGGCGTCGTCACCATCGGCGCGGTGCTCGGCATGGCAGCCCATCTCGAGGACAAGGGCTGCGGCATGATCGACATGGCCGGCCTCGCCCAGAAGGGCGGTTCGGTGTTCACCCATGTCCGCATCGCCCGCACCCCGGACGACATCCATGCCATCCGCGTTTCGGCAGGCAAAGCCGACCTGGTGCTGGGTTGCGATCTCGTCGTATCCGGCGCCAAGAAGGTGCTTGGCGCGGTGCGCGAAGGCCATACCATCTTCCTTGCCAACACCGCCGAGATCATGCCCGGCGAATTCGCCCGCTCGGCCGATTTCTCGCTGCCGATCGAGCGGCTGAAGAAGGCGATCCGCACTGCTGCCGGCGACGACAAGGCGCATTTCTTCGATGCCACGCGCACCGCCACGCAATTGTTCGGCAATTCGCTCGGCGCCAACATGTTCATGCTCGGCTTCGCCTTCCAGCATGGCGGGCTGCCGCTGTCGGCGCAGGCTGTTGAAAAGGCTATCGAATTGAACGGCGAAGCAGTGGCAATGAACATCGCCGCATTCCGCTGGGGCCGTCGCGCCGCGCACCAGCCGGATTTCGTGCGCAGCCTCATCGCCCAGCCGGGCAAGGCCGCCGATGTCGCCGAGACGCTGGACGACGTGATCGCCCGCCGCGTTGCGTTCCTCACCGCCTATCAGAACGCCGCCTATGGCCGTCGCTACGCCCAAAAACTGGCCGTTTTGCGTGCCGCCGAGGCAAAGGCCGTGCCCGGCTCGACCGCGGTGACCGAGGCGGCGGCCAAAAACCTGTTCAAGCTGATGGCGATCAAGGACGAATATGAGGTGGCACGGCTCTACACCGACGGCTCCTTCGCCACCGAACTGTCAAAGCAGTTCCAGAGCTACGAAAAGCTCGAGTTTCATCTGGCGCCCCCCATCATGGGCAAGCGCGGCAATGACGGCAAGCCGAAGAAATCGAGCTTCGGCCCGTGGATGATGAAGGGTTTTCGCCTTCTGGCGGCGCTGAAAGGCTTGCGCGGCACGGCTTTCGACGTGTTCGGCTACAGCGCCGAGCGGCGCATGGAGCGCCAGCTTCTGGCCCGCTACGAGGCCGATCTGGAGCTTATCGCTGCCGCACTTGCGCCAGGCAGGATCGAGGCCGCCGTGGCGTTGGCCTCGGTGCCGGCGCTCATTCGCGGCTATGGCCATGTCCGGCAGTCCAGCGCCGAAAAGGCCGATGGCGAGCGCAAAAGGCTTGTCGAGCGGCTGGCCAACACGCCGGCGCGGCCTGAACTTCAGGCCGCGGAGTGACGCCTTGTTTACCTGAACAAGAATTTCCCCGGCTTACGCCGGGGTAGCCGACTTGACGGCAGACGCCGAAACGGCATCTCTAAACCTTTCTTAAGGCGAATGTGCCATGACTGCGGTTCGTGCGACACCGCAGGCCATGCAAGAAAACAAAGCCGCAGAGATAGGTGAGGACGTCTATGCTGGGTTCGTGCGATCGTTGTTCAACGATCCCGGGATCCTGCTGATTGGCGCGTTTTGCCACGGCCTTATCGGTATTCTCGTCTTTTTTACCTCAGGGCACCCGGCCTATCTTGCACTGGCCGCGCTTATGCTTGCGGCCGGCCTTTACCGTTATTACGGCATCCGCAAAGGACTGCGGATAGGCAGTTTCGAGACCTATGAGCAGGCCAAGAAGTGGGAGCGCTACTACCTGGTTGGCGGCACCATCCAGGCCTTCTTCATGGGGCTTTTCTGCTTTACCTCGATCTATCTCATTCCCGATGTCTTCGGCGAAAGCGCTGCCATTGCCGTCATAATGGGCTCGACGGTGACCATCGTCGGCCGCAATTACGGTTCCAAGACCATGGTCGCGGTGCAGGCCTTCACGGTCGTGATGCCGATCGCGGTCGGGCTGATGCTCAAGGGCCATGTCGGCGATTTCATCCTCGGCCTCTACATCGTACCGTTCATCTTCATCATCACCCGCATGGCCAGCCACGTCCGCACCGTGCTGTTCAACGCCATTTCGGAGCGCAAGACGGCGGCGCGGCTCGCCGAGCGCTTCAACCGCGCGCTCAACACCATGTCGCATGGCCTGGTCATGCTCGGCCCCGACGGCAAGGTCGTCGTCGGCAATGCCGAAGCCGCGCTTCTGATGTCGCTGCGCTCGCCCGACCAGCTGCTCGGCCGATCGATCCATTCCCTGCTGATGCGCGGCGTTGCCGGCGGCATGCTGGCGCCCAAGGATTGCCGCTATGTCGAGGCGCAGCTGACGCGCGCACTGCGCGAGGGCCGCGACCGCAAGGTGCTGGTCTCCTTCTCGAATGGCCAGTACTTCGAGTTCTCGGCGCGCGAAGGCAGTCAGGACCTCGGCGTCATCACCTTTGAAGACGTCACCGCCCGCGTCGAGGCGGAAGAAAAGATCCGCTTCATGGCGCGCTTTGACAGCCTCACCGGCCTGCCGAACCGCGCCTATTTCCATGAGCTGGTCGGCGAAGCCATGGCGTCGGGCAGCCGCGACCGCCTGTGCGCGCTGGCCGTGCTCGATCTCGACGATTTCAAGAGCGTTAACGACACGCTCGGCCATCCGGTTGGCGATGGACTGATCTATGCCGTTGCCGAACGCCTGGCGGCCGTCGCCGGGCAAGGTGTCAATGTCAGCCGCTTCGGCGGCGACGAGTTCATGATCTTCTTCGACCGCGTCGAGGACGAGAGCCATCTGACCGGCCTGCTCGACCAGGTCTTTGCCGATCTGCAGGGCGAGGTCGATGTCGCCGGCCACGGCCTGCGCATCCAAGCCAGCGCCGGCGCCGTGCTGTCGAGGGTCGAGGACACCGATGTCGACGCCATGATCGTCAAGGCCGATCTCGCGCTCTACAAGGCCAAGGAACTCGGCAAGAACAACTGGCGGCTGTTCGAGGCCGCGATGGATGCGGCGTTCCGCAACCGCCAGCTGATGAAGGCGGACCTGCGCACCGCCGTTGAGGGCAAGGCGCTGCGGGTGGTCTATCAGCCGATCGTGGCGATGAGCACCATGCGCATCGCCAGCTGCGAGGCGCTGTGCCGCTGGGATCATCCCGATCTCGGGCCGGTTTCGCCCAGCGTCTTCATTCCGCTGGCCGAGGAGATGGGCATCATTTCCGAGATCAGCACGTTCGTGCTCGAGGCCGCTTGCGTCGAATGCGCCAAATGGCCAAGCCATACCAGCGTCTCGGTCAACCTGTCGGCCAAGGATTTCCGCAACCGCGACGTCGTCCAGAAGGTTCGCGATGCGCTCGCCAGTTCGGGGCTCGCCGCCGGCCGCCTCGAGATCGAAGTCACCGAAACCGCCCTGCTCGACGACAAGTCGCTGACACGCCAGTATATCGAAGAGCTGAAGCAGCTTGGCGTGCGCATCGCGCTCGACGATTTCGGCACCGGCTATTCCAGCCTGAGCTATCTGCACAAGCTGCCGCTCGACAAGATCAAGATCGACCGTTCGTTCCTGATGGACGTGACCCAGAACAAGCGCTCGCTCGACCTTTTGAAAGGCATTGTCGACCTGACCCGGGTGCTCGGGTTGACCGTCACCATCGAAGGGGTGGAAACCTTCGAACAGCTGAAGATCCTGGTGCATTCGGTGAAGCCGGATCTTGTCCAGGGCTTCCTGTTTGGCGCAGCACTCAGCGCCTCGGGCATCGAGACCATGTCTAATGTGACCTGGCCTTTCGCCGCGGAGCTGCGACCGGTGGCAAAACTCGCCACGCCCTGACTTTTCCGTGATTAATTCGCGCTTGAAAAGCCCGTTTAAAAGGCGTTGTATTGTTTAGGCGTTAACCGATTGTTAAGGTTAACGTTCAGTAAACGCAGACGATTTAAGTTTCATCTTCTTGTTCCTGCGGTCGTCCGGTATTGTTCTCCTGCGGCGGTACGAGGGGAAGTAATGGACACGCATCAGTCAGGCCTGCCTTCGGGTGCGGCAGTCAAATCCGAGCCGATTTCACTGTTTGCCCGCAATGTGCTCGACGTTCTGGAGCGCATCGAATACCGGCGCTGCGAAAGCGGCGAGGATCTCGAAGCCGTCTACCGGCTGCGCTACAAGGCTTTTCACTCGCATGGCCTGCTTGACACCATCGTCGAACAGAAGCTCGCCGATCATCTTGACGAGGCGCGCAATTGCTACTGCTTCGGCGTCTTCATGGACGGCGAGCTGGTCAGCACCGTCAGGCTCCACCACCTGACCCGCGAGAGCCCCGAAGCGCCGATCATGACGGTTTTCGGCGACCGGCTGCTGTTGCGGCTGGCGCGCGGCGAAACCTTCATCGACCCGAGCCGGCTGGCGATCGATCCGCAAATGTCGTCGGCCCACCGGGCCCTGCCCTATGTCACGCTGCGTCTGGCGGTCATCGCCAACACCTTCTTCAACGCCACCAGCTGCATTTCGATGATCCGCGAAGAGCACACGGCGTTCTACCATCGCATCTTCGGTTCGGTGCAGGTCGGCGAACCGCGCCTCTATCCGCCTTTCACCATGCCGATCTTCTTCTATGAATCGATCTGCGAGCAGAACATGGCGCCGACGCTGCACCGCTTCCCCTTCTTCCAGTCGACGGCGCTGGAGCGGCGTATGCTGTTTGCCAAGGCGCCGGCAGGCGAGCTGGCGCCGCTGACCATCCTGCCCACCGCCAAATATTTCCGCGAAGCAGCGTAATTCAGCCAAGCCTGCGCAATTTAGCGCGGCGTGAGGAGCTTTCCGGCCGCTTCGGCGTTCTGGATGACGCGACTCCGACGCGCCCATCGAAAGGAAACCGACATGCACATCTCCCAGCTCGCACTCACCCCGCTGATCTCACTGATTGCCGGCGTGCTGATCCTGGTGATGCCGCGGCTCCTCAACTATATCGTCGCGCTCTATCTGATCGTTGTCGGACTGCTCGGCCTGTTCCCCCATCTCGCCGGCTGACCCCGCGAAATCCTCAAGCCCGGATCGCCGGCTTTCAACATTCCTTTGAGGCTGTTGTCGCCGGCCGTGCGGCAATCCTGCCATTGCTCTTGGCCCGGCTTTTCGCTATGTGCCTCAAAGATGTCTTCGAAGGGGTATTCCTATGGCTGAGCACACGCCGACCGGTCCTGTCGAACTGGGCGCGAAGATGGACTATGCCGAGCACGACCGCACCTATAATGGCTTTCTGGCGCTGGCCAAATATGGCTCGCTGTTTTGCGGCGCCCTGCTCTTGGCCATGGCTTTCGGCTTCTTTGCAGGCGGCTTCTTCTCGGCGACCATCCTTTTCCTGCTGATCCTGGCCGTCGGCGCCTTCATTCTGCGATAGACTTTCAGACCCTTTGCCCGAAGGCCGCCGGTGTTCCGGCCGCCATGTTGCGCAAACAGGTTCCAGCCGAAAGGATCATGCGGTGGGACAGACGGTTTTCATCCCTCGTGAGCTCGACGCCAACGAGCCGCGCGTTGCCGCTTCGCCCGATACGGTGAAGCGGCTTGCGGCGTTGGGGTTCGACGTGATCGTCGAGACCGGCGCCGGCACCCGGTCGCGCATTCCCGACGAGGAATTTGCCAAGACCGGTGCTGTGATCGGCAAGGCTGCGGATGCGGGCCGGGCGGATGTGGTGCTGAAGGTGCGCCGTCCCACCGATGCCGAGCTGAAGGGCTACAAATCCGGCGCGGCGGTCATAGCCATCATGGACCCTTATGGCAACGACGCCGCGGTCGCTGCCCTGGCCAAGGCCGGCGTCACCGCCTTCTCGATGGAATTCATGCCGCGCATCACCCGCGCCCAATCGATGGACGTCCTGTCCAGCCAGGCGAACCTTGCCGGCTACCAGGCGGTGATCGACGGCGCATCGGAATATGACCGCGCGCTGCCGATGATGATGACGGCGGCAGGCACGGTGCCGGCGGCGAAGATCTTCATCATGGGCGTCGGCGTCGCCGGCCTGCAGGCGATCGCCACCGCGCGCCGGCTGGGTGCGGTCGTCACCGCCACCGACGTGCGCCCCGCCGCCAAGGAACAGGTCGCGTCGCTCGGCGCAAAGTTCCTCGCCGTCGAGGACGAGGAGTTCAAGGCGGCTGAGACCGCCGGCGGCTACGCCAAGGAAATGTCCAAGGAATATCAGGCCAAGCAGGCTGCCCTGACCGCAGAACACATCGCCAAGCAGGATATCGTCATCACCACCGCGCTGATCCCCGGCCGTCCCGCGCCGAAGCTGGTGTCGGCAGCGATGGTCGCCTCGATGAAGCCGGGCTCGGTGCTCGTCGACCTTGCCGTCGAGCGCGGCGGCAATGTCGAAGGCGCGGTTCCAGGCCAGGTGGTGACCACGGCCAATAATGTGAAGATCGTCGGACACCTCAATGTGCCTGGCCGCGTCGCCGCATCGGCCTCGCTGCTCTACGCCAGGAACCTGTTCGCTTTCCTCGAAACACTGGTCGACAAGACAACGAAGACGCTCGCCATCAACCGCGACGATGACCTGGTCAAGGCAACGATGCTGACCGATGGCGGTAAAGTCGTGCATCCGGCCTTCGCCAAGACGGCGGTTGAGCCGCATGTCGAACCGGCGGCGATCCCGGCCAAGACCATGGTCGCCGACGCAGCACCCAAGAAGGTGGCGCCGAAGAAAGCCGCAGCCAGCAAGTCCGCCGCCAAGCCGAAGGGAATCGCGTGATGGATCAGACCTTGCAGAAGGCCCTCGACCAGCTCGACCAGGCCAGTGCCGCCGTTCGCCTGGCAGTGCAGAACCTCGCCAATGCGCCCGGTGGCGCCGATGCGGCGGGTGATGCCGCGCACGCGCTGTCCGGCGGCGCTATCGATCCCTTCGTCTTCCGCTTCGCCATCTTCATTCTGGCGATCTTCGTCGGCTATTATGTCGTCTGGTCGGTGACGCCCGCGCTGCACACGCCGCTGATGGCCGTCACCAACGCCATCTCCTCGGTCATCGTCGTCGGCGCGCTTTTGGCTGTCGGCATCTCGGCCTCCGGCATTGCCACGGGCTTCGGCTTCGTCGCGCTGATGCTGGTCTCGGTCAACATCTTCGGCGGCTTCCTAGTCACCCAGCGCATGCTGGCCATGTACAAGAAGAAAGAAAGCGCCAAGTAGGCGGCCCTGACATGAGAGGGATCGCACGGCTCATCGTGGTGGCACTGGCGCTCGCTTTTGCGAGCGGCATCGTTGCCGCGCGTCCGCTGACGGACAGCGAACGCTCGGGCCTTGCCGACACGGTAGCCACATTCGATGCCGCGATGCACGGCGCTGACTATGCGGCCGTGACCAAGACCATTCCGCCGAAGGTCCTCGGCTTTATCGCGAACAAGGGCGGCATAGATGTCGCCAAGCTGCGCGAAGTGGTCATCGAGCAGATGGCGAAGGCGTTGGCCGAGGTCAAGATCGAGGACTTCAGCATGGATCTGGCGAAGGCCGAGTATCGCGAGCTGGAAACCGGCGAACCCTATGTGCTGATCCCGACCGAGACAATCATGGACGCAGGCGACAAGGGCAAGTTCAAGGCGACGTCGCAGACGCTTGCATTCATGGATGAGGGCGAATGGTACCTCTTGCGGGTCAATGAACAGCAGCAGGTCGAGATCATGCGTGAGGTTTATCCGCAATTTGTTGGCGTCGAGTTCGACAGCGGTTCGGTGGAGGCTTTGAAGTAACATGAACGCCAACTTTGCGTCCTTCCTTTATCTGGTCTCCGGCGTCCTGTTCATCATGGCGCTGCGCGGCCTGTCGCATCCGACCACCAGCCGCCAGGGCAATCTATACGGCATGATCGGCATGGGTATCGCCATTGCCACCACGCTGGCGCTGGCAACTCCGTCTGCCGGGCGCTTCGGGCTGATCGTGCTTGGTCTGGCCATCGGCGGCGGCGTTGGCGCGGTCACCGCGCGCCGCATCGCCATGACCTCGATGCCGCAGCTGGTCGCCGCCTTCCACTCGCTGGTCGGCCTTGCCGCCGTCATGGTGGCGGCAGCCGCCATCTATGCGCCGGAAAGCTTTGGCATCGGCACCAATGGCGACATCCACGCCCAGGCGCTGATCGAGATGAGCCTTGGCGTCGCCATCGGCGCCATCACCTTCACCGGCTCGGTCATCGCCTTCCTGAAGCTCGACGGCCGCATGTCGGGCAAGCCGATCATGATCGGCGGCCGCCACATCATCAACGCCGCCCTCGGCATCGCGCTGATCGTGCTGATCGTGCTTCTGGTCACCACCGAGGCGAAGCTGGTGTTCTGGCTGATCGTCGCCGCGTCGCTGCTGCTCGGCGTGCTGCTGATCATCCCGATCGGCGGCGCCGACATGCCGGTCGTCGTGTCGATGCTGAATTCTTACTCGGGCTGGGCCGCTGCCGCGCTCGGCTTCACGCTCGGCAATCTGGCGCTGATCATCACCGGCGCGCTGGTCGGCTCGTCCGGCGCCATCCTTTCCTACATCATGTGCAAGGGCATGAACCGGTCGTTCATCTCGGTCATCCTCGGCGGCTTCGGCGGCGAGACGGCGGCAGCCGCCGATGACGGCGTCGAGCGCACGGTCAAGCAGGGCTCGGCCGACGACGCCGCCTACCTGATGATGAACGCGCAGAAGGTCATCATCGTGCCGGGCTACGGCATGGCGGTCGCCCAGGCCCAGCACGCTTTGCGCGAAATGGCCGACAAGCTGAAGGCCAATGGCGTCGATGTGAAATACGCCATCCATCCGGTCGCCGGCCGCATGCCCGGCCACATGAACGTGCTGCTCGCCGAGGCCAACGTGCCTTATGACGAGGTGTTCGAGCTGGAAGACATCAATTCCGAGTTCGCACAGGCCGATGTTGCCTATGTCATCGGCGCCAACGATGTGACCAACCCGTCCGCGCGGGATGACAAGTCGTCACCCATCTACGGAATGCCGATCCTCGACGTCGACAAGGCCCGCACCTGCCTGTTCGTCAAGCGCTCGCTCGGCTCGGGCTATGCCGGCATCGACAACACGCTGTTCTACAAGGACGGCACCATGATGCTGCTCGGCGACGCCAAGAAGATGACCGAGGAAATCGTCAAGGCGATGGATCACTGATCCCGCCGCAACCTTCCACGGGAAGGTTGTCGGTCCATGCATCGGAATGGAAAAAGCCCGGCCTTGCGGCCGGGCTTTTGCTTTTCAGTGACATAGCCAGCTCAGCGGTTGGTCAGAAAAACCGCTTCCTCGTCATCGCGCTGCCTGCCGCCGAGCGCCGCGGCCGCACTGGCGACGAAAGCGCCGATGACCAGCGACAGGGCGCCGAGCAGAGCGAAGGTGGCGCTGCCTTTCCTGGCGGTGTCGGCGGCCTGCTTTGCCTTGACCTTGGCGTCCTCGACCTTGGCCACCAGCGCATCGACACGCGCCTTGGCATCGGCCTCGGCGAGACCGGTGCGGGCGGCGACCAGTTGCGACAGATAGGTCTTGTCGTCAGCCGAGATCTCGCCGGCTGCCGCACTGGCAATCAAGATGCGTGAAGCCTGTCCAACCGCCGCAGTGTCGCTATCCGGATTGGCCGCCGCCAGTTTGGTGGGATCGGCAGGACGGAACAGCGAATCCACGAGATAGGACGTCGCATTGTCGGCGCTGCCGGCATTGGCGGACGCGCCGGCCGATGCGCCCATGGCAGCGCCTGATGCTACGGCAGAGGCTGCCTGTACGCCCGAGCCGARCACTGCTGACAGGGCCGAACCGAGCACGCCGACGACCAGCAATGTCGCCAGCGCCCAGGCAAGGAAGCCGTGCGCGGTGTCGCGGAAATACACCTCATCGGTGTGGATGCCGACCCATTTGGTGCGCAGTCGTCCGGCGAGGTAGCCGCCGACACCGGAGGACAGCCATTGCACGATGACCAGCCAGATGGCGCCGGACACCGCGAAGGTGGCGAGCGAGGCGCCGGAGCCGGACCATGGCGACACCATGGTGAGCCCCAGCCCCGAACCGAGCAGCATGAGGATGAAGGTCAGCGTCGACGCCGCGAAGGCGCCGGCGATGATCGGTCCCCAGCTGACGGCCGTGGCGGAGGATTCTTCTGAAGCGGACAGGTCGATAGCCGACACGGTGGGCTGCATCGACGCCCCCTACCGTACGAACAGCATGATGAGAATGATGATCGGGATCGGAATACCGAGCAACCAGAGCAAAATACCGCGTCCCATGAGGGCCTCCTGTGAGAAATTGTAATCGATGATTTCACAATGTGTGGCGGTGACTTCCGTTCCGGCGGGCAATGAAAATGATTTTGTTGGCCGGGAATGGAACTATTTGGCGCTTCGATGCGCGCCAACGTGCCAAAACTGTGGACTGGTTCACGGAGTTCCACACCAGCTGTCGTGTATTGTTGGCTCGCGGAGGCATCCGGGGGTAGCATGGAGACAATCCCGTCCAGCCGGCGGGATTGTCGTCAACGGAGACGTTGGTGCCCAGAACTGTCGCATCGCCGGTTTCCAGCAACGCGCCCAAGCTCAGCCAAGCGGTAGTGCTTGTGCACGGCATGGGCGAACAGCGGCCCATGGATACGCTGCGGGGATTTGCGCAGGCTGTCTGGAGCCATGATCCCGGCCTCGCGCCGTCCCGTGCCCACATTGCCGATCCGGATGATCCCAGCGGCGCCAAGATCAACAAAAGCTGGATTACCCCCGATAGCCGGACCAAATCGCACGAACTGCGCCGCATCACCACGCCCTACGATGTGAAGGGGCGCCGCACCGATTTCTACGAACTCTATTGGGCCGACATCACGCAAGGCACGACGCGCGGCCGGCTCACCGCCTGGGTGACCAACCTGTTGTGGCGCAAGCCGTCCGATATCCCGCAAGATGCCCGCAAGCTTTACATCGCCACGCTTTTGATCGTCATCGTCATTCTCGTTGCGGCACTGGTGCTGGCGACATCCGTCTGGCAGAAGGCCGTCGGCTTGACCACCGGCCTCGCGATTACCGCCCTAGCCTCTCTTGTCATCTGGGCGGTGGACCAGTTCGCTCTTCCCTATTTCGGCGACGTCGCGGCTTATGTACGGGCCGAGGCCGCAACCGTCGAAAAACGCGCATTGATCCGCGATCGAGGGCTGACACTGCTCAAGACGCTTATGGAGGACAAGCGCTATGACCGCATCGTGTTGGTCTCGCATAGCCTGGGATCGATCATCGCCTATGATTTGCTGCAGATATTGTGGGCCCAATTCCGGCCGCAAAAGCTGGAGACGGTCCGCGACAAGGCGAAACTGGAGGCGGTCGAGGCCATCGACAAGTTGACGCTCGGCTCCGACGGGTCGGCGTGGCCAGGCCACATGGCTGACTTTGCCGGCTTTCGGCACAGCCAATGGCACCTCTACCAACAACTGCGGGCCGAGAGTCCGGGCCATCCCTTGCCATGGAAGATCAGTGATTTCGTCACCCTTGGCAGCCCGCTCACCCACAGCGAGTTCCTCGTCACCTACAATCTCGCCGAATTCAGGCGCCGCCTCGCCGAGCGCCTTTTCTCGGCTTGCCCGCCAATTGCCGATAAGGGCCAAGCCGGCCATACCGTTCTCTATGAGGCTGGGAACAACCAGCAGGCGGTGCATCATGGCGCGGTGTTTGCGGCAACGCGCTGGACCAACGTCTTCGATCGCGGCAATGGCTGGGCGACAGGCGACCCCATTTCGGGACCGATGACGGAAAATTTCGGCCCTGGCGTCGAGAACATCCAGGTCGAGCTGCGCAGCGCGCTCGGCCGTATCTTCACCCACACGCTTTATTGGTCATTGACGGCGACCGGCAAAGAGGTCGCCACAGGCACAGCGCCGCGCTCGCATCTGAAAGTGCTGCGCGACGCTGTTGATCTCGGCCGCAAGCTGGAGCCGAGCTGAGCGGCGACGTTCGACGGGCGCCTAGGCCTCAAATGTCCAGATTGGCCACCGACAGCGCGTTGTCCTGGATGAATTCGCGCCGCGGTTCGACCTCGTCGCCCATCAGCCGCGAGAACAGCGAGTCCGCATCGGTCGCATCGTTGACCTTGACCTGCAGCAGCGAGCGCACATTCGGGTCCAGCGTGGTTTCCCACAGCTGCTCGGCGTTCATCTCGCCAAGGCCCTTGTAGCGCTGCATGGTCAGGCCCTTGCGGCCGGTCGCAAACACCGCGTTGAGCAGCGCCAGCGGCCCCGAAATGGTTTCGGAGACATCCTTGCGGCGCAGCACCGGCGGCTCGCCATAGACCTCGGTGAGGCGCGGTGCATAGCGATCGAGCTGGCGCGCGTCGGCCGAATTGATCAGCCCGGCGTCGATCTGGGCGAATTCCTTGACGCTGCGCACCGTGCGCTCGAACACATAGCCGCCGACGCCTTCATTGGAGGTCGACAGCCGGCCGGTCCAGCCGCGCTCGGTATCCTCGGCGATGATGTCGAGGCGCCGGGCGACGCGTTCGGCCATGGCATTGGCGCGGCCGAGGTCGTTCAGCACGTCGGCATTGAGCGCGCCGGCAATCGCCGCCTGCTCGACCACGCCCCTGTTGTAACGCGTGTGCAGCCCGTTGATCAGCTGGCGCACCGCAAGGGCATCGTCGATGGAGCCACGCAGATCCTGTCCGGCCCGCGCTTCGCCGGAGGCAAGCGTCAGCGAGGCCTCTTCCAGCCCCGAGCCGATCAGGAATTCTTCGAAGGCGCTCTCGTCCTTGATGTATTGCGAGCTCTTGCCGCGCGTCACTTTGTAGAGAGGCGGCTGGGCGATGTAGAGGTGGCCGCGCTCGATCAGCTCCGGCATCTGCCGGAAGAAGAAGGTGAGCAGCAAGGTCCTGATATGGGCGCCGTCGACGTCGGCGTCGGTCATCAGGATGATCTTGTGGTAGCGCAGCTTGTCGGCGTTGAACTCGTCCTTGCCGATCGAGGTGCCGAGCGCGGTGATCAGCGTGCCGATCATCTCGGAGCCGAGCATGCGGTCGAAGCGGGCGCGCTCGACATTGAGGATCTTGCCGCGCAGCGGCAGGATCGCCTGGTTCTGGCGCGAACGGCCGCCCTTGGCCGAGCCGCCGGCGGAATCACCCTCGACGATGAAGATTTCAGATTTCGCCGGATCGCGTTCCTGGCAGTCGGCCAGCTTGCCGGGCAGCGAGGTGACGCCGAGCGAGCTCTTGCGGGTGATGTCGCGCGCCTTGCGCGCGGCTTCGCGCGCCGCGGCCGCCTGGATCACCTTGTCGATGACCACCTTGCCTTCGGTCGGGTGTTCTTCGAGCCAGGTGCCGAGCGCCTCGTTGACCAGGCCTTCGACGACCGGACGCACCTCGGACGAGACCAGCTTGTCCTTGGTCTGCGAGGAGAATTTCGGATCGGGAACCTTGACCGACAGCACCGCCGTCAGGCCTTCGCGGCAATCGTCGCCGATCAGCGCCACCTTTTCCTTCTTGGTCAGGCCCGACGACTCGCCATAGCCGGTGATCTGGCGCGTCAGCGCGCCACGGAAGCCGGCCAGATGGGTGCCGCCATCGCGCTGCGGGATGTTGTTGGTGAAGGCCAGCACGTTCTCGTGGTAGCTGTCGTTCCACCACATCGCCACCTCGACGGTGATGCCGTCGCGCTCGGCCTTGATGGCGATCGGCTTGTCGATCAGCGGCTTCTTGACCCGGTCGAGATATTTGACGAACTCTTCCAGGCCGCCATCATAGTGCAGCTCATGGCGCACGAGGTCGGCATGGCGGGCATCGGTCAAAATGATGCGCACGCCCGAATTCAGGAAAGCGAGTTCGCGCAGCCGGTGTTCCAGCGTGCCAAAATCGAACTCGACCATGGTGAAGGTTTCGGACGAGGGAAAGAAGGTGATTTCGGAGCCGCTGCGGCCTTCATAGGTGCCGGGCTGCTTGTCCTGTTCATAGCTGCCGGTGGCCTTGAGCGGTGCGTCGGAATTGCCATGCGTGAAGCTCATCTCGAAAATCTGGCCGTTGCGGCGGATTTTCAGTTTAAGCCAGGCCGACAGCGCATTGACCACCGAGACGCCGACGCCATGCAGGCCGCCCGACACCTTGTAGGAGTTCTGGTCGAATTTGCCGCCGGCATGCAGCTGCGTCATGATCACTTCGGCCGCCGAAATGCCTTCGCCGGTGTGGATATCGGTCGGAATGCCGCGGCCATTGTCGATAACGGTGACCGAACCGTCGGGATTAAGCGTCACCGTGACGAGGTCGGCATGGCCGGCCAGCGCCTCGTCGATGGCGTTGTCGACCACTTCATAGACCATGTGATGCAGGCCCGAGCCGTCATCGGTGTCGCCGATATACATGCCGGGCCGTTTGCGGACAGCGTCCAACCCCTTCAAAACCTTGATGGAATCGGCGCCGTATTCGGCCTCAGCGCCGTTGGCGTTGTCGCTTTGATCGCTCATGAAAACCTGTCTGATTGATGCCGCATGCTCAGCGCGAAATAATGGCTTCGAATCACGCCGCTTTGATGTCCTAGATATAGGCGCAAAAGGCGGTTTTTCCAAGGTTTGCGGGCATTTTCGGGCCGAATCCCGAGCCGGCAGCCGGCTATTTTTTGCGGGCGCCGAGTTTGGCCAAAAGGCCACGCAGATATTTGATCGTGGGTTTGTCCCTCGGCGCCAACCGCCCGGTGCGATCGAGCTCCAATGTGATGTTCAACGCCTTGGTCAACGCCGCCTTCGGATCCTTCGCCACATAGGCATAGTTGATATAGGCCTGCACCAGGTCGAATTGCCAGAGCGCATTGTTCGGATCGGACTTGGCGAGTTTCTGGCGGATCGCAAGGCTGGCTTCGAAGGCTTCCTTGGAACCCTCAAAGTGGCGCTGTTTGGTCTCCAGCATGCCGATTTCCGCGAGCGTGATCGACAGGTCACGCTGCCAGTTGGAATTTCCTGGGTCGAGCTTGGCGAGTCGGTCGGCAATGGCGAGGCTGTCCTGATAGTTCTTCAGCGCTCCGCCGACGTCGCCTTGTGCATCCAGGACAATAGCGACCTTTTCCAGCGAGACCGAGAGGTCGCGCTGCCAATCGGTATTGCCCAGATCGCTCTCGGCAAGATTGCGCGTTATGGCGAGCGCCTGCTGGTAGGATTGAAGCGCCGGCGACCAGTCTTTTTCATCGCTGAGCGCATTGCCGATCTTGGCATAGCTGATCGACAGCTCGCGCTTCAAATCGGTGTCGTTTGGGTCACGCCCCGCCAGATCTTCGGCAATTGCCAGGCTCTGTTTGTAATCGTCTAGTGCGCCGTCACTGTCGCCGCGCTCACGCTTGAGGTCGCCTATCCTCTCATAGCTGATCGAAATGGCGCGCTGGCGCTGCGGATCATCGGGCTTGTCTGCGGCAAGGGCCAGGCGAATTCTCAGGCTCTCCTCGAAGGCCGTCTGGGCATCGTCCAACTGGCCCGCGGTGTGGGCGAGATCGCCGATCTCGTCATACGTTATGGTCAACTCGCGCAGCAGAGGGGCGCTGTCAGGTTCTGCTGCAGACAGTTCCTGCTTGATGGCCAGGCTTGCCTGATAGGCGCGAGCTGCAGCGCCCAGATCGCCTTGCGTGGCCAGCACATTGCCGATCTTGTCATTGGCCATGGCGAGATCTCCGAGCCAATCCTTCTTGTCCGGTGCCTGCTGGGTCAGGCCTTGCAGCATGGCCCTCGCTGCTTCGTAGTTTTCCAGCGAAACGGGCAGGTCGCCTTGCGCCATCCTTATGTTGGCAAGCTTGATATGGCCGATGGCGAGATCGCGCTTGATGCTGGGATCGCTCTCCTGGCGCGACCGCTGCTCGAGATTGGCCAGCAACACGCTGAAGGCGCGGCCTGCCGCATCGACATTGCCGACAGTCGTGTAGAGGATGCCCAATTCCTCCAACGTCCGGCTCTGGCGGTCGGCCTGCTCCAGCGTGAGGGAGGTCTGTCCGGCTTCGCCATAAAGCGACAGCACCGTTTCATAGTCCCTGATCGCAGTCGCGTAGTCGAGATTGGCGCGCGCCGCCCCGCCTGACAGAAACCGCGTGGCGGCCTCGGACAAGGTGCGGCTGACGAATTTCTCCTTCAATGTGTTGCGTGAGGCGTTATCGATGTCGGCGGCCTTGGCGAGGATCGCGCGAGCCCCGTCGAAAGCGCCAAGCGACAGTTGAGTTTCGGCCTGACTGCGCAGTTCGGCCACTTGGGGGTCGTCGGCGGCCAGCGTCCTCATCTCGCCGCGCACCTTGACGAAGGCATCGGCCGCCTCGCGCAGCTTGGCATCAAGGCTCTCGCCCGAGAGGTGGCTGGTATCAGCGCTGATCAGCGCGCCATAGAGCGGCGCCAGCGGCATGTCGGCATCGCTGGCGATCCGCTCGACCTCGCCGCGCATCTCCGGTGTTACGTCGGCCATAGCGAGCAGCAGCCGCTCGCGCTCGGGCAACTGCTCCTTGGTGGTCGAGGCGAAGAACAGTTGCGGCAGTCCGTTCTCGACATAGGGCAATTGCTTGCCTCGCGAAAGGTCATAGACCTCCTGCTGCACCAGCGTCAGCACGGAGCGTATCTCGAGCCCTTCGGTGCCGAGATATTTGGCCAGCGCCGCCGTGAAGGGGGAGTTCGCGCCGGTTCCGTCAGCAGCCGTCTCGCCAGGTGCCGCTGAAAAGGCAAACAGGATGTTTTCCGCCTTGCCGACGCGTCCGAGGCCCGGCTTGATCTTGTCGACCAGATCCTTGACCAGCGATGTCGCGCCGCGTCCTTCGCCACCACCACCCGTGAATGGATCGCTGCGGCAGGCATCGAGCACGATCAGCCCGACCTTGGCGGTGGCCGCAACCGCATCGCGCACCTCTTCCAGCGGCAGGCTGGTCTTTTCCAGCTGGTCGAGCGAGGAGGCGTCGGCGTCGACCGGCAACAGCCGGTTGTCGCCGGAGATTTCGACGCCATGGCCGGAGAAATACACCAGCGCCACGTCGGCGCCCTTGGCATCCTCGCGAAAATCGTCGAGCGCGCGCCGCGTCCGCCTGAGATCGCGGTTGGTTTCGAGAACGACCTCGAAGCCTAGCTTCTTCAGCGCCGCTTCCATCGCCTCGCCGTCATTGACCGGATTGGAGAGCTTGCGCACCAGCCGGTAGTCGTCATCGGCAATGACCAACGCCACGCGCCGCTCCGCCACCGCTGTCGCGGTGGTCGCAAGCATCAGCAGCAAGGCAAACAAATACCGCAAGTCGAACCGCCCCCGGCTCAGTCACCTGCGAACCATTCCACCTCTTTATGGCATGAGCAAGCCGGGCTTTTGACCGAAAGCCGGCTGCTTTACGCCACCCGCATCGGCTTCAGCGCCTCGCTCCAGCGCGACAGCTCGTCCAGCATGGCTTTGGTTCCGCCCTGCACCTGCTCGCTGGCCTTGAAGGAGCCATCTGCCTCCAACAGCTTTTGATACAGCGGCAACGCGACGCCTTCGGGGATCGGCATGATGCCGACCGAGGTCAGCAGCGGCTTGAGCGCCTGCGCGGCGCGCAGGCCGCCGGAGACGCCGCCATAGCTGAAGATCGCTGATGGTTTGTATTTCCACTCGCGCAGGAGGTAGTCGATCGCGTTTACGATCGCCGGCGCGGCGAAATAATTGTACTCCGGCGCCACGAACACAAAGGCGTCGGCGGCATCGATGGCCTTCGACCAGGCTTTGGTGTGGTCGTTCTGATAGTTGCCGAGCCTGGGGTGGTGCGGTTCGTCCAGGACCGGCAGCTGGAATGCGGCAATGTCGGTCAGAACCGGTTCGAATTTGCCGTGTTCGCGCACAAAACCCTCCAGCCAGTGGGCGAAGACCGGGCCGGCACGGCCGGGCCGCGTGCTGCCGATGATGATGTTCAGCTGATGCTTCAAGGCGGGCTCTCCTGGGCGGTTGGCAGTATCTGTTGGTGACTGTCCCCTACTGCAGAGTGTCCTGTCGGACAAGGCGCAGCCGTTTCACGGGCGGTCACGATCCGATGAACACTGTCTGTCCAAGCATGCCCACGATGCCACGTTCCGGCTTGCCCTTCGGTCACATGGACGCCCCGATTGCCAGCCACTACATTGAGGCATCAGCGGAGTACCTCATGGACACGCAGCCCGTCCCCTTCGTGCCGCCGGCGCCCAAGCCGCGCACGACGCCGCCTTCGACGCTGGAGATGATGCGGATCGTTTACCGCAATCCGCTCGAACTGTGGGGCGAGCACACTTACAACGAACCCTGGATATCGGCGAATGGCGTCGGCGGGCATCTGATCGTGGCCAACGATCCCGGCCTCATCCGCCACGTGCTGATCGACAACGCGAAAAACTACAAGATGGCGACGGTGCGCCAGATGATCCTGCGCCCGATCCTGCGCGACGGCCTGCTGACCGCCGAAGGCGAAGTGTGGAAGCGCTCGCGCAAGGCGATGGCGCCGGTGTTCACGCCGCGCCATATCTTCGGCTTCGCCGAGCCGATGCTGCGCCGCACGATGCAGTTCGTCACCCGCTACGAAGGGGGCGCCATGTCCGATATCGCCCATGACATGACGCTGCTCACCTACGACATCCTCGCCGAAACGCTGTTTTCTGGCGAGATTTCGGGCGAGCCCGGCAGTTTCGCGCAGGAGATCGACCGCCTGTTCGAGACCATGGGCCGGGTCGATCCGCTCGACCTGTTGCGCGCGCCCGAATGGCTGCCGCGGCTGACCCGCATCCGCGGCCGCAAGACCATGGCCTATTTCCGCAAGATCGTCACCGATACGGTCAAGATGCGCGAGGAGCGGTTGAAGCGCGACCCCGACACCGCGCCGCAGGATTTCCTGACGCTTTTGCTGCGCGCCGAGGGCCCGGACGGACTGACGCGGGCCGAGGTCGAAGACAACATCATCACCTTCATCGGGGCCGGCCACGAGACGACCGCGCGGGCCTTGGGCTGGACGCTTTACTGCCTGGCCGAAGCGCCGTGGGAACGCGAAAGGATCGAGCGCGAGATCGATGCCGTGCTGGCGCGCGAACCCGACCCGACGAAGTGGCTGGACGCCATGCCGTTCACCCGCGCCGCCTTCGAGGAGGCGCTGCGGCTCTATCCGCCAGCGCCGTCGATCAACCGCGAGCCGATCGAGACCGAGACCTGGAACGATCTGGTGCTGCCCAAGCGCGCCGCCGTGCTGGTGATGCCCTGGGTCGTGCACCGCCACAGAAAATTGTGGGACAGGCCTGACGCCTTCATGCCCGAGCGCTTCCATCCGGGAAACCGCGAGAAGATCGACCGCTTCCAGTATCTGCCATTCGGCGCCGGCCCGCGCATCTGCATCGGCGCCAGCTTCGCCATGCAGGAAGCGATCATTGCGCTCGCCATCATGCTGTCGCGCTTCCGCTTCGATGTGACGGCCGACACCAAGCCGTGGCCGGTGCAGAAACTGACGACGCAGCCGCAGGGCGGCCTGCCGATGCAGGTGACGCGGCGCGTTTAACTAGCTTAGCTACGCGATACTGGCGGGCTTGCGCTGGAACTGGCCGGCAGCGCGGAAGCGCCAGAGGTAGCTGGGCAGGATGGTGCCGATCGACTGCGGCTGGATGTCGAGGCCGGCAAGCGTCCTGTTCTCCTTGGTCGCCGTCTCCGAGACGATGTTGTGCTCGCGCAGCTGCAGCACCTGGTCCTTGGTCAGCAGCGGATTGGGCAGCAGGCCAAGGATCGAGGCCTGCAGATTGGCCACCCACCACGGCACCGGCACCAGCAGGCGCTTGCGCTCGACCACAGTCAGCAGCTCTTCCATGCATTGCTTGAAGGTCAGCACCTGCGGCCCGCCGAGCTCGTAGATCTGACCACCCTTGATCTTGCCTTCGACCGAGCGCGCCACCGCCTCGGCGACATCGCCGACATAGACCGGCTGGAACTTGGTCTGGCCGCCGCCGATCAGCGGCAGCACCGGTGAATAGCGCGCCATGTCGGCGAAGCGGTTGAAGAAGCTGTCCTCGGGTCCGAAATTGATCGAGGGACGGAAGATCACGGCGTCCGGGATGGTCTCCAGCACGGCCTTTTCGCCAAGCGCCTTGGTGCGGGCATAGTCGGACTCGGCGTTGAGGTCGGCGCCCAGCGCCGAAATGTGGGTGAGGCCGGCGCCGACCGAGCGCGCGGCTTCAGCCACGGCGCGGGCGCCGAATTCATGCACGGTGTTGAATTTCTGCCGGCCGGTCTCATGCAGGATGGCGACCAGGTTGATGACATGGTCGGCGCCCTGCACGGCGCGGTCGATCGACCAGCGCACGCGCACATTGGCCTGAACCGGCTGGATCTGGCCGACATTGCCGAGCGGCTGCAGATGGCCCGCGAGATCGGGCCGGCGCACCGGCACCCGGATGCGGTAGCCGCGCTTGGCCAGCGCCCGCACGATGTGGCGGCCGACAAAACCGGAGCCGCCGAAGACGACCACGAGCTTGGGGATTTGCAGGATTTCGGTCATGGCTGGCTCCGGCGCTCGAAAGCTTGGCTGAAGCCGTTTCATAGTCCGTTTTGGGCTAAAGGCAAAGGGTGACGCGTCGTCGCTGCCACCCTTGTTTCGACCTGTCAGAACGCCTTGCCGATGCGTGCGTCGACCGACTGGCGATTGCCGCCACGGACGACGAAGAACAGCAGGATTGCCGCCCACAGCAGCGACTTTTCAGCGCCGGCAAACCCTTGGCCAACGGTGATCCAGTGGAACCAGACGGTGACCAGCAGCACGAACGTGCCGGCGAAGGCGGCCGGGCGGGTCAACAGGCCGATGGCGATCAAAATGCCGCCGAAGAATTCGGTGCAGGACAAAAGCAGCGACCAGAACGCGCCGGGATAGAAGCCGAGGCCTTCCACCATTTCGGCGGCGCCGAACGGGTTGGTGATCTTTTGCGAGCCATGGATGGTGAGAAACCCGCCGGCGATGACGCGCAAAAGGGTTTCGACCCCATCATGCAGCGACGAATACAGGCGGCCAAACGCCGGGATGATCAGTCTGCCGCGGGAAGCGTCGGTGGTTGCGGACATCGTAGCTCCTGTTGTTGTGATGACCCTTCGCAAACGCCCGATGGCTCCCGGTAAGTCAAGTTAACAAAAGTTAACTTTCACTATCATGTTTCAGCGCACGGAGGACGCAACGCAGAAAACCCCGCCGAAGCGGGGTTTTCCGGGTGACGCAACGGTCGAGACAGGGCTCGAAAGGCGGCTGACCTGAGACGGCATACGCCCGCCCGGCCCTAAACGCATCCGACAGAAGACACCGACCGGGCAAACCCAACCCGGCAGCCATTGGTCGCTGCCACAGGCCGAAAGGTTCAGCAGGGCGCGGAAAAATTCCGCTGCCTCATGACTGGCTCAGCCCGAATAGCGCTCGGCGAATTCGGAAATGCGCTGCACCACCGCCTTGGGCGCATTGATGCCGCGCGCCTGCGCCTTTTCCGCCGCTTCGGCCCGCGCCCGTCCGGGTACGTGCACGCCGAAGCGCCGCCGCAGCCGGTCGAGCTGGTCCTTCATGCGCTGCTCGAAATCCGGATCGAGCAGTTTTGGCTCGACGGCGAGCACGAACAGGCCGGTTCCCGGGCTGTCCGGTCCGCCGCTGAACCAGGGCGCGTCGAGCGACCAGTTGGCGCCCGACAGGCCGGCCGCCAGCACTTCGACCATCAGCGCGATGTTGGCGCCGCGCTGGCCGCCAAAGGCGAGCATGGCGCCTTTCATGGCCGCGGCCGGATCGGTGGTTGGATTGCCGCTGGCGTCCAGCGCCCAGCCTTCGGGAATCTTCTTGCCGTCCTCGGCCGCCTTGCGGATGTTGACGAAGGCGGTGGCGCTCGACGACTGATCGATGACCAGCGGCGCGCCGTCAGCGGCGGGTGCGGCAAACGACATCGGATTGGTGCAGTAGACCGGCTTGACCGAGCCCGAGCCGGCCAGCACCGCCGGCCCGTTGGTGGCGGCGAAGGAGACCAGTCCCAGTTGCGCGAGACGTCCGGTAAAATAGCCGAGCGCGCCGCACGTATAGGCGTTCTTCTGCGAGAATATGGCGACGCCGAACAGCTTTGCCGCCTTGGCGAGGTCGTCGATGGTGCGGTCGAAGCCGGTATGCGCCAGCCCGCCGCGCGCATCGGAGAGATAGACGGCGAGCGCCGGCCGGGTGATCACCGGGTCGGCATTGCCGTCGATGCGGCCGGCTTCCAGGGCTTCGAGGTAATCGATGAAGTGGCTCAGCCCGACGGTCGAAAGCCCTTCCGCCTCGGCGGCGATGATCGAGGCGGTGAGCGACTGCGCCGCCTCTTCATTGGCGCCGGCGCCGAGTGCTGCCATCCGGCACAGCCCTGTTGCCTGGTCGAGAGAGAGTTGCATCATGGTGGTCCTGCGCTTGCGGTGTCTGAATTTGCGTCAGCTGGTCTAGCAGGACATGCAGCGGCGTTGGTGTTGAAAATCGGCCGCGACTGCAAGAAAAGCGGCTGATATCTCCGCGCCTGCCGTTGCCATTCCAGGGCTGGCGGCTCTAACCGACCTTGTTTGGAATCCGCGCCTCGATCTTGCTGAAGGCAAACACCAATATGCCGGTGATGGTCATGTAGATCAGCGCCAGCAGCAGAAGCGGCTCATAGGTGAGGTAGGTGTCCTGCCGCACCTTGGACGAGACGGCGAAGATGTCGATGACGCTGATCGTCGCCACCAGCGGCGTCGACTTCAGCTGCAGCACGGTTTCGCCGGTCAGCGTCGGCAAGGCCCGGTAGATGGCTTGCGGCAGCCAGATGCGGCGGAAAATCTTCCAGCGGCTCATGCCGAAAGCGCGGGCGGCCTCGAGCTGCCCTTTGGGCACGCCGGCAAAGGCGCCGCGCATTACCTCGCCCTCGTAGCCGGCGAAGGACAAGGTCAGCGCCAGCACGCCATAAGGCCAGGCTTGCCTCAGGTACGGCCACATCCAGGAGTCGCGGACCCACGGATATTGCGGAAACAGCGAGCCCAGCCCGTAATAGAGCAGCCACAGCTGGATCAGCAGCGGCGTGCCGCGGATGACGGTGCAGAATGTCTTGGCGGGCGCGGCGAACCAAAACGAGCCGGTGGCCTGCGCCAGCCCGAGCGGCACGGCGAGCAGGAAGCCGAGAAAGCAGGTGACGGCCAGGATCCACAGCGAACGCCAGATGCCGAGAAGTCCCATTTCGTAATATTGCGGCAGCCAGTCCCAGCGCATGAAGAAGGCGGCGCTCAGCACCAGGCCAATCGCGATCAGGATCAGCACGATGCGATGCGGCTGCAGCCACAGCGACGTCCGCGCCGCAACATTGATGATGGTCGCTTCTCCGGCCATCAGCGCGATTCCTTGAGCGATGGCATACCGCGCCGCGACCATGCCTCGACGCGGCCGATGAGCAGGTTGGAGACCAGCGACAAGATGAGATAGAGCACGCCTGCGGCAAAAAAGAAGGTGAAGTAGGCCTTGGTGACGCCCGCAGCCTGCCGTGTCGCCAGCGCCAGTTCGTAGAAGCCGACCACCGCCAGAAGGGCTGTGTCCTTGGTGGCGATCAGCCAGAGATTGGCGAGGCCCGGTATGGCGAAGGGCAGCATCGCCGGCAGGGTTATGCGCCGCAGCATCAGGCCGGGCGACATGCCATAGGCGCGGGCAGCTTCGATCTGGCCTTGCGGAATGGCCAGGATCGCGCCGCGGATCACTTCGGTGGAATAGGCGCCCTGGACAAAGCCGAGCACGGCGATGCCCGCGGCAAGGCCGCTGATGTCGACGCGCTGGTAGCCCATTGCGGTCAGCGCCTGATTGATCAGGTCCGTCCCGGCATAATAGAGCAGCAGGATCAGCACCAGTTCGGGGACGGCGCGCACCACTGTGGTGTAGACGGCGAGCAGGTCGCGCACGACCGGGCCGCCATAAAGCTTGCCGAAGGCGCCGCCGGTGCCGATCAGGAGGCCGAGGACCGTGGCGCCCACCGCGATCTCGATCGAATGGAGCAGTCCAACCAACAGCGTGCCGCCCCAGCCCGGCGGATAGGGCGAAAGAAGCTCGATGATGCCGGCCGCCGAGGCCGAAAGAAGTGCGTCGATCAGCGTCGCCCCCTAATTGCTGGCGTCAGCCGCTGCCCATTGTCGCCAGCGGTTTCGGCGAAACCGCACGGCGGCATGCCGTGCGGCTTCTGTTCATGCGTGGACGATGTCAGTTCGACTGCGGGTCGTCACCGTAGACGTCGAAATCGAAGTACTTCTTGGTGATCTCGGCATATTTGCCGTTGGCGCGGATGGCCTTGATGCCGGCGTTGATCTTGTCCTTCAGCTCGGTGTCTTCCTTGCGCACACCGGCACCGACGCCTGGCCCGAGGACTTCGAGGTCCGGAGCAACCATGCCCTTCAGGTCGCAGCATGCCTTGCCCTGGTCGGATTTCAGGAAAGCGTCGAGCGCGATGGAATCGGCCTGCACCGCATCGACGCGGCCGGCTGCCAGATCTTGGTCGGCTTCGTCCTGGGTCTGGTATTCCTTGATCTCGGCCGCCTCGGTGAAGTGCTTCTTGGCGTAGACGGCGTGGATGGTCGAAACCTGCACGCCGATGATCTTGCCCTTGAGGTCGGCCGGCTCAGCGCCGAACTTCTGATCCTTCGGGCCGATGATGGCGGTCGGCGTGTTGTAGTACTTGTCGGAGAAGTCGATGGTCTTCTTGCGCTCGTCGGTGATCGACATCGAGCTGGCGATGACATCGATTTTCTTGGTCGTCAGCGCCGGGATGATGCCGTCCCAGGCGACAGGGGTGATGACGCAGTCGAGCTTCTCTTCGGCGCAGACGGCGTCGATGAAGTCGATTTCCCAGCCGACCCATTTGCCGGAGGCATCCGGCGAGGTGAAGGGCGGATAAGGCTCGGCGGCGACGCCGATCTTGATCGGATCGGCCTTGGCCACGCCCATGGCGGCCACGCCGAGCAGCAGCGCTGCAGCGAAGGTTTTCAGAACAGTCTTCATAGTCACGACTCCCAGTTTGTTGTTGGTTCCCGGTTTTCTTCCGTCCCGGCCTTCCTAGCCGATGTTGCGGATGAACTGCTTCAGCCTTTCGGATTTCGGTGCGCCGAAGATCTGCTCCGGCGGCCCCTCTTCCTCGACCAGCCCGTTGTAGAGGTAGACGACATGCGTCGCGACCTCGCGGGCGAATTTCATTTCATGCGTGACCAGCACCATGGTGCGGCCCTCGCGTGCCAGGTCGCCGATCACCTTCAGCACCTCGCCGACCAACTCCGGGTCGAGCGCCGACGTCGGCTCGTCGAACAGCATGACGCGCGGATTGATGGCCAAGGCGCGGGCGATCGCCGCGCGCTGCTGCTGGCCACCGGAGAGATAGGCCGGATAGACGTCGCGCTTTTCGGCCAGCCCAACGCGGGCCAGAAGCTTCTCGGCTTCCATGATCGCCACGTCGCGCCTGACGCCGAGCACATGCACGGGAACCTCGATGACGTTCTCGATCAGCGTCATGTGGCTCCACAGATTGAAGTTCTGGAACACCATGCCGAGCTTTGAGCGGATGCGCTCGATCTGCCGGCGGTCGGCGGGAATGGTGTGGCCGTGGCTGTCGGCCTTGAGTTTGATCTCCTCGCCATTGACGCGAATGATGCCGCTGGTCGGATTTTCCAGGCAGTTGATGCAGCGCAAAAGCGTCGATTTGCCGGAGCCGGAGCCGCCGATGATGGCGATCACCTCGCCGTCGCGCGCCGACAGCGAAACGCCCTTCAGCACATGCAGCTGGCCGAATTTCTTGTGCAGGTTCTCGACATGGATGGCTTCGGCCGCGCTATTCTGCGCCTCGCCGGATGGGACTGTGGCGACGCCCACCGCGCTCACCGGGTGACCTCTACCACAGGGTCGACGGCAGATCGTCGAACGTCTATCCGGCTAATCAACATACGCTGTATTGCCCACTCCAGACTTCAGCATGGACCCAACAGCGCGAGCCCGTCAATCCCGCTCATTACGGCACTTGCGGCCTTATTGTGCAAGTGTATAAATAGCCCTCGATGAAATTTTCTCCATTTTTTTCACCCAGAACATGGCATTGAAAAGGGTATCGATGAGCGCTTTCGGATCACAGTCCATGGCGGCGCCGTTGCGGCGTGTGCTGATGCGGTCGGCGGCCAATGCCATGCGCGGCGCCGACAGGGCTACCTGGCACTATGGGCCGGGCTTCGACCCGGCGAAAGCAGCGTCGCAGCACGCAGCCCTCGCTGAGCTGGTGGCGGCTTCCGGCGCGGAAATCGAATGGATCGATGACAAGGCCGACGGACTGTCGGATTCGGTTTTCACGCACGACCCATCGCTGATGACCGACCACGGTGCGCTGATCCTGTCCATGGGCAAGCCATTGCGCGAGAGCGAGCCATCGCTGCATGAGGAAACCTATCGACGCCTGGGTATTCCGATCCTCGGCCGCGTCGAGGCTCCCGGCCAGGTCGAAGGCGGTGATTGCGTCTGGCTGGATGCCCGCACGCTGATTATCGGGCGCGGTGTGCGCTCCAACCAGGACGGCATCCAGCAGGTTTCCAACCTGCTGACGCCGCATGGCATTTCGGTCTACGGCTTCGATCTGCCGCTGTGGCAGGGCGAAGAGGCGTGCCTGCATCTGATGTCGGTGATCAGTCCGCTGGCCGACGACCTCGCTCTGGTCTATTCGCCGCTTCTGCCGGCTCCGTTCTATCAGTTGCTGAAGGCGCGCGGCATCCGGCTGGTGGAGGGCGACGCCGAAGAGTTCGCCGCGTCCAACGGCCTCAGCCTGAACGTGCTGCCGACCAGCCCGCACAAGGTCATTGCCGTCGCAGGCTTTCCCAAGACCAGGGCCGCGATGGAAGCAGCCGGCTGCACAGTTGAAATCTTCGAGGCGGATGCGCTCTGCATCGCCTGCGAAGGTGGCCCGACATGTCTGACGCGGCCGATCCTGCGGCAATGAATGAGCGCCGCAAGTTCCGCCGCGAGGGCGAGGAACGGCGGCGGCTGGACCTGATCGACGCGACGCTTGCCAGCGTGGCCGAACATGGCCTGGAGGGCGCCAGCCTGCGCACCATCGCCTTGCGCGCCGGCGTCACCGCCGGGCTGATCCGGCACTATTTCCCCGGCAAGGAGGAATTGCTGCAGGAAGCCTATGCAACGCTGATGGGCCGTATGACCGAGCAGGCGAAGGCGGCACTGCTCATGGAAAACGCCTCGCCGCGCCAACGCCTTGCGGCCTTCGTCACCGCCAACCTCAACGCGCCGATCATCGATGCGCGGGTGTTTTCGCTCTGGGCAACCTTCATCGGTCGCGCAGGCGCTGATCCGGCGCTCGCCCGGGCGCACCGCGAAGGCTACCTCGGCTTCCGCAACGAGGTGGAAGCGGTCGTGGGCGAGGTGCTCGGCGCCGAACAGCGCAGGCCGGACGCAAGCGAGCTGCGCCGCCACGCCATCGCCATCAACGCGATCCTCGACGGGCTCTGGATCGAAGGGTGTCTGGCCGCAGAGATGTTCTCGCCTGGCGAATTGGCGGCGATCGGCGTCAAGACCATAGAAGCCGAACTCGGCCTCGCGCCGGAAAGGGGAGAAGACAAATGACAACGATCGGCGAAGCCCTGATCACCCTGCTCGAGGCACACGGTGTCGACACCGTCTTCGGCATTCCCGGCGTGCACACGGTCGAGCTTTACCGCGGGCTGGCGCGCTCGAAGATCCGCCATGTCACGCCTCGCCACGAACAGGGCGCCGGCTTCATGGCCGACGGCTATGCGCGCGCCAGCGGCAGGCCGGGCGTCGCCTTCGTCATCACCGGGCCGGGGCTGACCAACACCATCACCGCCATGGGTCAGGCGCGCGCCGATTCCGTGCCGATGCTGGTGATTTCCGGCGTCAACGCGATGCCGACGCTGGGCAAGGGGCTGGGCTTCCTGCATGAACTGCCGGACCAGCGCGGCATGATGGAAAAGGTGGCGCTGTTTTCGCAGCGCGTCACCGAGGCCAGCGAATTGCCCGGCGCTTTGGCGCAAGCCTTTGCGCTGTTCTCGTCCTCGCGGCCAGGCCCGGTGCATATCGAAATCCCGACCGATGTCATGGTCAAACCGGCCGACGGCATCGCTGCTTTGCTCACCAATGCGGCGCCACCGGCACCCGATGGCGCGGCCATTGCCGAAGCCGCCAAATTGATCGCAGCCGCGCGCCGGCCGCTGATCCTGGCCGGCGGCGGCGCCAAGCGCGCCGGTGAGCCATTGCGGCTTCTGGCCGAACGGCTCGGCGCGCCAGTCGTCCAGACCGCCAATGCGCGCGGCCTGCTGCATGCGCATCCACTTTGCGTACCCGCCAGCCCCAGCCTGAAAGCGGTGCGTGCGCTGATGGCCGAGGCCGATCTGGTCATTGCCGCCGGCACCGAATTCGGGCCTACCGACTATGATGGCTACAGCGATGGCGGCTTCGTGCTGCCCACCAATCTGATCCGTATCGACATCGGCGCCGACCAGCTTGCCCGCCGCCCGGTGAGCGTCGGCATCCAGGCCGATTGCGCGGAGGCGATCGAAGCCTTGCTTCCCGCGATAGGCCCAGAACATGTCGCTGCGAAGGATGGCGAGAGCCGCGCCGCCGCTGCGCGACAGACGGCTTTTGCCGAGTTGAGCCCGGCCTATGCCGCGCAGGTGCATGCGGTGGAAACCATTCGCGACGCCTTGCCGGGCGCCATCATCGTCGGCGATTCCACACAGCCGATCTACGCCGCCAATCTCTACTACGACCATGACCGGCCTGGCGGCTGGTTCAACGCCGCCACCGGCTTCGGCGCGCTCGGCTACGGGCCGCCGGCGGCGATCGGCGCAGCCCTCGCCATGCCCGGCGTGCCGGTGGTCTGTCTCACCGGCGATGGCGGCTTCCAGTTCACCTTGCCGGAACTGGGTGCAGCACTCGATGCGCCGGCGCCGGTGATCTTCGTCGTCTGGAACAACCGGGGCTATCGCGAGATCGAGACCTCGATGCTCGATGTCGGCGTCGAGCCGGTCGGCGTGTCGCCGGCGCCGCCGGATTTCTGCAAGCTGGCCGAAGCTTACGGCATTGCCGCCGAACGGCTTGCCGGGACCGCGGGCCTTGCCGATGCGCTCAAACGCGCACGCGCAACCGGCCTGCCCCATGTCATCGAAATCACCATCGACTGACGCGTTGCCATCCGCCGTACATCCATGCGCCGGCAAAGCGGGGCCGGCGGCTTCGAGCGATGCAAAGACGCAACACTGCCATGTCGAGATGGCGGTTGAGTGATCGCTAAAAAGGCGCGACGCTCTGCGTCGGGCGCGGCGAAAGAACAACATAATCATAAAAAATTACAGGAGCGGTCCAGGATGACGGAAACACTTCAGGGCAGGCATATCGTGGTCACCGGCGGCACTGGCGCGCTGGGGGCGGCGGTTGTCGGCAAATTGCTGGCCGACGGCGCCGTGTGCCATGTGCCCAATGCGCACGCCTCGGCCCCTTCGCATTTTCCCTTTTCGGCGCATGAGCGCGTCAAGCTGGCGCATAATGTCGATCTCGCCGATCCGGCCAAGGTCGATGCCTTCTATGCCGGCGTCCCCGAATTGTGGGCCTCCATCCATCTGGCCGGCGGCTTTGCCATGGCGCCGGTGGAGAAGATCGAATCGGCATCCTTTGCCGAAATGATGGACACCAATGCCCGCACTGCCTTCCTGTGCTGCCGCGCCGCCGTGCGCTCGATGCTCGCCTCAACAACGGCGGGTCGCATCGTCAACGTCACGGCACGCGCCGGGCTCGACCCGCGCCGCGGCGCCGGCATGGTCGCCTATACCGCCAGCAAAGCCGCTGTCGCGGCGATGACGGTGGCAATGGCAGAAGAGCTGAAGCACAAGGGCATTCTGGTCAACGCGGTCGCGCCCTCGACGCTCGATACGCCGGCCAACCGCGCCGACATGCCGGATGCCGATGCCAGCAAATGGGTCAGCCTCGAAGCCGCCGCCGAGGCAATCGCCTATCTGGCATCGCCGGCCAATCTGGCAATGAGCGGAACGCTGGTGCCGCTTTACGGCCGCGCCTGAGGAGGCGCCGCCGCGGGCGGCTCATTTGCAGACGAGCTTGCCCATTTGCAGCTTGAACTTGCGCGGTCCCGGCATCTGTTCGCCGCTGGTGTCGTCGACGACAAACACTTCGAGCGTGCAGCCGCCGGCGCCAACCTGGTAGTGGTCGTCTCCGACATGCGCGATTGTGTCGATGGGGCCATGGTTTTCCAGCCTGCGCGCGACATCGCTGCTGTCGGTGATGGCGTCGATCTCGGCCTTGCGCTGCCAGTAGGGCGGCAACGCCGCCGACGCCGCCACTGTGCAGGCCAGCAGGAATGCTGCGACAAAACCGATGCGGGTCATAAGGCCTCCGATCGTTTGGCTTCCGGCCGTTCAAGCATGGCGGCCGCGAAAGCTTCTACAGCGTTAGAAGAACCCGCGACTATGTCAGGTTCGAGACGCCCGCCTCGATGACCTCGACCGCGTCGCCGATGGCGATTGTGCCGGCGTTGTTCGGAATCGCGTTCTGGCCGAAGATGATGCCACCCTTGGCCGAGCGATGGAGTTTACCAAGCGTCTGCAGCGGTTCGCGCGGATCCGGCTGCTCGCCGCTCAAGGGATCGCGGGTGGTGATGACACAGCGCGAGCAGGGTTTTGCGATGCGCAATTCGACAGCGCCGATGCGGATCGTCTTCCAGCTGTCTTCGGGCCATGCGCCTTCAGCGTCGAGGACGATGTTCGGGCGAAACCGCGCCATCTCGATGGGTCTACCTAGATGGTTGTTCAGATGCGCCAGCGAGCCCGTCGTGGCGATCAGCAGCGGAAAACCGTCGGCGAAGCTGACATAGTCGCCGAGCTGGCCGAATTCAGGGTCGACCGGCCGGTTTTGCGGATCGTCGAAATAGACGAGATCGACGGGCCTGCCAAGAATAGCCGAGAGATAAGCGCCAGCGGCCGGATCGCCCGATCTTGCTGCAACCACATCCTTCCAAATCTTGACCTGACGCAGCGCGGCATCCGGGCCCGGAACCTCGACGGCGTGCGAACCGTGCCTGTCATGTTTCAGCAGGATGCCGGTGCCGCGATGCTCGACGTCGATCGTCGTCATGGCCGGTATCTGGCGAATGGTGAGGAACTGTCCGTCCTCGTCGACGACCATCCAGCGACGGTCGCCTTCCATGCCCATGGTCTCGATGTCGGCGCTCGGCACGGCATGGCCGCGCAAGCTCTTGACCGGATAGCGATTTAGTTCGACGACCTTCATGCGAATTGCTTCTCTGACATGCGCCGGAGCCTACAGGCGCAAATATGGAATTGAAGAGGGCACACAGTCTTTGTCTTGTGCCACCCGGGCATGAAAAAACCCGCGAACCTTGCGGCCCGCGGGTTCTATAGTTCAGTCCGCGCGGTGCGCGAAGCGGCTTAGTTGCCCTGCTTCTTCAGCGCGGCACCCAGGATGTCGCCCAGCGAAGCGCCGGAGTCGGTCGAGCCGTACTGTGCGACTGCTTCCTTCTCTTCGGCAATTTCCAGCGCCTTGATCGAGACCTGCAGCTTGCGGGTCTTCTTGTCGAAGGCGATGACGCGAGCGTCAACCTTCTGGCCGACGGTGAAGCGCTCGGGGCGCTGCTCGTCGCGGTCACGGCTGAGGTCGGAGCGCTTGATGAAGGTCTCGATGCCGCTGTCGACCAGCCGCACTTCCAGACCGCCATCCTTGACGCCGATGACTTCGCAGGTGACGACCGCGTTCTTGCGCAGTTCGCCGGAAGTCGCGGCTTCGCCGACCGTATCCTTGGCCAGTTGCTTGATGCCGAGCGAGATGCGCTCCTTGTCGATGTCGACGTCGAGCACCTGCGCCTTGACCATGTCGCCGCGATTGTACTCTTCGATGACCTGCTCGCCCGGACGGGTCCAGTCGAGATCGGACAGGTGGACCATGCCGTCCACGTCGCCTTCGAGGCCGATGAACAGGCCGAACTCGGTCTTGTTCTTGACCTCGCCCTCGACCTGGCTGCCGACCGGATGGCTCGAGGCAAAAGCCTGCCACGGATTCTCAAGCGTCTGCTTGAGGCCGAGCGAGATGCGGCGCTTGGCCGGATCGACCTCGAGCACCACAACGTCGACTTCCTGCGTCGTCGACAGGATCTTGCCGGGGTGCACGTTCTTCTTGGTCCACGACATTTCCGAAACGTGGATGAGGCCTTCGATGCCCGGCTCCAGCTCGACGAACGCGCCGTAGTCGGTGATGTTGGTGACGGTACCCTTGATCTTCTTGCCGATCGGGAACTTGGTGCCGATCTCCGACCACGGATCCGACTCGAGCTGCTTCATGCCGAGCGAGATACGGTGGGTTTCCTGATTGATGCGGATGATCTGCACCTTGACCGTCTGACCGATGTTGAGGATTTCGGTCGGATGGTTGACGCGGCGCCAGGCCATGTCGGTGACATGCAGCAGGCCATCGATGCCGCCGAGGTCGACGAACGCACCGTAATCGGTGATGTTCTTGACGACGCCTTCGACAACCTGGCCTTCTTCGAGGTTCTGCACGATTTCCGAACGCTGTTCGGCACGGCTTTCCTCGAGCACGGTGCGGCGCGACACAACGATGTTGCCGCGGCGGCGATCCATCTTGAGTATCTCGAAGGGCTGCGGGTTGTGCATCAGCGGGGAGACGTCGCGGATCGGGCGGATATCGACCTGGCTGCGCGGCAGGAAGGCCACGGCGCCGTCGAGGTCGACAGTGAAGCCGCCCTTGACCTGGTTGAAGATAACGCCTTCGACGCGCTCACCCTTGGTGAACTTCTCTTCGAGCTTGACCCAGCTCTCTTCGCGGCGGGCCTTGTCGCGCGACAGGACGGCTTCGCCCAACGCGTTCTCGATGCGCTCGACCATGACCTCGACCGTATCGCCGACCTTGAGCGTCGAGTCCTTGCCCTTGACGCCGAATTCCTTCAGCGGCACGCGGCCTTCGACCTTGAGGCCGACATCGATGATGGCCATGTCTTTTTCGATCGCCAGGATCGTGCCCTTGACGACCTGACCTTCGCCGGAGTGACCGGTGGTAAATGATTCTTCGAGCAGGCTCGCGAAATCGTCGCGAGTGGGATTTGCAGCTGACATATTTTCTCCTGGAGTGCCCCGCATCTGAAGCGGGACGGGCGCCGTGGGTTAGCGTTGCGTTGGCCTGCCGGCGTTCCGGGCTACAAAAGCCCTGGGCCGCCTAAGCGGCAATTCCGGCGCATGAAGAATGCTGGCAGGCTGGTTCGTGCCCGATATGGGTATTTTCTTCGCTTCCGGCAACGGAAACTCGAGGAAAACCTTCAATCAGGCTTTATCTCTCTTGGCCAGGGCGTCGTCGATGATCGCTTTGGCCGCCAGAAACGCGGCCTCTATAGCCATTTCGGAGGTATCAAGCAAGTGCGCGTCGGCGGCCGGCTTCAACGGCGAGTCGGCGCGGCCCATGTCGCGCTCGTCGCGGCGCACGATATCGGCGAGGATTTCGGTGAAATTGGCGGAGCCGCCAATGCTTTCGATCTCCGCCAGCCGGCGCTGCGCGCGCACCTGCGCACTCGCCGTCACATAGAGTTTTATGTCGGCGTCCGGGCACACGACGGTGCCGATGTCGCGCCCGTCGAGCACCGCGCCCGGCGGCGTCTTGGCGAAGTCACGCTGCTTTTCCACCAGGATGCGCCGCACGGTCGGGTAAACCGCTACCTTCGAGGCCGCCTCGCCGACCGCATGCGCCGACAGCACCGCGCGGTCGAGTTTTGCCAGATCGACCTGACGGGCGGCGGTTTCGGCCGCAGACACATTGTCGAGCGGCAGCGCGTGCCGGATCAGCGCATGGGCAACGGCGCGATAGGTGAGGCCGGTGTCGAGCAGGTTGAGGCGGTAGTGGTCGGCGAGCCGGCGGGCGAGCGTGCCTTTACCGGCGCCGGCTGGTCCGTCGATGGCGATGGTGAAGACGTGTGTCATTCGAAACCTCGATGCAAGTGCCTCACGCCATTGGCGCTCGAAGTCAACCGCCGTGACTTCCGAGGCTTCGAACTGGCTGTCCGAATTGATCTCTGCGAGGTCAGGAAAGCCTTCCGTTGAATTTTCGGTCCCTCCGACTTCTATATCCTCCGACCCGTCAAGGGCAGGGCCGCGAATGGCGAAGCCCACGGAGCCATCGGCATAGAATTCTATTGTTCGGTTCTGAAAATTGTCGTCGGCGACTTCATACCAGAGGTGGGACGGCTCCTCTGTTATGTCATGTTTCCAGTGGACGTAAACGTATCTCACCCGATCTCCGCGCCAAGCCCCGTCATCAAATCCATGAACTCCGGAAAGCTGGTCGCGATCATCGCGGCATCATCGATGGTCACCGGCTTTTCCGTCGCCAGCCCCATGACGAGAAAGCTCATGGCGATGCGGTGGTCGAGATGAGTCTGCACCGTCGTATCCTGGCCGTTGGGATGGCCACCCAGGCCCTTGCCGCCGGGCTTGCCGCGCACCGCGAGCGAAGCTTCACCCTCGGTGCAGTCGACGCCGTTGATCTTCAGGCCGGTGGCGACCGCCGCCAGCCGGTCGGATTCCTTCACCCGCAGCTCCTCCAGCCCCTGCATCAGCGTCTCGCCTTCAGCGAAGCTCGCGGCAACGGCCAGAACCGGATATTCGTCGATCATCGACGGCGCCCGCTCGGGCGGCACGGTGACGCCTTTGAGTTCGGAGTAGCGCACGCGCAGATCGGCGACATCTTCGCCGCCGGCATTGCGCGGGTTCAGGATGTCGATCTTGCCGCCCATTTCCTGCAGCGTCAGAAGCAGACCGGTGCGGGTCGGGTTCATCAGCACGTTCTCGATGACAATGTCCGAACCCGGCACGATCAGTGCCGCCACCAGTGGGAAGCCGGCCGAAGATGGGTCGCCGGGCACGGCGATGATCTGTCCGGTCAACTTGCCCTGGCCTTCGATGAAGATGTGGCGCACGCCGCGCTCGTCGGTTTCGACCGACAGATTGGCGCCGAAGCCTTTGAGCATCTTTTCGGTATGGTCGCGCGTCATCACCGGTTCGATCACGGTGGTGATGCCCGGTGTGTTCAAGCCAGCCAGCAGCACGGCCGACTTCACCTGCGCCGAGGCCATCGGCACGCGGTAGGTGATCGGGGCTGCGTGCTTCGGTCCATGCAGCGTGATCGGCATGCGGTCGCCGGGCGTTGCCTTCAGCACCTGCACGCCCATCTGGCGCAAGGGTTCGAGCACGCGGCCCATCGGCCGTCCCGACAGCGAGGCGTCGCCGATGAAGGTCGTTTCCATGTCGTAGGTGCCGACAAGACCCATGGTGAGGCGCGAACCGGTGCCGGCATTGCCGAAGTCGAGCGGGCCTTGCGGCTGCAGCAGCGCGCCATTGCCGGTGCCGCGGATCACCCATTCGGCGCCGCGCTTTTCGATATGCGCGCCCATCGCCTTCATGGCCGCAGCCGTGCGCATCACGTCCTCGCCTTCGAGCAGGCCGGTGACGCGGGTTTCGCCGGAGGCGAGGCCGCCGAACATCATGGAACGGTGCGAGATCGACTTGTCTCCCGGCACGCGGGCGGTGCCGGAAAGGGCGGAGGATTTGCGGGCGGTGGCCGGCCTGGCAGCGGCGGCGTGAGACATGGAATTTCCTTGGGGCAGAATGCCGGCGCACCGGCGCTTTTCATTTGTTGCGGCGGTCTCGTATCACGGCGGGGGGAAATGGTCATCCCCATGGCCGTCACTTGGCGCGAGGCCTTTAAGTCCTTGGTTTTGTGACGCCGGCTTTTCGCTTTGACAGCGCGGTAAACTGTGGTTATGGGGACCACTCTTTTATTGACGAGGCTTGCCGTGGCAAAAAATGAACTTGGCACAAAGCGTGTCGACCCTGAGACGGGTCGAAAATTCTACGACCTGAACAAGGACCCGATCGTCTCGCCCTATACGGGCAAGACATATCCGCGTTCCTACTTCGAGGAAGGCAAGGTTGCCGCCATCGAAGAGGAAGAGGAAGTGGCCGAGAAGGAAGTAGACGCCGAGGAAGAAGAAGGCGTTGAAGTCGTCTCGCTTGAAGAGGCCGACGAAGACGTCAAGGCCGGCGACGACCTTCCCGATCTGGGCGACGACGAGGACGATGTCGACCTCGGCGACGACGAGGACGATACGTTCCTTGCCGACGAAGAAGAAGAAGATGACGATGTCGCTGACATGATCGGCGTCGGCGACGACGACGACGAGGTCTAAGAACGCTTCGGACGCATGCATTTAGCAGCCTTCGCGGGCTGTGACGAAAAAGCGGCCCTGGTAGGCTTGATCTTCAGGGAAGGCGGGGTTAGAAGCCGCCTGCACTAAACGGCGCGGTGTTGAAAACCGCGCCGGACCTCTACGCCGGCAACGGCGCCGGCTGACTGCCGGAGTGGGGCCATAGCTCAGTTGGGAGAGCGCTTGAATGGCATTCAAGAGGTCGTCGGTTCGATTCCGATTGGCTCCACCAAACAGTCTCTTTCCGACGCTCGGTTTCGCGGCCTTCATGCTTGTCGCCTGCCAGTCGGCGCCTGAACCATCATCCCCGCCGCCAGCGCCCGCACCTCAGCCCATGGCGCCTGCCGCGATCTCTGCGGACGGTGCGGCGGTCCTCGATCCGTCTGTCAGGGTCATGCCCCCCGGCGAGGGCATCCCGGCCAAATATGTCGCATTTTCCGGCATATGGGGCGGACAGTTGGACGGGATGTATGACGGCAAGCTCGCCGTGCTGACGATTTCGCGCGGCGGCAATGTCACCGCCACCTACGCCTGGGGCGATGTCGCCGACAACAAACCGGGCGTGGCCGACGGCGAAGGCAAGATTTTCGGCAACACGTTGAAACTGCGGCGCCTACCCAATGGCGGGGACGTCAGCGCGGTCATGCAGGCGGACGGAACGCTGGCCGTCACCTATGGGCTTGCCGACCGCACCTATACGGGCACGTTCACCAAGCAATAGCCGAGAGGGCTCTGGCGGTCAGCCGCGGCTGGCGCCCGCCCCGATCAGTGCAGGCCGAATTCGCGCAGCAATTCTTCGCGATAGCGCACGAAGCGGGTTTCGCTGCGCTCGCGCGGGCGTGGCAGGTCGATGTCGATCAATCGCGCCGCGCCGCCTTTCTCCTTGGGCAGGATCAGCACGCGGTCGGCCAGATAGATCGCCTCTTCCAGATCGTGGGTAACCATCACCATGGTGACGTTCTCCTCGCTCCAGATGCGCGCCAGTTCCTCCTGCATGCCGATCTTGGTCATGGCGTCCAGCGCCCCCAGCGGCTCGTCGAGCAGAAGAATCTCGGGCTGGACGGTCAGCGCCCGGGCGATGCCGACGCGCTGCGCCATACCGCCGGAAAGCTGGTTCGGAAAGGCATCGGCGAATTCGGCAAGGCCGACCAGCGCAACGTAGAAGCGGGCGCGTTCCTCGGCTTGCTTCTTGGGCACGCCGCGGACTTCGGGGCCGAAGGCGACATTGCCGAGCACGCTTAGCCAAGGCAGCAGGCGCGGTTCCTGGAAAATCACGGCGCGCTCGGCGCCGACGCCGTGGACCGGCTGGCCGTCGATCGCGACGCCGCCGCTGTCGGCGGCCTCCAGTCCGGCAAGAATACGCAGCAACGTGGTCTTGCCGGAGCCGCTGGCGCCGACGATGACCAGGCATTCCCCCGAACGGATGTCGAGGTTGAGCGTCCGCAGCACGGCAAGCCTGCGCCCGCCGAGGCTGAAGGATTTGGAGAGGTCGCGGATCGAGACCTCTCCGCCACGGTTGGAACCGGTCATCTCATCTCTCAGCTATTTTGGAGCTCAGTTCGTCTTGGTTTCGCCGGGCCGGTACAGAATGTCGGCGGCCTTCAGCTTGCCCTTGGCCAGACGGCCGTCGCGCTCCAGCACGGCGACCCAGAAATCGATGTCGCGGTCGGTCGCCTGCGCACCTTCGCGAAGTCCGAAGCCGGTCCAGTATTTGGCGAGATCGCCGTTTTCGCCGCGCTTGTTGAGGAGATTGGCCAGCACCTTGCGGGCTTCGTCCGGGTTCTGGCGCGACCAGTCCGAAGCGCGCGCCGACTGTTCGACGAAGTTGCGCGCTGCATCCGGATTGGCGGCAATGAAGTCGCGCCTGAGCACGACGAAACCGCCGGCGAGTTCGCCGAGCACCTGGGTATCGTCGAACACGCCGCGCACGCCGCCATTGGCGACCAGCGCGCCGGCAAACGTTGCCTGCCAGTAGCCGAGCCCGGCTATGTCGACCTGGCGCGAACGCAAGGTCTGCTCAAGCTGCGGCCCGGGCACGACAATGAGGTTGGCGGCAGTCGGCGGCAGGCCGACGCTGTGCAGGGCTTCGCGCACTGTATAGTCGAGATGGGCGCCGAGCGTGTTGACCGAGATGGTCTTGCCGGCGATGTCGGCGATCGATTTGATCGGGCTGTCTTCCAGCACATAGAAGACGCTTTTGACGTCCTTGTTGATGCCGTTGCTCGGATACGCCGCGACGAAGTCGTTGCCGCCCGAGATCGAGTTGATCACCGCCGCGGTGGCGGCCGAGCCGAGGTCGACGCTGCCGGAGGACAGCGCAAACAGCGATTCCGGTCCACCCGAGGCATAGCCGACATTCTCCAGCTCTACACCGAGCCCCTTGTAGTAGCCGAGCTCGGCGGCGAGCTCATGTGGCGAGATGCTGCCACGGCTGGCGAGATAGCGGAATTTCACCGGTGCGGTTTCAGCAAAGGCCAAGCGTGGCAGGCCGGCGGCGATGAGGCCGGCGGCAAGCGGTGCGCCGGCAAGCAGGGAACGGCGGGTGATTTTCATGATCAGATCTTTCCTGATTTTGAAGGAGGCCGGGGTTGAGGTGGGGGCTGCTCAGTTGACAGGATTGCTCCAGCGGCAGAGCCGCCGCTGCAGCGTAACCAGCGCCTGGTTGGCGATCAGGCCGAGCCCGGCGAGGATGACGATTGCCGCAAACATCAGCGGGATCTGGAAATTGTACTGCGCGTTCATCACCTGGAAGCCGATGCCCTTGTTGGCGCCGATCATCTCCGAGGCGATCAGCAGCAGCAGCGCGGTGGTGGCGCTCAGCCGCAGGCCGACAAAGATCGACGGCACGGCGCCCGGCAGCACGACCCGGCGAAACACGGTAAGCCGGCTCGCGCCGTAGACGCGCGCCATTTCAAGCAGTTTGGGATCGACTTCCTTGACGCCGCTGGTGGTGTTGAGCAGCAGCGGAAACAGCGTCGCCCAGAAGATGACGAAGATCTTCGAGGTTTCGCCAAGCCCGAGCAGCAGGATGAACACCGGGTAGAGCGCCAGCGCCGAGGTCTGCCGGAACACCTGCAGGATCGGATCGAGCGCGGTTTCGACCGGGCGCACCTGGCCCATGAACAGGCCGAGCGGGATGGCGACTGCAACGGCGGCCGCAAAGGCAATGCCGGCGCGCTGCAGGCTGATGGCGATGTCGCCGAGCAGGCTGCCGCCGGCAAGCCCTTTCCAGAGCGCGGCGATGATCATGTCGATCGGCGGCAGCACTGCCGCGTTGACCCATCCGACGCTGCTCGCCACCTGCCAGAGCGCCAGGAAAGCGACAAGCACACCGTAGCGCTTCAGGAAGCGGACGGTCGCCCTGCCGCCGAGGCGCAGAAAGTCGTCGCCGAGCCCGCTTTCGCTGCGACTGGCGCGGATCGTGATCGGCCGATCGATGTGCTGCAATGTCATCGCGTCATCCCTTCAGCTTCGAGGATCATTCGGCGGCAAGCACGGTCGAGCGGGCGGCGGTCCATGGATTTTCCGGGCGTCTGAGACCGAGATTCTCGCGCAGTGTGCGGCCTTCATAGGCGGTGCGGAACAGGCCGCGCCGTTGCAGTTCGGGAATGACTAGGTCGACGAAATCGTCGAGCGCGCCGGGCAGCCAGGGCGGCAGGATGTTGAAGCCGTCCGCCGCTTCGCTGGTGAACCATTCCTCCAGCTGGTCGGCGACCTGCGTGACGCTGCCGACGATGGTGTAGTGGCCGCGCGCCGTTGCCACCCATTGATAGAGCTGGCGGATGGTGAAGTTGTGCTCGTCGGCGATCTGCCGGATCAGCGCCTGACGGCTCTTCATGCCTTCGGTTTCCTTGCTCGGCGGCAGCGGGCCGTCGAGCGGATAGCCACGGATGTCGAGGGTCTGTCCGGCAAGGCTGTTGAGCAGCGCGACACCGTCCTCGGGCAGGATCAGGTCGTTGAGCTGCTGATATTTGGCGCGAGCTTCGTCCTCGGTGCGACCGACGAAGGGCGCGACGCCCGGCATGATCAGCACCTGGTCGGGATCGCGGCCTACTTCCGCCACGCGCGCCTTGATGTCGCGGTAGAATTCTTGCGCTGTCTCGAGCTTCTGATGGGCGGTGAAAATGACTTCGGCCGAGTGCGCGGCAAGTCCGCGCCCGTCTTCGGATTGGCCGGCTTGTACGACAACCGGATGTCCCTGCACCGGACGCGGCACGTTGAGCGGACCCTTGACGCTGAAATGCTCGCCCCTGTGGTCGATGTCGTGCAGCTTGTCCTTGTCGTAGAAGCGGCCCGACTGCTTGTCGCGGATGAAGGCGTCATCCTCCCAGCTGTCCCACAGCGCCTTGACCGTCTCGACATGCTCATGCGCCCTGGCATGGCGCTCGGCATGGTTGGGCTGGACGTCGCGGTTGAAATTGCGCGCTGTCTCGTCGCCGGCCGAAGTCACCACGTTCCAGCCGGCGCGGCCGTTCGACAACAGGTCGAGCGACGCGAATTTGCGCGCCAGCGTATAGGGCTCCTCATAGGTGGTGGAGGCCGTGGCGATGAAGCCGAGATGCGTGGTCAATGGCGCCAGCGCCGCAAACAGCGTCACCGGCTCGAAGCCGGCGATCTTGGCATTGCCGCCTTCGCGGGCGCCGAGGCCGACGGTCAGATTGTCAGCCAGGAAATAGGCGTCGAACAGGCCGCGCTCGGCGGTCAGCGCCAGCTGCTTGTGGAACTCGAAGTTGGTGGCGCCGTCGGCCGGCGCATCGGGATGGCGCCAGGCGGCAATATGCTGCCCGCCGCCGGGCAGGAAGGCGCCCAGCTTGATCTGCCGCGGCTTGCTCTGGGATTTGCTGGCTCGGGTCATTGCAGGCGTCCTTCTGGTCGATGCGGGAAGGAATGTTGTGCGTCCCTGATCGGTGGGTGTCAGGCGGCACGGACGACGCTGTAGGGCACGCCGGCCACGCGGCATGCCTCGGCCACCGCCTGCCTCGCCCGCGCCTGGACGGCTTCGGACACCAGCACGCCATTGGCGAAATCCTTGTCCGAGGCGTAGATCGCGGTCGGCAAGGTCTGCGCTTCGAAGAAGCCGAACAGCGGCCGCAACTGGTGTTCAACAACAAGCGAATGGCGCTCGCCGCCGCCGGTCGCCGCAAGGATGACCGGCTTGCCGCGCAGCGACGACGGGTCGAGCAGGTCGAAGAAATGCTTGAACAGCCCGGTATAGCTGCCCTTGAAGGTCGGCGAGCCGACCACCAGCACATCGGCGCCCAGCAGCTGCTCGACGATGCTGCGGGCCGCCGCATCGAGGTCGTCAAGTCTCTTTGCGAGCGGAAAGGACGGGCCGAGATCCTCGATGTCGAAAACACTCAAGGCGGCACCGGCACGGCTCGCCACTTCACCGGCGATGTGGCTTACGAAAGCCTTGGTCTTGGACGGACGGGTCAGGTTGCCAGACAACCCCACCACCAGCTTTCTCGACATTTTTACGGCTCCTTGCACGTGGTATGTGCATTAAGGCTACCGATTTTGTAGAATTAAATGAGCGAGAAGATTTCAAAACCAGCCCGCGAAGCGAATGGAGTTTGCGGCACATCGCCTTTCCTTGGTTCATTTGGCCCAAAGCGACGCGACAGATGCCGGTTGATCTCCGCTGGCTCCGACAAATAGACAATCCTGGTGCCTTGCATGCTGATGGGTATCGTCGCGAAACCGTCAAGGGTCGGCGCCATTGACACTGCGTTGCGTCAGATTCGATTGAACCCAATCGCACGGGCGACGAAGTACGGGCTTGCAATGAACAGGACGCACGCATGAAAAAGATCGGCTTTCTTTCCTTCGGCCATTGGTCGCCCTCGTCGCAATCGCAGACGCGCTCGGCTGCCGATGCGCTTTTGCAGTCGATCGACCTGGCGGCGGCGGCCGAGGAGCTTGGTGCTGACGGCGCCTATTTCCGCGTGCATCATTTTGCCCGCCAGCTTGCTTCGCCCTATCCGCTTCTGGCCGCGGTCGGCGCCCGCACCAGCCGCATCGAGATCGGCACCGCCGTCATCGACATGCGCTATGAGAATCCGCTTTATATGGCCGAGGATGCCGGTGCTGCCGACCTGATCGCCGGCGGCCGGCTGCAGCTCGGCATCAGCCGCGGCTCGCCGGAGCAGGTGATCGACGGCTGGCGCTACTTCGGCTACGTGCCGCAGGAAGGCCAGAGCGACGCCGACATGGCGCGCAACCATGCCGAGGTTTTCCTGAACGTACTGCGCGGCGAAGGCTTTGCGCAGCCCAATCCGCGGCCGATGTTTCCCAATCCGCCCGGAATGCTGCGCCTCGAACCGTTCTCGGCCGGCCTGCGCGATCGGATCTGGTGGGGCGCCGCCACCAACGCCACTGCCGTATGGGCGGCCAAGCTCGGCATGAATTTGCAAAGCTCGACGCTGAAGTTCGACGAGAGCGGCCAGCCGCTCCACATCCAGCAGGCCGAACAGATCCGCGCCTTCCGCGCGGCGTGGAAGGAAGCCGGGCATGCGCGCGAGCCGCGCGTGTCGGTCAGCCGCTCCATCTTCGCGCTGGTCGATGACCGCGACCGCGCCTATTTCGGCGGCAACGACAGCGAGGACCACTTTGGATACATCGAACCGGAGAAGCGCGCCGTTTTCGGTCGCACCTACGCGGCCGAGCCGGATGTGCTGGTCAAGCAGCTGAAAGAGGACGAAGCGATCGCCGAGGCCGACACGCTGCTTCTGACCGTCCCCAACCAGCTCGGCGTGGAGTATAATGCCCACGTCATCGAGGCGATCCTGAAGCACGTCGCGCCAGCTCTCGGCTGGCGCTGACGAGCAGGCGCCATCCGGCCACCCCGCGATCTATCTCGGCTTCTGGCCGAGACCCATGGACTTGGCCAGCGTCGAGCGCTTTGAGGAATAGTTCGGCGCGGTCATCGGGTACTCGGGAGGCAGGCTCCACTTCGTTCGATATTGATCCGGCGTCAGGCCATAGTGCACGCTGAGATGTCGCTTCAACGATTTGAACGGCTTGCCGTCCTCGAGGCAGAAGATGAAATCGGGCGTGATAGATTTCTTGACCGGAACAGCGGCCTTGAGTTCGCTGGCCCGGGGGGCGGGCGATCCATCCGCGAGATGCTTGAGCGAGCTGAAAACCTGGCCAATGAAACCAGGCAGGTCGGCTGCGGGGAGAGAGTTGTTGGCAATATAGGCCGACACAACGCCGGCGGTAACGGACACAATCGGGTCGAGTTCATTCGTTTGCACCATGGCAACAGTCTCTCCGGCAACAGCAAGGTTGGTATGGGGGATTTTTTCAGGAGTGGAATCGGCCGAGGTTCTTTGTGGTTTGCCGCCAAGCCTGCCTAGAACAGGCTTTACATAAGTCTTCTTCAAAAACCTCTCCTGTGCCGTGGTTGCAGAGCGCCCCTAGCCATGATTCCACGATGAAATCGAGCATGTGGGAAAAATTCACACGTGTCAACTCGACTTGGGTGCCCTTGTGGAGAGATTTCCCACACGATAGGTTCAGCGAGCGTCTTTTGAGGGAGGGACGGTCAATTTCGTGATCAGCTAGTGAAGGACGTGGGCGATGGACAGATCAGGGGGGCAAAATCTGGATGGCGCCGGGGTCCAAGGTGCGTTGAACCGGCTGCTTCGCCCCTTGGTGCGGCTGGCGATCCGGTGCGGGGTGACGTTTCCGACCTTCGTCGATCTGCTGCGCCAGCTCTACGTCAATGTCGCCGAGCATGAATTCGAACTGCCCGACAAGCAGCAGACGGACAGCAGGGTCAGTCTGCTGACAGGCGTTCACAGAAAAGAAGTCAGCCGGCTAAGAGGAGCGGGCGCGCCGGTTCGAGTGGTGCCCGAGTCCGTATCGAGGACCAGCGCCATCGTCGCGCGCTGGCTTGCCGATCCGTCCTTTGTCGATGCCAAAGGCGTGCCGTTGCCTTTGCCGCGAGCGAGCGAGGCCGGGGAGGCTTCCTTTACCAGCCTGGTGGAGTCGGTGACGCGCGATTTGCGGCCAAGGGCCGTCCTCGACGACTGGCTCGACCGCAAGCTCGTCGAGATCGACGGGAAGGACCGTATCGTGCTGCTGGAAAGGGCAATGGTGCCGCGCGAGGACGGCGAGGTCCGGCTCTATTACTTTGCCCGCAATCTCGGCGACCACGCCACTGCTTCTGTCGAAAACGTGCTGGCCGACAATCCGCCGTTCCTCGAGCGAGCCGTCCACTATGACGGGTTGTCCGAAGACCTGGCCAGATCGCTGGAGGCCTACAGCCGCAAACTCGCGATCGACATGCTGCTGCACCTGAACAAGCACGCGAACCAGGCTGTCCAGACCGATGCCGGCGGCAACAGCCGGTGGAATTGCGGCGTCTATATCCTCACCGCGGATGGGACATCGCTGGTTGCCGAAGACGCGCCGCAGCGCAAGGATGACGACGGAGACGCCGCATGAGCCGGAGCCTGACAAGGCGCGGCCTCCTGATGCTCGGAGCCGCCTTGCCGGCGCTGTTGCGCGGCATGGCTGCCGGCGCGGGGGAAGCTTCGAAGGACCAGGGCATCGGCGGCACCGGCTGGACGGCGGGGACCGATAGCGATCAGGGTATTGGCGGCACCGGCATCGTTGGCACCATCCAGCGTTTCGGCAGTATTTTCGTCAACGGCGTGCGCGTCGGCTATTCCCCTGACGTGCCGGTATGGATCGACGGCACCCGCTTCACCGCAAGCAGCCTGAAGATAGGGCATGTCGTGCGGGTCGCGGTGATGGTGGTGGGCGGTCGCACGGTCACCGGCGCGATCCACGTCACCAGCGAGGTGGTCGGGCCTGTTGACCGCGTGACTGCCGGCTCCTTGTCGATCCTGGGACAACAGGTCGACATTGCTCACCTCCCCAGGCGGTCCAGGATCAGGCCCGGCGATGTCGTCGCCGTCTTCGGCATCCGCCGGCCCGACGGGAAGATCGTCGCCAGCCTGATAGAGGCCAGGCCTGATGAAACGCAGTATCTGGTGCGCGGGCTGGCGATCGCAAAGTCAGGCGCGCTGCTGGTCGGACGGCTCAAGATCGGACCGCAGTCGTCGAAATTTGCAAACCGGCGCGTCGAAGTGGCCCTGGCCAAGGCACCGGACGGATACAAGGTGCTGCATCTGGCGGCGGAAACGCCGATCCCCGATAGCCGCGTCGGCGGCGTCCTTTACGAGACCTTCCTGCAGCGTCAGGGGCGACGGCTCAAATCGGGCCTGGGCGTTGCTCTGGACGACCGGACTGACGGACCCAAACCGGCAGGCATTGTCCGGGCGTTCCTCGACGTCCGCTTCGATCGCGAGGGGCATGTTGTCTCGGCGTCTCCGCAGGCCGGAAGCAGCCAGTCGCCGGACCAACCCGGCGTACCCGCTCAACGCGCCAGCGGCGATATCCCCACCGGGCCACAGGATGGCGTCGGTGCGCCCAACCAAACGGGTGGTCTTGGTACACCCGCCGGATCTCCGAACGGCATTGGCGCGCCAGGCGGAATGGGTGATGTCGGCACACCCGCCGGGTCGCCAGGTGGCCCTGGAGCGCCCGGTGGAATGGGTGGCCTCCACTCCTCGCCCGCCGGCTCGGTCAAGCCGTAGCCGTCGGGCAAGCAAGTCGAGGAAAAAGGCGGCTAGATATCCGCCTTGAAGGTCTGCTTCTGCTGGCCGAGCCCTTCGATGCCGAGCTCCACCACATCGCCGGCCTTCAGGAACACCGGCGGCTTCATGCCGAGGCCAACGCCCGGGGGCGTGCCGGTGGAGATGATGTCGCCGGGATGCAGCGACATGAACTGGCTGAGGTAGGAGACGAGGTAGGCGACGCCGTAGACCATGGTCTTGGTCGAGCCGTTCTGCATGGTCTTGCCGTTGACGGTCAGCCACATCTTCAGGTTCTGCGGGTCCGGCACCTCGTCCTTGGTGACCAGCCACGGGCCGGTCGGGCCGAACGTGTCGCAGCTCTTGCCCTTGGTCCACTGACCCTGGCGCTCGGCCTGGAAGGCGCGCTCGGACACGTCATGGGCGACGGCATAGCCGGCGACATAGTTCAGCGCGTCGGCCTCGCTAACGTATTTCGCCGTCTTGCCGATGACCACGGCGAGTTCGACCTCCCAGTCGGTCTTTTCCGAGCCGCGCGGGATCAGCACGTCGTCGTCGGGACCGACAATGGCGGAGCTCGCCTTCATGAAGATGATCGGCTCAGGCGGCACGGTGGCGCCGGTTTCGGCGGCATGGTCGGAATAGTTGAGGCCGATGCAGATGAATTTGCCGGTGCCGGCAACGCAGGCGCCGAGACGCGGGCTGCCGGACACCGCCGGCAGCGACTTCGGATCGAGCTTCGACAATGCCTGGAGCGACGCCGGATCGAGCGCCTTGCCGGCAATGTCGGAGACATGACCTGAAAGATCGCGGATCGTTCCATCCGCATCGAGCAGGCCGGGGCGCTCGCTCCCAACCTCGCCATAGCGCAGCAGTTTCATCTTGCTCTCCAAATTGCGGCCCAAGGCCGTTTTCAAACTCACTCAGCCAGAGCGACGAGGGATCGGGGCGGACTCTGGCTATCGGATCCGACCCAGGGCAAGCCGGACTTTAGGACTGCTCTATCCCGTACCTTCGGATCGAGAATTGCTCAGATCGACCAGCCACCGTCGATATTGTAGGCCTGCCCCGACGTGTAGGTGGCGCCGGCGAGATAGACGGCCAGGTCGCCGATTTCCTCAGGAGTGCCGAGACGGCCCATTGGCTGGCGGGCAATGAAGGCGGCGCGGGCGGCTTCGTAATCGCCCTGCGCGTGCATGCGGTCCTGCAACGATGGGCTTTCGACGGTGCCGGGGCAGATGGCGTTGCAGCGAATGCCCTTGGCGACATAGTCGGCGGCGATCGCCTTGGTGAGACCGATCACGGCCGCCTTGGTGACGCCATAGGCGAAGCGGTTGGGCACGCCCTTGCCGGCGCCGGCGACCGAAGACATGTTGATGATCGAGCCGTCGCCGCGCTCCAGCATGCCGGGCAGCACAGCCCGGATGGTGCGGATCATGGCGCGGACGTTGAGGTTGAAGGCGAAATCGAGGTCGGCATCCTTCATCTCGAGGATCGAGCCGGAATGGACGAAGCCGGCGCAGTTGAACAGCACGTCGACACGGCCGATTTCGGCAAAGCCCGATGCCACGGCATCATCATTGAGCACATCGAGCTTGCGGGTCTTGATGCCGGATGACTTTGCAAGTTCGACCAGCAGCGCCTCGTTGATGTCGGTGGCATGGACGACGGCGCCTGCCTTGGCGAAGGCCAGCGCGCTCGCCTTGCCGATGCCTTGCGCCGCCGCCGTGACGACAACGACCTTGCCTGCCAGATCCGCCATGCTTTTCTCCTCGGCCCTCGTGCCGCTTTCCCAGGGTTCAGCCCGATTTACTGACAGCCGACCAAGGCGTCCTGTGCCAGACAGGCGCGACTATGCGGCCTGCGCGATCCATCAGTTCACGAATAATATATGTTTTTTCTGGTTAAAGAACATGCGCCCGGGCGTCAAGCCCGAACGCGATCACCTTCGCGACGTCAGATGTAATACACATCGCGAGTTCCGATGCAACAGCTTGTATGACAACCGGGCAACTGGTCGCGCTGCGTTAGTTCATCCAAACGCAACGCGCCTTAGCGACGTTCAGTCGCCGTAAGGCACCCAGACGTTCTTGACCTCGACGGCACGACGCAGCAAGGCGTCGCCGGCGGTTTCGTCGGACGTCCAGTCGAGGCTGCGGCCATTGCCGGTCCAGACGCGCTTGAGGTTGCCGATCGAATCGGCCTCCGCCTTGGCGCAGGTCTCGGCATCGGCAAACAGCCAGAGCCCGTCGACATCGTCATGCTTGGCCAGCACGCCGGCAAGTTCGGCCGCGCGGCCGGTGACGATGTTGATGGCGCCTGGGGGAATGTCGGAATATTCGATCACCTGGTAGAGATCGGTGGCGAGCAGCGGGTATTTTTCCGACGGCACGGCGACCACGGTGTTGCCCATGGCGAGCGCCGGCGCCACCAGCGAGATAAACCCGAGCAGCGGCGCGCTATCCGGTGCGACGATGCCGACGACGCCGACGGGCTCGTGCAGCGCCAGCGTAACAGCGCGCGCCGGCGGCTGATGCACCCTGCCCTCGAACTTGTCGGCGAGGCCGGCATAGAGGAACAGCCGCTCGATCGACTGTTCCACCTCTTCCCGGGCGGCCTTGGCGTTGGCACCGGTGAGTTCGGTGAGACGGGCGGCGAACTCACTGGTGCGACCGGACAGATTTTCGGCCAGGTAGTAGAGCACCTGGGAACGGTTGTAGGCGGTCGCCTCCGGCCAGGCCTTGCAGGCGCGGGCGGCCGCGACGGCGTCACGGATATCCTTGCGGCTGCCGAGGCCGACTTCACCGGCGAGCTTGCCCTTGGCAGTGGCGACGGCCAGTGAGTAATTGCCATCGGGCCGGACCTGCTTGCCGCCGATGAACAGCTTTGCCGTACGGTCTATGGCGCCGCCATCCGCCTGCTCGACCGGCTGTGCCGAAGACGTCGCCGGCTTGATCACCGGACCAAGCGGCAGTTTTGCTGTGAGATATTCGAACATGCCTTCGCGGCCGCCTTCGCGGCCAAAACCGCTTTCGCGGTAGCCGCCGAAGCCGCAAGCGGCGTCGAACATGTTGGTGCCGTTGACCCAGACGACGCCGGCCTTCAGCTGCGGTGCCACATGCAGCGCGAGGTTGATGTTTTCGCTCCACACCGAGGCGGCGAGCCCATAGCGGGTATTGTTGGCCAGTTCGATCGCTTCCTCGGTGTTGCGGAAGGTCATGGTGGCGAGCACCGGACCGAACACCTCTTCCTGCGCCAATATGTTAGCCGGCGAAACACCCGTGGCGAGCGTCGGCAGGTGGTAGTAGCCGGAAGACGGCAGCGCTGCATCGGGCTGCCAGCAAACGGCGCCTTGTTTGGCGCCCTCGGCGACCAGGCCTTTGACGCGGTCGAGTTGAGTGGCGTCGACCAACGGGCCGATATCGGTGTTCTTGTCGAGCGGGCTGCCGACGCGCAGCCGGCTCATCCGGACCTTGACCTTGGCGATCAGGGCCTCGGCAATGCCTTCCTGCACCAGAAGCCGCGACCCGGCGCAGCAGACCTGGCCCTGGTTGAACCAGATGCCGTCGACTAGCCCTTCGACGGCGCTGTCGAGATCGGCGTCCTCGAAGACGATGAAGGCCGACTTGCCGCCAAGCTCCAACGACAGCTTCTTGCCTGATCCCGCCGTGGCTTTCCTGATGATCTTGCCGACTTCCGAAGAGCCGGTGAAGGCGATCTTCTGGATGCCGGGATGGTTGACGATGGCGACGCCCGCTTCCGGTCCGCCCTGGACGATGTTGACGACGCCCTTGGGAACGCCGGCGCGTTCGCAGATCTCGGCGAACAGAATGGCGGTGAGCGGCGTGAACTCGGCCGGCTTCAGCACTACGGTGCAGCCGGCGGCAAGGGCCGGCGCGATCTTCCAGGCCAGCATCAAGAGCGGAAAATTCCACGGGATGATCTGGCCGACGACGCCGACGCCCTTGTGGCCGGGGAAATCCTTGTCCAGCGCCTGCGCCCAGCCGGCGTGGTGGATGAAATGGCGGATGGCCAGCGGCACATCGATGTCGCGGCTTTCGCGGATCGGCTTGCCGTTGTCGATCGATTCCAGCACCGCAAACAGGCGCTGATGACGCTGCATGGCCCGGCCGATGGCGTAGAGCACTTTTGCGCGGTGGTAGCCTGAGGACGCCGACCATTTCGGCAGCGCCTTGGTGGCTGCCGCGACCGCAGCGTCAATATCGGCGGCGCCGGCATCCGAGATCTTGGCCAGCAGCTTGGCGGAGGACGGCTCGCTTGTGTCAAAAGTCTTGCCGCTGGCCGCGGCCTTCCAGGCACCGTCGATGAACAGCGCCTTGCCGAAATCGCGCGCCGCGAGCCAGGCATCGGCCTCGGTGCGGGCTTCCGGCGCCGGGCCGTATTCCATGGCCTGATAGCGTTCGAGGATGTTCATGTGGTGCCTCCTTTACCCTCCCCCTTGTGGGGAGGGTCGATCGGCAAAGCCGATCGGGGTGGGGGTAATTGGCGAAAAGCTTGGTTCATTGCACAGGCTGATTTGTTGTTTGACCCCCACCCCGCCGCTAAAGCGGCGACCCTCCCCACAAGGGGGAGGGTGGGAGCTCACGCCATCGCGTGGCGATAATTGGCCGAATAATGCCCGGTCAGGTGATGCTCGAGCTGACGCTCTATGTCGGTCAAGAGGCTCGAGGCGCCGAAGCGGAACAGATCCGGTTCCAGCCATGGCCGTCCGAGCTCTTCCTTCATCAGCACCAGCCAGTCGAGCGAAGCCTTGGCGGTGGAAATGCCGCCGGCCGGCTTGAAGCCGATGAGAAAGCCGGTCTCCTCGAAATAGGCCCTGATGGCGCGGACCATGGCGAGGCCAACGGGCAGCGTTGCGTTGACGCTTTCCTTGCCGGTCGAAGTCTTGATGAAATCGGCGCCCGCCATCATCGCCACCATCGAGGCCAGCATGACATTGCGCAGCGTGGCGAGGTCGCCGGTGCCCAGAATGACCTTCAAATGCGCATCGCCACAGGCTTCGCGCATCGAGACGATCTCGTTGTAAAGCTCCTGCCATTTGGCGCCGAAGACCAGGCCGCGCGGGATGACGACGTCGATCTCGTCGGCGCCGTCGCGCACCGAAGCCTCGATCTCCTGCAGGCGCGTCGACAGCGGTGCGAGGCCGTGCGGGAAGGCGGTGGAGACGGCGGCAACATGGATGCCGGTGCCGCGCACGGCGTCCACGGCGGTGGCGACGAAAGGATGATAGACGCAGACCGCGGCCGGGCGGATTTTTTCGCCTTCAATGCCGAGGCCTTCGACGATGTCGCGGCGGAACGGGTTGATCGCCTTGGCGCAGAGCCGGCGCACGCGCTCTTCGGTGTCGTTGGAATTCAGCGTCGTCAGGTCCATGCAGGCCACGGCGCGCAGCAGCCAGGCGGCCTGGTTGTCGGCCTTGATCGAGCGCCTTTTGGTCAGGCTGGCGACGCGGCGCTCCAGCGCCGAGCGGTTGACGGAACGCACCGATTCCATAAAGCCGAGGTCGAGCCGCATGCCGGTGTTGCGGGCAATGCTGTGGCTTTGCGGCACGGGCGTGTTGGCGGCCGCGCGCGCCGGCAGTGGCGTAACCTTGGACGCGCCGAGATCGGCTTCGCGGATTGTGCTGCTCATCTCCTGCCCTTTCGCTCGACGATTTTTGCGTCGTGATGCGTGTCGTTCCTCCGAACCCAATTGTGGTTTGGGGCAACACGCACCGAAGATAGCCCGTGAAGCATCGCTTCACGAGTCCTTCAAACCGTCATAGCGGAAAAAGGCGGCGAAAGCAGCTGAATTTTGACCGTATGGTCAAAACGCCGATACGAGAGAGGGCGGCGCCGAAGCGCCGGCCGTTCTCAGCCGACGAAAGCGCGCTCGACGACGAAAGTCGAGGGATGGCTGAGCGAGCCCTCGTGGAAGCCGAGGCTTTCGGCCAGCTCCTTGACGTCCTTCAGCATGTGCATCGAGCCGCAGATCATGATGCGGTCGGTTTCCGGATTGAGCTTCTCGATGCCGAGATCGCTGTAGAACTTGCCGGAGCCGATCAGCGCGGTGATGCGGCCCATGCGGCCGGATTCTTCGCGGGTCGTCGAATTGTAGAGGGTGACGCGGCCGGTGGTCAGTTCGCCGATCAGCGGATCGCTTTCAAGCGCCGACACCAGCTCCTGGCCGTAGACCAGTTCGGCATTGTCGCGGCAGGTGTGGGTGAGGATGAGCTGGTCGAACTTCTCATAGGTGTCGGGGTCGCGCAGCAGGCTGGCGAAGGGCGCAATGCCGGTGCCGGTCGAGATCATGAACAGGCGTTTTGCGGGCGTCAGCGCGTCGACGACCAGCGTGCCGGTCGACTTCTGGCGCATGATGACGGTGTCGCCGACCTGGATCTTCTGCAGTTCCGAGGTCAACGGGCCATCCGGCACCTTGATCGAGAAGAATTCCAGCTCTTCGTCCCAGGCCGGGCTCGCCACCGAATAGGCGCGGTAGACCGGCTTTTCGGCATTGGGCAGACCGATCATGACGAACTCGCCGGAGCGGAAGCGCAGCGACTGCGGACGGGTGATGCGGAACGAGAACAGGCGGTCGGTGTAGTGCTTCACCGATACGACGGTTTCGGCATAGACATTGGCCGGTATAGGGAACTGCAGCGGACGGGCGCCGGCGGTGTTGAATGCGGATGTGGTGTTCATCAAATCCAACTCAGTCTTGCCCACTCACATATGCGGGCGCCAAACCATTTCCTGCGCGCCCGGACCATTCAGGTCCCGGCGTGCTGTTCACACACTCGAAAGCGGTAAGCTCTTGTGTCCCAAATTTATTAGTATACAAACGATATTTGTGTCAAGATACCACGCTAAAACAGCTTTCCAAACTGCGGCGCATTCGTAGTCCTGCCATTTCGGGTTTCGACAATGAAAGAGAATTTTTCGGTGCAACAGCCGGATTCCGGGGGTAACGTCGTTGCCGGCATCGATGTTGGCGGAACGTTTACCGACCTCATTTTGATCGACGGAAAAGATGGCGGAAAGGTGCATATCGCCAAGACGCCGACCACGGTCGACAACCAGGCTTTCGGTGTGGTTTCAGCGCTCGGCGCCACCGGCTTTGCCATAGACGGCATCGACCTGATCGTGCACGGCACGACCACCACCACCAATGCGGTGCTGGAGCGCCGGCTGGCGAAAACCGGCATGATCACCACACGCGGATTTCGCGATGTGATCGAGCTTGGCCGCCGCACCCGGCCTCAGCCCTACGGCATGACCGGCAGCTTCGTGCCGATCATCCCGCGCGATCTCAGGCTCGAAGTGTCGGAACGCGTCGAGGCGTCGGGAGCGGTGCGCACGCCGCTGGACGAGGAAGAGATGCGCGCGGCGGTGAAGGCGTTGGTCGACCTCGGCTGCGAATCCCTGGTCATCCATTTTCTGCATTCCTATGCCAACCCTGCGCATGAGCGGCGCGCGGCCGAAATCGCCGCCGAGATCTGGCCGAACGGCTACATCACCACGGGCCATGCGCTGCTGTCGGAAGCGCGCGAATTCGAGCGCGGCGTGACCGCCGCAGTCAACGCTTCGGTGCAGCCGATCCTCGAGCGCTATGTCGAGCGGCTGCGCAAAGAATTGGCGGCCAAAGGCTATGCCCGCGACTTCCTGATCATGAACGGCAATGGCGGCATGATCTCGGCCCGCTTCGTCACCCGCGAATCGGCCAAGACCGTCATGTCGGGCCCGGCCTCAGGCGTCATCGCGGCCGCCTATACCGGGAAACGCGCCGGCTTCGAAAACCTCGTCACCTACGACATGGGCGGCACCTCGACCGACGTGGCGCTGATCCGCAACGCCGAGCCCGCTGTCTCCAACGAGATCGAGATCGAATATGCCATGCCGATCCATGTGCCGATGGTGGCGGTGCACACCGTCGGCGCCGGCGGCGGCTCGATCGCCCGCGTCGATGCGGCCGGGCTGATCCAGATCGGCCCGGAAAGTGCCGGCGCCAATCCCGGCCCGATCTGCTATGGCCGCGGCGGGCTGGAGCCGACCATCACCGACGCCAATCTGGTGCTTGGACGGCTGGCGCCGAAGAAACTGCTGGCGGTCGAAAATCCGGTTACCGTCGAGCGCGTCACCGGCATCTTCGAAGAAAAAATCGGCAAGGTCACCGGGCTCTCCGGTGTCGAGGCGGCGGGCGCAATCCTGCGGCTCGGCAACATGAAAATGGCCGGCGCCATCCGCATGGTTTCGGTGTCGCGTGGCCATGATCCGCGCGATTTTGCGCTGTTTGCCTTTGGCGGCGCCGGACCGCTGCACGCATCCGCTCTGGCGCGCGAACTCGGCCTGCCCCGCGTGCTGGTGCCGGCGCGGCCCGGCATCACCAACGCGCTCGGCTGCGTCGTCGCCGATCTGCGCCACGACTTCGTCAACACCATCAACCAGCCGGTGGCTGTGCTCGATGAATCCCAGCTCCATGCGGTATTGGAACGGCACCGAAACGAAGGTGAAGAGCTGATCGGCAAGGAAGCCGTGAAGCCGGAGACGATCCGCGTCACCCATTCCGCCGACATGCAGTTCGTCGGCCAGACCCACATCATCAACGTGGCGCTGCCGTCGTCATCGGTGACACGGCAAGAGTTGCAGGCACTGTTCGAAAAGGCCTATTTCGCCCGCTTCAAGGTCGAACTGCCGGAGATCCGCGCCAACCTCGTCAATCTCAACACCTCGGTCACCGGCGTGCGGCCGGCGATCGACCTGTCGCGGCTGATTGACCCGGCTGGACGCGCCAAGACGCTTGACGAGGCGCTGCGTGAGATCAGGCCGGTCTGGTATGCCGGAAAGTGGCACGACACGCCCGTCTATGCACGTGAAAAACTGCCACTCGATGCCGTCATCGAAGGGCCGGCGATCCTCGAACAGATGGACGCGACAACCGTGCTTGAACCCGGCGACCGCGCAAGGTCGGACGCCGACGGCAACATCATCATCGACATCGACGAGGCCTGAGATGCAAAAGCTCGACGCCATCACGCTTTCGGTGCTGCAGGCGGCTCTGCAGCAGGTTTGCGACGAGATGGACCTGACTTTTTCGCGCGCTGCGTTTTCGCCTGTCATTGCCGAGGCCAATGACCGCTCCGACGGCATCTATTCGGCGGTCGATGGCTCGCTGATCGCGCAAGGATCACAAGGCCTGCCGGTGTTCGTCGGCGTCATGCAATATTCGACCAAGACGGTGATCGAGATGATCGCCGACGGCCGCTGCCTGGCGCCGGAACCGGGCGACATCTACATCGTCAACGATCCCTATCTCGGCGGCACGCATCTGATGGATGTGCGCTTCGCCATGCCGGTCTATCGCAACGGCAAGATATTTTGCTGGCTATCGAATACCGGGCACTGGCCCGATATTGGCGGCTCGGTGCCAGGTGGTTTCTCCGCGTCCGCCACCGCCGTCGAACAGGAAGGGCTCAGGCTGCCGCCGGTCAAGCTGTTCAAGAAGGGTGTGCTCGATACTGAAATCTACGCCATCATCTGCTCCAACATCCGTGTCGCCGACCAACGTATCGGCGATATCCGAGCGCAGGCCGCCGCACTGTTGATCGGCCAGGACCGGCTCAATGGAATCCTGGATCGTTACGGCGACGAAACCGTTGTCGAGGCGATCGCCGAACTGCGCCGCCGCGCTGCCGAGCAGATGCGCGCCAACATCTCCGCCATTCCCGACGGCACCTACAGCTCCACCGCCTTTGTCGATTCCGACGGGGTGGTCAACGAGCCGCTGACCATCGCGCTTGCCGTGGAGAAAAAGGGCGACACGCTGACCTTCGATTTCGCCGGCTCATCAAAGCCCTGCGCCGGGCCGATGAACAGCGTGCTGGCGACGACACTGTCCTCGGTCTACCTCGCCATGCGCCATATTTTCCCCGACGTGCCGATCAGCGCCGGGGCTTTCGAGCCATTGATCGTCAAGCGGCCGGAAGGCACCTTCCTCGACGCAAAGTATCCGCGTCCGGTTTCAGGCTGTGCGGCCGAAGTGTCGCAGCGCATCGCCGAAGCGGTGTTCGCCGCAATGGTGCAGGCATTGCCGGAGAAGGTGACCGCGGCGCCGGCCGGCTCCAGCGGCAATTTCGCGCTTGGCGGCAACGACCCGGCACGCGGCCGCGACTACGTGATGTACCAGATATCCGGCGGCGGCTATGGCGGCAATTCCGGCCATGACGGGCTGACCAATGGCTGCTCGACCATCGGCATATCGAAATCGCCGCCGGTCGAGATCATGGAGCAGGCGTTTCCCGTGCTCTACCGCCACTATGCCTTGCGCGAAGGCTCGGGCGGCGCCGGCAAGCAGCGCGGCGGTTTTGGCCTGGCCTATGAGGTCGAGATCCTGCGCGGCGAGGCGCGCGCGTCCTTCGTCATGGATCACGGCCGCTTCGGCCCGCAAGGCGCGCTCGGCGGCAAGGACGGCGCCCCCAACACGGTGACGGTGTTCCGCGGCGGCGAAGAACATGTGCCGCCGCATTTGTCCAAGGAACAGGACATCGCGCTCAAGGCCGGTGACCGCGTGCGCGTCGGCACGCCGGGCGGCGGTGGCTATGGCGATCCGGGAGAGCGCGATCCAAAACTGGTCGCCGAGGATGTCCGGCTTGGCTATTATACGGCAGAGCAAGCCAAGGACCTGTTCGGGGCCAAATGAGCTCGACGGCGGTGGCGTCGTCGAGAACCCATCCAATCATCAAGTCTGCAGCTTCGCCTTCAGCGCGTCGGCGAATTTCTGCGCGATCTTCTTGAAGCCTGCGGGATCGGGATGCAACTCGTTGGCCCAGTCCGCCGGCTTCAGCGTGCCTTGCGTGTCGACCAGATGGAAATTGTTGTTGGGATCGTCGGCGAGACGTTTGACGGTATCGCGGAACGCCGCCAGCGCGTCATGAACGATGACCGTGCCTTTGGCCACCGACCAGTTGCAGAAATCGAGTGACGGCTTCAGCCATGGACCGACGCAGGACGGATGCGCCCCGTTCGGGATCGGAAAGTCATAGCAATGGCCGAAGATCGGCACGCCGGGTGCGACGCGGTTGCGCAGCGCGAACAGATCGAGATAGCAGGCCTCGACCATGCCGAGCGCCTTGGTGAAGCGGTCCTTGTTCAGCCCGGCGGCGTGGCCGTCGTTGAAGTCGAGAAAGATGCAGAACTGGTCGCCGGCAATGTCATTGCCGCCGGCCGAGAACAGGATGGCGTCGGGCTTGCCGTTCAGCCAGTTCGCCTTGTTGCGCAAGGCTGAAATCATCCGTTGCTGCTTGGGCAGCGACATCTCGTCGGTCGCCGCATCGCCGTGGTGGGCGAGGTTGAGAATGGTCGGTGGCATCGAGCCGATGCGGCGCAGCTGCGCGATCACGTCGGTGTCGACGAAGGGAAATCCGTTGCCGGTCAGCGGATAGTCGAACCAGGAATCGCCCTGCGCCAGCATCACCAGCGGACGGTTGGCGACGGCCGCCTCGAGATTGCCGGCGCTTTCTATTGCGGTTTCGAGCCGCTCGATGTTGGCCTGGTGGACCTTGATGCGCTTGGCGATGTCTTCGTCGATGCGCCGTTGCGCGGCTTCCTGCACGAATTCCTGCTGGCCGTCCATCGAGGTCCTCCCGAAACCGTCTGCGACGAGCTTAACATCCGCCAATGCATCTGATCGATCTGTAATTTAGCTCACGTTGAGATTTGCCGCGCCGTGATCGCCGCAGAGCATGTCGTTTCCGTCTCCGCCATGAACCCCAAAGACCGTAGACTTCTCTAGTCAACGGGGAACCAGAACATGCGTCTTTTCAGCCATTTCGTGCTTGCCGCTTCGACCGCTCTGCTGCTTGCCACAGGTGCTGCCTCTGCCGAGAAACTCAGGATCGGCACCGAGGGCGCCTATCCGCCCTTCAACTATGCCAATTCGGACGGCACGCTGGGCGGTTTCGACATCGACCTCGGCAAGGCGCTGTGCGCCGAGATGAAGGCCGAGTGTGAATTCTCCGTGCAGGATTTCGATGGGTCGATACCGGCGCTGCAGGCTGGCAAGTTCGACGCCATCATCAACATCACCATCACGCCGGAACGGGCCGAGAAGGTCGAGTTCACCCACAAATATTACCAGACGCCGCCGGCAATCGCGGTGCCGAAGGATTCGACCATCGCCGGAACGTCGCCCGACGATCTGAAGGGCAAGGTGCTGGGCGTGCAGAGCGCCACCATCCACCAGAACTTCGCCGAGAAGAAATATTCGGGCTCGACCGTGAAGGCCTATCCGACCGGCGACGACGCCCGCACCGACATGGCCAATGGCCGCCTCGATGCGATGATGGACGGCTCGATCATCCTGACCGAGTGGCTGAAGAAGCCCGACGGCGCCTGCTGCAAACTGCTCGGCACGCTGACCGCCGATCCAGCCATTCACGGCCCCGGCGTCGGCATTGCGCTGCAGAAGGGCAACAAGGAGCTGGCCGACAAGTTCAATGCGGCGATCGACGCACTGCGCGCCAACGGCAAGTACAAGGAAATCAACGACAAGTATTTTTCCTTCGACGTCTACGGCAGCTAATCGCCTCCCAGGCCTGACCCTCGGCAGCGCCATCCGGCGCTGCCGTTTTTCTTTGATGATGGAGAACTTTCTTGGTTGAGCGGCGCTCCCCCTTCTACAACAGCATCGTTGGGCTCGGCGCCACGATGGGCCGGGTCGGCGGCAACTTCGTCTCGGCCAAATATTATTCCGGCATCGCCGACGAGCACCTGAACACGCGCAAAAATGTCGGCGTGCAGGACCTCAGCACCATGGGCAAGATGGACATCAAGGGGCCGGAAGCCGAGGCGCTGGTCAACCATGTCATCGTCAACGATGCCGCCGCGATGAAGCCGGGCCAGGTGCGCTATTCCACCGTCTGCCGCGAGGATGGCGGCATCATGGACGATCTCACCGTGTTCCGGCTGGGGCCGGAGCATTTCATGCTGGTGACCGGCTCGGTCAACCGGCTGAAGATGCTGCCCTGGCTGCAGCAGCATGCGCAGGGTCGTAAGGCCTATGTCACGGACATCACCGCGGCCGTCGCCTTCCCGACCATACAGGGGCCGCGCTCGCGCGAGTTGCTGAAGGCGTTGGTGTCGGATGCCGATCTCGACGGACTGAAGCGCTGGGCGTTCACCGCGGGCCAGGTCGGCGAGACCAAGGTGCTGATCTCACGCACGGGCGTGACCGGCGAGCTCGGATTCGAATTGTTCGTGCCGGCCGACGAAGCGGCCTCTGTCTGGGACACGCTGATGCGAACCGGGCCCGATTTCGGCTTAAAACCCTATGGCGTGCTGGCGATGTTCACGCTCGGGCTGGAGAAAGCCTATCCGGCGCATGGCATCGACATGGATGAGAGCCGCACGCCGTTCCATGTCGGGCTCGATCGCTGGATCAAGTTCGACAAAGGCGATTTCATCGGCCGCGACGCGCTGCTCAAGATCCGCGACAAGGGGCTCGACGAACGCTGGACCGGATTGATCCTCGACGGCGACAGACCGGCCGCGACAGACGCCAGGGTTTTGGCCGATGGCGAGGACGCCGGTGTCGTTACCTACAGCGACCACGGCTACACGCTGGACAAGGTGCTGGCGACGGCGCATTTGCGGCTGCCGTTCACCGCTATCGGCACGGAGCTCAGCATCGACATCGACGGCAAGCCGACCCGCGCGGTTGTGGCGCCGATGCCGTTCTTCGATCCCGAAGGCGCTCGACTGCGCGCCTAGGCGAGTTTCGCGAGCAATCGCATAAACGTGGCGGCCTCTTTGGCCGTCAGTGGCGCCAGCGTTTCCTGTGTGATGGCGCGGGCCAACGGGATCAGCCGTTCGATCGCCTCGCGTCCCTCCGGTGTCAGATTGACCAGCAACCGCCTTTTGTCGACCTCGTGCTTGGTGAGATCGACCAGGCCGCGTGCCTTCAGCCGGTCGATGACGCCCTTCACCGTCGCCGCATCCATGGCGATCAGCGTGCCCAACTGGTTCTGCGAGGTCTCGCCGACATCGTGCAGCTTGGCGAGTGCCGCAAATTGCGGCGGCGTCAGGTCGCCTATCTGCGAGGCGAAGATCGAGACATGGCGCTGATGCGCCTTGCGCAGGATGAAGCCGACCTGCTCCTGCAGGCGGTAGTCATTGTCGTCAGGCTCTTCGGCCTCGACCAGTTTCAGAAGATTGTCCCCGCCACTCATCGCAAGCCGTCCCAGGCCTTGATGTCGCCAACCGCGAGGCCGCCCATGCGATCGTGCACGCGTGGACCGCAGCTCATGGCGAGGCAGAACAGAATCTCGTCGGGACGCGGCCCGTCGCTGAGGCCGACCTCCATGGCGTCGAAATGGCTGCGCACATAGGCAGCGTTGGTGTGGCCGAGAGGCACGTCGAGCCGCGAGCCGAAAGCGCCGACCTTGGTGGCCGACGGCACGATCGCCTTGGCGTCGCCGAGCCGCTCGCGCATGGCGTAACCGCCGGGCACATGCCACAGCGCGCCATGCTCAAGCTCACCCGACGAGCCGACGATGGTGCCCTTGCCGTAGGCGTCGATCTGCTTGATGTCACCGCCCAATGCGGCAATGAGCTTGTCGGTGAGCAGCAGTCCGAGCGGCTTCAGATCGTCCATGGCGCTCTGCAGGTCCTCCACATAGCGGCCGGCGAACGGGTTTTTCACCAGCGCCACAGCCGCGGCGCGGCGGCGCGGCGCGGCCGGGGCCGGCCCGCCATCGTGAAAGATCTCTTCGGTCAGGACCGCGATCTTGCGGATCGGAAACTCAGGCATGGGCAACTTCCTTCCCAGGACTTTTGTTGGGCGCGGCAAGCGCCATGGAACCACTGATGCGGGCTTCGCCGCCAAGAAACAGCGCCGATGCGGCGATCAGGCCGCGCCGGCGAAAATCTTCTGCGACGGCAAGGCCATTGTCCAGCGCCCGCTCCACGTCGCCACGGGCAAGCGTGCCGACGGCTTGCGTCACCAGCCGCGCGCCGAGATCGCTGTCGGGTGCAAGATCCTGTGCGGGAACGCGCTTGATGGCAGGGTTGCCGGGCAGGTCGACGGCGTTGGCAATGAGCGTCGCAGCCGCATCGGCCTCGGCGCCGGTGCGCGCCAGCACGGTGACGGCGTCGGCAATGCCCAGCGAAAACGAGCGGCCGCGCCAGCCACTGGTGGCGACGCCGCCTACATTGTCTGCCGAGCGAATGGTGATGCGGTCGGCCATACCGTTGCCGGTGCCGGCGATCGCCAGGTTCATCGACTGGCCGTTGCCGATATGGAGCGCGCTGTCGCCGCCATTGTTGACATAGGCGCGATCGAGCTTGCGGCCGGCCAGCAATGCGGTGAGCATTTCGTCGGCTACCGACCCGGCAACGGCGGCCATCGGCGTGATGAAACATTCCGCCAAAGGCATGACGGCGGCTTCCATGCGCCGCGCTGTCGGACCGGCGAAGCTGCGCGGCGCCAGGAAAAATGCCGGGAGCCGCAGTTCGGGCAGTTCCTCGACCAGTTCGACCAGGATCGTCTGGAAGCGCGCGACGGCCTGGTCGTAGGCGGCGCGACACTCATCCGCCTCGCCAAAGGCCTCGACGATCAGGTCGATCGGTCCATGGTTGAGATGCAGGCGCTTGCCATCCTGCAGCCAGTTGACTTGCGGGCCTTGCATCACCCGGCCCCGTTCGAGCCGGCGCGCCGCAACTGCGCCAGCGGCGGCCAGGGATTTTGGGCCTTCGCGCCGGTTCCGCGGCGTGGATTGAGGTATTCGCCACCCTTGGCGACAATATCCTCGACGCTGCGGATCTCGGCCTCGTAGCCGCCCAGCCTGACATAGTCGTCGCGGCGCAAGGTGAATTCGATCGGCGCCACCAGCGCCGGGGTCGGCACATAGCCGAAGGCGCCTTCCGGCACGCGGGTGACATCGACCATCAGGGTGATGCCGCCGCCGGGCCAGACATAGACCGGTGCACCACCGACCGTCACATAGGTCTTCAGGCCTTGCACCGAGCGAGTGAGGTTGACCGGATTTTCGGTGACGCCGGCGCGCAGCGAACCGCCGGCGCCGCCGATGAACAGCACGGTGCAAAGCGCCGGCTCGCAATTGTCCTCGATCAGGCCGACCGATTTCTGCAGCCGGTCCGGGAACGGTTTTTCCACAGGCTTCAATTCGTCGTCGAGTTCGTAATAGGCGAACTGCTCGCCCGTGGTCGACACCATCAGCAGCGACAGGCCGGGGCGCGCGCCTTTCTTGGCGTTCCATTCGCCGAGGATCGACAGCGGGTCGGAGATCGAGGTACCGCCCCAGCCGAGGCCGGGTTCGGAGACCTTGAAATAGCGGCCCGGGGTCGAACGGCGGCCGATGATCTTGATGCCGGTCTCCTGCCAGTCCAGCACCTTGCCGGCCTGATGTTCGGAGACGACGCCGGTGATGTGATCGTCGACCACGACGACCTCGTCGACCAGGCCGCGCCATTGCGTGGCGAACATGCCGATGGTGGCCGAGCCGCAGCCGACGCGCATACGGTTTTCCTGCTTGCCGTCGATGACAGGTGGTTTGCCGGCTTCGACGATGATGGTGGCGCCGCCGTCGATGGTTAGTTCGACGGGCTTGCGGTTGCAAAGATTGAGCATCGCGTCGCAGGTGGCGCGTCCCTCCGCCTTGGAGCCGCCGGTCAGATGATGCACGCCGCCCAGCGACAGCATCTGCGAGCCATATTCGCCTGTCGTAACATGGCCGATCGCCTCGCCTTGCGAGCGCACGATGGCTGTTTCGGGGCCGAGATGGCGGTCGGTGTCGATCTTCACCTTGACGCCACAGTAGGAGAAGATGCCTTCGGTGACCACCGTCACCAGATCGACGCCTTCGACCTCCTGGCTGACGATGAACGGCGCCGGCTTGTAGTCGGGATAGGTGGTGCCGGCACCTATGGCCGTGACGAAGCGGCGGCCGGTGTTGACCAGTTCGCCGTCCCATTGCTCGCCTTCGGCCGTAAACGGCACGACAGCGCCGCCGGTTTCGGCCGCGTGATCGAGAATGGTCAGCGGGTCCATGCGCACGATGCGGCCGCCTGAATTGCCATAGCGGTCGCAGGCGCCGGTGCGCCCGTCGGCGATGTAGCACATGACCGGGCAGGCATCGCAGCGGATCTTCTCCGCCACCAGCTTCTCGCCGGGATCATGGGTTTCAAAGCGTTCGGCAAGCTCGCTCATGCGCGTGCCTCCTTTTCGCGGATCCCATCTTTTTCGCGAATACCAGCGCGGATGCGCGTCGGCGTCGCCGGGACCTTGGTGATGAGAACGCCGGTGGCGTGGCGGATGGCGTTGAGGATCGCCGGAGCGGTCGGGATCAGGACGTGCTCGCCGAGGCCCTTGGCGCCGAACGGTCCCTCCGGGTCGGGAACCTCGATCAATATGTGCTCGATCTCCGGCACATCGCCGATGGTCGGGATGAGATAGTCGTGCAGATTCTCGGTGCGGCCGGGGATGTATTCCTCCATCAGCGCCATGCCGATGCCTTGCGCGATGCCGCCTTCGATCTGGCCTTCGACCAGCAGCGGATTGATCGCCTTGCCGACATCGTGGGCTGCGGTGATCTTTATCAGCTTCACCGTGCCGAGCTTGAGGTCGACTTCGAGCTCGGCGATCTGCGCGCCATAGCCATAGAGGGCGTAAGGCTTGCCCTGGCCCTTGGCATCGAGCGGCAGCGTCGGCGGATCGTAGGTTTCCTCAGCACGGAAGACGAAACCGTCGGCATCGACATCGAGGGCGGCAAGATCAATGCGGCGTTTTGCTTCGCCTTCGCGGATGACGATCGTTGACCCTTCGAGCTGCAGGGCGGCGTTCTCCGAGACATTGGCAAAGCGCAGGATCTTTTCGCGCAGGGCGCGCCCGGACTTTTCCGCCGCCTTGCCGGTGACAAAAGTCTGGCGTGAGGCCGATGTTTTGCCGGCGTCCGGGCTGATCGCCGTATCGGCGCTCTTCAGCCGAAATCGTTCCAGCGGCAGGCCGAGGGCGTCGGCGCAGATCTGGGTGATGACGGTGTTGGAGCCCTGGCCGATATCGACGGCGCCTTGATGCAGGATGACCTCGCCCAGGGGTGAGATACCGACCCTGATGGTCGATGGGTTGGGCAGCGAAGTGTTGCCGCAGCCATACCAGCAGGACCCGATACCGACGCCGCGCTTTTTGCTCGTGTTGGAGGAATTGAATGTATCTGCGTCGGCCGTCGCGCGCTCCCAATGCGACCGCAAGGAGTCGAGGCACTCGAAAATACCGACGCCCGACTCCAGCCTCTGCCCGGTAACCGTTTCGGATCCGTTCCGAAGGCAGTTCTTCAGCCGGAAATCGAGCCGATCCATCTCGAGCTTGCCGGCGAGCTCATCATAGAGCGTCTCCTGCATGATCGTCGCCTGCGGCACGCCGAAGCCACGGAAGGCGCCGGAGATCGGACCATGCGTGTGGATGGCGCGGCCTTCGGCGCGGTAGTTCGGCGTCGCATAGGGGCCGGAGGCGTGCACCGGCACGCGGTTGGCGACGGTCGGGCCCCAGCTGGCATAGGCACCAGTGTTGAAATCGCCTTCGAAAACCATGCCGGTGACGTGGCCCTCGGCGTCGGTGCCGATGGTCGCCTTCATCTCGGAGGGATGGCGCTTGGTGGTCGACATCATGGATTCGTTGCGCGTGTAGGCGAGCGCCGCCGGCCGGCCGGTCTTCAACGCCACGAGGCCGATCAGGGGCTGCAGCGAAACGTCGAGTTTCGAGCCGAAACCGCCGCCGGTCGCGGTCGGCACGATGCGCACCTTGTCGACGGGCAAACCAAGCACTTTGGCCGTATCGTCGCGGTCCATGTAAGGCGCCTGCGTGCAGGCGACGACGACCAGCGTATCGCCATCCATATAGGCGTGGCCGGCTTCCGGCTCGATATAGGCGTGCTCGACATAGGAGGTGTCGATGGCTCCGGTCGCGGTGACGGCAGCGCCGGCAAGAGCCGCCTCGGGGTCGCCGCGCTCGACAAAGCCCTTGGTCAAAAGGTTGGCCGGACGGTTCGGATGGATCAGCGCGGCACCTTCGGCCTGCGCGTCGCCGGGCTGCAGAAAATGCGGCAGTTCGGTCCAGCGGACCGGAAAATCCGACAAATCGAGATCGAGCATCGCCTCGCGCTCGCCGGCGACCAGCGCCACAGCCTCGCCGCGCAGACGGGCAAAGCCCTCGGCCAGCGCCGGCTGGTCGGCAAACGGGCCGATGACGCCGAAACAGTTCTTTCCCGGAATGTCGGCGGCGGTGAAGACACCGACGATGCCGGGATGCGTCTTTGCCCAGCTGTCGAGATCACCGAAGGCGAAGCCGGCGTGATAGTGCGGCGAACGGACCACCAGCACGGCCAGCGCATCGGCTGGGAAAGAATCGCCGCCGAATTTTTCAGCGCCGGTGACTTTTGGCACACCATCCAGCCGGACTGGAGAGGCACCTACGGCATTGCCCGACTGGGGCAAACGGAGATCGAGGCTGGACACCTGCAAGGAGGCATCCATCACCGCCGCGATGATCTTCCTGTAGCCGGTGCAGCGGCAAAGAATGCCGCCCAGCGCATCCTGCACTTCGACCTCGGTCGGGTTGGGTTTTGTCTCCAGCAGCGCCGTGCCTGCGACCAGCAGCGCCGGTGTGCAGATGCCGCATTGCGCCGCGCCATGCGCCAAGAAAGATGCCTGCAGCGCCGACAGGCGGCCATTGGCGAGGCCCTCGACGGTCGTTACCGACGTCCCGGCTGCGGAGGCCGCCGGCATCAGGCAGGCGCAGACGGTGTCGCCGTCGACCAGAACCGTGCAGGCGCCGCAATCGCCGGCATCGCAGCCGACCTTGGTGCCGGTCAGCTGCAATTCGTCGCGCAGAACCTGCGACAGCCGGCGCAGCGGCGGCACGTTGACCGAGACGGCCGCGCCATTGACGGCGAAAGAGATATCAGCGCGCTCAAGACCAAAGCCCGGGACGCTGTCAGGCAGAGCTTCAATCACTTCAGACCGAACCTGGCTCATGCCGCCACCATGCTGTTGTCGTTCGTCAGTCCGCAAGCTCCCAGCACGGCGCGGGCGACAAGCTCGCGCGCCGCATCGAGCCGGTATTCAGCACTGCCGCGCACATCGGCGATCGGCGACAACTCGGCCATCGGCGCGGAAAGGACCGCGTCGGCAAGTGCGGGGCCGGCAGGCTTGCCGCGCAGCATGGCCTCCACAGCGGCGAGCCGCCTGGCGACAGCCGAACAAGAGCCGACGGAAACGGCCGCTTCCGCGACAGTGCCGTTCTCGACAACGAGGCGCGCCGCCACCATGGCGATGGAAATGACGAGATAACGCCGCGCCCCGAGCTTGACGAAAGCCGAGGTGCCGGCAGAAGCGCGCTTCGGAATGCGGATGGCGGTGACCATTTCGCCGGGCAGCAAAGCGGTGCGGCGGTTGCCGAGAATGAAATCCTGCAAGGGCAGGTAGCGCGTCGCGACCGCTGAGCGCAGCTCGACCTCGGCGTCCAGCACCAGCAGGCCCGGCACGCCGTCGGCCGCCGGCGAGGCGTTGCAGAGATTGCCGGCGATCGAGGCGACATTCTGGATCTGCAGGGAGCCGACCTCGCGCGCGGCCTGCTTCAAGGCGTCGAAGGCCGCCGGCAAGGGATGGCGGACCAGATCGGTCCAGGTGGTGCGGGCGCCGACCGCCCAATGGGTTTCGGTCTCGGCGATGCCGCGCAGGCTAGCCAGGCCATTGATGTCGAGAACATTGTCGCGAAACGGCTTGGCGCCTTGGGCCGGATAGAAATCGGTGCCGCCGGCAAGCACGCGCCAGGCGCCCTCGCCGAGCAAAGCGAGCGCCTCGTCCAGCGTGGTGGGTTTCGCGTAACGGATCACGCTTTGCCTTCCAAGAGATGGGCCTTCCCAAAAAGTGGGGTCTTCCCGAAACCCCCGCCAGTGTTCAATCTGGCCAAATTCATTCGTATGCAAATGATATCAAGCTGGTGGAAATTGTCAAAGGCGGAGTTTGCGAGAACGCGGCTGCCACGCATTTGTTACGCCTCAAGAGGTTGACGCAGGCCGCCATCTGGTCAAGTTTCTGCATCCGGTCGCATCCGCGGCGTTTTTCACTCGATCCCCGCTCGAGACGAAGAAGAGGAGAGGCGCCATGGCCGACGAAGCGCTTGTTGTCATCGACCTGCAAAACGACTTCTGCCCCGGCGGCGCGCTGGCGGTTGCCGGCGGCGATGAGATCGTGCCGCTGGTCAACGATCTGATCCGGCACGCCGGGCATGTCGTGCTGACGCAGGACTGGCACCCGGCCGGGCATTCGAGCTTTGCCTCGAGCCATCCGGGGGCGCAGCCTTTCAGCGCCATCGAGATGCCTTATGGGCCGCAGACCCTGTGGCCCGACCATTGCATCCAGGGCAGCCTTGGCTCGGACTTTCATTCAGGGCTCGCCTGGACCAAGGCCGAACTGGTGATCCGCAAGGGATTTCGCCCGGATATCGACAGCTACTCCGCCTTCTTCGAGAACGACCACAAGACGCCGACCGGCCTTGGTGGCTACCTAAAGCAACGTGGCATCGACACCATCACCCTGGTTGGCCTGGCGACCGATTTCTGCGTCGCCTTCTCCGCCCTTGACGCGGTCAAGCAAGGCTTCAAGACGACCGTGCGCCTCGACGCCTGCCGCGGCATCGATCTCAGCGGCTCGGTCGAAGCGATGCTGAAGCGGATGCGCGACGCCGGGGTGAGGCTTGAAGACCCGACCGCGGACTGATCGCACAGATAGGCTTTGGGCTTGCCGGACTATTCGATCTTGGTCAGCAACAGCCCGTAATACAGCCCGTTGCCCTGAATGGATGAGTTCGAGTTGCTCTGCACGGAGCCGCCGAACGATGCCTTCAGCGATTCGATCACCAGGCTCTTCACGTCCGCGGAAGCGCCTCGCTTGAAATTGGCGGTATAGACCACGTCGGCCCTGATCGCCGCCTGGGTCTGATAGGCGATCGATTTCTCCTTGAAGCTCTCCACAATGCCCGCGCAGACAGGTCCGAGCTGCGACCGGATGTTGGCGAGATCGTCCAAGGCCAGCTGCTCGATCTTCACATTGCTGAATTTCATGGTCACGGACTCGACATTGCTCACACCGGCACTGATGCCGAGATCGGCCAGCGCCGTGGCGTCGAGCTTGAAGGTGCCGTTGAACTCGCGTGATGCGTCGGACGAGGCCGCCGTGTCGATGATCGGGGGCGGCGCATTGGTGAAATCGGGCCGGCAGAGATATTTCAACTTCAAGGGTGAGGCAAAGCCGGAGCCCTTGACCGACGTCACCAGCGAGCCTGGGCCGTAGGCCGTGGACGGCAAGGCTACGGCTTCGTAGCCGAGCTTTTGTACGGCCGCGGTCGGGGATGGCGACGGCGCTATCGGATCCGGCGTGGCGCAGCCCGCCAACACTACTGTCGCAAGGACAGCGGCAACTCTCCTGATCATGTGACACCCCCAGACTTGCCTGAAGTAATGAAGCACGGCAGGCAAAATCATGCAATGCGATTTACTTGAGTGGAGAAGACGCGCCGAAACAAAGTCGCTCGCCGTGTCTTTGCCGCTACATGGGCTGGTATCGCGACGAAGTTTTGTTCGGCCCCGATCCGCTTCTCGCACAGGCCGAGCAACCGGGGTTGCGCCGCGCGGCAGGAGCGGCCATTGATCCTTGCAAAACCGCAATCAGACCGGCAGAGGTTCCATGCGACCACCGACAGGCACAACCGCCCTCCTCGCCGGCATGTTTGTCCTGGCAACAGCGGTGGGCGCTTCGGCGGCCGAAGAGCACGGCCTGCCGGGTGCCACAATGTCGCTGTGGTGGGGGCTGCCGTTTGCCGGGCTGCTGCTGTCGATCGCCACCGGGCCGCTGCTGTTCCACCATGTCTGGGAACATCACTACGGCAAGATCTCAGCCGCCTGGGCAGCACTTGTGGTGGTGCCCCTGGCGATCGCCTTCGGCATGTCCTTGGCGAGCGAGGCGGTGCTGCACACGCTGCTCACCGAATACATGTCGTTCATCATCCTTTTGTTCGCGCTCTACACCATTTCGGGCGGCATTCTGCTTGCCGGCAACATCCACGGCACGCCGCTGGTCAATGCCGCGCTGCTGCTGGTCGGCGCGATGCTGGCCTCGGTCATCGGCACCACTGGCGCGTCGATGATCCTGATACGGCCGATGCTGCGCGCCAATGACAACCGGCCGTTCAACGCCCATGTCGTCATCTTTTTCATTTTTCTCGTCTCCAACATTGGCGGCTCGCTGACGCCGCTCGGCGACCCGCCATTGTTCGTCGGCTTCCTGCGCGGCGTCGACTTCTTCTGGACGACAGCAAATCTCTGGCGCGAGACGCTGTTCACCGGCGGCATGGTGCTGCTTGTCTTCCTGGCCATCGACATCATGCTCCACCGCCGTGAAGGCGGCGCACCGAAGATCAAGGATCCGACGCCGGACACGAAGGTGCGGATTCGCGGCCTGGCCAATCTGCCGCTGCTGGCCGGCGTCATCGGCGCTATCTTGCTGTCGGCGGCGTGGAAGCCGGGCGTGAGTTTCCCCATCCTCGGCGTCAGCCTCGAGCTGCAGAACCTGGTGCGCGACGCCATCATACTGGGGCTGGCCTTTCTGTCGCTTGTCGTCTCCCACAAGAGCCACCGCGAGGCCAACGGCTTCACCTGGGGGCCGATCGCGGAGGTGGCAAAACTGTTTGCCGGCATCTTCGTCTGCATCGTGCCGGTCATCGCCATATTGAGGGCCGGCCATGATGGCGCGCTGGCGCCGCTGGTCGCGCTGGTGACCTCGCCCACCGGCCAGCCCAACGATCTCGCCTATTTCTGGCTGACCGGCGCGCTGTCGTCCTTCCTCGACAATGCGCCGACCTATCTGGTTTTCTTTGAACTCGCCGGTGGCGATGCAAAGCATCTGATGACCGAGGCGGCCACGACGCTGGCGGCGATCTCGGCGGGCGCGGTGTTCATGGGCGCCAACACCTATATCGGCAACGCGCCCAACTTCATGGTCTACGCCATCGCCCGGCATCGCGGCGTGAAGATGCCGGGCTTCTTCGGCTATATGGCGTGGTCAGGGCTGGTGCTGGTGCCGACGTTTTTGATTGCCGGCTTTTTGTTCTTTGGCTGAGGCGGCGCGGAGCTTTACCTCCCACAAGCTACGCTATGCACAGATCTTCTGTGACTGGCGGGACTGATCGGCCCGAGGCCTTATTGCCACGTGGTTCCCCCAATCCGTCGCTGCTTCGCAGCGCCACCTTTCCCCCCTCCGGAGGGAAAGGAAGGGAGCGTTACTGGACGAGCGTCGACGGCAAAAAACTTGGCACCTTTCCTCTACCCCGTCGATCGGGGGAGAGGTGGCTCGGCGAAGCCGAGACGGAGTGGGGGTCGACCGGCGCAGCATAGGTAATGCGTTGCCAAGCAGTCATGCACGCTATGGTCAAAAGATCAGCCACTTGGATATGTGTGCATGTCGTAGAAACAAGGGGGAGGGTAATCCTTATCCCACCCCCACATAGCGCCTGACAGCTGACGGATCGGCACGTAGCGCTTCCACATCGACGGTCTCTCGGTTGCGGCCGTTTTCGATGAATGAGACGCGGTCGGCGACCGAGAGCACGGCATCGACGCGCTGCTCGACCAGGATGGTCGAGACACCAAGCTCGCGCAGCTTCACCACCGTCTCGCGGATCTTGGCGATCATCGACGGCATGAGGCCTTCGGTCGGTTCGTCGAGCAGCAGCACCTGCGGCTCCAGGCAGAGCGCACGGGCCATGGCCAGCATCTGCTGCTCGCCGCCGGACAAAGTGCCGGAGCGTTGCCGCAGCCGTTGGCGCAGCAGAGGGAAGAGGTCGAGGACATTTTCCCGCACGGCCTTGCCCTTGCCGCGCGTCATCAGGCCGATCTCGATATTTTCCGCCACCGTCATCTCGGCGAACAGCCGCCTGCCTTGCGGCACATAGGCGACGCCGGCCTTCGGCACCTCATGCGCCGGCAGGCCGGTGAGTTCCTTGCCGGCGAGCCGGATCGAACCGGCGCTGGCCGGAACAAGCCCCATGATCGCCTTCAGCGTCGTCGTCTTGCCGGCGCCGTTGCGGCCAAACAGGCACAGCACCTCGCCCCTGTTGAGCACAAGGTCGAGCCCGTAGAGTACCTGGACCTCGCCATAAAGGCAGTCGAGGCCGGAAATGGTCAGCGCCTGGGTCATTGGGGATTCGGTCTTGGGGGCTTCGGTCATGGCGCCGTCCCCAAATAGGCTTCCTGCACCTGGGTGTTGGCGCGGACCTGTTCGGGCGTACCTTCGGCGAGGATTTTGCCGGCGTTGAAGACGGTGATGCGGTCGGCCAGCTGCATGACGACGGGCATATTGTGCTCGATGATAAGCACCGTGGCGCTTTTGGCGATCTCGCGCACCAGCTCGATGAAATTGTCGATCTCGCTGTCGGCCAGCCCTTGCGTCGGCTCGTCGAGGATCAAGAGGCGCGGCTTCAGCGCCAGGCCCATCGCCACTTCGAGCAAGCGCTGGTGGCCATAGGACAACTGTCCGGCCGGCATATGGGCGCGGTCGGCAAGGCCGGTGCGCTCGAGTGCGGCCATGACGCCGGTGCGCACCGCACCCTTCGAGCGGCCGTCGGTCAGCGTGCGCTGCACCGGCAGCGCCACATTGTCGTAAGCCGAGAGATTGGCGAAGACGCTGGTGATCTGAAAAGTGTAGGCGATGCCCCGGCGCACCCTGAGATAGGCCGGCTGGCTGGTGATGTCGGCGCCGTCGAAGACGATCATGCCGGAGGATGGCTGGATGCGGCCGCTGATCAGGCTGACGAAGGTGGTTTTGCCGGCGCCGTTGGGGCCGATGACGGCGCGTATCTCGCCCGGCATCAGCTGGAAGTCGACACCGTCGACGGCGCGCAGGCCGCCGAAATTGCGCGACAGGCTTTTCGTGGTCAGCAGCGGCATCATGGCAGCCACCCGAGCCAGCGCTGGCGGATGGTGCCCAAAATGCCTTTGGGGAAAAACAGCACCAGGAGGATGAGCGCGATGCCGACGATCAACAGATAGGCGGAGGTGTAGCCGCTGGCGACGTCGATGACATAGTACATGAACACCGTGCCGATCAGCGCGCCGAGCGTCGTAGCGGCGCCGCCGAGCAGCACCCAGAGCAGCGGCAGGATGGAATACTGCACCGAAGCAAAGCTCGAGCCGACATAGCCGAACAGCAGCGCATAGGCCGCGCCCGATGCCGCGCAGATGGTGCCGGAGACGACGACGGCGATGAGCTTGTTGGAAAAGGTGTCGTAGCCGAGCATTTTGGTCCGCTCCTCGTTCTCGCGCACGGCAACCAGCACGCGGCCGTAGCGGGAGCGGACGATGGCAAGCGTGATGAGCAGCACGACCGAAAACAGCGCCAGCGCGCTCATGTAGCGGACGGTCGGGTTGGTGAGGTCGAGTGTAGCAGCGCCGAAGGTCAGGACGCGCGCCGGCTGCGGCACGACCAGGCCCTGGTCGCCGCCGGTCCAGGCGGCGAAATAGAGGATGACGAGGTAGAACACCTGCGCGAACATCATGGTGACGATCATGAAAGCAACGCCGGTGGTGCGCAGTGCGAGCAGGCCGATCACCAGCGCCAGCAGCGCGCCACAGGCGATGCCGGCGAGGAAAGCCAGCGGTACATTCCAGCCGAGATGGATGACCGACAGGCCGGCGCCATAAAGGCCGGCGGCGAAGAACATGGCATGGCCAAGGCTGAGCAGGCCGACATAGCCGAACAACATGTTGTAACCCATGGCGAACACCGCCAGCACCATGATGCGGGCGAGCAGGCCGTGATGATAGTCGGGCAGGACGAAGCTCAGCGCAAACAGCAGCGCGATGACGCCGAGATGCAGTGCATAGGCCTTTGCCGGCGAAGCTTCGCTCATCGCGACGCCTGCCCGAACAGGCCCTGCGGCCGGAACACCAGCACCATGGCCACCAGCAGTGTGGCTATGATCTTGGCTAGCGTCGGCGAGAAGAACACCGAGATGATGCCGTCGGAGAGGCCGATCAGAACAGCGGCGACGACGGTGCCGCGCAGCGAGCCGAGACCGCCGATGATGACTACGATGAAGGAGAGCAGCAGCGGGTCCTGTCCCATCAGATAGTGCGCCTGACTGATCGGCACGATCAGCACCGCCGCAATGGCCGCCAGCATGGCGCCGAGGGCGAAGACGCCGGCATAGACGCGGTCGACCGGAATGCCGAAAGCCTGCGCGGTCTCGCTGTCATACTGGGTGGCGCGCATGATGAGACCGATCCTGGTGCGTGTCAGCACCAGCCAGGTGGCGACGAGCAGCAGGGCCGAGGCGGCGACGACCGACAGCTTGTAGCCGGAATAGCCGAACCAGGGCAAAAGGATGCGGTAGCTGAAGGGCGGCTCCACCGGGCGTGCTTCCGGACCATAGAAGGAGAGCGCCAGTTGCTGGATGATGTAGAGCATGCCGATGGTGGCGACGATGGTGGCTTCCGGATTGTAATTGAGCCGGCGCAGCACCAGCCGCTCGGCGACGAGCGCAATGGCGCCGACGATCAGCGGCGCAATCACCAATGCCGCGAGAAAGCCGAGCGTGGGATGGCCGGGGATGGCTGTCGAGATAGCCCAGGCCAGCACCGCGCCGAGCATGAAGAACTCGCCATGCGCGACATTGACGACACGCATGACGCCAAACACCAGCGACAGCCCAAGCGCGGTCAGCGCCAGCACGGCTGAAGTGACGAGGCCTTCGAGGGCGGCGAGGAGAAGGTGGGGTCCGAAGTGCATGGGTTAGACACTCGCTGGCGCCAAGTGCACCCCCCTCTGCCCTGCCGGGCATCTCCCCCTCAAGGGGGGAGATTGGATGTCACTTCGGCTTTCGCCAATCGCAAACTTCGATAGGAAGTCGCCGTCGCACGAACTGCTGATCTCCCCCCTTGAGGGGGAGATGTCCGGCAGGACAGAGGGGGGTGGCTTGGCGCTCACGCTCGCTGGAGCAGCTTAGAGCGCCTGCGTCGTGTAATCCCCTTCGGCCTCGTAGAGCCCGTCCTCGATCTTGGTCTTGTGGACGACATTCAACTTGCCGCCTTCAACCTTGGAGATGTTCTGGATACCAAAACACTGGTGGATCTTGCCGTTGAAGGTCTTTGGCCCCTGCGGATGCTCCGGCCCTTCGGCGAATTCGGTCAGCGCTTCGGTCGCCTCGACCAGCTTGGCGCGGTCTTCCGGGCCCTTGTAGCCAGCGTCTTCCATCGCCTTCTTGACGACATAGAGCGTTTCCCAGCAACCGAACATGTGCGAGGCCGTGGAGACGTCCTTGGGGTCGCCGACGGCAGCGCCATTGTCGTCGATGCCGACGGCGGCGCGGTAGGCTTTTTGCGCGGCCGAGTCATTGGCCTGGGCATAGCGTGGCGAGCCTTCCCAGAAATGGCTGCCGTCCAGGAACTCGAGGCCGGGGCTGTTGATGTCGGTGGCTTCGAGCGAATCCATGAAGCCGAACAGCTGCGGCCGGTTCGAGCCGTAGAACTCGCCGAGCTCCTTGACGAAGGTGAGCACAGCCGGGCCGACCATGACGTGGTAGATGACCTCGGTTTCGGCCGGAATCTGCGGGAAATACTTGGTGAAGGAGGATTCCGTCGGCGGAATGGCGATCTGGGCGATGACCTCGGCGCCTTGCGCCTTCAGCGCCGGCGGCAGGTAGTCGCGATGGTCGTAGCCGAAGGCGAAATCGGGGAATATCTGCGTCACCTTCTTGCCGGCATTGGCGGCGATCCACGGTGCCATCGACTGGATCTGGCTTTTCACATCGGTGATGCCGGGCTGGAAGACGTAGCGGTTGAGCTTGGTCGACGCGACATGGTGGCCTTCGCTGACGACGAAATAGGGAATCTTGTTTTCGCCGGCGGCGGGCGCCGAGCCGGTCACGACATGCGAGAACAAAGTGCCGAAGACGATGTCGGTCTTGTGCTGGGTGGCGAACTTGGCGACCACTTCGGCGCCGCGGGCCGGGTCGGTGCCGTCATCCTCAATGACCAGTTCGACCGGGCGGCCATTGATGCCGCCGGCATCGTTGATCGCCTTGACCGCGGCAGCGCTGGTCTTTTCGTACCAGCGGCCATAGGCGGCGCCGATGCCGGTGCGGTGCGACTGGAAGCCGATTTTGATCGGCGCCGAGCTTTGCGCCTGGCTGTAGCGGACAAAGCCGGGCGCGAGTGCCAGGCCGGCGCCGGCGGCAAGACCTTTCAGCGCCGTGCGGCGGGAGAGCGTGGATTTGGAGAGGTCGAAAAACCCATTCTTGTCAGTCACGGCAGTTCCCCTGTTTTTGAGTTTTGACTGTCTGTAACGAGGCAAGGCCACTCCTTCTCAGGAGAGGCGGAAAATCGCATGTGTACAAACTAAATCACCAAAGCTTCGACGTGGCAAGCGGGCTTTCCCCGAAGGCATGCTCGCAGCCTTCTGTCATCCCGCCGTCGGTGTGGCCAGTAGCCAAAGCCCGAAGATCGTGTAGGCGATCATCAGCACGGTGAGCGGCAGCTGGCTGAGCGCGGCGCGCGATGGGACCGGGTGCAATCGCCAAGCCAGACCATGGGCGACGAGTACGGCCAGCATGTGGCCAGCGATGATCACCCCGGCCTGCAAGTTCCACAGCCACCAGGCCGAGTCGGCGCCGGCGACGATGCCGGCTTCGATCTGCATGTCGGCGGTGCCGAACAGGTTCCAGCCCAGCGAGAACGGGTCTGACAGAGCGGCCAGCGCATACTGGCCGTCGACCAGCAGCGCGGTCAGATAATGCGCGACATGATAGGCGAGCGCGATCGGCACGATCGACCAGACCAGCAAGCCTGCCGCCTCGCTGAGCGCATGCCCACTGCCGACAAGACGCTGACCGAGGATGACGGCCAGCATGAATGCCGCCGCCAGCAACACGAAGGTCAGCACCAGGCCGAAGCTGCCGATGCCGATCAGCGCGGTGCGGCCGGGATGTTCCAGCGGATTGATGCCGAACAGGCCGAGCCAGAAGAAGGTTTTCGACAGGCCGTCGAAAGAGACAGACGAGAGGCTGAGCAGCAGGAAAGCGATGCCGCTGGGCGGCAAGGGCGTTGCGCCGAGCAGCTTTGCGCCGGGCCAGCAGAGATTGATCCGGCCGTTGCCGTCGCGTTCGATCGGGGCGAAGCGCGCCACCATGGCGAAAAAGATCGTCAGGAATTCGCCGCGTTGGCTCCAGTTGGGATAGCCGAAGGCAAGCATGGCGATGAAGGTGAACAGCCAATAGAGGCCAGCGGCATAGGCCAGCCGGGCCGGGTCGTCGGGCGCCGGGTCGATCAGTTCGAACCAGGCGAAGGCGAAGAACAGGATGACGGCCGGCCAGCAGCCGAGCCAGGCGGGAAGGCGCGATGCCGGCGTTTCGACGTTGGAACGGCCGATCAGGCGGGAGGCGATGCGCCACGGCCCGTACCACGGGTTCAGCCACGACCAGAGGTCGCCGAGCAGGCCCTGCAGCAGGGCCAACCCAACCCAGAGCAGCGTCCAGATCACCAGGGGCATCGGGTTGGAGAGCGGGTCGCGGCTGCCGAACAGGCCGGCGGCGACGAGAAGTGCAAAGCCGGCAAAGGAGATCAGGCTGATGATTGTGCGGGGGGTGTCGGCGAATGTGAAAAGCGGGAGGCGGCGGCGCCAGAAACGGTCGAGGGCGGCAGGAGGCAGCAGGGCGAGGACCAGGAAGCTGACGGCGACGGCGAGTGCGCCGCCGGCGATATAGTAGCCGGTGGGCAGGAGGAGGACGTGGCCACGGTCGGAGGCGTGGGCGAAGGCGGGTGTGGGTGGCGCGACGCATAGGATAGCGAGCAGAAGGGCCCGCGAAAGGCGAAAGTGCTCTACGGCGCCCCCCTCTGTCCTGCCGGACATCTCCCCCACTTGGGGGGAGATCACGCTGTTGTCCTCGGAAGCTTGGCACCCTTCCTCTCCCCCGT
>NZ_JBFUDF010000013.1:0-103252 GCF_056404855.1 Mesorhizobium sp. P2_B11
TCCAGCCAATCCTTGGAAACATCAATCCAGCCAATCCTTGGAAACATCAACTCCACAAATGATCCTGTTCACGGTAACCTGCCTTGTGCGTACGGTTGGAACCAAGCGACTGTTCGGTCGTGCGTGACGACGGCGAAGATCCCAAGCTCTCCCGCGGCTGTAACCTCAGGTGGTACGGGCGACTTCGCCAAGCCAAGGTCCGGGCGGCCGCCCGGACCTTGGCTCAATCGCTTCAATCCCACGAAATCTCTCTCGTGTAGATACAAGGTGGCGCGGCGAAGCCGCGACGGAGAGGGGAATGGCGCGGCCTTCAACGAGAGAGAAATCGCCGAGGCCGCAGCCCCCTCTCCGACCGCTTCGCGGCCACCCCTCCCCCGCTTTGCGGGGGCGAGGAACCCAAGACTGGTTAGGTCACACCACCCCATAAACCAAACTCACCCGCCCGTCCGAAAGCGGCTCGGCCTTGCGCAGTTCCAGCTTGTGCCTGGCGTGCACCGTGCCGAACAGCGCCTTGCCGTCGCCGGCAAGCAGCGGATAGACGATGAGCCTGATTTCATCGACCAGCCCGGCCTCGATCAGACTGGCGGTGATGCGGGCGCCGCCCATGAGGTAGATGGCCTTGCCGGGCTCGCGCTTCAGCGCCGCGATGTCGTCGATGCTGCGCAGGAAGCGCGTCGAGGCCCAGGCCGCCGAAGTCATGGTGTTCGACAGCACATAGTGCGGGGTTTTCGCGGCAAAGCGCGCCCATTCGAGCTCGGCCGGGTCGACCAGTTTGCCGGTCATCGGCAGTGGCTGGTCCGGCGCGTTCTCAAGGATCGCGCTCCAGTAGCGCTCGTAGCCGGCATACATGACGCCGCCGAGCAGGCAGGCATCGATCTGAGGCATCAGGCCGTATTCCTCCGACCAGTTGTCGACCCAGTCAGCAAAACCTTCGGGTCCTTCCATCTTGCCGTCGATGGAGATCTTCATTCCGGTGATCAATTTGCGCATGACTTCCTCCTTCAGGCTTGCGGGATGCAAGCACGTTGCTTGGTTTCATCGGTGGTGAGTGCGAGTCTCCACGGCGGAGGCTACGCGGTCGTTGCGAGATGGCCGATCGGCGCCATCCCCTTTGCACCCGTCCCCTGGCGCGGGGACGTGGCGGTCAGTGGTGGTCCATATCCATATGGTCTGTCAGGCAAAGGACATCGCGGTAGGCGCAGAGACCGTCGAGAAGCGGCTTTTCGTCGGCCAGGATTTTCGCCTTCTCCGTCTCGCCCACCATCTGGATCATGTAGCTCTGCTCGGCGTTTCCCTGCCTGTCGATGAAGGGATTGAGCAGGCTGGAAGGATTGGCGAGGTCCGGCGCCGCGCCGATGTCCTCATTGGTGATGCCGGCGGCATAGAACATCAGATGCGGCATCGGCATGGTGTGGACCTGCATGTCGGGCGGGCCGATGGTGCGCATGATGGGACCCACCATGTAGGACAGGCCTGCTTTGTCAGGTGTCCTGTAGGTCTTGTTGTCGTAGCGGTTCTGGATTTCGGCCTTCAGCGCGGCGGCGTCCATGCCCTCGGCGCGAAGCCTGGCGGCATCCATGATCACTTTGAGATAGGTGCTGGTGCCGGCGGCGTCGTAGCAGAGGGGAAAATAGATGTCGTTGCGGAAGTCGACGAGCTCCCAGGCGGTGCGCTCGACGAGACAGGTCAAAGCGCCCGTGCCTTGCCGGGCAAGCTGGTAGCCCTTCGCGGGATCGAGCAGATAGACGGTCGCCTTGTCGCGCAATGGCGGCGGCAAGGCGCTGAGCGCATAGCGGGTTTCGAGTTGGGCCGGCATCTGGTCGATGGTCGTGTCCGCCGCCCGGGCTGCCGGCTGACCGGCAAGACCGATTGTCATAGCCAAGCCGATTCTACTGAATGCACGCATTGTCTTTCTCCAATGTTGGGACGTGTTTCATCGGTCCTCGCGCCGCCATATGGCGCGAGGTCAGGTGGAAATGCTTAGTCAGGTCAGGTCAGGTCAGGCCGGCAGGCGCTGGTCGTAGTCCGTCATGAGGCGCTTCCAGCCGTCCCAGAACGTTTCCGGCTTCTCGCCCGTCATGCGGGCCGCCAGAATATCGAGATGGATGTGCCATCCGGCGGCATGCATCAGCAGGCTCGAGCGGTCGGGCAGACGGCGGTGAATAACGGTGAGCAGGACATCGTCGCCGCGCTGCGCCAGTTCGAACGAGACATTGCCGCTGCCGCTCCAGGTGATGGTGAGCTTGCGCGGCGGGTCGCATTCGACAATGCGGCTCTGCATCCGGTGCTCATCACCGAAGCCGGCCGGCCTTTCGCCGGGCGGGTCGGTGAGTTCGTCATTGCGCCAGACGAGCTCGAAGGACGAACCTTCCTCCTCCTCCATGTCGCCGGCGGCCATCCACTGGCGGCGCAGATCGCTCTGTGTCAGATATTCCCAGACGCGCTCCCTGGTTCCGGGCAAAAGCCGTTCGATCCTCAACGTGGTGGGTTGGATCAACTGGCCGTAGCCGTCGAAGTTCATCTGGTTCATTGGTCTTCTCCCTGGGATGTTGGCTTGGGCGATGTTGGCCTGGATGATTCTGGCCTGAGTGATTCAGTCTTGGATGATTCCGGCGTTGCCGGCGTCGTTTGCGCTGCCGGCGTTTTGTGCCTCGCCTCCTCGCGCAAAAGCTGCTCGAGGACATCGAGGCGGCTGTTCCAGAAACGCGAGTATTGGGCGAGCCACTCATAGGCGGTGGCGAGCGGCCGGGCCTCGAGGCGGCAGACATGGGTGCGGCCGCGCACTTCGCGCCGGATCAGCCCGGCATGCTCCAGCGCCTTGATGTGCTTGGAGGCGGCGGCCAGCGACATGGCGAAGGGTTCGGCCAGCTGGCTCACCGTGCGCTCGCCACCGGCGAGGCTGTTAAGCATGTTGCGGCGCGTGACGTCGCTAAGGGCGTGAAAAACCTGGTCCATCTGGGGCGTCTCTAATTCAACCATGTAGTTGAATATAGATGCGCGCTTTTTGATAGTCAACCGTTTGGTTGAATGTTTTTGAGACAGACGCCGACCCCCTACCTCCCCCTTGTGGGGTGGTCGGACCGCAGGTCCGGGTGGGGGTGCTTGGCTGACCTAGCAAGATGTTTTCTCGCCCGCGCAACGCGGAACCAGATGGCGGAGGTCGCGCAGACCCCCACCCCGATCCGCTTTGCGGATCGACCCTCCCCACAAGGGGGAGGGTAAAAGTACCCTCACCCCGCCATGGCCAGCGGCACCGGGCTCTTGTTGGGGATCTGGATGTCTATTTCCAGCGTCGACATGGTCTCGCCGCGGTCCATCGAGACTTGCAGATAATCCTGGTCGATCTGCACATGCTTGGCGATCACCGCCATGATCTCCTCGCGCAGGATGGAGACGAGATCGGGCTGGCTGCGGTTGCGGCGCTCATAGGCGAGCAGCACTTGCAGCCGTTCGCGCGCCACCGGCGCGCTGGTGCGCCGCTTGAAGATGTCGAGCAGGTTCATGCCGCCCTCCTTCCCAGCAGACGGTCGAGGAAGCCCTTGCGTTCGAAGGGAACGATGACCGGAAGCTGTTCGCCCTCGAGCCGCTTTGCGGCATCGATGTAAGCCTTGGCGGCGGCGTTGAGCGGCTCCGACAGCGTCACCGGCGAACCGAGGTTGGAGGCGCGCAGCACATCCTGGCTCTCCGGGATGATGCCGAGCAGCGGCGTCGAGAGAATCTCCAGCACATCGTCGATCGACAGCATTTCGCCGCGAGCCGCGCGGGCGGCATCGTAGCGCGTGACCAGCACATGCTTGGCGATCTGCTCGCCCTGTTCGGCGCGCAGAGTGCGGGCGTCGAGCAGGCCGATGATGCGATCGGAATCGCGCACCGAGCTCACCTCAGGATTGGTGACGATGACCGCCTCGTCGGCAAAGCGCATGGCGAGCTGGGCGCCGCGCTCGATGCCGGCCGGGCTGTCGCAGAAGACATAGTCGAAGACCGAGCGCAGCTTGCCGATGACCTCGGCCACGCCCTCTTCGGTCAGCGCATCCTTGTCGCGCGTCTGCGAGGCCGGCAGCAGGAAGAGCGTCTCGACCCGCTTGTCGCGGATCAGCGCCTGCGACAGTTTTGCCGAACCCTGGATGACGTTGACGAGGTCGAACACGACGCGCCGTTCGGCGCCCATGATCAAATCGAGGTTTCGCAAGCCGACGTCGAAGTCGACCAGCGCCACCTTCTTGCCGGTCTTGGCGACCGCCGCCCCCAGAGCCGCGGTCGAGGTCGTCTTGCCGACGCCCCCCTTGCCCGAGGTGACCACCACTACCTTGCCCATCGAAAAAGCCTCCGTTGTTGTTCGTTATGTCGCTGACGGGCGCGAGCCGCGCCCGCCGCATTAGCTAAAAGGGGCGATGCGCAGCATGCCGTTGTCGAGAAATGCCTGCACAGGCTTGCCCCGGACTGACGGGTCCATTTCCTCGGCGGTGCAATACCAGCCGTCGACCGACAGAAGCTCGGCCTCGTTCCTGCGGCAAAAGACGCGGGCGGCCGTGTTGCCTTGCGCGCCCGCCGAAGCGCGGCCGCGCAGCGTGCCATAGACATGGATCGAGCCGGTGGCGACGATCTCGGAGCCGGAGGCGACCGAGCCCAGCACGATGACATCGCCATGCGGATGAAAGATGAGCTGCCCCGAGCGGATCGGCGAGCGGATCATCAGCGTGCTCGCGTCCGGCGCGGCAATTTTGGCGTCCTGCGGCGCCGGCTTGGCCTCGCCCGCCGGCTTCAGGTCACCTGCCTTCAAATCCGCCTTCAAATCGCTTGCCGCCTTGAGATCAGCGGCCGGCTTGTCGCCTGACGCATCCTCCGCCCTGCCCGCCTTGCGGCTCGGCTGCAGCAGCCCGTCGGTGGTCGCCTCCTTGGCGCCGACCAGCACCGGCGGCAGATGCGCGCCAAGCTCGCCGCCGCCGTCGAGTTCCATGGCATAGACGCGGATGCCGCGCTGGCCGAGCACGCCGATCAGCGCTTCGATGGCAACGACATCGGGCTTCAGCGTGTTCAGATCGAGCACCACCGGGCGGCCGGCAAAATAGCCCGGCGAATTGCCGATCCAGCGATCCAGGCTCTCCAGCCAAACATCCAAAGGCGCCTCCGGCGTCAGCGTGAAAGCGACGAAGGAGCGGGCGCGAAAGCGAATGGATTTGGCCTCGAGGGGAGCGGCAAAGGTCACGGCGGGCGATTCCTTACTGAGAGGTAAACGCTAGCGGTGGTATGGTTAATGAAAGGTTAACGGGCAGAGGACGGGAGGGAGGGGGGGCCCGAATGACGCCGCTGACAAAAGCCAGGTCGCTCGATAGCCAAGCCACAATCGCGCCCGAAGTCCGCTGCGACGCCCCGGAAATCCCGCTTTCGTGTCAGGGCGTGGGTTTGTGTTTGGACGAGCAATATCCATAGCGTAAGCGGGATGTCCCACAACTTCAAACATGATACCTGTGGTATGTCGATACGAGGAGAACGTGATGTCAGATGCCCCGCTTCCCGATCCAGAAAAGGATGACATTGAAGGTCTAGATCCAGCGCTGGAGTCGGCCCGCGGGAACTATCCCCTTGAAGACGTCATGGTGCGCACTGAGACAAGATCAGCTCGTGAGGTAGTCGATCGCATTTCAAAAGACCGGTACATTATGGACCCAGAGTTTCAGCGCGCCTTCGTCTGGGATGTTGAAAAACAGTCTAAACTGATTGAGAGCTGCGTTATGCGGATACCTCTTCCAGTTTTCTACGTTGCTGAGGCACCAGACGGGAGGATTATAGTAGTCGATGGCCTTCAGAGACTTACCACATTTTCGAGATACCTAAATAATGAGTTTCGATTGACAGGGCTCAGTAGTAAACAAGAAGGTTCTCCGCCGCATTACCTGGATGGAAAATATTTCAAAGACCTGGAGCCGCGCCTCCAAGAGCGCATCGAAGACACACAACTCGTGCTCTATATACTTGATCGCAAGGCACCGGAAGCTGCGAGGCTAGACATCTTTGATCGTGTAAACAGCGGAGCGCCGCTCACGCGACAACAGATGCGGAATGCCCTTTATTCGGGGAAAGCGACCCAGTGGCTAAGAGATCAGGCCGAGTCTCGCGAATTTCGACAGGTTAACGCAGGATCCCTTAAATCAAAAACAATGCGAGACCGCGAGGCGATCAACCGTTTTGCCGCGTTCTATATCCTGGGGCACAAGTCATACATCAGCGGCGAAATGGACGAATTTTTGGCACGATCGCTCTCCCACATGAACTCTATCTCAGCCGCCGAACTCCTTGGTCTGCAGGAGCGCTTCCGGCACTCCATGAAGTGGAACTACAATCTATTTGGCATTCAGGCCTTCCGAAAATCCCTCAAGGAGGATCAAGCGAACGCCTGGAGGACACCCCTCAATATATCGATGTTTGACGTTTTTTCTGTCAGTTTTGCAAAAATAGAAGAAAAAACTTTCAATGAAAACTCCATTTCAATAAGAAATAAAGTGATATCTCTTATGCGAAACGACTCCTTTAGTCTCTCTGTTAGCTATTCAACCAACAGCGGCAATCAAGTATCGAGCAGGTTCGAAGATTCTTTTGAAACTTTCAAGGATTATTTTTGATGGTTATTTCAGTTTCAATCGAAGAATTTAAGTGCTTTAAGGACTTGCGGGTAGATTTGCACCACTTAACATTATTTACTGGATACAACGGAGCTGGGAAATCGACAGTTATACAGACATTGCTACTGCTGAGCCAGTCGCTCAGAGTGGCACCATCTGGTTCGGCTATTGATTTGGATGGCCCACTTGTCCACCTCGGGAATGCAGTCGACGTTGCCCGTTTTGGCGGGCAGCCCACGGTATCTCTTTACGTTAAGCAGGGGCAGATTTCCGGCTTGTGGCGTCTCGTCGCAGAAAGGCGCGCTAGGTATCTGAGAATAGAACAATCGGTCTTCACCGACGAGAAATCCGTCGAAATGACCTCAACGAGAGTTGCTGCCCCTGATGGGCATGCGGCAGAAGGCTTATGCGACAGCATTCGAAACTTAACCTTCTTGGGGGCTTCTCGACTTTTTTCCACTAATGCTTGGCCCTCTCCGCCACTCACCATCCCTTATGGCGATGTTGGAAAATCGGGAGAATTTGCGCCTTTTTGGCACTTCCAGACAGCAGATGACGAAGTTGCATCTGGGAGACGACATCCTGATGAACAGCGAACTACAGTTAGGGGCCAAGTTGACGCCTATCTTGGACAGCTATTTCCTGGTGCAGAAGCAAACACCGACCAGTTACCGGGCGTCGACCTTTTCAGATTGGAATTGCGCTTGGGTAAATCGAATTGGATTCGACCTGGGAACATTGGTTTTGGGCTAACATATGTGTTTCCCCTTATCGTGGCGTTGGTTACTGCGCAGGACGGCCAACTGGTGATTGTTGATAGCCCGGAAGCCCATCTTCATCCCCGCGCGCAATCGGAACTCGGGAAGATAGTAGCTCGGTTTGCCGCCGCAGGGGTGCGTGTGATTGTTGAAACTCACAGCGATCACTTTCTAAACGGGGTTAGACTGGCCATTCAGCAACAGATTATATCCCACAAACAGACGGCAATTTACTTCTTCGGAGGATCTTCTGAAGATAACCATGGAGTCCGACGGCTGAATGTTGATCCTGCTGGGGAGATCGATTCCTGGCCCCAGGGATTCTTCGACCAGGCTGAAAGCGATCTAAGTCAATTGCTTGGGCTCGGCAAATAGATGAACTTGTATCTGAACGATCTCTCTATGGAAGGTAGATTTCTGAGCAATGAGACCGCCCTCCAGGCGATCCTCGGACTCTTCTTCGAAGCCCGCAAGCACTCTTTCCGGGTGGTGGTTTCGAGATCCTTGGTCGGCCGCTCTGCTGTAGGGGCTCTGTCCTTACATGGCGTTATCGCATCTGCGAGACAGACAGAGAGGGCACTCCTTTTCAACTGGTTGGGGAAGAGCGGGCCATTTTCAGAAGACGAATGTATTGATGTCGAGGATAATCTGTGGTGGCACGAAAATGAGGAGGTTACCGATCAAGGTTTGGGTGCGGCCGGCCGCGGACTCCTCGCAGGGGAAACTGTTGCGTCGTTTAGCTTTCCGGGCGGATGCGATGGATCTTTCAATAAAACGCCGCTGGAGGTTGTCCAAGGTTTTCCTGAAGAGCCCATTTGGATAGCTGAAACTCAAAATTACTGGACACTAGACGGGCTCGTCATACTCGCTGAAGCTCTCACGCCCGAACCGGGCACTTGGGACGACTTCATTTCAGAGTGCGTAAAGCGGTTCAATTCTCTAAACATCGATCAAACGAATTTCAACGCAGGTCTGAAGAAACATCCTTTCAGCGGCAACGTCGTACGACGCGGTTTGGTCTTACTCGACGTGCTCAATCGCGTCGCGGCTGGCATCCAGGACAACGGTTCACTTTCAGAAGCCGCAATGGAGTTAGTCACCCAACACTTCCAGGGCGGTAAGGCCTGGTTCTCTGATGAAGACCCTGAAGACAAGAATGTCTTTATGTTTCGTGACGGCAATGGGGACGGATCGAAACTATATTGCTCATGGCATGGTAAAATAAAAACACCTCAGTTTCGAGTACACTTTCAATGGCCAGTCCCTGACGGACAAAGAACTATAAAAGTCCTCTACTTTGGGGAAAAACTTACTAAGTGGTAGGTCGAAAGTCCGCCGTTAATTTTATATTCGCCGCACTCTGTCGCAATGGAATATTTAACGAAGCGCCTTCGAGTTTGCCACATGTGCTAGGCGCTGTCGCGAATCTTGTCGTTGCTTTCGTCACCCGTCTTCGTTCCTCCTCGGTGTCAGGAAAGAACGCCGTGCCAGTGCGAACGATCCAAAAAAAATGCCTGATCTAAATGGCCAGGGATCGCGCGCGATTCACGCAGCCCGCCTACTCGCACTGGCGCCTGGGCCCGCCGGAATAGGGCTGGTAGCTGTTGTCCTCGGGACGGTAGGAGCGGTAGCGGCTGAAGCAGGATTCGACGTGATCGTCCGAAAGGTCCGCAGTTGCCACCAGAGGGCCGGCGCCAACATAGCTGACTTCGGCGGGTTGCTGCGCGGCCTGGTCGGCCGCGGCGCTGGTTTCAAGATAGGGCGAGACGCAGGGGCGCTGCTGTCCGCTGTAGGACATGTAGCTGTTGTCGTCAGGATTGTAGGAGCGGTAGCGGTCCGCGCACCAGCTGACATGGGCAGCCGGCAGCCTGGCCTGCTGCTCGCCCGCATCGGGCGCCACCGCGCCTGTGCTGACCGGGTCCGGCGACTGCATCCTGGCGCCGGCGTCGGGCGCCACGGGCTGCGCGGCGGCCACACGCTCCAGCCCCGGCGCGGCCTTGTCCACTTTCTGTGCATCCTTGGTCCACAATTGCGAGACACTCTCGGCGGGCCCGGCCTGATGCACGGGCTTTGCGACGATCAGCCAGGCGGCGAAAGCCAGCCCGCTGGCAAAGACCGCAAGGGTCAGGACGAAGCCTGCGACCAGTGCCAAAACCGCTTTCATCACACACTCCCTTGAGGCCCCGCTAATAGAATGCGGAGCATCGGGACTGGTTCCAGCAAGCAAGCATTTGGCAAGGGCCGGCAGCGGCAGACGATGCGCACAGCAGCAGGCCCAGGTGCCTCAAACCGGCAGCCGCACGTGCGGCGTGAACTCGTTCTCCGCCGCCAGAAGTGCCGCCACCATTTCCTTGTCGCGCTGGCGTTGCTGCAGGTGGAGAGTCACCAGCCGGTCGAGCGAGAAGGCGCCGGCGCCTGCGATGCCCAGCACGCACATGCCGCCGGCGATGGCCAGATCCTTTTCGAAATGCAGCAGCTCGTTCTGGCTGGCGAGGTTGGTGTGGAACAGCGTGGCGGTTGCCAGGCAGAACAGGCCAAGGCCGATGGCGCCGAGGCGGGTGAGCAGGCCGGATGCGATTGCGAGCCCTGCCCCGAGCTGCAGCGCGAGCGTGGCGACGAACAGCGGCCGGCCGATGCCTTGGGCTGCCATCGCCTTGGCAGCGGCGTCGAAATGGGTGGCCAGCGTCAGGCCTTCGTGCAGGAAGAGCACGGACAGCAGCAGGCGGCCGGCAAGCAGGGCGATGTCTCTGGCGTGGTACTTTGCGGCCAGCGCGTGCAGCTTCGCGATTTGGTCGGTCAGGTTCATGGTGAAGCTCCGGATTTTGGGTGCAGGCGGTCGCCGCGCGCCCGGTGGGCGCGTGTGGGTGGCACTGGAATTGGGTGATGTCCGAGGGGCCGGAGCCAGCCTGAGGGAAGCATGCCGACTCCGGCTTTTTGGGCGCCGGCCACGGGCGCCCAAACTGTGGTGGGTTGGGGTCAGCGCCAAGGCCCCCTCATCCGGCCGCTTCGCGGCCACCTTCTCCCCGTTGGGGAGAAGAGATGGGCGTCGCCGCCGGGCCCCTCCTCTCCCCTCGGGGAGAGGTCGGACTGCCCCGAATTGCCCTTCGCAATTCGGTTGGCAATCCGGGTGAGGGGGAACTTGCGCGCCCTACTGCGTAACTTTCGTGGCGATGGCCTTCTGCAAATCCTCGAGTTCCTCGCAGCCGGCCGGGCACAGCTTTTGCAGCGAGGCCAGCTGCTCGTTTGCCTTGGCCATGTCGCCGGTTTCGACATAGAGCTCGCCCAGATATTCGCGGGCGGCCTTGTGGTCGGGTTTCAGCTCCAGCGCCTTGTTATAATAGGTCAGCGCGGTGGTGAAATCGCCGGTCTTGCGCAGCGTGAAGCCGAGCAGGTTGTAGACGTCGGCCTGCTGGTTGTCCTGCGCGAGATCACGCAGGTCTGCCAGCGCGCCCTTGTAGTCCTTGACCGCGATCTTGGCCTGGACGGCGGTGAGATCGGGCGCGTCAGTGCCCTCGATGTCGTCGACAGCAAAGGCCGGCATGACGGTTGCCGCGGGAACCACGGTCAGCACGGCAATGGCGCCGAGCAGGCCGAACAGGGCGTTCTTGCCCAGATAGGATTTTCTCATTGTCTTTCTCGCTTGGGTCAGGAGCTTGCGCTCAAATCTGGACTGGGGTGAAACCGTAGGCATTGCCGTCTTTCACGAAGACGCCGGTGCCGGGGAACGGGAAGTGCGACCCGGAGATGCGGATGTTGTCGGCAATCACCCGGTCGATGATCTTGTGGCGGGTGGCGATCGCCGTCGGCCCGTCCTGGTCGTAGCTGCCCTGCCATTCCGGATGCGGCGCCAGAAGGGCCGGTACATACATGGTGTCGGCGGAGATCATCAGCTGTTCCTTGCCGGAATTGGCGAGGTAGACCGAGTGGCCCGGCGTGTGGCCGGGGGCGGCGATGATCTGGATGCCGGGCACGACCTCGGCGCCATCCTCGACCAGCTTCCAGTTCTTCCATTTCGGAAAGTTCTCGGCGATGCGCTTGCCCGCCGGCTTGCGTCCCTCGGGCAGCTTGGCCAACCGGCTCGGGTCGGTCCACCAGTTGTATTCGGTGGCGTTGACGATCAGCTCGGCATTGGGGAACACCGGCGCGTTGGTGCCCTTCTCCATCAGGCCCCAGACATGGTCAGGGTGGAAATGCGAGATCATGATGGTGTCGATCGCCTTGTAGTCGATGCCCGCGGCGGCCATGTTGGCCGGCAGATGCGTGGCGTTTGTCTGCCACTGGCCGACTCCGGAGCCGGCATCCATCATGATCAGCTTGCCGTTCATCTTGAGCACGACGACGGTGAGCGGGATCGGCATGAAGTCGGTGGTCAGGCCCGCCTTGGCGAGCGCTGCCTTGGTGTCGTCGACCGAAACGTCCTTGATGAAAGCCGGATCGTGGGGCTTGCGCCAAATGCCGTCATAGATGGCGGTGACCTCGATATCGCCGACCTTGTATTTGTAGAAGCCGATCGACGGTTCGACCGGCGTTTCGGCGAAGGCCGGCCTGGTGAATTCGAGCTTGCCGGCAAGACCAAAGGCCGTTGCGGCGAGCGTGGTTCCAAGCAATGTGCGACGTGTCATTGTGAACATGGGTGATCTCCTTTGTTGAGTTGGTGGCTAGGCTCACGAAGGGATGACGGAGAGCCAAAGCCCGTGGCTCTCCGTCCTGTTGCGGTCGAGGCGGCGCCGCGGGATCCGGCGCCGGCGCTCGTGAACTCAGTTGCCCCAGATGCCCTGGCCCGGTTCGTCCGCAGCAGATTTCGTCGCCGGCTGGATGCCGTGCTTCTTGACCGAATAATTGGCCGCTCCCGTCTTCACCTTGGTGTCGACCTTGTTGTGGATCGAGGCGGTGGCATTGGTGTCCACGGCAGGCTGGCTGGTGGTGTCGGAGAAGTGGTCGCTGCCGGCAAAGGCAGCGCTCGAGGCGAGCAGCATCGCAGCCACGCTGAGAGCGAGCTTGGTCATGTCCAATATTCCTTGTTTCGTTTCTTTGGGGTCGCGGGCCGGAATGGCCCCGCTGATGACAAGACCCGGACGGGCCGTGATTTATTCCCCGGTGGGGTGGGATTTTTTTCGCGAGGAGGAAATTGGGCGCCGACAGCTGCGCTGAAGCTCGAGTTTATCGACCCAGAGACAAGCACGTGAAGAGGTCGCGGAGGGAGCGCTCTACGACACCCCCTCTGTCGCGCCGACGTCTACGTGAGCGGCGCCCTGGATAACAACACTATTTCGACCGCACCCCATAGGCGGCAAGGAACGCTTCGACCGAGGCATCGGCATGCCGCTCGAGATCGGCCTTCGAGCGCGGGTTGCGTCCGGTGAACATGGCTTCGTTCATGGGGATCCATAGCACCATTCCGAAGAGATGACTGGCAGCCATGCGGGGATCGCTGGTCCGCAACAGGCCTCGATCAGTGAGTTTCTGAAAACATGACGCCACCGAAGCAAGCATGCGCTCAAAGCCTTTTTCGTACCAGCTGCGGCCAAGCTGCGGCATCCGGTCCGCGTTGGCGATGATCAGACGCCGCAGCTTCAAAAGCTCGTCGTCCATCAGCGCCGCGGTCATGCGCCGGGCAAGCTGCTGCAAGCCGCCCTCCAGGAATTGCGCCTCGGAAAGCAGCATCGTCACGGACTCGACAATGTCGTTGGTCTGGCTCGCGGTCGCTTCGACGACTTCGGTGAAAAGCGTCTCCTTGTCCTTGAAATGCTTGTAGACGGTCTGCTTGGAAGCCCCCGCCTTGGTGGCGATCTCCTCCATGCTGGTTCCGTCATAGCCCTTGGCTATGAAAGCGGCCGTGGCCGCTTCGATGATTTCCCGATCCTTGCGGGCCGATCTGGTCTCGACATTTTTTTCCATAGCGCCCCTCGATCAGTACTAGACGGTACCGTTCCCTTGTGATAGCCATTGCCACAGTACTAGACTGACTAGTACCCGTCAACGAAACCAGGATCAAAGCCAATGCCCAAGATGGTCTTTCTCAATCTGCCGGTGCGCGATCTGCAGGCGGCTACCAAGTTCTATCTCGCGATCGGCGGCATGCTGAACCCGCAATTCTCCAACGATCAGGCCAGCTCGATCATGTTCTCCGACGCGATCGGGGTGATGTTGCTGACCCATCAGCACTACGGCCAGTTCACTGCCCGTCCGATCGGCGACGCCAGGCGCGACAGCCAGATGTTGATCGCACTTACCGTCGACAGCAAGGACGACGTAAATGCCGTCATCGAGAAGGGCGTGACGGCAGGCGGCCGCGCCGATCCCAACCCGGCGCAAGACCTCGGCTTCATGTTCAACCGCCACATCGAGGATCCGGACGGCAATGTGTGGGAGTTTCTGTGGATGAACCCTGCAGCGATGCAGTAACGCGTCGGGCGCCCGATGCTGGGGATCACCAGAGAGAAGCGATCGGCGCCTGCCTGTCGCTTTCATCAGGCGCGTTTGCGTTCCTTGTCCTTTGCAAGGTGGTAGGGCCGCACAAGAACTTCAGCCGGGATACGCCATTCCTTGTTGAGCTTGAAGACCATGTCCATGGTGAGGGCGCGCTTTCGGCTCAACACCTCGGTCGCCCGAGGCGATGACCCGATTACATCGGCCAGGGCTTTGCGCGGAAGGTTGAACAGTTCCATGTGAGAACGAATGGCTTCGACAGGATCCGGCGCTTCGATCGGATAGTGCTTGTCCTCATAAGCCTCGATCAGAGTTGCGAGAACGTCGAAGCGATCACTGTCGGCAGAGCCGACCTCGGGCTCATTCTCAAAATATCTGGTGATCTCGGCAATCGCCCAATCGTAGTCGGCTTCGGTCTTAATGGGTCGAATGTTTTCCATCACACCTTCTCCGGATCGATCTTGTCGTATTCCTTGTGTGTCCCTACGAATTTGATCAGGACACGATGAAACTTGTAGGCGACATGGACAATCAGGCGGTACTTGTTGCCGCCGATGTCGAAAAACACACGATTATCGCCGACAAAATCAACCGTTGCGCCAAACGCAGCCTTGATGTCGGCCGGGCCTTTCCACTCGGCCTTGTCGACGGCGACATACCATGCAGTCAAAGGCGCTTCAGCCTGATTATGCTTGGCCCAAAAGTCCCTCAGTGCCTTCTTGGCAATGATCTGCATGGCTCGATATAGGATATTCCCGGATTGGGAACAAGTGGAATTTTTCCCAATTTGGGAAAGGCGCGAGGCGCCTACTCCGCCGCCTCGGCATAGTGCTGGGGCACATAATTCAAGATCGGGCCGAGCCAGCGCTCGACTTCGGCGAGCGGCATTTCCTTGCGGCGGGCGTAATCCTCGACCTGATCGCGTTCGACCTTGGCGACGCCAAAATAGTAGCTTTCGGGATGCGCGAGATAGAGGCCGGAGACCGACGAGCCCGGCCACATCGCATAGCTTTCAGTCAGGCTGACGCCGGCGTTGCCTTCGCCGTCGAGCAGCCGGAACAATGTTGCCTTCTCGGTATGGTCGGGCTGGGCGGGATAGCCGGGCGCCGGGCGGATGCCGCGATAGGGCTCGCCGATCAGTTCGTCGGGCGCCAGGCTTTCGTCTGCCGCATAGCCCCAGAATTCCTTGCGCACCTTCTCGTGCATGCGCTCGGCGAAGGCTTCGGCAAAACGGTCGGCCAGCGCCTTGACCATGATCGAGGAGTAATCGTCATTGGCGCGTTCGAAACGCTCGGCGATCGCCACTTCCTCGATGCCGGCGGTGACGATGAAGCCGCCGATGTAGTCGGGCTTGCCGATCTCGGCGGGCGCAACGAAATCCGACAGCGCGACATTGGCCTTGCCGTCGCGCTTGGTCAGTTGCTGGCGCAGCGTGAAGAAGGTCGCCAACTCCTGTGAGCGCGCGTCATCCGTGAATAGCCTGATGTCGTCGCCCACCGTATTGGCCGGCCAGAAGCCGATGACGCCACGCGGCGCAAACCATTTTTCGGCGATGATTTTCTTCAGCATCGCCTGTGCGTCCTCGAACAGCTGGCGCGCGGCGGGTCCCTGCGCCTCGTCCTCAAGGATCTTGGGGTAGCGGCCTTTCAACTCCCAGGTCTGGAAGAACGGTGTCCAGTCGATGTAGCGCGAGAGCTCCGTCAGGTCCCAGTTGTCGAACACCTTCACGCCGGTGAAGGTCGGCTTCGGCGGCTGGTAGGCAGACCAGTCGATCTTGTGCGCATTGGCCCTCGCTTTGGCCAGCGGCAGCCGCTGCTTGTCGGCCTCGGAGCGGGCATGGGCGTCGGCGACTTTCTTGTATTCGGCCCGCACCGCGTTGACATAGTCCGCCTTGCCGTCATTCGACAGCAGCGATGAGACCACGCCGACGGCTCGGCTGGCGTCAGTGACATACACCGTCTGCCCCTTGGAATAGCGCGGGTGGATCTTCACCGCCGTGTGCACGCGGCTGGTCGTCGCGCCGCCGATCAGCAGCGGGATATCAAAGCCTTCGCGCTCCATTTCCGAAGCCATGTGCGCCATCTCGTCCAGCGACGGCGTGATCAGGCCAGAGAGGCCGATGATGTCGACATTGTGCTCGCGCGCTGTCTGCAGGATCTTGGCCGCCGGCACCATGACGCCGAGATCAATGATCTCGTAATTGTTGCAGGCGAGAACCACGCCGACGATGTTCTTGCCGATGTCGTGGACATCGCCCTTCACCGTCGCCATCAGGATTTTGCCAGCCGTCTGGCGCTCGCCATTGTCGATGCCGTTGGCGGCGTTGGCCAGTTTCTCCGCCTCCATGTGCGGCAGCAGTCCTGCCACCGCCTGCTTCATCACGCGGGCCGACTTCACCACTTGCGGCAGGAACATTTTTCCGGCGCCAAAGAGGTCGCCGACGACATTCATGCCGGCCATAAGCGGGCCTTCGATGACATGCAGCGGGCGCTCGGCGGCCAGCCGCGCTTCCTCGGTGTCGGCGTCGATGAATTCGGTGATGCCGTTGACCAGCGCATGCGAGATACGCCGTTCGACCGGCAGCTCGCGCCAGGCGAGATCGCGCTCCTTGCCTTCCTTGCCGGCTGCGCCCTTGAAGCGTTCGGCGATCTCCAGCATGCGCTCGGTGGCAGTGCCGCCGGCCCYGGGCGCGCGGTTGAGCACGACATCCTCGCAAGCCTCGCGCAGCTCCGGCTCGATCGTGTCGTAGACGGCCAATTGGCCGGCATTGACGATGCCCATATCCATGCCACGCTGGATGGCATGGTAGAGGAAGACCGCGTGCATGGCCTCGCGCACCGGCTCGTTCCCGCGGAACGAGAAGGACAGGTTCGAGACGCCGCCGGAGATATGGACATGCGGCAGCGTGCCGGTGATCTCGCCGGTGGCTTCGATGAAGTCGACGCCGTAATTGTCGTGCTCCTCGATGCCGGTGGCCACCGCGAAGACGTTGGGGTCGAAGACGATGTCTTCGGGCGGGAAGCCGGCCTGTTCGGTGAGCAGCTTGTAGGCGCGTGTGCAGATCTCGACCTTGCGCGTCTTGGTGTCGGCCTGGCCGGCCTCGTCGAAGGCCATGACGACCACCGCCGCGCCATAGGCACGCACAAGCCTGGCGTGATGCAGGAACGCCTCCTCGCCTTCCTTCATCGAGATGGAGTTGACCAGCGGCTTGCCCTGCACGCATTTCAGGCCGGCCTCGATGATCTCCCATTTCGAGGAGTCGACCATGACGGGCACGCGGGCAATGTCGGGCTCGGCGGCGATCAGATTGAGGTACTCGACCATCGCCTTTTTGGAATCGATCAGGCCCTCGTCCATGTTGATGTCGATGATCTGGGCGCCATTGGCGACCTGGTCGCGCGCCACGTCGAGCGCCGGGACATAGTCGCCCGCCGTGATCAGTTTTCGGAACTTGGCCGACCCCGTGACATTGGTGCGCTCGCCGACATTGACGAAGGGAATCTCGTCGGTCAGCGTGAACGGCTCCAGCCCGGACAGGCGCATCTTGCGCTCGACCTCGGGGATCGCGCGCGGCGGGTATTTCTTCACCGCTTCGGCAATCGCGTGAATATGCTCCGGCGTCGAGCCGCAGCAGCCGCCAACGACATTGACCAACCCTTCCCGCGCAAAATCCTCGATCTGCGCGGCCATGAAGTCCGGGCTCTCGTCATAGCGGCCGAATTCATTGGGCAGGCCGGCATTCGGATAGGCGCAGACGAAAGTGTCGGCGGCACCCGATATCTCGGCCAGATGCGCACGCATGGCGTTGGCGCCGAGCGCGCAGTTGAGGCCGATGGTGAAGGGGCTGGCATGGCGCACCGAGTGCCAGAAGGCGGTCGGCGTCTGGCCCGAGAGCATGCGGCCGGAGAGATCGGTGATGGTGCCCGAAATCATCACTGGCAGATGCACGCCCTTTTCGAGAAAAATCTCGTTGCAGGCGAAGATCGCCGCCTTGGCGTTCAGCGTGTCGAAAATGGTCTCGATCAGGATGATGTCGGCGCCGCCGTCGATCAGGCCGCGCAGCTGCTCGCCATAGGCGATGCGCAAATCGTCGAAGGTGACAGCACGATAGCCGGGATTGTTGACGTCGGGCGACATCGAGGCGGTGCGGTTGGTCGGCCCGAGCGCACCGGCGACGAAACGGCGCTTGCCGTCTTTCTGCTCGGCGCGAATGGCGGCGCGCCGCACCAGCCGTGCGCCGTCGCGGTTCAGTGCGTAGACCGCATCCTCCATGCCGTAATCGGCCTGGGCGATGGAGGTCGAGGAGAAGGTGTTGGTCTCCAAAATGTCGGCGCCGGCGATGGCGTATTGATAGTGGATCTCCTCGATCGCGGCGGGCTGGGTCAGGATCAGGAGGTCGTTGTTGCCCTGCTGGTGGCAGGCGCAGCCGGCATAGGCCTCGCCGCGAAACTGCTCTTCGTCGAAACCGAGGCCCTGGATCTGCGTGCCCATGGCGCCGTCGAGGATGAGGATACGCTCGCGCGCCGCCGCGGTGAGTGCTGCAAGCACTTCCGAACCGTCGGGTTTAGCCGCGACGGGGCCGAACAAAACGTCCAGCGGTGCAGAATTCTGCGACATTTTTTATCCTTGGGGCGACAGTCAAACCCAAGTCACATAAAGACATCTTTATGTCAACATACGCCTTTCAGAGGCGCATGTCACGCCCTTTACGAGAGCGCCGCCCTGTCGCCGGTTCCACCGTCGCGCTAGAGCCCGGCAACAGCGCTGCCTGACATCCGCCTCCTGTCGGCTTCGACCATTTCTTCGGCCAGCTGCTCCAGCCGAACCGTGGGTTGCCAATCGAGGTCGCGACGGGCCCGGGAGGCGTCGCCGGTCAGAAGGTTGATTTCGGCTGGCCTGTAAAACGCCGGATCGACGGAGACGACCGTCTTGCCGGTGGCGCGGTCGATGGCGCGTTCACCGGTTCCCTCCCCCAGCCAGTCCAGAAGAATGCCGGAGGCATTGGCGGCGAAGCCGATGAAATCGCGCACCGAATGGGTGGCGCCGGTGGCAACGACAAAATCCGCAGGGGTTGGCAATTGCAGCATTTTCCACATGGCGCCGACATAGTCCCTGGCATGACCCCAATCGCGCTTTGCGTCGAGGTTGCCGACGCGCAAAGGCGCCTCCCGGTCGAGCGCGTATCGCGCCAGCCCGACCGAGACCTTGCGGGTCAGGAACTCCGCGCCGCGAAGCGGAGATTCGTGGTTGAACAGGATGCCGCTCGAGCAATGCAGCCCGAAGGCCTCCCGGTAATTGACCACGGCCCAATGCGCGAACAGCTTTGCGGTGCCATAAGGGTTGCGCGGATGGAACGGGGTGTTTTCGGACTGCGGGACATGTTCGGCGTTGCCGAACATTTCCGAGCTGGACGCCTGGTAGAACCGCGCTTCCGGCACGATCGTCCTGGCGCATTCGAGCAGCCGCAAGGCGCCGATCCCCACGACTTCGGACGTGTAGATCGGCTGGCGGACAGAGTCGCCGACGAAGCTTTGGCCCGCAAGGTTGTAGACCTCATCCGGACGAACGCTTTCCAACACGGCGCGAATGTTGGAGTCCTCGGTCAGCTCCATCGGCATGAGTTCGATGTCGTCGACAATGTGCAATTCCTGCAGGCGCCAGGTGCTTATCGCGGATGTGCTGCGGATTGTGCCGACAACACGATAGCCCTTTTCCAGCAGAAGCCTTGCGAGGTAGGCTCCATCCTGCCCCGTTACACCCGTCAGCAGCGCTGTCTTTCGTCCCACGGTTCATTCCCTGAGGATCTGCTGTGAAGGGAAGCACGCCTGTTCATCAATCTATGGCAGCCTGTTGCTGGAACATGCAAGTCCTGCCCGCTTATACATCAATGCTGCCGACAGCAACGAAGGCTTCCTATTCCCCCACCACGTCGCGATAGACTCTCACCTCGCCATCCTGGCCGCGAATGCGCCAGTCGTGCCCGTCCTGCGCCTCGATATGGCATGGCCCGAGCGGCACCTTGCCGCCGCCTTCTGGCAGGTCCAGCACATAGACGGGATTGCAGATGCCCGACAGGCGCGCGCGCAGAGCGCCGGCCAGCGCCTGTCCCTCGGCAATGGTGGTGCGCCGATGCGCCATGCCGCGCGCGAGGTCGCCATGGTGCAGGTAATAGGGCTTTACCCCCAGCCGATACATCAACTCGCGGCAGAGCTCTTCCAGCACCTCGACCGTATCGTTGACGCCTTTGAGCAGGACGCTCTGGTTGAGCAGCACGAAGCCTGCCTGGCGCATGGTGCGGCAAGCCAATTCGGTGTCCGACGTGATTTCGCGCGCGTGGTTGAAATGGGTGACGACAGTGACCATCAGCCGGCCCTGCAAGGCGCCTACCAGCCCCGGCGTGATGCGGGAGGGCAGCACGACAGGCACGCGGGTGTGGATGCGCAGCAGCCGCACATGCGCGATCGTCTCGATGCGGGCGCGGACTTCGGCCAGCGCCTTGTCCGGCAGCGACAGCGGATCGCCGCCGGTCAGGATCACCTCGCGGATTTCGGGATGGGTTTCGATATAGGCGAATGCCTCTTCGAGCGCCTCGCGCGTGTAGCCGCGGCCGATCAAGGTAAGGGATTCCTTGCGGAAGCAGAAGCGGCAATAGACCGCGCATTGATAGGTCGGGAACAGAAGCACCCTGTCGGCGTGGCGATGCGTCAGGCGCGGCACGGGGCTGAAGGCATGGTCGGCGATCGGATCGTCGAGCTCGCCGTCCGTTTCCACCAGTTCATCCGGCGACGGAATGATTTGCGCACGGATCGGATCGGCCGGATCGTTCCAGTCGATCAAATCGAGATAGGTTTTCGGAGCACGCACCTTGTGCCGCACGGCCGCCTCCTGCGCCGCCGCGCGCTCGGCCGGCGACAGCGGCAGCGAGGCGAGATCGCGGACATGGCGGACGCCGGCGCGGACGTCGTCCTGCCAGGCGGTGTCGGCATTGGCGGTTTTGAGGTTGATGTCTGTGGTCATTGGAGGTCTCGGAGCAGCAATTTGCGCGGAGCTATCGGCTGGATGACCCGCGGGGTCAACCGTCTATCCGGATGCATAGCGACAGAGCTCCAGCCTCGCCTCGCACCCCGACTTTCGCCGCAATCGACCAGCGCAGCGATTTCGGGCAATCTGACAGACAAGGCATTCCATGGGGAGATGGACGCATCAGGGAGGACTGCCATGAGCAAGATGCCGCGCTATGAGGATGCCATTCAGCGCTTTCGCATCGAGGACGAAATCGCCCGGTTGCATGGCAACCCTGCAACCGGCATCAATGCCTATGTCGAATGCTGCGGCCGCTATATCGGTGAAAACCGGCTGGCGTTGCGCGCGATCTCGGCCAGCGGGACTTTGAGCGAATTCAGCTTCGACGATCTCGCCGACATGTCGGGCCGCGCCGCCAATGTGCTCAAGGCTGCCGGCGTCGGTGCCGGCGATGTCGTCGCCGGCATGCTGCCGCGCATTCCCGAACTGGTGGCGCTGATCCTCGGCACATGGCGGATCGGCGCGGTCTACCAGCCGCTGTTCACGGCCTTCGGCCCGAAGGCCATCGAGCATCGTCTCTTCTATAGCGGCGCCAGGATCGTGGTGACCAACCCGGCCAATCGCGGCAAGCTCGACGAGGTCGAGACATCAGCGAAAATCGCGACCATTCCTGGCCCCGGCGAGGCGCTGCCGCAAGGCGACATCGATTTCCGCGCCGCGCTTGCCGCCGCCTCGCCCGACTGCCAGCCGGTGATGCGCAAGGGCGGCGACCTGTTCATGATGATGTCGACCTCCGGCACGACCGGTCTGCCAAAGGGCGTGCCGGTGCCGCTCAACGCCCTGCTCGCCTTCGGCGCCTATATGCGCGACGCGATCGGGCTTCGGGCCGACGATGTCTTCTGGAATATCGCCGATCCCGGCTGGGCCTACGGCCTCTACTACGCCATCACCGGTCCGTTGCAGCTCGGCATAGCCACCACCTTCTACGAAGGCGCCTTCAACGCCAAAAGCACCTACGACATTATCGAGCGGCTCGGCGTCACCAGCCTTGCCGGCTCGCCCACCGCCTACCGCCTGCTGATGGCGGAGGGGCCCGAGGCCGCCGCCCGTGTCAAAGGCAGGCTGCGCGTGGTGAGCAGCGCCGGCGAGCCGCTCAACCCGGAAGTGATCCGCTGGTTCGACGCAAATCTCGCCGCCCCCATCCACGACCATTACGGCCAGACCGAGAACGGCATGATGGTCAACAACCATCACGGCCTCTCGCACCCGGTACGCCAAGGTTCGGCGGGTTTCCCGATGCCGGGCTACCGCATGGTGGTGCTGGACGATGCCGGCAACGAGCTCGGCCCCAACCAGCCCGGCATCCTCGCCGTCGACATCGAAAAATCCCCGCTGCGCTGGTTCGAGGGTTATCATCAGGCCGAGACGCCGGCGATCGCGGGCGGCTATTACCGCACCGGCGACACGGTGGAGTACGAGCCAGACGGTTCGGTGTCCTTCATCGGCCGCGCCGACGACGTCATCACCTCGGCCGGCTACCGCATCGGGCCTTTCGACGTCGAAAGCGCGCTGATCGAGCATCCGGCGGTCAACGAGGCGGCGGTGGTCGGCGTGCCCGACCCGCAGCGCACCGAGATCGTCAAGGCTTTCGTGGTGCTGGCGCCGGCCTACCAGGGCAACCCGGACCTCGCCGAAGAACTTGCCCAGCATGTGAAGAAACGGCTCTCCGCGCACTCCTACCCGCGCGAGGTGGAATTCGTCACCGAGCTGCCGAAGACGCCGAGCGGCAAGATCCAGCGGTTTTTGCTGAGGAAGGCGGAGGTGGAGAAACGCAATGCAGGTTGAAGTCTTCGATCTTCAAGCGTCCAAAACCCCTTCTCGTTGATTTCCGCCACGCAATAGCCGCGAAGTCTCCGGAGGCTCTCAGGCCTGTCGACATCAATGAGGGGGAGACTGCGTCATGCGCATGGTCTGGACGTTTCTGTTCGCGCTCGTGAGCAGCGTGGCTTTCGCGGCCTCGCCGGAGGATGACTATATCGCCGCGCGCGACAAGGCGATTGCGGCCATCGCGGCGCTGAACAGCGCCAACGCGGCCATCGAAACGATCGACGCCGAGAACGAGAAGGCGCTGGCCGACCTGCAACAGCGGCTTGCCGGCATCGTCGGCCCGCTCTCGGTCAAGGATTTTCCGGCGACCGGCACGATCAATGTCGAAAGCCTCAGCGACTCCGACATCGGCTCCGGCATGCTCGACGGGCTGCGCTACACCAAAGGCGACGACGGCCCCAGCCTGGTGGCAACGACGCGAGGGCTGCTGGAGCGCTGGCTCAAGGCCAAAGCTGCCGACACCGACGAGAGTTTCAAACTGCCCGCCGGCATCGATGCCGCGCTGAAGGTGGATGCTTTCTATACCCAGGCGATCAACAGCGACGCAGCCTTTGAGGGAACGCTCGACTTTCCGCTAAGGAAGCCGCAAGGCGCCGAGATCGCCTTCGCGCGGCTCGGCGGCTGGACGCAGGATGTCGGGCCGATCTACGAGCAGGAAGTCATCGTTACGCTCGTCAAAGGCGACAGCGTCAGAATCATGGCAGCGCCGGCTGCCCCTTCCGTTCCGAAGATCGCCACCTGCGACGCCGTCTGGGTTGCTGCGGACGCCGCTGCGCAGAAATTCCAGGAGGCCTACCAGGCCTCAGACCTCAAGGACGAAAAAGCGTTCGATTCCTCAAATGCCGCCTGGGACAAGGGCGACAGCGACTACCGCGCCTGCATGGGCCAACATTTGCCGGGAGACCCGGCCTTTCCGGCGCTGCTTGCCCAGGCGCAGGCGCTGGCCGATCAGATGGCGGGAAAGTAAGGCTTCGGGACAGGCCCTGCGCGGCAAGATCCCGTCGGCTTTTTTCGATTTCGGACATGAAGGTTGCGAGCGGCGTCCTACGCCGCTTGCGAAATTCATTGTTCAGAAACCGATTCTGACCTTTGTTTCGCCTGAGTCCACTCGGCTTTTCGTACCTATGCTGACAACCGAGATCTCAGCGTTTATTCTAAGGGCGCCCTTGAAGTTCAAATTTAAGCTTTAGCTACTACGGTCGACCCACGGACTACTGTCCTGGAAAGGTATTCGGATCGAATTGGCAGGAGCGAAATTCAATCCCGGCCGGTTGAAACAGGCCATTTTTTCTTCCGCCAACTTGCCGGCGGCGATCGCCTTTGTTGTGCTTCTCGTCTGTGCCGTGGTTGCCGACCAGAGGAACAGCGAAGTCTCCGATCAGCTGGCGCGCGCCGATGTGCTCGCCAAGGTCAACATCATACGCGCCAAGCTTGAAGGCAACATTACCGGCAATCTCCAGCTGGTTCAGGGTCTCGTTTCGACGGTCGTTACCGAGCCCTATATGGGCCAGCAGAGATTTGCCGCACTCGCCCGTAACCTCTTCGAGCAAAAATCGCAGTTGCGCGACGTTGCCGGCGCGCCCGACCTCGTCATCACGCTGATATATCCGCTGGAAGGCAATGAAAAAGCCGTCGGGCTGGACTACCGCAAGAGCGATACGCAACGCATGGCTGCGCTTCGGGCTCGCGACCAGCGCGCGCTGGTGCTCGCCGGGCCGGTCAAGCTGGCACAGGGCGGGCGTGGCTTCATCGGCCGTATCCCGGTCTTCGTGCCGACGGCGGGTGGCGGCGACCGTTTTTGGGGGATCGTCTCGGCCGTCATCGATGTGGATCGGCTCTACGCTGCCAGCGGACTGACCGACCCTGAGCTCGATATCGATGTGGCGCTTATCGGCAAGGATGCGCTGGGCGGCGGCGGCGAACTGTTCTTCGGCGGCGACAATGTCGTGGCCAGCAATCCGGTGACGGCAGAGGTGCAACTGCCTTCAGGCTCCTGGCAGATTTCGGCGATACCGAAGGGCGGCTGGCCGGGCGCTCCGAAAAATGAATGGCTGTTGCGGGCGCTGATGGGGCTCGCCGGCGCGCTGGTGGTGCTGCCGATCCTGGTGGCCGGGCGTCTTTTCGGTGAACGACAGAAAAATGACGCCGAGTTGAGGCGCCTGTCCAGGCGGCTGGAGCTGGCACTGGAAGCCTCGGGGATAGGCGTGTGGGAGCACGACCTCGTCAGCAACGAGCTCGTATGGGACGACCGCATCAACGAAATCTATGGCAAGCCCGCCGACGGCAAGACCCGCGGCTATGACGACTGGGCGCTGGCGATCCACCCTGACGATTTCGAGCGGGCGAAAGCGGACTTCGATTCGGCTGCCGCGACACAGGGCCCCTACTCTTCGCAGTATCGGATTGTGCGTCCGGACGGCACCATACGGCACGTCCGCACACGCGCCAGTTTCTTCCAGGACATCAACGGCGGATCAAAAATGATCGGCGCTGAATGGGACGTGACCTGGGACGTGCTGCTCAACGAGAATCTCGTGCGGGAACGTCGGCTTTCAGAATCGAAGAATGCCGAACTGAATGCAGCCAAGGCCCGCATCGAGCATGTCGCGCTGCACGATTCGCTGACCGGCCTGCCCAACCGTCGGTATCTGGACGAGATGCTTGCCGAAAACCCCGAAGCCGAGGGCCGGGCTGCCTTGCTGCATCTCGACCTTGACCGCTTCAAGCAGATCAACGACACGCTCGGCCACGCAGCGGGCGATGCATTGCTGGTGCATGCTTCGAAAGTCATCAAAGCCAGTGTCGGCGGTGCCGATTTCGTTGCGCGCATCGGCGGCGACGAGTTTGTCGTGCTGAGCCATGGTCGCGACGACAAGGAGCTCGCCGCGCTTGCCGACCACATCATCGACGCCATGCGCCAGCCGGTCGACTATATGGGTCACCAGTGCCGGTTCGGCGTCAGCATCGGCATTGCAGCCAATAGCGGCGTCGACGCCAAGCAGCTGCTCGTCAATACCGATCTGGCGCTGTACCGGGCGAAAGGCCGTGGCCGCAACCGCTACGAGTTTTTCAACGAAGAGCTGCAGAACGAGATCGTACGGACCAAGCAGACCGCCGACGAAATTCTGGGCGGCCTGGAGCGGAACGAATTCGTCGTCTACTATCAGCCGCAGTTCGACGCCAGGACGCTGGAGATCGTCGGCGTCGAAGCACTGTCGCGCTGGGATCATCCGCAACGCGGCGTGCTGACCCCCGACGCCTACATCAAGGTGGCTGAAGAACTCAATGTCGTGGCGCATATCGATCGCACAGTCCTGACGCAGGCGCTTGATAATTTCGAGCGCTGGTCGAGCAGCCACCTCAATATCCCGCGCGTGTCGGTCAACGTCTCCGCCAGGCGGCTGGAGGACAAGGGCCTGATCAAAGGGTTGCGCAAGCTTGCCATCAAGAAAGGGACCGTGTCGTTCGAGCTGGTGGAGTCCATTTTCCTCGACGAGAACGACGAACTGGTCACTTGGAACATCGAACACATCAAGGGGCTCGGCATCGACATCGAGATCGACGATTTCGGCACCGGACATGCCTCGATCGTCTCGCTCCTGAAGTTGCGGCCGCGTCGCCTCAAGATCGATCGCCAGCTGGTCATACCCATCACCAGCTCAACCGCGCAGCGGCAGCTGGTGTCGTCCATCATCGACATCGGCAAGTCGCTCGGTATCGAAGTGATCGCCGAGGGCGTCGAGACGATGGAGCACGCGCAGATCCTGAAGGAGCTTGGCTGCGATATCCTGCAAGGCTTCCTGTTCGGCTACCCGATGGACGCAAAAGCCTTCAAGGCGTTCGCCCAGTCACGCAAATGGCTGGCGGCGAGCTGAAGCCCCAAGGCAAGCGCTAGCTGCGCAGCCCCGGCGCTTCCTGCCCCGTGCGCTCGACATATTCGGTATAGCCGCCGCCATAGGTGTGGATGCCTTCGGGCGTCAGTTCCAGCACGCGGTTCGACAGTGCCGCCAGGAAATGGCGGTCGTGCGAGACGAACAGCATCGTGCCTTCATACTGCGACAGCGCCGTGATCAGCATTTCCTTGGTGGTGATGTCGAGATGGTTGGTCGGCTCGTCCAGCACCAGAAGATTGGGCGGATCGAACAACATCAGCGCCATCACCAGCCGCGCCTTCTCGCCGCCTGACAGCACGCGGCATTTCTTCTCGATCTCGTCGCCGGAGAAACCGAAGCAGCCGGCGAGTGCCCTGAGCGGCGCCTGGCCGGCCTGCGGAAACGCGTCCTCCAGCGTCTGGAACACGGTGCGCTCGCCCTCCAGCACTTCCATGGCGTGCTGGGCGAAATAGCCCATCTTGACGCTTGGACCGCGCGCGACCGTGCCGGCATCGGGGTCGGAGGCGCCTGCGACGAGCTTCAAGAGCGTCGACTTGCCGGCGCCGTTGACGCCCATGATGCACCAGCGCTCGCGGCGACGGACCTGGAAATCGAGCCCCTCATAGATCGAGCGGCTGCCGTACCCCTTGTGGACGTTCTTCAGCGTCACGACATCCTCGCCGCAGCGCGGCGCCGGCTGGAAGTCGAAATTGACGATCTGGCGGCGCTTGGGCGGCTCGACGCGGTCGATCTTGTCGAGCTTCTTCACCCGGCTCTGCACCTGTGCGGCATGCGAAGCACGCGCCTTGAAACGCTCGATGAAGGCGATCTCCTTGGCCAGCATCGCCTGCTGGCGCTCGAACTGCGCCTGCTGCTGCTTGTCGGCGATCGCCCGCTGCTGCTGGTAGAATTCGTAGTTGCCGGAATAGGCGGTGAGCGAACCGGCGTCGATCTCGACCACCTTGTTGACGATGCGGTTCATGAACTCGCGGTCGTGCGAGGTCATCAGCAGCGCGCCGTCATAACCCTTCAAAAACTGCTCCAGCCAGATCAGGCTTTCGAGATCGAGATGGTTCGACGGCTCGTCGAGCAGCATGACGTCGGGGCGCATCAACAGGATGCGGGCCAGCGCGACGCGCATCTTCCAGCCGCCGGAGAGTTTTCCGACATCGCCGTCCATCATCTCCTGCGAGAAGCCGAGGCCGTCGAGCACCTCGCGGGCGCGGCCGTCGAGCGCATAGCCGTCGAGCTCCTCGAAGCGATGTTGCGCCTCGCCATACTGTTCGATGATCTCGTCCATCCGGTCGGCCTGGTCGGGATCGGCCATGGCCGCCTCGAGTTCGGCCATTTCGGCCGCGACATCGCTGACCGGCCCGGCGCCGTTCATCACTTCGGCGACCGCACTATGGCCCGCCATGTCGCCGACATCCTGGCTGAAATAGCCGATGGTGACGCCACGATCGACCTGGACCTGGCCCTCGTCGGGCTGCTCCTGGCCGGTGATCATGCGAAACAGCGTCGTCTTGCCGGCGCCGTTCGGCCCGACGAGGCCGACCTTCTCGCCCTTCTGCAAGGCAGCCGAGGCCTCGATGAAGACGATCTGGCGGCCGTTCTGCTTGCCGATGCTTTCAAGACGGATCATGGGGCGGTCCGGGGGAGTTGGTGCAAAGTTGAGGGATTTGCCCGGGGCCATACGCGAATGAGCGCAAGGAGGGAAGAGCGCAAACGCCGCAGACAGCTAACAGAGATTGGCAAAGGCGGCGGTGACAGCCGATCTCCCCCCAAGTGGGGGAGATGGCCGGCAGGCCAGAGGGGGGGCGCGAAGGTACGCGACGTTTGATTTCAACCGCATCGAGCGGCGGCTGACATTCGGGGCGCTTTGGAACCACTTGGAGGCTAGAGATGCTGGCGGGACAGCGCCCCCCTCTGCCCTGCCGGGCATCTCCCCCACGAGGGGGGAGATTGGCAGTTTCGGCGCCGCGCTTTACCGCGCGTCGTGGAAGATGATCCCCACCGTATGCCGCTTGCCTGAGCGCAGGCGGCTGACGCCATGCCGGAGATTGACACGGTAGTGACCCTTCGTGCCCTGCACCGGTCGGTTGTGGACGGCGAAGACGACCGCGTCGCCCTGGGTCAGCGGCACCACTTCGGCGCGGCTCTGCATGCGCGGGCGCTGTTCGGTCAGCACGAACTCGCCACCGGTGAAATCCTCGCCCGGTTGCGACAGCAGGATCGCCACCTGCAGCGGGAAAGCGAGATCGCCATAGAGGTCCTGGTGCAGACAGTTGAAGTCGCCGGGGCCGTACTGGAGGAGAAGCGGCGTTGGTCTTGTCTGGCCGTTTTCGTGGCAAAGCTGGAGGAAGTCGGTGTGGTCGGCGGGATAGCGCTGGGCAACGCCCATGCGCTCGTTCCAGTCGTTGGCGACGGCGGCCAGCCTGGGGTATAGCGCGGTGCGCAGGCCGCCGATGGGATCGGGCAGCGGGTAGCGGAAATAGCGGTACTCGCCCTTGCCGAAGCCGTGGCGGGCCATCACCACATGGCTGCGGAAATGTTCCTCATGCGGATAGAGCGCGGCGATGTCGGCGCATTCCTGAGATGAGAGCAAAGCCGGCATGACGGCTGAGCCGTAGGCGTTGAGTTCCGAGGCAAGAGCGCCCCAGTCCTGCGCGGCAACGCGCGCTTCGGCCGAACGGGTTGCGCGTTTGGTGGTTAGGGAATGGACGGTCATGGATGCCTCCTTTGCTTGTTGGCAAAGTGGGGCGAAGGAGAGGTGCTAACCACCCGATTCCTGCGGAGGTGGCGAAGCTGCTGATCTCCCCCCTTGCGGGGGTTGAGGAATGGTCCGCGAAGCGGACGGAAGCCAATTGCTTGGCTTTCCGAATGACGAAAGCCGGCAGGCCAGAGGGGGGCGCGAAGGATCGCCAACCTCGCTCGATCCAGGCCTGGACGCACTATGATGGATTGACAGGCGGGCGGGACAGCGCCCCCCTCTGTCCTGCCGGACATCTCCCCCACGAGGGGGGAGATTAGCAGCCTCACCGCCTCCGATACGCCTCCAGCTCCGGGTCCAGATCGACCCGGACCGCGTTCGTAAACACGCAGGTCGCCACCATGATGCCGGCGAAGGCGACGAGATTGACCAGCAGCGTGTCGTCGTAGCGGGTCTTGAGTGCCGCCCAGATATCGTCGGGAACCGCGTTGCCACCCGCGGCGACTGCCTTGCCGAATTCGATCAGCAACGCCTCGTCGGAAGTGGGAACAATTGCCTCGGGCTCCAAGCCGCTATCGATCAGCGCGCGGCGGAAGAAGGTGACGGGAATCTCGGCGCGGCATTTCCCAGCGATCGCCAGCGACAACAGCCAGATGGCGCGGTCGTCGAGCGTCGGCCTTAGCAGATCGCGCAGCGTGAACCATTCGGCATAGATGCGGTGCGCCGCGGGCGAGTGCAGCAAGATGCGCTTCATGTTGGTCATGCGCCCGCGCAGGCCAAGCTCCCTGTCGTGCTCGGCGCGGATGTCTTGCGATGCCGTCGCGTAGTCGATCGGCGGGATCATGGCCATCGGATGGTCCTTGGTTGGCGGGCGAGGACGTTCTGCTTCACCCAAGCGTCGCGTGCAGTTCCGGCGTGGCGCGCAGCGTGTTGGATACCGTGCAGATCGCCTCGGCATCCTCGACGATGCGCTGCTTGGTCGCCGCGTCGAGATCGCCTGCGATGTCCAGCCTGATGTTGAACTTTTCGACACGCGACGGTTCGTCCTTCGCCTTCTCGCCGCTGACCTCGGCGCGCACCTCGCCAAGCGCGGCGGCAACGCCAAGCTTGGAGGCGGCGATGCGGGCGCTGAGCACCATGCAGGCGGCGAGCGAGGCATAGAGCAGGTCGAGCGGATTGAAGCCCGGCGCGCTGACCCCGGTGACGACATCGAGCGTGCCGCCGGTCGGCGTCGTGATGGAAGGCAAGCCGCCCGGCTGCAGTGTCGCCGTCGCGCCGGTGACGCGGGTCCTGATCTTGAGTTCCGCCATTTCAACTCTCCTTTCGGGGCCGGGCAAGATGCAAGGCGCAGCCGCCCTGGCGGCGCGATCTGCCACGCAATGCCGGTATATGGTAGTCTCGGGGCCGACATCGCAACATCGACCGACGAACAATCGTCTGCTTCGAGGTTCAGCAATGAAGCGCAGTTTCATTTTAGCTGTGATTGCCGGCGCTGGCCTGCTCTGCGGTGCCGCATTTTTGATTGTCGGTCCGTCCCCGGTCTCGCCAGACGCCATCCAGTCGTCGGTTGTTCGTACCCCGGCATTGATCGACAGCGCCTGGAAGTTGCCCGTGGCTGCTAGCTTCAATGCCAACCTTGACTGGCAATCGAACGGGTCACGCTGCGGGCCGGCAAGTGTTGCAAACACATTCCGCTCGATCGGCGAAGAGGAGACGACCGAAGCCGAAGTGCTGGCGGGAACCGGAAGGTGCTGGACCGGCTTTTGCATCGTGGGTCTGACGCTGGACGAGCTTGCCGACGTCGCTCAGGCAAAAACCGGGCGCAAGGTCTCCGTGCTTCGGAATTTGAGCGCCGACGAGTTCCGCGAGCACATGAAGCACGCCAACGACCCCGGCCGCCGCTACATCATCAACTTTACCCGAGAGACGATATTCGGCGCCGGCAGTGGTCATTTTTCACCGATCGGCGGCTATCTGGAGGCCGAGGACTTGGTCTTCGTTCTCGACGTCAACGAGCGCTACAAGCCCTGGCTGATCGAGCGTGAACGCCTGTTCTCGGCCATGGACACAATCGACAGCGACGGCGACAAGAAGCGCGGCTTGCTGCTGATCGAATGACACCTAGCCCGCCGGCTAGCTGGCAGTCCGGCGATGCTCCAGCTACCGTGGTCACACATCCGTTATGCTCGGAAAACACAACGCATTTGATTAGACACGACCGGCAGATCTGTGCCTACTGCATTATCCACGGGGATGCGGATAACCGAGGAGAGGCCCATGATAGCGCTTACTGTAAACGGCGAGGATCGCAGTGTCGACGTGCCGGACGACATGCCGTTATTGTGGGTGTTGCGCGACGTCATCGGGCTGACCGGCACGAAGTTCGGTTGCGGCATCGCCCAGTGCGGCGCCTGCACGGTGCAGCTTGACGGGCAACCGGTGCGCTCCTGCGTGTTGCCGGTGGCTGCGGTCGGCCAGCGCCATGTCACCACGGTCGAAGCGATCGGGGCGACGCCAAGCGGCAAGAAGGTACAGGATGCATGGCTCGACCTGGAGGTCATCCAGTGCGGCTATTGCCAGTCCGGCCAGATCATGTCGGCCTCGGCGCTCTTGGATCGCAATCCCAATCCGAGCGACAGCGATATCGATGCGGCAATGTCCGGCAATATCTGCAGGTGCGGCACCTATACGCGCATAAGAGCGGCCATCAAACAGGCCGCCAAGGCCTGAGGGAGATAGCCAGCCATGAGCAAGCCGTCCTCCTCCACCCAAAAAGCCACCTCGCGCCGCGCCTTCCTGCAAGGCAGCGGACTTGTGCTCGGCTTCACCATGCTGGGCGCCGGCATCAGGCCCGGTTTTGCCGCGGCCGAGCCCGTTGAAGGCGACGTCACCGCCGCCTTTTCACCCGATGCATTTATCCGCATCGACAGCGACGGCAAGATCACTCTTATCCTGCCCAACATCGAGATGGGGCAAGGCACCCATACCGGCGAAGCCACGCTGATTGCCGAGGAACTGGAAGTCGGCCTCGACCAGGTGAAGGTCGTCGACGCGCCGCCCAACGAGAAGCTTTATACGACTGCGCTGCTGGGCGGCCAGGCGACCGGCGGCTCGACATCGATGCGGGCCACATGGGAATCTCTGCGCAAGGCAGGTGCTGCAGCCCGCACGATGCTGATTTCGGCAGCAGCCGCGCAATGGTCGGTCCCGGCTTCGGAATGCAGCGCCAAGCTTGGTGTGGTGACGCATCAACCGACAGGCCGGCAACTGGCCTATGGTGCACTCGCCGACGCAGCGGGCAAGCAGCCGGTGCCGAGCGACGTCAAGCTGAAGGATCCCGAGGACTTTCAGCTGATCGGCAAGTCGCTGCGCCGGGTCGACACGGCAGGCAAGGTCAATGGCGCGGTGGTCTACGGCATCGACGTGCGCGTGCCCGACATGAAGGTGGCGACGGTCGCCGCCTGCCCGGTCATCGGCGGCAAGCTCGGCGCTGTCGACGAGACGGCGGCGCGCGCCATTCCGGGCGTGCGTGACATCGTCAAGCTGGACAACGCGGTCGCCGTGATCGGCGATCATTTCTGGGCGGCCAAGAAAGGCCTCGAGGCCCTCAGCATCACCTGGGACGAAGGCGCCCACGCCAAGCTTTCAACCGCCGATATGATGAACACCTTGAAGGCAGCGTCCAAAAACAAGACGCCGATCATGGCGCGCCAGGAAGGCGATATCGCCGGCGCGCTGAAAGCCGCCGTGAAGACGGTCGAGGCGAGCTATGAGTTGCCGTTCCTGGCGCATGCGCCGATGGAGCCGATCAACTGCGTCGTGCATGTGCGCGCCGATGAATGCGAGATCTGGCTCGGCACTCAGGTGCCCACCCAGGCGCAAGGCTGGGCGGCACAGGTCACGGGCTTTCCGCTCGACAAGGTCATCGTCCACAATCATCTGATCGGCGGCGGTTTCGGCCGTCGGCTTGTCGCTGAATATGTCGGCCAGGCGGTGGCAATCGCCAAACAGGTGAGCTACCCGGTCAAGGTCATCTGGACGCGCGAAGAAGACATCCAGCACGACCTTTACCGGCCAACCTATTACGACCGTATCTCCGCCGGGCTCGGTGCCGATGGCCTGCCAACGGTGTGGATCGATCATGTCGCCGGCGGCTCAGTGCTCGGCAACTACATTCCGGGCGGCTGGCCGCAGGACAAGCTTGACGACGATGCCGTCGAGGGCGCCGCCAAACCGCCCTATGATCTGCCGGTCATCCAGGTCGACTGGGTGCGCGAGGACCCACCGATACCGATCACCTGGTGGCGCGGCGTTGGGCCGACGCACAATGTCTTCGTGGTCGAAAGTTTCATGGACGAACTCGCCCATGCCGCAGGCAAGGATCCGGTGGAGTATCGCCGGGCGCTGACCAAGAACCAGCCGCGGGCCGCGGGCGTGCTCGAGCTTGCGGCCGAGAAATCCGGCTGGGGCTCGCCGCTTCCGGCGGGCAGCGGTCGCGGCATTTCGCTCCACGATGCGTTCGGCAGCTTCATGGCCGCGGTGCTGGAGATCACGGTTTCTCCGGCCGGCGAAATCACGCTGGACCGCGCCGTGGTGGCCGTCGATTGCGGCATCGCCATCAACCCCAACACGGTCGAAGCCCAGATCGAAGGCGGATTGATCTTCGGCCTGTCGGCGGCGCTTTACAGTGGCATCACCTTCAGCAATGGCCGCGTCGACCAGAGCAATTTTCACGACTACCGCATCCTGCGCAACAACGAGGCGCCGAAGATCGAGGTCTATCACGTCAAGAGTCTGGAATCGCCTGGCGGCATCGGCGAGACGGCAACGGTTTCGGCCGGCCCTGCCCTTGCCAACGCGATCTTCGCCGCAACGGGAAAACGCCTGCGCAGCCTGCCCATTGACCGCAACCAGCTGAAGAGCGACGGCGCCGACAAGACCAAGGTGTCGATGGTCCCGCCGCTGGCAGTACCCGTGCTGGCGGTGCTGGCAAACAGCGAGGAGCGCGCCGAGAGCGGCGGCGAAACCGAATTCGAAGTGCAGTGAGGGCCGAGCCATGAAAAGACTGGGCCGCATCCTCCTCGCTGTCGTTGTCGTCATCGCCGTCGGCGTTGCGATCTTCCTGTTCAAGCCGGCGCCGCTGCCGGACGTCTCCGTGGCGGCGGCAAAGCTGCCGACCGGCCAGGCGCTGATCGATCGCGGCGAATATCTGACACGCGCCGCCGATTGCGTCGCCTGCCACACGACATCAGGCGGCTCGCCCTATGCGGGCGGGCTGGCCTTCAAGCTGCCCTTCGGCACCGTCTATTCCCCCAACATCACCGCCGACAAGGAAACCGGCATCGGCGACTGGAGCGACGCCGAGTTCGTACGCGCGTTGCATCAAGGCATCGACAGAGAAGGCCGCAATCTCTATCCGGCCTTTTCCTATGCCGCCTATGCGCAGATGACCACGGAAGATGCGCTGGCGATCAAGGCCTATCTGTTCAGCCTGCCGCCGGTGCACGCCGAGGCGCCGAAGAACGATCTCGCCTTCCCGTTCAACCAGCGCTATGTCCTGCGGTTCTGGAACCTGTTGTTCGTTCCCGACGGGCCGCTGCCGCAAGACGAAAAGCAGACCGCGGAATGGAACCGCGGCGCCTATCTCACCGAAGCCATGGCGCATTGCGGCGAATGCCACACGCCGCGCAACCTGTTCTACGCGCTCGACAACGGCAAGAAATTCGCCGGCGCCGAACTGCAGGGCTGGAAGGCCTACAATATCAGCTCGGACAAGACGACCGGCATCGGCGGCTGGAGCGACGAGCAACTGGTCGACTATCTCTCCAAGGGCCATGCGGAAGGCCGCGGCTCGGCCACCGGCAGCATGGGCGAAGCCGTCGACTTCAGCCTGCGCCACCTGACGCCGGAAGACATCAAGGCGATCGTCGCCTACGTAAAAACCGTGCCGCCGCAAGTGAGCAGCGACAAGGCGATCGTCGAGGCGGAGCCAGCTACGCTTAAGGCTTCCACCGCCTATGCGCCAGCAGCAGACGCGGCAGCGCAAGGCGGGCTCGGCCTCAAGCTGTTCCAGGGCGCCTGCGCCAGCTGTCACGGCTGGAACGGCGAAGGGCTGCAGACGCCTTACGCGGCGCTGCGCGGCAGCCGGACGGTCAATGACGCCGATGGCACCAACCTCATTCAGGTCATGCTGAAGGGCGCCCATACGACGACGCCGCTGGGCAAACAATCAATGCCGGCTTTCGCCAATGCCTATTCGGATGTCGAGCTCGCCGCACTTGGCAATTATGTGCTGGCGCATTTCGGCGGCAAGCAATCCGCCATCACGCCAGCGGACGTTGCGAAGGCGCGTGCGCAATGAAGTGCTCAGCGGTGACGCTCCAGCTCACCGCCGGCCACGCAAAATGTGCTTCTGGATCTTGCCGGAGGCGGTGCGCGGCAACACCTCCGTGAGCAGGAACTCCTTCGGCACTTTATAGCGGGCGATGCGGCCGACACAGTGGGCTGTGAGCGCTGCCGGGTCGAGAACACAACCGGCCTTCAGCACGACGAAGGCGCGGCCGACCTCACCCCAGCGCGCGTCGGCGATACCGATGACGGCCGCTTCGGCAATGTCGGGATGATCGAGCAGCGCCATTTCGACTTCGGCGGGATAGACGTTTTCGCCACCGGAAATGAACATGTCCTTGCGACGGTCGATGAGGCTGACGAAGCCGTCTTCGTCCCGGCGCGCAATGTCGCCGGTGCGGAACCAGCCATCCGGTGTGAAGGCCTGCGCCGTCTCGTCCGGCCGGTTCCAGTAGCCCGGCGTCATGTTGGGGCCGCTGAGCCAGATTTCGCCCGCCTCGCCGGCTGCGACGTCCTGGCCATCGTCGTCGACGATGCGCAGGCAAACCGAAGGTCCCGGCACGCCGGCGGAACCTGCCTTGCGGGCGATCTGGCCGGCCTCGAGCGGCATGCCGAGCACCGTGCCGGCCTCGGTCATGCCGAAGCCGTCGACCATGCACACGCCCTGCTCCAGCCACCAGCGGATGTCGGCAGCGGGATTGGGGGCGCCACCAGTGAAGATGGCGGTCAGCGCGGTCCAGTTTGCCGGCGCGAACGCTGCGTCTTCGCGCAGCATTTTTGCCATTTGCGGGACGCAGAAATAGTGGGTGATGCCGAGCTCGGGATCGGCCAGCCGGCGGTTGGTGAGGCCGGCCTCGAAGCCAGGCGAGATCAGCACGGTGCCGCCCTGTAGCAAGGGCGGACGCAGGTTGGTGATGAGCCCGATGACATGGAACATCGGCGCGTCGCAAAGGAAGACGCTCGAATTGCCGACGCGTCCCAGGACGCCGAAATTGACCGCGGTGGCGAAGGCATTGGCCTCGGTGATGATGACCCCCTTGGGACGACCCGACGTGCCCGAGGTGTAGAGGATGATCGACGGCTGGTCGGCCGCAGGCAAGGGCCGGCGCGGCGCCGGCGCCTGCGCTTCCACCACTGCGGCAAAGTCAGCAACCTCGACCGTCATGCAGCCCTTGGGCGGCGCCGTATTAAACGCGGCATCGTGCAGCAGCAGTGCGGGATCGCAATCGGCGAGGATTGCTTGTTGCTCGGCCTCGGCGAGGCGCCAGTTCACCGGCACGAAGACGGCGCCGAGCCGCATGGCGGCCTGCTGCAGGATCAGCAGCTCGGCGCTGTTGCGGGCGACGGTGGCGATGCGCTGCCCCGGCGCGATGCCGTAGCCGCTGTCAAGCACGGCGACAGCGCGCTGGATGGCTTCATCGAGCCTGCTGTATGTCCAGCGCCGCCCGGAAGCGAGGTCGACGCAAGCGAGGCGCTCGGGCTGCGTCGCGGCATGCAAGGCCACGGGATCGGGCGTCGTCCAGGCCGACATCTCGCATCTCCTCCCCGACCCAAATGTCTTACCTTGCCTTGTCGTAGGCGCCGAGGCCGGGCTTGTAGCTCTTTTCGTCGATGAACTGGCGGATGCCTTCCTTGCGGCCGTCATTGTCGTAGGAGTTCGCCGCCTCCTGCGCCCGCACCAGATAGTCCTCGGCATTGTCGTAGGTCATCTCGGCGACGCGGCGGATGGCATCCTTGGTCGCCTTCAGCGCCACCGGATTTTTCTTCAGCAGGATGTTCGCCACCTCGGTGACGCGCGCCTTCAGCTCCGCCAGCGGCAGGCTCTCATTGACCAGCTTCCAGGCCGCCGCTTTTCTGCCATCGATCAACTCGCCGGTCAGCGCATGGTACATCGCGTCGCGCATCGACAGGAGGTCGACCACCACCTTGGTGGCGCCGCCACCGGGCAATATGCCCCAGTTGATCTCGGAGAGCGCGAATTGCGCCTCGTCGGCGGCGAAGGCGAGGTCGCAGGCAAACAGCGGGCCATAGCCACCGCCAAAACACCAGCCATTGACCATGGCGATGGTCGGCTTGCGATACCAGCGCAGCCGCCGCCACCAGCCATAGGCCTCGCCTTGCGCCTTGCGGACAGCGCCCAGTCCCTTCGCCTCGGTCTCGCGAAAATACTCCTTGAGGTCCATGCCGGCCGACCAGGCTTTGCCCTCGCCCGACAGCACCAGCACGCCGACATCGTCGCGGTATTCCAGCCCATCCAGCACTTCCATCATGCGCCTGTTGAGCGCCGGGTTCATGCAGTTGCGTTTTTCGGGCCGGTTGAAGCGCACCCAGGCGATGCCGTCCTCGATGTCGAAGGCAACGGTCTCGTCGGTCATGGCAATTCTCCTCCCGCTTGCAGTCTTGCGTGACGAGCCAGGAGATCGTCTCCTCCCGGCCCGTCTTGCATTAATAGCTATGTGACATAGCTTTTGCGATTGCTATGTCGCATAGTATTTTCTCCTTGACAAGAGCCTTGATCGCGGTGATCGCTTGCAGCATGAACGAGACGGCAGATCGCACCGCATCCGGCAAGAGGGTCACGCCCGAAGACAGGCTCGACGCGCAGATCGGCTACAATCTGAGGCGCGCTTCGGCCCTGGCGCTGAATGATTTCGCGGTCGAGTTGGACGATAGCGCGCTGCGCCCGGTCACTTACGGCATGCTGGCGCTGATCGACGAAAGGCCTGGCATTCGTGCCGCCGAGCTTTGCCGCCTGCTCGGCATGAAGAGCGCCAACATGGCGCCGCTGCTTGCCGAACTCGAGGAGCGCGGCCTGGTCGAACGCGACGACCATGCGCAGGACAAGCGCGTGCAGGTGCTCGCATTGACCAAGGCAGCCAAAGCGGCCATGCCAGCATGGCGCAGGCAGGTGCGCCGGCACGAGGACCGGTTCCTGCAGCGGCTGACGAAAAAAGAGCGCGCAACGCTGCTGCGCCTGTTGCGGCTGATCTGGACTGAGGAAGACTGAGGGTAACCGTTTCAGGTAGATATCTCAGCGATTGCTCAAAAAATCCTATCGACTACAGTCAAACCGCGTTGCACGCGAGAATTGCGGGCAGCTGCATTTGACAGGGGGGCGAATTGATTGCATCGGTCCTGAAGCAGGGTCGGCCTTTCTGGCCACAACTGGCCGGTATTGTCGTAGTGCTGGCACTGACGGGGTGTGGACCGGCTGACGAGAATTTCGCCGATTGCGTTAACCAGGTCGCCGGCGCCGCCCGGCAAATGGAGGCCTGCTCGCAAATCATCAAGGACACGGCCGGCGACACCGACAAGCGCGGCACTGCCTACCTCAGGCGTGGCATGGGCTGGAACGCAAAGGGCAACGACGACAGCGCAATGGCCGATTTCAATCAGGCAATCGGCCTCGATCCGAAGAGTGCCGACGCCTTCAACGCTCGCGGTTACATCTGGTTCAGAAAAGGCGACAACGACCGTGCCCTTGCCGACTACGACAAGGCCCTGGATCTCGACCCGAAACGCACCGAAACCTACAACAACCGGGGTGCAGCGTTTGCGGCCAAGGGCGACGTTGATCGCGCGATGGCCGACTTCGATCGGGCCATTGGCCTGGATCCAAAGTTCGCGAGTGCTTACTTCAACCGAGCCATGGCGTGGTTTGCCAAGGGCGACAATGATCGCGCCATGGCTGACAGCGACCAGGCAATAAGCCTCCATCCAACCGCCGGTGCCTACACCAATCGGGGTCTGTTTTGGGCTACCAAGGGCGATCTTGACCGCGCCATGGCCGACTACAACCAAGCTATGGACCTCGATCCGAAGTACGCGGGCGCTTACTACAATCGAGCACTGGCGTGGTCGCAAAAGGGCGACCGTGACCGTGCAGAGGCCGACTACACCAAGGCAATAGAAGTTGATCCGAAATACATGCGCGCCTACGTCAATCGGGGCGTGATTTTGGTCGACAAGGGCGAATACGACCGCGCCATCGCCGACTATGATCAGGCCATTGCCCTCGATCCGAAATTGAGCGTTACCTTCTACAACAGAGGCCGGGCCTGGTTTGCAAAGCGCGACTACGACCGAACGATCGCCGACTATAGCCAGGCAATTACACTCGATCCGAAAAACAGCGCTGCTTATGGCAACCGTGGCTTGGCCTGGCACAGGAAGGGTGATGACGACAGCGCTATCGCCGACTACGACAAGGCGATCAGCCTCGATCCGAAGGATGCCAAATTCTACATCGGTCGAGGCGATATCTGGCAGGAAAAGGGCGACTACGACCGTGCCCTGGACGACTATAACCACGTCATCGATCTGGACCCGGCGGCCAATGATTATGGCAGCCGGGGCATGGTGTTGTCGCTAAAGGGGGACTATGCCCGCGCCATCGCCGACTTTGACAAGGCGATCAGTATCGACCCGAAACATACCTATGCCTTTCTGGGACGGGGCATCGTCTACCTGTATTCCGGCGCGCCTGCCAAGGCGCAGGCCGATTTCGAGCAAGGGGCGGCGCTGGCGCCCGACAATGCCTATTTTGCGATCTGGCTGGAGATCGTGCACCGGCGCGGTGGGGCGGCCAGCCATTTGCAGGATGCCATCAGCAAGCTCGACATGACGAAGTGGCCGGCGCCAGTTGTTCGCATGCTGCTCGGAGAGAAGACACCCGCCGAGACCCTTGCCGCAGCCGACGATCCGGACGCTGCGACAAAAACCGGACAAGTGTGCGAGGCCAATTTCTATAGCGCAGAACTCAACGACCTGCAGGGCCACAGCGATGAAGCCTTGCGGCTCTACCGCCTCGCCGCCAGCGATTGCCCGAAGGATTTCTACGAAGTAATTGCCGCCAACGCCGCGTTGCGCGCACCGTGAGAGAAGCGGGAATGGGCCAGAAGGGCAGGTTGGGTTGTTTGGTTCAGGAATGGCGCAGCCTCCTGCGACCGGCGCTGGCCGGCCTTGCCGTGCTGCTTGTCGGGGGCTTCCAGGCATCGGCCGCCGTCCAGGAATATTCCGACCACCCGGCCTGCACCAGCGAGACTGTCGATGCGGCGCGCCGCATCGTTGCCTGCACGCAGATCATCGAGGATCAATTCGAGCCGCCGGGCAACCGGGCGGCCGCTTATGTCATCCGCGGCTATGCCTTCGCGACGCAAGGCGAGAACGATCGCGCGATCGCCGACTACAGCGAGGCGATCAAGATCGACCTGAAGAACATCGACGCATACTACGACCGCGGCCTTGCCTGGGCCGCAAAGGGGGAAAGCGATCGCGCCATTTGGGACTTCGGCACGGTGATCGATCTTGCACCGGAGGACGCCGGTGCCTTCTACAACAGGGCCTTGGCCTGGCTGGCGAAGGGCGACTTCAACCGGTCAATTGCGGACTTCGACAAAGCAATCGAGCTTGGCGCGAACGACGCCGATGTCTACGCGAAGCGCGCCCACGCCTGGATCAAAAAAGGCGACTACGTCCACGCCATCACCGACTACGATCAGGCGCTCGGCATCAATCCGAAAAACCCTATTCTTTACGTCCTGCGCGGTTTGGCCCATTACGACCTTCACGACTATGACAAAGCCATTGCCGATTACGGTTTGGCGATCGGCATCGACGCCCAGAATTCGCTGGCCTACAAGGCCCGCGGCATGGCTTCGGCCGACAAAGGCGACTACGTCCACGCCATCACCGACTACGATCAGGCGCTTCTTCTCAACCCCAAGGACGCCGCCACCTACTACAACAGAGGTTTAGCCCGGAGAAAGAAGGGCGACTACGATCGCGCCATCCCAGACTACGACCAAGCGATCAGCCTCAATCCGAGGGATGCCCAGGCTTACAGCAGCCGCGGCGTGGCCTGGCTGCACAAGAAAGACCTTGATCGTGCCATTGCCGACTATAGCCAGGCTATCAGCCTCGACCCGCGCAATGCCCAGAGCTTGAAGCTTCGCGGCTCTGCCTGGACCGGCAAGGGCGACTTCGATCGCGCTATCGCCGACTTCGGAACAGCAATCAGCCTCGACGCCGCGGATGCCGATGCGTTTAACCATCGTGGTATCGCATGGAAAGAAAAGGGCGATCTCGACAGGGCCATCGCCGACTACACACAGGCGATCCATCTCGATTCGAATGACAGCTATGCCTACAACAATCGCGGTATCGCCTGGTTCGACAAAGGCGATAAGGACCGCGCGATCGCCGACTACAGCCGTGCAATAGCGCTCGATCCCAAAGACACAGCCCCTCGCTCTGGTCGCGGTGACGCCTGGGTGGCAAAGGGTGACAACGATCGCGCCATCGCAGATTACAATCAGGCCATCGCGATCGCTCCGGCCAATGCGAGATACTACCGACGCCGTGCCTCGGTCTGGAACCGGATGGGTGAGGACGACAGGGCGATCGCCGATTACGACCAGGCCTTGGGCCTCGACCCGAAAAGCGCCGCTGGCTATAGCGGCCGTGCTTTCGTCTGGTTCGGCAAAGGCGACTATTCCCGCGCAAGCGCTGACTACGATCAAGCAATCAGCGTCGATCCGGAACTGTCCTATGCCTATCTGGGCCGAGGCATTCTCAGCTTCCATGGCGGTGAACCCGCCAAAGCGATGGCGGATTTCAGGCGGGCCGCCGCGCTCAAGCCGGACAATGCCTATTTTGCGATCTGGCTCGATCTGGCCGAGCGGCTCAATGGTCTCCCAGGTCATCTTCGCGAAGCAGCCGCCAAACTCGACATGACGAAATGGCCGGCGCCGGCAGTACGGATGTTGCTTGGCGAAATAGGCCTTGCCGAGGCGCTGGCGGCGGCGAGTGATCCCGACCCGATCAAACAAAGCGGCAACCGCTGCGACGTGACACTGTTCGGCGCCGAACTTGCCCGGCTGCAGCGGCAGAACGCCGAGGCGCTGCGTCTTTATCGGATCGCGGCTGGCGGCTGCCCCAGGAATTACTTCGAGATCCTCGCTGCCAAGGCCGCGCTGCACGAGCTGTCGCAATGAACGTGGAAACGATGGTGTCCCGATTGGCGCAATGGCCCGGCTCCTGCCGTTCGGCTCTCACCGCTTGCGTCCTCCTGCTTGCCTCGATACTGCCCGCACAGGCCGCCAGCAGCGACTGCGTCAGCGACTACGAGATCGAGCCAGAGGTGCGGATCGCCGCCTGCACGCGCATGATCGAAGACCCGACGGAGCCGCCGGCAAACCGGGCGACCGCCTATTACAAGCGTGGCAATGCGCGGGCGCTGCGCCAGGATTACGATCGCGCCATCGCCGACTACAGTGCGTATATCGATATCGATCCGACGGTCGCCAGCGGCTATTCCAGACGCGGCCTCAGTTGGGTCTTGAAGGGCGACTACGAGAAGGGCATCGCCGACCTCAACAAGGCGATCGATCTCGATCCGCAAAATGACGAATACTACCACAACCGTGGCCTCGCCCATTCCTATAAGGATGAGAATGACCTTGCCCTTGCCGACTACGACAAGGCGGTCGATCTCAACCCAACAGATGCCAGGATCTACACACGTCGCGGGACCACCTGGTACAAGAAGGGCGACTTCGACCGCGCCATCGAAGACTACAACCGGACAATCAGCCTCGATCCGAACTACATCGACGCCTACAGTTTACGAGGACTTGCGTGGATAGCCAAGGAGGAGTTCGACAAGGCCATTGCCGACTACGGCAAGGCGATCGACCTCGATCCGAAGAATGGCAATCACTACTACGACCGTGGCGTCGCCCATTCCTACAAAGGCGAAAGCGACCTTGCCCTTGCCGACTATGACAAGGCGATCGACCTCAATCCCAATGACCGCAGGGCTTTTCACAACCGTGGCCTGACCTTGGCTGAAAAAGGCGATAACGAGCGCGCCATTGCCGATTTCGACCAGGCGCTCAGGCTCGACCCGAACGACGCCGCTTCGCTCAACGACCGGGCCGATGCCTGGAGCAGCAAGGGTGACAGCGTGCGGGCGCTGGCCGACTATGAGAGCGTGATCCGTCTCGATCCAAAGAATGCACATGCCCACTACCGGCGCGGCAATGCCCGCTCGGAAAAGGGCGATTATGACGGCGCCATTGCGGACTTCAGCGAGGTCATCGCGGTCGATCCCAGGGATGCCACCGTCCGCTACAACAGAGGCCTCGCCTGGTCAGGCAAGGGCGACCGTGACCGCGCGCTGGCGGATTTCGACACCGCCATCGGCCTCGATCCAAAATTCGCCTTGGCATACTATGGGCGAGCTTACGCCCGGTCCGATGGCGGCGACAATGACGGCGCCATTGCCGACTATGATCAGGCCATCGCGATCAACCCGGACTACGTCGACGCCTACAACAACAGAGGCCTGTTGTGGATGGCAAAGGGCGATAATGATCGCGCCCTTGCAGATTTCGAACAGACGATCCGACTCAATCCAAAACTCGCCATGCCGTTCTCCAATCGAGGATTGGCCTGGGCACGCAAAGGCGACCCCGATCGGGCCATCGCCGACTACAACCATTCAATCACCCTCGATCCGAATTTGATCAATGCCTACGTCAACAGAGGCATCGCCTGGACTGACAAGGGGGACTATGAGCGTGCCTTCGCCGACTTCGCCCAAGCGGCCAAGCTCGATCCGAACGAAGCCTTGGTCTATGACAGCCGTGGGGTAACCTGGTACAGGAAGTCGGAATACGACCACGCCATCGACGATTTCAACCGGGCAATCAGTCTCGACCCCAAGAACGCAGCATTCCATAGCGACAGGGCCAGAGTCTGGCTGGCCAAGGGGGATAACGGCAAGGCGATCACCGACTATGATCAGGCGATCAGCCTCGAGCCGACGTTCGCCGCTCACTATCAAGACCGCGGCTTTGTCCATTTCTATTCCGGCGCGGCGGCTGACGCGCAAAGTGACTTTCGCCGAGCGGCCGCCCTCGCGCCTGACGATGCCTATTCCGCCATCTGGCTCGACCTTGCCACGCGCGACGTCGATGCTGGCATTAATCTGCGCGAAGCGACCGGCAAGCTCGACATGACAAAATGGCCGGCGCCGGTGGTGCGCATGCTGCTTGGCGAACAGACACCGGCGGAGGCGCTGGCCGCCGCCGACAATCCCGATCCGGTCACGAAAGCCGGCCAGGTCTGCGAGGCCAATTTTTACACCGCAGAGCTCGACCGCCTGCAGGGACACGCCGAAGACGCGCTGCGGCTTTACCGGTTAGCGGCTAGCGACTGCCCAAAGGATTTCGTCGAATACCGTACCGCCTTGATGGCCCTGAAGGCGCTGGGCGCCGTGCCGTGATGGCGAGACGCGTGGCGCATTGAAAGCAGGCGCGCGTGCCAGGCAAGCAATCTACGGCGCCCCCCTCTGGCCTGCCGGCCATCTCCCCCACTTGGGGGGAGATCGGACTTCACTTCTATCTTCGCCAACCTCCAACGTTGCAGGGAAGGCGCCGCGCTGACACAGCCAATCTCCCCCCTTGAGGGGGAGATGTCCGGCAGGACAGAGGGGGTGTGACGGATCACGGCGTTGCCTGGATTGCAGCCGGAACTGTCCTGCTGTCAGGAGCCTTCCTCGCGCCCGTTCCCTCTCTGCCCTGCCCTTTGCTAGGCTCGCTTCATCCGCAACAGGATCGCGAGAACCATGATCGTCCAGGCCTGCATCAACGGCGCCCGTCCCGCCGATTTCCACCCTGCCCTCCCGCTCGACGCCGAAGCGATGGCGCGCGACGGGGCGGCTTCGATTGCCGCGGGTGCGGCCGAGCTGCATGTCCATGCGCGCGGAGCGGATCGACGCGAGAGCCTTTCGCCTGCGGCTATGGACCCGACGATCGCGGCGCTGCGCCGCGCCTGCCCCGGCACGCTGATCGGCGTCTCCACCGGCGCCTGGATCGAGAACGACGATACCAGCACGCTGGTCGCCATCGCCGGCTGGCGCGAATTGCCGGACTATGCCTCGGTCAATCTCAGCGAGACGGCGGCGCCCATCGTCATGGAAAGCCTGCSCCAGCGCGGCATCGGCATCGAAGCGGGCCTGGCGTCGATCGCCGACGCCGAGCGTCTCGTCAGCCTCGACCATGGCGGACGCGTGCTGCGCATCCTGATCGAGATTTCGGAGCAGACGCTGGACGAGGCCTTTGCCATTTCGAACGGCATCAAAAAGGTACTGGAACGCGCCGGTATCAGCCGCGCCATCCTGCTGCATGGGTCCGACGCCACGATCTGGCCTTTCGTGCGCCGCGCCGCGCAGCGCAACTGGTCGACGCGCGTCGGGCTGGAAGACGGCAAGGACCTTCCGGATGGCACGGTGGCCTCCGGCAATGCGGCACTGGTGGCGGCCGCGGTGGCGATCTTCCGGGCCAGCCGATCGGCGTAGCGGCTGACGAATGCGTCGATAGCGTCTGAGCTCGCCCTCACGGGGGAGATCTGCATCTTCCCGAAGCTGGCACAATAGCGAGTTGCAACTCCCCTCTTGCTGTTATTAGAAATTTCTCATAGGTTGTTTTCATATCTGGAAGAAATTTCCTCCAATTTTTCTCCTTTATGAAAGCCTGGCCTTTGCGTGAACATCTCGATCAAACCGATCGACGGCTGGTCAAGCTGTTGTCGCAGGATGCCCAGCCGGGCATCAACAAGCTCGCCGAGACGATGGCGATCTCGGTGCCGACGGTGCGCTCAAGGCTGCGCAATCTGCTCGACCGCAATTTGTTGAAAATCGTCGGGCTGCTCAATCTGACCGAGCGCCCGGAGCTGATCTCGGCCATTGTCGGCATCAACGCGCAAGGGCGCGGCCGCGCCCGCGAGCTGGCGCAGCGAATCTCGGAACTGCCTTTCGTCAACTCGGCCTCGGTGGTCACCGGGCGCTTCGACATCATTGTCGACGTGACCGTCGCCGGCGACGTCGCCGACCTCTATCGCATCACCAGCGAACTGATCCCGGGCGCCGGCATTCCCGGCGAAGTCGTGCGCAGCGAGACCTTCGTCGTCATGGCCTCGTGCAACAAATGGGTCAGCCTTCCGGAGGGATGCTGGTCGGAAGACTCACCGGCGCGCAAGGAGCCGGCATGAAGATCGCTGTTCTCGGTGGGCTCGGCCTGCAGGGTCGGGCGGCCATCGCCGATCTCGTCGCCAGCGCCGGCGTCAAGGAAATCGTCTGCGTCGACACAGCCGCTGACGGCCCTGCCCGGCTTGCCGGCCTGACCGATCTTTCTCGCGTGCGTTTCGTGGCGCCCGAAGGCGCCATCGGCCCGGCACTGACCACGGTGCTGGCCGATGTCGACGCCGTCATCGATCTCTTGCCGCAACCGCTGATGCGCGAAGCGGTGCAGGCGGCGATCGCAACGCGCACGCCGCTGGTCACCACCAATTACGGCAAGGCCCTCGCCGATCTGGCCCCCGCAGCCGAACAGGCCGGCGTTTCGATCATGACCGAATGCGGGCTCGACCCCGGCATCGACCTAGTGCTTTACGCGCGCGCCGCAAGACAGTTCTCTACGATCTCCTCGATCGATTCCTATTGCGGCGGCATCCCCGAGCCGAAGGCGATGGCCAAGCCGCTCTGCTACAAGGTGAGCTGGAATTTCGACATGGTTCTGGTCAGCCAGAACCGCGACAGCGTGATGATCGAGGACGGCGAACGCGTCGAGGTGTCGGCGAGCCGACAGCACGACAACCGCTTCATCCACGAAATCCAGGTTGCCGGCCTCGGCCGGCTGGAAGCTTTCCCCAATGGCGACGCACTGCACTATGTCGAGATGCTTCCTGCGGCCAAAGGGCTGCGGCGCTCGGGCCGCTATACGCTGCGCTGGCCGGGCTGGTCGGCGTTCTGGGCGCCGCTGAAGGAACTCGGCTTCCTCTCCGAAGACAAGGTGCCGGGTACCGGCGCCAGCCCGCGCGAATTTCTCGGCCGGCTGCTTGGCCCGCAGCTGCAGTACGGCGCCGACGAGAAGGACCTGTGCGTGATGCGCAATGTCTTTTCCGGTCTCGAAGGCGGCCGCCGCAAGACGGTGACATCGGACCTCATCATCGAGCGCGATCTCGGCTCTGGCCTGTTCGGTATGAGCCTCGGCGTCAGCTACCCCGCCAGCATCGTGGCGCAGATGTTGGCGCGGCGCGAGATCACCCAACCGGGCCTTTTGAACCCGCTGCAGCATGTGCCCGACACCAGCTTCTTCGATGAGCTGGCCAGGCGCGGCATCAGGGTCACTGAGACGGTGGCCTGGGACTGAGAAGGAGATTTTCGAACGGTGGCGCCGCCGGCAACGGTGCTGCCGCTCAAAAAGAGCCCACGGAAATTCGCGGGCAAAACAACAACCACAACGGGAGGAATGCCACATGAAAATTGCAAAGCTTTTTATCGCCGGACTTGCGCTTGCGGGCCTTGCCACAGCGGCCAGTGCCGGAACGCTCGACGAGATCACCAAGCGCGGCGAATTGCGCGTCGCGGTGCAGACGCAGGGACCGCCCTTCTCGCTGGTCGGCGCCAATGGCGAACGCACCGGCAGCTCGGTCGAACTCGCCGAGCTGATGGCCAAGGAGATGGGCGTCAAGGTCACCTTCCTCGACTATGATTGGGATGGGCTGATCCCGGCGCTGCTGTCGGGCAAGGCCGACCTGCTGGTCGCCGACATGACGCCGACGCTGGCGCGCGGCATGAAGGTCGCCTTCACCACGCCCTACATGTACACGGGCAGCACCGTCTTCACCAAGGCCGACAGCAAGTTCAAGACCACTGAGGACTGCAAGGCCAAGGGCACCAAGATCGCCGTGTTGCTCGGCGCCACCGGCGAAAAGGAAGCCAAGACCGCTTTCCCGGATGCCGACATCAAGAGCTACAAGGGCGGCGGTCCGCTGCTGCTCGACGCGGTCAACAACGGCCAGGCCGATTGCGGCGTCAATGACGTCTCCGCGGTCAAAGGTCAGTCGACCGCTTATCCCGCGGGCACCTTCACCATCATGCCGGATCTCCTGTCGAAGGAGCCGCTTGCCTTCGCCACCCGCTATGACGAGGCGGATCTGTTGATCTGGATGAACCTGTTCCTCAACCAGGTCAGCATCGACGGCCGCCTGCAGAAGAACCTCGACTACTGGGTCAATTCCGACGCCTGGAAGAAGGATCACTGAGGAATTAGCGAATAGGGAGTAGCGAATAGCGAGTAGGGAATGGCCGTTCCGGCCCATGCGCTGCGGCTCCCCTACTTCCCTATTCGCTACTCGCTATTCGCAATTCGCCTTCCCACTTCACCACGGCGTGCGCCCATGCTCGAAAACTTCAGCTTCCGCACCATCATCGAATATCTGCCGCTGTTCGGGCAGGGTCTGATCACGACTGTGTGGCTGTCGGCGCTGTCCTTTGCCGGCGCGCTCGCCGCCGGCATTGTGCTCGCCGCCATGAACCTGCAGCGCGGCAAGCTGTTTCGCATTGCGGCCAAGGCCTATATCGACGCCGTGCGCGCCACGCCCTTGCTGGCGCAGCTCTACTTCCTCTATTTCGGCCTGCCGCGTCTCGGTCTCGTCCTGCCCGAACTGATCGTCGGCATCGTCGCTTTGTCGCTGAACAGCGGCGCCTACGTCGCCGAGATTATCCGCGCCGGCATCCTGTCGATCCCTCGCGGCCAGGTCGAAGCCGGTGTCGCCTCGGGCATGACCTATGTCCAGCGCATGCGCCTCGTCATCCTGCCGCAGGCGTTCAAGGTGACGATCCCGCCCCTGCTCGGCCAGGCGATCGTGCTGGTCAAGGATTCGGCGCTGCTGTCGCTGATCTCGGTGTCCGAACTGACGCGCGCCGGCCAGTTGCTGGCGTCCGACCGTTTCATGCCGGCGGAAGGTTTTCTCACCATCGCCGCATTCTACCTCCTGCTCTACTACGGCCTCAAAGGATTGGCGGGGCTGTCCAGTCGCTGGCTCGGCTTGCAGCCGGCAAGGAGCAGCACATGATCTGGCAGCAGCTGCAAAGCCTCGCCGGCAGCTATCCCCTCGCCTTGCGCGGCCTTGGCATGACCGTGATGCTGTCGCTGATCAGCCTGGTGCTGGGCACAGCGCTCGGCTTCGGCCTCGGCATCTTGCGCACCGGCGGCAACCGGCTGATCTCAAGCGTCATCGGTGCCTGGGTCGACCTGATCCGCGGCACGCCGTTCCTGGTGCAGATCTTTCTGATCTTCTTCATCCTGCCGGAATTCGGCATCGAGCTCGACGCCTTCACCGCCGGCATCATCGCGCTCACCAATCTGGCCGCGTGCTTCATCTGCGAGATCGTCGCCGCCGGCATCCGCTCGGTGCCGACCGGCCAGGTCGAGGCGGCACTGGCGTCCGGACTGTCGCGCTGGCAGCGCATGCGCCAGGTGGTGCTGCCGCAAGCCATGCGCATCGTGCTGCCGCCGCTGGTCGGGCAATATGTGCTGCTGATCAAGGATTCTTCGGTCGTCTCCGCCATTGGGCTGACCGACCTCACCCGCGTCGGCTGGCTGGTGGTGCAGCGTGTGCCCAACGGTCTCTTGGTCTTCTTCCTCGTCGGCGTCGGCTATTTCATCGTCTGCTATCCCTTGATCATGCTCGCCCGCCGGCTGGAGCGGCGCATGGGTCAAGCGCATGGCGAGGTGCAGCTGTGACATCGAACCCCAAAGGGCCGACCGCCATGAGCAACCCAACCAAAACCGGCATGATCGACTTTCGCGGCGTCAATAAATGGTTCGGCGCGCTCAACGTGCTGAAGGACATCACGCTCAGCGTCGAGCCGCGCGAAGTGGTCGTCGTCTGCGGCCCGAGCGGGTCGGGCAAGAGCACGTTGATCCGCTGCATCAACGGCCTTGAGGCGATCAAGGACGGCGACCTCATCGTCGACGGCCAGCGCCTCGGCGATCCCGCCACCAACATGACGCAGCTGCGCACCGAGATCGGCTTCGTCTTCCAGTCGTTCAACCTCTATCCGCACAAGACGGCGCTGGAAAACGTCACGTTGGCGCCGATCCATGTGCGCAAGATCCCGCGCGCCGAGGCCGAGCAGGCCGGGCGCGACTTGCTGGCCAAGGTCGGCCTCGCCGACAAGGTCAATGCCTATCCCTCGCAGCTGTCCGGCGGCCAGCAGCAGCGCGTGGCGATCGCGCGCTGCCTCGGCATGCGGCCCAAGATCATGCTGTTTGACGAGCCAACCTCGGCGCTCGACCCCGAGATGATTTCCGAAGTGCTCGACGTCATGGTCGCGGTCGCCGAGGAAGGCATGACCATGATGGTGGTGACGCACGAGATGGGCTTTGCCCGCAAGGTCGCCCAGCGCGTCGTGTTCATGGACGCCGGCGCCATCGTCGAAAGCGGCACGCCGGCGGAGTTTTTCTCAACGCCGAAGACCGATCGGAGTCGTGCCTTTCTGAGCAAGATTTTGAGGCACTAGAGCAGAGACAAAAACTCTTCCATGCGCGCGCATAGCGGGTCGACCGCCAAGAACGCTTGGAAATGATTGCATCCGACGAGTTCAAAATAGTCAGCGCCGGCAAGGGTTGCAAAATCACGAACCTTCGGACGCAACGGATCTGCCTCGCCGCTGATCGCAAGGATGGGTTGATCAAAGCCGACAAAAGGCGCCGACCGATCGGGCCGGTCCCGTGCAACGCATGCCCGCAAGGCCTCAAGATCGTTGCCTCCGAGTTGCGTGACATTCCCGTCCGTCAACGGCCAGTTCTCGGCGCGCAGATACGAGATCCAGGGTTCTATGCTGACGCTCACGGCCGCCCTGAGCAGACGCAAATCCTGAGAGAAAGGATGCGCGCCGTTGACGACAAGCGAGCGCACCCGGTTCGGGTAGCGGGCGGCAAACGCCAGGGCAATGGTGCCGCCCAGGGAATGCCCATGGATGTCCGCGTCCACCGCGCCGATGTCATCCAGAACCGCCGCGATATCAGCAGCGTAGCGTCCGAGATCATACGCTTCGGGCGCATGCGGCTTGTCGCTTCTGCCGTGGCCGCGAGCGTCGATCAGGATCAGTTGTCGCCCAGAGGCCGCCAACCGCTCGACATAGCCTACGTCACGCCAGATCGTGCGATCCGCCGTAAAGCCGTGCAGCAGCACGAGCGGTCTTCCGGTCCCGAGCACCTCGTAGGCAATGCGGGTTCCGTCTTCCGAGACAGCAAACATGATCATTCCTTTTGCAGGGCGCAAAACCTGTGCTTCACAACTGACATCAAACAGTTGTAGGCGTCGCCCTACACAGGATGTGTCCCCTGATCGTCCCCGGCTGCGCGGTTAGCTTTGTCGTGCAAACGCACTGATGCCGTCGAGCAGCGGCTGCTGGTCGCCGACCCAGAACCAGTGGTCGGCACCGGCGACCTCAATGAACCGCGCGTCCGGGATTTTGGCTGCGAGGAACCGCCCGGCCTCGACGCGCACCGCGCGGTCGCCGGAGCGGTGCAGGACCATCGTCCTTGCCGAGACTTTTGCCAGGAGATGACGGACATCGGTATCGCGCAACGCTTCAAGCAGTCCTGCGACCGCGCCGGGACTGGAGGCTGCCCTCAGCAATCCGGCCCACCAGGCTTGCGCCTGGCGGTCTTCGGCCAGGCTCGGGGCGAATGTCTGGATTTCGGCCGGGCCACCCCAGCCGGCGAGCAGGCGTTGCTTCCACAAATCGTATTGCGCGGCAGTCAAAGCAAAAGGATAGTCGGGCGTGCGACTGCCTTTCGCGAGGGAACCCCACAGAACAAGGCCGATCAAGCGGCCGGGGTGGTTCACGGCAAAACGGACACAACCCGGCCCACCCTCCGATGCTCCGATGAGCAAGGCCCTGCGGCTGCCGGCCGCGTCCATCACCGCCAGAATATCCTGTGCCGTCGCTTCGACGGTTGGGCGGGCGCCAACGCGGTCGGAAAGCCCCATGCCGCGCCGGTCGAAAAGGATCAGGCGGCCGAGACGCGACACCGCCGATAGCCAGGCGCGGCAGCTTCTGTCTTCCCACACCCGCTCGACATGCGAGATAAAGCCGGGAACAAGCACGATGTCCAGCGGACCGCTGCCGACGGTCTGGTAGGCGATATGGACGCCGTCCACTTCGACATAGCGGGTTCTGGGCACGTCCAGTCCGGCATCGCGCGTTTGTTCATGCAGCAGGGCAAGCGTGGCGGGGTCCGGCGCCACGCCGAGTTCGTCGCGCAGCAGCCGAACACAAATCTCGGTCTGGCGCTCGGCTGCCGCCCTGTCCCCGGCCGCCAGGTTAGCCCGGATCAGGTGGCGGTGCGCGCTTTCGCTCAAAGGATCCAGTGCCGCGAGGCGCGTCGCATGCACGACCGCGCCACGCGGCTCGCCGCCGGCGATCTTCGCTTCGACGAGCCGCTCCAGCGCCTGCACCAGCCGGCTGCGCAGCGCCTCGCGCCTGAAGAAGACCCATTCCTCGAATTCCGGACAGTCCGGCAGAGAGAAGCCGGCGAGATAGTCGCCCTTGTGGATGTCGGCGGCCTCGTCGAGAGGACCGACGTCACAGGCATGCTCGAAAATCCTGGAGTCGACCTCGACGGACAGCGCCGGGTGCAGGCTCAGCGATGCTCCGCTGGCGGCGATAAGCTCCGTGCCGAACGCGACGCGGATCTTGTACAGCGTGCGCCGGAGGCGCGCCCGTGCAGCTTCCTCGCCTGTTTCAGGCCACAAGAGCGTAGCGGCGACCTCGCGCGCCACCGGCCCACCGGCCTCGGCGAGATAGATGAGGAGCGCGGCTGCCTTGCGCAAGGCAAGCTCCACCCGCCGCCCGTTCAGGCGGAACTCGGGAAAACCCAGAAGTTGGAACTGCAGCCGTTCCATCGATCCGCATGCGCCGAGCGGGGACGTTGAGGGGACGCAGGCCTTCTATCCATCCCCACGACGTTGGGCCGATCCGGCCCGTCTGAAGACACCCATGGAGCGAGAAATGTCACCGGTCAATACTCACCATCGCACATCAGAGGCTGATGCCGACGCGCCGATCGGCGCCGCGACCGCAAGGCAGGGAGGCTGAGACATGTGCCAATCCTGTCTCTCCTGGTATGCACGCTGCGTCACGCCTTACTTCGTTCATTTCGGTTGTTCGGCCAATGCCTTCGCGCATATGCGAAAGCGGGTGATCCCGCTGGCGCAGGGCACGGTCGTCGAAGTGGGCTTCGGCTCCGGCCTGAACCTCCCCTACTATGACGCCGCCAAGGTGGAGCGGCTGGTCGGCGTCGATCCCGATGGCACGATGCTCGGCCTGGCCGCCCCGAAGATCCATTCCATGCCATTCGCGACCGAATGCATCCGCGCCGGCGGCGAAAGCCTGCCGTTGACCGATGGCTTCGCCGACACGGTCGTCGTCACCTACGCCTTCTGCACCATTGCGGACCCTGAGGCGGCGCTGACCGAAATCCGGCGCATCCTGAAACCCGGGGGACGGCTGATCTTCATCGAGCACGGCCAGGCCGAGGGCAAGCGTCACCAGAGGTGGCAGGAGCGGCTGAACCGGATTTGGGGAGAGCTCGCCGGCGGCTGCCAGCTCAATCGCGATCCACTGCGCCTGGTTGGTGGGGCCGGCTTTCGGCTCGTTCATGAGGAGCGCGAGCGATTTCCGCTACCCTTCTGGCAACTGGGAAGTCACTACGCCGGGGTCGCGGTCCCATCGCCAGGTTGACGGTTCTGCCTCAGCCAAACGTCGCCAGCGGCTCGGCTTTGATCTCCACCCACTCACAGCGCCGGCTGTCCTGATAGAAGGACTGGAAGGGTGGCGGGAAGGACGGGTCGGCGAAGGCGCCGACGGGAATGGCGATGACGCCGGGCTGCGTGTCGATGCGGTAGTGGACACTGGCGCCGCACTGCGGGCAGAAATTGTAGATGACGCGGCCGCCCTGCTCACCGGTGCGGATGAATTGCGTCGCCTGCCCCTCGATCGATACATCGTCTTCGGCAAACCGGACATTGTAGCTGAAGGCGCTGCCGGTGCGGCGCTTGCAGTCCAGGCAGTGGCAGACCGAGATGCGCACCGGCTCGCCTGTACAGACGGCTGACAACTGGCCGCAGAGACATTGCGCGCGGCGCGTGACCATGACTGCTCCTCCCCCTGTTGCGAGAACCTGACACCCGCGTCTCGGGATCATGCTCTCGACAAGCTCACCGCGTGTCGGCGCTGGCCCTCAGTTCCGTCCGCTTCTCTTCCGACACTATAGCCAGATCCAGCACCTTTTGCAGTTCGGCGGCGTGGTGGAAGGACGGTTCGGCCTGCACGCCGCTGCGGACCGCATCGACAAAGCGCTGGTAGTTGGTCGGCACCGCGCCGGCGTCGAGCACCTGCCATTTGGCGGTCTCGATGTTGTCGCCGATACACGCCTTCAGCTCCGAGCCCTCCGGATTGTGCACGACCTCGATGCCGCCCTTGTCGCCATAGATACGCAGGCGCAGTTCGTTGAGATGGCCGGTTGCCCAGCGGCTGGCATGCACGACGCCGAAGGCGCCGTTGGAAAAATCCACGGTCATGGCAAAGCTGTCATTGGCGTCGAGATCGTATTCGCCGATGCGGTTGCCCGGCGCCTTATCGAAGGCGCGCAGCCGGCAGAACACATGGTCGACATCCAGCGCCGCGCCATAGCTGGCGAAGTCGAGGATGTGGATGCCGACATCGCCGAGCACGCCGTTGGAGCCGTGGCTGCGCGACAGCCGCCACAGCCATTTCGGGTCGGTGTGCCAGTCGCCCCAGGCTTTCGACACCAGCCAGCTCTGCAGATAAGAGGCCTCGACATGCCTGATCTCGCCGATCCCGCCGGCCAGCACCATCTGCCGCGCCTTCTGCAAGTGCGCAACGTTGCGATAGGTGAGGTTGACCATGTTGATGATGCCGGCCGCCTTGGCCGCATTGGCCATTTCGCTCGCCTTGGTGAAATTTTCGGCGAGCGGCTTTTCGCACAGCACCGGCTTGCCGGCGGCGATCAGCGCCATCGTCGTCGGATGGTGGATGCTGTCGGGTGTGACATTGGTGACCGCATCGAAGCCGCCCCAGGCAATCGCCTCGTCCAGCGATGTGAAGCGTTTCGGGATTTTGAAGCCGTCGGCGAATTCGCCGACGCGCTTGGCGTCGACATCGACGGCGGCGACGAGCTCGACGCCCTTGATCTTGCCGAACTGCCGGGCATGTTCCTGCGCCATCCAGCCGGTACCGAGTATCAAAAGCCGCATTTCTTTAAACTCCAAGCGAATTGGTTCGATTCAATCATATGAGACAAACGTGGTCTAGCCGAATCCATACGGAGGCCGCTGCGCCTTTTTCCAGGGGTTGTTTTAGCGGAAGCCGGCCTCGCCCGAGGCATGCAGCTTGCCGCCGCGCTCGACGATCGGCTCCAACGCTTTCTCGACCGGCACGTTCGGCGCATCCAGAATGGCAGACTTGGTGCCTTGCGGGTTGTGCGCCCACTTGACCGCGTTGCGCAGCACTCTGTGCACATTGGCGTCGTGATAGGTCGGATAGGTCTCGTGACCCGGACGGAAGTAGAAGACATTGCCGGCGCCGCGGCGGTAAGTCAGCCCGGAGCGGAACACTTCGCCGCCCTGGAACCAGGAGATGAAGACAGTCTCAAGCGGCTCCGGTACGGCGAACTGCTCGCCATACATTTCTTCATTCTCGAGCTCGAAAAACTCACCGACGCCTTCGGCGATCGGATGGCTGGGGCTGGTCACCCAGAGCCGCTCGCGCTCGCCCGCCTCGCGCCATTTCAGCGTGCAAGGCGTGCCCATCAGCCGCTTGAAGATTTTCGAGAAATGGCCGGAATGGAGAACGATCAGCCCCATGCCTTCCCAGACACGGCGGGCGACGCGCTCGACCACTTCGTCGGCAACCGCGCCATGATCCTTGTGGCCCCACCAGACCAGCACGTCGGTCTCGGCCAGGCGATCGGCCGGCAGGCCATGCTCGGGCTGTTCCAGCGTGGCGGTCGAGGCGGAGATCGCCTTGTCGGCGTTCAGCGCCTTGGCGATGGTCGTGTGCATGCCCTCGGGATAGAGGGCGGCGACCACCTCATTGGTCCGCTCATGGATGTTCTCGCCCCAAACGACAGCGCGTATTGTCATGATGTCCTCGTGATTGTTTGAAGCTGGATCCGCCGCGGTCCACTCATAGTATCCCCAGACGGAATTGAAAACGCCTTCAATGCGGCTGCTGACAATTGCGGGGAACTTCGAGACCATCGATCTCGGAGTAGTTGCGCGGAAATACCATTTTAAACAGGATGATAGAGGCTCATCCTGCTAAAACGATTCAGGCGCGGCTGCCATTCGAGGCTACTTGCTTCATCGTTTTCGACATGCGCGGCACCACGACGAGGCGCTTGATCTTGCCCTTCTTGTAGGCGGCCAGGAAGCGCGCATAGTCCTTGAAGGCCACGCAGCCATGGGATTCCGCACGGCCGCCGCGCAGCAGGTAGGAGTGGGCGAGCAGGCCGTCGCGGCCATATTGGTTGCTGCCGCTGGTTGGGGTGAGACGTATCGCCTCGACACCGTAGAAGCGCGATTCGCGCAGCTTCAAGTCATAGGTGCCGGGCGGTGTCGGGCCGACATTCTTGCGGTTGGCGTAACGCGGCTGGTCGGCCATCGCGCCAATTCCCGAATGCGCCTCGAGCCGCGAGCCGTCCGGCATGTAGACGGTCTTGGCCGAGATGTCGTAGACGGCGACGCCGTTGCCCATGTTGGGGGTCGCGAACAGATCCTTGAAGGCCCGGCCGACACCGCCAGCCGGGAGGTCGGGCTTGGCATAGGCCAGCATCTCGCCAGCCGGCGCCTTTATCCGCTTGCCCGATTTGGTGCGAATGGTCTCGCTGCCCGGGACGCCCGGCAGTGCAGCGACATCGGAGTTGCGCAGCGAGCGCGGCGTCACGATGGCCGGCGACTGGGGTGCCGCGATCTCGGCCGTCCTGTCCGTCTGAGGCTTGGCCGCCTGAGGCTTGGCCGCTTGCGCCTTGGGCTTGCTGGGCGCCTCGGCAGGCTGAGCGGTTTCGGCGCGCGGACGCTGACCCGGCAGTGCAATGCTGTCGGGCAGATCGTCCTGCGGCGGCAACGAGGCGACCTGAACCTCGGCCTGCTGCGGATCCTGTGCGCCGGCGATTGCTGCGACGGCCGGCGGCGGCGCCAGCATGTCAGCGTCTTCCGGCAAGCTGTTGGCCAACGCTAGCGCCAAGCGCGAAGAGCGTTCGATCTCTGCCACTTCCGGCCCAAAGCGCTCCGAGGCCGGCCCATGCTGGTCGGGCATGCGGACTTCGGCGAAACGGGCAGCGGCCGGAAGGCTGGCAAGCATGAAGGGCGCATTCGAGGCTTTGGCGAAGGCGGCAGCCAGCTTTTGCGGCGATAGCTGTGCCTTGGCCACCACGCCGTCGAAGCGCGCATCGCGCGACGTGACAAGCGCAACACTGGTGTTTGGCGCGGCACCGGTGTTTGCAACGTGTGTGGTGGCCGGCGCTGCATCATGCGCGGCGAGGTGCAACCGCGCCGTCTTGCCGTCATGGGCGAAGCTGGCGGCGGTGCGCCGGCATCCAATGTCGCACTGGCTGAGCAGCGAGGCCTGTAACTTTTGTGCCGAAAGCCTCGGCGCCCACGAATTGGCAAGGCTGCGACGCGAATCGGCGAGTGCTGCGTTTGGCAGAAGCAGGCTTTGCGGCAAGGTGTTGGACGCGGCGGTGAGCGAGGTGCCCAGCGAATAAAGGCCGGCCATGGTCGCCACCGACCACAGCGCAAGGGCCGCGCCGACGACCGGCACCACCACCCAGCGCTGGCCGGATCTCTTCGAAGTCAAATCCCGTTCAGGATTGTCGCCCCGGTCTTTCAAACGCAAAAACGCCATACAACCACTCTCAATCGGCATGCAGGCTTGCGACCCTCGCATCCGTGACATCCACAGTTCGCTGGTGCCCCCTGCACCTCTCGCGTCTGTTGCCGATCGATCAAAAGATGGACAAAGTTGGTTAACCAATCCCTCCACCGGTCGCAGATTCTGCGGCGGTCGATACCAAAAAAGGGCTCTCCATGGTCTTTGCCACGGTAGAAATGCCCTACCTCACCCTTGCCTTGCTGCCCGTTTTTGCGATCCAAGTCAAGGAAACGCTGCGTCAGGTCTCTGCAAGCCTGGGCTGATTGCCCGCTGATCGGCCTCTTCAATCCTTGACCTTCCGGTGGCTGGAAGGTCTATCCGCGTCAGAGACAGAGAGTTCCGACGACGGATATTTACCGATGCGTATCGACATCACGGCCGAAGAATCCGGCCTCAAATCGAACCCCTGCTGCGGCTGGCTGATCACGGATGGATGGGGCGGCGAGGACATGGCGCGGTGAGATGGACTGGGAAAGCGGCGCTGCTGTGGCTGGTCTGTGCCCTCACGATGGCGGCCTCCGCCGGCGACGGGCGGATCGTGAAAGCCCGCCAGGCGTCGATGAAGGAGATGGCGGCGGCCGCGAAAACCATCGCCGGCATGTTCGAGGGCAGACAAGCCTATGACGCCGCGACCTTCAAGGCGGCGACGCAAACCCTGCAGGCACGCACCGGCGCTGCCCTGATTGCCGAGTTTCCGAGCGCTTCGCTGGGTCCGCCTTCGCAGGCCCTGCCGGAGATCGACCAAGCGCGTACGGAGTTCGAGGCGCTGGCCAATCACATCGGGACGCTGGCCGGCGCGCTGGCCGCCAAGGCCGAAAGCGCTCCCGCCGTCATCACCGACGATATGCGCATGGGTTCAGGCCTGGCGATGGGCGGCGGCAGCCTGCTCGGCAAGCGCGCGATCGCGGCGGAAGCCGATCCGGCCAAATTGCCGGCAGAGCATATCCTGCATCTCATCCTGCAGGATTGCTCCAGCTGTCATTCGAAGTTCCGGCAGAAGGCTGAGTGACGCTGCCCGTCACGCCAACCACGCCTTGATCGCCGGGCGGGCTAGAACGGTGCGCATCCGATCCTCGGCGTCGGCGACAGCAGGCGCCATCGGTGCGCGGGTCGGGCCGCAATCGACGCCGATGACGCGGAAGGCCGCCTTCATGCCGGGCAGCACGCCGGTCTCCAGCAGCGCCTCGACAAAATCCTGCGACACCATCTGCAAGGTCTTCGCCCGCTCCAGGTCGCCGGCACGAACCGCCTGGTCGATTGCCACACAGAGCCTTCCGAGCAGATTGTAGGTGGTGCCGATACCGCCTTCGGTGCCGAGCATGCCGGCGGCGGCGTAGATCTCGTCGAAGCCGTAGAAGAACAGCTTTTGCGGCTGCCGCTTTCGCAGCATCGAATATTTGAACAGATCGGTGGAGGTGTATTTGATGCCGACGACATTGCCGAGGTCGAGCAGCCTGACCAGCAACGCAAGCGGCAAGGGACGGCCGGTGCGCAAGGGGATTTCGTAGACGATCAGCGGCAGGTCGGTCGCCGCCGCCAGCGCCTGGTAGTAGCCGTACACCTCCTCGTCGGAGAAGGGATAGGAATGCGGCGGCAGCGCCGACAGCGCGTGATAGCCGAGCTTTTTCGCGTGCCGCGCCAAGCGGATGGAATCACGCAGATTGGGCATGCCGACATGGGCGATCAGATTGACGCCGCTTGCCGCCGCACCGGCGAACACCACCTCCTGCTGGGCCAGCAATTCGTCCACCGTCAGCAGGCCGGACTCGCCGCTCGAGCCGCCGACATAGAGGCCGGCCAGCCCCTGGCGCAGCACATAGTCATTGATGTTGCGCTGGCGCCCGGGGTCGAACTCGCCGGCGTCGTTGAGGCCGGTCATCAAGGCGGCATACATGCCCGCCAATTCTCTGGTCATTGCTCAAGTCCTCGGTGCTGTCGGGATTGTCTCGGGGAGATCGGCGCCTGAACCACTGATTCCGGTTTCGGCTCTACCGCGTTGTTTCGGCATGATCTTTTTCGGCAGCCGGCTTGGGTTCGGAGGCATCGCTCAGGCCTCTCCGGCGTGGTGGCAGGCAACGAGGTGCCGGCCTGACGTGGGCGATCCGAAATCGCGCGGTTGCGGGTCCACCTTGCCGCAGATGTCGGTCGCCTTCGGGCAACGCGGATGGAAGTGGCAACCGGACGGCGGCTTCGAGGGGTCAGGCACGCCGCCGCCGAGCACGATGCGCCGGCGCGTGCCGCCGGCCTTCGGGTCGGGCACCGGGATCGCCGACAGCAGCGCGCGCGTATAGGGGTGCAGCGGGCTGCCGAACACGGCGGCCGTGCTGCCGATCTCGACGATGCGGCCGAGATACATCACCGCGACGCGGTCGCTGAGATAGCGGATCATCGACAGATCGTGGCCGACAAACAGATAGGTCAGGCCAAGGCGTGTCTTGAGGTCATCAAGCAGGTTGACGATCTGCGCCTGGATGGAAACGTCGAGCGCCGAGATCGGCTCGTCGGCGATGATGAATTTCGGATTGGCGGCCAGCGCACGGGCAATGCCCACGCGCTGGCGCTGGCCGCCGGAGAGCTCGAAGGGATAGCGGTTGCGTAGCGCTTCCCTCAAGCCGACCAGCGCCAGCAACTCGCTGACCCTGGCATCGCGCGTAGCGCGGGTGCCGATCTTCTGCGCACGCAGGCCCTCGCCGATGATGCGGCCGACGGTCATGCGCGGGTTGAGCGAACCGAACGGGTTCTGGAACACCATCTGCATGTCGCGGCGGCGCTGTTTCAGCTCCTCGCCGGTTGCGCCAGCATAGTCCCTGCCCTCGAAGACGATGCGGCCGGCGCTTGGCCGCTCGAGGCCGAGCACCGCGCGGCCGGTCGTCGATTTGCCGCAGCCGCTTTCGCCGACCAGCGCCAGTGTCTCACCGCGCAGCACTTCGAAGCTGACGCCGTCGACGGCATGCACCGCGCCGACCTGCCGCCTGAGGACGCCGCGCCGGATCGGGAAATGCACTTTGAGATCGGTGACGGAGAGCAGCGCTTCCTGCCCGGCCGCGCCAACCGGCTTCACAGCTGATGCGGCGGCGGGCAATCGTGGCAGATGGTCGATCTCCCGCCAGCGCCAGCAGGCGGTGGTGTGGCCGCCGCCAACGGCTTCCAGCGGCGGCTTCGCCTCACGGCAGCGCGCCTCGGCGTAGTCGCAGCGCGGTGCGAAGGCGCAGAAGGTCGGCGGCAGCGTGACATTGGGCGGCGCTCCCTTGATCGGCACCAGCCTGGTGTTGTCGGCCGTCAGCGACGGGATCGAGTTCAACAGGCCGATCGTGTAGGGGTGCGTCGTTGCCGAGAAGAGCTCGTCCACCGACGCGCATTCGACGATTGAGCCGGCATACATCACCGCAACGCGGTCAACGAAGCCGGCGACCAGGCTGAGATCATGGCTGATCCAGATGATCGCCATGCCGAGCTGTTTTTGCAGGCGGCCGACCAGTTCGACGATTTGCGCCTGGATGGTGACGTCGAGCGCGGTCGTCGGCTCGTCGGCAATCAGGATCGACGGCTTGCAGACCAGCGCCATGGCGATGCCGATGCGCTGCAACTGGCCGCCCGAGAACTGGTGCGGATAGGCGCGCATGCGCTGCGGTCCGTTGGCGATCCCGACCAGCGCCAGCATGTCGAGCGCCTGGCGTTCGGCCTCGGTCTCGCTCAAGCCTTGATGCTCGCGCAGCGCCTCGGTGAGCTGCAGGCCGATGGTCAGCACCGGGTTCAGCGACGACATCGGATCCTGGAAGATCATGGCGATGTCGCGACCGCGGATCTGGCGCAATTCGCTGTCGGGCATGGCCAGGAGATCGCGACCGCGAAACAGCGCCCGGCCGGCGGTGACGCGGCCGGGCGGCTTGCGGATCAGGCCCATCAGCGTCTGCACGGTGACCGATTTTCCCGAACCGCTCTCGCCGACAATGGCCAGCGACTCGCCTTCGGCAAGCTCGAAGGAGACGTCGTTGACGGCATAGACGGAATTACCCTTGGGGCCGAACTCGACGCTCAGGCCCTGCACGGAAAGCACCGACTGCTGTCCGATCGCCTTGGCGGCCCTTTCAACGGCAAGTGCGTCGGCTCCCATCATTTGCCGCCCATGATGTGCTGCGGGTCGAGCGCATCGCGCAGGCCGTCGCCGACGAAGTTGATGCTGAGCACGGCCATGGCGATCATGGCGCCGGGCGGGATCCACATCCAGGGCTGGCTCTCCAGGATCGACAGCGTGCGCGCGTCGCGCAGCATGTTGCCCCAGCTTGCCGCCGGCGCCTGCGCACCGAGGCCGAGGAAGGAAAGCGACGCCTCGAGCAGGATGACGGTCGCGACGTCCAGCGTGATCGCCACCAGGATCGGGCTCAGCACGTTGGGCAGGATGTGTTCGAGGATGATGACCGACGGCGAGGTGCCGAGCGAGCGCGCGGCGAGGATGAATTCCTGGTTGCGCAAGGCAAGGATCTCGCCACGCGTCAGCCGGGCGATGGACGGCCAGCTGAGCAGCCCGATCACCACCATGGTGTTGAAGATGCTGGGCCCGACGACGGCGACGAAAGCGATGATGATGACCAGGCGCGGGAAGGTCAGCACCATGTCGATCAGGCCCATCAGCACGAGATCGACCTTGCCGCCGAAATAGCCGGCGACGCAGCCGATGAAGATGCCGATGGCCGCCGAGATCGCCACGGCGACGAACCCGACGGTGAGCGAGATGCGGCCGCCATAGAGGATGCGGGCAAAGATGTCGCGGCCGGTGCCGTCTGTGCCCAGCCAATGCATGCCGCCAGGCGGCTGGTTGCGGCCCCTGAGGTCGATGTCGTTCGGCCCGTAATGCGCGATCAATGGCGCCAGCACGCAAGCGAGCACGATGATGGCGAGCATGATCAGGCCAAGCGTCGCCAGCCGGTGCTGCAGGAAGCGGCGCGCCGCCTCGCCCCAGAGGCCGCGCGAGGCGCCGGCGGCAATCGTCATGTCGGCTGCGGTGGCGTCAGTCATAGCTCACCCTGGGGTCGAGCACGCTGTAGGCAAGGTCGGTGGCGAGGTTGGCCAGCATGACGATGATGGCGGTGATCAGCACATAGCCCATGATGACGGGGCTATCCCGGTTGACCACGGAATCGATGAACATCAGGCCGATGCCCGGCCACTGGAAAATGGTCTCGATCACCACCGAGCCGCCGAACAAGGTCGGCAGCGCCAGGCCGAAGACAGTGACCAGCGGGATCAGCGCGTTGCGCAAGCCATGGCGCAGCGTGATCGTGCTGGGACGCAGGCCCTTGGCCTTGGCGGTGCGCATATAGCTCTGGTTCAGCACTTCGAGCATGCCGGCGCGGGCATAGCGCATGAAGATGGCGGCGCGGAACAAAGCCAGTGCCGCCGCCGGCAGGATCAGGTGCTTGAGATTGTCGATGAGCGAAAAACCGTCGCCGGCGGTCGAAATGCCCGACGAGGGCAGCCAGCGCAGCTCGAGCGCAAAGACATAGACCAGCAACAGACCCATGAAGAAATCCGGGATCGAGACGCCGACAAAGCCGGCAAGCGTCAGCGAATAGTCGGTGGCCTTGTATTGCCGCAGCGCCGAGATCACGCCGAGCGTCGTGCCGATGAGGAAGGCTGCTAGAAGTGCTGCGCCCATCAGCTCCAGCGTCATCGGCAGCCGTTCTGCTATAATGTCGCCGACGCTGCGGCCATTGACGAAGGAGCGGCCGAGATTGCCGTGCAGGATCTGGCCGATCCAGTTGAGATACTGGACATAGACCGGCTGGTCGAGGCCGAGCTCGCCGCGCCGCATGGCGATCAGCGCCTCGCTCGACGGCGCCTCGGCCGTAATCATCGCCAGCACCGCGTCGCCCGGCATGGCATGCGCGATGGCGAAGACGATCACGGTGACGCCGAACAGCACCGGAATGCTGAACAGAAGTTTTCGCAGGAGATAGCTGAGCACCGGCCTCTCCTATGTTCGAGCGAGGCTTTTGAGGCGATGGATCATGGGGCTTCGACGGAGCTCCATGATCGGTGAGCGAGGACGTTCCGCAGCGTCTATTTCGCCACTTCCCACTTCTCGACTTCGTTGTAGACCGGGTGGTTGAAGATCACGAGCGGCTGCTCCTTGAAGTGCTGGGCAAGGCCGACGATGCGGTTGTTGAAGGCGAGCGGCCGCACCTCGTTCCACAGCCACGCCTTTGGCAGGTCCTGGTTGAGGATGCGCGAGGCCTCCTGGTAGCTCGCAGCGCGCACCGCGCGGTCGTTGGATTCCAGCCCCTTGTTGAAGAGTTCGTCGACCTTCGGGTTGCAATAGCCCAGGGCGAGAGGCTTGGCGCCGCAGACGACCAGCGGCGAGCCGAGCGAGGGATCGAGCCCCATGCCTTGCGCGAAGAAGCCCATCTGGAAGCTGCCATCGGCATAAACCTGGTTGATCGCCGCCGGATCGAGCAGGCGCGGCTGGATGTTGACGCCGACTGCGGCCAGATAACTCTGGATGGCGGTGATGGTGTCGACGTTCATCTGGTCGGAATAATAGTAGATGAAATCGACCGGCTGGCTGGCGTCCCAGCCGGCATCGGTCAGCAACTGCTTAGCCTTGTCAGGATTGTAGTCGTAGGGCTCGAGGTCCTTGGCGCGCGCCCAGTCCTGCGGGAACAGCGTGTTCAACAGTTCGCCGGCGCCTTGCTTGACCGTTTCGATGATGGCCTTGCGGTCGATGGCATAAAGCATCGCCTGGCGCACGCGCGCATCGGCGAAGCGCTTGTTCGCCAGATTGAACTGCAGATAGGTCGGCAGGCCGGCGGAGAATTTCGGCAGGACCGTCAGATAGTCGAGCTTCTGCAAGCGGGCGAGTTCGGAGACTGGCACTCCGCCGCCCTCATAGGACATGGCGTCGACCTCCTGGGTCTCCAGTGCGGCGATGATCGGCGGCACATCCTTGTAGATCTGGTAGATGATCCGTTCGAGCTTCGGCGCGCCGAGGAAATAGTCGGGGTTGCGGTCGACCTCGACATACTGGTCGCTCTCGTATTTCTTCCAGATGAACGGGCCGGTGCCGACGCGGTTGACCCAGAAGGCGTTGCCCTTGATGTCGCCGGGTGCGACCTTACCCAGAATGTGTTCGGGAAAGATCGAGATAGCGATAAGCTGCAGCTCGACCCAGAGCGGCTTGGCGCTGTCGAGCTCGACCTGGACCGTCCTGTCATCGAGTGCTTTCACTCCGGCAAGCGAGGAGGCCGAACCATCCTGGAAAGCCTTGTATCCGGCGACGGCGCCAAGCTTCTGCGCCCAGGGCGAGCCGACCTTGGGATTGGCGTAGAGGTTGAGGCTGAACACCACGTCCTTGGCGGTGAACGGCGTGCCGTCATGCCATTTGACGCCATGGCGCAGGTTGAAGATGTAGGTTTTGCCGCCGTCGGGCGTCTTCCAGCTCTCGGCCAGCATCGGCTGCACGCCGTCGCCCGTCCATTTGATGTGGACGAGACCCTGCAACACCGTCTCGTCGAGCCTGTGGCCACAAGTGGTGTGCAGCGTGCCCATCTCGATGCAGCCGGTACGCATCGCCGAGCGGAACGTGCCACCATCGGCGGCCTTCGCGGTGCCGGCAGCAAAGGTCAGTGCCAGCGCCGACAGAAAGCTCATCAGCAGTCTTCTCATGGAATTTTCCTCCCGTTGCGTTCGCCGGCCGAAATGGAGGCCATGCCTCAGGCCAATTTCGCGCCAAGTCCTGGCCTGTCGCGCGACCGCAGTGCCCACCGGCAAAATGGCGACCTCCATCCCTTCGGTTGCGCAAGATCCTCGCTTGCGGCGACTGGTCTAATAGCTTAAAAGGTAGACCATGCACAATATGCCAGTTCGAAAAAAATTGTCGGATGAAGTTCGCCTTCGCCTGGAGGCGATGATCCGCGACGAGGTCTATCCGGTCGGCGCCTCGCTGCCTTCCGAGCGCGACCTGATGTCGATGTTCGACGTCGGCCGCCCCTCGGTGCGCGAGGCGCTGTTTGCGCTGGAAAAGATGGGGCTGGTGAAGATCAACAGCGGTGAGCGGCCGAAGGTGACGCGGCCGACGCCGAAGAACATGCTGGAGCAGCTGACCGGCACGGCGCATCTTTTGATGGATCAGCCCGACGGCATCGGCCATTTCGAGCAATTGCGGCTGTTTCTCGAAGTCTCGATCGCGCGCCACGCCGCAGAGGTGGCGACACGCGAGCAGATCGACGCGCTGGCGGCCGCGCTGGCCGAAAACGAGCGTGCCATCGCCCGGGCGCGCGCCTTCGCCGTCACCGACGTCGCGTTTCACCGCGCCCTGACCGTCATCCCTGGCAATCCGATCTTCCTCGCCGCGCATGAGGCGCTGGTCGAATGGCTGATCAATCAGCGCATCCACATGGCCAACACAGAGATCGAGAATCGCAAGAGTTTCGCCGGCCACCAGGCGGTGTTCGAGGCGATCGAGCACCATGACCCGGAGGCCGCCGGGCAAGCGATGCGCGCGCATCTGGAAAACGCCAGGCGCAAGTTCAATTCAGATTAGGGAAAACAGGATTAGCCGGCTGATGCGCGACGAGTGGCTTTGCGCGACTGCGCTCTGGCCAACGCAAAAAGCCCGCCGTTCAAGGCGGGCGGACTGGCATCAAATCATGCAATTCGATTTGATTGTCGCTAGCCAGGACAGCCGAACTACGGCCTGCAGCGGCCGCAGGCGCTCAGGGGGCGGGCTTCGACGAGATTGAAGCCACCACCGATCCGAGCTTGCCTGCTTTGGCCAGGCTCGGCTTTTCATAGGCTCTTTTCACAGATTCTCTCCCCAAGATGATTGTGCATGTTTCCACTGCCGGGCGCGTTTTGTCAAACATGCGGGCGGATACAGCACGAAACCCACGGTTCCTCCCTTACACCGTTCGGCGGCCACCCGTTTATTGGACGCGCCCCGTCAGCGCGGCGCCGGGTCCAGGAAGACATGCAGGGACTTGATCCGTCTGCCCTCGACATGGGCGACGTCGGTACCGGTGACGGCCACAGGCCCCCCGGGCGGACCGGCCCGCCAGAACAGCCGGCCAACGCCATTGTGGCCGACGGCCAACCCGGCCGGGCTGAAGACGAAGCCGGGCGGCAGGCCGGCGAGCAAGGCGCCGACAGCAGCCGAGATCGCCTCCCATCCGCTGGCGACGGCCTGCGGCTCGTAAAGGACAGCGTCCTCGGCGTAAAGTTCGCGCAGCGCCGCAAGACGGCGCTGCGCATCATGCTCGCCAAAAACGCGAACGAGGTTGGCCTGCATCAGGGTGTCGAAATCGACGGATGTCCCAGCGGTTTGGGTGCCGCCGCCCTGCTTTGAACCGTTCGTCATGGTCGTGCTCCAGCTTGAATCACAGGCAGTTGGCGTGGCGACACACCGTGCGCCGCCACGATCGGCTCAGGCTTTGCCGGACCGGTGGCCGAGAAGCTGCATCTCCCAGGCGAAGGCGACGCCGCTGCCGCCGCCATGGTCGGCAAGAACGCCAGCCAGGGCGATGGCGCTTTCCTCGCGCGCCCAGTCGCGCTGCCATTCGGCCATCACCGCCATCCAGGTGATCGGCACGGCGCCGGCCGCCACCATGCGGCGAACCGCCATGTCGTGGGCTTCCGCCGAGACGCCGCCCGAAGCATCGGTAACGATGAAGACGTCGTAGCCGTCGGCCAGCGCCTGGATCGCCGGCATGGCGAGGCAGATCTCTGTCCACAGCGCCGCCAGGATGAGCTGCTTGCGTCCCGATTTCCTGACGGCCTCCACGACACGCTCGTCCTGCCAGGTGTTGATGAAGGTGCGGTCGATCGGCTTCTGCTCCGGGAAGACATCCTGGAGCCCCTTGATCAGATAGCCGCCGCGTTCCTCGATCACCGTGGTCAGGATCGTCGGCACGTTAAAGACCTTGGCCGTCTTGGCCAGGCCGATGACGTTGTTGACGATCATCGTCGGCTCGTGGCTGTTCAGGTTGGAGAACTGATAAGGCTGGTGGTCGATCAGCACGAGAATGCTGTCTTCGGGGCGAAGCAGGGCATCTAGGCCGGTCTTGGGCGATTTGGTCACGGGGCGTCATCCTGTTGAGATTTAGGTGGTCGCCGGGATATCGCCCTTCTATTGCCCCGATATTAGTGGGTAATGGCTTGAATTATCTGCAAGCATTGCTTTAAAATTTGACCATGGAGACCTTGGCAAATCTCGAGTCCTTCGTGCGCAGCGCCAGGACCGGCAGCTTTTCGGCGGCGGCGCGCGCGCTGGCGCTGACGCCGGCCGCGATCAGCCGCAATGTCGCCACGCTGGAGCACAATCTCGGGGCCAGGCTGTTTCACCGCAGCACCCGCAAGCTGACCCTGACCGAGGCCGGCGAGTTGTTCCTGCAGCAGATCGGCAACAATCTGGAGGGGCTGCAGGACGCCATAGCCGCCGTCGCGACGGCCAAGGGCGAGCCGGCCGGCGTGCTCAAGGTCAGCATCAGCCTGATCCTCGGGCTGAACTACATCATGCCGCTGCTGCCGGCGTTTCTCGGGCGCTATCCGCGCATCCGGCCGGATTGGCAGTTCGACAACCGGCAGGTCGATCTCATCGCCGAGGGGTTCGACGCGGCGATCGGCGGCGGCTTCGAGCTCACACCCGGCCTGATCGCGCGCGAGCTGGCGCCCATGCATATCGTTGCTGTCGCATCACCGGCCTACATGAAAGGGCGAACCCCGCCTGCCGATCCGACAGACCTTGCCGGGTTCGACGGCATTGTGCTGCGGTCCTCGCGAACCGGCCGCCTGCGCCAGCGCGTCATGCGCGACCGCGCCGGCAAGGAACTGTCGGCGGAACTGCAGGAAACGATCGTCGTTAGCGACCCCGCGGCCATGTCGCGGGCAGCGCTGCTCGATCTCGGCGTTGCGCTAATCGTCATGCCGGAAGCGCTGCCCTACCTGGAGAGCAAGGCGCTGGTGCGCCTCGTTCCCGATTGGTATGCTGATCTCGGCTCGATCTCGCTCTATTACGCCAGCCGCACACTGCTGCCCGCCAAGACGCGCGTCTTCGTCGACTTCGTGCTGGAGGCCTTTCGGCGCGATCGCCTGGCCGAACGCTTCGCCGGGGATATCGGCTAGTGTGTGCTGATGCGGCGGGCTGCCCAGGCCTCTTCCGTCTCCCAAGGTCGCCTTTCCAGCAGGGATGAAGCGGGACAGGTCGGCGCCCTGTCGCGCCCCCTCCGGACGATCTGCTGGAACGGACACAGCGCACCATGCAAGGCAGCGCTAGTTGGTTGCTCGCGCTGTCGTGTTTTTGCGGCTAGTCTGCAATCTTGACGGGCATGAATAATAGACCTTCAATCAAGGAAATTATACATCGTCGCGGATATGGACTAACTGGGGGGAGCGCCGCGTGAAACGCCTAATTTTTGTCTGCTCGGTATTGGCGCTGCTGTTGTCGGCGAACGGGGCGTTTGCGTTCAATTTCGGCTTCGTCAGGGTGCCCGACTGGATGGATCCCTACATTGGCTCGCTGGTTGTCGTCACCTTCGTCTTCTGGTTAGGCCTGGCGGCGACAAAGCCGAGCGGCGTGCCGTTCAAGCAGGTGCGATATGTCAAGATTTCGCCGATAGCGAATTTCTTCTACCTCGGCCTGGGCTTCTTCTTCGCAATCATGATGGTCATGCTATTCGCGGGCATGGGGCTCAGGCGATACGCTGAGTGGACCGGCGCAGCCTAGAGCCCCGTGCTGGTGCGTGAACCGAGATAGGCCGGCATTCCGTCGCGCCCTCCTCTGTCTTGCCGGATATCTCCGCCACTCGCGGGAGATTGGTAGCTTCGCCGCCGTTGCCTCTTACGCCTTCTCCCGCTTCAGCGCCTGCGCCATGCAGTGGATGCCACCGCCGGTCTTGGAGATCTCGCTCATGTCTATCGCCGCGACCTCGAAGCCGCGCGCCTTGAGCTGGCCGATCAGCGACTGGCTCGACGTCGGCGCGATCACCCTGTCCTTGCCGAGCGACATGAAGTTGCAGCCGAGCGCCATCGTGTCCTGGAACGGCACGTCGATGATCTCGTGGCCCTTGCCCTTCAGCCAGTCGACAATACCTGGCTCGGTGCAGGCGAGGCAGACGGCGGTGAGCTTTTCTGCGATCGGCACCACCATCAGGTCGATGTGCACATAATATTCGTCGATGAAGGCAAGGCGCGTTTCCCAGCCTTCCTTCTCGAACCAATCCTGCACCTGACGGGCGCCCTCTTCCTGCGTGCGGGCGCCGCCGCAGCCGATCAGCACCACACCTTCCTCGATGACGTTGAAGTCGCCACCTTCAAAAGTGCCGGCAGTGACCATGTCGTAGATCGGAATGCCGAGCTTCTCGTAGGTGCGGATGGCGGCATAGTTCTCGCCGCGACGCCACCAGTTGGCCATGGCGGTGATGAAGGCCCCGTATGGGGTCATGACGCTGGAATCACGGGAATAGACCTGCATCGGCAGCTCCGGCGTCGGCTCGTGCCAGTGGATGTTGAYGCCGAAATGCTCATAGGCGGCGACCAGGTCCTTGTGCTGCGCCTGCGCGATCTGGACGTTGCAGGGCGCCTCGCGCAGATGCTTGCGCGACAGCGAGCTGGTCGAGAGATGGCGCAGGAAATTGGGCGAGCCGAGCAAAACGTCGGTCAAGACATCGGTCTCGTTGGCAAAACCCCATGCGGTCAGCGGCTTGGTGCCGCCGGCGGGGTTGCGGCGCTGCAGCGAAAACGGTTCGGCGACGATACGGTCATGGACGGTCATGGGGTTCTCCTCGTGGTGATGTCAGTCGTGTAAGTCATGCGGTGCCGGCGGATGGAATCCACCAGTCGCGCCCGCGCGCGGTGGTGACATATTCCGGCCAGCGGAAGTTGACGGGTGGATCGTAGTCGCAAAGCGGCGCGATCCAGTTGGAGCCGCCAATGCCGCCGCCGGTGCGAGTGACAAATTCATCCATCGCCGCATCGCGCGCCGTTTTGTCTTCGAGCAGCCGCAACGCTGCGAGAGCCACTGTCTTCGCCGCGCAAACGACCATCGGGTCGATGGTGGCGGAAATGCCGCCCAGCGCGTTCATCGCCCAGGATGGATAGGCGTGGCCGTTCGCCGAACGCAGCGCCGGACGGGCGACATAGAAGCGGGCCGTCGGCGCGTGCCACGACATGTCGGTGTAGTCGTCGGAGGTGGAATTGATCTGCGACGGTGGCAAATCGCGGCGCAGGATGGTTTCGGCCTCTTGCGGCGCAATCAGCCGCTCCATCTCGTCGATGAACGGGTTTTCGGTGGCCGTGCCGCCGGCATTGACCTGCACCTCGCGGGCGATCGCCTTCGCCGGCTCATCCCAGTGCGGCGGGCCGACCGTGGACAGCGCTTCATAGGCGATCCCAGCCATGGCGTGGTTGGCGAGCCCCGGCCGCGACTTCGAGACCCAGTGGCGCTCGTAGCGGCAGCCGCTGATCGTAGCAGCGGCTTGCGCGTTGCGGTCGAGCACCGCGGTGACCTGTTCGGCCATGGCAATGGTCGGCACGCGGATCATGTACTGGATCTCGGCCAGTCCCGCCGGCAGATTGTCGGCCGTGGCCTGCCCCGCGGTCAGGATCGCCTCGCTGATCGACCAGCCGCCCTGATGCGGCAGCATGGAATCGCGCAGCGCCTTGGAGGCCATATACATGGTCATCAGTGCGTCGTTGGCGCCGGGGGCGCGGACCGCCGAATGCGCCTGCGGGATCGGCGCGCCATCGCCAGCGCGAACCCAGTTTTCGGGTCCGTCGCAGATGAAGCGGTAGATCATGGCATAGGCGGCACCGCAATGCGTGTCCCAGCGCGCCGTGTTGCACAGCGGCAGCATGTAGAAGGGGTGGAAGGAGATCATGCCGGCCAGGCCGTCATAATAGCCTTTTGCCGCATGGATCGGCTTCGAGCCCCTCACCTTCTCGGCCGGCTCGCCGGTGAAGCGCAGCGTGCCTTCGATGCCGTGGCGCTGCATTGCCGCCTTGGTGGCCAGAAGGCCGCCGAGGCTGGCGACGCCAAGCCCCGAATGCGGATCGGTGTGGCCGCCGGCCTCGCCGCCAAGGCCCGGGCGTGGCCGCTTCACCGTTGCCGCATCCTGGCAGTTGCCAGGCACGGCGTCGTATTCAGCGTACATGCCGATGGTCGGACCGGGGCCGTTCGTCCAATGCGCGCAGAATGCGGTCGGCATGCCGGCCGAGCCTTCCTCGACCGAAAAGCCCTCATGCTTCAGCCGCGCCACATACCAGGCCGCCGACTGGTATTCACGCCAGGCGGTCTCGCCGAAATCGAAAATAGTGCGCGTCCACGCCGACAGCGACGGCTGGATGCCATCGAGACAGGCAAGCGCGGTGGCTTGCGCCGAGGTCGTCACCGGTTTCTCCATGCCGCCCAAGAAAGCAGTGAAGCGGCTTTGCAAAAAGTGATATGTTTTCCCGGTTCGTGCAAATTCGGTTCACCTGAGGCTTCTTGCGAATACCCTCCACACAGGCGCTGCGCGCCCTCGACAGTTTTGCCCGTCACGGCAGCGTCTGGCGCGCCGCAGACGAACTGCACCTCACCCGCAGCGCCGTCAGCCATCAGCTGCGGCTGCTCGAACGCGATCTCGGCTTCGACTTGCTTGAGCGCATCGGCAAGGGCGTGGCGCTGACACCACGCGGCCAGCGCTATGCTGCTGACGTGCGCAAGGCGCTGACCGTGCTTGGCGATGCGGTGACGCGCCAGGCCGGCACCGGCGTCGGCGGCTCTTTCGCCGTCTCCTGCACGCCGGGCTTCGCCTCGCTGTTTTTATGCACCCATATCGGCGAGTTCCGGCAGATGTATCCGGATGTGGCGCTGTCGATCCTGACGCCAAGGCGGCTGGACGACGTCAGCAATCCGGACGCCGACGCCTTCATCGCTTTCGGCGTCGGCAATTGGCCGAACCGCGCAGTCGAGCCGCTGTGTGAAATCTCGTTCACGCCGCTCTGCAGCCCGACCTTGCTCAACAAGGTCGGCGGCTTTTCCAAACCGGCCGACGTGCTGCGCGCCAACCTCCTGCATCTCGGCGACACCGAAGACTGGGCGCGCTGGCTGGCGCTGTCCAAGGTGGAAAATCCCGACACTGAAGGTGGCATTTTCTTCTCGGACATGAACCTGGTGTTCTCGGCGGCGATCGCCGGCCAGGGCATCGCCATGGGCGACGAACTGACCAGCCGCCGGGCATTGAGCGAAGGCCGGCTGGTGAAGCCATTCGACATCGCGATCCCCTCGCCGCGCTCGTACTTTTTGGTTTCGGAGCACGCCAAGGCGAACCACCCGGTGCTGGAGGCGTTTGCGGGGTGGCTAAGAGCGAAGCTGTCGGAAGTCAGCTAATCTCCCCCCTCGTGGGGGAGATGTCCGGCAGGACAGAGGGGGGCGCCGTAGAGCGCCAACTTTCGAAGGTAGCGAAGGATCCTATCAGAAATAGGCGTGGCAAAAAGTTGAGAGGCTGGCGGGACAGCGCCCCCCTCTGCCCTGCCGGGCATCTCCCCCACGAGGGGGGAGATCGGCAGCTTCGGCGCCCCGCCTCCTCTCAAACACCCGCCATCCGTGAATCAAATTTGCCGATCAGGCGAAAACTATTCGGTTGCGGTGAGCCGGCGCCCTGCCCTACGCTCATGCTACGACCAAGGAAGAGGCAGGATGCAGCAACCCGGCCGGGCCGCAGAGATCAAGGCAATCGGGATCGGCAAGAGCTTCGGCTCCTTCCGTGCATTGGACGATCTGACGCTCAATATCGGCCGCGGCGAGTTTTTGACGCTGCTCGGCCCCTCGGGCTCGGGCAAGACCACCTTCCTGATGATCCTGGCTGGTTTCGTTCAGCCGACCGTCGGCAAGCTTTTCAGCGACGGCGTCGACATCACCGAGCGGCCGGCCGAGCAGCGCGCCGCCGGCATGGTGTTCCAGGGCTATGCGCTGTTTCCGCATATGTCGGTCGAAGCCAACATCGCCTTCCCGCTCAAGGTGCGCAAAAAGTCGGCAGCCGAGATCAAGCGCCGCGTCGCCGAGATGGTCGAGCGCGTCGGCCTCAAGGGCCACGAGACGAAACTTCCGGCGCAGCTTTCGGGCGGCCAGCAGCAGCGCGTGGCGCTGGCCCGCGCTTTGGTGTTCGAGCCCGGCGTGCTGCTCCTCGACGAGCCGTTCTCGGCGCTGGACAAGAGCCTGCGCGGCCAGATGCAGGCCGAGATGAAACGGCTGCACCAGGAAACCGGCACCACCTTCGTCTTCGTCACCCACGACCAGAGTGAGGCGCTGGCGCTGTCGTCGCGCGTCGCCATCTTCAACCACGGCAAGCTGCTGCAGGTCGGTGCGCCCGACGAGGTCTACGACCGGCCGGACAACCGCTTCGTCGCCGAGTTCCTGGGCGAGATCAACATGCTGCCGCTGAAGGGCGTCAAGCCCGCCGGCAATGGCTCGATGGGTCTCTGCGAAGACCGCGCGGTCAGCATGCACTGCAAGGCCGAGAAAGTCCGCGGCGACGCCATCCTGGCAATCCGCCCCGAGCACATGTCGATCGCGCGCGAAGCAGCCGCCGGCGAGAACGGCGTTGCCGCCACGGCGATTGCTTCTACCTATCTGGGCGCGGCGACCAGGCTCGACCTGACAACGCGCCAGGGCGCCAAGGTGACGGTGTCGGTGCCGAACGAGGTTGCGGCCGCGGCGCTGAGCAAAGGCAACTCCGTCTGGCTGACCTGGCCTGCGGAAAAAGGTTTCCTCCTTCCGGACGGAGGATGACGACCACACCGGCGAAGTCTTCCAGCAAAGAATCTGGAGCACGCCACAACCACCGGAACGACCAACGAAAAAAGGGGAACTGACATGACAAATGAAACCAAAAAACAAGCGATGGACGGCCTGTCCGCCAGGGCAGTGCGCGGCGAGATTTCGCGCCGGCAATTCACCCAGCTTGCCGCCCTTGTGCTGGCCGGCACGCCGATGCTGCTGCGTTCCACCGGCGCCTTTGCGCAGGCCAAGGAACTGGTGCTGGTCAATTGGGGCGGCGATGCGCTCACCGCTTATGACGCCGCCTACGGCCAGGCCTTCACCAAGGACACCGGCATCACCGTCAAGATGGACGGTTCGGGCCCGACCGAAGGCGCGATTGCCGCGCAGTTCAAGAGCGGCGCGCCGACCTGGGATCTCGTCGACGTCGACCCGTTCTCGGCCATCACGCTCGGCGCCCAGGGCGCGCTCGAGCCGATCGACTATGCCATCGTCGACAAGAAGAAGATGCGTGAAGGGTTCGGCTGGGAATACGCAGCGTCGACCTATTTCTTCTCCTATGTCATCGCCTATGACTCGGAGAAATACGGCAAGGACGCGCCGACCGGCATGGCCGACTTCTTCGACGTGAAGAAGTTCCCGGGCAAGCGCTCGCTCTACAAATGGGGCGTGTCGAGCTGGGAAGCAGCGCTGCTCGCCGACGGCATTGCACCGGCCTCGCTCTACCCGCTCGATCTGAAGCGCGCGCATGACAAGATCGCCGCCTTCAAGGAAAATGTCGTGGCCTATTGGGGCGGCGGTGCCGAGAGCCAGAGCGTGCTGCTCAACGGCGAAGCCTCGATGGCCATCGTATGGTCGACCCGCGCCTCGCTGATCGAGCAGGATTCCGGCGGCAAGATCAAGTTCATCTGGGACCAGGGCCTGATCTCGCCCGGCGCGCTGGCCGTGCTCAAGGGCAACCCCGGCGGCAAGGATGCAGCGATGAAGTTCATCGCCAGCGCACAGGACCCGCAAAAGCAGCTCGTCATGTTCGACAAGCTCGGACAGGGTCCGGCCAATCCGGCCACCGACGCGCTGATCCCCGCCGATAAGAAGCGCATCAACCCGGTCGATCCCGAAAACATGAAGAAGCAGATCGCGCTCGACATGGACTGGTACGCCAAGAACTACGGGGCAGCACTCGACGAATACACCAAGATCATCTCGGCCTGAACAAGCCGGGTGTGACGCTTCGATGAGAGGCACCCTCTCCGACAGGATGGGCGCGGCGCTGTTGATGGCGCCGCTGCTCCTGTTTCTCGTGCTGGCCTATGCCTGGCCGTTCCTCGGTGTCGTCAAATGGAGCGTCACGCTGCCGACACCGGGGCTCGGCCAGTATGGCGCGCTCGCCACCGACCCGCTGGTGCTGTCGGTGTTCATCCGCACGCTGCGCATCGCGCTGATCGTCACCGTGGTTTCGGTGGCGGCGGCCTATGCGATCACCATGGTATGGGTGCGCGGCAGCCCTGTGCAGCGCATAATCGCTGAATTCTGCATTCTCGTCCCCTTCTGGATCTCGGTGCTGACGCGTGCCTTCGGCTGGGTGGCGCTGCTCTCCAATCGCGGCCTGATCAACACCTGGCTGCAATCGATCGGCTTCATTTCCGAGCCGCTGGCGCTGGTGCGCAACGAATTCGGCGTCATTGTCGGCATGACGCATTTTCTCATTCCCTTCGCGGTGTTTCCGCTGGCGTCGGCCATGCGCAGTCTCGACGAGCGCGTGCTGCTCGCTGCGCGCGGGCTGGGCTCCAGCCGCATGCGCACCTTCTGGACCGTATTCGTGCCGATGACGCGCTCCGGCATCATCGGCTCGGCGATGATCGTCTTCGTCTTCTCGCTCGGCTTCTTCGTCACGCCGGCGATCCTCGGCGGCGGCCGCAGCGTGATGATTGCCGAGCTGATCTATCTCAGGATCTTCCAGAGCCCCGACTGGGGGCTGGGCGCGGCGATCAGCGTCGTGCTGGTGCTGTTCGTCGGCGCGCTGATGGCAGTGCTGTTCCGCTATGTCAGACCGAAGCAGCTGATCTGATGCCGACCTATCGCCCCGGTCCCGTCTCGCTGATCCTCGCTGTGCTGGTAGCGCTGTTCCTGCTGTTGCCGCTGCTCGCGGTCATTCCGGTGTCGCTGACGCCAAGCCGCATGCTGGCGATGCCGACGGGCGAACTGTCGCTGCGCCACTACCGCTCGTTGATCGAGGATCCGCGCTGGCTCGATGCCATCCTGCTGTCGATCCGCATCGGCATCGTCAGCAGCGTCATCTCCACCGTGCTGGCGCTCTGCTTCAGCCTCGGTGTGTGGATGTTCCAGCCGCGATTCACGGCAGCACTGGTCGGCTTCGTGCTGTTGCCGATGGTGGTGCCGCCGGTGGTGTCGGCGATCACGCTCTACTTCCTGCTCACCTCGATCTCCGGCATGAGCTCGTTCTTCGGCTACGACACATGGCTCGGCGTCGCCATGGCGCATTCGGTGATGACGGTGCCTTTCGCCACGGTGCTGATCCTGGTCTCGCTCAGCCAGCTCGACCGCCGCATCGACCTCGCCGCGCGGGGCTTAGGCGCCAGCGTGTGGGAGCGTGCGACGCGCATCATCATGCCCAACATCAAGTTCGGCATCGTTACCGCCGCCCTGCTCTCCTTCGTCCTGTCCTGGGAAGAAATCGGCGTCACCCTGTTCATCACCTCGGTCAACGCCATCACCCTGCCCCGCCTGATGTGGATGGGCCTACGCGACAACATCGACCCGGCGATCGCAGCGCTTTCGGTGATCCTGATCATCATCACCGTTCTGGTGCTGGCGGTGCGTAGTGTGGTGGTGAAGGTGCGCGGGAACTGACGGTTCAACCGGGCGCCTGATTGTCGGCCCGAGTTCACGCCACAAGGAATTTGGAGAGCGCGGCCGCCGTCTCCCCGGGGTGCTCCTCCGGGAAGAAATGCCCACCCTTGACCGGACCGCCTTCGACGCTGTCGGCCCATTGCCGCCAGATCGCCAGCGGGCCGCCCTCGTCCGCATACCAGGTTTCCAACCCACCCTCACCGCTCCACAGCGCCAGCAGCGGGCATTTGATGCGACGGCCGTCAGCCCGATCCTGGGCGTCGTGCTCGCGGTCGATGCCGGCGGCGGCGCGGTATTCCTCACAGATGGCGTGGATATGGGCGGGCTCGCGTAACGCGTCGATGTAAGCCTCTCTCACTTCGGCGGGGAAAGCACCGGGAGCCGAGCCCCAGCCGGCGATCGCATTGTCGACGACGGCATCGGGTGCGGCAGCCAGCAGGCGCTCCGGCAGCGGCTCGGGCTGGGCAAGCAGGCTCCACGGCCAGAAGGCGAGCGCCAGCCTGGCATCGGCGCGATCCCAGGCGGCCGCAGTGGGGATGACGTCGAGGACTGCGACCTTCGACACGATTTCGGGATGGTCAAGCGCCATCCGGTAAGCAACGCGGCCGCCGCGGTCATGGCCGGCAAGCATGAAGCGGTCGAAGCCTAGCGCGTTCATGACCTGAACCATGTCGCGCGCCATCGCTCGTTTGGAATAGGCGGCATGATCCGCATCGGAGGCTGGACAGAAGCTCTGGCCGTAGCCCCTGAGATCGGCGGCGACCACGCTGAAGTTCGGCGCCAGGGCCACGGCAATGTCGCGCCACATTATATACGTTTCGGGAAAGCCGTGCAGAAGGAGCAGCGCCGGGCCTGAGCCACCGGTTCGGACGAAGATCGATGTCTCCTCGACCTGCACAGTCCTGGCGTCGAAATCCGCAACATCAGCCCACTGCGCCGTGGCTGGAACGGATCTGAAGCACCTGAACGCTCTTCGGCAATTCGATCAGGAACTCCTTGTCGCGGTCGAGATGGTGGATATCTTTCGGATCGCCGCCGGTGAAGGCCGCCATCGCCTCCACATTTTCCCAGTAGGAGATGGTGATGAATTCCGAATGGGTCGGCGTGTCCTCGCGAAAGGTCTGCACGCCAAGCGCTTTCTCGATCAGCGGCTTGATGCCGGCCTCGTAATTGTAGCGCTCATAGGCGTCGGCCTTTTCCGGCAAGGTCCTGCCGCGCCAGATGCGCGCGATGGTGGGCGTTTTCGGTGCCATCTCCCATAAACACCTGAACGCGAGCCGCGTTCCGAACATCCTGGCAACGGCAGCCAGATCCGTTTCGAGCCTGCCAGCGGAAGGCCGGCCAACTTGACTGGGTGTCGCGGTGCATGCACAAGGCGTCATGGTCTGAGGGCGGGACGGTGACGCATCGGTCTGCAAAACCGACGTAGTGGGTTCAATTCCCACTCAGGCCTCCACACTATCTCGTTGAAATTGTCGGCGATCCTGACAGGATTCGAACCTGGGACCATCGGCTCGGAAGGCCGGTGCTCTCATCCGTTACGGGACCGTTGGCCTGTTGCCGGGCCGACAATGTATCGCAGTGCTTTAGGCAGCGTGCAGCGTCGATGACACTGCGGTCGACTTTGCGCTTCAGGGGCATCGAGACCCGGGCCTTGATGCCGGTCACCCACTCCAGGCCGGCGCCATAGGCGACAACCGTCCGATACCGACCTCAACCCGCTCCGAACCGAAGGTCAATGCAGCAAAATCGATTCCGATATTCGCACGCACGGATCTCCGGTTCGGGATCACGCGCCTCAAGCGGCGCGCTGGCTTTCTTTGGGCCGCAGGTTCTGGTTCATGCGGAACAGGTTCAGCGGGTCGTAGCGCTGCTTGATTTCCAGAAGCCGGTGATAGTTGCCGCCATAAGCCGCTTCGACTCGGTCGACCTCATCCTCCGGCATGAAGTTCACGTAGGCCGTGCCGGCGGCATAAGGCTTGATCGCCCCGTAGATACCACGAGCCCAATCGATGCAGGCCTTGTCCATTGCCGGTTCGCGCCAGCGGGCGTGGACGTTCATGACGAAGTGCGAGTTGCGCTGCGGAAACGCCGTTGCATCTCCTTTGACGCGGCCTGCCACACCACCGACATGGCCGAAGAATATTTCGCATTCGGGGCCGGGAAGTTTGGCGATCGCCGCAGTGGTGACACCAATCGCGCCGTCGGAAAGCTCGGTCAGGTCATGGCTCTTCCAATAGTTGCGAGCGCCTGGCGTCAGCAGCGGGTCGAAGGCCTGCTGCCAGCCGGTGAACGGGTTGGGGCCGACGACATCGGCAATCGGCGTGCCGATGGCGCGAAGCTTCTGCGTCGCCTTTTCACCCGCCTGGATGTCGCCGCAATAGCACATGGCCAAAACCAGCACCTCCTTGCCATGCCATTCGGTCGGCAGGAACGGTAGCGGCGGTGCCTGCCGCATGACCACCCAGCAGGTCAGTTCGTCGGGCGCGGTTTCGAGCGCCTTCCGATAGTCGCGCAGCACCTTTTCGGCATCGGCGAAGGGATGGACGACGAGCCCCGACAGAACCTGCGGACCCATCTGGTGGAGTTGGAACTCGAACGCCGTGACAACGCCGAAATTACCGCCGCCGCCACGCAGCGCCCAGAACAGGTCCGGATTGTCCTTCTGGCTGGCGCGCAGCAACTTGCCATCGGCGGTGACCACATCGGCTGAAACAAGATTGTCGATGGTCAGGCCGAACTTGCGGGTGATCCAGCCGAAGCCGCCACCCAGCGTCAAGCCTGATATGCCGGTGGTCGAGTTGATACCCGTTGGCACCACCAAGCCAAAAGCCTGCGTTTCCCGGTCGACATCGACGAGCGTGGCGCCGGGTCCGACCCATACCCGCCGCGCCACGACATCGACCCGCACCGACTTCATCGCCGACAGATCGATCACCAGGCCACCATCGCAGACGGCACTGCCAGCAATGTTGTGGCCGCCGCCGCGCACGGAGACGAGAAGCCTGTTTTCCCGGGCGAAATTCACGGCACTGATGACGTCGGAGGCGCCGACGCAACACGCAATGAGACCTGGTCGCCGGTCGACCGTGGCATTCCAGACGGTGCGTGCTTGGTCGTAGGCGGCGTCGCCGGTCTGAAGCAGTGTGCCGCGCAATTGTGCCGAAAGCGCTTCAAGAACCGCAGCGTCGACGGTCGTCTTGCCGCGTTCAAGCGTGGTGAGGCTCATGCTGTTCATGGTTTCCTCCCGATCTTTTTGCTTGTTTGTGAGCCGTTCTCCCTCAACGCTTCGAACTGTGCTCTTATATTAGAAACCGCGCAAGTTCGGCGCGGACCGGCCTGGCGCCCATGTTGGCGCCCACCGACGTGCGGTCTGGCCGGGTGGACGACCCAATGCTGGAGAGAGGCGCAAAATCGGCAAAATACCGGCGATCAGCGCCCGGACGGCGCCGACATCGACTTCGCGCGTTAGCGGCAATGAAGCCCGGCCTAAGGTCAACCGATCCAATCGGTGCCTGTTGTCAGGCTGCTCGCGCCCTGCGCAGCCTTTCGGCGACGTAATGCGGACCCGGCCCCGCAAGCGGTCTTTCGGTCACCAGGAAGCCATCCAGCATGGCAAGCAGTTCGCGTGCCGCACCCGACGAGCAGGAATAATAGACCATCTGACGGTCGCGACGGGTGTCGACAAGGCCAAAGGCGCGAAGCTTGGCAAGATGCTGCGACAGGGCCGATTGGCTGAGTTGAACTCTCTCGGCAAGGATACCGACCGAAAGTTCGCCACCGGCCAGATGGTTCATGATCAAAAGCCGCTTCTCATTTCCCAGCAAGTTGAGAAAGGCGGCGGCGGTTTCCGCATTGGCGGCAAGTTTTTTCGAAATCATCGATTCCACATTTTTTTGCGCTCATCCGGCGCCATGGGGCAAAGGCGCCAGCAGAGCCATAAACCCACCTTTGCGATGATTTCGCCGCGTCATGCCCACTCAATCGGGGCGACATAGACAAAACCAGCGCCAAGTCCCAGCTGGCACAAGCCAAAAATCCAGCCAAACAACCAGACTAAAGTCCTAGCCAACTTCGGACCAAAGCCTACCAGCGTCGCGTTCTTTCCACAAGACCATAACGTTACTACCGGCAAACTGCTTTGCAGGCCCCCCAGGAATGGCGCCAACGGCCACTTCGCGCTCCGCGGAAACAACGGGTGAGATGTGGGATTTCGTGGAACAGCGCCTGAGCTTAGCCGTTGAATGATTGGCGATCCCGACAGGATTCGAACCTGTGACCATCGGCTTAGAAGGCCGGTGCTCTATCCAGCTGAGCTACGGGACCGCTGGCCGGCCAAGCCGTCTGATGTGCTGGCCGGCTGATGTCTATGTGACCGGACGTAGTCCGACAGTGCCGGTCAATGCGTCCAGGGTATCCTGCGGTCATAGCGGAAATTTTCCGCATAGGAAATCTGCCGGCGCTTGGTTTCCTTCGGCTCCTCGACACGGAAGGCCAGCCCCTGCTTTTCGGCATAGGCCACCGCCTCTTCCCTGGTGTCGAAGGTGAGACGGATCTGGCTCAGCATGTCGCCCGATGTGGTGTAGCCCATCAGCGGGTCGATCTTCTTGCGCTGGGCGGGATCGAACTCCAGCACCCAATGGCCGGTCTTGGCCTTGCCGGACTGCATCGCGGTTTTGGCTGGGCTGAAAATACGCGCGGACATGGGCACCTCGTGGCTGCGTTGGCGGCAGCGCCGCCTTATTTCAGTCAATACTGTGCAACACTGCCGACGGCAAGGCCGAAGCGGTATGCAACGGCGCCGCCTCGGAAGCGGCATAGGACCGATACACTGGCGTGGCATCAAAAGTCATGGTCATGATGGCGCCCCATAGAGGCATGGACGCAGGGATTTTGCACGCTGAGGCCGGCCAGCAAGCGATTTTTGACGGCGTGATCGTCATCGGCGCCGGCGGGGCCGGGCTGACCGCGGCCCACGCGCTGCTCAAGGCCGGTGTACAAGTGATGGTGCTGGAAAAGGAAGCCCGGCTGGCCGAGCCATGGCACCGGCGCCACGCACAGCTTCACCTCAACACGCATCGCGATCTCTCGGCACTTCCGGGCGTTTCGTTTCCCGCCGGCACCCTTGCCTTTCCGCACCGAAGCGCCGTCATCCGCCATCTCAACGAATTCCGTGCCATGCACCGGCTGCCGGTCGAGTTCGGCGTCTCCGTGGATGAGATCGCCTTCGACGGTGACCACTGGCTTGTGCGGACCGGCACCGGGCCGCGACTGGCGCGCCATGTCGTCGTCGCCACCGGGCGCGACCGGCAGCCCGTCATTCCGGCCTGGAAGGGAATGAAGGCCTTTGCCGGGCGCATCATCCATTCCGCAGAGTTCGGCGACGCCAATGACTATGCCGGCAGACGAGTGCTGGTCGTCGGCGCCGGCAATTCCGGTTTCGACGCGCTCAACCATCTGGCGCGGGTGGACACGGCACAGATCTGGCTGTCAGCGCGAAACGGTCCGGCGCTGCTGCCCAAGCGCATCGGCCAGATCGCCGTCCACCGCTTTTCGCCGGTGCTGGCGCGGCTGCCGTTCAAGCTTGCCGATGCGGTGATGGCAGCGACGCAGCGGCTGGTCTTCGGTGACCTCGCCGCCTTCGGCCTGCCGCCGACGCCTTCGGGCGGGGCAAGCCGGCTGGCGTCGGATTATACCGCCATCGCCACCGATGACGGCGCCGTCGACGCCATCAAGGACGGCCGCATCATCGTTCTGCCGACGGTGCGGGAATTCACCCGCGACTCGGTCATTTTCGACAATGGCGTGACGATCCGGCCCGACATCGTGATCGCGGCGACCGGCTACCGCACCGGGCTCGAGGCCATGTTGGGCAAGCTCGGCGTGCTCGACGAAAAGGGCGTGCCGCTGTTCAACGGCGCCGACCAGGACCCGAAGCTGCCGGGCCTGTGGTTCACCGGGATGCGGCCGAGCATCCGCGGCTGCTTCGCCAATGCCCGCATCCAGGCCAAGGCGATCGCCACCAAGATTGCGCGCGAGCGCCGGCCGCCAACTCCGGTTTGACGTTTTAGGGGTTGCGCGGCAGGGCCCAGAACCTTATACGCCGCAGGGCCTCGGAGTGTAGCGCAGCCTGGTAGCGCATCTGGTTTGGGACCAGAGGGTCGGGAGTTCGAATCTCTCCACTCCGACCATTTTTCTCCCTACTATATCGTCGCGCAGACCGTGACCTTTCTCGCCGCCAGCGCAAGGGACATGCGTTCACGCGCGGTAACCTGTGTCGGCGAAACCATACAATTTGTTATCGGAACACGCGTCGGCTCTGCGAGTTGAGTATTATTCAACCCAGGAGCCAATCATGAAATCCCTTCTCATCGCTTCCATGATCGCGTTCGGCGGAACGGCAGCTTTCATCGCGCCGTCGCAAGCCGCCAGTCTGATCATCCAGTCCGATGACGGCGACCAATATTCGTCCGACGATGGCGAAATACAGATCCACCGTCATCACGATCGCCAAAGAATCTATGACGACGATGACTATAGCGACAACCAGAGCAATGACGGTCAGTGGCGCCGCCACCACCGTCATCACCGCTGCCATATTGAGCTGGTCAAGCACTGGCGCCATCATCACAGGGTCATCGAAGAGGTCAGGGTCTGCGGTTGATCCGATCGCTTTAGACATGCTCCGGCCGGGTTGTCGGCCGGAGCGCCAACTGATCTCCACGCCATTGGGAGGAGGTAGCACCACACCAGGCAAATCGTGCTGGTTGAGGTCTTGCTTGGCTATCACGATTGCCACGGGTGTGATGACAACCGGCGATCTTGTGTCGTAGCGCGCCATCCCGATCGCACAGGACTGCACCAACAATTTCACCCGCGAGCCGTTGACTCTTTTAAGACGACCGGTCATATTTGTCTCATGGCAAGACCGAGCACCAGAGAACAGATCATCACTGCCGCCGTCGACACCCTGCATCGGAAGGGGTTCAACGGCACGAGCGTGCAGGACATCACCGAAGCGGCGCAGGTGCCGAAGGGGTCGTTCTACAACCATTTCGAAAGCAAGGAACTCCTCGCTGTCGAAGCCCTGGAGCGCTACTGGCAAAAGGTGCTCAACGGCCTGAGCGGGCTCGGCGAGGAGACGGTGCCGGCAGCCACGAGGCTCAAGCAGTATTTTCAGTACCTCAACGAGGTCGCCCGCCAGGGAGATTACCGAACCGGCTGCATGATCGGCAATATGAGCGCGGAAATGCCGGACCAGAGCCGCCCGGTGCGGGAGCGTCTGGCCGTGCTGTTGGCGGCGTGGAGCCGAGCGATCGAATCCTGCGTCAAGGAAGCGCAAGCCGACGGCGCGCTGCGGCGCGACATGGATGCCAGGGTGATCGCCGCCTTCCTGCTCAACTCCTGGGAAGGCGCGATGATGCGCGCCAAGGTCGACAAGGATGCAACCGCGCTGACGGCGTTCGAGACGGTCGCGTTCGGTACCCTGATGACATAGGGCGCTCTCTTTTTTGCGTAAATACAAGATGACTGGTCATATTAACCATCAACCCGCCCTTCCCCACAGGAGTCCAAACATGAAATTCAACGACACAAGTCCGCTTCTTCCCAGACATAACGGTCCACCGCCATGGTTGGCGAAGCTTGCCGAAGACGCCACGCTTGAAGCCACCGTGCTGAGGCGTCCGATTCAGGGAAAGCAGGCCATAATGGCGCTGCTGAAGCATGCCGCGCCGCTCTACGACTTCAGGGATTTCACATATCGCGGCGACTTCGGCAGCGACCTCTTCATGGAGTCCTACCGGGCCGAGGTCCGCGGCACGCCGATCGAGTGTTCGGTTCTGGCGCATAAGAATGCAGCCGGCGAAACGGATTCGATTGTGGTCAATCACCGCCCGCTCGACGCTGCCTTGCTGTTCTCGCGCTTGATGTGGGAACAGGTCGGCGACGAATTCGGCGATCTCTATCTGACCGGGCCGCAGGCCGAGGCCCTGGAGAAGGCAACCACCAATCCGAAGGCCTGAGCACCGACTTTTCAATCTGAATCTCCAGGACGCCAGCCCACCGGGCTGGCGAAGGCCAGTCACGCCTTGCAACCGGGCCGGTGCAAAAGCCAACACGGAAGGAATGCAGTCATGCGTGCCATGAGAGCAGAAGGTTTCGGCGGCTATCTGGACCTGAAGCTGGTCGACATACCCAAGCCAGCCCCGTCTGAAGGGCGGTTGCTGGTGCGGATGCGGGCCGCCGGCGTGACGCCGCTCGACCATACAATCCTCAGCGGGCAATTCCCGCGCTCGACGGCACCCCTGGTGCTCGGCAACGAAGGCGCCGGCGTCATCGAGGGTGGCGACGCCGACTTTCCCGATGGCACGCGAGTGGCCTTTCTCGGCCCCTTCGGCGTGGTCGAGAACGGCACCTATTCGGACTATGTCACTGTTCCCAAGGAATTGCTGCTGCGCGTCCCCGATGCGATCGACGACACCACGGCGGCAAGCCTGCCGGTGGCCTATCTGACCGCCTATATCGCGCTGATGAACGCGGGCTTCGCCGCCGGCAAAGTCGTGCTGGCGCCGGCCATTGGCAGTTCCGTCGGCAACGCTACGACGCAGCTGGCTCGCGCGCTCGGCGCCAAGCACGCCATTTCCTCGACCACCAGCCACGCCAAGGCCAAGGAGGCCAAGGCGCTTGGCTTCGACGAGGTCATCGACCTCACCGCAGAAGGCCTGGCCGACGGCGTCAACCGCCTTAGCGAAGGCCATGGCGCCGACATCGTCATCGACGGCATCGGCGGCAAGATTCTGAGCGCCGCCGTGTCGGCCCTGGCGCCAGGCGCATCGGTGGTCACGCTCGGCTATTCCGCCGGACGCGAAACCACGATCAATGTCACCGATCTGATCTGGAAGGCTGCAAGCATCAAGGGCTTTTTGCTGCTCACCGAAAGCGCATCGGTCAGACAAGCAGCCTGGGCCGCCATTTCGGACCTGCTTGTTTCGGGCAAGGTCAAGCCGATGGTGGCGAAGGTCTTTGCGCTGGAGGATGCCGCTGAGGGCTTGCGCTATCTCATCGAGGAGCGCCCGTTCGGCCGGGTGGCGCTGAAGATTTGACGCCAAGCGCCCCCACGGATTATCCCCTCGCGTCCATCGCTGCTGGCGGTCTAGACTTTGGGCGAGAGGGAGATTCCGGATGCTTGGTCTCGAAGCTTGGCTGTCGCTGATTGGCCCCGCCTACTTCGCCTATATCGGCATCGCGATGCCATTCGTGGTCGTCTGGGCCATTATCTGTGCTGCCCTGTGGATCTGGAACAACCGGCCGAGCAAGCGGCAGGGCCCTCCCCGGTCGTGGCCCGCCAGCCTGGCCTTCTTTGTCGTCGTCGCCGCCTGCTATGTGGCGGCGCATACGGCGGTCTACCTGCTGGTCAGGTATCTGGCCCCGTTGTGGGCGTAGAATCAGCGCGCCCTTTTTACAGGGACCACGCTAGGTGAAGGCAAGCTCGCCGGGCGAGAACCCCAATCATCACTCCCGGCGAGCCTACAACCCGATCAGGAACGCGATCAGGACCGGGGTCAGCCGGCAAGCCGGATGCTGCAAGACAGATGCCAGCATATGTTTCCCGAAATGGGACAGTTGCTGGGTGGTGCCTCTAAATCTCCAACTCGCCCTGCCCTTCATCCATCGCACTGACGATCTCAGCGGCGAGCGCCCTCGTGATCGGCGTCTTGCGTTCGAGCGCGGTGCGGTCCAGCCGCTCGACCACACGCATGGCGGTGGCGAGCGAGCGCTCGATCCGGCGCACCAGATATTGGACGACGTGCTGCTCGACCTCGACCTGGCGGTCGGCGAACAATTTGGTGATGACGCCGGCCAGAAGCAGGTCGTCCGGTTCGTGGATTTCGACGGTCGCTGCCGCCTTCAGCCGCGAGGCAAGGTCGGGCAGTTTTACACCCCAGGCGGCTGGAAAACGGCGCGCCGTCAACAGCAAGGTGGACCCGGCGCCACGCACGTCATTGATGAGATGGAACAAGCTCGCCTCGTCGATGGCTGCCTTGTCGACATCGTCGATCAGCGCCGGCCTGCCGCCGAGCCCGGCGATGGCATTGCCGATGCGGCTTGCATCGATCGCCACGGCGTTGGCCCGCGCCTGCCAGATCGAGCCCAGATGCGTTTTGCCGGAACCGGCCGGGCCGGCCAGCACGATCACCGGCGAGGGCCAGTCCGGCCAGCGGTCGACCAGGGCCGCCGCCTCGCGGTTGGTGGCCGACACCACCAGTTCGTCGCGCGAATAGCCGGTGCCGTGGCCGAGATCGAGCGGTAGCTGGCGCGGCGGTTCGGTTCTCTGGTCGGCCACGGTCAGCCGCGCCGCGTCCGGTGACCGCCGCCGCGATCGGCGGGCAGCGGCGGGACGGGCTCAGTGGCATGCCCCTTGTAGAGCGGCGATTCCAGATAGCGGGCAATGGCAAAGCGCACCAGCACGGCGACCGCGGCCGAGGCCGGCACGGCAATCAGCAGGCCGACGAAGCCGAACAAGGCGCCGAAGGCAAACAGCGCGAACATCAGCCACACCGGATGCAGGCCGACGCTTTTTCCGACCAGCCTTGGCTGCAGGATATTGCCTTCGATGAACTGGCCGACGAAGAACACGCAAGCCACCAACACCACCATGGTCCAGTCCGGCCAGAACTGGACGAAGGCGACGCCGACGGCCAGCACCAGGCCGGTCAGCGAGCCGACATAGGGGATGAAGGAGATCAACCCGGCGAAGAAGCCGATGAGGATGCCGAAATTCAGCCCGGTCAGGGTCAGGCCTGTTGCATACATGCCGCCGAGCACCAGGCAGAGCGTGCCCTGGCCGCGGACAAAGCCGGCGGTCGCGGTGTTGATGTCCCTGGAGATCGCCCTGACGGTGCCGACATAGTCGCGCGGCACCCAGCTGTCGACGACCGCCACCATGCGGTCCCAGTCGAGCAGCATGTAGAAGGCGACGACCGGGGTCACCACGAACAGGCTGACCACCGAGACCAGCGCCACGCCCGAACTCCAGATCGAGGTGAAAACTGTGCTCAACAGTCCGAAGCCGGAGGTGAGCAGCGAATTCAGCCCATCGCGCAGGCCATTGGCGTTGACGCCGAATTTCTGCTCCAGCCATTTCGGGTCGAAGCTGGTGATCAGCGACTGCAGCCGGGTCAGATATTCCGGCAGCTTGCCGGCGAAATCGGCCATCTGCGTCGCCAACACCGGAACCAGGATCACGAAGGCCAGCACCAGCACGACGATGAAGGTAATGAGGATGACCACCGTCGCCATCAGCCGGGACAGGCCAAGGCGCTGCAGGCGATCTGCGACCGGGTCGAGGAAATAGGCAAGCACCATGCCGGCGACGAAGGGCAGCAGGATGCCGGAGAAGATGTAGAGGAACAGGGCAAGGAAGACGGCGGTTCCCAGCCAGAAGAAGATCTGGCGGCGAAACGATGTCGACGCAGCCGCCTCTGCTGCCGCCGCAGTCGCGGCACTGTTGTCAACTACCCGGGGTGGAGCCTTCGCCATAGCCGCTCATATGCCTCAGCCAAGCCACGAGATAGGCTGCGGCCGAAGCCACGGTCAAGACCCCGGACAGCAATATGAGCGCGGGCCTGAGCGGGTCGAGGTGGAGGCCCAGCGCAAGTTCGCCCAGCACCACGGCAGCCAGCACGATCTGGGCAGCGGTGTTGGCCTTCGACACGTAGAGCGGCTTCATCTCGACCGGATGCGCCATGACGGTGGACAAAAGCACCGCGCAGATGATCAGCGCATCGCGCGACACCATGGTTACCACCAGCCACAGCGGCAGCTCGCCGATGAAGCCCATGACCACGAACACGGAGACCAGCAGCACCTTGTCTGCCATCGGATCGAGATAGGCGCCGAGCTTCGACTGCTGGTTGAAGCGGCGGGCGATAAAGCCGTCGACGCCGTCGGAAATGCCGGCAACGAGAAAGCCGGCAAAGGCCCAGTCCCAGCGCATATTCAGCATCCCCAGCACCACGGCCGGGACCAGCAGGAAGCGCAGGATGGTGATCAGATTGGGGATGGTCAATCGTGTGTCCCGTCGTGGCTTTGAGAGATAGATGAGGGAGATGGCGGGTGGGCGCAAGTCGCGAGGCGGCGAAGCATCTGATCTCCCCCACACAAGGGGGAGATTGGCCGTCACCCTCCTTGCCCCCCGAAACCATTCATGCGAAGAGCCCGCAAGGGAAACAGGGATGCGCCAACGATGAGCAAGGGCGACCAGGCCAAGCGCAAGAACGGGCTCACCTATGCCGAGGCGGGTGTCGACATCGACGCCGGCAACCTCATGGTCGAGAAGATCAAGCCGCTGGTGCGCGCCACACGCCGGCCGGGCGCCGATGGCGAGATCGGCGGCTTTGGCGGCCTGTTCGACCTCAAGGCGGCCGGCTTCACCGATCCGGTGCTGGTTGCCGCCAATGATGGCGTCGGCACCAAACTGAAGATCGCCATCGACGCCGGCAAGCACGACACGATCGGCATCGACCTCGTCGCCATGTGCGTCAACGACATCGTCGTGCAAGGCGCCGAGCCGCTGTTCTTCCTCGACTATTTCGCCACCGGCAAGCTCGACCCCGACCAGGGGGCAGCGATCGTCGGCGGCATCGCCACGGGCTGCCGGCAGGCCGGCTGCGCGCTGATTGGCGGCGAGACCGCCGAAATGCCCGGCATGTATCATGGCAACGACTACGACCTCGCCGGTTTTGCCGTGGGTGCGGCTGAACGCGGCCAGCTGCTGCCGACCGACGATATCGTCGAGGGCGACGTGCTCTTGGGTCTGGCTTCCTCAGGCCTGCATTCGAACGGCTTTTCTCTGGTGCGCCGTATTGTCGGCGTCAGCGGCCTTGCCTGGGGCGATCCGGCGCCGTTCAACGATGAGGCGACGCTGGCAGAGGCACTGCTCGAGCCGACGCGCATCTATGTGAAGTCGATCCTGAAGGCGATCCGCAACACCCATGGCATCAAGGCGCTGGCCCACATCACCGGCGGCGGCTTTCCCGAAAACATCCCGCGCGTGCTGCCGAAGGATTTCTCCGCCGAGCTCGACCTCAATGCCATCGATGTGCCGCCGGTCTTTTCCTGGCTGGCGAAAACCGGCGGCGTGGCGCCGGAAGAGATGATGCGCACCTTCAACTGTGGCATCGGCATGATCCTCGTCGTCGCCTCCGGCCAGGCCGCGCAGGTCGCCGCCGTGCTGCAGGAGGCCGGCGAGACGGTGACGCCGATCGGCCGCATCGTGCCGCGCCGCGACGCCGGCGTCATTTATCGGGGCGCGATCGGCCTATGACCAGGAAACGCACGGTTGTCTTGATCTCGGGACGCGGCTCCAACATGACGGCGCTGATCGCGGCGGCGAGCGACCCGGCCTATCCCGCCGAGATCGTCGGCGTCATTTCCGACCGGGTGAACGCCGCCGGCCTCGGCATTGCGGCCGCGCGCGGCATCCCGACCAAGGTCATCGTGCGCTCCGACCATGCCAGCAAGGAAACCCATGATGCGGCGATCGACGCCGCGCTGGTTGCGTTCAATGCCGAGATCGTGGCGCTGGCCGGCTATTTGCGCATCCTTTCGCGCGGCCTGGTCGAGAAATGGCAAGGGCGCATGCTCAACATCCACCCTGCCCTGCTGCCGGCCTTCAAGGGCCGGGACACGCATGCGCGCGCCCTGCGCGCCGGCATGCGCATCCATGGCTGCACGGTGCATTTCGTCACGCCCGAGATGGACGACGGCCCGATCATCGCGCAAGCCGCAGTGCCGGTGATGGTCGGCGACAATGAGGACACACTTGCCGCCCGTGTGCTGAAGGCCGAGCACCGGCTCTACGCACTGGCGCTCGGCCTCGTCGCCGACGGCAAGGCGCGCATGGAAGGCGGCCGCACGGTGCTGGCGCATTTCGCCGACGATGCCGACAACGCAACCTCCGTGGTCATGGCGCCCGACCCGCTGGGCGAAGAGCGCGATCTCGAACAGCTGGCGCGGATCACGCCGTGAAGTCCTGAACGATCAGGAGCCTTAACAGATGAAACAGCTGCTCCTGCTGCGTCACGCCAAGTCCAGTTGGGACGATCCGGCGCTTGCCGATTTCGACCGGCCGCTTGCCCCGCGCGGACTGAAGGCGGCGCCGCGGATGGGGCGCGAGCTGGCCAGGCGCGACTGGCTGGCCGATCTGGCGCTGGTGTCACCGGCGCTGCGCACGCGCGAGACATGGCGGCTGGTCTCGGCCGAACTGCCGGCGAGAGTACCGGTGGAGTTTGCCGAGGCGCTCTTGGAGGCCACGGCTGGCGACATTCTGGCCGAGGTGCAACAGGCAATCGCATCGGCTGGCTGTCTCCTGGTGCTAGGCCATAACCCCGGCCTGGAGGAGTTGGCGCGCCGGCTTGCCGGTCCGCGATCGGATACCGGGGCTCGCAGGAAGCTTGACGAGAAATTCCCGACCGGCGCCCTTGCCCGCTTTGTCGTCGATGATGACTGGGCAGACCTCGCCTTCGGCACAGCCCGGTTGACGCATTGCATCAGGCCGAAGGATTTGGTCTGAACGCGCGTGCCCCAAGCCGGCTGCACAAAAAACAAGAGCGGCGGGCCAAGCCCACCGCTCTTTGTGGTCGACGATTTGTCAGAAATCAACGGCCCCAGATGCCCTGGCCGGATTGACCGGGAACCTTGGCATTGGCGTCAGCCTGCGCCTTTTCGGACTTCAGGATCGAGCCGGTGAACAGGTGGTCGACGTTTGAAGACGACTGAGCGGCAACCGGCTGGTTGGCGTTGTTCGAGCCATAGTGGTCCGAGCCGGCAGCAAAAGCAGAGCCCGTGGCGACGAGAATGGCGGCGACGGTAAGGGCGACCTTGGTCATTTCAAATACTCCTGATTTGGGGTGGTGCTTGTAATCGGTTCGGGGAGGGACCGGGCTTAGCGGCCCCAGATGCCCTGGCCCGATTGCGGCTGGTTCGAGTCGCCCTTGATCGTGAAGCCGCCGAAGGTGGCCGGCTTGCCGATCGAGGCCGTATAGCTGTGGTCGATGTTGCCGGCCGGAGCGGTCGACGCGGTCACAGCAGGCTGGTTGGCACCGTCAGAGCCGTAATGGTCGCTGCTTGCGAAAGCGGTGCCGGTGGCCACGAGGATGGCAGCAGCGGTAAGTGCGATCTTGGTCATTTTAAGTACTCCAGATATCTGGTCCTGTCCGTCTAGTGGCGTGCCTTGGGAGGAATTCGCGTCGCTCGGACCACCCCGAAATGGGTCTGTCTTGCTGCCATTTCCAATCACTAAAATGTGTGAACCGAACCGTTCAGTTCGATCTTGAAATCCACAAAATAACGCGGCGGTTGCAATTTTCTATCGTGATATCAACTAGTTAAATTATAGCACTTGCTATAGGGCGCCACCAATCGCTGAGCCGGCGTTCATCGATCACGATACAGTGCGTCGATGGCGGGAAAACAGCGACGACCGCAGCCTTGCAAGAGATTGGCAGGGTCAGTGCCCTGCCCTTTTGTCGAACCCCAGAACGTCGCGCATGTCGTATTCGCCGGGCGGACGTTCCACCACCCAAAGTGCCGCCGCAATGGCGCCCCGCGCGAACATCGAGCGGTCACCGGCTGAATGCGAGAGCGTGAGCGTCTCGCCTTGGCTGAGGAAACTCGCACTGTGCTCGCCGACGATGCTGCCGCCGCGCAGCACGGCAAAGCCGATCTCGTCGGCAGGGCGCGGACCGGTGACGCCATCGCGAGCCCGTCTCGCCACATCGTCGAGATCGACGCCGCGTCCGCGCGCCGCCGCCTCGCCCAGCATCAGCGCCGTGCCGGACGGCGCATCGACCTTGAAGCGGTGATGCGCTTCGAGGATTTCGATGTCGGCATCAGGACCAAGCGCCCGCGCCGCCTGCTCGACCAGCCCGGCCAGCATGTTGAGCCCGAGCGAATAGCTGCCGGAGCGCACGATGGCGACGGACTTCGAAGCAGTGGCGATGGCGGCGAGTTCGGCCGGCTCGAAGCCGGTCGAACCGACGACCAGCGCCGGTCCGCCGCGGGCGGCGCAGGCCTCTGCCAGCGCAACGGAGGCCGCCGGCGTGGTGAAGTCGATGACGACATCGGCAAGCACCAGCGCCTCGTCACGATCGACCAGCCCCTCGCCGGCGCTGCCCGGCCGATGGAACCGCGCGACGAGCTCCAGCCTGGGGTCGGCCTCGACGGCTTCCACCATCTCTCTGCCCATACGGCCGAGCGCGCCGGCTATGGCTATCTTCACGGGATGCGGCATGGCGGCTTTCACTGAAAACGCTTTACCGAACAATCGTCTGGCATGCCGCCTTGCCAGATTGATTCAAGCTGCGCCAGTCGTCTTGATCATCATGCCTGCAATTTCCTTGACCAGCTTGGCGGCGACCAGCGCTGTCAGGTTGGAGACATCCTGGTTCGGATTGTATTCGACGACATCGGCGCCGATGATCAGCTGGTCGATCCGCTGGATCAGGTCGATCACTTGCCGGGTTGTAAGACCACCGGGTTCGCGGTGCGAGACGCCGGGCGCGCAGGCCGGATCGAGGCCGTCGAGATCCACCGAGAGATAGACCGGTGTCCTGAGGTCGAGCCGCATATCCTCGCTGAAATGACGCGCCTCGATCACCTCGACGCCAAAGTGGGTGAGCCGGTCGCGAAGCTCGTCGTTGAGCGTGCGCAAGCCGATCTGGATCAGCCGGTCGGCCAGCCCCTCTTCCGGGATGCGGGCGAAGGACGAAGTGTGCGAGCGCTTGTTGCCTTGATAGGCATCGTAGATGTCCGGGTGGGCGTCGATCTGGACGATTGTCAGCCTGGGGTGGCGGTGACGTACGGCGCGCAGCACCGGCCAGGCGATGGCATGGTCGCCGCCAAGGCTGATCAGCGGAAGGCCGGCATCGAGCGCGCGGCCGACCTCGGCCTCGATCCGCTCCCACGGGTCGCTGTCGCCTGAAAAATCGATGTCGCCATGGTCGAGAAAACTGTCCGCCACATCGAAGCCGGTCTCGCTCCATGAGCTGTGTGCGTCGCTGGCGAGCTCGCGGCGGATCAAAGCCGGTGCGGCAGCCGGCCCCTTGAGATAGGACGAGTTCTCGTCATGCGGTATTCCCAGAAGCGAAACCCTGGCCATTAGCGCGCGATCTCCGGTTACAGGCCATGTCCCCTAAACCCGGGAGCTGGCTGGGGCCAGCGCAGCCGCTTGGGCCAGTAGCGAAGGTCGAGACGCTGCCGGGTCGCGGTCATTTGCCGGCTTCGCCGCCCAGTCTTTGCCTGACGATGGCGGCGTGGAAATTCGTGCCGTGCAGCAGCCCATCATCGTTGAAGTCATAGCTGGAATTGTGCAGCGGCGCCGAGGCCTCGCCATTGCCGAGGAAGACAAAGCAGCCCGGCACGTGATCGAGAAAGCGGGCGAAATCCTCGGAGCCGGTCATCGGCTCCGCCGCGACGCCGACGGCGTTGTCGGCCAGCACGCGCCGTGCGGCGGCAAAGGCCTCGTCGACCAGTTCGGCGTCATTCTGCAACGGTACGAATTCCCTGCTGTAGGTCACCTCGGCGGCAACGTTGTAAGCGGCGGCCGTGCCCGCCGCGATGACCCGCATCTGCCGCTCGATCTCGGCACTGACTTCCGGCCGGAAGCTGCGGGCATCACCGAGGATGCGGGCAAGACCGGGCAGCGCGTTGCGGGTGCCATCGGTGATCAGTTCGGTCACCGAAACCACCGCAATGTCGGCCGGGCTCAGCCGGCGCGAGACGATGGTCTGCAGATTGGTGACCAGCGCGCAGGCAGCGACAAGCGTTTCATTGCCCGAATGCGGCCGCGCCGCATGGCCGCCAATCCCCCTGAGCACGATCTCGAAATTGTCCTCGGCCGACATGATCGGACCGACGCGGGTTTCGAAATGGCCGATGGGTAGGCCGGGCATGTTGTGCAGGCCGAAGATTTCGTCGAAGGGAAAGCGCTGCATCAGCCCGTCGTCGAGCATCGCCAGCGCGCCCTTGCCCCACTCCTCAGCCGGCTGGAAGATGAAACGCACAGTGCCGTCGAACCCGCCCTCGGCGGCCAGCAGCTTTGCCGCACCAAGCAGCATGGTGGTGTGGCCGTCATGGCCGCAGGCATGCATGATGCCCGGGTTTTGCGAGCGGTAGGCGGCCGCCGACTGCTCGGTGATGCGCAGCGCATCCATGTCGGCCCTGAGCGCAATTGCCCTGTTGCCGCTGCCGCGCTTCAGCGTGCCGACGACGCCGGTTCCGCCAACGCCTTCGGTGACATCGTCCAGCCCGAATTCACGCAGCTTGGCGGCGACGAAGGCTGCGGTGCGTTTCTCCTCGAAGCCGAATTCAGGATGCGCGTGGAGGTCGCGCCGCCATCCGGTCATCTCCAACTTCAGCGTATTGCGATCGAGTTCAGCCATTTTCTCCCCCGACCTATCTTGCAAGCTCAGTGGCGACATCAAGCAGGATGTTGGCGCCGGCGACAAGCTCGGCATCGTCGGTATGTTCGCGCGGATTGTGGCTGATGCCACCGGCGCTCGGCACGAAGATCATCGCGGCGGGCGCCATGCGGGCCATCATCTGTGCGTCATGGCCGGCGCCCGATGTCATGCGCCGAACGCCGAGCTGACGGTTTTTGGCGGCAGCCTCGATCCGTTCGACGATGCCGATATCGAACAACACCGGTTCGAAGCGGGCCAGCTGCTCGGCTGAGATCGTGACGTTCTCGACAGCGGCAAGCTCGTCGAGATAGGCAGCAAGGGCTGCCTCATGCGCTTGCAGGCGCTGTTCGTCAGGATCGCGCAGGTCGATGGTGAAGACGGCGCGCGCGGGAATGACGTTGATGGCGTTGGGCTCGAAGCGCATTGTGCCGACCGTGGCCACGGTCGGCCCATTCGAAGCCCTGGCCCGGTCATGCAGGAAGGTGATGACACGGGCGGCGGCGTGGCCGGCATCGCTGCGCATGGACATCGGCGTGGTGCCGGCATGGTTGGCGGCGCCGTCGATGGTGATGCGCTGCCAGGAGATGCCTTGCAAATTCTCGACTGCGCCGATCGGCACGCCTTCGCGCTCCAGCACCGGCCCCTGTTCGATATGCAGTTCGAGATAGGCGTGCGGCTTGAGGAAGCCGGGCTCGCGGTCGCCGGCATAGCCGATGCGGGCGAGTTCTTCTCCAAGCACGCTACCGTCGGTGCCGATGGCGGCCAACATCGCGTCCGCGCCGGCACCACCGGCATGGACCAGCGATCCCATCATGTCGGGGGTGTAGCGTACACCTTCCTCATTGGTGAAAGCGGCGACTGCAATGGGACGCGAAGGCGAAAAGCCCGACGCCTGCAGCGTCTCGATCACTTCAAGCCCGGCCAGCACACCGTAGCAGCCATCATAGATGCCGGCATCGATGACAGTGTCGATGTGTGAGCCGATCAGCAGCGGCGCCTGTCCGGCCTTGTCGGGGCTTTGCCAGATGCCGAAAATATTGCCGACCCGGTCGATGGCGACGTCCAGCCCGGCCTGCTTGAGCCAGCCGACGAACAGATCGCGGCCCTGCCTGTCGGTGTCGGAGGCGGCGAGCCGGATCAGCCGACCCTCATTGTCCCGACCAACCGATCCAAGCTCACGGAGACGGCCAAGCAGACGCTGTGGATTGATCCCGATCATGGCAATGCCTCGGCCTTGCCGGCCAGCACGTCGGCAGGGGTTTGCCCAACCAGCTCGGCGTAGCGATGCGGGTCGGTGGCGCCTTCGGTGTTGATCAGCAGCACCCGGGATTTGCTGTCGAGTCCGAGAGCGGCGCTGTTGTCAGCCACCGCGCGGATCAGGCCGGCAAGGCCGACGCCGCCGCTTTCGCCGGAAACGATCACTGGATCGCCCCCACTCGGCCGCGCCAGCCGGCGCATCACCGCGACGGCCTCGTCCTCGTCCACCGTCATGAAGGCATCGGCAACCCGCGCCAGCACGCGCCAGGCGACTGGCGAGGCCTCGTAGCATTCAAGCATGGCCATGACCGTCGGCTCGCCATGCGCGACCTTGACCACGCGGCCTGCCTGGGCGGCCGCGACAACGCAGGCCGCGCGAGCGGGTTCGACCACGATAAAGGTCGGCCTGGCGTCACCGAGCACGATGGCGAGATGGCCGGCCACGGCAGCGGCGATGCCGCCGACGCCGGCCTGCACGAAGACATGGGTTGGCGGCTGCGGCAACTGGCGCAGCGCTTCGCGCACGATCGCCGTGTAGCCCTGCATGACGAGACCGGGGATGCGCTCATAGCCCGGCCAGGACGTGTCCGACACCACGGTCCAGCCTTTCTCAGCGGAAACCTCGGCGGCCTGCCTCACCGAGTCGTCGTAATTGCCGTCGACGCGGATCATCTCGGCGCCATAACGAGCAATTGCCGCGATGCGCTCCTCGCTGACGCCGGCATGAACGAAGATTGCCGCGCGCGCGCCTACGAGCTGCGCTCCTTGCGCAACCGAGCGGCCATGATTGCCGTCGGTGGCGCAAGCAACCGTCATCGTTGCTGCGACCGCCCGAACATCGGGCCGGTCGAGATCGGCCACGTCGACAGCCCGGCCGAGCAACCGACCCGCCTCCTCCAGCACCAGGCGGAAGACGGCATAGGCGCCACCCAGCGCCTTGAAACTGCCGAGGCCAAGGCGAAAGYCTTCATCCTTGATATGGACGGCGCCAAGGCCGAGTTCACCGGCCAACGCCGGCAAGGCATGCAGCGGCGTTGCCAAGTGATTGTCGCGATGGGCCAGAAAGCGCTCGACCGTGTCGGCACCGGCAATCCCTAGCGTTTCGGCATCGACCGAATCGAGCGGCTGACGATGCAAGGCATTATTGTTGAGCAGGAACACAAACGGCCTCCTTGAGGGTCACACGAAATCATATTGCAGCAGAGGCGCAAAGGGCGCTGTAATTGGCGCTTCGAAATGCAAGTTTGTTTCGTTGGGATCGCGTCTTTGCCTCAATCGCCCTCACTCGACAGTTTCGACCTCGCCATCCTTGCCATCCTGCAACGCGACAACACGACGCCGCAGCGGCTGATCGGCGAGGCCGTCAACCTGTCGGCGCCGGCGGTGCAGCGGCGCATCAAGCGCATGGAACAGTCCGGCGTCATTGCCGGCAATGTCGCTGTCGTCGATCCCGCAGCGGTCGGCCAGCCCATCACCATCTTCGTCGAGGTCGAGTTGGAGAGCGAGCGCTCGGACCTGATCGACGCGGCCAAGCGGCAATTCTCGGCAGCTCCGGAAGTGCAGCAATGCTACTACGTCACCGGCGAGGCCGACTTCATCCTGGTCATCACCGTGGCCGACATGGGCGCCTATGAGGCGCTGACGCGCAAACTGTTCTTCGACAGCAAGAATGTGCGAAAATTCCGCACCTTCGTCGCCATGGACCGCGTCAAGGTCGGGCTGACGGTGCCGTTGCCCGGATAGCAAGTTTTAGTCGGCCGGCCGCAGCCAGACCTTGTTGTCGTGGAAGGCCGCACCGCCATAGGGTGCGGGCGCATCGGCGCCGGTCAAAACGTTGATGCCCTCGCCGCGCTCATGCGCGCTGTTTGGCCAGATTCCCTCAGCGATCACCACGCCGCGCTTGATGCCGTCGAACAGTTTGGCGTGCAGCACCACCTCGCCGCGCCGGTTGCCGACCTCGATGCGGTCGCCATCGCCCAATCCAAGTTCTGCGGCGTCGTCCGGATGCAGCAACAATTCCGGCCGGCCTTCCTTGGCCCTAGACACCGGTGTTTCCGAGAATGTCGAATTGAGGAAATTGCGCGCCGGCGATGTCGTCAGCCGGAACGGATGCTCGGCGTCCGCCACCTCGATCAGGTCGACGTGATCGGGAAATTCCGGAAGTTGTTCCACCGGCCCGAACAGGCCCATGCTTTTCGGTGGCCGGTTGGGCGCCGCCTGCCCGGTCCAGTTGGCGCGGAAGTGGAATTTCTTGTCGGCGTGGCCGAAGCCCGTGATGAAGTGGGCCGCCTCGAAATCCGGCTGCAGGTCGACCCATTTGTCTTCCTTCAGGCTGGCGAAGCTGCCCAGCCCGCGCTTGCCCAGGATGATGTCGATATGCTGCTGCTCGGTCAGACCAAAGCCCGGCCGGTCGGCGACGCCGAGACGTTTTCCCAGTTGCTCGATGACGACATGGTTGGTGCGCGGCCCTTCCGGCGGCTCGATCAGCTTGGGACCGAGCGTGATGTGCTGGTTGCCGCCGCCCTTGTAGACGTCGTCATGCTCGAGAAACATCGTTGCCGGCAGCACGACATCGGCGAGTTTTGCCGTGTCGGTCATGAATTGCTCATGCACGCAGGTGAAGAGGTCGTCGCGCAGGAAACCCTGTTTCACCAGCCGCTGCTCGGGTGCGACATTCACCGGGTTGGTGTTCTGGATCAGCATCGCCGTCACCGGCGGGCCGCCATAGAGCGCGTCGGCAGCACCCGTCAGCACCGGGCCGATGCGTGAATGGTCGAGATAACGGATCGAGGGATCGCGCATCGCCGACCCCTCCAGCACATCCTGGTTGAGCTTGAAGATGCCGGAATTGGAGTGCAAGGCGCCACCGCCCTCATATTGCCAGGCGCCGGTGACGGCGGCGATGCAAGCTGCCGCATGCATGTTGACCGAGCCGTTGCGCTGGCGCGAAAAACCGTAGCCGAGGCGGAAATAGGTTTTCTTGGTCGTGCCGACGAGACGGGCGAAGTCTTCGATCTCGGCGACGGCAAGCCCGGTGATGGCGGCCGCCCATTCCGGCGTGCGGGTGCGCAGATGCTCCTCAAGTCCGTGTGGATCGTCGGTGTATTTTTCGAGATAAGCGCGGTCGGCCATGCCGTCGCGGAACAGCACATGCATGACCGCGCAGGCCAGCGCGCCATCGGTGCCGGGCTTCAGCACCAGACCCATATCGGCCTGCTTCATCGTCGCGTTCTCGTAGACGTCGATGACGACGATCCTGGCTGAGCGTTCCTTGCGCGCCTTGATGGCGTGGGTCATGACATTGACCTGGGTGACCACGGCATTGGTGCCCCAGATCACCACGCAGTCGGATTTGGCCATCTCGCGCGGATCGGGCCCACGCAAGGCGCCCGCCCCCATCATCCAGCCGGTCCAGGCCAGGTTGGTGCAGATCGAGCCGAAGAAGCCGGAGTATTTTTTCGCATGACGAAGCCGGTCGATGCCGTCGCGCTGCACGAGCCCCATCGTGCCGGCATAGTAATAGGGCCAGACCGTCTCCGAGCCGTATCTTTCTTCCGCCGCGATGAATTTCTCGGCGACGAGGTCGAGCGCTGCTTCCCAGCTCGACTCCCTCCAGACGCCGTCGCCCTTGGCGCCGGCGCGCACCAGCGGCTTCAGCAGCCGGTCCGGATGATGGACGCGGTCGGCATAGCGCGCGACCTTGGCGCAGACGACTCCGGAAGTGTAGCTGTTGGACTTGGCGCCATGGACGCGGCCGATGCGGTTGCCGTCGAGCAGCTCGACCTCGAGCGCGCAGGTCGACGGGCAATCATGCGGACAGGCGGAGTGGCCGATGCGGAGCTTGGCATGCTGGTTCATGGGCCGTGCTTAGCGGGTTTCGCGGACGGCGTGTAGGGCCAGATGCGGCAAGCCTCCAAACCGGAACCTCGAAGGGTCTGGCAGCACATCACACTGGGTTGACTTGCTATGCAGCGCGCGACCGCCAAGCATGGTCCGTCTGACAACCTGGGACGGCACCATGAAGCTCCCGAAGATTTGGATCACTCATCTGTCGGTCGCGCCCTGGACCTCCGCGGAGACCTGGGATTCCTACCTGCAACAAGCCGAGACCATCCTGCGCGACCGTTTGATCAGGCTGGATCACCGTGATCCGGTGCGTAGGGTGGCCGATACACGAAACAATGAAGGCGAATTCATTGTCGCCTTTGAAAGGCACCATGACCGGCGTTGGGTATCGGGGAGATTCGAGAAGTCGGGGGTAACCTTCAGCATCAACGCCTACAGAAGCGTACTCGATGAATACGGACGGCCAACCAGAAACGAAATGACCGTCATTTTCCCACTGAAGACAGACAACGGAAAAATCAAGGACATGTTCCAGCTTGGAAATTCCCATCTGGAGCCATTCTATTCCTATTCCGATCTGCAGCCAGTCATAACCGAGAAAGGCGCCCGACATCAGCGCTTGACGTCGGGATTTGATATCGAGCGAGAGCTGCCCGGAGTGTTCTGGCTGACATTTTTCGGCCCGGCATATTGTCGGTTCTTCGGCACTGACCGCGTCCTGGGCCTGAAAGGGGCAGAGACCTCGAATGGTGGCGGCGTTGCAATCTGCCTTGGCGGATCGCCTAATCTTTTGACCAACGAGCGCGAGCAAGCCGAACGCGATCTTGCGCCCCAGTCTTTTGCTGGCCATGGACTGTTGAAGCGCGAAGGCGAATTCGCACTGACACTTTCCGTCCTGCGAAGCGAAGCGGAGACGAAATCGAAAGGCAGTTAGCGTTGGCGCGACCGCGACATCACGCCAAGCAAGCCTGCCGGTCAGATATTCTTGTTCAGATATTCTTGTAGAGCGCATTGTAGGCGCCACATTTCGGGCAACGCATGTGGCGCTCGATATGAGTTGCGTCTGCCGGAGTATCGAAAATCTCCAGGTCCGCCTCGCCACAGTCGGGGCATTTGACGACAGCTTTGGGGTCAACCGCCAGTATCTTGCCGGCTTCGATCCACAGTGCCTTGGACATCGACAGCGCTCCGACCGCTAGTTCCCGCGCATGGCCTCGCCTAACTGGCCGACTGCATTGAACAGGTCGGCAATCTCGGAGAAGAGTAAGCTGTTGTATTTGTTGAAATCTTGATCGTCACGATTGTGATGCGCGTAGATCTCGAGCTGCACGCCGGCTTCGTATAGGATGCTGATGAGTTGGTAATTCGCGCCGTGATCGGTCCCGAATTCAACTCGCCGCAAAATCTGCAGTGCGCGCTCAGCCGCGACGGGATCGAACTGGCGTCGGTGAATGCCGAGGAAGAAGCCGTCCTCGGGTGCAAATTCGTTCATCAAGTCATCAAAGACTGACATAGGCGCTCCCAGCTTATCCGGACGTGAGATTAGCGGGATGTCGAGACGGCGTGTAGGGCCAGCTCTTACCCTCCCCTCGATGGGGAGGGTC
>NZ_JBFUDF010000014.1:0-95976 GCF_056404855.1 Mesorhizobium sp. P2_B11
TGATCGAGGGTGACGCTGCCCCCAGCGCTGACGGAGACGGTGAACACGAGGAGGTTGGTGGTGGCGGTGCGGCCTTCAACGACGCCGCCAGTGAGCGAGAGGACAACCGCCTCATTGGTCGCGGTGTCGACGAGGCCGGTCGCGCCCGCCGTTATGCCGAGCGCATAGGTCAGCGTGCCGGCGCCGTCGGCGCCGAAGGCCGAGCTGAAGTTTGCGGCGACGCTCTGTGTGTCGTTGGTGGCGAGCACCGACTCGTCGACGGTCAGCGTTGGCTCCACACCGGTCGTGGAGATGCTCGGACCATCATCCCTAAAGTTGAGATTCTGGCCGATGTTGAGCGTGGCCGCCTGGTGGTCGCCGTCCTTGTCGGTGATGGTCGCGGTGAGCCGGACAAGATTGTCGTTGGCGAGCGTCTTGCTTTCGTCCGCGTCGTTGGCGTTCGGGTGGACCACCGCCCGGATCTGGTTGAGGGTGACGTTGCCCGAGGCATCGACGGAGACCGTGAACACCAGGGCGCTGGTGGTGGCGGTGCGGCCTTCAACCACGCCGCTGCCGTTGACCGACAGCACGACCGCCTCATTCGTCGCGGTGTCGACAAGACCGGTCGCACCTGCGGTTATGCCGAGCGCATAGGTCAGCGTTCCGGCGCCGTCGGCGCCGAAAGCCGAGCTGAAGTTGGCGGCGAAGCTCTTGGTATCGTCGGTGGCGAGCACCGACTCGTCGACGGTCAGCGTCGGCTCCGTGCCGGTCGTCGAGATCGATGGCCCGTCATCGTCAAAGTTGATGAAGGAGCCGACCTCTTCGCTGTAGGCGTTGGGGGTCGTCGTCGTGAAATGGAACTCGGTGATGTCGCACCCTTCGTTTGCATCGACCCCCTTGACCGTCATCCGATCCATCGGGCCGCTGGTGGTGATATCCACGGTGGTGATGTTATCGAGCCCGGTGATGGTGACGACGCCGGTGCCGAGCCCGCTGACGATGACGTTGCCGCTCCCCGTGGCATAGGTGCCATTGGCGACGATTGTGGACGCAAATCCCGATGTACCCGTCAACTTGAGGCTGGTGATGTTCACGGCGTTGGTCGCGGTGCCGTCGAAGAAGTCCGTGCCTTGCTCGTTGCCGGTATTGTTGAAGGCGCTGATTTGGACGTCCACCCGCTTGTCCGGATTGGACGGCGTGATCTGGTTGATCGTGAACCCGGCTTGCGTGATGGTCTCGACATGGCTGCCGTACTGGATTTGCGAGGCTGTGCCCGCGGCCAGGTTGCCGCCGGTCACAAAATCGACCTGCAGCGTTTCGTTCGGATTGATGCTTTGGTTGTTGACGCCGAAGCCCTGTGTGCTGACGTTGGCGGTGCCGCCGTTCAAACCGATTACCAGAAGCTGCTTGGAAGCGTCATTGGGCGAATTGATCAGGTAGAAGTCATGATTGCCGGGAGCCGCGTTCTGCCCCGAGAAACTGACCGTGGTGGTCCCCGAGACCGAGGCAAACACCTTGTTGGTCAGGTCGATGCGGTCGTCCGCGTTGTTCGCGTCCGGATGCTGCAGCGGCACATATTCCACCGTGTAGAGATCCGCATTGGTGGTGCTGGTGCTGACCAGCCCAATCGAGAAGGCGAGCGGCCCGTTCGCGGCGGGCGCGGCGGCTGCATCGGAGGTGCCGATGACGCCGATCACGACGTTTGCATGCGTTGGGTCTTGGAACAGCCAGACATAATTGCCATCGACCGTCTTGATGCCGCTGTTCACGCCGACGGTGGTGGAAAACGGGGTTCCGGAGGCGTTCTGCGTGAGAACGACCGAGCTGATGGTTTCCCCCGCGCTCGCTGATGCCACCACGAAGTTGGTCTTGAAGGCGACCTCCGGCGAGGCCAGTCCGCCCACGGCGTCGAGGCCCAGGAGATATTGCAGCGTGGTGTTGGTGCTGTGTGGCGGGACGGACGCGTTGACATCATTGTCCTGAAGACCGGTGGTTTCGTCGACGACGACGTCTTGAGTTGTGATGTCGAGTGCCATGGAGATTCTCCCCTTTTTGAACGCATCAAGAAAGAGGATTCACCCCCCTCTGATGGCGCATGCCTCTACCCCGAGTGCATCCGCTGGCGCGCAGAATTGCGGCGTTTTATCCTCCATTGTGCCGCCGACGCTGAGTACGCGTCCATTCGCGGTTCGATAGTGTTATGGTGAATGCCCCTACCTGATCGAACGATATACATCCTTCGACAGATCGAGCCGCGACAGGCGCTCGCAGGCAAGCGTGTCGGTTTGGTGGATCGATCGATATGTCGCGGGGTTTCCGGCGTGTTGCCGGTATCCTGTCGACGCAGTGCCAACTGGCCGAAGGGAGGGATCAAAGCCCGCTTTTGTGACTTGGTCTCGGATGGTCCGGACGTTCGCCAAAAGTCGCCCAGGCGAGTTCCGCCCTGCTGCCGAGACGCAGCTTCTCGTAGACGTGATGCAGATGCATCTTCACCGTGCCTTCGGACACATGCAGCCGCTGCGCGATGATCTTGTTGCGCAGGCCGCGTGAAACAAGGCCGGCGACTTCCGTCTCGCGTCCGGTAAGTTTTGGCTCGGGCTGAGGCAGCGGTCTCGGCGTCAGCATATGCTGGAGGATGTGGTCGTCGACCCACTTTCGGCCGGCTGCCACCGCATTGACGCATTCGACAAGGTAACCGTGGCTGATGCCGTCCATCAGCAGGCCGTCGGCATCGAGTTCCGGGATTTCGTTGAAGTCGAATCCGCCGTTTGGCTGCAGGATATAGATGATGCCCAGAGGGCTGCTGGTGGCTCTCAGCCTTGCGGAAAGACCGGCTGCCTGCCGGTCCGCAACATCCAACCCAATGATGACAAGATCAGGCCGGTGGCGCTCCACCAAGGGGAGAACCTCAATCGTGTGGTGGCATTCTGCGACAACGCTATGTCCCGCCTTACGCAAAACCCACTCGAGACCGGCGAGATAGACCCCCCGCGGGTCCGCTACAACCAGGGTCGACATGCGAACACCGTCCGTAAAAAACGCAACGAACTTTGTTTAATATGTCAGGAAATCAGAGCTTCGGTCGGTTGTCAAGAAGTTGCTAATATTATAATATATTCAAGGCTATGAATGGCATTTTCTGCGCGTTCGACAGGCGCCGTCGAAACGCTCGTGGATGCGCAAGGTGCCTCTGGATTTTGACGCTGTTCAGCCGCCGGTGATGACAGATTTTTGACCGGTCTTCTCCCGAGCAGACCGGCGGAGCTACTCGCTAACCCCAATCAGATGCTCTATGCTTGCCAAGGTACGGCGTGCGACCGCCGTGATCGCAACTGAAATATGTTATCGCGGGGGCGTGCATGTTCGGGGCCGTCGAATTCGTTCGGCATGAAATGTCGATTTCCAAGCGCTGGCGCCTGCCGGCCGTGGTGGTTGCGTTGTTCGGCCTGTTGCTGCTTGCGCCGGAAGTGGCGAATGCGAAGCCGAACTGGACGCTCGATCCGGCGAATTCGACGCTCACCTATCAATCGGTAAAGAAGAACACCATCGTCGAAACCAACAAGATCCGGAACCTCTCCGGCACGCTGACGGCTGATGGCGCCGCAAAGGTCACGTTCGACCTCAACTCGGTCGACACCGGCATCGATCTTCGCAACGTGCGCATGCGCTTCCTGTTCTTCGAGACTTTCAAGTTTCCGACGGCGGAAGTGACGGCGAAAGTCGATCCCGCCGCCTTCGCCGATCTCGCCACCAAGCGGCGCATGAACGCGCAGATCCCGTTCCGCCTCAGACTGCACGGTGTCGACAAGGACCTTCAGGCCAATGTCGTGGTCACCATGATCACCGACAGCATGGTGTCGATCGCCTCGGAGGCGCCGGTCGCTGTGCATGTCGAGGATTTTGGCCTGCTGCCCAACATCGAAAAACTCCAGCAGGCGGCCAATGTCAGCAGCATCGTGCCGACGGCTTCGGTGTCTTTCGACTTCGTCTTCACCGCCGATGGCGCGAAGCCGGCGGCGGCGCCTGCCGTTGCGGCCGCAGCCCCGGCCGATGCCGGGCCAGTCGCCACTGATGCCGGCAAGACGTCCTTCAGTGACGATGAATGCCTGAACAGGTTCGAGGTGCTGTCGCGCACGGGCGCCATCTATTTTCGCCCGGCCAGCGCCCGCCTCGATGAGAAGAGCCGCCCGTTGCTGGCCGAGGTGGTTGGCGTCGTCGGCAAATGTCCGAAACTGAAGGTCGAGGTGTCGGGCCATACCGATTCCGACGGCTCGCCGGCGGCCAACAAAACCCTGTCGGAACGGCGCGCCAGGGCGGTCGCCGATGCGATCATCGCGGCTGGCATTCCATCGGCGCAGATCACGGCTTCCGGCTATGGCGAGGAAAAGCCGGTGGCGCCGAACGATACGCCGCAGAACAAGGCGTTGAACCGGCGGATCGAGTTCTCCGCCACGCCGCTCGCCAACTGATCCGGCCCGCTAACCGAAAAGGAACCCGGTGCATTTGGATATGATTGCAAGTTGCGGCAAGTTCATGCGCGGCATCGGCCTGGCCGTGCTGGCGCTAGTGTTGAGCGTGAGCGCGGCCAGTGCCGAACGCCGCATCGCTTTGGTGCTTGGCAATTCCCACTACCAGAATGCGCCCGTGCTGCCCAATCCGGTGAACGACGCGCAGGCAATGTCCGATCGCCTGAAGGGCCTTGGCTTCGAAATCGTCTCCGGCCTCGACCTCACCAAGGCGCAGACGCAGGAAAAGATCGCGCAATTCGCCAAACAGGTGCGCGGCGCCGATGTCGCGCTGTTCTTCTATGCCGGTCACGGGTTGCAGGTCTCCGGCAGGAACTACCTGCTGCCTGTCGATGCTGCGCTGGAGGACGAGACCTCGCTCGACTTCGAAGCCGTGCAGGTGGATTTCATCCTGCGGCAGATGTCGCGCGAGACCAGCATCAGGCTGGTGTTCCTCGACGCCTGCCGCGACAACCCGCTCGCCGATGTGCTGGCCAAGGAGACCGGCGGCGACAGCGCCGCAAGCAGCGGCCTTGCCGAAATTCCGATCGAGAATGGCGGCGCCGGCACGCTGGTCGCCTTCGCCGCCAGTCCCAACCAGCTGGCCTATGACGGGTCGGGCGAACACTCGCCGTTTTCGGCAGCGCTGCTTTCTCATATCGGCGAGGCCAATGTCTCGATCACCGAAGCGATGAACCGGGTTACGTCCGATGTGTTCAAGGCCACCGCCGGCCGCCAGCGGCCCTGGATCAACGTCTCGCTGACCACCGACGTCGTGCTTCACAAGGTCGATCTCAATGCGCCGCTGATCGTCGGCGATTCCAACGCGGCTGCGCCCGAAGGCGATTCGCAGACGCGCACCGGCGCCGCCATCAACCCGCCGGGCACCGACGCTGGCGAGCAGGCGCTGGAAAAGCTGCGTGAGGAAATTCCGAAGCTGGGCTCGGACGCGCCCGTCCTTTTCGATGTTCCGGTCAACTTTGGCGACCCGGCGATCGACGGCAAGAGCATCGCCCAGCTGATCCAGGGAAAGCCGCACTTCAGTCCGGTCGAAGGCCTGCAAAAGTCGGTCTGGGACAATCAATGCAGCAACTGTCATCAATGGACAGAGGAGCGGCTGTGCGACCAGGCCAAGACCTACGTCACCAATGACGTCTCGGTGCTGCGCCTGCAACATCCACTCGGCACACGCTTCAAGGTGGCGCTCGGCAGATGGGCGCAAAACGGCTGCAAATGAAACCGCTGCAAGTCAGAGCAATCAGGCTCTGCGCAGCGCTTCGGTTTCGGCCAGATGGATGCCCATTTCGACAAAGGCGGTGAGCACCGAGAAGCGATCCGTCACCGCAACCCGCGCCAGTCCGGCCAGAATGCCGGCGTTGACGGCATGGGCAGCGGGCAGCGGTCGCAGCCTCGACGCGTTGGCCTGATCGGCCGCGCCATTGACATGCCGTTGCACCGCCAGCGCGATCCAGCCGGCAGGAGTCTGCTGCCGCGCCATCGCCGCCTCTGCGATAGCCGCCCGGCGGCTTGCATTGCCGGGTTCGCCGACCCAGTCCTGGATCAGCGCCAGCGTTTCGAGATCCTGCTCCTCGAGCAGCTCGGTCAGATGGCCCAGGCACTCATGGCCCCACCAGATCGCTGCCCGGTCGGGAAGCAGGTAGGCGCAAAAGGTGATCGCTTCCTCGGGAATGCGCCCGGCCATCAGCCGGCGGCAGAACTCGAGCGAGGGCTGATCGGTGGGAACGGCCGTCATGTCCCGGGCAACAGCAGCGTTCGCGGCGAAGAGATCGCGTGCGGTCTGGAATCGAAGCCCGTTGACCATCGCTGCCATTGTCCTCCCCCAGGGCAGCTCTCACTCAACGCGCCTGCGAGGCGCGGGTCAAGCCTGTCGACCGCCACATGTCCATGACGTTGTTCACAGACAAACGCGCCACGCTTTGGTATATTCCACAATCAGACCCACGACTCCGAAAAAAGGCGAAGCCGGCTTTCGGAGAGAGATTCAGGGTCAAACGGAACATGGAGCCTGGCCGTCTTGGTCCGACGGATCGGGCTTTGGTGACATCGGAAGCTCAGAGCAATTCAAGGAAGAAGCGGCTTTCCGCCCGGAATTGTGTCGAAACAATGAGTCAGAGCAGGAGTAACCGTTATGCAGCGGGGCATTTCAGTCTTAGCGTTGGCAACCGTGCTTTTTTCGACGCACGCCTACGCCGACCCACTTCAGAAATCGGAAGACATTGTGAAGTTTTTTTCCGGCGCGATCGACCACGGCGCGGCGCGCGGAATCTGCGTCGGCACCGAGGATGAGTGCAAGAGCAAGACCGACCAGAAAGATAAGTCGTCGGAGAAGACCGGCCTCGATATGCTGATCAATTTCAGCCTGGATTCGTCCGAGCTCGATGCCAAGGCGCGCAGCGAACTCGACGAGTTCGCCAAGGCGCTGAAGGACGATCGGCTGAGCAAGCTGTCCTTCGTCGTCGAAGGCTATACCGACGCGTCCGGTTCAGCGAACTACAATGAGGGCCTGTCGCAGCGCAGAGCGCAATCGGTGACGGCTTTCCTGGAATCCAACGGCATCGAGTCCACGCGCATCACCGCGGTCGGGCGGGGCGAGGCCGATCCGCGCAACCCCGACCCCTACAGTCCCGTCAACCGCCGGGTCGAGATGCGGATCAAGGCGCAGTAGCTTAGCGGGCTGCGTCTTTCGACCGTGATTAACAAAACGCCGCGCGTCCAACGGACACGCGGCGTTTTTGCTGTTTGATGTAATCGATCAGTTCTTGAGCACGCCGCCGACCGCCACGCCGGTGCCGAAGATCAGCGCCTTGGTCAGGAAATCATTGTTGTCCTGCGGCGGCGGTTCGTCCTCGCGCACGACCTCGCGGTTGCGCCTTTTCTGCACGAGCTGCTGTTGTCCGCGCGGCTTCTGGGCATACTGCTTCTTGCGCGGTTTCTCCGCCACCGGCTTCAGCGTGCGGGCCTTCTGCACCTGCTTCTTCGGCTTGTCCACGCCAGCCTGGTCGGCCTGATGCTTGGCGCGCACGGCCTCCATCATCGGATCGGTCTGGATCTCCAGGAAAGCCAGTTGCTCACGCGTCAGGAAAGTGGTCGGCGGCAGCCCGTTCTCCTCTTGCCAGTCGCCGATCGCTTGCCGGGTCTTGGCGCCGATGTTGCCGTCGACGCGGCCGAGCTCATTGCCCAGCGCTTCGATACGCAATTGCAGGTCGATACGGCCCTGGCGGTCGAGACCGATGGCGTTCTCGGTCGCCTCGGTGCCGAGCACCTTCTTCATGTCGTCCGAAATGCCGACCGAGGTGCGCACGGCAGAGCCGGAGTTCGCCTCATCCGCATCAACCGCCGCGACCTGCCGCTCCTGGGCTTTCGGATCCTTCAGCGCGTCGATGTTCAGCCGCGCCACCGTGGCGAAGCGGCCATTCGGGAACTGCTCGAGATAAGCTTCGTAGAACGGCGCGGTGTTGCGCTTCGAGGCCTCGTCCCACAGCCGCTGTTCGACCTCCCAGGACGGAGGCTCACCAACGACCAGGGCGGGAGCTGCTACGGCCGCCGCGCCGGCTGCGTCGGTGGCTGGCTTTGCTGCGGGCGCCGCCGCCACGACGGGCTTTCCAATGAAGACCTCGCGCCCCAGCGATGCGTTGTGCCAGGGCCGCTGGCGGCCTTGGGTGGTCTCGGTCACTTCGCCGCGCACCCGGGTCAGCGCGCTCTGGATCTCAATCCCAGGTTCGGTCAGGTGCCTGGCGAGTGCGGTGGAGTAGGGGCTGTTGACACCGTTGCCGTCGAAGGCGATAGCGCCCGGATCCGTCGCATAGGCAATCAGGATGCCACCTGTGCCGACACCTTCCGATTTTGCTTCGATCGGCGCCAGGCCGGAGCCCAGCGAGCGCGTCTTCGGCAGCGAGGCAGCCAACGTCCGTGCCAGCGGATTGTCGCGGCAGGCATCGAGGATGATCACGCCGACCGCCGGGTCGGACGGCAGTGCCGCCATGAATTCGTCGATCTGGACGGTGCGGGTCTTGAGATAGGCCGGCGACGTCAACTCGGCGTCGACCGGGATCAAAAAGTTCTTGCCGTCGACCTGCATGCCGTGGCCGGCATAGAAAATGACGGCGAGGTCGGCATCGTAGGACTGCTCGGTGAATTTGCTGATCAGGCTGTGCATGCCGGCGTTGTCCTGGTCGACGCCCTCGATCACCTCGAAGCCGGCATTGCGCAGCGTCGATGCGATCAGGCGCGCATCATTGGCCGGGTTGGGCAACTCGACGGCATGGACGTATTTGCTGTTGCCGATGACCAGCGCGACGCGTTTGGCGCTTGGTGCGCCGGCATCCGGCGCTGCAGCCTGGGCGGTGCCAAGCGCGGTCAGCATCAACAGAAAAAATCCGCTCAAAAGGACGGCAAACGCTTTCATGGGATCGGCCCTCCGCCCCAATGGGGCGCGTTATTGATGTCTGCGCATGCTAAATTTCACCTGCGACACAGTCGCTTCTGCCAAAATGGCTGTTGGGTGTATGTGATCCCAACCACAGTTTTGGTTCACGACGGACCCAAAAAACTTTGTCCAAATATCCGCTAATATACCATTCGCTGGCCTCAAAACCAATCGGCCTGGCGAAAACCGGGGTGGCTGGGCACTGAAACTGGTTAACCCGGCTCAAGGCTGTTCTGAAGCGAACCGACCAGGGCCGTGATGGCCTGCTTGTATTTTTCGAACTCCGGCGATGTCTGGCGGACTTCCGTCGTTGTTGTCTGGCCTGCATCGGTCGTCGCAGGCGTCGGCAGTTTGCGGCCCATTTTCCGTTCCGCCCAGTCGACGACGTAGCTGGCGGTCTTGCCGGTAAGAAATGGGTTGGCCTGGATGACGGCCGAGCCGAGCACCGCGCTCAACTGCGCCGATCCCGGCGACGCCAGCACCTGATGGGCGCCTTCCATCCCGAGGAAGTGGCAGAGATAGAGCCGACCGGCGGTGATCTGGTGGCCGCGCGCCTTGAGATAGGCCTCGCCCTCCCTTGCCAGATTGCGCACCATCTCGCGCGAGATGGTGGCGTCGTAGCGTAGCGCCAAAAGGTCGGCGGTCGACAGCGAGCGCGCCAGTTCGGGACGATAGGTGTTCATCATCCGGATCCACGTCTTGGAGATGAACTGGCCGGCGCCGGTTGCCGAAGACAGCGGGTTCTTGGCCCGCGCGCTGCCGCCCGATTCGACATGGACGATGCGGTCGGTCAGTGTTTCGACGGCGGGATCGCTGGACGTCGCGGCGATCGCAGCGGTCGCGGTGCCCAGCGGATCGATCGCCTCGCCGCTTTGATAGAGTTCGAAATGCAGATGCGGCCCTGTCGACAGGCCGGTGGTGCCGATATAGCCGATGATGTCGCCGGCCTTCACCTTGGTGCCGACACCGCTGGCAATGGCGAATTTCGACATATGCGCATAACGCGTCTCGCGGCCGCCGGAATGCGCGATCTTGACCACATTGCCGTAACCGCCGCCGTCGCCCTGGAAGGTGATCTCGCCATCGAAGGCGGCGGAGATCGGCGTTCCCACAGGTGCCGCCCAGTCGACGCCCTTGTGGATGCGGACCACGCCCAGGATCGGATGCTTGCGCGGCCCGAAGGTCGACGTCATGACGCCGCTGACCGGCGTCACCATGCCGTTGGCCACGGTCAGCGAGCGCACCTGATCGTCGCCCGAGACGCAGGAAAACTGGCCGTCGCTCTGCTGGAAGACGAAACACTCGAGGCTTTTTTGTGCGCCCTGCACGCCGACATAGAGCACCCGTCCGTCGGTCTCGTTCTTGCCGCGCGGCGTTTGCGAATAGATCAGCACCAGGCGCTGGTCCTCGCTGGCAAAGGCGTCCAGATCCTGTCCGCGCGACAGATACATGATGGCTTCGCCGATGATGCCGCTCGGCACATTGTTGCGCGCAGCCGTCGAATAGATCGCGTCGAGCAGACGGTATTGCCGTTTCTGCGTGCCTTCGGTCTCGGCGCCCGAATAGTTGAACAGGTCCTCGCGCACCCACGGGTCGACACCCGACACGAAGGCGCCGGCCGCATTGCGTGTCAGCGTGCCGACAAAGACATTTTTGGCGTAGATCGAGACCTGCATCAGCGACATTGTCGTGGTCTCGCGGGTCGGCCTGAAGCCGCGCATCGCCACGACATAACCGGGCTGCAGGCCGTCCTTGTCGAACAGCGCCTTCAGCGCTTCGCCGGCAAGCTTTGCGTCCTCGGCGGAAAAATGTGCATCGAGCGCAACGCTGTCCAGGCTGCGATCGTTGAGGATTTTCACGAACGTGTCCTCGGTCGCCTCGAAGCGCTGGTATTCCGAGGTGACGATGGCAACGCTGGTGTTGTTCTCGACCGATGTCTTCTGAAAGGCGGGCAGTGCTGCTTCGCCTTCATCGATGGTCTCGCCCCAGCCGGCTTCGGGGTCATCGGCTGCCGCCGAGGCGCCCGGAGCGGCCTGTGGATCAGGAGCTGGGCCTGGAGCCGCCGGGGCTTCGTCCGCGCCGGGCAAGGGTTGAAGATCGTTCTGCAGGTCATTCTGCGGATCGCTGGGTTCGGTCGGCGCAACCGCTGTCTTTCGCTGCGCCTGGAAAAAGGCGAAATCCTCCTGCGTCGACGGGATCGTCGTCATGAATTTTTCGCTGGCGCTGAGCATCACGTCGGACAGGACTTCGATCTCAGGCGAGATGCCGGCCTGGTCGAGCTCCGCCGGGCGCGGCATCGCGCGGCCCTTGGTTGCAGCGCCGGCCTCGGGCGCCAGCGTGATCCACATCGGGTCGCCCGCCAGATCGATGATGGCCGGCACATAGACCGATGCGTCGGCCGGCACGTCGTCCGAGCCTTCGACGGCGTGCAATTCCTCGTCCTCGTCGCCAAACGACCAGTAGTCGGCGGTGAGGTAGAAGCCGGTGGCGATCGCGGCAAGGACGACGACCCCTAGACCTACCGCCAGCCCGAGCCAGATCCTGCGCCTGCGCAGCGCGGCCCGCGCCTGCTTCTTTGCCTTGAAGCTGGTGTCGATGCTGTGCGTCACGGCGCGCTTCCGGTCAGGAAGAAGGTCCAGCGCACCTGTTCGAGCGTATCGACTTCGAGAAACTTCGCGGCGATATGGCCGCGTTGCCAGCACTCAGTGATGCCGCGGATCGAGAACCGCCGCCGCTCGATGCACATGTCGGTGGAGCCTGCCAGGATGGCATGGCCGAAGACATCGGTTGCGTAGATGTAGATGTAGCGGTTGGTCAGCTCCTCACGGATGACGTTGACGCATTGATTGGCGCCGATGGTCCACCAGCCATCGGTCTGGTCGGCGTCGTCGACCTTCTGGCCGACGGCGAGATTGACGACGTCGAGCGTCTGGTTGCAGACGGTGAATTCGGCACGCGCTTGCCCAGTGGACAGAAACGCCAGCAAGAGCGTCGCACCTGCGATCGTGGCAAGCTTCACGCGCGTTCGGGCAAACAGGACGGGATCACGGCGACGGCGTTCCATCGGCGTCCGTGCTACCCGCCGAGGCGGAAATATTTGGCGGTCGCCGAAAATTCCGAGCTCCTGGCGCCGATCTCGTCGAGGATCCTGGGCAACAGCGCCGAGGCCGGCGTCGGCGTCGAAAAATCCGCCGCCTTGATCTCGTCCGGACCGGTGATCACCATGATGATCTGCGGCAGCGCCTTGCCGCCCGCCTTGTCGGCGGCGCCGAGCGCGATCGGGATCGAGAAAGTCGCCTTGTCGGCTTGTACGACAACCCGGTCGTCGAGGTTGAAGGCAATGCCCCTGTGGTCGATCAGGATTATGCTGGACACCAGCCCGCCACGCGTCACCAGCGTGCCGTCGATCGGCGAACCGTCCGGCACCGATGTCTGGTCGAGCACGAGCTGCGGTCTGTCGGCCGTGCTTGCCCCCATGAACCGCAGGAAGTCGGTGATCCCGCATTGCGTCGGCTGGATAAGGCGGACGCTGATGTCCGGCTCGACATGGAACTTGGCCTGGAATTGCCCAAGCAACTGTTCGAAGGGCGGCACCGACGTGCCGAAACCTTCAATCGCGACACCTTTGTCGGTGGCCGCTGTCACCGTCGCATAGAAACAGTCGCCACCATTGAAGGCGCTTACCCAGGTGACCCGCTCCGCGGCCGCACCCGTGGGCGGCGGCACCTCTGGTTTGGGCACATTCATGGCAATATCGGGCTGGCTTGGCTTGGGCTCCACGGTTGGTTCCGGCGCCTGCGCCTTGGGCGTTTGAGCGGTGGGTTCCGGCGTCGGCGCTAAGGGTTTGGGTGCCTCAGTCGTTGGTTCAGGTGTTTGCGTGGCCGGCTCGGGTGCGGTTGCCTTGGTCTCTACCGGCGGGCTGGTAGGCTCGGGTTTCTTCGCGACATCGGGCTGCGTCGGGATGGAAGGCGGTTGCGATGAGACCGTTTTCTCGGTTGGTTCGGCTGGCTGCGGAGTGTTCGACGCGACCGGCTGCGGCGCGACCGGCGCTTTGGCTTGATTTTCCTCTGCCGGTTGCGGCTTTGGCTCTTCCGCCGGCGCAGTGTCCGCAGCCGGCTTGTCCGCGACGATCGGCTTGGTCGGTTGGAGCGGTGGTGTCTTGCCGGTGTCGGAGGCGCGAGGTCGGTCTCCGAAACCCACGATGCCCGATGCATAGAGCCCCCCCAGCGATGCCACGACCACCGCTGCCAGCGCCGCGATCGTCAGGTTTCGGCCTGTGGTAGCAGGCTTCGTCGGTGTGCTTGCCCGCTTGGGAATTTCAGCTGCCGGCTTCGGTTGCGTCAGAAGCGCCGGGCGCACGTGCGGCACGAAGGATGGCTCTGCCGCGCCGCTCGCGGGAGCCGCACCGAACTCTTGAGCCTGCGAACCCTCGACCTTCGAGCCCGACCCGGTAGTCTGCCCGGTTCGCGGCAGACCCGGCCGCGGCGCAAGCGAGGCCGGCGGCAAGGTGGCGTCGTCATCCTCGCGCGTCAGCCGGGCGATTTCGGCCATGCTGGCCGGCCGGTCCTGCGGGTCAGGCTGCAGCATCGCTTCGACAATGTCCCTGAAATCGGCATCGATGCCGGAGAGATCAGGCACGGTCCGCCGCTTTTCGACGATCTCGTATTGCGAGCCGCCCATGTCGATCGGCTTGCCAAGCAGCGCCGCTGCCAGCACCAGTCCCAGGCTGTAGATATCGGACTGTTCGCTGACTTCGCCGCCGTAGAGCCCGAGCTGCTCGGGAGAGACATAGTTGTATTTCCCGGCGAACTTGCCGCCGATCAGCGTCTCGCCGCCGACCGCCGCCGATCGCGCAATGCCGAAATCGATGATCTTGGCGCGATCGACCCGGCCGCCCGGCAGGATGATGTTGTCGGGCGAGAGATCGCGGTGGATGGCGCCGGCCTGGTGCACGGCGCTCAGGCCCGACGCCAGCCGGTGGCACAGCCTGCGCACATCCTGCGTCGCCATCGCGCCGCCGCGCATGACGTCATACAGCGACTGGCCGTCGACGAATTCCATCGCCAGATAGGGTCGCGCTATACCGGGGTCGATGGTGAAGACGTGGTAGCGCACGACAGCGTCATGCGACAAATGGTTGAGGATCGAGGCTTCCTTGCGAAACAGCGACAGGATCGTCTGGTCGCGGGCAAATTCCGGCAGCACGATCTTGATCGCGACGTGATCGCCGGTCTGGATGTTGTGGCCGCGATAGACCTCGCCCATGCCACCCGAGGCGATGCGTTCGTCGAGCTCGTAGATGCCGCTGAGCTGCGTGCCGACGCTGGTATCGGCCATATTGGGCAACAGGCGCGTCTTGTCGTCGGAGCTCATCGGTTGTGGCCTCCTGCTTGGGACAGGCCATTGCCTTTGTCTCTGATCTTGACCAGCACGATGGTGACGTTGTCGGTGCCGCCGCGCTCAAGCACCATGGACAGCAGCTTTTCGCAGGCAGCCTGTGGCGCGGCCGAGAGCACCGCTGCTGCGATCTCGGCGTCGCTGACATGCGCGGTCAGCCCGTCCGTGCTGAGGATGAAAACATCGCCGGCCAGGGTCTCTCCTTGCTGGAAGTCGATGTCGATGTCGTCGTTGACGCCGATGGCGCGCGTGATGACGTTGCGGCGCGGCCAGTTCTGCGCCTCGGCCGCGCTGATCACGCCGCTGTCGAGAAGTTCCTGAACCTCGGTGTGGTCGCGCGAAATCTGCGAGATCGCGGCGTTGCGAACGAGATAGACGCGGCTGTCGCCCGACCACAGGCAGGCGAACCTGCCGTCCATGGCCAGAAGGGCTGCAACGGTGGAGCCGATGGTCACGCCGCGCGAGCGTGCGATCCGGCGGATATCGGCATGCGCCCGGTTCAGCCGGTCCTCGAAGCGCGCACGCAGATCCGGCGCCGAGCTGGCGATGCCGATCGTCGCCAGATGCTCGACGATACTCGCCGACGCGACCTCTCCGGCCTCGTGCCCGCCCATGCCGTCGGCCACGACCCAGAGGCCGATCTGCGGCTCGACCAGGTAGCTATCTTCATTGTGGTCGCGCACGCAGCCCTTGTGGCTGACGCCGTAGCTCTCAAAGGCGGCACCGCTCACTTGCCTACCCTCCGCAACGCCTTGTCGCCTGGCCAGTCTGCCACAGCCCCATCCATTAGCGTATCGAAATCTAGGCCGCAGGCGATGGACGGCATGATGCCGCCGCTCTCGCTCCGCCCCGCAATCGCCGATCCTGCCATGCAATTCCCCATCAGAAGGCCTTTGGACAGCTGAAGGCGGAAAGCGCCGGCAGCGTGAAGGGGTTGCCGTCCTCCCCGGTCTTGATCGTGTAGGCGACATCGCGCCCGCCGATGACGAAATGCGCTTCGAGACTGTCGCCATTGGCGGTGACCTGGCCCTTGTCCAGCAATCGTTTCAACGCCCAGGGGCCGTCGAACTTGATTGCGGACTCGCGTCCCGGCAGCTCCGGCGTCAGGCTGAGACTGGCCGAACCTGTCTTGCCCGGCCACGGAATCAGGCCCGGCGTGTTGCCGGCCTGGGTGGCCTGCAGCACCTGGCCATCGATATTGAGCAGCGCCATGTCGGCGTCGCCATGCAGCGACAGCGGCGTGAAGGTGATGTTGATCGACGGCGCTGGCCCGCCGAGCGGAAAGAAGGCCGCGCGTATCTGTGCCGCAAGCTGAAAATTCCTCAGCGTCGATTTCGCCAGATTGCGGCCGAACTTGGTGTCCTGTTTCCAGTCCCAGTCCTGGCCGCTCATGTCGACCAGCGACGCCAGGTTCTGCGCGAAGAACCGGTCGAGCACCCCGCCCGGAGAAAACAGCCTGGCAAAATCGGCCATCGCGACATCGTCGGTGCCGGCAGGGGCGAATGGAAAGCGCCCGGCAATCACCTCTTCGCAGGGGCGGCCGACCGTCTCTTCCAGCATTTCATTGAGATGCGTGGTTGACGTTTCGGCGACAGTGCCCTCGAAATCATCCGCAGCCGCACTGACCATCCTGGCTAGCGCCTTCGGCAGCCGCGAGGCGTTGGCGCGCAGCGTCGAGATCTGCAGCTGCAGATTGGCGTTGGCCTGGTCCGTCTGCGCGGGGACATCGGCCGCCAGCCGCACGCTTTGATAGATTTCGCGGAAATTCTGGGTCAGGGCATCGAGCGGGCGCTGGCCGGGTGCGCCGGCTACCAAAGCCTGAACGGAGCGGAACTGGGCTTCGATGTTGGCGCCCGGATCCTGGCTTTGCGTGCTGACAAAGGCGGTCCCGGCCCGGCTTTGCGATTTGCGCGCGGCGAGCTCGATGCCGATGCGGGCGAGGCCCTTGGCGCGCGCCGCGGCTTCCTGGTCGCTGTCCTGAGGCGCGGCCGGATTGCGCTCTTGCGTCAAAGCCGTTTCGCGCGCGATCGCCTCGAACAGCTGCATCAGCGGCGAGTTCGGCGAGCCGGCTGCGGACAGCGCCAGATATTGCGGCTTGTCGGCGGCCATCGCCTTGAATTTCAACCTGTCGAGCACTTCGTTCCACGCCGCCGCAAAACCCTTGCCGTAGCGATCGAGAAGCTCGGGGCCGAGCTTCAGCAACTCCTGGTCGAAGCCGCCTTGCTCGCCGCCGCTGCCGATCACCCATTGATCGTCGACCAGCGCCTGCGCCACCCTGGCGAGCTGCGCCAGATAGAAGTCGAAACCGGCATGGGTGAAGAGCCCGGGGACGCGAAGGCCGGCAAGGTCGTTGGCGTCAGTGCGCTCGAACAGCACCGGTGCTTCCGCGCCGGCCTGCTGCGACACCGAGAAATCGTCCAGCGCCGCCGCATAGGTGGCCGACTGAATGAGCGCGGTGGCGCGGTCGGCGAGCGTCATACGGCCGAGCGAGCGCTGGGCGGATTCGACCAGCGAACGGTTGAGTTCGAAGGTGGGGTCCTGGTCGTCGTCGAGCGCCAGCATGGCTCGCAAATGCTTCTCCAGCTGCGCCCGCCCGTCGCGATTGTGGGCGCCGGGGTAGCGGTTCTGCTCCCAGTCGCGCTTCAGCCAGGTGACGACCAGCTCGTCATCCACTTTCGGCGCCTTGCCGCCCAGCATCAGGTAGATCTTCAACGGCTCGTACAGCGCCATCGGATCGGCCATTTTGGCCTCGATCGTGCGTTCGAGCTGGAACAGCAAGCGTGAGCGGAACATCCGCTCCAGCCCCTGCCGGTAGGCGGTCTCGGAGGCCGACAGGATACGCTCACGCTGGCTGAGGCCGAACGTCGCCTTGGCCGGCGTCGGCTGGTCTTTTGCGTCATAGCCGGCCGGCAGGCTGCGCAGCGCATCGAGCGCGCCGATGACGGTTTCGAGGTCCGCATCCGACACCGTCGTGTTGCTGAGCAGCGGGGCTGCTGTCTGGCGATATTGGCCGGCCGCCTGGCTGGTGGCGGCGACCAGCGATTTGTTTGTTGAATAGCTCAGGCCGAGGACGCCAAGCCCGGCGATCGCTGTGGCCGCGATCGCCGCCAGGCCGGCATAGCGGGCGATGGTCACCCGCCTGTCGGCTGCCTTGTCATAGGACACCCAGCCGGACTCGGCGAAAATCACGCGGCTCAACAGATCGTGCAGGAAGAAGCTTTTGCCGGTGCCGGAAAGATGCGCCTGGGCGTTCTTGCCGAAACTGCGGCCGATGCTGCCGAGCAGCTGGTCGATCGGTGTGCCTTCTTGCGTGCCGGAGGAAAAATAGAGGCCGCGCAAGGGCGCGTTCAGCTGCTTGCGCGTCGGCTCGAATACGCCGTCGAGGAAATGCACGATCCGACCCTTCAGCGCGCCGAGCTGCGCGGCGAAGCCGAAAATGGCGATACGGGCGACGGGATCGGTCTCCGCCTGCAGCCGCTCGCTCATCTCCTCGCTCAGGCGCTTCACCAGCGCGTCGAATTCGGCCGGCGCCTCGCCGACCAGGTTCAGGCCGCGCTCCGCGGTCTGGAAGGTAGCGCCCCAGACTTGGCGCCGGCGCGCTTCGTCGAATCCGCCGAAAGTCTCCATGAAGCCGGAGACCAGGTCCGCCTTGGTGAACAGCACATAGACCGGAAAGCGGACCTTCAGAACCGTGTGAATTTCCTGCAATCGGCTGCGTATCTCGGCGACATGGGCGGCCTGCTCGCCGTCCGCCATCAGGTCGGAGAGGCTGATCGCCAGGATGACGCCATTGATCGGCTGCCGCGCCCGATGCCGCTTCAGCAGCGACAGGAAGGCGAGCCAGCTTTTGCTGTCGGTTCGGGCGTTGGAATCCTGCGTCGTGTAGCGCCCGGCCGTGTCGATCAGCACCGCCTCGTCGGTGAACCACCAGTCGCAATTGCGCGTTCCGCCGACTCCTGCCACCGGCTGCGCCTGACCCGACCCGGCAAGCGGAAAGTTCAGCCCGGAATTGACCAATGCTGTGGTCTTGCCCGCTCCCGGCGGGCCGATGACGATGTACCAGGGGACATCGTAGAGGAAGTTGCGCTTGCCGCTCGACTGCCTGAGCGTCGCAACCGCCTCGTTCATGCGGGTTTCCAGCAGCTTTGCGTCGCTGCCGTCATCCTCGGCGCTGGCCATGGCGGCCTCCAGCGCCTTTTGCGCCTTGCGCCTGCGCCAGAACCGGATTGCATAAATGACCGCCACCGTACCGACGACGACGCCGATGATCACGGCGCGCAGCCAGACGGGGTCCAGCGGCCGGGCGCCGGCGAAACGGATCAACGGCCCGGCGAACCAGACAGCGGCGGCAAAGCCGGCCAGCGCGAGCATGCTGAAGATGCGCAGCAGCCAGCCGGTCACAGCGTCTCCTCCCGCGGGATCATCACATCGACACGGCGGTTTTTGGCGCGGCCCTCGGGCGTTGCGTTGTCGGCGATCGGCTCGTCCTCGCCCTTGCCCTCGACCTTTGTCCGCGACGGATCGCTGAAATGTGCGGCGATCATCTTGTCGACCGATTGCGCCCGGGCGACGGAGAGGTCGAAGTTCGACTTGAAGGCGCTCGTCTTCTTCGGTTTGACGTTGTCGGTGTGGCCGACGATCCGGATCGGCCCGCGCTCGGCATTGAGAGCCGCCGCGATGCTGATGGCCACGGGTTCGAACTCGGCTTTGACGTCTGCTTGTCCGGACTGGAACAGCAAGGCGTTGCTGATCTCCACGACGATGAAATCGCCCTTGGTGCCGACACTGACGCCGCCGGCTTCGATCTCCTTGCCAAGTGCTGCGCGGATGCGGTCGACCTGCGCAATCGTGGCTGGCGCTGCGACGACTTTCACCTCCTCGGTCAGCGGCACGAAGCCGGTGCGCTCGATGGTGACCGGCGTCGCCGGATTGAGCGCCAGCAATTCGCCGGCGACGGCCTCTCCATCATTGGTGATGAGCACCCGCAGCGTGAAAAAGGCTGCGGTCAGAACCGCCGCCGTCGCTGCGGCGATGGCCCAGAGCGGAACCCGCCTGGAGCCTTGCGCCGACGTCAGCGACAGGCCTTGCCAGCGCAGCGAGATGTCGTCGTCGCCGTGGGCGCGGAAATAGGCCAGCGTCTCGTAGACGTCGCGGCGGACACGCTCCAGGCCCTCGCGCGCCTGGCCGCGATACTGGCCTTCGAAGCCAAGCGACAGGCAGACATGCATCAGCTCGATGAGATTGCGGTGCGGTTCCGGTGTCGCCAGCACCGTGTTCAGCGCCTGGAAGAAACCGGCGCCGGTGGGTTTGACCTGGAAGAAGTGCTGCAGCATGGCGTGCTGCGACCACGCATCCCGGCCGGAGCCGGGCAGATTGGCGATGATATCGTCGGCGGTTTCGCAAAGCACATAGCTGGCAATGCGCGCATCCTCTTCCGAAGTATCGGTCCTGGCGATCTTGCGGTCGAACTCCTCGATCAGGCCGGCGACATGCTCGGCCAGCGGCTCGGCCTGTCTTTCGATGGCCACCAGCCGCAAGTGGCCAAGCAGCATCAGCAAGGGTGCCGCGGCAGCAACGATCGGGTTGGCCGTGCCATAGTCGACGCTGTCGCTGGCGCCGAGCAGCGCATCCCACGGCGTTGTCTCTGCCGTTGCGGCCGAACCATGAAACGACGGATCGGCGGGCGCTGCGGTGAAGGGCGCGCCTTGATAGATCACTGTCCCCGTGACATCGGCCTGCGGTGGCGGCGGGCGGCCGGCGTTGGGATCGAAAACCGTCGATTCCGGGATGCCGGCAGGGGCGATCACGGTGCGGTTGGGCGCCGGCGCATCGCGGGCGAGAACCGTCTTTTGCTTGCGGCCGGGATTGAGGCGGCTGGGGCGGATGACGGTCTTGCCGGCCGGATCGAAAGGATCGTCCTTTGAGCTCATCGTCGATCGTGCCCCGACGCGCGCGCGGCAGCGCGACGCACAGCGCCATGTCCGCGCCAACGCGGAGCACAGGACGCTATCTCGTCGTGACGTGACATGTGCCGCAGACCCCCGAGGTCGACCAACCGTACCCGCGTGCTCAATCGTCGTATGTGATCGTAGTCTCAGAAGGTTGCGATTGAAACCCGGCGCAATTTTGGTCGCCGGCCGGTCTGCGGATCGGCTTCATGGCAGGCTAGGTCGGTCAGCCCTTGCCTGTCGGTTTCTGTTTGGCGGCCTTGGCATAGGCTTCGCTGAAATAGGTGAGGAATATGTCCAGCAGGCCGTTTTCGTGCGCTTCCTCCTTGGCCCGCCACGTTGCGACCATCGCATCCCAGGCGTGCGTCTTCCTCGAGCCAAAGGAAGACGGCGGCAGTTTCTTGGCGATCGCCTCGGGCGACAAATCGTCCAGCAGCCGCGCCAGCGCTGCCTGCATGGCGGCGAAGGTGGCGAATTCATGCGTCTTGAGGTCGTGGAATGCGTCTTCGATGCTATGCCTGGCGCCGAGATAGCCGGCCCTGCGCCGCGCAAACATGATGTCGAGGATTTCGTCGGTCCCGGGCACGAACTTCAGCGGATTGTTGTCGGCGGAATTGATCATGGTTCGATCGCTGGTCTTGGCTAGGACTTTTGCCGCGGCGCGCGCCTTCAACAGCAGCACCAGCTCGTCGACGACGATCCGCAGCACCGCGCCGATCTCGCCGGCAACCTCATGCGGCTGGCGCAGCAGGAGCACTTCCGGCGGAATGCCGGCGCCGGCCGCAATCGCGCGCAGGATCTCGTCGGCTTGCTGTGGCCGGCCGGAGACCGAAGCCGGTGGCGCGGTCGGCGACCGGGGCACTGCGACATGGTCCGGAAAGGATCCGGCGGGCATCTGCCGTTGAGTCGAGCCATGGCCACCGAAGGCTGCGTTGCCGTCATCGATCGATACCGACACGATATAGCGGCCGATCCGGAGCCGGTCGCCCTGGGCAAGCCGGTGCGGGCCGGCCAGGCGCTGGTTCGAGCCGTTGACGAAGGTGCCGTTGCGCGAGACGTCGTGGAGAAAGAAAGCGCCGCCTTCATAGCGGATTTCGCAATGCCGGCCGGAGATGAATTTGTCCGGATCGGGCAAGGTCCAGGCGCAGTTCTCGCGCCCGATCTCGAAGCCGCGGTCGCGTGATGCGTAACCGGGCGGCAGCCCGGCAGGCAGGACATCGACATTGCTGATCTGCAGACTGATGAACATGCAATATGGCCTGTCGACCGCTGGCCTTCCCATTGATCCGATGCGCCGCAGTCTAGCAGTTTGCGGGCACTGCGGGAGAGCGGCGTTTCACACTGGCGAAAGCGGCGCAAACAGGACCCGCCTGCCGCTTGTCCTCGTTGGTCTGCCACAGAACATGTGGTAGGCTCAACATGGCTCTGGGTGGCAAATTCAGAAAAGTCCCTGAACGTGAGGTCGTTAACACAAGAAGGGCTTCGAACCTGCCACACTAGAGCCTGTTCCATCCCGACAAGTCGGGATGGGCTCTATTTCTTTGTTCGAGCATGATCTTTTCCGAAAACCGGACCCACTTCTAGGGATCATGCTCCGGCCGCGTCCAGGAGGGGCACGACCCATGCCGAGTGAACAACGCGCCGCACTTGTGCAGACGCCGGTCGGCGCCGAGCTGCTGACCTTCACGCATCTCGTCGGCCGCGACGAGATCAGCCGCTGTCTTGCCTACACCGTGGGATTTGTCAGCACCAATGCGGATATCGATCCGCTGAAGATGCTGGGCGGCGTCGTTTCGATCGAAGGCGAGTCCGATCCCAAACGCTGGTTCAGCGGCCTCATCGCCGAGTTTCGCCTTACCCGCATCGAAGACAGGATGGCCTACTACGAGGCGGTCGTCAGGCCATGGCTGTGGTTCCTCGGCAATACCACCGACTGCCGCATCTTCCAGGACAAGACCGCCGTCGAGATCGTCGAGGAGATTTTCTCCAAATATGGCGGCATCGCCAAATTCGAAAAGCGCCTGCAGGGCTCCTATCCGCCGCGCGAATATTGCGTGCAGTACGATGAGAGCGACCTCGATTTCGTGCAGCGGCTGCTCGAGCACGAAGGCATCATGTACTTCTTCGAGCACGCCGAGGGCGAGCACAAGCTGATCCTGGCCGACGCCATGAGCAAGCTGAAGCCGGCGCCGGGCTATGAGACCGTGCTCTATCAGTTCGAAGGACAGGGCTCGCGCCGCGACGTCGAATACATCACGGAATGGATCCCAGGCAGCGCCGTGCGCCCGGGCGCCTATGCCCACACCGACTACGATTTCGAGAAGCCAGCCGCCGATTTGATGGCGAAGTCGGCACAGCCCTTCGGCCACAAGCAGGCCGCCGGCGAGAACTATCGCCACCCCGGCGCGCATCTGGAGGTCGGCCGCGGCGACAGCCTGGCGGCGATCAGACGCGAGGAAATCCAGGCGCCGCATATGCGCATTGCCGCCGTCGGCACCGTGCGCGGCCTGTTTTCCGGCTGCACCTTCAAGCTCGACGGTTTTCCGCGCAAGGACCAGAACAAGGAGTATCTGGTCGTCAGCGCCGAATATCGGCTGTTCGATCCGGGCTACCGCGCCGGCGTCGACACCGACGGCGAGAATTTCAAGGTCGTGCTCGGCGTGGCGCCGACCTCAGTGCCTTACCGGCCGCCACGGATCACGGCGCGGCCGATCATGCGCGGGCCGCAGACGGCGACGGTGGTCGGTCCGTCCGGCGAGGAGATATTCACCGACAAATATGCCCGGGTGAAGGTGCAGTTCCACTGGGACCGACTGGGCAAGAAGGACCAGAAGAGCTCCTGCTTCGTGCGCGTGTCGCAGACCTGGGCCGGCAGCGGCTGGGGCTTCATCCAGATTCCGCGCATCGGCCAGGAAGTGATCGTCGATTTCATCGAAGGCAATCCGGATCTGCCGATCATCACCGGCAGGGTCTACAACGCCTCGCAGATGCCGCCCTACGGGCTGCCCGGCAACGCCACCCAGTCGGGCTGGAAGTCCAATTCGTCGAAGGGTGGCGGCGGCTACAACGAACTGATGTTCGAAGACAAGGCCGGCTCCGAACTGGTCAATTTCCAGGCGCAGAAGGACCATCACCTTCTGATCAAGCACGACCGCAACAAGACGGTCCAGCACGACCAGTCCGACCGCATCGACCACGACGCCAAGCACTCCGTCGGCCACAACCTCGACGAGGACGTCGGCAACAACAAGACGGTCAAGGTCGGCGTCGATCAGACCACCAATATCGGCAACAATGACACAGAGACGGTCGGCGTCAACCGCTCGCTGACTGTCGGGTCGAACGAGACGATAGGCATCGGTTCGAATTCGACGGAGACCATCGGTGCCAATCACACGCAGACCGTGGCGATTGTGCAGACGATCACGGTCGGTGCGGCGCGCATCGATACCGTTGGGGCCTCCGAGACCCGAACCGTGGGCGCGGTGCAGACCAATACTATCGGCGCGACACGCTCCGTGACGGTAGGTATCAGCCAGGACCATTCCATTGGGGCCGGTGATTCCTGGACCATCGGGGCAGGACAAGACATCAGTATCGGCGCCGGACAGACCGTTGCGATCGGCGCATCGCAAGCGACCAGTGTAGGCGCTTCGCGCAGCGCCACCATTGCCTCCAACGATGCCACCGATGTCGGTGGGGGTCATATGCTCAAGATCGCCAAGGGCAGCAAGATCGATGTCGGCGAGAGCGGCGTCATAGATGTCGGCAAGACTTTTACACTCGATGCCAAAGAATCCATCACGCTCAAGACCGGTAGCGCGCAGATTGTGATGAAGAAGGATGGCACGATCATCATCGAGGGCAAGGATATCACCGTCAAGGGCTCGGGCAAGATCAACATCAAGGCCTCAAGCGACGTGATTATCAAAGGCTCGAAGATCAACGAGAACTGAGGGCGACAATGAGCAGGCTCAAGACGAAGATCGACGGCGTTGTCATCGGCGCCTTCCTTGGGTTTGGAGAAGACGCCCCGCTGGTCGTTTTTCCCGGCAATCCCGAGAAGACGGCGTTGCCTGCTCGCAGTCTGTGCGAACTGTCATCTGACATGATCGGCTGCGACGTGGCCCTGCTGTTTCAGGAAGGCAATCCACGCAAGCCGCTCATTGTCGGTCGCATTGTCGAGCCAAGCCGCGCCAAGGCAGACCCACACGTCGTCCGCGACGGAAAGCGTGTACGAATCACCGCCGACGACTGTCTGGAACTGAGATGCGGCAAGGCGACGATCCTGATGGAAGCGGATGGTCGCATCACAATTCGTGGCGCTCACATCACCAGCCATGCCAGCGGCGCGCAACGCATCCGTGGCGGATCGATCAATCTGAACTGATGGCGTCGGCAGGCAAACAGCTCTTCGTCCCGGCGGCGCGACGCATCGCGGTGGAAGCTGTGCGCCAGCACGTCGAGCAGGCGGCGTTTCTATGGGCACAGCGGGACAGCTGGGGCCAGGAGGATCCGCCGGACGAGGCGGTGATCAGCGAGATCGGTGAACGCATCGATGTCAATCTGGATGGTCTGCGGATCGCCGGTACGGCCGCATGGCCGGCAGCCGAACGTCAGCTCGACGACTTTCCGGACAAGGGCGAGTTTTTTGTCATTGGCTGGATGGCGGTCGAGCAAGGCGACTCTTCGCGCATGGAGGAGGTCGTGGCGGCGGCAAAAGAAGTGGACGAACGCCGCGGTCTGATCGGCGCGCTGGGCTGGCACAAGCCGGCCAAAATAGCGCACCTCGTTCGCGATTGGCTGGTGGCGCCAGACGCGTACAAGCGTTATCTCGCGGTGGGCGCCTGCCTGGAGCATAGCGTCGATCCCAGGCAGTTGCTTGATCGACTGGTCAACGACCCCGAAGCGACGACGCGTGCATTCGCCTTGCGTCTGGCCGGGCGACTGAAGCGAGCCGATCTCGCGCGCGATATGGCGTCGGCGCTGGGGTCCGAGCACGCCGTCGTGCGGCTTTGGGCTGGATGGGCGCTAACGGAACTGGGTTCCGGCGATCTGGCGCGAGCCGAATTGCGCAAGGCGGCTATCGCCGGAGGGCCCGAAGCGCTGACCGCTTTGCGTGGCGCCATCAAGGCTGGTCCCGCCAAGGACGTGCGTGCCTGGATGGGCGGGTTGATGAAATCGGCCGCCACCGCACCACTTTCGGTGCGGGGTGCAGGTATGCTGGGTGATCGTGCGATCCTGCCATGGCTGATCGAGCGGATGAGGGAGCCCCATCTCGCCGTCGCAGCTTGCGCGGCATTTCTGGAGCTCTTTCCAGAAGCGCGCGCCGAGACGAAGATGTTCACAGTCGACCCGACGGATTTGGGACCGGCGTTTGCAGAGTTTTTCGATGATGAGGTGGTGGGCGTCGCTGTCCCGGATCGGGTGGACTCCTGGCGGGCTCAAAACTGCGTGGTGTGATCCCAAGCAATTCCAGGAAAAGTGTGAGCGGTTTTCCGCCGGGAATTACTCAGAAAGAGATAGAGCGGATCACTGTTGCTGTGAAACAGTAAAACGCTATGGTAGGATCGGATGGCCAAAGAAGTAGCGCTGCCCGGGCTGATATTTTCCTCGTGGGTTGCCGTCGAAGAATTCCTCGAGAATGGCCATGATGGCTAGGCGGTCTGGACGCCCCAGTTCATTGAAGAACGAAGAACAATTCACGCCGGTATTCGCTTCGAATATCAGCCTGCCACGATAAAACCGCTCGCTCTGCAAATTTCCGTTCGCCGCCTGCGCCAATAGACGCGTTGCGAGCCTTACGACATCGAACGTCTCGCTTTCGAACACTTTTGTCCCTTGAACCGAACGGGAGAGCGCGTCTCGCAAGGGCGCTGCAAGATTCACGATACGCTGATGCTCGATTTCGGCGGCGCCGCCACCGAATATCTCCTTGTTTGCCGCTTCCAGCAAATAGGAAAGCTCACGCAGCGTCTGATCCCCGTCCTCCTCTGGGTCCGTGCAGCGCCCGTATATCGTCAGCAGCGGGTCGACCGCGCGCAGGTCGCAGGACAGCCCGAGCAATAGCGACATATTGTACCGAACCCACGGTGTGTCCATGCGTTCCTGAAAGACACCTAGCGCTTTCTGTACATCTTCCCATCTGCCGGCAGACGCGATGATGTTGATGCCCGCCGACCAGATCAAGCTTTCAGTATTGCGCACGAGAATTGGAGCTACGTGGCGCGTTTTAGAGAAGTCACCCTGCCGGCAGAGTAGATTTACGGCGTAAATCCGCTGCCAGTCGGAACCCTGCACGATCGGCTTGGCGTCAGTCAGCCCGTTATTTTCTTCAATGAAGAATCCGAGAGCCAACGGCCGGAACGGCTGATCGGAAGCGAAACTCTCTTTTGTCAAACGCCAATCCTCGCTCTCAGACCAGACTGTTGGTGCCGACCTCAAGATCGCTCTGCAGATCCTCGATCTGTTGGCATTCGGGGCCACCCATCATGTTTTCCGGGACCACATTGTTCGGGTCGTTGCATCCGCCGGCCTGTTTCGGTGTAATATGATTTCGCGACGTGCCGCCCACCGCCGGGGTTCCGGTTTTCGCCGACCAAACCGCATCGATGCGCATCTTCTTTGCATGTCCAAAATCCTTTGCGCACAGCCCGGATGTCGTCAGAACACTGCCAGGATTGTCCGGGTCTGGATGTCGTTTGCCTTGCGGTATCTCGAAATGGATGGCGCAACCACTCGTCTCACTAGGATGGACGTTGTTGCAACCAGCCCCTCCGGCGCGACTGTTGGCGCGTGCCGCGCTTTTCGCCATCACGAAATCCTTGAATTTCGCCTCCATGTTGGTCTTGTTTGCGCCTGCCGGCAACCGATCGACACGTGATTGCCAGAACTCCGTTGAAGTGACTGCCTTGTAAGGCTTCTTGGGCGTTTCAGTGCTGTCCGGATCGCGCTGCCACTCATGCAACGCATCGCCGCAGCAAGGACAAACACCGTTGTCGATGGCATATTGCGAATCGGCGAGGTTCTGCATTTCCAGCGACACAAGCGGTGCGGTCGTGGTCGCCGCCGAAGCATGGTTGCTGGTTGTAATGTCGAAATGCCGGCAGACATTCTTGTCTTCGAACTTAACGTCCATGCACCAGGCCTGAAAGAACGTTTTGCCGGTGATCTGATGCGTGACGACGTTGGCGCCGAAGGTGCGTGTCGCCGCCTCGTCGCCGAGCATAGGTTCCTTGTAGTAGGATTTCTGCGCCAGGGCGGCGCCGTTGCCGCCGATCTTCACGGTGCTGGAGCCAGATTTCAAATTGTTGGAAAACGACGTATCCGGATAGGGGATCGGGATCGGCCCTGCCGGCGGCGAAGGCGGCGACATGCAAACGTCGGGGAACCGCGCGATCGATTTGTTCATGCCGTTTTCGGCGGCGATTTCCCACATTCCGGCGAAGACGTTCTTGGTCATTTCGCCCTCCTCAAGCCGAGACGATGGCGGCGGCACGTCCGCCGAAGGCCATTGAGCTGCCATGCAGAGCTGCTAACCCGCCAGGGGCGTAGTTACGGCTGAAAGCCTGCTCCGCCCATGCAAGCTGGATCAGCCCCGCGGCCGCCCCGGTGTCGCCGATGCAGTCGGCGGCGTGCCAAACTGGTTGTTCCGGCCGCGACTGGCGCATGTTGCGCATCTGCGCGATGACGAGTTCCTCGAAAGCATAGGATTCACCCGCCACGTCACTGAGGCGGAAGGCGACTTCGTGCATTTCGGTGCGCGCCTCGGCGAGCGCCGTCCTCAAAGCGCCGGCCAGCCCGTTGGCGCGGAAAGGCTCCTCGCTGATCGCGGTAGCGGTTTCCGCGCCAAGCGCCAGACCGCGAACGGTGACATGGCTCGGCGTTAACGGACGGTGGCTGACGACCGCCAGGCATGCGGCCTCGCCGGGGATCAGCCCGTCCGTCGTCACGCTCGTCTTAAGCCGCATGTAGCGATCAAGCCACGCTAGTGTGCGTGCGTCGACGAGGCAGTCGATCGCAAGGACAATGCATGCCGGAGCGCCTTCGTCGAGCATCTTGCGCGCCTGCATCAGCGCTGCGAAGGCGGCGGGCTGGCCGGCTGCAATATGCGCCGTGCGCCTCTCGTTCACCGCCGAGCCATCGGGAAAATGCAGGTCGGCGAACATGCCGTTCAGCCGCGCGCCTGGCGTTTCCTTCTCGCGGGTGCAAAGGATCAGCGGCATCTGCGCCCAGGGCAGCACCGCTCCGATGTCGGGTTCGATGTGTTCCAGCACCAGACGCGCAAGCATGCGCAGGCGCTCACGCCCGCGTCTGGACGGCGCGATGGCGTCGACGCGCGCACCGCGGATCGGTATCGCCATGCGGTCGCGATAGTCGAGTTCCTCGAACGCTGCGATGCCGGCCCGCAGCGCCGCGCAGGTCGCGGCGGCGGTGTAGCCGACCGGCGAAACGAGGCTGACGCAGCTGACGACCGTCATCGGCGTCGACCTCGCAGCTTGGAGAGCGCAGCAACCGCCTCGCCAAGGCCGGCATAGTGCGGCTTGACCGCAAGCTCTTTGGGCGTCGACCCTACCTGGACCTGCTGGAGCCGCACGAATTTGCGCGGTAGCGTCACTGCAGCGCGACCGACCAGCACGATCTTGCCTTCATGCGGGATCAGATTGAGCGTATCGGGGTTCACGACCTTGTGCTCTGTGTGATCGTCATACATGAATCTAATGGGCACCCCGAACATCGGTACAATGACCTTGAACCGGCCCGACTCGTTCATGTTCACGCAGCCGAAAATCGTTCCCGGGCTAAGCTTATCCAGCCACTGGTCTTGCGGCGCGGCCTGAAAATACCGGTCGTCGAAATCCTGCGGCAGGAATGGCAGCACGTTGTCCATCCAGTGTTTGTCATAGGTGCCGGCATAACGGGCGCGCTCCTTGGCAAAGCGCGGCACGGGACCAAAGCCGATCGGTTTTGGTCGGTCGTTCCAGATGCGCATTCGGGATTCCGGGCGCTCGACACACGGCAGCGGGGTTCCATCAATGTCACTCTGGCCGACAAGGTAGCCGCTGCCGATCGGGTTAACGGGGTCGCTGCGATGCTTCGCCGGATCGGGATCCGTTCGGTCGGTGCCGCCAAAGGTGAGGTGCCATGCCAGGGGCATTGAAACAAAGGGTGTCGGCCGCGAAGCCTGAATGCCCAGCCCGCCTCTGAACCAGCGCCTTTGGCCAGTGACCACCGCGCGCTTGTCCAGTCCCGGCCCAACCAGACGAACTTCGACCGCCTCCGCCTGCCTCCCTTTCGGAGCGACCGCCATGGCATCGAGCAGGACCTCGCATTTGGGTTTGACGGGGGCAAAGTCGGTCTCGACGTGAATGGACGTGACTTCCGGATCGCCGTAGTGGGTATCGGCGTAGACGAAAGGTGACTGCGTCTTGCTGGGCGTGCAGTTGCCTTGCTCATCGACATCGTATGTCGCGCGAACGACCGCGACGCAAAACTTCACGCAATGCTTATCCTGATAGGGAAAAGTCTCCGCGAGAAACGGGGTGGTGTTCTGGCTGACGAACATCAGAGTTGCGCTCCCATCAGTTGGTCTCCCAACTGCCGGCAAGGATTGTCTCCAGCGTCGCTTGCGGTGCTTGCGGATCGATGTCGAAAATGTCGGAGTATCGGGTCCAGATCACCATGTCGGCGATCAGCTCCTCGCCTGGCTCGACCGGTGGTACAGACAGTTCGGCGAGCGTTGCATAGAGTTCGTCGGGCGTCAGTTCACCCTGTCGGGCGGCGCTTGCCGCCTCTTCGATCCCGGCAAACCAGGCTTCGGCATGCGTGAGCGTAACTGGGGCTCCAGGCAGTTGCGCGACAACGCTCAGCGGAAATTTCCGGCCAACCTTGTCGGCGCTTTGCAGGATGATGCCCGCCGACGCGCCGAAGGAATTCGGGCCGGCCAGAAACCGCAACGCCGTGCTGGGGGCCCAGATGTCCTGTCCAAACAGCGGCACCAGATGCTGCGCCAGCCAGCGATCCCAGCCGCGCACGAACTCGCCCGTCAGCCGCCGCGTCACGAAATCGCCGGTGGCTGGCATTTTGCCGTAAAAGCCGGGCAGGATTAGATCTGCGGCGGACATGAGAATTTCTTGAACATCTGGAGGTTGTAGGGATTTTCGACGCTCGCCGCCTTGAGCTTGAAGTCGGCGTACATGCCTTTCGTTCCCAGCCGCAGGCTATAGACGTCGGACAGCGAGGTGCCGGTGAAACGGCCGCCGCGCAGCATCCGCAGCCACGCCCAGCTGCCGGTCTCGTTGAGCATGATTTCCGGCGAGCCATCGATTGGCTGGAAGGCGAGCGAGATGACGCCGGTGCCGTCCTTGCCGGGCCAGGTCATCGGCTGCGGCCGCGTCGCATTGTTGAAATAGACGAGGTTCTGGCCGTCGAGATTGAGCGTCACGCGGGTGACGTTTGGCGACAGGTCGGTCGGTTCGAGCGTGAAGGCCATCACTGGGCCTTGGCCACCCGGGAAGAGATCGTCGCGGATGCGCCGCGCCTGCTCGAAGGCGGCAAGTGCGGATGGGTCGAGGCCGAAATCGGCGCGCCATTTCCACGGTTGTGCCGAAGTGTCGACATAGCTGATCAGATGGTCGTTGATGAAGCCGTCGATCATACCAGCCGGTCCGAACAGGCGGGCGAAGTCGCGCACGTTGACGTCGACGGCGCTGTCGGGGCTGAATGGATAGCGGTCGTTGAGCGCGGCCTGGCAGAAGGGCAGGATGTCGGCGCGCCAGATGGCGTTGAGCTCGGAGGCCACGGCCTTCTGCGTCAGCCCGCTGGTGTCGCCGGCAATGCCGGAGAGCCAGGTGTTGACCGGGTCGGGCAGGATCTGCGCCTGCCTGGCAACGGCGCCGGTCAGCTCGGCCAAGCCGCCCTGTTTCTTGATCGCGTCCTGCGGGTCGGGATTGGCGGTCACCGTCTGCAGCACATTGGACAGCGCCGTCAGCGCCACCACCGCGGCATCGAGCGCCGGCGGCTGGCCGTCGACCTCGGCAATCGTGCTCTTGAGCGGCTTGAAGTGCTCGGCCACCAGCGTGCCGGTCAGGTCGACTTCGCTGGCTGAGCCGGCGCGCGGCAACAGCTTGGCGCCGGTCTTGACGATCTTGCCAAGCTTGCCGAGTTTGCCCAGCAGTTTTGAGCCGCCCTTGGCCGCCGCCTTGTCGTCGGTCGCCGGCGCCTCGTCGGAACGGGTGAGGTCGACCTCCTGAACCACCGCCGTCAGCAGCCGCTTCAGCGCGGAATCGGCGCTCGACAGGTCCTTCAGATTCTCTGAGGCAATGTTGAGGTCGCTGAGCGGCGCCAGCCGCATGTCACGCAGGAAACTGTCCCACTGCGCGATGTAGTCGTCGTAGTAGAGCTTCAGAATGTCTTCCGACAGCGCCGACACTGACGTTTCGGAATTTTCCGAACAGCCGCCGGCAAACACCGCGCGATCGAGGGCAGCCTGCGCGGCGACATCCTCGACCCGGTCGAGGATCGCATCGTGGAAACCGTCATAGGTGAAGGCGCCTGATATGCCGACACGCAGCGTCTTGTCCGAGCGCCGCGAAAACACCTTGGCGCCGTTTGGGCCGGCGAAATTGGCGGGGATCCATTCCTTCAATCCGGCCACCGCCGGATCGGCCAGCAATTGCTTGTAGGCGCGCGCCGGCAGCGAGATCGTGCAGACCGTCTTCAACGCTTCGGCGACCAGCGCCTGGTCGGGCGCGATGTAGCTGTCATCGACCGCCATGCGGCGGATCGCAGCCAGCTGATGCTCTTCGGCATCGGCGGTCGGGAAGGGAGCGGCCGGCGCGAATTCCGGCAGGTCGTTCACCCACCAATTCTGCACGAAATCCGAATCCATCTGCGACAGGCCGGTCATCATGCGGTAGGTCTTGAGCGCGCCCAGCATGAAATCCGGATCGCGGATCTGCCGCCACATCGTCGCTTCGAGCAGTGCCACCATGCGTGGCTCGAGAACGTTGCGCAAAGCGTGGTCGTAGGTGTCGGTCTGCGCCCGCATCAGCTCGGCGGAAGCCGATGGCCCAAGCAAATCCTGCGCCTTGTCGGGCGGCGCAGTCCGGGCATTGGCGACCTCGTCCATGGCGTTGAGGGCAACGTCCATCGCCGGCTGCTGCACCGAGGCGGGCGTTGTGGCCGTCGAGGTCAGCGGCGCCTGCAGTGCCTCGAACTGGCCGGCCTGCGCGGCAATCGCATTGCGGTTGTCATAGTAGGACCAGGTGAACAGCGAGCCGGCCAGGATGGCGGCGGTCGCGCAGGCGGCGGCGGCACCGCGCCAGATCCAGCTGCGGCGGCGCTGCGCTAGCGGATCGAACGTGCCGAGCCCGGCCTCCTTGAAGATCACTTCGGTCAAAAGGTTCTTCAGGAAGAAGCTGCGCTTTTCAAAACGCTGCGCCGGCATCGAGCGCCGCGCCGGCAGGCCGAAGGAGGAGGAGAGTGCGGCGGTCAGCCGGTCGATCGGCGCGCCTTCCTGCGTCGCCGAGGTCAGATAGAGGCCGCGCAGCCAGGCGGCTTCCTCGTAGCGGCTCTCGCCGAACATCGCCTCGACCAGCACCTGGATCGGCTCGGACAAGCTTTGCAGCTGCGCCGGGAAGCGGAAGATTTCGGCGCGTTCGGCAAGCTTGTCTTCGTCTTCCAGCCGCGGCACCAGCCGCTTTTCGAGCTCCCTCGACAGTGTCGAGATTTCACCCGCGATGGTCTTGGCGTCGACACGCGCGTCGAGCGGGAAGGTCGTGCCCCAGACCTGTTCGCGCGCCTGTGTCGACAGGCCGCCGAAGAAGGCCTCGAAGCCTCTGATGAGATCGGCCTTGGTCAGCATGAGATAGACCGGCAAGCGGATTTCCAGCCGCTCCTCGAGCTCGGCCAGGCGCCTGCGGATCTTGCGGCCATGCGCCTTGACGGCTTCGTCGCCCTCGGAGAGCGCATCGATCCCAAGCGCGACGATGACGCCGTTCAGCGCACGCCGGCCACGATGCTTCTTCAACAGGTCGAGGAAGCCCAGCCATTCTGCGGCGTCGACATCGGGCTGGCTCTCCTGCTGGACATAGCGTCCGGCCGTGTCGATCATCACCGCGTTTTCGGAGAAGAACCAGTCGCAGTTGCGCGTGCCGCCGATGCCTTGCAGGTCGTCGGTCAGGTCGATCGGAAAGTTGAGGCCGGACTGGCGCAAGGCCGTCGTCTTGCCGGTCGCCGGCGGGCCGACGATGACATACCACGGCATCTCGCGCAGGAATTTGCGGTTGCCGAGCTTGCGCCGCCTCAGCTCGACCATCACGTCCTGGAATTTGGCGCCGACGGCAGCGACATTTTCCTCGCCGGGGGTAAGCCGCTTTTCCTCGACGGGTGCTGCGATCTCGGCGACGAACATGCGGTTGGCGCGGATCGCCCGGCGCTGGGCAACGATCAGCCAGATCAGCCAGAAGATCACCAGCAGCGCGATGATGACGATGCGCACCGTCTCCGACGCCATCGGCACGTAATCGCCGACCCGCACGATCGGGCCGAACACCCAGATGATCAGCGACAGCAGCGCAAGGCCGATCAGCGTCCACAGGAAACGCGAGGTCAGGACAGCCCAGAGGAAGCGCAGGATGAACATGTCACAGCCTCTTCTCGACCAGCACTTCGACGCGGCGGTTGAGCGCACGGCCTTCCCGCGTGGAGTTGTCGGCCACCGGATCGCTTTCGGCGCGGCCTTCGGAAGAGATGATTTCCTTCGGCACGCCGGCCTGTACCAGAAGCTCGGCTATGGTTTCGGCGCGGGCTTCCGACAGGCGTTGGTTGCTGGCAAGCGGGTTGGACTTTTGCAGGCGCACATTGTCGGTATGGCCAACCACTGTGATCTTTCCGATCAGGTCCTTGTTGTCGAGGATCACCTTGGCGATGGACTCGACCAGCGGCTCATAGCCCTGGGTGAGTGTCGGACGCGACGATTGGAAGAGTTCGGGGCTGGAAGCCTGGATAACGAGCTTGGCCAGCGAGACGCTCTCCGTGCCGCTCAGCGCTTTGCTCGTGTCCGCCGGCGCTGCCTTCTGGAATTCCGGCAGCAGCGCGTAGTCGACGGCAACCGGCAGAGGCGGCGGAGCGTCGGCCTTGGGGGCCGCGCGCGTGACATCGGCGCGCGTCGGCGGCGGCAAAGCGCGCACCAGCGTCGAAAGCTCGACTGCCTGGCTGCTCAGCCCCATCGACAGGCCAATATGGATGGCGGTCGCGATGACCGCGGCGGCCACCACCATCACCCAGATCGGCACGATGAAACGCTGCGGTTCGTCCGACGCGATCACGCCCTTCCAGTTGGGCGACAATGGTGCGCCTTCGGCGTCGCTGTCGCGCAGGAAACGCGCTGCCGCGACGCGCACGGCATTGAGCGAACGGTCGCCGGAGCGGCCGGGCACGCGATATTTGCCGCGGAAGCCGAGCGCCATGCAATGATACTGCAGTTCCAGCATTTCGCGGTCGCGGTTGGGATGGCGCTCAAGGTCTTCGAGACGGGCAAAGAATTGCGCGCCGGCATCGACGTCGCCGCGCAGCATCACCACCAGTGGCTGGCGCGGCCAGGCGCTGGCGCCGCCCCACGGCGTGTTCAGCGCCAGGTCGTCGAGCAGCGCCGCCACCAGCCATGCCGCCTGGTCGGCGCGCTCGAGCGAAGAGCCTTGCGCCATGGTGGCGTCGCGGCAGCGCACGAGTTCATCGAGCAGCCTCGTACGCAGCGCTTCGGGATTTTCCGGCGGCAGCGCGTTTTCCAGCTCGGGCGCAAATTCGAGCAAAGGCGCGAACGCGTTGACGAGTGCGTTCGGATGCGCGCGCGACGAGCGCTTTGCGATGACGCCCGACGCCGGCAGGGGCATGGCGCGCGGCGTCGGCGCTCCGCTCAGACGGATGCGCGTGCGCTCCCGATCCTCGGACAGTCCGAATGGATCGTCCCTGCTCATCATCTCACCTGTTGACCGAGTAGCAGTCGACCTGCGGTTCGCTGGGCAGCACGCCCGAAACGCCGATCACAAAACCGGGCGCTTCGAGCAGCGAGGCCCAGTGCTCGCTTTTCTGGTCGAGTTCGAGGCACAGCCGGTCGCCGTCATAGGGAATTTCGCGCGGTTGCGAATGCAATGGTTTTAGCGGAATGCCGGGCAGGCGCGACTTCCACAACCCTTCGAATTCGCTGGCCGATCCCACAGTCGCCTGATTGACGAAAATCTTGCGCAAGGCATCCTCCGACAGTTCGGAGCCGATCCGCACCACGATCCGGCTCGCCACCAGAAGTTTCGGGTTGTCGATGCGGATCTTCCACACATTGGTGGCATGCCGCATGACCGGCAGCGCGCGCGATTTCGGCTCGATGTAGCGCAGGCTGAGGATCAGCGAGCGCAGCGCGTCGGCCAGCGCCGAATAGGCTGGCCCCGGCGCCATGTGGTCGTAAACCGGCAGTTCGCCGAGTCGCCTTGCGCTCGAGCCGTAGGTGGCCATCGAGCCGGCGAGACCGGCAAGCTCCATATAGACCTCGGCCGGATGGAACACGTCCTGCGCCAGCATGTGCGCCAGCCGCGGCCGCGCGGCGTTGACCAGGTTGAGGATCAGAAGATCCTCGACGCTGCGGCCCGGGCCGCCCAGCACCATCTTGCCATGCGCTTCGGCGATCTGGTCGAGGCCGGTGACCACCTCCTGCAGCAGGCGGCTGTACCAGGACGCCGCGCCGATGACCAAGGTCGGCGGCAGGAACGTGTCGTCCAAGGCCACGCCGCCATCGGCGCGCACTCCCTTGAGTTCGCCCACCGGCAGGGCCGTGTAGCCGCCGACAGCCGTGCCCGGCGCCAGCAACAGCGCCTGCGGCCGCGCAATCTCGATCTCCTCGGGATCGGAGCCGCCATGCACGGCGTCGCGCACCGACACGATCCGGCCGCGATAGCGTGCGCCCGAGGGCTCGGCGTGGGCCGGGTCGAAGCCGACGCCGCCGGGCGGTTCGAGCGGCAGCGCTATCAGCACCGGTCCCGCGCCCATCTCCGGCGTCACCGCCAGAGGCCGCGGCGCATCCATCGTCTCGGGGATCGCAAACGGCGTCCCGTCGGGAAAGATGCCGCGCGCCGAAAGCACCGAGATCTGGCCGGCATCGAGCTGTGCCTGGTCGAGCGTCAGCGTTCGAAAGCCGAACGTATGCAGATGCCCGGCCTGCAAGGCGCCGCGCACCGTCGCCTCGAAGAAGCGGTCCTGTTGCTGGAAATGCTGGGTGCGAAGGAAAAGCCCCTCCGACCACAGCACCCTGTTTGCATCGCTCATGCCGGCACTCTCTGCTTCCTGCTCATCACTCTGGCGCGGCTTTGCGGAATTGCCGCCGCTAGGCGGAAATGCCGCCGCTGCCGAGCGTCACATTGATGGTGAACTTCGATCCCGGCGAAACCGACTTGGTCGTGCGCCAGCTGCGTCCGGTGGGGTCCCTGATCAGCGCGACGAAGCCAAGTGCGGCCACTTCCGGTTCGACCGTGATCGTCTTCGACGCGGTCTTGCCCGGCCCGACCGAAATCGTATCGGAGCCGATCAGATCGCCGCCAAGTGCCGCGCCAGCACCGCCCTGCAGAGCAAAATAGTCGGCCGAATTGAAGGCGCCGGTGCTCTTCAGGCGCAGGATCATGACCGTCACCGGCCTGTCGCCGCCGCCCGGTCCCGGATTCATGCCGGCGCCGCCGGCAAGATTGACCGTTATGACGGAGGGCTTCGGCGGGCCGCTCTGGCAAGCCGTCAGCAATCCTGTCGCGCCCAAGGCAAGAATGAAGTCGCGTCTGTCGATCATGTCCTAGTCCTCCTCATATGCATCCCTAAAATCAGCGCCGATCTCGCCCAGAAAACGCGTCTCCGCGCTGTGAGCGATTTCACGGTGGCGTTTCTGGTACAGTTCCCAGAGTTTTGCGCCGCGCCCGCCGGTCAGCAGATTGCCGATCGCCGAACTCGACTTCAGTTCCTGTTCGATCGCCGCCGGATCGAAGCGGTCGATCATGCGTTTCAGCGCGCCCTGCACGCCGCGCCAGGCGCGAACGTGGTGCTGCGCCAGATCACGCACCGCGTCCCTGATCGCCGCATCGGCGCCGAGGAAGCCGGGGCTGCGCTCGGCCAGAATGGTCACCAGCGCATCGTCGACCGAGGGCAGGAATTTGAGCGGGTTGACCTCGGATGCGCCAACCACGGTCTGCGCGACGCGGGCGTTGCCCTTCTCTTCGGCGCGCTTGCGCAGAAGCTGCATCAGGCCTTCCATCATCAGCCGGTATTCGCGGCCGAATTTTTCCATATCGGCCACCGGATCGCGGCCGGGAAAATCGGCTTCGTCCATGCCCATGCCGCGCAGGAAAGCAGCGCGCAATTCGGTGTCCGACGGTCCGGCCGACGGCCGCGCCGCGGCTTGCCGGACGGGAGCGCGCGGCGGTGGCGGAGACGGAGCTGGCGGTGGCTGCCGCGGCGATGGCTCGGCTGCGCGGGCGGGCAGATCCCACGGCGCGGGAGAGGGGGCAGGGGAGGGCGCTTCGCTTGCGCCGCTATTCGTTGCGCCGGCGTCGAGGCTGGTGGACTCGGCGGGGCCAAAACCGAACCCGTCATCGAAGGCCGGTGGCTGCCCGGAACTGGATCTGCTCGGCTCTCTCGACAGCGGGGCGGAGTCGAGGCCGAAAGGATCGGCGAACGATGGCCTGGCGCCGTTTCTGTCATTGGGCTCAGGCGCCGGCGTCGCCACGGGATCGAGGCTGAACGGATCGTCGAACGCCTGCGAGCTGCGTTCGTTGGACTGCGCACGTGCGAACGCGCCCGGCACCGGCTTCTCGAACGGATCGGGCAGGTCGGCGGGTCGCGGCCGTCCCGGCTCTTCTTGCGTCGTGGACGAAAAGAAATCATCGCCGCCGAGGCTGACCGGCGCCCGCGACGCCGCCGGATTGCTGGCGGGCGCCGAGGGTCTGTGGGCCGGCGCTTCGGTCTTGGCCGTCTGCAGATCGACCCACACCACATAGTCGCCCAGCCGCAGCCGCATGCCGCTTTGCAGGCGCGCCGTATTTCCCGCGCCGAGCGGGCTGGCGGCATCGTCGATGAACAGCCCGCTGCTGGAGGTGTCGGTGACAAAATAGCCGCCCTGCTGGCTGGTGATCTTGCAGTGGGCGCGCGAGACGAACATGTCGGGATCGTTGATCTGCCAGTCGGCGTCGGCGCTGCGGCCGATCACCAGCTCACCCTCGTCCAGCCGCGCCTGCCGCGTGACCTGCGCGCGTGGTCCCTGTTCGAGCGTCAGCAGCAGGCTCATGCCGCCACCTCTTCCCGCCAGCCGACAATGGTCCGCAGCCGCATGTCGTCGGCATCTCCCTTTTCGACGGGCCGTTTCAGCCAGGTGGTGCGGCCAAGCTGGACGGTTCCGAGCTTCGCCGGCGGCACTGCCTTTGCTGCAAGCACGATCCTCAGATCGACATCGATGGTCTCGCCGATCAGGTCGCGCACCGCTTGCTTCAACAGCGTCAGCCGCTCGCCGCCCGGCAGGAAGGCCTTGTAGTCCTTGTAGCTCAGCGCGCCGATGCGCAGCTCGATCCGGCTCTGCCGGGAGAAGCTGCGCGGGCCAATGGTGGCGCTGCGGCCGAGCGTGGCATAGCTGCCGGCAAGCCGGCTCTGCAGCGCCTTGGGGATGGTCATCCAGGCGGCGACGAACTCCTTCAGCACCACCGGCACCTTGAAGGCTTCCGCAATGAACAGCGTCAGCCGTTCGGGGCCGTCGATCTGGCTGGCGAGCGAGGCGGCCTGGCGAAGTTTTACAGCATCGAGTTCGGCATCCTGCGTGCCGGGCAACCCGATGCCGGCCATCGCTTCCAGCATGGAGCGGACGCGGCCGCCGACACCGCGTTCGACCTGCACCGCCGGATGCGCATCCGCCCAGGCGCGGTAGTAGAGCGCGATCATCCGGTGCTGCAGGATGTTGACGAAATCGACGAAGGTCGTGTCGCTCGTCTGCCGTGCCTCCGCACCCGCATACCAGCGTTGCGACAGGCGATCGAGCACCCAGCGCGTCAGATGCAGCGGCATCGGCCCTTCGGGTCCGAGCAGGCCGAGATTGTTAATGGTGACGCGTGCCGGCGACTTGTCCGTTGGCTCGCGGAAATCCACCACGTCCTGCACCGCGAAGGAGAGGCGCACATTCTGGCCGAGCCTTGCCGGCTCGCGGTCCGGCCGACCGGAATGGCCGAACAGGCCGCCTTGCCGTTCCAGCCGGCGCAGCAGCTCGAAGAAGTCGAAACTCTCGGATAGCGTTGCGGCTCGCTCTAGATCAGGTAGCGATTGCCGGGCGTCATCGGCCATGGCACATCCTCCTGTTTCTGGAGCAACCGCGTGCGGGTGCGCACGAACCCGTTTATCCCGGCATGGCGGGCAAACAGCCGCGACAGCAGGCCCGACAGCAGCAAGGTACTTTGTCCTGCCAGCACCGACTGGTCGACATGCAGGGTCACTTCCGTGCCGCGGCCGAAACACATCGGTCCGTCGATTGCCAGCCGCTCGATCACCGCGCGCGAGTCGATGCGCACGATCGAGCGCACATTGCGGGCAAGCCCGGGATCGCCGCGCTCGGCGTAGAGATCGAGCAGCGCGTGCAGCGGATCGACACCACGGCCTTCCTTGGCCAGGCTGAGGAAGTTGAGCGCCAGCTGCGACACCAGCCGCCAGGCGAGATCATCGGCGCGCGACTCGCCGTCGGCGCCGGCTGGCAGCGCTGCCGGAATGGCCGGCTGCGGCGAACGCAGCGCGCCAAGCAGCCGGACCGCCTCCACCGGGTCGCCGGCTTCCAGCGTCAGGTTAGGCGTGTCGTCGAGGATGGCGAGGTCGCGGTTGGTGCACAGCGCCACGATGTCGACGCGCTTCAGCGGCCGGTTGGCCTGGCTGTGGACCGGGCGCGAGATCGCCAGGAAGACGTCGTCGCCGGCATAGGAGGTGCGCGTCACGCCCTGGCTGCGCTCGTCCTCGGTTGGCCGGCGCGGCCGCCGCTCGGTCGAATAGACCCAGCCGCTGCCACGGTTTTGTCCGAGGCTGAAGAGCTCCGGTATTTCCGCATCGGGACCTTCGGCGTCAGCATCTTCGACGCGGGTCACGCGGTAAATCTCAAAATCGCGCGCGCGCGTGCGGTCGGCGTGCAGCACCTGGCGCGTCTTGCGGTGATCGAGCTCGATGACGTTGCACTCGCGCTCGAAGAGATTGATGATCGGCGTCGCGAAAAGTTCGAAATCCGCCGGCGACAGATCGGCGAGTTCGGGCACCGGACGCCTGAACAGGAAGATGATCTCTAGCCCCGCCTGGCATTTGCGCACCACCGGCTGCAAGCCGGTTACACGCGCATAATGGAAGCGCTCGGGCATCATGAAATATTCGCGCAGCAGGCGGTAGCCTTCGAAGGTCGGCCGCGTGCGCGGCATCATCGCCTCGGCATCGGCGATGCCTACCATCTCCGGTGCCGGCAGGGGCGACAGCGGATTGGTCTTGCCTTCAGGTCTTGCGCCGATGCCAGAGCAGACGCCGAAGATCGCGTCGAATGTCAGCGGCGCCTTGGTGCGGTTGGCGAAGTAGAGGTCAAGCCGGTCGAGCGCCAGTTCGCCCAGTTTGACCTTTCCGGTCGGGGCAAGCGTGATGCGCAGTGCGGCTTCGCCGCCCTGGCCGCCGATCGGGCCAATGCCGGCGGCGGCCAATGCGCTGCGGTCCTGGAAATAGCCGACCGAACTGATCGCGATCGGAAACAGCGTCATGTCCTGCGCAGTGGTGAATGTGCAGCGTGTCGACAGGCCGGCCTGCAGGCTGGAGACCAGCCGCGTGCCGCGCTTGACGACATGGCCGGCAAGCATGGTCTGCACCTGCTGGCCGGGCTTCAGCACCACCATGGCGGTTGCCGGCGCCGGCGTGACGAGATCGGGATAAAGCACGTCGAGGATGGCGCGCGAAAACCGCGAGCGTTCGGCGTCCACCTTCAACCGCGTGCGTGCGGCGAGAAAGGCGACGCCGTCGAGCAGCCGCTCGACATAAGGGTCTGGACACGGCACCGTGTCCAGCGACAGATTGCGCGCGACGGCCGGATGCATGTCGGCGAACTCCGCCGCCAGCCCGCGTATGTGGGACAGTTCTTCCTCGTAATATTCTACGAAGACCCGGTCCATCTCAGGCTTCCCTGAACTCGGTGCGCGCCACGCCGTTGTCGAGATTGATCGTCGTGCGCAGGCGCATGCGCTCTGGCGTCGGCGTCATGATAAGCACCGCATCGATCTCGATTTTCAGGCCGGTCTTGTCGCCAAGATTGACTGTGACCTTCGTCGCGCTTTCCTTCAGCCGAGGCTCGAAGGTGGCGAGCACGGCGCGAATCTCACGCGCCAGCTCATCGCGGTCGAAGTCGCGCGACGAACGGCCCGAGAAGGCCGGCACGCCATAATTGACGACACTGCGGCGCACCTCCGGAAAGTCGTCCAGCGCTGTCGGACTGTCGGTCATCTGCTCGGCCTCGAGATCGGAAAGCATGGGCGCCGACTCGAAGCGTTCGGTGTTGAACAACGCCTCGATGTCGCGCCGCACGGCCTCGCGCAGCACGTCGGGCGACACCACGATGCCGCGGCTTTCGAGTTCGCCGCGGTGCCGGTTCTGAAACGCCAGCCTGTGCAGCCGGCGTTTCTGATCGGGGTTCAATGCGTCGTCGGCGTCGATCCGCCTCGGTCCGTCCGCCAGCAGCTCGTCGAGACGCTGCTCGCCGAGTTCGTCGTGCAGAGCCTGCCTGAGCCCGTCTATCTCGGAACTCAGGCCGGGCAAATCGTTGACGAGGCGGTCCCAGAGCGAAGGCTGTACTGCCTCGCGCTTGGCCCGTGAACCGCCCGCCTGTGCCTTGTCCGCGGCAGGGCGCTTTGCACGCCCCTCACTTGCCGACATAGACATCCATTTCGGCTTCGTCATTGTCGTCATAGACGAACTTGATCTTCTTGTAGGCGAAGGAGACCTCCTCCTGGATCAGGTCGGCTTCATCGTCGGCCTGCGACATGTCGTATTCCATGATCGAGGCGTCGGTCAGGGTGACGACCAGATAGTCCTTGCTCTCGCCGTCGATGGTCCGGCGCGCCGAGAACTTGACCTCGTCCAGCGCCTTGTTCTCGAACAAGGCCTTGGCCAGATAGGGCGAGGCCTTGTCATAGTGCTTGGTGAACTTGATCATGCCCATCGACACGCGGCCGCGGCGCGAGAGGGAATTGGGGTCATAGGGCGCGACCATCTTGTAGTCGACGCCATGGATTTCGATCTCGTCGTCGTGGCCGTCGCGCGTGCTGGGGCCCTTGATATCCGGAACTTTCAAAAAACCGTCGATCTTCATTGTGGGCATTTTCGTTCTCCACCGCTTTCAAACAAAACAAGGTTGGTTGCTGCAAATCAGGTCTTCACGGACGGCAATTCCGACACCAGCCGGAGCGAGGCGTTGATGCCTTCCAGCTGGTAGTGCGGGCGCAGATAGAAGCGGGCGTTGTAATAGCCCGGCCGGCCCTCCACGCTGTCGACCTGCACCTCGGCGGCGGCAAGCGGACGCTTGGCGCGTGCCTTGTCGTCGGCGAAGGCCGGGTTGGCCAGCACGTACCGGTTGATCCATTCGGTCAACCAGATCTGCATGTCGGAGCGTTCTTTGAACGAGCCGATCTTGTCGCGCGCAATAGCCTTGAGGTAGTGCGCGAAACGGGAAACAGGGAACAGATACGGCAGGTTGGCGGAGAGCCGTTCGTTGGACTGGGCGTCGGGATCGACAAGGCGTCCGGCACGCGTCTCGTCGTCCTGCAGCGAGTGGGCGCCGATGAAGGCGGCCAGATCGGTGTTCTTGCGGTGCAGGATCGGCATCAGGCCGAGCTTGGCCAGTTCCGCCTCGCGCCGGTCATCGATGGCGACCTCGGTCGGGCATTTCATCGCGATCGAGCCGTCATCCGTCGGGAAAGCGTGCACCGGCAAATTGAGCACCGTGCCGCCGTTCTCGACGCCGCGGATCTGCGTGCCCCAGCCATAGAGCTTGTGGCTGCGGTTGATGTTGACGCCCATCGGGAAGGCGGCGTTCATCCAGACATATTTGTTGTGGTCGCCCTGAACCTCCTCCTCGAAGGAGAAGCCCTTGACCGGAACGGTCTCGGAGCCATAGGGCAGACGCGCCAGCACGCGCGGCATGGTCAGCCCGATATAGCGGGCGTCCTCGCTCTCGCGCAGCGACTGCCACGAGGCATAGGCCGGATTGCTCACGATCATCTGCAGGTCCTGCGGGTTAGGCAGTTCCTGCCAGCTGTCCATGCGGAACAGCCGCGGCGAGGCGGCGGCGATGAACGGCGTGTGCGCCGAGGCGCAGATGCCGGAGATGTTGCGCAGCAGGCCGACGTCGCGCGGATGGTTCGAAAACTCGTAGGCGCCAACGATGCAGCCGATCGGCTCGCCGCCGAGCATCGAATACTCGTCCGTGTAGACTTTCTTGAAGATCGGGCTCTGGTCCCACATCTGGCCTTCATAGTCTTCAAGCGTGTCGGCCAGTTGCTCCTTGGAGATGTTCATCACCCGGATCTTGAGATGCTTGGCATCCGTCTCGGTGTTGTTGATGAGATACCAAAGGCCGCGCCATGTGCCTTCCATCTCCCGCACTTCCGGGGCGTGCAGGATTTCGTTGACCTGCGTCGTCAGCATCTTGTCGATGCCGGCGATCAGCGACTTGATCGACTTGATCGAATTCGACGAAATCGTCGTCGTCTCCGAGCGCGACTGCGCCGCCAGCGCCAGGTTGCGCACAAGCTGCTGCAGCTTCTCGCTGTCGTCCTTCTTGACCTTGAAGTCTTTTTCCAGCAGCTGGCTGAACTCTCCCAGGTCGACGGCCCCGGCCTCGGCGACGGATGCTGCGGTCTTTTGCTGTTCGGCCATGATTTATTCCTCGCCCTTGTCGTCGTCGGACATCGCCTGGCTGGCGATCTGTGCCAGCAGCGGCTGATTGTTCAGCAGCTGGGCGATGCGCTTTTCGGCATCGACGCGACCGTCCATGAAGCCGAGCAGTTCCTCGAGCTGGCGCCGCATCTTGAGGATCTCGGCCAGTTGCGGAACCTGTTCAGCGATCTTGTCAGGAGCGAAATCGCCCATCTTGGTGAAGGTCAGGTCGAGTGCGAGCTCTTCGTCGCGCTCCTGGCCTTCGGCCTGCGGCAAGGTGTTCTTCACCCGCGCCTTGACCCTGGGCCCCATTGCTTCCATGAATTTGGGGAAGCGGTTGGCATCGGTCTCGACAAAGGAACGGTCGAGCACCGTCTTTGCCGCTTCCCTGGTCTGCGATGCGCCCGACAGGTCGGCCATCACGCCCATGACGAACGGCAGTTCGATCGTCGTCGGGCTGCCGTAGGTTTCGACATCGTAGGCGATCTGCACGCGCGGGGCGCGATTTCGCTCGATGACCTTCGCTTTGCTTTCGGCTGGCATGTGTTGCTACCTTTCATCCTTCTGGGCAGTCTTCTTGGCGTCGGGAACGCCGGCGAGCAGCCGGAATTCCTTCAGCCCCGACGGGGCGAGATCTTCCATCAGTTCAACAAAATCCATGTGCACCATCCGGCGCACCCGGCGGGCGAGATGCGGGATCGGGCTCGACGGCTCGGTGCGGTCGTAGAACGCCACCACAAGGTCGAGGCACTTCACCACATCGTCGCGCGAGGAAATCCTGTCAGGGAGCCCTGCACCTGGCTCTGCGTAGCTTGCCATCGTCTCGGCTCCATGACCGTTTCTGGCCGGCATTGCCGGGCTTGCCGTGGCAGGCGCCGGGCTGGCTGCGCCATTCGTCGCCGCCGCGGCCGTCGTTTCCACCGCCGTGTTGCGTTCCAGCGTCGTCAGCAAACGCTGCAGGAACCGCTTTAATTCCGGAACGGCAGCGCCACTGCCTTCAAGGCGGGCGTTCAGCGCCGTATCGACCGAGTCGAGCGCTTCGATCGCGCCGTGAGCATTGGCGATCAGTGCCGTCATCTGTTCACCGGCCTGATCCAGCTGCGCGGCGCATCCGCTGCCCACCCGGTTCAGGAGCTGCCCATGCGCGCTGACCAGCGCCGCCTTCTCGGCGGCATTCAATCCCGAAGCCGCTTCCTGAAGCATGACGCGGTCGTCAAGCGCGCCCTGTTCCAGATCGCGTCCTGTGATCGGCCCCATGGGTCGTGGCGCGAAGAAAACCATCTGCCTGAGGTCCGCCAGCAGCCCGTCCTGGCCATTCTGCAGGTCGGCCAGCGCGTTGAGGCGGCGCAAGGCGGCCTCGCGCGGCGTCGGACTGGGCCGCAGCGCCGGGTGCATCGTCTCCCAATGCGCCTCAAAAGTCCGCGCGATCAGTGTCAGGCCCTGCGCCAGCCCGGCGAGTCCCTCTTCATTGGCGAGCGCCCGGGCGACGATGACAAGCAGGCGCAGGTCGCGGCCATGTGAACGCAATTCCTCGGCCTTGCCGAGAACGGCAGGCCAATCGACGGGTATCGTCGATTGCGCGGCAGGCTTGTTGCGCCCGTCATGGACAACCTTGACCTGCGGCTCGGTGAGGCGCTCGAGCTCGTGAAAGACCGGATCGTTGCGCAAGTCTTCGCCTGACGGATTTTCACCGTCCAACGGAGCAAGCCAGAGTGCGAGATCGATCACAGCTACCCCCAGCGACCGGCTCTAAAACCGTACGTGACCCAACGTTAGCACACGGTTGCACCCTACCACAATTCGGCAAACCGCTCAAAAGTTAACGGGCGCTACCGCGAGCCAGTGCAACTGCATCTCGAATGGCGCAATCTATGGTCTGCTTGCCCGGCCCCGTATGTGAAGCGCATCGCATAGAATTGGAAAAATTCGTGGTTGTCTGCATTTGGTGGCGCGGGACTTTCCACAAAGGGAAGCGGCCGGCTGAATGACGCGCTTTGTCAAGCGGCTGCTTATGTGGCAGGCTGTCGACGGGCAGATTGCAGGAGCACGTTCGATGGAACAGCGCCGGTCATCGCAGGGTTTCAAACGCAAGGAACTGGTAGGCAAGCTCAATCCGGTCTGCCTGCGCGCCTTCAAGGCCGCAGCCGACAGCGCCAAGCTGCGCGGCAATCCCTACGTCGAACTTGTCCATTTCATCGAGCAACTGGTGCTGTCCGAACGCTCGGACGTGCAGATGATCATTGCCGATGCCGGCATTGATGCCAGCCGGCTGACCAGCGACATGACCCGGGCCGTCGACAAGCTACCTTACGGCGCCACCTCGATCGAGGAGTTTTCCGACCATATCTTCCACGCCATCCAGGAAGCCTGGAACCTGGCGACGCTGGAATTCGGCATGGAGGAGGTGCGCAGCGCCCATATCGTGCTCGCCTGCCTGAAGACGCCGGTGCTGGAAGGCCTGGTGTCGAAAATCAGCGGCGAGTTCGACAAGATCGACGCCGACGCGGTCATCGCCCGCTTCGCTGAAGTGGTGGAAGGCTCGCTTGAAGCCGGCGCTGCGGCCGCAGCTACTCCCGCCGCCGAGGCGCCGCGGCGGGCTCCGGGCGGGGATTCTGCGCTGGCCAAATACGCCACCGACCTGACCCAGCGCGCCCATGACGGCAAGATCGATCCGGTCGTCGGTCGTGACCCGGAAATACGGCAGATCATCGATATCCTGATGCGGCGCCGGCAGAACAACCCGATCCTGACCGGCGAGGCCGGCGTCGGAAAAACGGCGGTGGTCGAGGGCTTTGCCTTGCGCATCGCCCAGGGCGACGTACCGCCGCCGCTGCAAGGCATCAGCGTGCGGATGCTCGATGTCGGCCTGATGCAGGCTGGCGCCAGCGTCAAGGGTGAGTTCGAGAAGCGCCTGAAGGCGGTCATCGACGAGGTTCAATCCTCCGAAAAGCCGATCATCCTGTTCATCGACGAGGCGCACACGCTGATCGGCGCCGGCGGTGCCGCCGGAACCGGTGACGCCGCCAATCTCTTGAAACCGGCGCTGGCGCGCGGCGAGCTGCGCACCATCGCGGCCACCACCTGGGCCGAATACAAGCAGCACATCGAAAAGGACCCGGCGCTCACCCGCCGTTTCCAGGTGGTCAAGATCGATGAGCCGTCGGAAGCAGTGGCCGTGCTGATGCTGCGCGGCGTTGCCGGCGTGCTCGAACAGCACCACGAGGTGCAGATCCTGGATGAGGCGATCGAGGCGGCGGTCGGCCTGTCGCATCGCTACATCCCGGCGCGGCAATTGCCCGACAAGGCGGTCAGCCTGCTCGACACCGCTTGCGCCAGGGTCGCGGTCTCGCAGCACGCGACGCCGGCCGAGGTCGAAGACATATTGCGCCGCCGCCAGGCGCTGGAGGTCGAAAGCGGCATCATCGGCCGCGAAGCGGCGATCGGGATCGAGGTGGCCGATCGGCAGGCGCGGGTCGACGCCGGGCTTACTGAGACCGAGACGACGCTGGCCGCCGCCGAGGCGCGCTGGGAGCGTGAAAAGGCGCTGGTTGCCGAAATCCTCGAATTGCGGGCGCGGCTGCGCGGCGACGGCGTGCCGCTCGATGAGGTAGCGACCGCTGAGGCCGACGCCGAAACGGCAGCGCCGGATCCGGAAAAGACCAAGGTTCCCAAGGCCGAGCCGCCCAAGGCTGAAACACCTAAGGCTGAAAAGCCCAAGGCCAAAACGTCGAAGGCGAAGGTCGAGGCCGAGACACCGGCTGCCGAACCAGCGCCGTCAGATCCGGCCGCCGATCTCGCGCGACTGCGTGAATTGATGGCCGAGCTTGCCACGGCACAGGGCGAGACGCCGCTGATCCTGCCGTCCGTCGACCGCAATGCGGTCGCTGCCGTGGTCCAGGACTGGACCGGCATCCCGACCGGACGCATGCTGTCCAGCCAGACCGAGAAGGCGCTGAAACTCGCTTCGACGCTCTCCGAACGCGTCGTCGGCCAGGACCACGCTATGGAGATGATCGCCAAGCGGGTGCAGACCAGCCGCGCCGGGCTCGGCGCGCCGGAAAAGCCGGTCGGCGTGTTCCTGCTCTGCGGCCCCTCCGGCGTGGGCAAGACCGAGACGGCGCTGGCGCTCGCCGAAACGCTCTATGGCGGCGAGCAGAACCTGATCTCGATCAACATGTCCGAGTTCCAGGAAGCCCATACCGTCTCGACGCTGAAGGGCGCACCGCCCGGCTATGTCGGCTACGGCAAGGGCGGCATCCTGACCGAGGCCGTGCGCAGAAAACCCTATTCGGTGATCCTGCTCGACGAGGTCGAGAAGGCGCATCCCGACGTCCACGAGATATTCTTCCAGGTCTTCGACAAGGGCATGATGGATGACAGTGAGGGAAGGCGCATCGACTTCAAGAACACGCTGATCCTGCTGACCTCCAATGTCGGCTCCGAAGTCATCATGGAGCGGACCGGCAACGGCACGGTGAGGGCAGGGCTCGACGGCCTCGACGCTGCGTTGCGCGGCCCGCTGCTGAAGGTCTTTCCGGCGGCCTTCCTCGGCCGTGTGGTGACCATCCCTTACTATCCGCTGTCGGATTCGATGATCGAGGCCATCACCCGCCATCAGTTCGGCAAGATCGCAAAGCGGCTGCGCGCCAGCCACGACGCCGAACTGGTGATCGGCGACGGCGTTATGGCGCTGGTCAAGGCGCGCTGCACCGAAATCGAGTCCGGCGGCCGCATGATCGACGCCATCCTGACCAACACGCTGCTGCCGGAACTCAGCCGCGGCGTGCTGAACCGGTCGCTAGACGGCGAGAAGATGACCAAGGTGACCGTCAGCGCCTCTGCCGACGGGTTCGCCTATTCGTTCGAATAGTCAGGTCTGACTGCTCGTTTCCGCCTCGGCGCGGATCAGCTTGATGTCGGCGCCAGCCGCCCAGGCGCCGATATCCTCGCGCCGCAACGCCGCCGCCATCATGTCGGGAAACAGGTCTGGCGTGCAGGCAAAGACCGGAATGCCGAGTGCGGCGACCGAGGCTGACATCGCGGGATCGTAGCCCGGCCGGCCCTGATCGGTCAGCGCCAGCAGCACCACGACATTGACGCCGGATCGCACCAGCGCCGCCAGCCGCCGCAGCAAGTCCTGGCCGTTGCCGCCTTCATAAAGGTCGGTGATCAGCACGAAATGCGACTTGGTCGGCCGCTCGATGCGGTCGGCGCAATAGGCGACCGCCTGGTTGATATCGGTGCCGCCGCCGAGCTGCACGCCAAACAGCACTTCGACCGGGTCGCTGAGCTCTTCGGTCAGGTCGACGATTGCCGTGTCGAAGCAGACGAGCTTGGTGCGCACAACCGGCAGCGAGGCCATCACAGCCGCGAAGATCGAGGCGTAGATCACCGAGCTCGCCATCGAGCCGGACTGGTCGACGCACAGAACCACCTCGTCGAGGTCGACCAGCCGGCGCTGCTTGCGCATGAAGCCGACCAGTTTTTCCGGCACGATGGTTTTGTGCTCGGGCTGATAGTGGCGAAGATTGGCCGAGATGGTGCGCGGCCAGTCGATATCGCGCTGGCGCGGGCGGTTGGTGCGTCGCGATTTGTCGAGCGCGCCGCGGATCGCTTCGGCGGTCTTCTGCTCCAGCCGCTGCATCAGCTTGGCGACGATGTCGGCGATGATGGTGCGGGCGATGTCCTTGGTCTTGGCCGGCATCACCGAGCGCAGCGAAATCAGGTCGGTGACGAGGTTAACGTCGGCCTCGATCGCCTTGAGGAATTCCGGCTCCATCAGCATCTGCTTCAGGTTCAGCCGTTCGAAGGCATCCTTCTGCACGATCTGGACGACCTGTGCGGGAAAGAACGACCGGATATCGCCCATCCATTGCGCGACGCGCGGCGCCGAGCGGCCAAGCCCGCCGCGCCGCTTGCGCGGGTCGGCATCGGCATTGGTGCCGTCGCCGTAAAGCGCATCGAGCGCCGACGACAGTTTCTTGTCGTCGGTCGAAAGGGCCGAGGAGGCCTCGTCATCGGCGCCGATCGCCAGCCGCCAGCGGCGCTCGCGCCCGCCGTCGCCAGAAGGTGCGGCGGAGGTATCCATGTTTGTCTCGTCCCCCATCGTCATGCTCCGCCCGCCAGCAAGGGCCCAAGCCGCTCCAGGTGCCTGCGCCAGGCCTCGCCACCATCCGGCGCCGGTGTCAGGCCGGCAGGCAGCCTGGCGGCGCGGCCGAGCACCGCCTCGATCAGCCGCCGGCGCTCCATCGAGTCCAGATTGGAGAAGACGCGGCGCAGCAGCGGCAGATGCGCGATGAAGGCGTCCTCGTCGAGCGATTTGAGCCACGCATCGACGGCGCCGCGCAGGCCCTCGTCATAGATCAGCCGCTGGCCGGCGGTGCTGAAGAAGCCTTCGAAGAACCCGGCTGCCTGCGCCACCGGCGTTCCTGGCGACAGCCTGCGCCCGAGCAGTCCGGCAGCGTCCTCGGCCGACAACTGGCCGGCTTCGTAGAGGAGGTGCGCGGCGCAACCCGCGAGCAGCGCCGTCGAGCGCTGTCCTTCCAGCACGCCGGTCAGGCCGTTGCGCCAGGCGTCGAGCACGTCTTCGCCAGGCTCGACCAGGCGGATCGCCGCATCGGCTTTGCGCACCGCGCCAACCAGCGTTGTCGCCGCCTGCTCGTCGAGGTCGCGCACCGCATAGGGCAGCGCGATTGCGCCTTCGACGATCAGCCGTTCGAGCAGGCCGGACAGCCGGCTCGTCTCAGTCTTGCGCGCCTCGCCGTAACGGATGATATCGGCTAGCGGCGGTACCGAGGCCAGCATCTCCAGGCATTCGCTGCTGTGCGCCGCGCGCGCCTCCAGCGCCGCAAGACCGGCGCTCGAGGCCTCCGACAGATCCGCCGTGATGGCGCTCTGGACAAGGGCTGCGAGCGTGTCGAGGCTGGCGGCTGCACCGAGCATCTGGGTCAGGCGGCCATTGGCGGCCTTTTCGATGGTCGGGCCATAGACCAGGTTCTCGACCAGGCGCACTGCATATTCCGGCTCCCAGGCCAGCGTCCACTTTTCGCGAAACGTACCGCGGCTGCGGCCGGCATCGGCCAATTTGCCCCACTGCACGCCGAGCACGTTGAGCCGGTGCAGCAATGTCGAGCGAAACAGGCCGCTGTCGCTGCGCAAATCGACGGACAGTTCGCGCTCCAGCGCTTCCGGCTTCAGCCGCGCCGCCTTCTGGTTGCGCTGCAGATCCTCGATCAGCGGCGCCAGCGGGGTGTCCGGCGGAATCTCGCCGACATCGGCGCCAAGCAGCAACTCGGCTTCGACCAGCGACCACAGCACCGCTTCGCCGTTGAACAGCGCCGCGATCGCGGCATCGCGCAATTCCTCGAAGCCGGGTTTCGGCCGCTCGCGAATGGCGGCCAGCGTGCGGGCGAGCCGCTCGGCTTCGATCAGCGATGCCGTCGAGACCAGATGGCCTTTCGTCCGCAGCACCGCCGCGATCATCGCCAGCCACAGCGTCGCGGCATCGCGCCGCTCGCGTGTGCGCCACAGATGCTTGCACCAGCCGGGCGCAACCACGCCGGCACCATAACCGTAGCCCAGCGCCAGACGCGGTCCCGTCCATGGCGCCCATGTCATGGTGCTCTTGCGCCGGGCAATGCCCTTGATCAGCGCCAGATCGTTCTTCTGCGTGTGCGCGGCCTGCAGGGCCGGCACGTGCCATGCGCCGCAGACGACGGCGATCGGTCCGTCGAACTCCTTGCGCGCTGCAGCGATTTCCAGCCGCATATGCGCTTCACGTTTGGCCTCGAACGGCGCGATCGTGCCTTCGCCGTCGCGCAGCGTCGTCATCGCATCGGCGATGGCCGCGAAGATTGGGCCGGGCTGCGGGTTCTGCTCGATGATGTCGGCCCACCAGCTTTCACCGTCTTCATAGCCGGCCGCGTGCGCCAGCGTGCCGATCGGATCGCGATGCGAAGCCGGCTCGCCATCTTCATCGGCTTCGTCCTTGGGCTCGGTTTCGTCACCAGCCTCCGTCTCGTCAGGGCTTTCCTTCGCCGGTGCAGCAAACCGCGCCGATGACGGCAGGTCGATGAACCTGAGCGCTGCCTTGTTCTCCACCGCCCACACCGCCGCCTGGTATTCGGGCGAGAACTCGGCGAATGGCCAGAAACTTGTCGCGGCCGGATCGTCCTCGGGGTAGCACAGCAGCGCCACCGGCGGCTGCATTTCTGGACGCGCCAGCAGCGGCAGCAGCGCGGACGCATCGCTCGGCCCCTCGATCAGTACGGCAACCGGCTGCAGATCCCGCAGCGCCTGCACCAGGCTGGCGGCGGAGCCCGGCCCGTGATGGCGGATGCCGAAATAGACGACGTCGCTCATGACCTCAGATCGCTGCGTTCAGCGCCGCGTAATAGCCGGCATAGTCGGGCCGCTTCTTCAGCACCGTTTCGAGATACTCCTCCAGCACCACCTTGTCCTGCACCGGGTCCTTGATGATGGCGCCGACAAGGCTGGCGGCGAGGCCTTCGGCGCCGAGCTTGCCGCTGTCGAACCACGCCGCCTGGCTGAGGCCGCCGACCATGGTGGCGATCGCCTCGGCGGTCGACAGCGAGCCCGAAGGCGTCTTCAGCGTCACCTTGCCGTCGGCGGTGGCGCCAGAGCGCAATTCGCGAAAAATGGTCAGCACGCGGGCGATCTCCTCGCCGACATTCTTCGGCACCGGCAGGTCGAGCCCGCCGGCCATCTCGTCGACCCGCTTGGAAACGATCGCCACTTCTTCGGCCATGTCTTCGGGCAGCGGCAGCACCACCACGTTGAAGCGGCGCTTCAGTGCGGAGGACAATTCGTTGACGCCCTTGTCGCGGTTGTTGGCGGTGGCGATGATATTGAAGCCGCGCTGGGCATAGAGCGAGGTGTTGAGCTCCGGGATCGGCATCATCTTTTCCGACAGCACGGTGATCAGCGTGTCCTGCACGTCGGAGCCCATGCGCGTCAGCTCTTCCAGCCGGCAGAGCTTGCCGCTCTCCATGGCGCGGTAGAGCGGCGTCGGCACTAGTGCCTCCTGGCTCGGGCCCTTGGCCAGCAGCTGCGCATAGTTCCAGCCATAGCGGATCTGGTTCTCGTCGGTGCCCGCCGTGCACTGCACGATCAGTGTCGAGTCGCCCATGATGGCGGCGGCGAGATGTTCCGACACCCAGGATTTCGCCGTGCCGGGAACGCCGAGCAACAGCAGCGCGCGGTCGGTGGCGAGCGTGGCCACCGCGGTTTCCATCAGCCGGCGGCGGCCGACATACTTTGGCGAAATGACGGTGCCGTCGCTTGCCTTGCCGCCGAGCAGATAGGTCAGCACGGCCTTCGGCGACAGGCTCCATCCCGCCGGCTTCTGGCGGTCGTCATTGAGCGCCAACGCCTGCAGTTCGGACGCATAGGCCTGCTCGACCGGGAGACGGATGGCTGCGTTCATGGTGCTGTTCTCCGATTGCTCATGTGTTGGGTCCAGGCCCGGCCAGGGCTGCATTGAGGCGCAGAAAAGCGAGCGAGGCTGCTGCCGGCGGCATGCCTGCCGCGACAACGTCGCCGATCAGTTTTTCGGCCGTCGCCGCTGTGCCAAGAAAGCCCATCGTTTCCAGTATGTCGTCGATGGTCCGCTTCATGGCGTCGTCATTACCGGCGACAGCGGAGCGCAATGCCGGCAAGATCTGGCTGTTCGCCAGATCGGGCCATTCCAGCCAGCTGGCTTCGACGCCTTCGGCAAGGTTGAGCGCGCCAAGATATTTCGTATCTTTCAGGATCAGCCTGACCAGGACACGCTTTCTGCGACTGTCCAGGCGCGGCATGAGGTGAAGGACGAAAGGCGCCGGCTTGCCGCCCTCGGCGACAAGCGTATCGGCCATCTGCGCCACCGCTGTGTCACTTCCGGAAGCGGCGACCATTCGTGCGATGTAGATGTCCGCGGTGCTGTCGCTTCCGAACTGCCAGGCTGCGATGAAATCGGCCTCGCTGGCACCGAAGCGCGCGGCGAGATCGACCAGGTTACAGGTCTCGAAGAGTTCGGCGCGACGCTTTTCCTGCGCCGGCGATTTGAGCTTTGCCGGCATGTAGGTGGTGCGGCGGCGGATGAAGCCGGACTTGCCTTCCGCGATGAAAGCCGCGAGTTCGGCGACGGGATCGTCGGCTCCGCCATCGCCAACACGACCGTGCTCGCCCAGCCTTGCCAGCAGCCGTCCCGCCAGCTCCTGCACCTTGCCGGAGCGGTCGGTGGCGAGGCTCTTCAGGAACGGTGCGTCGGCAGGCGTCAGGCCGAAATGCATGAGTTCGATCAGCGCCAGCCGGACTTCAGCCGGTTCGCCCGGCGCCTTGGCTTCCATCAGGCTGCGGGCCACGGCCGGGTCGCGGCGTCGCATTTCGGCCAGCGCGATGCGCCGCGCGGCGGGATAGAAATCATCCCAGTTCTGCACCGTCAGCTGCTCCTGCGGGGCAATCTTCAGCCCCTCGACGCTGGCCTGCCAGTCGATCCAGGGGGCGTAAATGTCAGGGCTGTTCTGGTCCGATGCCGGCGGCATCCAGTCCATCGGATGCAGCACATAGCCACGGCTGGCGACAAGCGTCGCAACGCGCGCCTTGCGCCGCACATCGGCGGCATTCTTGAGGGCCGCCCGCAACAGCGGCCGCAGCCGTTCCGGCAGCAGCGGCAGGCCAAGCCTTGGCAGCGGCGGACGCCGCTTCAACGTCTTCGGCGCCGCTGGCCGCAAGCCGACATCGAGCGCCTGCGCGGCGATCGCCAGCAACAGCCGTTCGCGCTCGTCCGGGGGTGCACCGGCGGCGATGTCCTTCCATGCGGCCGGGGCCAGATCGAATGTCGTTCCACCGGTGATCCAGCAGTCGCGCATCGTCGCCAGGCCGGTCAGTTCGAGCTCGTTCATGACAGATCGAGCCTCCCGAAGCCGCTTTGCGCGGCCAAGAGATCGAGCCGCGCCCCATTCCACAGAGCTGCCGTGGCTGCGAGATCGAGCCCGAGCACAGTCTGATCGACGGTGCCGGCGACGGGCAGGGCGATCCCTTGCGGGTCGTGCGCCGCTTGCCACCAGGCGGCGCCGCGCTCATCGAGCAGGATCGCGCCTGGCGGCAGCATCAGCGGACAGTCGGTGGACCAGGGTGCGGCGTCCTGCTGCGATGCATGCGCGGCCAGCGGATCCTTGATTGCGCCAGGGCCGAAATCCGGCCAGGCGCCGGACGCGACATCGCCCTTGCGCTCCGCCACCAGCGCCCGCAGCGGCTGGCGCGACGGGTAAAACACCAGCCTTGCATCGAAGCGGTCGCCGGGCGTGAACGCCGCCGAGCGGCGGCCGGCCGAGGCCGGAAAAAAGTCGAGCAGCAGCGCAAATTGCGGCGTCGGGCTTTTGAGATCAAGCAGCCATGTCGAATGGCTGACGAGACCGTCGCGGCGGGTCTCGATCTTCTCGCCGATGACTTCCCACTGGCTGTCGACCTGTTTGGCCTCGGGATTGGCCAGCACCTGGTCGCGGGTTTCGGACGCCGACACCAGCCGCTTCAGCTCGGGATCGTCGGGCGCCGAGCGCCAGGCTTTGGCCAGCAGCACCAGCTTGCCGAGTTCGCGGATCGCCGCGTCTGGCCGCTCCTCGCTGCGCAGCGCCATCAGCCGCGCCGGTATCTCGTCTATGCGCCCGGCAAGCGCCGTTGCCTTCATGTCGACCAGTCTAGCTGCAATGCGGCGGCAGCGCTCGCTGCTGGCATCGGCAAAGGCGGAAAGGCCGAGCCTCAGCTGGTCGGCAATCCACTGATCGAGTTCGTCCAGCGCGCCCGCCACCGCAGCCCGCGTGTCGTCCGCCCGCTTGCGCTGCGCCGCCTCACGGCGCTCCGCCGCGGCAGCATCTTCGACGGTGCTTTCCTCTGGCTGTGCAGCCTCACCGATGCTTTTGCCGGACGCGCCGGCTCCCGCGCCCGGCGTTGCAGTGGCTGGCTGGGCCGTCGTCTTCCTGCGCCGGCCGAGCCAGTCATTCACCCATTCCGGCGTCGATTCGGCAGCGGTGAAGTTGGTCGGCGCGGTGGCGGCGATCCACATCAGCGCCAGCGTGTGCTTGCACGGAAATTTTCGCGACGGGCAGGTGCATTTGTAGCCGTGGTCGCCGGTGTCGACCACGGTGCGGTAGGGGTTGGAGCCGGAGCCCTGGCATTCGCCCCAGATCAGCGCCTGCTGCTCGCTCTTCTCCAGCCGCGGCCAGTTCGAGCGCTTGGTCAGCTTCGAGGCGGCGCTCAGCGACGCCTGATCGGGGGCCAGCGCTTCGATGGTTTTCAGGTCGAATTCCAAGCCGCGCCTCTCGTACCCCGACAATCGCAATCGCCACTATAGGGTGCCGTTTGTGAAGGATTGTTGGGCCTCCGGCAAGACGAAGATGGCGCAGATCAGTACAGCGGCGTGGCCATATGCCGGGGCGTTGGCCATTGCGCCGTGATCTCGGGTTGCACCGGCCGTTCTAGATAGGTCGACAGCACGACATAGCTTCGCGTCGAGGTGACGCCGGGCGTTTCGTAGAGACGAGCCAGCAGGCCTTCGAGCGCCCTGGTGTCCTCGGTGCGAACCTTGAGCAGCATGCAGGTGTCGCCGGCCACCGAATGGATCTCCTCGACCTCGGGATATTGGGAAACGGCCATCAGCTCCGGCGTCTTGCCCCAGCCCTTGGTATCGATATGCACGAAGGTGAGCAGCGGCTTCTTCACCGCCTTGGGGTCTATGATCACCGCTGTGCCGCGGATGGCGCCGCTGCGCCGCAGCCGCTTGACCCGCTCATGCGCCGCCGGCGGCGACAGGCAGACCCGTTCGCCAAGTTCGGCGTAACTGATCGTTGCATCCTCGACCAGCACGCCTAATATTTTTCGGTCGATCGCGTCGAGCTCGCGGGCGGCTACCTTGTTCTGCAGAACACCATCTGTTTCTTCATCCATAGCGAAATTCCTTGTTGTCGCAGAATTTAATTCGGCCACTATGCCGATATGACGAACACACATCAAGCCACAACGCTCCCAGCAACAGCGCCCATCCCGGCGCTGGCCTATCTGCTGACCGGCTGTATCGCCGTCATCGGTTCGAATTCGCTGGTCCTGGGGCCGATCGCCCCGGCGGTAGCGGCATCCTTCGGCGCCAGCGTGCCCGCAGTCATGGCCGCGTCGGCTGCCTTCGGCCTCGGCACCTCGGCCAGCGCTTTGTTTCTCGCCCGCTACATCGATGGCGTCGGCGCCCGTCGCATGCTGCAGGGTGCGCTGCTGTTGCTGGCGGTTGCGCTTCTCGCCAGCGCGCTGGCGCCGACGGTGTTCGCGCTGGTTGCGGCCCAGGCCGTCGCCGGCATCGCCGCCGGCGTCGCCATGCCGGCCATCTATGCCAGTGCAGCGGCGATCGCGCCGCCCGGCCGCGAAAGCGGCACCATCGGCGTCGTGTTGACCGGCTGGACGGTGTCCATGGTGGCCGGCGTGTCGCTGTCGGCCGTGCTTGCCGATCTCGTCCATTGGCGCGCCGTCTTCGCAGCGGTTGCGGTGCTGTCCGCCATTGCGCTCGCCGCTCTGTCGATGACCTCGCTCAGTGACGTCAGGAAGAGCGGTCCGGCACCGACACCGTTCGGTGCGCTGGCCATTCCCGGCATCGTGCCGCTGCTGATCGCCTGCACCGCCTTCATGACCGCCTTTTACGGCGTCTACGGCTATCTCGGCGATCATCTGCACCAGGACCTCGGTGAACCCGTCAGCGCCAATGCGCTGGCCGCACTCGCCTACGGCGCCGGCTTCGGCACGGCGGCTTTTCTCGACGGCGTCATCGACCGCATCGGCGCGCGCCGCGTCATGCCTTTCGCCTATCTGCTGGTCGCCGCCGTCTATGTCGCGATCGCGCTCGCAAGCAGCAATTTCGCGCTGATCCTGGCCATGATCGCCATATGGGGCCTTGCCAATCATTTCGGCCTGAACGTGCTGGTGATGCGCCTCACCGCGCTCGATCCGTCGCGCCGCGGCACCATCATGGGCCTGAACAGCTCGGTCACCTATCTCGCCGTCTTTATCGGCACCACCAGCTTCGGGCCGCTTTATTCGTCCTTCGGCTTCGCCGTCTGTGCGCTGGTCGCCGCCGTGCTGATGCTGATCGCGGCCGCTGCGGGGACCTGGCGTTCGCCCATCAGATCGTAGGCCGATGCGGCAAAGCTTGCGTCCTGATCCCGTCCTTCGCTAGAGCTTGGCGCGCCACGCGAGCCGCGCCTAGATGAAAACGACGCTTGAGACCACCGCCGATCCCTTGGCCGAGGACCTCGCCTTCCTGGCCGAGCGGCTGACGGCGTTCAATGACAGCGATGTCGGCCATTCCGGCCGCAAGCCGATCGCCATCTTCGTGCGCGACGAGGAGGGCGCTGTCGTCGCCGGCGTTTCGGGCTATACCGCCTGGGGCTGGCTCTACGTGCAATGGCTGTGGGTCGATGAACGCCTGCGCGGCCAGCATGTGGCCGGCGACATGCTGGACGCCGCCGAGCGCGAGGCGCTGACGCGAGGCTGCCATGGCGCCCTGATCGACACCTTCAATCCCGTCGCGGCCAAGGTCTATGAGCGGCAGGGTTACCGGCGCTTCGGCGAACTGCCGGACTTTCCCGTCGGCCGCAGCCGCATCTTCCTGCAGAAGAAACTCGGCTAGCAATTCCAGGAAAAGTGCGTAGCGGTTTTCCGTCCGGAATTGCGTGGAAACAAAAACTCTAACCCGCTAGCCGTCCGCCTTGCATCGGTTGCGGCGCGCCGGTGGTGCTGGGAAAACTGATCGGCAGGCCGCGCAAGACGCGCACCGCCAGGAAGGCAAAACATTCGGCTTCCACCGCATCGCCCTTCCATCCCAGCGTCTCGGCCCGGACGACCTCGACGCCGGCGCGGTTCGCCAGCATCGCCATCATCGTCCGGTTGTGGCGGCCGCCGCCGCTGACCGCCAGCCGCTTCGGCCGGCGCGGCAACAGGTCGAGCGCCTTGCCGACGGCCGAGACGGTGAAGGCCGTCAGCGTCGCCGCACCGTCCTCGACGCCGAGCCCGTCGGCCATTGCTGCGGTGAAGTCGAAGCGATCGAGCGATTTCGGATAGGGTTTTGTCAGATACGGATGCTGCAGCAACTTCGCCAGCCGCGCTTCGTCGACTTTGCCGGCCGCACCCAGCCTGCCGTCGCGGTCCATTTCGCCCAGCCCATGCGCCTTGATGAAATCGTTGAGCGGCGCGTTGGCCGGACCGGTGTCGAAGGCGACGATGTTGTCCTTGCCGTCCCACCAGGTGATGTTGCCGACGCCGCCGAGATTGAGCACGGCGGTGTCGCCGCTGGCGTCGGCCTCCTTCAAGAGTGCGGCGTGATAGGCGGCCGCAAGCGGCGCGCCCTGGCCGCCGGCGCGCACATCGGCCGAACGGAAGTCGTAGGCGACCTTGGCGCCGAGGATCGAATGCATCAGCTCGCCGTCGCCAAGCTGCCGCGTGTCGCCGCGCCGTCCCGGCTGCGGGGCGCGATGCAGCACGGTCTGGCCGTGGAAGCCGACGACCCCGATATCGGCCATGGTCAGCCCGTAGCTTTCGACGAGATCTTTCACCGCCGCCGACTGCGCCCGCGTCAGCGCCTCTTCGGCCTCGCGAAAAATCGCCGGCTCCGGCCCGTCGAAATTCCACGCCCTCGCCTGGCGCAGCGTCTCTTCCAGCAAGGTGCGGATCGATTGCGGGTAGGGGGCCAGCGTATAGGTGCCGAAATCGGCGATGCGCTCGCCATCGGTCTTGATCAGCGCGACGTCGATATTGCCGTCAAGCACGGTGCCGGTCATCAGGCCGACGGCCCAGATTGGTTCCATGGTCGATTCCCTTGCGAGACCGTCTGCGATTCCAACGGAGACCACCTGTCGGACGGATTGGCTCGCCAGGCAAGACCTTGGCTGACGTCGATTGCTCCGAACACGCCGGCAGCGTTTTTCACCGAACGGCGAAAATCGAGCAACGCCGTTCTTGTGTCTGGCCGCTCAAGACGCCAGCTATGTGACGAACAAACCATCAAGGGAGAAACCACATGCCATCCGAAGTCGCAGTGATCGCCGGCGCGGGCGCGGGCCTGAGCGCCTCGCTGGCCCGCCTTCTGACCCGGGAAGGTTTTGGCGTGGTGCTGGCCGCCCGCAACACCGCCAAGCTGGCGCCGCTGGTCGAGGAGACCGGTTCGCTCGCCGTCGAAACCGATGTTGCCGACCCGGCCTCTGTCGCCAGCCTGTTCGAGGCGGCCGACAAGCAAGGTCCGCTGGCGCTTGCCGTCTTCAACGCCAGCGGCCGCACCCGCGGCCCGATCGCCGAGCTCGATGCCGATGCGGTCAAGCAGGCGCTGCTCGTCGGCGCCTATGGCGGTTTCCTGGTCGGCCAGCAGGCGGCGCGGCGGCTGCTGGCGCGCGGCTCCGGCTCGATCCTGTTCACTGGCGCCTCCGCCAGCATCAAGGGGTTTGCCAACTCGGCCGGCTTTGCCATGCCGAAATTCGGCTTGCGCGGCCTCGCCCAGTCCATGGCGCGCGAACTCGGGCCCAAGAACATCCATGTCGCGCATTTCATCATCGACGGCCAGATCGAGCCGGTGGGGAAGAAGCCCGAGCGGCCGGACAGCCAGCTGTCGCCCGATGCGATCGCCGAGACCTATTTCGCGGTCCATCGCCAGCATCGCAGCGCCTGGAGTTTCGAGGTCGAGCTGCGGCCATGGGTCGAGACGTTCTGATCGGTCGGAGCCTGTTTGGAAAGTCTACTCCGGCGGCCATCTGATGGCGTTTTCTGCGCTTACTACAGCGCCGCGCGTCCTCGGACGCGCAAAGGACGCTGTAGCACTTTAATTTGCACATGATCCTTTCCGAAATCGACATCGATTTCGGGGTCATGTGCGTGCTCACGGACCAAATGTCCGCTGCGCTACGGTTCTCGAAAACACCACCATATGACTCGCCGGAGCGAATTTCGAAACAGGCTCTCAGGCAGGGCCGTTCTCGCAAGTGCGAAATCTTTGAGAGAATATTCCCGGCTTCGTGTTTGAGAAGAAATGCGGTTCTTTGATCCGGCAGGCAGCATTGCCGATGATGTCGTCAAGGCTTGGTATTCCACCAAGCCGCAATGACTTCAGGATTACGAGGGATCGACAATGTCCGAACGCGGAAACGCTTCCAATTCTCTTCTTTTTTCGGCCATCAGCCGGCGAGCTGCCCTTGCGGCACTTTTCGCCTCGGCCGTGACACTTGTCGGCCTTGCTCAGCCGACGCCGTCCTTCGCCGAGGACAAGACGGCGATCAAGGTCGGCATCATCAGCGGTGAGGATGAGGATGTCTGGCGTGTCGTCGTCGCACAGGCCGCTAAAAAAGGTCTGACCGTCGAGACCGTGGTGTTCAACGACTACACCCAGCCCAACGAGGCGCTTGAGCGCGGTGAGATCGACGCTAACGCCTTCCAGCACCAGCCCTATCTCGACAACCAGATCAAGACCCAAGGCTATCATATCGTGCGCGTCGGCTACACCGGCGTCTGGCCGATCGGCCTTTACTCCAAGAAATACACCAAGGTCGCCGACCTGCCGGAAGGCGCCGTCATCGGCCTGCCTAACGACCCTTCCAATGAAGGCCGTGCGCTGCGCGTCCTGCAGAACGAAGGTGTGATCAAGCTGAAGGACGGCACCGGCATTCTGGCGACCACCGCCGACATCTCGGAGAACCCGAAGAAGGTCGTCATCAAGGAGCTCGACGCAGGCATTGTCGGGCGCTCGGTCGAGGATCTCGACGCTGCCGTCGTCAACACCGACTGGGCGCTGAAGAGCGGTCTTGGCCCGGACAACCGCATCGCCCAGGAGCCTGTGGCCGACAATCCCTACCGCAACTTCATCGCCGTCAAATCCGGCAATGAGAACGAGGCCTGGGTGAAGACGCTGGTCGCCTCCTACCAGAACGAGGCGGTCAAGGCCGAGTTCGACAAGGTCTACAAGGGCACCGGGATCAGCGCGTATTGATCGGCGCCTGGTTATCAGGAGCAGGCGGCCCGCTTTTGAGCGGGCCGCTGTTGCATTTGTGCAGCGTTGAAACGGACAGTGAGATGAACCAGCACGTCACGGCCGAACTGGCCGATCCGGTCCACATAGCTGCCGACGGGCAGGAAGATGTCGTCCGCCTTGTCGATCTCAAGCGGCGCTTCGGCGCGACGCCGGCGCTCGACGGCGTTTCGCTGACGGTGAAGAAGGGCGAGATCCTCGGCATTATCGGCCGCAGCGGCGCCGGCAAGTCGACGCTGATCCGCTGCCTCAACGGGCTGGAGCGGCCGGATTCCGGCGACGTCTTTATCGAAGGCCGCGAGATCGGCCGGCTCGGCGAGCGTGAGTTGCAGCCGCTGCGCCGGCGCATCGGCATGATCTTCCAGCACTTCAACCTGTTGTCGGCCAAGACCGTCGAGGAAAATGTGGCGCTGCCGCTGAAGATCGAGGGCCGCCCGAAAGCCGAACGGTTGACGCGCGCCGCCGAACTGCTCGATCTCGTCGGCCTGTCGGAGAAGGCGAAAGCCTACCCGTCTTCGCTGTCGGGCGGCCAGAAACAGCGTGTCGGCATCGCCAGGGCTTTGGCCGCGCGACCTGCGCTGCTCCTGTCCGACGAAGCGACCTCGGCGCTCGACCCGGAGACCACGCGCTCGATCCTGGCTCTGCTGAAAGACATCAATCGGCAGCTCGGCCTGACCATACTGCTCATCACCCACGAGATGGAAGTGATCCGTTCCATCGCCGATCGTGTCGCGGTGATCGATGCCGGGCGCATCGTCGAACAAGGCCCGGTGTGGTCGGTCTTTGCCGAGCCGCATTCCGAAATCACCAGGAGCCTGCTCGGCGCCATCCGCCCGCAACTGCCGGTCGAAATTGCCAGCCGGCTTGTTCCGGGCGAGGGCGCCGAGCTCATCCTCAGGATCGACGTCGCCGGCGAAGCCGCGCGTGGCCCGCTGCTGTCCGATCTCGCGGTGGCGGTGCCCGGTCCGTTCCGTCTCGTCCATGGCGGCATCGACCATGTCCAGCAGCAGCCTGTCGGCACGCTGTTCGTGGCGGTGGCCGGCGACGATGCAGGCCATCTCGCTGAAGTCATCGAATTCCTGAGAGCCCGCGACGCGCGGGTGGAGGTGCTTGGCCATGTCGCCGGTTCTGTTTGAACTTCTGCTGCGCTCGATCTGGGAGACGGTCCTGATGACGGCCGCGTCGGGCCTCATCTCGCTTGTCTTCGGCCTGCCGCTCGGTCTGGCCTTGATCGCCACCGAGCGTGGCGGCATCGCTGAAAACATCTGGGTGAACCGCGCGCTCGGCGCCGTCATCAACGGCTTCCGCTCGGTGCCGTTCATCATCCTGCTGGTCGCGCTGATCCCGGTGACGCGGCTGATCGTCGGCACCTCGATCGGCACCTGGGCGGCCATCGTGCCGCTGTCGATCGCCGCCACGCCCTACTATGCCCGCATTGCCGAAGTGTCGCTGCGCGAGGTCGACCGCGGCCTGATCGAGGCGGCGCGCGCCATGGGCGGCAACCGCTGGACGATCATCCGCGAGGTGCTGGTGCCGGAGGCGCTGCCAGGCATCGTCGCCGGTTTCACCGTGACGCTGGTGACGCTGATCGGCGCCTCGGCCATGGCGGGCGCGATTGGCGCCGGCGGGCTTGGCGACCTTGCCATCCGCTACGGCTACCAACGCTTCGAGACCAGTGTCATGGTCGCCGTGGTCATCGTGCTGATCATCCTCGTCTGCGGCATCCAGTGGGTTGGCGACCGGCTGGTCGCGAAGCTGGATCGCCGCGGATGAGCGGCCGCGAACATTCTTTGCCAGCCGGCTGCAAAAGGCAGCGCCGGCTTTCTGCATTCGCCTCGAGATTGGATTGCGCATTGCTTTGATTGGACCAGCCTGCGTGCCACCGTGACAGCGGGGCCGGCAAACAAGGAGCTTGACCCATGCCCAGGATCGTACCCGTGCTTGATCTCAGCCGCCTCGAACAGGGCGCCTCGGAGCACCGAACGTTTCTGTTCGACCTGCGCACGGCCGCACGCGACGTCGGCTTCTTCTATTTGACCGGGCATGGCATATCGGCTGCGGATACTTCCGAGGTGCTCGACGCCTCGCGCCGCTTCTTCGCTCTGCCGGAGGCCGACAAGCTGGCCATCGAAATGGTCAAGTCCTCGCAGTTCCGTGGTTACACCCGCGCCGGTGGCGAACTGACCAAAGGCAAGGCCGACTGGCGCGAACAGCTCGACATCGGCGTCGAACGCCCGGCCATCGCGCAGGGCCCCGGCGTGCCCGCCTGGACGCGGCTGCAAGGGCCGAACCAGTGGCCGGCGGCACTGCCCGAACTGAAGCCGGCGCTGCTCGCCTGGCAAACCAAGGCGACCGCGGTGGCGATCCGGCTGCTCAGGGCTTTCGCCCTGTCGCTCGACCAGGCCGAGGACGCCTTCGATCCGATCTACCGCAATGAGCCCAACCACCGCATGAAGATCGTCCGCTATCCCGGCCGCAACGCCACCGGCGACGACCAGGGCGTCGGCGCGCACAAGGATGGCGGCTTCCTGACGCTTCTGCTGCAAGACGAGAACAAGGGCCTGCAGGTCGAATATGACGGCAGCTGGGTCGATGTCGATCCGCTGCCTCATACGCTGGTGGTCAACATCGGCGAGCTGCTCGAACTGGCCTCGAACGGCTATCTCCGCGCGACCGTGCATCGTGTGGTGACGCCGCCGGCCGGCGTCGAGCGCATCTCGGTTCCCTTCTTCTTCAGCGCCCGGCTCGACGCCACCATCCCGCTGCTCGATCTGCCCGAGGAACTGGCGGCCGAGGCGCGCGGGCCGGCCAGCGATCCCGACAATCCGCTGTTCCGCAATGTCGGCACCAATGTGCTGAAAAGCCGCTTGCGCTCGCATCCCGACGTGGCGCGCCGGCACTATGCCGATCTCTTGGAGACCGGCGCCTCGCCGGTCTGAGGGCAGAAGTCTGGGATGAAAATTTCCGACAGTTATCGACTTTTAGAAAGTCATTCGTCGCAACCGGCCGCAAATAAGCCCATATAGAAAAAATCGTTCGGTGGTTTCCTCCCATTCCACTGAACGGTGTTCCCCTCTGAAGGTTCTTGACCTTCTTTTTGGCCGGGCCGTATTCGAGCCCGGCCATTTTTCATCCGGCGTCTTGGTTTGGCGCGGTTGCGGGCATTCTAGAGTCGGCGTCTGGCTTGCAAGCCTGTTCCAATTTCATCCGTCGAAATGGTCGTTCGTGCTCAATTTTTGATCATTCAAGGCATGAACGAGCGTTCTGGGCTCACGTTTTTCCGCTGCCAATGACATTCCCTCCGTTGCAGCGGAGGAAAGCGAAACGGCCTCCGGATTTGCCGTTGCCGCCAGGGGAATCCGCGGCGTAGAGGTCCGCCATTGACGGCCTGCCGTTGCGGGACGTCCCTAACCCAGACGGAGCAGACCATGAACCCCGCAATGCAGATGCAGCCGATGCCGATGATGAACATGCCGATGATGAACCCGATGATGATGTCTGGCCCGATGATGTCTGGCATGATGCCGATGATGATGAACGGCATGAACCCGATGATGATGGGCGGCATGAACCCGATGATGGGTGGCATGATGCCGATGATGAACGGCATGCAGATGAACCCGATGATGCAGGGCATGATGCCCGCCATGATGTGCAAGATGACCTGCAAGATGACCGCCAACGGCATGGTCTGCGAGATGATGCCGATGGACGACGCTTCCAAGGACATGTTCATGGAATGCTGCAAGCGCATGATGGCCATGACTGGCGCCGGCATGCCGATGATGATGATGTGCGGCGGCATGATGATGATGGGCTCGATGGCCTGAGCCTCATCGCCCGTCGAATTTGAAGGGGTCGGTTCACCGGCCCCTTTTTCGTTTCAGCCTACGGTTTCGACGTAGGTCATCACGAGATAGGCGACGGCCTCGCCATCGCCCAGGTTTCTGTAACTGTGCGGCACATCGGCTTCGAACAGGATCGCATCGCCCTCTGTCAGCACATGCGCAGCTTCCTGGCCGGCCCTGATCTCCAGCCGGCCTTTCGTCAGGATGAGGTTTTCGATGGTTCCGGCGGCATGCGGCTCGGCGTTTTCAGTGTGTCCGACCGCGAAGCGAAGCTCGTAGAATTCGACCTTCCGCTCGCCGTCAAAGGGAAACAGCGCGCGTGAGGTGAAATTGCCGTCGATCGAGGTCAGGATTTTCGCCTGCTCGCGGCGCAGCACCAGCGTGCCCTGCACCTTCTGGCTGTCGAGCAGCGTCGCAAAGGGAACGCCCAGCGCCGTCGCGATCTTCCACAGCAGGCTGATGCTGGGCGCGCTCCGGCCGGTCTCGATCTGGCTCAGCATGGCGCGGCTGACGCCCGACAGTTTTGCCAGCCGTTCCAGCGAGTGACCTTGCCGCGTCCTCAGCCGGCGCAGGTTGCGCCCGAGAACCAGCGGCAATTCATTGGCGATGTCGCCATTGTCAGGGAGGTCAATGACGTTCGAGAGAGCGTCCGCCATGGCAGCGTCAATTCAGCGTTGGCGGCGTTCCGACCCAGTAGACGGGCATGAACCAGACGGGAACCCAAGCCATCGGCGCCATGACCGGCATCATCGAAACCGCCTGCTGCGGATGCGCTGCATGCTGGGCATTCCGTGCATGACGGAAAGCCTCCAGACTGACGACCTTTGCTGACTGCGCGGACATTCTCGTGTTCCTGCCGGTTTCCGGTTCGATGCCTGATCTTACTCGCGGCATGGCAGGTTGAGAGCGCGCTTCGTTCCATTTTTCGCGCCGCCTGGGAGTTTTAAATACCAAAGCGGGCTGGCAGGTGAGCATGGTTATACAGGCAGGAGCTTTGTCTGCTCCTGCCTGATGATTTCAGTTGTTGTGGACGTTAGTCGGCCTTAACCAAACTTCGGATCGAGGCTGCCCGACTTGTACCGCTTGGCCATCTCAGCGACCGGCAGCGGCTTGATCTTCTGGGCGTTGCCTGCGGTACCGAACTGCTCGAAGCGCTCCTTGCAGAGCTTGCGCATCGCAGCCATTGCCGGCGTCAGGTATTTGCGCGGATCGAATTCGCTTGGGTTTTCCGTCAGCACCTTGCGGATGGCGCCGGTCAGCGCCATGCGGTTGTCGGTGTCGATGTTGATCTTGCGCACGCCATGCTTGATGCCGCGCTGGATCTCTTCGACCGGCACGCCCCAGGTCGGCTTCATCTGGCCGCCATATTTGTTGATGATCTCCTGCAGATCCTCCGGCACCGAGGACGAGCCGTGCATGACCAGATGCATGTTGGGCAGGCGGCGGTGGATTTCCTCGATCACATTCATCGCCAGCACCGCGCCGTCCGGCTTGCGCGAGAATTTGTAGGCGCCGTGGCTGGTGCCCATGGCCACCGCCAGCGCATCGACATGGGTGTCCTTGACGAACTCAACGGCCTGTTCCGGATCGGTCAGCAACTGGTCGTGGCTGATCGCGCCTTCGACGCCGTGGCCGTCTTCCTGTTCGCCGCCGCCGCTTTCCAGCGAGCCGAGCACGCCGATCTCGCCTTCGACCGAAACACCGCCCCAATGCGCCATGTCGACGACGCGCTTGGTGATGCCGGAGTTATAGGCATAGTCGGCCGGCGTCTTGCCGTCTTCCTTGAGCGAGCCGTCCATCATCACCGAGGTGAAGCCGTACTGGATGGCGGTGACGCAGGTGGCTTCGTTGTTGCCGTGGTCGAGATGCATGCAGACCGGAATGTCGGGGTGGATTTCGACCAGCGCGTCGATCAGCTTGGCCAGCACCACGTCATTGGCATAGGCGCGGGCGCCGCGGCTTGCCTGCAGGATGACCGGCGACTTGGTCTCCTCGGCGGCCTCCATAATGGCAAGGCCCTGTTCCATATTGTTCATGTTGAAGGCAGGTACGCCATAGCCATATTCGGCGGCGTGATCGAGCAATTGTCTCAGTGTTATGCGAGCCACCCAATAGTCTCCCGTATCTGGTTTCAAGCGCAACGTTGCGGGGCCGGCCGGTTGCCGGCCGGCCCCTGATGCTTCTGGCCAAATTTCACGCCAACCGCAACCGTCAGCGGCCGCTTGCGCCGCAATTCTTGTTGCAGGGCTGAAATCCGGGCATTTTTGATGGGTCAGGCGGCGATCGACGCCCGCGCCGCCAGGATCTGGACGCAGGCATTGGCCGCTTCCTTACCCTTGACCGTAAAATGCTCGAAGAAGAAGCGGTGATGCTCGGCGCTGTCGTGATAATTGTGCGGCGTCAGCACCGCCGACAGCACCGGCACGCCGGTCGACAGCTGCACATTCATCATGCCGTCAAGCACCGCGCTGGCCACGAAATCGTGGCGATAGATGCCGCCATTGACGACAAAGGCGGTGCCGAGGATTGCGGCGTAGCGGCCGGTCTCGGCCAATGTCTTGGCGTGCAGCGGGATTTCATAGGCGCCGGGCACGTCGAAGACATCGACGGCAAGGCCGCCGAGCGTGGCAAGCTCCGCCTCGAAAGCCTGTACGCACTGGTCGACAATATCGGCGTGCCAACGCGCGCGAATGACGGCGACGCGGGTGGTTTCGTAGTTTTTCGGGGTATGCTGATTCATGGGTCCATCCTTCCGTTTCGAACCAGAATCAGGACGCACGACGCAAAAACCGGCCCGCGAGCGAGCCGTCCTTTGCGATCGTTCTCTTCCATCCGGACTGTAACCGTCGGCTCCGGAATCACACCGGATCTGCTGACCCTCCCGTTGCCGGAAGGCGCTCGCGGGCTTGGGCCGAAACCCTTACCGCCGGTGGGGACTTTCACCCCGCCCTGAGAACATTAACGGGGGAGATATGGATGGGGCGGAGGGGGCTGTCAATTGGCGACTGGCCAATCTCCCCCCTCGTGGGGGTTGAGGAGTGGTCCGCACAGCGGACGGAAAGCCAATTGCTTGGCTTTCCGAACGACGAAAGCCCGGCAGGGCAGAGGGGGGCGCGAAGGAATGCGGCCTATTCGTTCGTAAAGCCGGCGGATCAGAAAGTTGGCGGGCCAATCCCGGTGCTGATAAGTCGGCGGGACAGCGCCCCTCCTCTGTCCTGCCGGACATCTCCCCCACGAGGGGGGAGATCAGCTAACCCCGTTCCGGAAACATCGCCTTCAACCCTTCGCGCGACGCCTTGGCCACACCGCGCTCGGTGATCAGCCCCGTCACCAGCCGTGCCGGCGTCACGTCGAACGCAGGATTGGCCGCCGGCGTCGCTTCGGGCGAAACCCGCACCTGTGCAATCTTGCCGTCCGCCGTCTTGCCCCAGACCAGCGACACTTCATCACCCGAGCGTTCCTCGATCGGGATTTCGGCCAGCCCGTCGGCCACCGTCCAGTCGATGGTGGGCGAGGGCAGGGCGACGTAGAAGGGTACGTCATTGTCGGCGGCGGCGAGCGCCTTGAGATAGGTGCCGATCTTGTTGCAGACATCGCCATTGGCCGTCGTGCGGTCGGTGCCGACGATCACCATGTCGACTTCGCCATGCTGCATCAGGTGGCCGCCGGCATTGTCGACGATCAGCGTGTGCGGCACGCCATGCCCGGCCATCTCCCAGGCGGTGAGCTGGGCGCCCTGGTTACGGGGCCGTGTCTCGTCGACATAGACATGGACCGGAATGCCGGCCTCGACAGCGAGATAGATCGGCGACGTGGCGGTGCCGTAATCGACGGTCGCCAGCCAGCCGGCATTGCAATGGGTGAGGATGTTGACCGGCTCGCCCGGCTTCTTGCGCGCCGCAATCTCCTTGATGATTTTCAGGCCGTTCTCGCCGATGGCGCGGTTTAAGCCCACATCCTCGTCGGCAATTTCGGCAGCGCGTTTGTAGGCGGCGTCAGTGCGTTGCTCTGGCGCGAGCGGCTTCAAGGAGCGACGCATCTCGTCCAGCGCCCAGCGCAGATTGATCGCGGTCGGCCGGGTCTTGTTGAGCGTCTCCCACACCGTGTCGAGCGCGGCGTCCGACGGATCGTCCGCCATCTGGATGGCGACGCCATAGGCGGCGGTGACGCCGATCAGCGGCGCGCCGCGCACCCACATGTCGCGGATCGCCGTGGCGATGCCGGAGACGGTTCCGATCTTTTCGATGCGGAATTCATGCGGCAGCCAGCGCTGGTCGATGATCTCGATCGAACGCTTGTCGTCGCTCAGCCAGATGGTGCGATAATGGCGCTCGCCAACGTTCAAATCCTGCTCTCCCGTTCGATCAGCGCGGCGAGGTTGTTGACCTCGTCCATGCTGTAGATCTGGCGCCGGTTGACGGCGATGTGACGGCCGAATTTCAGCGCCTTGGCCTCGCAGGAGGCGCGCAGGTCCTCGTTCTCGATGGTCTCGAAATCGGCATTGTGGGCGAGGCCGAGGATGCGCCGGTGCACCTCGATGCCGGCAAAGCCGAGCAGGTCGGTCCAGATCTGATGCAGCACATGGTCGAGCGCTTGCTCCGAGGCAAGGATGTCGCCCTGATCCTCGAACAGGCTTTTCTGATAGAGCATGCCGGTGCGCTCCGTGCGCCACAGGGCCGAGAACTCGGCGCGGAACACCGACCAGGTCTCGTTGGTCACCCCGAGCAGATAGGCGCGCATCGCGTCGCGCTTGCCGTTCTGTTCATGGCCGCGCTGCGAGAAGAAGGACATCCAGAAATTGGCGAGCAGCATGCCGACGTCGAAAGCCATCGGACCGTAGAAGGCGAACTCCGGATCGATCATCCGCGTCTCGGTGTCGGTGACCATGATCGAGCCGGAATGCAGGTCGCCATGCAGCAGCGTTTCGGCGTTGGCGGCAAACAGATGCTTCAGCCGCTGCGCCTCGACCTTGAGGTCACGGTCGGCGCGCAACTCGGCGACCAGGCCGTCGAGCTGCGGCGAGGTGTGCCGGTTCAGCTTGGCGTCGAAATAGGGGTCGGAAAACACCAGATCCTCGGTGATGCCGCAGAGTTCGACATTGTCTGCGAACAGCGCCAGATCGGCCTTGCGGTCCTTGGTCGGCATCGAAAAATCGGAGCCGCGGAACAAGGTGCGGGCCATGAACAGGCCGATATCCCTGGCGATGTTCGGCAACTGGCGGCCGTCGATCAGGGCGCGGCGCAGGATGATATGCGGCGGCGCCAGATACTCCATGATGATCAGCGCCTGGGCCTCATCGAAATGGTAGATCGCCGGCACCGAGCCGGGCGCGCGGGCTTCCTGCCTCGTCAGTGCGTGATATTCGAAAAAGGAACGCTTCAGCGGCAGCGGCCAGCTGTCGCCGACGAGGCGGACATAGGGCAGGGCCTGTTTGACGATCGCCCCGCCCGATGCGCCCTCGACGATGAAGACGAGGTTGAGATTGCCGTCGCCGACCTCTCGCACCTTCCAGGCGCTCGTGTCTTTGCCAATCCTGGCGCACAGCGCTTCGTTCGTACCGAGGCGCGTAGCAAGCGTCTCCACCGACAGTGCTTCGAACGGCAATTTCCCAGTCATTCCTCACCCTCGCGCTTGGTCGCTCCGATCATAGAGGAGCGATGGCGGCGGGGCCAAGCTAGGAAGCTGTCTGGCAATTGTCAATCGAGTTGACAATTGATGATATAGCCCATAGCGTCATCGTCAGGGAGGAACGAATGGGCAATGATGCCGTGTTCCGCGTGGACGGGCTGAGGAAGTCCTTCGGCCATATCGAGGTGCTTGGCGGCGTCTCGCTCGAATTGCATGCCGGTGAGATCACCGTGCTGATGGGCGCCAATGGCGCCGGCAAATCCACCCTCGTGAAAATCATCAGCGGCGTTTACGACCATGCCGGCGGCACCATGCACCTCGCTGGCGAAAACTTCGCGCCGAACACGCCGGCCGAAGCGATCCGCGCCGGCGTCGTCACCGTGCATCAAAACATCAATGACGGCGTCGTCGCCGACCTCGATGTCGCCACCAATCTGACGCTCGACCGGCTGAGCGGCAAAGGCGCGCCGCTGCTGTTCAACCCCGGCCGTGTGCGCCGCGAGGCGAGGGCGGTCGCCGAGCGCATGGGGCTCGCCATGGATCTGAAGGCGCGCGTCAGCGATCTGTCGCTGGCCGATCGCCAGATGGTTGCCATCGCGCGCGCCATGGCGCACCAGCCGAAAGTGCTGATCCTCGACGAACCGACCTCGTCGCTCTCCAGCGCCGAGGCCGACAGGCTGTTTGCGCTGCTCGACCGGCTGCGCGAGCAGGGCGTCGCCATCCTCTACATCTCGCACCGCATGTCCGATATCAGGCGGCTTGCCGACCGCATCGTGTCGATGCGCGACGGCGTCATCTCTGGCGCCTTCGACACCAAGCCGCTCGACTACGAAGGCGCGGTCAACGCCATGCTCGGCCGCAAGATCCACCTCGACCGGATCGAAGCCAGAAGCTCCATCAAGCCGGTGCTGACCATTGAGGGCCTGCGCATCGCACCCGGCAGCCGGCCGATCTCGCTGGCGCTCGGCGACGGCGAGGTCGTCGCTATCACCGGTCTCGTCGGCGTCGGCAAGACCGCATTGGCCGAAACACTCTTCGGCCTGCGCAAGCCGCTGTCAGGCACGATGACTTTGAACGGCAAGCCGTATGCGCCTGATACAACAGGCGATGCCATTGCCGCCGGCGTGTTCCTGGTCGCCAAGGACCGTGGCGAAAACGGCATTGTCGGCGGCTTCAACATCCAGGAGAACATCAGCCTTCCCTTCCACAAGCGCATGTCGCGCTTTGCCGTTCTCAAGCGCGGCCTCGAACGTACGACCGCGCGTCGCCAGATCGAGGACCTCGGCATCGTCTGCCGCTCGGAGAGGGACGAGATGATGACGCTGTCGGGCGGCAACCAGCAGAAGGTGATGGTTGCGCGCTGGATGGCGCAGGCAGCGACACTGTTCATCCTCGACGAACCGTTCCAGGGCGTCGACATCTCGGCCAGGCGCGACATCGCCGCCAAGCTGAGAGCAAGCGCCAATGGCCGCGCCACGCTTTTGTTCGTCACCGAACTCGACGAAGCACTGGAGACGGCCGACCGCATCCTGGTGATGTCCGAACAGACCATCGTCGGCGAGCACCGCAACGCCGATGTCGATCTCGATCGCCTGCTGGCCGAAGTCGCCGGCGGACCGCTGCACAGTGCGGCCTGAGCAAAGAAATATGAGATTTGGAATGAAGCGCATGGGTTTGAGTTCTTTGGAAATGGCGGGCGCTGAATGACGCTGCGCGACTACGCCATCCGTTATGGGTTCATCGTACTTCTGTTCGGCCTGATCGCGTATTTCGCCATCGCCGCCGACGGGTTCGTCTCGCCGCAAAGTGCCGTCTTCATTTTCCAGTCGGTCGCCATCACCGGCGTGCTGGCGCTCGGTGTCACCGCCACGCTCGTCGTCGGCGGCTTCGACCTGTCGATCGGTTCGGTCGCGACGTCGGCCATGATGGCGGCGGCCTATGTCATGGTGGTGCTGGAGCAGAATGTTGTCGTCGCGGTCGTCGTTTGCCTGCTCATCGGCGCCATTGTCGGCCTGATCAATGGCTGGCTGATCGTCTACATGCGCGTGCCCGATCTGCTGGCGACGCTCGGCATGATGTTCCTGCTGGTGGGCCTGCAGCGCATCCCGACCGAGGGGCGCTCGATCGCCACGGGCATGACCATGCCCGACGGCTCGGTCGCCAACGGCAAGTTCGCCGATGCTTTCCTGGCGCTCGGCCGCCATCGCTTCGACTTCTTCATTCCGAACCTCATTCCGGTGTCGGTCGTGGTGCTCCTCGTGCTCGCCGTGCTGATCTGGTTCTTCCTCGAATACACACGCTTCGGCCGCATGATGTACGCCGTCGGCTCCAATGAGCGCGCCGCCGAACTCGCCGGTGCGCCTGTCAAGGCATACAAAATCTGGGCCTATGTCATTTCAGGAGTTTTTGCCTCGATCGGCGGGATTTTGCTCGCCGCACGGCTTGGACGCGGTGACATCGCCTCGGGTAATAATCTGCTGCTCGATGCGGTTGCCGCGGCGCTGATCGGCTACGCGGTGCTCGGCGCCGCCAAGCCGAACGCCTTCGGCACCGCCGTCGGCGCGCTGTTCGTCGGCATCCTGCTGCAAGGCCTGACGATGATGAACGCGCCTTACTACACGCAGGATTTCGTCAAGGGCGTGGTTCTGGTCGTCGCCCTTGTCTTCACCTTCGCCCTGTCGGGCAGGGGTCGGAGATAGTTTTGGCCGGAACAGGAATTTTTTGAGTTCAACAAACGGAGGAAAAACGTGAACATCACAAGACGACTTCTGGGGAAGGTCGCGCTCGGACTGGCCGGCGCAACAATGCTGATGCAGGTCCCGGCCTTTGCCGCCGACAAGCCGGCGCCGTTCGACAAGCCGGGCGTCAAGATCGCGCTGGTGCGCTATCTCTCGACCGGCGATTTCTTCCAGGCTTATCTCTCGGGTGTCGAGTCGCAATCGAAGGCCCTCGGCATCGATCTGCGCGTGCTCGACAGCCGCCAGGATGCGGCCCTTCAATCCGACATGGTCGACCAGGCCATCGCGCTTGGCGTGCAGGGCATCATCATCCAGCACGGCCTGACGGAATCGATGAAGGACGCCGCGCAGCGCGCGGTCGATGCCGGCATCAAGGTGGTGGCTTTCGACGTCAACGTCGAAAACCCGAAAATCCCGCAGATCGAACAGTCCGACAAAGACCTCGCCCGCCTCGCGCTCGAGCAGGCGGTCAAGGACAATGGCGAAAGCTGGAACGCCGGCTATGTCTATGTCGCCGGCATCGCGCCGCTTGACCGCCGCAACGAGACCTGGGTCGACGTGAAGAAGAAATATGCCGGCATCAAGGAAGTCGCGATGTTCGGCACGCTCGACAACCCGATCGCCAACTCCGTCGCCAACCAGGCGCGCTCGGTGCTGCAGGCGCATCCGGACATCAATGTGATGTTCGCGCCCTATGACGAATTCGCCAAAGGCGTGAAGATCGCCGTCGACGAGGCGGGCTCGAACAAGAAGATCAAGATCTATTCGGCCGACATCTCGACCTCGGATATTGCCGCGATGCGCGAGACCGACAGCGCCTGGGCAGCCACTGCCGCTACCAACCCGGCCGTCGTCGGCCAGGTCTCGGTGCGCGCGCTGGCACAGCTGCTCGCCGGTGAAGATCCCGGCCACAACGTCATCGTGCCGCCGACGCTGATCACCCAGAAAGACCTGATCGACAAGGACATCAAGAACATGGAAGACCTGTCGGCCAAGCTGCCGCAGTTCGCCCATGCCGATGTCGCCATGCCGGCCTGGATGCCGAACCCGAACGCGAAGTAGGGTCTGATAAAAGCGAAAGGGGAGCCGTCGACCCCCACTCCGTCGAGCTTCGCTCGACACCTCTCCCCCGATCGACGGGGGAGAGGAAAGGCGCGAGCATATGCAGGCTGGCTCCCTTCCTCTCCCTCCGGAGGGGGGAGAGGTGGTGCCGCGAAGCGGCGACGGAGTGGGGGAAGGCGCTCCTGAAACGCGCACTCGCCGAAAAACAGGCACAACCCAGCAAGCACGAAAACTCAGGCAAGCAGTTAAAGCCGACCTTCAGCCCGACCGCCCGGCACGCGCCAACCCATGCGCGACCAGCCGGTCGATCACCTCAGGATAGCTGATGCCACTTGCCGCCATCGCCTTGGCGTACATGCTGATGTTGGTGAAGCCGGGGATGGTGTTGAGCTCGTTGATCAGGAATGTCATGTCCGGCATCAGGAAGAAGTCGACGCGCGCCATCGCGTCGCAACCGATGGCTCGGAAAGCTTTTGCCGCCATGGCGCGCATGGCTGCCTCGACCTCAGGCGGCAGCTCGGCCGGCACGATCAGGGCCGCGCCATTCTCGTCGATGTATTTGGCGTTATAATTGTAGAAGCCATGGCTTTCCGCCGGCACGATCTCTCCCGGCCGCGAGACGAAGAGTTCGCCTGCGGGGCTTTCCAGCACGCTGTACTCGATCTCGCGGCCGCGAATGAATTCCTCAGCCAGTAGCTTGCGATCGTGCTGGAAGGCTTCGCCAAGTGCCCGCTCGAATTCCTGGCTGCCATTGACCTTGGCGACGCCGACCGACGAGCCTTGCCGCGCCGGCTTGATGAAGATTGGCAGGCCAAGCTGGTCTTCCAGAGCGGCGAGCGAAGGCGCCGCACCGTCCTCGATGGTCACCGATCGCGCGACCGGCACTCCGGCAGCTTTCAGCAGCCGCTTGGCGATGTCCTTGTCGAGCGCGGCGGCCGAACCCAGTATGCCGCAGCCGGCGAGCGGTACGCGCGCCACCTCGGCCAGCCCCTGCACGGCGCCGTCCTCGCCATGCAGGCCGTGCAGCACCGGAAACAGGATGTCCATGGCGGGCAGGTCGTGGGGCGCACCGCTAGCGGGGATCGCCAGCATCCGCCCATGTCCGCCAGGCACCAGGCAGAGCTGCGCCCCGTCAGACGGTGTCGCCAGCGCGCCGTCCTTGAAGTGGCTCAGCAGCCATTGCCCCTCACGGGTGACGAAGATCGGAACGGCATCGTATTTCGCCGGATTCAGCGCGGCCATGACATTGGTTGCCGACAGCAGCGAAACCTCATGCTCGGCGGAGCGCCCGCCAAAGAGCACGCCGATACGAAGTCTTTTCGCGGCCATAAACAACTCCACCAAGGATCAGGGTTGGAGCTCGCATGCGAAACACATGGCACCCCAGAAACTGGTCGAGCAATAAGCGAAGGATTGGAGTGGGATTTTGACCGGTTCGAGCAGTTTTTCAGCACGAGGCGCAAAAGCGATTTTCCGCCTGGAGTTCGCCCAAGACCGGAAGGTCGAGCGGTTCGCCGTTTGATGAAACGATGAACCGCTCCAGACCTATGTTCAGCGAAGCGCCGCCGCGATGTTGCCGCCGTCGACCGTGGTGACATCGGCGGTGGTGCGCTCGGCCAGGGCATGGTGCAGGAAGGCCTGCGCCACGTCGTCGGCCGTCACTTCCTGTCCAAGCAGATTGCCGGACATGTATTCCTTCTCCGACACGCCGCGCGCGCCGGAGCGGCTGGCGATCATGGCGTCGGTCAACAGGCCGGAGCGGATACGGTCGGCGTTGACCGCATTGGAGCGGATACCATAGGCGCCGTAGTCGAGCGCATATTGCCGGGACAGGAAAAGCGTCGCCGCCTTCGGCACGCCATAGGCGCCGAATTTCGGGCCGGGATTGACCGCCTGCTTGGAGGTGTTGAACAGAAGCACGCCGCCCGTGCCCTGTTCCAGCATGATGCGCACCGCGTTCTGCGCCGCCGACTGGTGGGCGAAGAAGTTGAGCTCGAAACTCTTGCGCAGCAGCGCGTCGTCGAGTTCGCCGATGCGGCCTTCCCAGGCGGCCCCTGCATTGGAGACGAGAATGTCGACGCCACCATAGACGGCGACCGCCTTGTCGAAAGCGGCGCGCAGCTCGACAGGGTTGGTGATGTCGGCGCCGACGCCGATCGAATTGTTGCCGGCCGCCTTTGCAGCCTCGGCTGCCTTTGCCGCATCGAGATCGACAACCACGGCATGCGCGCCATTGGCGGCGAACAGCTTGGCTGTCGCAGCACCGATCGCACCGGCGCCGCCGGTGATCAGCACCACCTGGCCGCTCAGCGGCTTCGGCTTGTTGGAGGCAAGCTTGGCCTGCTCCAGCGACCAGTATTCGAGCGGGAAGAGATCGGCCTTGGACAGCGGATGGAAGCTGCCGACAGCCTCGGCGCCGCGCACCGCCTCGATCCACATCTCGCCGACATCGGAGGCGATCTTCGCATCCTTCAGCGTGCGGCCATGGCCGAACATGCCGAGGCCGGGAACCAGCGTCAGCCGCGGCATCGGGTCGAGCATGGTGCGCTTGACGTCGTCCAGTGCGTCATTGGCTTCGAAATAGGCGCGGTAGTCCTTGGCGAAGGCGTCGACATGGCTCTTGATGACGGCCTTGTAGTCGCCAGCCTTGTTGGCGTCCGGCGCCGGCACCGCCATCGGCCCGGTCTTGATGCGGATCGACAGGTCGGGCGTCGACACGCCACGCGCGGCGTAGTCGGCAATGCCGGCCGCGTTGATGAAATCGACAATCGCATCCGAGGTGCGGAAATCGCTGATCATGCGGTCGAAGCGGCCTTCGCCGCGCGATACCGCGACAGCGCCGCGCAGCGCCGGTGCGATGGAGGCCGGTGTCGAAAGCTTTGCCGGCAGCGCGGCCTTGGCCGGCTGCGGCTTGCCGTGCTTCGCCACATAGTCCTCGGCGACGTTCACATAGTGGATCATCCGGTCGTAGGCCTGCCTGGCATCGTCGCCGAAGGTGAAGATGCCGTGCTTGTCGAGGATCAGGCCCTCGACGCTGGGATCGGCGTCGTAGACATCGGCCGCCACCTTGGCGAGGTCGAAGCCCGGTTTGATGTAGGGCACGTAACCCATCTTGTCGCCGAACACGGTTCTGATCAGCGGCTTGCTGTCCGCCTGGTCGACAATGGCGAGGATTGCGGTCGAATGGGTGTGGTCGACGAATTTGTGCGGCAGGAAGGCGTGCAGCAGCGTCTCGACCGAAGGGTTGGGCGAGGCGGGGTCGATCAGGTTCGCCCGCTGCAGCGCCACCATGTCCTCGTCGGCGAGGCTGGCCAGCGCGCGCGCTTTCAAGAGCGCGCCCATCTTCACCGCCGGCAGGCCTTGCGGCTCGATGACGCCCATGTCCCAGCCGCTGCCCTTGACGCACAGCACATCCCATTCGTCGCCGACGAGATCGGTCGCCTTGGTCTTGCAGGAGGTGTTGCCGCCGCCATGCAGAACCAGCCGCGGCTCGCCGCCGAGCAGCCGGGTCGTGTAGACGCGCAGCGCGAGGTCGCGGGCCACGCCCTTTTTCGCATAGTCGGCAACCAGCTTCTCCGCGTCGCCATCATTCCAAAGGTTCTTCATGTCGCTTTGTCCGCTTTGTGTTTGTTGTGTTGGTGTGAACAGGAATGGCACGACGCCTTGATGACAATGCGCCGGCTGCAGGGATTTCGTTGATCAGGAAGCCTTTTGCGCTCCCGCATGGTCGAGCAGCCGACGCGCCATGCTGGCACCGACGACCAGATGCGTGCAAAGCCCGCCGGCGAGTGCGGCGAGCAGCGGTTCGAACTTGCTCTCTTCCTGCACCACCATCAGCCGCTTTTCGATCTGCCGCAGTGACGACAGGGATGCCGAGATGACGCGCCTGTTATAGCTGCAGTCGAGCGCCTTTCCTGAGGCATCGATGATCTGGCCGGCGATGACGCCGGCGGCACCCACCTCGCGCAACAGGGTCATCTCGCCGGGGCTCAGCGCGCCGCATTTGACGACATGGCTGTCGCCGTCGACCGTACCGACCGAATAGAGCGCCAGATCGCAATTGCTGATATCGGCCAATTGTTCGCGGATCACCGGCTCGGCGCGCAGGCCATGCGCCAGCAATTCCGTCGTCAGCACCAGTGGCGCGTAGAAATTCAGGCCCTTGGCGTTGAGCCGCCGGGCGATTTCCATCGTGCATTGGTCGGGGCGGTAGGAGTAGGGCGCGCCGAGATTGCCGCAGAGCTGCACCACGGTGACGTCCTGCAGGTCGGCATAGGACATGACGTCGGCGATTGTGTAGACGGTACGGCCCCAGGCGACGCCGATGCGGTCGCCCTTCTTGACCAGTTCGAGAAAGACACTTGCCGCCAGCACCGCAATGTCGGTCGACGGGTCGAGGACGTAGTCGTTCTCCGGCGCGATCCACACCGCATCGAGCTTCAGCGCGTCCTCGAGCTGGCGCGCCAGCACGTCGTCGGTGAAAAGCTGCGTCGAGGTCGAGATGTTGACGATGCCGGTTTCGCGCGCCTTGCGCAGATACATGGCGACCGAAGCGCGGGAAATGTTAAGTTGGCTGGCGACCTGGTCCTGGCGCAGACCATGGGCATAATAGAGCCAGGCGGCCTTATGGATAAGCTGTTCTGCCGGTCGGATCGCCATGCCGTCTCCTCGGCTGACATTATTCACGGCTCTCGACAAAAGTCAAATTCGCCTGGGTACACTGTACCTTCTTGCCCACAGAATCTGGATGATCCTTGCGCCAAATGCGCCCGGTCGGGAATCGCTGATGGTGACGCGGCCCGAACCTGTGGTTAGAAGTTCTCAACAAAGAAAATTCGGGGAGAACGGGATGGGCAATGCCTACGATCAGGATCTCGGCAAGAACGCCGCCAATCATCAGCCACTGACGCCACTCACCTATCTGGAGCGGGCGGCAAAGACCTATCCCGATCATGTCGCCATCATCCATGGCGGCCAGCGCATCACCTATCGCACCTTCTGGCAGCGCTCGCTGAAGCTCGCCTCGGCGCTGTCGAAGCACGGCATCGGCAAGGGCGATACCGTCACCGTGATGCTATCCAACACGCCGCCGATGCTGGAGGCGCATTTCGGCGTGCCGATGACCAGGGCGGTGCTGCATTCGCTCAACACCCGCCTCGATGCCGCCGTCATCGCCTTTCAGCTCGACCATGCCGAGACCAAGGTGCTGATCGTCGATCGCGAATTTTCCTCCACCGTGAGGGACGCGCTGGCGCAGGCCAAGGTGAAGCCGCTCGTCATCGACTATGACGACCCGGACTACGCCGCCGATGCGCCCTATCCGAAGGGCGAGCGGATCGGCGCGGTCGACTATGAGGCGTTCGTCGCCGGCGGCGACGCGGACTATGCCTGGTCGATGCCGGACGATGAATGGGACGCCATCTCGCTCAACTACACCTCTGGCACGACAGGCAATCCCAAAGGCGTCGTCTACCATCATCGCGGTGCTGCCCTGATGGCCTACACCAACACCATCCATGCCGGCATGGCCAAGCACGCCGTCTATCTCTGGACGCTGCCGATGTTCCACTGCAATGGCTGGTGCTTTCCGTGGACGCTGGCCGTCCAGGCAGGCACCCATGTCTGCCTGCGCTGGGTGCGGCCGAAGCCGATCTACGATGCAATCGCCGATCACGGCGTCACCCACCTGTGCGGTGCGCCGGTCGTCATGTCGGTGCTGATCAACGCCAGGGAGGAGGACAAGCGGACCTTCCCGCAGACCGTCACCTTCAACACCGCGGCAGCGCCGCCGCCGGAAGCCGTGCTGTCGGGCATGGCCGACGCCGGCTTTGCCGTCACCCATCTCTATGGCCTGACCGAGACCTATGGCCCGGCGGTGGTCAACGAATGGCACAGCGCCTGGGACGACCTCGACAAGGGAGCCAAGGCGCAGAAGAAGGCCAGGCAAGGCGTGCGCTATGCCGCGCTCGAAGGGCTGACGGTGATGGACCCCGAAACGATGCAGGAGACGCCGGCCGACGGCGAGACCATCGGCGAGGTCATGTTCCGCGGCAACATCGTCATGAAAGGCTATCTGAAGAACAGAAAGGCCACCGACGAAGCCTTTGCCGGCGGCTGGTTCCATTCCGGCGACCTCGGCGTCATGCACCCCGACGGCTACATCCAGCTCAAGGACCGCTCCAAAGACATCATCATCTCCGGTGGCGAGAACATTTCGTCGATCGAAGTCGAGGACGCGCTCTACAAGCATCCATCTGTGGCATCCTGTGGCGTGGTGGCCCGGGCGGACGACAAATGGGGCGAGGTGCCGGTCGCCTATGTCGAGCTGAAGCCCGGCAAACCGGCGAGCGAGGCCGAGATCATCGACCACTGCCGCGCGCTGCTTGCCCGCTTCAAGGTGCCGAAGGCGGTGATTTTTGCCGAGATCCCGAAGACGTCGACCGGGAAGATCCAGAAGTTCCGGCTAAGGGAAATGGCGAAGATAGGGTGAGCGGGCACCATTGGTGCTCTCTTGCGGCTATGACATTTTTGGCTACCACATTCGTGGTTAGTCCGAGCCCTCCGCGACTTCGTCATCCTAGGGTGGAGCAGTCGCGAAGCGACGTCGCGGAAACCCTAGGATCCATGCCGTGACCTTGCGGCAGTGCTCCGGCAGTCGAGAATGGCTGCGTGGGATGGCAGGCCGTCGATCGGCGTAACGTCTTGATACCGCTGCATTCTTCGACATGCGTCGCGGCATGGATCCTAGGGTCTGCGCCGCGTCGCTGCGCTCCTTGCTTCGCCCTAGGATGACGAATTCTGGGGGCGGTCGCCAATCGCGACTTGTCGGCTTCGACCACCACCTCATGTCACCATCTGTCACCAATTATACACGTACGTCGATTCTGCGTTGACACCTCTCTCTTTTCGATTTACGACTGACGAAAATTGAAATTCGTCACTCGTTAATTGACAGAGAGCCATGTCCGAAGCCGCCAGCATAACGGTCGACGCCGCCCGCCAGGAGAATGTCACCCGCATTCTCGACTGCGCCGAGCGCCTCTTCCGCCACTATGGTTATGGCAAGACCAATGTTGCCGACATCGCTCGCGAACTCGGCATGTCGCCGGCCAACATCTACCGTTTCTTCGCCTCCAAGGTCGAAATCCACCAGGCCGTCTGCGGCCGCATGCTGCTCGCCAGCTACAATATGGCTTACGCGATCATGCACCTGCCGTTAGGCGCCGAGGAGCGGCTGCGGCGCTATATCCATGCGCAGTACAAGATGACGCTGGAAGTCATGCTCGACGACCAGAAGGTCCACGAGATGGTGATCGTCGCGCTCGAGCGTGACTGGGGCGTCATCGACAAGCATATCGACAGCATTCACGACCTGTTTGCCGAGGTGATCCGCGAGGGCATCGAGGCCGGCGAATTCAGGGACCAGGATCCGGTCATCGCATCGCGCTGCTTCGGTGCTGCCACCGTCATTCTGTGCCACCCGCAAATGGTGGCGCAGTGCCTTGCCAAGACCAATCGGGCGATGCCCGACGACCTCATCGATTACGCGATCAAGGCCCTGAAATAATAGCCGCGCCCGCCGGGCGCCGGTGTCGACCGTTCATCTCCAGTCGGGAGTACGAAAGTGTCTTTGTCCAGTTCCATCCTCCGCAAGCTGCCGGTCGCCGGCCTGATCGTCGCCACGCTCGGGCTCGCCGCCTGCAGCCAGGAAAAGGCCGAAGTCCAGGACATCATCCGTCCGGTCAAGGTGGTCGAGATCGGCCAGGCGCAAAACAGCCGCGAACTTGCCTATTCCGGCTCGGTGCGCGCCCGCACCGAAATGAATCTCGGCTTTCGCATCTCGGGCAAGGTCACCCAGCGCCTCGTCGATATCGGCCAGCATGTGACCTCGGGCGATGTGCTCGCCCGTATCGATCCCACCGACTACGAGCTTTCGGTCAAGAGCGCCAAGGCCAACCTCGATGCCGCCGAGCGGCAGGTCGAGACGGTTGACCTGTCCCGCAAGCGCGCCGAGCAGCTTTTTGCCAAGAACTTCACCTCGAAGTCGCAGCTCGAACAGGCGACGCTGAGCTACAACCAGGCGGTGGCGAGCCGCGATGCCGCCCGCTCCACCCTTGCCCAGGCGCAGAACCAGGTCGTCTATACCGATCTCAAGGCGAGCGAGAATGGCATCGTCACGGCGGTCTCCGCCGATGTCGGCCAGGTGGTCGGCGCCGGAACGCCCGTCATGACGGTTGCCGTCGACGGCGAAAAGGAAGTGCTGATCGCGGTTCCCGAAATGGACATCGCCGCCTTCAAGCCGGGCAAGGATGTCACGGCGAGCTTCTGGTCGGACGATGCGCTGAAGCTCTCCGGCAAGGTTCGCGAAGTCGCCGGCAGCGCCGACCAGCAGTCGCGCACCTTTGCCGTCCGCGTCTCGCTGCCCGACGATCCGCGCGTGCTGCTCGGCATGACCGCCAACATCGAGGCTTCGGTGGCCAAGAAGCAGGAGATGGTGTCGATCCCGCTCAGCGCGCTGGCGGAAAAGGATGGCCGCAAGATTGTCTGGACCGTCGACCGCGCCGGCGAGACTGTGCATGAGCGCCCGGTCAAGGTTGCGGAGTTTACCGCCGACGGCGTGAGTGTCACCGATGGGCTGAAGCCGGGTGATGTCGTCGTTGCCGCCGGTACCCAGTTCATGACCGAGAATCTCAAGGTCAAGCTGACCGGCGACGCGGTGCAGGCCGCCTCCGCGGAAGGCGACGCCGCAAAGGCCGTGCGCTGACGGCAAGGCGCATGAGGCCGGCTTGATCGTCGCTTCGGCGAAACGGGCTGGCGAAGCATTCAAGGTTTCCGGGCGGCGAGCGCCCGATGGTCGAGACGCCAAGGTCGAGTTCCCCCGCATCGATCCACGCGTCCCACCGCGATGAGAGTCTCTCCGCTCGGAAAGCCTCGCCGCCCGGAAGCCAGCATCGGAAATCCTGAAGCCGCATGCCGAGGGTGTGCGCAGACGATCAACGAATTGGACTTAACGCCGATGACCACCACCGACAACAGTGAAAAGCGGCCCTTCAATCTTTCGCGCTGGGCCATCGGCCATCCCTCGATCGCCCGCTTCCTGTTCGGCCTGATCATCATTGCCGGCGGGCTCGGCCTGATGCGCATGGGCCAGAAGGAAGACCCCGATTTCACCTTCCGCGTCATGGTTGTCCAGGCGATCTGGCCGGGCTCCTCGATCCAGGAGATGGAAGACCAGGTCGTCAACAAGATCGAGCGCAAGCTGCAGGAAACGCCGCATCTCGATTTCGTCCGTTCCTACACGCGCGCCGGCAGCGCCATCATCACCGTCCAGATCAAGGGCGACACCAATGCCGAGGAGGTGAAGGACGCCTTCTACCAGGTGCGCAAGAAGGTCGGCGATATCTCGGGCGACCTGCCGCAAGGCCTGCTCGGCCCCTATTTCAACGACGAGTTCGGCGACACCTTCATCACCCTGCATTCGATCAGCGGCGATGGCTACTCCTATCCCGAGCTGAAGAAGTTCGCCATCCAGGCGCGCGACATGCTGCTGACGACGCCGGGCGTCGAGAAGGCCGTCATCATCGGCGACCAGCCGGAGAAGATCTATATCGACATCTCGTCCAAGGCGCTGGCCGAACGCGGCCTGACGCTGACCGACCTGCAGAACGCCATCAAGGGCCAGAACAATGTCGATCCGGCAGGCTCGGTCGACACCGGCCTGCGCTCGGTGCGCATCTCGGTCGAAGGCGATGTGACCAAGGCAGCCGACATCAGGGAATTGCGCCTGCGCGCCGGCGGCCAGGTGACGCGTCTCGGCGACATCGCCACCGTATCCTCCGGCCTCGAGGATCCCTATCAGCGCAAGTACCGCTTCAACGGCCACGAAAGCGTCCAGGTCGGTGTCGTCATGGCCAAGGGCTTCAACGTCACCGATGTCGGCAAGGATGTCGAAGCGACCTACAAGCGTTTTGAGGAGGCGCTACCTTATGGTGCTTCGGTCGACCAGATCTCCGACCAGCCGGAAGTCGTGCGCGATGCGGTGAAGGAGTTCATGGAGGCGCTCGGCGAAGCGCTGCTGATCGTGCTTGCGGTGTCACTGCTGTCGATCGGCTGGCGCTCCGGCCTGGTCATCGCCATCGCCATTCCGCTGGTGCTCGCCGCCACCTTCGCCATCATGTACGAGCTCGGCATCGACCTGCAGCGCATTTCGCTCGGCGCGCTGATCATTGCGCTGGGTCTCCTCGTCGACGACGCCATGATCGTCGTCGAAATGATGGAGCGCAAGCTGGAGGAGGGGCTGGTCAAGATCGAAGCGGCGAGCTTCGCCTATTCCTCGACCGCCTTCCCGATGCTGACCGGCACGCTGATCACCACCGCCGGCTTCATCCCGGTCGGCTTCGCCGCCTCCACGGCCGGCGAATATGTGCGCACGCTGTTCTATGTCGTCGGCATCGCGCTGGTCGTGTCCTGGTTCGTCGCGGTCTATTTCACGCCGTGGCTCGGCTACATGATCCTCAAGCAGAGGAAACACGCCGGCGGCGATCATCACGACGCCTTCGACACCGGCTTCTACCGTCGCTTGCGTGCGACGGTCGGCTGGGCGGTGCGCCATCGCATCATCGTTCTGGTGATGACGCTGGTGACGTTCGCCACCAGCCTGTGGGCGTTCCAGTTCATTCCGCAGAACTTCTTTCCGCAGTCGTCGCGTCCTGAAATCCTGGTCGATCTCTGGCTGCCTGAGGGAACCTCGATCAAGGAGGTGGAGACGCAGGCCAAGGCGCTGGAAGCCAAGATGATGGGCGACACCGACAAGCGCTTCATCGCCACCTATATCGGCGAGGGCGCGCCGCGCTTCTTCCTGCCGCTCGACCAGCAATTGCGCAACCCGAACTATGCGCAGCTCCTGGTGATGGCCAATGACGAGCCGGCGCGCGAGCGGCTGATCCTCAAGCTGCGCTCAATCCTGGCGCAGGATTTCCCCTCGATCCGTTCCAAGGTCGACCGCCTGTTCCTGGGACCGCCGACCGGCTGGCCGGTGCAGATGCGCGTCATGGGTCCGGACCGCCAGGAGGTGCGCCGCATAGCCGACCAGGTGAAGGCCAAGTTCACCGAAAATCCGCTGCTCGCCGCAGTCCATGACGACTGGCTGGAGCCGGTGCCGGCGATGAAGCTGGTCATCGATCAGGACCGGGCGCGAGCGCTCGGCGTCACTTCGCAGCGCATTCGCCAGATGCTGCAGGCGTCCATGTCCGGTGCGCCGCTGGACGACTTCCGCGACGGCGAGGAGACGGTGTCCATCGTCGCTCGCGAACCGGATGCCAGCCGCAACCTGCTGTCGTCGGTCGACTCGGTCTATATCCCGACCGATTTCGGCGGCTTCGTTCCGCTGTCGCAGGTCGCCAAGGTGGTGCCGGTGCTCGAGCAGGGTGTCGAATGGCGGCGCGACCGTCTGCCGACCATCTCGGTGCGCGCAACGCTGCCCGACGGCGTCCAGTCGAACGATGTCGTCACCAAGCTCTACAACGACATGCAGGGCATGCGCGCCGGCCTGGCGCCGGGCTACAAGATCGAGATCCAGGGCGGTGCGGAGGATTCCGCCGAAAGCCAGGCCTCGATCGCCGCCAAGGCGCCGGTCATGCTGGCCATCATCGTTGTGCTGTTGATGATCCAGCTGCAGCATTTCGGCAAGGCGATGCTGGTGCTGGCCACCGGTCCGCTCGGAATCATCGGCGCGGCGGCAGCATTGCTGATCAGCGGCGCGCCGTTCGGCTTCGTCGCCATCCTTGGCGTCATTGCGCTGCTCGGCATCATTATGCGCAACTCGATCATTCTGGTCGATCAGATCGACCAGGACATAGCCCGAGGCATGGACCGATCGGAGGCCATCATCGGCTCGGCCGTGCGCCGTTTCCGGCCCATCGTGCTCACCGCAATGACGGCGGTGCTGGCGCTGATCCCGATCTCGCGCGCCGTGTTCTGGGGGCCGCTCGCCTACGCCATGATGGGCGGCATCCTGGTTGCCACCGTGCTCACCATCCTGGTGCTGCCGGCCGGCTACGCCCTGTTCTTCGGCCGTGAGCCGAAGAAGGCCAAGGAGCCGGCGGGCGAGGCGGTGCAGGACAATGAGCGGCCGCAACTGGCCCTCGCTGCGGAATAGGCCTGAACGGAAACGGTGAAGCGCTCCGGATTGCGCCACGGCGGGCGCCGTCCTAAGAAATGGTGTCGGCACCATTGCCGCGATGTGCCTCGCTGATTTTCCCGGGAGCTTTTATGAGACTGCTGCATTTGCCTGTCGTGATGGCCGTGCTGGTGGCGCCTGCCGTTGCGCGGGCCGATTCCATCGAGGGGGAGTGGAGGACGGCTGACACATCCATCGCCCGTATCCATGCATGCGGTGACCGTTTCTGCATTGTGATGAAAACCGGGGACTGGCCAGGGAAGGAGATCGGTCGCCTTCAGGCGCAGGGGTTTGGCAACTATCTCGGCACTGTCACCGATCCGCGTGACAACAAGACCTATTCGGGACGCGCCACCCTGGTCGGCAACACGCTCAAGCTCGTGGGCTGTGCGCTCAAGATCTTCTGCCAGACGGAAGTCTGGTCTCGACGCTAGAGCAATTCCAGGAAAAGTGTGAGCGGTTTTCCGTCCGGAATTGCGTCAAAACAATGAGATAGAGCGATAGCTGGAGCGTTATTTCCTTCCGGGAGGAAAGCGCCGCGGCGCTGGCAGCCGTGTACATCCTGCTGGCGCATAGGCTGCGCCTTTGGAAAAATGCTAGAACGCCGTACCTTTGATATCAGGCGTTCTGGCCTTCTCCTTGCGGGTTGGCCATGTGCCGGCCTGTTGCGTGGAGGATGATCATGACCCTGGCCCAGACCTCGATCGCCCTGCGCCTGCCGATCGACGGACGCCATCGCCAGATGTTCATCGACGGCGCCTGGGTCGATGCCGCCTCGGGTCGGACCATGGAAACCCGCAATCCGGCGACTGGTGCCGTCATCGCGACCGTGCCGCGTGGCGACCGTCAGGACATAGATATTGCAGTGGCCGCGGCGCGGAAAGCCTTCGACGGGCCGTGGAGCCGGTTCAAGCCCTATGAGCGGCAGGTGCTGCTGCTGAAGATCGCCGATCTCTTCGAAAAGCACTGGGAAGAGATCAGCCGCTCCGACACGACGGACATGGGCATGCCGATCGTGCGCACCCGCGCCAACCGCAACCGCGTCATAGGCATGCTGCGTTACTACGCGGGGATGGCGACGGCGCTGCATGGCGAGACCATCGACAATTCGCTGGCCGGCGAGATCGTCTCCTTCACCCGCAAGGAGCCGGTCGGCGTCGTCGGCGCCATCATCCCCTGGAACGCGCCGACCGCCGCGTCGATCTGGAAGATCGGCCCGGCCCTCGCCACCGGCTGCACCATCGTTCTGAAACCGTCGGAAGAGGCGCCGCTGACGCCGCTGCTGATCGCCGACATCATGAGCGAGGCCGGCGTGCCCGCGGGCGTCGTCAACATCGTCACCGGCACCGGCGCCGAGGCGGGTGCAGCGCTCGCAGAACATCTGGGCGTCGACAAGATCGTCTTCACCGGCTCGACCGCGACCGGCCAGTCGATCGTGCGCGCCTCGGCCGGCAATCTGAAGCGCGTCTCGCTGGAGCTCGGCGGCAAGTCGCCGGTCATCGTCTGCGCCGATGCCGATCTCGACAAGGCCGTGCCGGTGGCGGCGATGTCGGTGTTCGCCAATTCCGGCCAGATCTGCATTGCCGGCTCGCGCCTGTTCGTTGAGCGCTCCATCCATGACGAGTTCGTCGGCCGGCTCGCCGCTTACGCAGAAAGTCTCAAGATCGGCGACGGCATCGACCCGGCAACGGAGATCGGCCCGCTCGTCTCACTGCGACAGCTCGAACGGGTGACGGGTTACCTTGAAGCCGGATCGGCGGAAGGCGCACGGCTGGTGACCGGGGGTACCCGCCTCACGCAAGGCACGCTCGCCGCCGGCAATTTCGTCGCGCCGACCGTCTTTGCCGGCGTCTCCGACGACATGAAAATCGCGCGTGAGGAAATTTTTGGCCCGGTCATTTCGGCGCTACCCTTCGACACGCTGGATGAGGCGGTCGAGCGCGCCAACAACACGCCCTACGGCCTTGCCGCCGGGGTGTTCACCCAGAACGTCGCCACCGCGCACCAGCTGTCGCGAAAAATCCGTGCCGGCTCGGTCTGGGTCAACACCTATCACGCCATCGATCCGGCGGTGCCCTTCGGCGGCTACAAGATGAGCGGCTACGGCCGCGAGGGCGGCGCCGAGCACCTTGGCGAATATCTCAACACCAAGGGTGTGTTCATCAAAATAGATTGAACGGCCTCCGGTTGGAAAATGCTCCGCAACAAGGGTTTTGCAAAACGGAATTCCTTTCCAGGACGGCAAAGCCGTCCGATCCTGCCTAAATATGGAGCGATAAAGCTCGTCGACCTCAGGTGATCATCCCATGGCAGACAAAAAACAATTGCGGCTCGGCGCCTTCATGCGCCCCGTCAGTCTTCACACCGGCGCCTGGCGCTATCCCGGTTCTTATCCCGACGCCAATTTCAACTTCGCCCATCTGAAGCGCTTCGCGCAGACGCTGGAAGCGGCGAAGTTCGACGCCTTCTTCATGGCCGACCATCTGGCCGTGCTCAACATGCCGATCGAGGCACTGCGGCGCAGCCACACGGTGACGTCGTTCGAGCCGTTCACGCTGCTGTCGGCGCTCGCCGCCGTCACCGACCATATCGGCTTGGTCGCCACCGCCTCGACGACCTTCGACGCGCCCTACCACATCGCCCGCCGCTTTGCTTCGCTAGACCATATCAGCGGCGGCCGCGCCGGCTGGAACATCGTCACCACGTCCAATCCCGATGCCGCACTGAACTTCGGCCTCGACGAACATGTCGAGCATGACGAGCGCTATCACAATGCGCGCGAATTCTACGATGTCGTGACCGGCCTGTGGGACAGCTTTGCCGATGACGCCTTCATCCGCGATGCCGAAAGCGGGCTCTATTTCGATCCCGCCAAACTGCATGTGCTCAACCACAAGGGCGAGCATCTCTCTGTGCGCGGCCCGCTCAACATTGCCCGTCCCGTGCAGGGCTGGCCGGTCATCGTTCAGGCCGGCGCGTCGGAGGCTGGGCGACAGCTGGCGGCCGAAACGGCTGAAGTGATTTTTGCTGCTCATTCCGATCTCGCCGCCGGGCAACGCTTCTTTGCCGATGTCAAAGGCAGGGCCGAAAAGCTCGGCCGATCGCGCGACGATATCAAGATCCTGCCCGGCGCCTTCGTCATCGTCGGCGACAGTGTCGAGGAGGCGCAGGCCAAGCGCGCCAAGCTCGACAGCCTGGTCTACTACGAGAGCGGCATTGCCTCGCTGTCGATCGCGCTCGGCCACGACGCATCCCATTTCGATCCGGACGCGCCCTTGCCTGAGATACCCGAGACCAATGCCTCGAAGAGCGGCCGCGAGCGCGTCATCGAACTCGCGCGGACCGAGAATCTCACCGTCCGCCAACTGGCGCAGCGGCTCGGCGGCTATTCCGGCCTTGCCTTTGTCGGCACGCCGAAAACCATTGCCGACGCAATGGAGGAATGGCTCGTTGCTGAGGGGTCCGACGGCTTTAACGTCATGTTCCCCTATCTGCCCGCCGGGCTAGACGACTTCGCCGAGAAGGTGGTGCCCGAGCTGCAGCGGCGCGGCCTCTTCCGGCGCGAATATGAGGGCACGACCTTGCGCGAGAATCTCGGCCTGAAGCGGCCGCCGAACCGGTTCTTCGAAGGCGAGGAAGCGGCGATCCGCAAGGCTGGCTAAGGTTGCAAAAGAAATGGGCGCGCCGAAGCGCGCCCATTCCTTTTCAAACCATCGTCGTCAGATGACGAAGTACCAGTTGGCCAGCAGCATCACCACCACGCCGGCGACCAGTGTCAGATAGGGCAGCATGCCTGCCTTCTTGACTGAGAGGTCAGCGCCCGCCATCCCGAGATCGGCCAGCATGTGGTCGGGGAACTTGCCCTTGTCCTGGATGTAGTGGCGGAAGCAGAACACCGGGATGATCAGCGCTGCGGTGATCAGGCCGGCCCACAGCGCCATCGGGTTCCACACCTTGGCGCCGGCGCCCATGAAGATGGCGTTGACATAGGCGAAGATGGCGCCGAGGCCGAGCAGCCAGCTCGGCGCCCGCCACGGCCGGTTGATGTGGCCGTTGTCGATGCGGTGGATCCAGCCGGCATTGAGGTTGAGGAAGTTGAAGATGATGTAGCCGCAATTCGACACGGCGAGGATGAAGAAGAAGCTCGTCGCATCGGCCGAGGCGATGGCCAGCACGATCAGGTTGAAGCAGAGGTCCGTCCACATCGCCCGCGTCGGCGCGCCGTGTTCGTTGACATGGCTGAGATAGCGCGGCAGCCAGCCGTCGACTGAGCCCTGGTAGAGCGTGCGCGAGGAGCCCGCCATCGCCGTCATGATGCAGAGCACCAGCGCCAGGATCATCAGCATGACCAACAGGCTGTGGATCAGTGCGCCGCCGCCGACCATGCCGGCCAGTGCGTCCGCAACGCCCGAGCCGTCGACGATCGGCGTCGCCAGCATGCCGTTCAGGCCAAGCACGCCCTGGAAGGTGAAGGGCACCAGGATGAACAACAGCATGCAGAGCAGGCCGGAATAGAAGATCGCCTTGAACGTGTCGGTGCCGGGGTTCTTGAACTCGGAGGTATAGCAGACGGCCGTTTCGAAGCCGTAGGTCGACCATGCGGCGATGAACATGCCGCCCAGCACCAGCGTCCAACCGGCAATGTTCCACGAGCCGGGCTCCGGCGCGTAGGCGGCGGCGAGCGGCACCAGCGGCGAAAAGTTGGCCCAGTTGATCTGGCCGGTGACGATCGGCACGACGCCGACGATCAGCATCGGGATGATGACCAAGAGGCCGATATATTTCTGCACATTGGCGGTGCCGAGAATGCCGCGATGCTGGATGGCGAAGATGATCAGCATCAGCACCGCGCCGATGAAGAAGGTGGCGTTAAGCGTGAACGAGACCGGGCCAAGTGTGTGGCTGAACAAGGTCCAGGTGCGGATCGCTGGCGTCGCCGCGGCTGCCACTGCGGCAATCGCATCGGCGGGCGCCGTGCCGACATGCGCGGCGATGTAGGCGACCACTTCCGGCGAGGTCTCGGTGAAGATCGGCACCGGCGCCAGCGCGTTGAGGATGTAGGCGGCGGCGATCGAGCAGCCGAGCGACAGCACCGGCGACCAGGCGAACCAGTTGCACCACACCGACAGCGGCGCGATGAATTTCGAATAACGCAGCCAGGCGGTGGCGCCGTAGATCGAGGCGCCGCCCGACTTGTTCGGGAACAGGCCGGCGATCTCGGCATAGGTGAAGGATTGCAGGAAGCCCATGATCATGGAGGCGATCCAGATCCCGAAGGCCAGCGTTCCGGTGGTTCCGGCAATGCCGCCGATCGAAAACAGGACCAGCGCTGGAACGCCGCTCGCCACCCAGAAGGCGCCGCGCCAGTCGATGTTCCGGTGCAGCTTGCCTTCCGCAGGCTGCTCCAGGGCCGTGCTTATCGTGCTCATGTCAGTGAATTCCCCTTTTTTGTGTTCCCGGCCGGCGATGCCTCGGCTTCGCGAAGCTTGTTCCCCGGCAAATGACTGCACGACTCCGGTGTTTCCACTCAGTCGTATTTTTTTCTTAACAGTGAACATTGATCCGGCGCGCTTTCGCGTCAAGCGATTTGTGATGTCGTGCACATCACGCTTGCGAAACACGGCTTCAGCCGACACCAACAGCAGCCGGCGAAGCTGTTCCGTCCGCGCTTGAAGGCATCGATCAGGAGCGCGGCTTGGTCTTCTGCGGATCGTAGTGAGCGAAGGCCACCACCCGCGCCGGCAGCCGCTTGGCGTGGCCGTCGAGCTTGCCGATCTCGACCTCTGTGCCGATGGCCGCGTGGGTGACGTCGAGCCTGGCCAGCGCGATGTTCTTGTTCAGCACCGGCGAGCGCATGCCCGAGGTGACGACGCCGATCTGGGCGCGGCCGACATGCACGCAATCGCCATGTCCCACAGCGACATTGCTGTCGATGTCGAGCCCGACCAGCTTGTGCTGCGGATGTTCCTTGCGCCGGATCAGCGCCTCGCGGCCGATGAAATCGTCGGTCTTGGTTTTCAGCGGCACGGTAAAGCCGATGCCGGCTTCGAACGGGTCGGTCTGGTCGGAGAATTCGTAACCGGCGAAGATCAGCCCGGCCTCGATGCGCACCATATCGAGCCCCTGCAGGCCCATCGGCTTCAGCCCGTGCGGCTGGCCGGCCTCCCAGATGGCATCGAAGACTTTCTCGGCGTCGCGCGGGTGACACCAGATTTCGTAACCGAGTTCGCCCGTATAGCCGGTGCGCGAGACCACGACCGGAATGCCGTTGCCGCCGCCGATGCGCGCCACCGCGAAACGGAACCATTCGAGCTCGTCGATCGAGGGCTGCACGGGCGAGGTCCAGATCACGTCGCGCAAGATGTCGCGGCTCTTGGGCCCTTGCACGGCGACATTGTGCATCTGGTCGGTCGACGAGCGCACCAGCACGTTGAGGCCAAGTTTTTTTGCCGTCTCGCGCAGCCATTCGCCGGACAGGTCGTCGCCGCCGACCCAGCGGAAATTATCCTTGCCGAGCCGCAGCAGCGTGCCGTCGTCGATCATGCCGCCATGCTCGTAGCACATGGCGGAATAGACGACCTGGCCGACGCCGAGTTTCTTGACGTCGCGGGTCAGCGTGTATTGCAGCAGCGCTTCGGAATCCGGGCCGGTGACTTCGAACTTGCGCAGCGGCGACAGGTCCATGATCACAGCATCCTGCCGGCAGGCCCAGTATTCGGCGATCGGCCCTTCCTTGGCGAAGGAATTGGCGAGCCAATAGCCCCTGTATTCGGCGAAGTTGCGGGTGTGCTTGGCGAAGGATGAGTGGAAAGCGGTCTCGCGGGTCATTTTCGGTTCCGAATCGGGCGTCATGCGTCTGGCGATCGCTCGCGAGAATTTGTGCTGGCCGGAATAGGAGCGCACGTGGATGTCGGTGAGGTCCCAGCCATTGGCGGGCGTGGTGTCGTCGGGGCAGGCGGAGGAGACACAGACGATGTCGGTCAGCGCTCGCAGCAGCACATAGTCGCCGGCCCGTGACCATGGCTCGTCCGACACCATGACGCCATGCGCGTCGATCGCCGTGTTGAAGAAGAAGTTGATCGCCATCCAGCCGGCGCGGGCATTGACGCCCTTGTCGGCCAGCGCGCGGTTGAAGTTCTCCGAGCAGTTGGTGTGGCCGGGATAGCCGATGTCGTCATAATATTTCGCCGCGCAGGCCAGCGCGAAGGCGTCGTGCCGGCCGCATGTGTCCTGCACCACTTCGACCAGCGGCTCCATGTCCTGGTCGTAATATTTCGAATGCAGGCCAGGCATCGGATAGCTCGACCCCATCAGCGTGCGCGTCGTGGTCACGTCGAGCGGATGGTCGAGGCCTTTGTCCAGCTTGCGCGCCGAGAAGCATTGGAAGTCGGTGCACTGGCGGCCGTCGACATCGATGATCTGCAGATAGTCGCCCGCCTTGACGAAATAGGATTCGGCGGTTGCCGAATTCACCCTGAGATCGAGCACCGGATCGGCGAGCGGGTCACTGAGCTGCGACTTCGATTTCAGGCGCACCGTGGCACGGCGCACGATCACGGTGAGCGGCGTGGCCGTGTCGTGGCCGTCGACCAGCATCGGCCCGCCGGGGGCGGCGATCAGCAAGCCGCCATCGCGCGCGACAGTGAATGCCTGCTCGGTTCCGGCCGGCGTTGCGCCGCCGAAGACGCGCACCGCCTTGGCCTGGTCGAGCTGCACTTGCCGCCGCTCGAGCCCGCGTCGCACGGAGGCGAGGCTGTCATCGCTCTCGGCCAGCAGCGCCTTGATGCCGGCTGCGTTGCTGTTGGATTTCTCGCCGAAGATGGAAGGATCGGTAGCGCCCGACTTGTCCCAAGCCAAAAGCTCGCAAGCCTGCCCGCCTTCGACATTGCGCACGCTGACCATATCGCCGGCCTCGACCTCGATCAGCACCGCGCCATTGCCCTGGATGGTATAGCGCTCCATGCCGGGCGGCAACGCGATCTGACCCGGCCTCAGGATGAGGCTGGGGCGCGGCGGTCCGGCTGTGATTGTGGGGTAGGGCGACTGGCTCATCTCAACTCGGGTTTCGAGAAACAAGTTTGCCTGTGTGTGAAATTATTTTAGCTGTAAGAATAGCAGCGCGGTTGGGTTTGGCAAGGCGAAGGTGACGTAAGCTCCCCCTTCTCCCCCTGTGGGAGAAGGTGTCGCCGAAGGCGACGGATGAGGGGTGTTCCAGAGACCGCCAACGTCTCACTCCGCTGGAACACCC
>NZ_JBFUDF010000015.1:0-88395 GCF_056404855.1 Mesorhizobium sp. P2_B11
TTCGACTGTTCATCAAATGCCAGTCCCGGCTGCTCGGATCAGTCTTATTTTGCTGCGCTGCAACATGACGCCCCTTGCATTCCGGGGCGAACTCAGCCATATGCAGCCCATAGGCGCTTGGGCCGGGAGATTCCGGCCTTCTCGACAAATGAGACTGGTTGCGTCTGTTTTCCCTCTTTCCGATTGATCGGCAAGGTGGCGGAAAAGCCCCGTGGCATGATGCCTGCGGGCACGACAGCGCAGCCGAGTGGACGTTTCCGTCCGCCCGCCTTGTCGTTTCATATCAGATTTTTCGACGGCAGGTTGCGCCCTGCCGCCTTCGATGTTTGCGGCTAAGGCCGCGTGAAAGAAGACTATTTTGACCAACGAAAACACCTCAACCGGCAGCAACACTGTGGCCGGCAATACTGCGGACCTCACCGGTTTCGCAGCCCTTGGTATCACCGGCGCGCTGCTCAAGGCGACGCACGGTGCCGGCTTCACCGAGCCGAAGCCGATCCAGATGCAGGCGATCCCGCCGCAGATGGAAGGCCGTGACATTTTCGGTATCGCCCAGACCGGCTCCGGCAAGACCGCGGCCTTCGCGCTGCCGATCCTGTCGAAGATCATCGCGCTCGGCACCAAGCGCCGGGCCAAGACCACCCGTGCGCTGATCCTGGCGCCGACGCGTGAACTCGCCGTGCAGATCGAGGACACCATCAAGATCCTCGCCAAGGGCGCGCATGTCTCGACGGCGCTCGTGCTTGGCGGCGTGTCGCGCTTCAGCCAGGTGAAGAAGGTCGCTCCCGGCGTCGACATCCTGATCGCCACGCCCGGCCGCCTGACCGACCTGGTGCGCGAGGGCGACCTGATCCTCTCCGACACCAAATGGCTGGTGCTGGACGAGGGCGACCGCATGCTCGACATGGGCTTCATCAACGACGTCAAGCGCATCGCCAAGGCGACCGCGCCTGACCGTCAGACGGTGCTGTTCTCGGCCACCATGCCCAATGAAATCGCTGAACTGGCGAAGGGCCTGTTGAAGAACCCGATCCGCGTCGAAGTCGCGCCGCAAAGCACCGCTGCTGCCGAGATCGTGCAAGGCGTCGTCTTTGCCCGCACCAAGCAGAAGCGCCAGGTGCTGTCGACGATGCTCGCCGACGAGGCAATGAAGTCCGTCATCATCTTCTCGCGCACCAAGCATGGCGCCGACCGGGTGACCAAGGACCTCGAGCGCGACGGCTTCAAGGCCGCCGTCATCCACGGCAACAAGTCGCAGAACGCCCGCCAGAAGGCTCTCAACGATTTCCGCGAAGGTTCGGTGCGCATTCTGGTCGCGACCGACATCGCGGCGCGCGGCATCGACGTCCCCGGCATCAGCCATGTGGTGAATTTCGACCTGCCGGACGAGGCGGAAAGCTACGTCCACCGCATTGGCCGCACCGGTCGCAACGGCATGGACGGCATTGCGATCACGCTTTGCGATCCTTCCGAAAACAGCAAGCTGCGCCAGGTCGAGCGCATCATCCGCAGCAAGCTGCCGATCGTTGCCGACCATCTCGGCAGCCCCGATCCGGTGCGCAATCCGGCCGAAAAGAACGAGCGTTTCGAGCCGGCCAACGATCGCAACGACCGCAATGGCCGTCGCGACGGCAGGCGGCCCGGCGGCCAGAACAACGGCTTCGGCAAGAAGCGTTTTGGTGACAAGCCGGCCTTTGCAGGTGCGGGCGAGCGCAAGCCGGAAGGCGCCAAGCCCTTCAAGGGCAACAACAAGCGCCGCTTCGGCGGCAAGCGGCCCGCAGCGCGGGCTGCCTGATCGGACACATCGGCCAGGCGCGTCGCGCCTGGCTTGATTGCTGACTGTAGACATGAGGACGGCCGGAGCAGTGCTTCGGCCGTCCTTTTCGTTTTTGCGGCTATTCGGTAATTGCCTTCACCCAGACGACAATCCGCTGCGCCAGGAAGGCCGTGGTCGAGGGCGACAGCGCGTCGCCGGCGATGACGTGGTTGTCGGGATCGCCATTGTCGTCGACCGGCACCAGTTCATGCGGTGCGCCCCAGCGGCCGGCGATTTCACGGGTGCGGTCTTCGCGCACCACGCTGTCGGAATCCGAGAAGATGAAAAGACCCGGTATCGTCGCTTTCTCCACCGGTGCCGCGTAGGCGAGCTCGGTCAGCGCCGCCATCGGCAGTACGGCCGCCATCGGATAAGTGTGCGTCCAGAGTTTCTCATGCAGCGCGTTGCGGGTCGGAAAGCTGCGCTCCTTGCCGCCGACGAGTTCGGCGATCTGCTTGCCCCAGGGCATGGTCAGCAGCTCGGCGCCTGAGGCCCTGACGCCGAAATTCGGCGAGATGAATGCGATCGCGGCAACGCCGTCCGATGCGCCAGGCTCGGTCGCTGCCCAAGCCGCCAGCGAGCCGCCGGTCGAGGTGCCGATGACGATCACCTTGTCGCCGATGGCCCGGCCGATGGCGAGCGCCTCCTCATAGTCGTTGATCCAGGCATTGACGTTGCCTTGCGTCATGGCGGCGCCATCCTGCCCATGGCCGGTGAGGCGGGTGTAGAAGAGGTTGGCGTCGAGCTGGTCCGCGACCTCGTCGGCCAGCGGGCGAACCTCGCCCTTCGATGCCGAAAAGCCGTGGACATAGACGATCGCCAGCGGCGTCTTGGCGTGGACCATCGGATCGGCCCAGATGATTTCCTTCTCGAGCCCGTCACGGATGTTGGGGACGGCTGCCTCTTCACGCGCCAGATAGGCCTGCGGATCGTCGCCGATCACTTTGGGATCGAATCGGATCGTGGTGTCGACGGGAACGCGCGGACCAAGCAGGAAGGCCAGAACAAGGATGACGACGACGCCCAGCACCGCAAACACGATCCGTCGCCCCATTGCAGACTCCACGCAACAAATCTCAACCTATGGCGACGGCTGTGCCCAGGCAACTGCCGGCCTGTGGACAGTTATTCGTTCGGCGGCTTGCGGTCGAAATTCAGCGGCCGCCCCTGCCAGCGGGTCGCGGTGCCGATGAACCACCGGCAAAATGGCCGGGGCAGCAGCGCCAGCAGCTTCAGCCCCCAGCTCAGCCGGCGCGGGAAGGTGACCTCGAAGCCACCCTTTTCGATGCCGCGCAGCATGCGTCGCGAGGCGCGGTTGACCGGCATCAGTCCCGGCATCGGCAGCATGTTCTTTTCGGTCAGCGGCGTGTCGATGAACCCCGGATTCATCACCTGGACGCGGACATTCATCTTGTCGAAATCGTATTTCAGCGACTCGGCCAGGATGTTGATCGCCGCTTTCGAGCCGCCATAGGCGGCCGTGGTCGGCCAGCCGAAATAGGCTGTGACCGAGCCGACAAGCACGATATGGCCGCGCGCGCGAACGCGCATGCGCTCCATGACGGGGACGAGACCGTTGATGATGCCGAAATAGTTGACCTCGAAGGACTGGCGAAAGTCGCGCACCCTGAGGTCTTCGCCGGGCGTGGCGATGTAGTTGCCGGCGTTGAAGACGGCGAGCACTATTGGGCCGAGATCCTTTTCGATCGCCGCTACAGTCGCTGCCATGCGCGGCTCGTCGGTGACGTCGCAGGGGTAGGAAACCACGCGTCCCGGCATCTGTGCCGTCTCGACGATGAGCGCGTCGATCGGATGCTCGTCAAGCGCGCTTACGGCGACGACAAAACCCTTTGCCGCAAGGTCCTTGGCCAGAGCACGGCCGATGCCGCTGCTGCCGCCGGTGATCCAGGCGACGCCGTGCTTCGGGTTGGCCCGGTAAAGTGTCATTCTGCGCCCTGCCGATCTGTCATTAGTGCTCTAGCGGTGAAAAAATCGAATGAAAAGAGCGCTTTTCCGCACAAGGATGAAATGATCGTCATCGCGCGTCATCCGGCGGCAGGAGATTGCAGTACCCGAAATGCGACTGGACCAGGCGAATTCTTGCCTTGAAACGCAAGCTTCGGGTTTCTAGGGTCTCGCGCAGCTACATAAGGAATCCTGGATGCCCCGTTCTGTGATCGAAGCGATCGGCAACACGCCCCTGATCCGCCTCAACAAGGCCTCGGAAGCAACCGGCTGTGAGATTTTGGGCAAGGCTGAGTTCATGAATCCGGGGCAGTCGGTCAAGGATCGCGCGGGCTTGTTCATCATCCGCGACGCCGAACAGCGCGGGCTGTTGAGGCCGGGCGGCGTCATCGTCGAAGGTACGGCCGGCAATACCGGCATTGGCCTGACGCTGGTCGCCAAGGCGCTGGGCTATCGCACCGTGATCGTCATTCCCGACACGCAGAGCCAGGAGAAGAAAGACACGATCAAGCTGCTCGGCGCCGAGCTGATCGAAGTGCCGGCGGTGCCTTACAAGAACCCCAACAACTATGTGAAACTGTCGGGGCGGCTGGCCGAGCAGATGGCGCGCTCGGAGCCGAACGGTGCGATCTGGGCCAACCAGTTCGACAATGTCGCCAATCGCGACGGCCATATCCGCACCACGGCGGAAGAAATCTGGGCGCAGACCGGCGGCAAGGTCGACGGCTTTGTCTCGGCAGTGGGTTCGGGCGGCACGCTGGCCGGCGTCGCCTTCGGGCTGAAGGCCAAAAGCAAGAACGTCAAGATCGCGCTCGCCGATCCCCTGGGGGCGGCGCTCTATTCCTTCTACACCAGCGGCGAATTGAAGTCCGACGGCAGTTCGATCACGGAAGGCATAGGGCAGGGGCGCATCACCGCAAACCTCGACGGGTTCACGCCGGATTTCTCGTTCCAGGTGCCGGACGAGGAAGCACTGCCGATCGTCTTCGACCTGATCCAGGAAGAAGGCCTGTGCGTCGGCGGTTCGACCGGCATCAACATTGCCGGCGCCATCCGGCTGGCACGCGAGCTCGGCCCGGGCCACACCATCGTGACCATCCTTGCCGATTACGGCACGCGCTATCAGTCAAAACTGTTCAACCCGGAATTCCTGCGCGAGAAGAAACTGCCGGTGCCGGCCTGGATGGACGAGCGCAGCACAATTTCGGTGCCGTACGAGAAGGTTGCCTGATGGCGCACAAGACTGAAGCGCTGTTTCGCGACGACGCCTATCTCAGAACGGCCGATGCGACGGTGGTCGCGATCAATGAGCGCGGCGGCATCATTCTCGACCGGACGATCTTCTACGCGACATCGGGTGGCCAACCCGGCGACACCGGCACGATTGAGCGCGCCGACGGCAGCCGCGTCGCCATTGCCGCCACCATCACCGGCGAGACCAAGGACGAGATCATCCATGTGCCGGCGCCGGAGCAGCCGGTGCCCGAAATTGGCGAGCGTGTGAAACTCGCCATCGACTGGGAGCGGCGGCATCTGCTGATGCGCATGCATGCCGCCTGCCATTTGCTAACCGTCGTCTGTCCGTTTCCGATCACCGGTGCTGCGGTTTCCGAAGATGACAGCCGTGTCGACTTCGACGCTCCGGATGCCGGCTTCACCAAGGAAGATGTCACCGCCGGGTTGATGGAACTGGTGCGAGCCGATCACCCGATCTTCATCAGGCTGATTACCGATGAGGAACTGGCGGCCAATCCGGGCCTGGTAAAGTCGAAGAATGTCCGGCCGCCGGCCGGCACCGGCAAGATCCGCCTGGTTTGCATCGGCGACAACGCTTCGGTCGACAGCCAGCCCTGTGGCGGCACCCATGTCGAAAGCACCGGCGAGATCGGTGAGATCCATGTCGGCAAGATCGAAAAGAAGGGCCGCGAGAACCGGCGTTTTCGCATCCGCTTCGGACCGATGCCTGCGGCTTGAAACCAAGATGCTTCGCGTGCGCGAGGCAGGAGAACCACAATGGCCGATGACAGCCCTTTCATTGTCGATGCGGACTGGTTGCAGAGCCGTCTCGGTGAGCCCGGCCTGACGATTGTCGATGCGTCCTGGTATCTGCCGGCGCAAAAGCGCGATGCGCGCGCCGAGTATGAGGCGGCGCATATTCCCGGTGCGCGCTTCTTCGACCATGATGCGGCCTCGGATCCGGATGCCAAGCTGCCGCACACGCTGCCTTCGCCACAGCATTTCGCGCAATATGTCGGCGCCATGGGCATTTCGGCCGACGACACCATCATTGTCTATGACGGTCCGGGTTTCTTCTCGGCGCCGCGGGCGTGGTGGATGTTCCGCGTCATGGGCGTGTTCCAGGTCTATGTGCTGGACGGCGGCTTCGACCGCTGGAAGGCGGCAGGCAGGCCGGTGACGGCGGAGCCGACCAAGATCGCGCCAAATGTTTTTCATGCCGATTTCGATGCCGCCCGGGTCGCCAGCCTCGCCGACATGCGCCGCATCGTCGAAACGAAAGAGAGCCAGATTGCGGACGCTCGTGGCGCCGGCCGTTTCACTGGCACCGAGCCGGAGCCCCGCGCCGGCGTCCGCTCCGGCCACATGCCCGGCGCGCGCAACCTGCCTTATTCGGTGCTGTCGCAAGATGGCGCGCTGTTGTCGAAAGATCAGTTGCGCAAGGCTGTTGAGGATGCCGGCATCGATCTGTCGAAGCCCGTCGTTACCTCGTGTGGCTCCGGCATCACGGCGGCTGTCGTCACGCTGGCGCTGGAGACGCTCGGTCACACCGACAACAGGCTGTATGACGGCTCATGGACCGAATGGGGCGGGCTGGCCGATACGCCCGTTGCAACGGGTAAGGAATGATGGCTATGGAAAACGGCGTGCTGGACGACATCGAGGTTACGGTGACGTTTCTGGAAATGCATGTGCCGCCGGCCTATTCGCCGCCCGTGCCCTACAACAAGCAGATCGCGCTGTTGAGGACCAAGGACATTCCGCTGCATTTCTACCGCTATCTGATGGATCGGGTGGGGCGCAAATGGCATTGGGTCAATGTGCTGAGGCTGGACGATGACGAGCTCTCAGCCGGCATCCACCGCGAGGACCGCGACATAAGGGTGCTTTATCTCGACGGCGCGCCTGCCGGGTTCTTCGACCTCAAGCCGCATCTGCCGGAGGAAGTCGAACTCGCTTATTTCGGCATGATGGAGCATGCGACGGGGCAAGGCATCGGCCGCTGGTTCCTGGGCGCGGCGATCGCCGCCGCCTGGTCCTACGGGCCGAAGCGGGTGACGGTGCAGACCTGCACGCTCGACCATCCGGCCGCCTTGCCGCTCTACCAGAAGCTCGGCTTCGCGCCGGTGGCGCAAAAGAAGGAAACCGTGCATCCGCTGCCATTCGCCGAGCGCTCGGCCAGTGTCATGCGGCCTTGATTTCCTGAAGGCTGAACCAGCTGTTCATCGGCGCTTCAGACTGCCTTTGCCATGGTGGCGTCAACACTGACGCGACCATTGCCGAGGAGAAAGACATGCTGAGCCGACGTACATTTGCCGCAGCGCTGATCGCTGCCCTTGCACTGCCGACACTTGGGCCGACCTTGGCCGCCGCACAGGCGACCACACCGTCGGCGGCAACGATCGAACGACAGCTCGACGCGGCGCCGCGGGTGAAACTGCGCCCCAACCAGCGCGTCACCATCCGCGAATTCAAGCGCCGGCCGGATCTGCGGCGCCAGGCGCGCTCGATCGACATCCAGTCGATCAATTTCGCTTTCGGCTCGGCGGCCATTTCCAGCTCGCAATACGGCAAGATCGAAAACATCGCCGACGCCCTGGAGCGCATCCTGCGCCGCGATCCCCGCGCCCGCGTGCTGATCGAGGGCCACACTGACGCGGTCGGCTCCTTCCAGTCGAATCAGATCCTCTCCGAGCAACGCGCCGGCTCGCTGAAGCGCACTTTGGTGCGCGAGTTCGGCGTGCCGGGCTATGCGCTGGAAACTGTAGGCTATGGCGAGGAATTCCTGCTGGTGCAGACCCAGGACGAGAACTGGCGCAACCGTCGCGTGACGCTGCGCCGCTTCGACGATTTCATCCGCTGACCAAGACCGAAATTCCAAGGCAAGGTTTTCAGCAGTCCGGCTTGAAATGGCCGGGCTGCTGGCGGCCTCACAGCCTTGGCAGGAATCGGGTGGGAGCCACCTGCGTGGCGGCATAATTTCCGGTCGACAACATCGGAGATCCAGCCATGACCGTTCAGTTCAAAGCCTTGCCGACAGAAGACGTCAGAGCCCTGCAGCGCGGCGGGCCGGATGCCTATGGCCAGACGCCCGAGCGCAGGATTTCCGATGGTGATGGTGTGCCTTGCCGGCATTGCCTGAGAAACGTCGCTGAAGGCGATGGCTATCTGATCCTGGCCTACCGGCCGTTTCCCGAGCTGCAGCCTTACGCCGAGACCGGACCGATCTTTCTGCATGCGCAGGAATGCGAACGTGCAGCCGAAACCGAAGCGCTTCCGGATATGCTCGAGAGCAGCGACTATATCGTGCGCGGCTATGGGGTTGATGACCGCATCGTCTATGGCAGCGGCGGCGTCATTCCCACGCATGACATAGCGGCGCGAGCCGAGACATTGTTCGAGCGCGACGACATCGCCTATGTCCATGTCCGCTCGGCGCGCAACAATTGCTATCAGTGCCGCATCGAGCGCGCCTGACAAAAAAGATGCCCGCCGATCGTCTGGCGGGCAGTTGGGAACCGTGTGACGGAAGCTGCCGCCGAAGAGGCCCGCATAGGAGACATCAGGCGTTCGGGAGGCAGGCTGGGGCCGTCAAGTTGGCAGTATCTGTCTGCGCAGGTTTTTCGAATGGCTGATGTGAAGCACTTCACACAGCGCCAGCGATCGGCGCGAACATGGCGGCGCGCGGCTGGCTGAGAACTGTCGCACTGCCGTCGCATTCATACGCTAAAAGGGACATGTCGATGGATTTGCCGACCGCGGATGAACCGGCGGGAATCTCGACGACTGAGGAAGCGGGGCTTTGGCTCCGCTTTTTTGTTGCCCGCTTTGTTCCACGCAAAGAAAAAGCCCGCCGGAATTGACCGACGGGCTTTTGACCATGCCTGGGCGGTTCTTAGTTGAATTTATACTTCGCACCGAGGCGAACGGTCTGGAAGGAAAGCTCGTCAGTCAGCAGGCCGTCCGAGCCGAAGTCCTCTTTCTCATACTGCGAATAGCGGTATTCGAGACCGAGCGTCATGTTGGAGGAAACGGCCGTTTCCAGGCCGCCGCCGATCGAGAAGCCGCTCGAACCCCAGTCGATAATGTCGCCGACCGGGGAGGAGGCGTGCAGGTCGAAATGCTGCCAGCTGTAACCGCCGATGACATAGGCCAGCGTCGATTCGTTGACCTTGGCGCCGACGCGGGCCAGGGCATCGAAGCCGTAGTCGGCATCACCCTTGATCGATCCGCCGAAGAGGTCGAGCTTCGAACGGATGCCGGAGTAACGGGCGTCCAATTGAACGCCGGCAACCCAGCTGCCGAAATCATGGTCGTAACCGACGCTTGCTTCGCCGAACACGCCTTCGCCGCCGATGCCGTCCACCTCGAGGGCACTAAACAGCGTCAGGTCATGCACCACAGTGCCGGCGCCAAGAGCGCCACCGACATAGAAGCCGGTCCAGTTGTAGGTCGGAGCAGCAAACGAGGCACCGCCGCCATTCTGGGCATTGAAACGGTAGTTGGCTGCGATGTGGAAGGTATGCGTGGACGGCTCGACATCCAGAGAGGTGCCGGGGCCGCCAATGATGCCGAGGTCAGCCACCGAATCGTTGCCATAGTTGGCGTAGCGATACTCGGTCTTCAGCGTCCAGTTGCCCCGCAGCACGGTTTCCATGCCGACGCCGAGAACGTAGCCGCTGCGGTTTTCCGTGAAATCAATACCGTCCGCGAAACCCGAACCCTCGAGCTTGAAATGGTTCCAGGTGTAGCCGCCGAGCACATAGCCGAGCGTATCGGGGTTCAGGAGATAGCCGGCGCGTAAGCCAGCGTCGAAACCATAAGCGTTGGTCAGGTCGATATCAGCGCCCGGAAGGCTGATCGACGGGCCGATATTGCCAACGTTGGCGTCGATGAAGCCGCCGAGCAGGAAGCGTTCCGAGACCATATAGTCGTAGCCGGCGGTGATTTCGCCGAACACGCCATTGCCGCCGAGACCATTGAAGTCGACCACCGGGTCGACGCTGATACGATGCACGGTGGCGCCAAAGCCGCCGCCGATGCCGACATAGGCACCGCTCCAGTTGAAGCCTGCCGGTGCTTCCACCGGCTGCACTACGTCGGCGGCATGCGCAACCGAGATCAAAGCCAACGCCGAGACGGCGCCGAGCAGAACAGATTTAGCAGACATTTTAGCCCTTACCCCTGAAAACAACCCCACCGTGTTCTAGCAGGACGCCTCCTGAATTAGGAATGACATAAATGCCACAATAACAGGCAAATGCAGTGCCGCGGCGGAGCGCTTTGCCGTGCGCTGCCTCGGAGCAGGCATTTTGCGGGCGGGCCGGCCAAGAAAAACCCGCCGGTGGTACAACCGGCAGGTGAGGGAGGCAGAAGCTGTTTTAGGTCGGTCAGGCGGCCAGAACCGCCTTGGGTTCGACCATCTCGTAGCCGAGCGCCTCGGCGACGGCGCGGTTGGTGATCTTGCCCCTGTGGACATTGAGACCGTTGCGCAGATGATGGTCGTCGACCAGCGCCTTCAGGCCCTTGTCGGCCAGCTGCAGGCCATAATGCAGCGTCGCGTTGTTGAGCGCGTGCGCCGAGGTGACCGGAACGGCGCCTGGCATGTTGGCGACGCAATAATGGATGACGCCGTCGACTTCATAGGTCGGATCGGCATGGGTGGTGGCGTGCGAGGTTTCGAAGCAGCCGCCCTGGTCGATCGCGACGTCGACCAGCACCGAGCCCTTCTTCATGCCCGACAGCATTTCGCGGGTCACCAGCTTGGGCGCGGCCGCCCCCGGGATGAGTACGGCGCCAACGACGATGTCGGCCGAGAAGCATTCTTCTTCCAGCGCCTCGACGGTGGAGTAGCGGGTGTGGACGCGGCCGGCAAAGAGGTCGTCGAGCTGGCGCAGGCGCGGGATCGAGCGGTCGATGATGGTGACGTCGGCGCCAAGGCCGGCCGCCATGCGGGCGGCATGCAGGCCGACGACGCCGCCGCCGAGCACGGTGACCTTGCCGGGCAGCACGCCGGGCACGCCGCCGAGCAGCACGCCCCGGCCGCCATTGGCCTTCTGCAGCGCCGTGGCGCCGGCCTGGATCGACAGGCGGCCGGCGACCTCCGACATCGGCGCCAGGAGCGGCAGGCCGCCGCGGTCGTCGGTTACGGTCTCGTAGGCAATCGCGGTGACGCCGGAGGCGAGCAGGCCCTTGGTCTGTTCCGGATCCGGAGCCAGGTGCAGATAGGTGTAGAGGATCTGGCCGTCGCGCAACTGCGCCCACTCATTGGGCTGCGGCTCCTTGACCTTGACGATCATGTCCGACTTGGCAAACACGTCAGCGGCGGTCTTGGCAATGGTGGCGCCGGCGGCGCGGTAGGCGTTGTCATCGGCGCCGATGCCGGCGCCGGCGCCGGTTTCGACCAGCACCTCATGACCGTGCGCGACATATTCGCGGACCGAGCCCGGCGTCAGGCCGACGCGGTATTCGTGGTTCTTGATTTCCTTGGGGCAGCCGACGCGCATTGTCTTCTCCTGATCCGGCCCTTTTTGGGCTCGTTCCCTGTATGAACCCAGTCAACCATGAATCGTTGCGCAAGTGTTTGCGAATGCGCTTGCGCGAGACCATGTGTTTCGATAATCGTTGCGCGAAATTGCATTATTTTCGCAGGAATCGCTAGAAATGCCGCTCGATAGGATCGATATCGCCATTCTCGAGACATTGCAGAAGGATGGGCGCATACCCAATGCGGCGCTGGCCGAACGAGTTGGCCTGTCGCAGTCGGCCTGCTCGCGTCGCCTCGACAATCTGGAGAAATCCGGGACCATCCGCGGCTATCACGCCCGGCTTTCAAATGCCGCGCTCGGCCACCAGATGACGGCGATCGTGCACATCTCGCTGTCGGGGCAATTCGAAAAGACGCTGTCGGATTTCGAGGCGGCGATCAAGCGTTGCCCGAATGTGCTGTCGTGCCATCTGATGTCAGGCGAATACGACTACATCCTGCGCATCGCCGCCAAGGATCTGGTCGACTATGAGCGCATCCACAAGGAATGGCTGTCGGCGATGCCGCATGTGACCAAGATCAATTCGTCATTTGCCTTGCGCGAGATCGTCGATCGGACCGCCATGGGCATGAAGCCGGAACTGGCTTAACGCCAAAGGCAGATCCGGACGTCCTTGCCGATATAGCACGCGCCTTCGCGGCGAAGGTCTTCCCAGCGTTCATCACCGTGCGTTGCGCGAATGTCGGAGTTGCCATAGCCCGCCCAGATATCGCCGTCCTTGTAGACATCCGCCCAATAATCCTGGGACATTTCGCCAGCGCCACTATGCGGATCAGGATAGTCGATCCCTGCAAAAACCTGCCGGGGCCCCTGGATGTTGAAATCGCCGCCCTGCTCGATTTGATAGGAGCACCGTCCGGATATGCGGGTCTGACCGTCAGCAACAAGCAGGCAGCGGCCCCATTTATAGCCGCTGGGCAAACGATGTGGTTGCGCATGCAAAGGCGAAAGGGAAAACGCAATTGCAAGGGCAGTTGCTATGGTTCGTCCGATCATCCGCGTCACCCGTTGCGAAGCAGCCAATTCAAGAGCGGCTGGACACTGTTGAATCCGCCCAGAGCGCGGTGCTCCGCTGTCTCCTTGAAGTTCATGCTATTGGTCGACCAAGTCGGATTTTTGGCATTGGCGAAATCCAGCCGGTTTCATTTGCCGAACGGGCGCTTAGGCCTCGGTCACCAGCCGATCCATCGGGATGTCGTGCGGCTGCGGGTAGATGGTGGCGATGCGCTGCAGCTCGTAGCCGACGCCGATGACCAGTGGCTTGAACGGCATTGCCGCCAGCGTGCGGTCGAAGAAGCCGCCGCCGTAGCCCAGGCGGTAGTTTTGCGGATCGATGCCGACGATCGGTGAAATGACGATATCGGGCAGCACCGGATCGCCTTCTGCGGGGATCGGGATGTTCCAGACGCCTTTTTCCAGCCGGTCGCCCGGAACATAGGCGCGGAAGATCAGCGGCTGGCCCTTCTCGATGACGATGGGCAGCGCCGTGCGTCCGCCGCGTTCATTGATAGACGCCATCCAGGGCCGCAGGTCGGGCTCGCCACGAAACGGCCAGTAGAGACTGACCATGCGGCCGGCAATGTCGCCGATCATCGCGTCGAGACCGTCGGCAATACGCTGCGACATGGCTGCGCGCGCATCGGCTGAAACAGCAAGACGCGCCGCGATCAGCCGTTCGCGCTCGGCCTTGCGCCAACGCCTGACGTCGGTCCAGTCGGTTAATGGCGCGCGAAATTCCGGGTCGAGTTCATGCATGAAGCAAGGCGGCGAAGAATAGTGCGCCGGGCCTTCGCCATCTTTGGCGCCGTCATGATCGTTGGCCATGCCTCACTCCCGTGATCCTGTCCGGCGAGGCTATACCCGTCCGAGCCTGCGGACATAGGCATTCGCGACATTGGAAGGCGAGTCTTGGGCAGCCTTGATGCATGGCAGTCTTGCGCGCCGTGACATTGTTGCGATGCACAAAAATCATTAGATAAGGACGGTGAAAACGAGGTGAGTGCTATGAATGAAACCAGCCATCATGTCGTTGTCGTCGGTGCGGGATTCGGTGGTCTCGAACTCACCCGGGCGCTGTCCGGTGCACCGGTGCGCATCACCATGATCGACAAGCGCAACCACCATCTTTTCCAGCCGCTGCTTTACCAGGTGGCGACCACGTCGCTGGCGACGTCCGAGGTGGCCTGGCCGATCCGCCATCTGTTGCGCAAGCGCAAGGATGTGACGACACTGCTCGGCAACGTCACCGGCGTCGACCGCCAGGGCAAGCGCGTGCTGCTCGAGGACGGCAGTTCGGTTGCCTACGACACGCTGGTGCTCGCTACCGGCGCGCGCCACGCCTATTTCGGCCATGACGAATGGGAGCCTTTCGCGCCCGGGCTGAAGACGCTGGAGGACGCCACGACGATCCGCCGCCGCATCCTGCTCGCCTTCGAGCAGGCCGAGCGCGAGACCGATCCGGCCAAGCGCCAGGCGCTGCTGACGCTGGTCATCGTTGGCGGCGGCCCGACCGGCGTCGAGCTTGCCGGCACCATTGTCGAACTCGCGCATGAGACGCTGCGCGGCGAATTCCGCAACATCGACACGCGTGAGGCGCGCGTTGTGCTGGTCGAGGCCGGCGACCGGATTCTCGCCAATTTCGCGCCGGAACTGTCCGACTATGCCCGCAAGGCGCTGGAACGGCGGGGCGTCACGGTGGAACTCGGCCGCGCCGTTACGCGCCTCGATGCCGAAGGCGTCGTCTTTGGTGACACGCACCTGCAGGCAAGGACGATCCTGTGGGCGGCAGGTGTTGCCGCTTCGCCCGCCGGAGAGTGGCTGGGCGCGCCGGTCGACCGGGCGGGCAGGGTGATGGTCGAGCCCGATCTGACCGTGCCCAACAGCCCGGAGATATTCGTCATCGGCGACACGGCGCATGTGCTGCGGCCGGACGGAAAGCCGGTGCCCGGCGTCGCGCCCTCAGCCAAGCAGGAGGGCAAGCATGTCGCGGCGACGATCAAGGCGCGGCTGGCCGGGGACAGTGCGCCGCGTCCGTTCCGTTACAAACATGCCGGCGACCTCGCGACGATCGGCAAATGGGCGGCGGCGATCGATTTCGGCTGGATCAAGCTCACCGGCTGGCTCGCCTGGTGGCTGTGGGGCGTGGCCCACATTTACTTTCTGATCGGCTTTCGCAACCGGCTGTCGGTATCGCTTAGCTGGCTATGGATTTATTTCACCGGCCAGCGCAGCGCCCGGCTGATCACCCAGGGCGACGACGACAAGGGCTGAGGTCTTCCTGTCGGCCACGGATATTCATCCGGCCGTCACCTTTTGCTGATCGACTGACTTCACGGTGGACATGGCCGGCTTTCGGCGCGTAGCTTCCGCCCGGGGCTGGGGTGTTCACGTCGCTGGGAAGGAAAACCAATGTCGCCTTTGCTCCACCCCATCTCCCGCCGCGGTTTTCTTGCCGGTGCGGCCGCTACAGGCGCGCTGATCATGCTGCATCCGTTTTCCGCCCGCGCTGAGGCCAATCAGGCGCATCTCAGGATCATGGAGACCACCGACATCCATGTGAATGTGCTGCCTTACGATTACTACGCCGACAAAGCGAACGACACGATGGGCCTGTCGCGGACGGCCTCGCTGATCGCGGCGGTGCGCAAGGAAGCCACCAATGCAATGCTGATCGACAATGGTGACCTTCTGCAGGGCAACCCGATGGGCGACTACATCGCCTACGAAAAGGGCCTTAGGGATGGCGATCTGCATCCGATCATGAAGGGCATGAACCTGCTCGGCTATGAATGCTCGACGCTCGGCAATCACGAGTTCAATTACGGCCTGTCGTTTCTCGACAAGGTGCTGGCCGGGGCCAATTTTCCGTTCGTCTGCGCCAATCTGATCCGCGGTACCGAACTTGCCGCCAACCCGCGCGACGACAAGCTCTATCTCAAGCCCTACGTCATCCTCGACAAGAAGATTAAGGACGGGGCGGGCGCCGAGCAGCCGATCAAGATCGGTATCATCGGCTTCGTGCCGCCGCAGATCATGGTCTGGGACCTGAAGAACCTGGAAGGCAATGTCCGCACGCGCGACATCGTCGAGGCGGCCACGGCCTGGGTGCCTGAGATCAAGGAGGCGGGCGCCGACATCGTCATTGCGCTCTCGCATTCCGGCATCGATATCAAACAGGGCGACGGCATGGAGAATGCTTCCTTCTTCGTTGCCGGCGTCGAGGGCATCGATGCGGTGTTCACCGGCCATCAGCATCTGGTCTTTCCTGGCAAGAAGGACTTTCAGGCGCTTGACGGCGTCGACACTGAAAAAGGCACGCTGCAAGGCAAGCCGGCAGTGATGGGCGGCTTCTGGGGCTCGCATATGGGCCTGATCGACCTTTTGCTGGAACGTGATGGATCGAAATGGCGCGTGGTCTCGGCGACCTCGGAGGCACGGCCGATCTACGAACGCGTCGACAAGGCGAACAAGCCGACGGTTGCCGACGACCAGCGCATCGTCGATGCGCTGAAGGCGGACCATGAGGCGACACTGGCCTATGTTCGCCGTCCGGTCGGCAAGACCTCGGCGCCGCTCTATTCTTATTTCGCGCTGGTGGCCGACGATCCGTCGGTGCAGATCGTCAACCAGGCGCAGAACTGGTACCTCAAGAATATCTTGAAGAGCACGCAGTGGAAGGATGTGCCGCTGCTGTCGGCGGCGGCACCCTTCAAGGCCGGCGGCCGCAACGGCGCCGACTACTACACCGATGTGCCGGTGGGCGACATCGCCATCAAGAACGTCGCCGATCTCTATCTCTACCCCAACACGGTGCGGGCGGTTGAGATCACCGGGGCGCAGGTCAAGGAATGGCTGGAAATGTCGGCCGGCATCTTCAGGAGGATCGAGCCGGGCAAAGCCGACCAGGCGCTGATCGACACCGAATTCCCGTCCTATAATTTCGATGTCATCGATGGCGTCAGCTACAAGATAGACCTGTCACAACCGCCGAAATACGATGCCAAGGGTGGCGTCGCCAATGCCGGCTCCAGCCGCATCGTCGATCTCAGCTACGATGGCAAGCCTATTGATCCGGCAGCGAAATTCGTCGTCGCCACCAACAATTACCGCGCCGGCGGCGGCGGCAATTTTCCCGACATCAACGCTTCGAAGATCATCTACGAGGCGCCGGACACCAACCGTGACGTGATCGTGCGCTATGTCGTCAGCGAGGGCACGATCAATCCGTCGGCCGACGACAATTGGTCGTTCACGCCGCTGCCCGGAACCAGTGTCGTGTTCGAGACCGGCCCCAAGGCGAAGGATTTTATATCAAGTGTGAAATCGCTGAAGATCGAGCCGGTGGGCGAGGGCGAAGCCGCGTTTGCGAAGTACCGCATCCTGCTTTGAGAAAGGAGCGGGCAAACGCCCGCTCAACTAAGTCTACGCCTTGTAGACCACCTGACGCACGTCGATGTAGCTGGCTCTGAAGCCGGCTTCGCAATAGTGGAGGTAAAACTCCCAGAGCTTCTTGAAGCGGTCGTCGAAGCCGAGAGGGACGATCTTTTCCCACGACTGCCAGAAGCGGTTGCGCCATTCGGCCAGCGTGCGGGCATAGTCGTCCGGGAAGACGCGCTCGCGCAGATGGGCAAGGCCATGGTCGCTTCCCAGCGTCTTCAGGATCGACGGCGTCGGCAGCATGCCGCCCGGAAAAACATAGCGCTGGATGAAATCCGGCCGCGCCCGATAGGTATCGTAGGCGGCCTCGTTGATGGTGATGATCTGCAGGCCGGCGGTGCCGCCAGGCCTCAGGCACGCCTTCATCTTGCCGAAGAACACCGGCCAGTATTTTTCGCCAACCGCCTCAAACATCTCGATCGATGCGATGCGGTCGTAAGTGCCTGTTTCGTCGCGGTAATCCTGCAGCTTGATGTCGACCTTGTCGGCAAGTCCGGCCTTCTGGATGCGCTCCTTGGCGAAATCGTGCTGTTCGCGGCTGATGGTCAGGCCGGTGACGCGGCAGCCGATCTCGCGCGCGGCAAATTCGGCAAAACCACCCCAGCCGCAGCCGATCTCCAGCACATGGTCTTTTTTGCCGATGCCGGTGTCCTTGGCCAAGGCGCGGTATTTGGCGGCCTGCGCGCTTTCAAGGTCGTTGGCGCCGGTGGCATAGAGCGCCGACGAATAGGTCATGCTCGGATCGAGCCATTGCTTGTAGAAGGCGTTGCCGAGGTCGTAATGCGCCGAAATGTTGCGCTTCGAGCCGGTGCGGGTGTTTTCGTTGAACCAGTGGCGGATGCGCTGGACAGTGTTGATGAGCCAGCTGGCGCCGCCGGCGACGCGTTCACCGATGGCCGAGTTGACGACGAACAGTTCGAGAAAGCTGGTCACGTCAGGGCTTTCCCAATCGCCATCCATGTAGGATTCGGCAACGCCGATGGTGCCGCCGGAAAAGGCGCGGCCGGGCAGGCGCCAGTTCTTCAGCACCAGTTCGGCGTCGGGGCCGGGCGCATTGCCGCCGACAAGAACGGCGCGGCCGTCCGGCATCCTTACCTTCAGCGAACCGCGCGGCAGTTTCATCGCCGCCGACAGCACCATGCGCGCCTTGGCCGGCAAGCCCTTGACGATCTCGGCGAAGTTGAACTCGTCCAGCCTGATGGCGTCGCCGACGCCCTTGTTGTCCCTAGCAGCCATCTCACATCCCCTGGACTTCCGCGGGGACGGCGCAAGATCTGCCGGCCTCCACATCCTCCACATTTCATTCGCCAGGCGCGAACGCCGCACCCTGCGTGAATTTTCGCCACAATCTTCCACCGCATCGACCGGAACTTCAAGAGGCAAGCTGTGGGCGCGGCTGGACCAAGGCAGCCGGTTCGAGGCCGGAATTCGGGCGACGATCGGCCGTCGGCGAAATCACTATGGTTACGAACCGCCACATACGTTAGTTTCAGCCATGCGTTACGTCGTCGTCATCATGGCCATCGCCTTTTTCCTGATCTGGGACGGCCTCTACAACAGCGGCCGCTATCTCGACACCTCGGTCCGGGAGATGTCGCGCATCGTGCGCTACGTCACCGGCGGGGGCTAGCTTTTTGCGCCTCTGCAAAGTCGCCCTCCGGCACCGCCGGGCGCGACATCGTGGCGGTTGACGCGGCGGTCCCGCTCACCCAAAAACATGCCGGCAATTCGAAAGTGGAGGCAGGCGTGATCCGGCATATCGTTTTCTTCAGCGCGCGGCGCAAGGACGATGTCGAGGCCGTGCGCACGGGCTTGCTCAACCTGGGCAAGATCCCGCATTCAAACCTGTTCGAGGTGACGCTCAACACCAAGGTCGATCCGTTGTCGGACGCGATCGACGTGGTCGTCTATGCCGAGTTCGAGGACGATGCGGCCTTGGCCGCCTACAAGGCGCACCCACTCTATGCCGAGACGACCAGCCGGGTCAAACCATTGCGCGAATTGCGCTATTCGGCCGATGTCGTGGCGATGGCCTGATCGGGCCGGCAGGAAACCTCGCCAGTTTTTCACAAGCGGAATTCATACATCGGGCTGCGCGAATCGCATGCCAGCGGCGGAAACGCTTGAACCAATTTCCGGAATGATGCACACCGCGCCGGCATGACCAGCGCAACCCATCCGCTTGACCATCTGGTGCTGCCTACGGCGAGCCTCGCCGCGGCGCGGGCGCGGCTGACATCGCTCGGCTTCATCGTCGCGCCAACCGGAATCCACCCTTTCGGCACAGAAAATTGCTGCGTGTTCTTCGCCGACGGCACCTATCTCGAGCCGCTCGCGGTTGGCAACGAACAGGTGGCGGCGGACGCGATTGCCGGCGGCAATGTCTTTGTCGCGCGCGATCGCCGCTATCGCGCCAGCCTGGGCGATGAGGGCTTTTCCGCTGTGGTGCTGGGCACCACTGATGCCGAAGCGGATCATACGCGCTATGTCTCGGCCGGCCTGTCGGCGGGAGACGTATTGAGCTTTTCGCGCGCCTTCACGGATGCGGCGGGAAAGAGCGATGTGGCGTCGTTCAAGCTGGCTTTTGCGTCCAGCGCCACAGCGACGGACGCGTTTCTGTTCGCTTGCGAGCGGATCAATGCGCCGAAAATCGACCGCTCGGCCCTGCAGGCCCATGCCAATGGCGTGACCGGCATTGCCGAAATCGTGGCAGTCAGCGATGCGCCTTCCACACAGGCTCTGCTGATCTCGGCAGTGGCTGGCTCGAAGCAGGAGAGCGGTGCGGTCTTCGACCTGCCGAATGGTCGCCTGACCGTTCTCGATCCTGCGGCTTTCACCGCGCGCTTTGGCTTTGCCGCCGGCGCGCCGACGGACCTTCGCTTCGCGGCGATCGTCTTTTCGATCCGCAGTGTTGATGTCGCCGCCCGGCTGCTTGCAGCAAACGCCATCCGGCACGATATAGCGGGCAACGAAATTGTCGTGCAGCCGGCATCCGGGCAGGGCGCGGCCTTCATCTTCCTGGAGATCCCATGAGCAAGCCCCAAGCGTCCAATGCGATGGCGCCCAATTCGGCAGTAACCGTCGGTAACGTCGTTTTCGACAACAATGCGGCCCTGGCGCTGATTGCCGGCCCGTGCCAGTTCGAATCGCGCCAGCACGCCTTCGACATGGCCGGCGCGCTGAAGGAACTGACTGGCAAGCTCGGCATCGGCCTCGTCTACAAGACCAGCTACGACAAGGCCAACCGCACCTCGCTGTCGGCGACGCGCGGCGCCGGCATGGATGCGGCCCTTCCGGTGTTTGACGAGTTGCGCAAGGCGTTTTCGCTTCCCATTCTGACCGACGTCCACACCGAGGAGCAGTGCGCGATCGTGGCACCCCATGTCGATGTGCTGCAGATCCCGGCCTTCCTGTCGCGCCAGACCGACATGCTGGTTGCCGCCGCCAAGACCGGCAAGGTGATCAACGTCAAGAAGGGCCAGTTCCTTGCCCCTTGGGATATGAAGAACGTCGTCGCCAAGATCACCGGCTCCGGCAACGCCAACGTGCTCACCACCGAGCGCGGCGCTTCCTTCGGCTACAACACGCTGGTGTCGGACATGCGGGCCTTGCCCGTGATGGCCGAGATCGGCGCGCCGGTGATTTTCGACGCCACACATTCGGTGCAGCAGCCAGGCGGGCAGGGCGGTTCCTCCGGCGGTGAGCGCCGCTTTGTCGAAACGCTTGCCCGCGCTGCCGTTGCCGTCGGCGTCGCCGGCGTCTTCATCGAAACCCATCAGGATCCCGACAATTCGACCTCCTCCGACGGCCCCAACATGCTGCCGCTGAAGGATATGCCGGCATTGCTCGAAAAGCTTATGGCGTTCGACCGCATCGCCAAGGGCGTTGCCTGACTGGCCACCGTGATGGTCAGCTTGTAGTCGGCAAAGGCCGGCTGTAGGCTCCTCCTTGCAAATGAGCGTCTTGGCAGGAGGAAGCCATGTCTGTTGCCCGCGTCACCGAAATCACGTCGTCGTCGAAAAAGAGCTTTCAGGACGCCATCGAGAAGGGAATTGCGCGCGCCTCAAAGACCCTGAAGAACGTCGAAGGCGCCTGGATCCAGGACCAGAAGATCGTCGTCGAGGACGGCAAGATCGCGGCCTACCGCGTCAACATGAAAGTGACGTTCATCCTCGCGGAGTAACCGCCCGCCGCTCAAAAAAGTCGGGAACTTTCGCCCGCGCCCCTCATTGTCAAAGTAGCATCAACGACAATGAGGAGCATCAGACATGACCGCCCAGACAGGCCACACCGAAGCTATCGCCGCTTCGCGCGTCATCGGCACGTCGGTGTACAATACCGAAGGCAAGAGCATCGGCACCATCGAGGATGTCATGCTCGACAAGACGTCGAACGGCATCATGTTCGCGGTCATCGGGTTCGGCGGCTTTCTCGGCATCGGCGAAAAATATCACGCCATTCCGTGGGCGAGCCTCGACTATGACGAGGACAAGGGCGGCTATGTGGTGCCGTTCTCCAAGGATCAGCTGAAAGCGGCTCCGTCCTATTCGATCAATGAACTGGCCGGCGCCGATGGCGAGACCGCCCGTGACGCTTCCTATGACTACTACAAGGTCACGCCCTACTGGCATTGATCCGCGGCACTGACGGCTGACGTGAAAAGGCCCCGAAACCGGGGCCTTTTCAATGCAACAGGGACGGTTCCTATTCTGCGGCGTAAAGCGTCGACAGTTGCGTCGCAGCCTTTGGCGGCTGCTGAGTGTCGCATGACGTCAGGAACGCCGCTGCGATCAGGAACAAACTCACGATACCGCTCAACTCTGACATGGCGAAACTCCTCCAGTTTCGCCCCGCGCGGCACGATCCTAACCGACGCCTCGATTGTTGCTCGTGAATTATCGTGACGCCATGTTGTCGAACGTGATCAAGGCACGCTCAGCCGAGTAGTCCGGCATTCTTCACCGCCTTGAAGATCTTCTCGTGCCAGGCGACCCGATCCGCTTCGCCATTAGCCGGCGTGGTCGAATTGGCATTGCCGACGTTGATCGCGCGCGAGATCTTTTTGATCTGACCGGCATCGGCAAAGGCATTGCAGCCTGACCCCTTCCATTCGGCACAAGCGGCAAGCAGGGAAACCTGCGGATCCTCAATGAGTTCAGGATGATTGGCGAGGTCAACCCCGGCGAGCCTGCCTTTGGCCGTGTACGCGTCGCGTCCGGTGGTCTGGAACGTACCGCCGCCGCGGAAATTGAAGCCGTCCAGCGTTCCTTTCACATTGCCCATGCGGCCGCCATAGGCCCAGTCGCCCAGCGCTTCCGGCTTGCGCAGCAGATTGTCCTTGATCCATTGATCGGTCTTGCTGGCGGCTCGCGATTTCCACGCCTTCCGGATCGCCGCCACGGTCGTGTAGGTCAGGGACTCGCGAATAAGGGTGAAGCCACCGGTTTCCATCGCCGCTTGTGCGAAGAAATGCATCAGCCGGTCATAGTTGTTGCACACGCCATGATCGCCGAGTGTTTTGAGGCCTTTGTCGGAGGTAAAGGCGCCGATGTAACCGTCATAGATCGCCCGCTTGGAACCGCCTGCCGGTCGCGGCGCGAATTTCTGGAAGACCGCTGCTGGTAAGCCCTTCTTCGGATCGCCCGCAACCGCTTCAAGCACACTCTCGACGCTCTCGGTCGACAGCACCGGTTCGCCTTCGATGACGACCGAAGCTTTGGGAATTGGCTTGCCGTTGGTTTTCGGGAAACCACTGCCGGCAAAGGCTTTCAGGTCGTCGATGAGGGCGATCACCCGGGTCCGGCTCTCCGTGAAGTCCATGTCGGAAAGCGGACCGCTCACCTTCTTCGTCGGATTGATGCATCCGATGCTGGATAGGAAATTGACGCCTGGATGGATCAGGATTTCGGTGCGCTTGTTGGTCTTAAGCAGTTCGAGTCCAGGTTTGGGTGGCGTCTTGCCACCAGTGTAACCGATTGTCACATACTTGCCTCCGGCCTGTGTCGCCAGCGGGTAGGTGCCGGGCTCGATGCGCCTGCCATTGTCTTCTTTGGAATTGTCGCCTGGGCCGCGAGATTCACACACAAACCCCGACAAGCCCGCGACTGCCGTGCCGTTGTGAAAGACTTTATAGGTTCCAACCGTTCTGCGCCTGGTACCCCTCATATGCTCGACTTGCCGGCTAATAAGAAGTTCCCAGCCAGTACCTGAAATTGTTGCCATTTCCACCTCCCCGAAGAACTCTAGTTTATTGATTTCATTGTTGTCGTCAAATAGTTCGCATTGTAGATGCGACCCTAACATCTTCGATGTCTCTGCATTGTGATGTTTGTCACGTTGGCGGCAGTCTCTTTTGAAGCATCGGCTGGAGTTTGTATGCTGCCTGGTATTTCGTGACGAAGGCATTGCCGCGATAAAAGGGGGGAGAGGCGCGGCCCCATCTGGCGCCAGACATATGACGTTAGGTCAGGCTGTTTGCGTTCAGATGGCGTCGCCGGTTCCCCAGGCCTAAGGGCATGGGCGACTGTCACTATTATTTCATGCCATTCCCAATTGCCTTTTACGGCGCTTTGGCTAAGAGGGGCGCGACGCTTTATCGATCAATCGGGGACATCGCAATGACCGCCATCATCGACATTATCGGGCGTGAAATCCTGGATAGCCGTGGAAATCCGACCGTTGAGGTCGACGTCGTTCTCGAAGACGGCTCGATGGGCCGCGCCGCGGTGCCGTCCGGCGCTTCGACCGGTGCGCATGAGGCCGTCGAACTGCGTGATGGTGGCGCCCGCTATCTCGGCAAGGGCGTGCTCAAGGCAGTCGAAGCCGTCAATGGCGAGCTGTTCGAGGCGATCGGCGGCATGGAAGCCGAAAACCAGATTCATATCGACCAGACCATGATTGAGCTCGACGGCACCCCCAACAAGAGCCGGCTCGGCGCAAACGCCATTCTCGGCGTGTCGCTTGCGGTGGCCAAGGCGGCCGCGGAGGCTGCCGGCCTGCCGCTTTACCGCTATGTCGGCGGCACCAAGGCGCACATCCTGCCGGTGCCGATGATGAACATCATCAATGGCGGCGCGCATGCCGACAACCCGATCGATTTCCAGGAATTCATGATCATGCCGGTCGGTGCGCCGACGCTGCGCGAAGGCGTGCGCTGGGGTTCGGAAATCTTCCACACGCTGCGCAAGAAGCTCAAGGACGCCGGCCACAACACCAATGTCGGTGACGAAGGCGGTTTTGCCCCGAACCTGAAGAGCGCGCCGGTGGCGCTCGATTTCATCATGGAATCGATCGAGAAGGCCGGGTTCAAGCCTGGCGAGGAAATCGCGCTCGGCCTCGACTGCGCGGCGACCGAGTTCTTCAAGGACGGCAATTACGTCTATGAAGGCGAGAAGAAGACCCGCGATCCCAAGGCGCAGGCCAAATACCTGGCCAAGCTTGCTGCCGACTATCCGATCATCTCGATCGAGGACGGCCTGGCCGAGGACGACTGGGAAGGCTGGAAGTATCTGACCGATTTGATCGGCAAGAAGACCCAGCTTGTCGGCGACGACCTCTTCGTCACCAACACGGCGCGGCTGCGCGACGGCATTCGCATGGGTGTCGCCAATTCGATCCTGGTCAAGGTCAACCAGATCGGCTCGCTGACCGAGACGCTGGACGCCGTCGAGACCGCGCACAAGGCTGGCTACACCGCCGTCATGTCGCACCGTTCGGGCGAAACCGAGGATTCGACCATCGCCGATCTGGCCGTCGCCACCAATTGCGGGCAGATCAAGACCGGCTCGCTGTCGCGCTCGGACCGCATGGCCAAGTACAACCAGCTGATCCGCATCGAGGAAGAGCTGGGCAAGCAGGCGCGCTACGCCGGCAAGTCGGTGGTGAAAGCGTAATCCAGCCGATTGGCTAAGAATGGCGAAGGGCGGGATTTTTCCCGCCCTTTTTTGTTGTGGTCACCGCCAGCGGGCCCTGTCCGTAACCGTCCATTAAGCACAATCGGGCGAGATAGGACGGTCAGAGCATGATCCCGAAAAGTGGGAACCGGTTTTCTCGGACAAACGGGAACCGTTTTGTCCGGAGGTCATGCTCCAACAAGAGTTGGATTGCGACCATGTGGACACGCCAGCACAAGCAGAGAAACACCGGCCGGCTGATCATCCCGTCGCTTTGCGTGGCGTTCCTGGCCTATTTCGGCTTCCATGCCTACCATGGCGAATTCGGCATCTATTCCAAATACCAGCTCGAAGCGCAGACCGTCGAACTGCAGGCCAAGTACAATGCCATCAAGGCGCGCCGGGTCGATCTGGAGCGGCGTGTCCAGCTGATGCACGAGGGCACGCTGGAGAAGGATATGCTTGACGAGCAGGCGCGCCGGGCGCTTAATCTGTCCCAGGCCGATGAAATCACCATCATGCTGCCGGCGAATTCGAAATAACTGAATTCCAGTTAATTGCTGTTATATCAAATGATTCTAACCGTTTAGACGCATGACAGCCATGCATTTTTCAGCATGGCGAAACGCTTTCTCGCGTGTTAGCCTCTTTCAAATCGGTGGGGAGAGCTGATCTCCCTCGGAGCAGATTTTCGTGCTGCTCTTGTGTCCGCAAAGAGACGCCAACAGGGAGTGATGCATGGCCACCGCCGCCAAAAAAGCGCCTGCCAAATCCGTCAAATCGACATCCGCCAAATCCACGGGGCTTGCCGCCCCCAAGCCAGCCGAATTCACCAAGGACGAGGAGCTTGCCGCCTACCGGCACATGTTGCTCATCCGCCGCTTCGAGGAGAAGGCCGGCCAGCTCTACGGCATGGGCTTCATCGGCGGCTTCTGCCACCTCTATATCGGCCAGGAAGCGGTCGTCACCGGCATGAAGATGGCGCTGATCCAGGGCGACCAGATGATCACCGCCTACCGCGACCACGGCCACATGCTGGCGATGGAGCTTTCCCCGCGCGGCGTCATGGCCGAACTGACCGGACGCCGCGGCGGCCTGTCGAGGGGCAAGGGCGGTTCCATGCACATGTTCTCCAAGGAGAAGCATTTTTACGGCGGCCACGGCATTGTCGGCGCGCAGGTGTCGCTCGGCACGGGCCTGGCCTTCGCCAACCGCTACCGCGACAACAACAATGTCTCGCTGACCTATTTCGGCGATGGCGCGGCCAACCAGGGCCAGGTCTATGAAAGCTTCAACATGGCCTCGCTGTGGAAGCTGCCGGTGATCTACATCATCGAGAACAATCGCTACGCCATGGGCACTTCGGTGTCGCGCTCGTCGGCCGAAACCAATTTTTCGCATCGCGGCGCCTCGTTCAAGATTCCTGGCATCCAGGTCGACGGCATGGATGTGCGTGCGGTCAAATCCGCCGGTGATCAGGCGACCGAATGGTGCCGTGCCGGCAACGGGCCGATCATCCTCGAAATGCAGACCTATCGCTATCGCGGCCACTCGATGTCGGATCCGGCGAAATATCGCTCCAAGGAAGAAGTGCAGAAGATGCGCTCCGACCATGACCCGATCGAACAGGTCAAGGCGCGGCTGACAGCCAAAAAGTGGGCCGACGAGGACGAGCTCAAGACCATCGACAAAGAGGTCCGCGACATCGTCGCCGACGCCGCCGAATTTGCCCAGCACGACGCAGAGCCGGATCCATCCGAGCTCTGGACCGACATCGTATTGTAACGGGAGGGCAAGGACATGCCGATCGAAATTCTCATGCCCGCTCTCTCGCCGACGATGGAAGAGGGCAATCTTTCCAAGTGGTTGAAGAACGAAGGCGACAAGGTCGTCGCCGGCGACGTCATCGCCGAGATCGAAACCGACAAGGCGACGATGGAAGTCGAAGCCGTCGACGAAGGCACAATTGCCAAGATCGTGGTTCCTGCCGGTACCGAAGGCGTCAAGGTCAACGCGGTGATCGCCGTGCTGGCGGTCGAGGGCGAAGACGTCGACAAGGCCGGCGAAGGCATTGGCGAAGAACCTGCCAAGGCTGAAGCAGCCGCACCCGCACCTGTCGCGGCCAAGAGCGAGGTCGCGGCGCCTGTGGCGGCCGCTCCGAAAACGGAAGCCGCCGCCGATCCGGACATTCCGGCCGGCACCGAGATGGTCTCGACCACGGTGCGCGAGGCACTGCGCGACGCCATGGCCGAAGAGATGCGCCGCGACGGCGATGTCTTTGTCATGGGCGAGGAGGTCGCCGAATACCAGGGCGCCTACAAGATCACGCAAGGGTTGCTGCAGGAGTTCGGGCCGCGTCGCGTCGTCGACACACCGATCACCGAACACGGCTTTGCCGGCGTCGGCGTCGGCGCGGCAATGGCGGGCCTGAGGCCTATCGTCGAGTTCATGACCTTCAATTTCGCCATGCAGGCGATCGACCAGATCATCAACTCCGCCGCCAAGACGCTCTATATGTCGGGTGGCCAGATGGGCGCGCCGATCGTCTTCCGCGGTCCGAACGGGGCGGCTGCCCGCGTCGGCGCCCAGCATTCGCAGTGCTACGCCGCCTGGTACAGCCACATCCCCGGCCTGAAGGTGGTGATGCCATATACGGCGGCCGACGCCAAAGGCCTGCTCAAGGCGGCGATCCGCGACCCGAACCCGGTCATCTTCCTCGAAAACGAAATCCTCTACGGCCAGTCCTTCGACGTGCCGAAGCTCGATGATTTCGTGCTGCCGATCGGCAAGGCGCGCATCCACAAGCAGGGCAAGGACGTCACCATCGTCTCGTTCGGCATCGGCATGACCTATGCCATCAAGGCGGAAGCCGAACTGCGCGGCATGGGCATCGATGCCGAGATCATCGACCTCAGGTCCATCCGTCCGCTCGACCTCGACACCATCATCGCCTCGGTGAAGAAGACCAACCGCCTGATCGTGGTGGAAGAGGGTTTCCCGCAGAGCTCTGTCGGCGACCACATCGCCAACCAGGTGTCGCAGCGCGCCTTCGATTTCCTCGACGCGCCGGTCATCACCATCGCCGGCAAGGACGTGCCGATGCCATATGCGGCGAACCTCGAAAAGCTGGCCCTGCCCAATGTCGGCGAGGTCATCGAGGCGGTCAAAGCCGTCACGTATCGCTAACGTTCTTTCTTTTGGGGGAGGGCAGAATGGCGACGATGGCGGATGTCAGGAGAATAGCTTGGTCCCTGTTCTGGCGGAGCTTCCTGTCTAGTATCGCTTGTGGATTTGTGGGTGGCGCGATTGCTGGATTCCTCATTGGGTTCATTGGCGTGTTTTTTGGACTGCGCCATGAAGCAATTCAGACACTGAGCTCTGTCGGGGGAGCATGCGTCGGGCTTGTAGCATCATTCCTTTGTTTGAATTTCTTCCTGGCCCGAACGATTGGCAAGGAATTCAAAGGCAAACGTCTAGAACTTGCCGTGGTTAGCCCGGCTGGCTTGCAGGGAGAGTAACTATGCCAATCAACATCACCATGCCGGCGCTCTCGCCCACGATGGAAGAAGGCAATCTTTCCAAGTGGTTGGTCAAGGAAGGCGACAAGGTCTCGCCGGGTGACGTGATCGCCGAGATCGAGACCGACAAGGCGACGATGGAAGTCGAAGCTGTCGATGAGGGAACGGTTGCCAAGCTCGTCGTTCCGGCCGGTACCGAAGGCGTCAAGGTCAATGCGCTGATCGCCATTCTGGCTGGTGAAGGCGAGGATGCGGGTGCCGCGGCAAAGGGCGGCGGCGCTGCCGCGCCCAAGGCCGAGGCTCCGAAAGCCGAAGCGCCTAAGGCTGAAGCGCCAAAGCCGGCAGGCGCCGCGCCTGCGCCGGCCAAGGCGGAAGCCGCTCCAGTTGCTAACGGCCACGCCGCGGGCGAACGCACCTTCGCCTCGCCGCTGGCCCGTCGCATCGCCAAGGATGCCGGCGTCGATGTGGCGGCCGTGACCGGCACCGGYCCGCATGGCCGTGTCGTCAAGGCCGATGTCGAGGCAGCGATTGCCGGCGGTGGCGCCAAGGCGGCACCGGCCGCGAAAGCAGCACCTGCCGCTGCTCCGGCGCCGGCAGCAGCCGCTGCCGCACCCAAGGCGATGTCGGACGAGCAGGTGCTGAAACTGTTCGCAGAAGGCTCCTACGAGCTCGTTCCGCACGACAATATGCGCAAGACGATCGCGCGGCGGCTGGTCGAGGCCAAGTCGACCATCCCGCATTTCTACCTGACGCTCGACTGCGAGCTCGATGCGCTCTTGGCGCTGCGCACGCAGTTGAATGCGGCTGCTCCGACGAAGAAGACCGACAAGGGCGAGGCGCCTGTCTACAAGCTGTCGGTCAACGACATGGTGATCAAAGCGATGGCGATGGCGTTGATGGCGGTGCCGGATGCCAATGCATCGTGGACCGATACCGCGATGGTCAAGCACAAGCATGCCGATGTCGGCGTTGCCGTGTCGATCCCTGGCGGCCTGATCACGCCGATCATCCGCCACGCCGACGAAAAGACGCTGTCCACCATCTCCAACGAGATGAAGGATCTGGCCAGCCGCGCCCGCAGCCGCAAGCTGAAGCCCGAGGAATATCAGGGTGGCACGACGGCGGTGTCCAATCTCGGCATGTTCGGCATCAAGGACTTTGCCGCTGTCATCAACCCGCCGCATGCGACGATTTTGGCAGTGGGTGCGGGCGAGCAGCGCGCCGTGGTCAAGAACGGCGAAATCAAGATCGCCAACGTCATGTCGGTGACGCTGTCGACCGATCACCGCGCCGTCGACGGTGCGCTCGGCGCTGAACTCCTGGGCGCCTTCAAGCGCATGATCGAAAACCCGATGGGCATGCTGGTCTAGAAAGGGAACAAGGCGGTGCGGAGATTCTTCACCAGCCTTTTTGCCTTCTTCCTTTCCGGTATCGCTGGCGGGTTGGTTGCTCAGCAACTGGCGGTCATCACCGACGCGCACGAAGAATATATCCTCGTGTTCTTGCTATCGGCACTGGTGACTGTTGTCGTCACCCTCGTCTTTTTCGTCGCGCAGTTTATGACCGATCCGATCTCGGCTGTAGGCAAGACGGGCAAGTGGTTGCTGATCATTTTTACGGTGCTGTTTCTCGTACTGGTTGCTGTCATTCTTACTGAGGCCGGCCCGGCGGATGTGAAGGGAGACATGCCCATCGTAGTCGGCCTCGGCTTGCCAAGTCTGGTGACTATTTTGGTTCAATGGCTGTTCGTGCGCTGGCGGCTGAGACGCGGTTTGATCAAGACACAGGCGGGTGCATGAAGACGATCCTCTGCTACGGCGATTCCCTGACCTGGGGCTATGACGCGGCAAGCCTTGGCCGCCATGCCCTGGAAGACCGCTGGCCGAGCGTGCTCAAGGCGGCGCTGGACGACGATGATATCGAAGTCATTGCCGAAGGCCTGAATGGCCGCACCACGGCCTTCGACGATCACCTGGCCGGCGCCGACCGCAATGGCGCCAGGCTTTTGCCGACGATCCTGACCAGCCATGCGCCGATCGACCTGATCGTCATCATGCTCGGCGCCAATGACATGAAGCCGTGGATCCACGGCAATCCGGTGGCGGCCAAGCAAGGCATGCAGCGCTTGATCGATATCGTGCGTGGCCATGACTATCCGTTCGACTGGGACGCGCCGCAGATCCTGCTGGTGGCGCCGCCGGCGGTCAGTCGTACGGAAAATGCCGAATTCAAGGAAATGTTTGCCGGCGGCGACGAGGCCTCGAAGCGGCTTGCTCCGCAATATTCAGCGCTTGCCGACGAGGCCGGCTGCGGCTTTTTCGATGCCGGCACGGTGGCCACGACCACGCCGCTCGACGGTGTCCATCTCGATGCGGAAAACACGCGCAACATCGGTAGCGCGCTGGCGCCGCTGGTTCGCGTGATGCTGGAACTGTGACCCGCCAAGATGGACAGCGCTGTTCTGATCATAGGACTCTGGTTGGCCGTCAACTGGCGAGGTCGACCGGGTCTGCTTCTTGCCGCAGGAATACTTCTCGGAGTCTGGATATCTCACGCACTTGCGACTTTGGTGCTCTATTTAGCCGACATGCTTTCAGCTGAGGCCTCGTTTCAATAGGAACTGCAAAAATGGCTGAGAATTACGACGTCATCATCATCGGCTCCGGCCCCGGCGGCTATGTCACGGCGGTGCGTTCCGCCCAGCTCGGCTTCAAGACGGCGATCGTCGAGCGCGAGCATCTCGGCGGCATCTGCCTCAACTGGGGCTGTATCCCGACCAAGGCGCTGCTGCGCTCGGCCGAGATCATGCACTATTCGGATCATTTGAAGGACTACGGCCTCAAGCTCGAAGGCGGCAAGGTCAGCGCCGATACCGCGGCCGTCGTCGACCGCTCGCGAAAGGTGTCGTTGAGGCTCAATGGCGGCGTCGCCTTCCTGATGAAGAAGAACAAGGTCGACGTCATCTGGGGCGAAGCAAAACTGTCGAAGCCCGGTGAGATCGTCGTTTCCAAGACAGCCAAGAAGCCGATGGAGCCGCAGCCGCCGGTGCCGAAAGGCGTCAAGGGCGAGGGCACCTACACCGCCAAGCACATTATTCTCGCCACAGGCGCGCGGCCACGCGCGCTGCCCGGCATCGAGCCGGACGGCAAGCTGATCTGGACCTATTTCGAGGCCATGGTGCCGAAGGAAATGCCGAAGTCGCTGCTGGTGATGGGCTCCGGCGCCATCGGCATCGAGTTCGCCTCCTTCTACCGCACCATGGGCGCGGACGTGACGGTGGTCGAGCTGTTGCCGGCGGTGATGCCGGTCGAGGATGCCGAAGTCTCGAAATTCGCGCAAAAGCAGTTCGAGAAGCAAGGCATGAAGATCATCCTCGAAGCCAAGGTGACCAAGGTCGAGAAGGGTGCGAATTCCGTCACGGCGCATGTCGAGATGAAGGATGGCAAGGTCGAAAAAATCACCGCCGACCGCATGATCTCCGCCGTCGGCGTGCAGGGCAACATCGAGAATCTCGGTCTCGAGGCGCTCGGCGTGAAGACGGATCGGGGCTGTGTCGTCGTCGACGGTTACGGTAAGACCAACGTTCCCGGCATCTACGCCATCGGCGATGTCGCCGGACCGCCGATGCTCGCGCACAAGGCCGAGCATGAGGGCGTGGTCTGCATCGAAAAGATCGCCAATTTCCCCGGCGTGCATGCGACCGACAAGCTGAAGATCCCGGGTTGCACCTATTGCAACCCGCAGGTCGCCTCGGTCGGCCTGACCGAAGCCAAGGCCAAGGCCGAAGGCAAGGACATCCGCGTCGGCCGTTTCCAGTTCGGCGCCAACGGCAAGGCGATCGCGCTCGGCGAGGATCAGGGGTTCATCAAGACCATCTTCGACAAGAAGACCGGCCAGTTGCTTGGCGCGCATATGGTCGGCGCCGAGGTGACGGAGCTGATCCAGGGTTTTGTCGTAGCGATGAACCTCGAAACCACCGAGGAAGAGTTGATGCACACTATCTTCCCGCATCCGACGCTGTCGGAGATGATGAAGGAAAGCGTGCTCGACGCCTATGGGCGCGCGCTCAACGCATGATAAATTGCTGCCGCGAGACTCAGACGCATGCGCCGGAGGAACCTTGCGGCAAGACAGTTCGTTTCCGGATGCATTTTCACCTGACACTGGAGGAGTTGGCATATGGACGTGAATGGCGTGGGCTGGATTGCAGCCATCATCATCGGCGGCTTGGCCGGGTGGCTGGCCGAGATGGTCATGAAGAGCAACACCGGCATCTTGATGAACATCGTTATGGGCATTGTCGGCGCGGTGGTGCTCAACGCCATCCTCAGGGCCCTCAACATCGAGCCCTTCGGCGTCGGCTGGCTCGCGTACCTGATCACCGGCTTCATCGGCGCCTGCCTGCTGATCTTTGCCGGGCGGGTCATACGCCGCTAGATAACCGCTATGCGAAAAAGGCTGTGGCGGCATGCGCCGTCGTGGCCTTTTTCTTTGCCCCGAAAAGTCTTAAGTGACGTTCTAAAGGCCGACGCCGACGGGCGGATGCCAACAAGTCAGGTTTGAGATGGTCACCGTCCTCGACACGATCGCCAACGCACCGCGGCTGCGGCACCCCGAAAAGGCGCACAAGCCCGACCAGGACGTGCTGCGCAAACCCGACTGGATCCGCGTCAAGGCGCCGGTCTCCAAGGGCTATGCCGAGACACGCGAGATCGTGAAATCGCACAAGCTGGTGACGGTGTGCGAAGAGGCCGGCTGTCCCAATATCGGCGAGTGCTGGGAAAAGAAGCACGCCACTTTCATGATCATGGGCGAGATCTGCACGCGCGCCTGCGCCTTCTGCAATGTCGCCACCGGCATCCCGACCGCGCTCGATGCCGACGAGCCGGCGCGCGTCGCGCATGCCGTCAAGCAGATGGGCCTGAGCCACGTCGTCATCACCTCCGTCGACCGCGACGATCTTGCCGATGGCGGCGCGCAGCACTTCGCCGAGGTCATCCGCGCCATCCGCGCGGCAACACCCTTGACCACGATCGAAATCCTGACGCCCGACTTCCTGCGCAAGGAAGGCGCTCTGGAGATCGTCGTGGCGGCCAAGCCGGACGTCTTCAACCACAATCTCGAAACCGTGCCGTCGAACTATCTGACGGTGCGGCCGGGCGCGCGCTATTTCCACTCGATCCGGCTTCTGCAGCGGGTCAAGGAGCTCGATCCGTCGATCTTCACCAAGTCCGGCATCATGGTTGGCCTTGGCGAAGAGCGGAACGAGATCCTGCAGCTGATGGACGATCTGCGGTCGGCCAATGTCGACTTCATGACCATCGGCCAGTATCTGCAGCCGTCGAAGAAGCACCATCCGGTGATCCGCTTCGTCACGCCGGAGGAGTTCAACTCCTTTGCAACGATCGGCAAGACCAAGGGTTTCTTGCTGGTGGCGTCGAGCCCGCTGACGCGCTCCTCGCATCACGCTGGCGACGATTTTGCCAGGCTGCGGGCGGCGCGCGAGGCGCAGCTCAAAAAAGCCAGCTAAATCCTGCTTTAATGCCGAAATTCGAAGCCACTCGCCGCGTTGCCCACACGCCGGAGCAGATGTTTGCGCTGGTCGCCGATATCGAGACCTATCCTGAATTTCTGCCGCTTTGCGAAGCGCTGACGGTGCGCTCGCGCAAGGAGCGCGACGGCCGCACCATTCTCGTTGCCGATATGAGCATCGGCTACAAGGCGATCCGCGAGACCTTTACGACGCAGGTTCTGTTGAAGCCGGACGAGAACACCATCGACGTCAAATACATCGATGGGCCGTTCAAATATCTCTCCAACATCTGGCGCTTCGAGCCGGCTGACGGCGGCTGCAGCGTCCGCTTCTTCATCGACTACGAGTTCAAGAGCCGTATTCTCGGCGCGCTGATGGGCACCATGTTCGACCGCGCCTTCCGCATGTTTTCCGAAGCGTTCGAAAAGCGCGCCGACGTCATCTACGGCACGACGCCCATTTCCTGAGTGTCGCCGAGCGCGCGCAGGCCGATCTCCAGTGCGTGCCGGACCGTCTCGCGGCGGATGAAGTCGCGACCATTGTCGGCAAACATATTGAGCTCTGCTGCAACCGGCCCGCCCTTGAGCGCTACCCCGAACCAGACCAGGCCGACCGGCTTTTCCGGCGAGCCGCCGCCCGGGCCGGCTATGCCGGTGACGGCAAGCGCCAGTCCGGCGCGCGAATGGGCCAGCGCGCCGGCGGCCATTTCCAGAACCGTTTCGCGCGAGACGGCGCCGTGCGCTTGAAGCGTGGCCGCAGAGACACCGAGCATCTCCATCTTGGCTTCGTTGGAATAGGTGATGAGGCCGCGATCGACGACGGCGGACGAACCGGCAATGTCGGTAAGGGCGGCAATGATCATGCCACCGGTGCAGCTTTCGGCGGTCGCCAGCATGATGCCGCGCTGCTGGCAGGCCTGGAGCAGGGCGCTTGCGAGGTCGCTGTTGGTCATACCGGGACGTCCCCGGGGAAGACGACGCTGGCGGTGGCGATGGCGGCGATGCCTTCCTCGCGGCCGACAAAGCCAAGTTTTTCGTTGGTCGTCGCCTTGATCGAGATGCGGTCGCCGGAAATGCCCAGCATCGCCGACAAGGCCTTGGTCATGGCGTCGCGATGAGGACCGACGCGCGGCGCTTCGCAGATCAGCGTGATGTCGGCGTTGGCGATGCGCCCGCCGCGCGCGCGCACCAGTTTTGCCGCATGCTCGACGAAGATCTTTGACGCAGCGCCTTTCCATTGCGGGTCGGAAGGGGGGAAATGCGTGCCGATGTCGCCGGCGCCGCAGGTGGCGAGCAGTGCGTCGGTCAGCGCGTGCAGGCCGACATCGGCATCCGAATGGCCCGACAGTTTTTTGCCGTGCGGAATGGCGACGCCGCACAGCGTGACATGGTCGCCGGGCTCGAAGGCGTGCACGTCATAGCCATTGCCGGTGCGAATGTCTGGAAAACGCTCGCCGGTAAGCCGCTGATCCGCCATCGCAATATCCCTTGCCCAGGTGAGTTTGACATTGTCCGGCGACCCCATGACGATTTTCACCGGAATATGCGCCCATTCGGCGATCGCGGCATCGTCGGTAAAATCCGTCTTGCCGAGATGATGGGCCTTTTCGTGTGCGGCCAGCAGCGGCCAGAACGGAAAGCCTTGCGGTGTCTGTGCGGCATGCAGGCCGGCCCTCGGTACCGTCTCCTCGATCATGCCGCTGGCCGATTCGCGCTTCAGCGTGTCGGCGACGGGCAGCGCCGGCAGCGCACCCTGGCGCTCGCCAATGGCCGCGACGGTGCGGTCGATCAGGGCTGCATCGACAAACGGCCGCGCGGCATCGTGCACCAGGACACGGGACGGGGCTTGGTCTCTCAGAGCCAGCAGCCCGAGCCGGACCGAGGCCTGCCGCGATTCACCGCCGACGACAGTGGTGACCCGCTTGGCGTGCGCGCCGGCCGCCTTGTCGAACAGCGCGCCGTCGTCGGCATGGATGGCGACAACGATGGGACCGATTGCCGGATGTGCGAGGAACGTCTCCAGCGTGCGCGCGATGACGGCGCGACCGCCGATCTTCTGATATTGCTTCGGCCCGTCGGCTTGCCCGGCGCGCGCGCCGCGGCCGGCGGCGACGATGACCACGCCGACCTTGCCGTCGTCGCCCGGAGCCCGATTTTCACTTGTGTCTGTCATTGCGATTGGTGGTAGTCGGGGTAAAAGCCGAAGGCCAGCATTTTCCCAAATGCGCCGCAATGTGACGTCATTGCGCGTTGCACAATGCCTTTCTTATGGCTAGAGAATGTGCAGCAATCCGATATGCTTGGTTTTTGTGCATGCCTGAAGTGACAAAATTGGCTCTGCCGCTCGATGTCGGCGGCGTGACGATCCGCAACCGCGTCTTCCTCGCGCCGATGTCGGGAATAACGGACGAGCCGTTCCGGCAGCGCGCCTACGCGCATGGCGCGGGCCTGGTCGTGTCGGAAATGGTGGCGAGCGGCGAGCTTGCCAAGGGCAGGGCCGGCTGCGACCTGCGCATCCGTCATTCCGGCCTGCCTGTCCATATGGTCCAGCTTGCCGGCCGCGAGGCCGGACACATGGCCGAGGGCGCGCGCATCGCTGCCGGCGAGGGCGCCGACATTATCGACATCAATATGGGCTGCCCGGCCAAGAAGGTGACCGGCGGCTATGCCGGCTCCGCACTGATGCGCGATCTCGACCACGCGCTGTCGCTGATCGAGGCGGTGGTCGGCGCGGTCCAGGTGCCGGTCACGGTCAAGATGCGGCTCGGCTGGGATGAGAATGCGCTGAACGCGCCGGCTCTGGCGCGCCGCGCCGAAGAGGCCGGTGTCAAAATGGTGACGGTGCACGGCCGCACACGCTGCCAGTTCTATCAAGGCAAGGCCGACTGGGGCGCGATCGCCCGGATCAAGGACGCCGTTTCCATCCCGGTCGTCGCCAATGGCGATGTCGGCTCGCCGGCGGAGGCTGCCGAAATTCTCGAACAGTCGGGCGCCGATGCGGTGATGATCGGCCGCGCGCATTACGGCGCGCCGTGGACGGCGGGCCGCATCGCGGCGACAGCTGCGGGCGACGCGCCCTCCGGCGTGCCGGACAGCCCGCAAGCCATGGCCGACTATATTGCCACCCATTACGAGGACATGCTGGCGCTTTACGGCGTCGAAAGCGGCCTGCGCCAGGCGCGCAAGCATCTCGGCTGGTATCTCGACCGCCACGCCGCCGGCGTCGCTGACGACCGGCGCAAAGCCATCCTCACCTCCTACGAGCCCGCCCGCGTCATTGCCCTGCTGCGCGAGGTATTTTCCGGCGAAGGCGACGCCGCACCCTTGCGGAGCGCAGCATGAACGCCTCTGTCGCACCCGGCGCCGACATGGCGGATGCCGCCAGTATCGTGCTCAACACCATCCGCCGCCCGGTGATCATGGTCGATCCCGACGGGTTCATCACCTACGCCAATGCCGATGCGGAAGATTTTTTCCGCTCCAGCGCGAACATGCTGGCGCGCAACACGCTGTCCAAGCTCATCCCGTTCGGCAGCCCGCTGTTACAGCTGGTCGATCAGGTGCGCGAGCGCCGCGCGCCGGTCAACGAGTACCGTGTCGACGTGTCGTCGCCCCGTCTCGGCATCGAGAAGGTCGTCGATCTCTACGTCGCGCCGGTGCCGGAATTCCCAGGCTCGGTCGTGGTGATGTTCCATGAACGCTCGATGGCCGACAAGATCGACCGGCAGATGACGCATAGGGGTGCCGCGCGTTCGGTCACCGGCCTTGCCGCCATGCTGGCGCATGAAATCAAGAACCCGCTGTCGGGCATACGCGGCGCAGCACAGCTGCTCGAACTGTCGGCTTCCGACGAGGATCGTGCGCTGACCCGGCTGATCACCGACGAGACCGACCGCATCGTGTCGCTGGTCGACCGCATGGAGGTGTTTTCGGACGAGCGGCCGATCGACCGCTACCCCGTCAACATCCATGTCGTGCTGGATCACGTCAAGGCGATCGCCAAGAACGGTTTTGCCAAGAGAATCAGGATATTGGAGGACTATGATCCATCATTGCCTCCGGTTTTCGCCAACCGCGACCAGCTGATCCAGGTGTTCCTCAACCTGGTCAAGAATGCCGCCGAGGCGATCGGCGGCGATCCGCAGGGCGAGATCGTGCTGTCGACGGCATTCAGGCCGGGCATTCGCGTTTCCGTGCCGGGAACGCAGGACCGCGTCTCGCTGCCGCTGGAGTTCTGCGTCCGCGACAATGGGTCGGGCGTTTCGGAAGACATCCTGCCGATCCTGTTCGATCCGTTCATCACCACCAAGCCGAACGGCTCGGGGCTCGGCCTGGCGCTGGTGGCGAAAATCGTCGGCGAGCATGGCGGCATCATCGAATGCGATTCGACGCCGCGCGGCACCACCTTCCGCATCCTGATGCCGGCCTGGAAGGAAGTACCGATCGACATTGCCGATGATGAAGGCGAAGGAGACCGCAAATGACGGTTCGCGGCAATATTCTCGTCGCCGACGACGATGCGGCCATCCGCACCGTGCTCAACCAGGCGCTGTCGCGCGTCGGCCATGAGGTGCGCGTGACGTCCAACGCCTCGACGCTGTGGCGCTGGGTGGCGGCCGGCGAGGGCGATCTGGTGATCACCGACGTGGTCATGCCGGATGAAAACGCCTTCGACATGCTACCGCGCATCAAGAAGGCGCGGCCGGAACTGCCGGTCATCGTGATGAGCGCGCAAAACACCTTCATGACGGCGATTCGTGCTTCCGAAACAGGCGCTTACGAGTATCTGCCGAAGCCGTTCGACCTGACCGAGCTGCTCAGCATCGTCAACCGCGCGCTGTCCGAGCCGCGTCGGCCGAAGATCGACACCCGGCCGGAGGAGCAGCCGGACGCGATGCCGCTGGTTGGCCGCTCGGCGGCCATGCAGGACATCTACCGCATGCTGGCGCGCATGATGCAGACCGATCTGACGGTGATGATCTCGGGCGAATCCGGCACAGGCAAGGAACTGGTGGCACGCGCGCTGCATGAATATGGCCGCCGCCGCGGCGGTCCGTTCGTCGCCATCAACATGGCGGCGATCCCGCGCGACCTCATCGAATCGGAACTGTTCGGCCATGAGAAGGGCGCCTTCACCGGGGCGCAGAACCGCTCCACCGGCCGCTTCGAGCAGGCCGAGGGTGGCACGCTGTTCCTCGACGAGATCGGCGACATGCCGATGGAAGCGCAGACGCGGCTGCTGCGCGTGCTGCAGCAGGGCGAATACACCACGGTCGGCGGGCGCACGCCGATCAAGACCGATGTGCGCATCGTCGCTGCCACCAACAAGGATCTGCGCACGCTGATCAACCAGGGGCTTTTCCGCGAGGATCTGTTCTATCGCCTCAACGTCGTGCCGTTGCGGCTGCCGGGCTTGCGTGAGAGGTCGGAGGACATTCCCGATCTGGTGCGACATTTCTTCAAGATCGGCGCCAGCGAAGGCCTGCAGACCAAGCGCATTTCGACCGGCGGCATCGAATTGATGAAGCGCTATCCCTGGCCGGGCAATGTGCGCGAACTGGAAAACCTGGTGCGGCGGCTTGCCGCGCTCTACTCGCAGGACGAAATATCCGCCGAGATCATCGAAGCCGAGCTCAAGACCGGCGAAAGGCCGGTCGTTCCCGGCGGCGGTAACCTAATCCCGGACGATCTGTCCATCGGCCAGGCGGTGGAGCACTTCCTGCAGCGCTATTTCGCCTCTTTCGCCGGCGAATTGCCGCCGGCCGGCCTCTATCAGCGCATCCTGTCCGAGGTCGAATATCCGCTGGTGCTGGCTTCCATGACGGCAACACGCGGCAACCAGATCAAGGCGGCCGAATTGCTGGGCTTGAACCGCAACACGCTGCGCAAGAAGATTCGCGAATTGGGCGTCAACGTCTACAAATCGTCGAGATCGTGAGCGCGTAGCACTCGAAGTGACGCGTGGTCATCCCCTTTTCAGGGGATCGGCGGCCGAAAGTTTCCCTCGCGGCCACACTTGTTGCATAATCGCCACAATGCGTTGCATACATCCGACGCAATCACTGGCTCTTAGACGGCGACATGGCTTCGCAGGCTCTTACATCAAACGAACCGCTTTTCAGCAGACCCGGCGGAAGGGATGGACGCCGTCTGCTTGCGTTGCCCGGTGTCGTCGCAATTGCTGGTGCCTTGGTTACGGCGGCAATCTCATTTGCGATCCTCGTCGGCGCGACTCCGATCACGCCGGACGCAAACACGACGCTGACGCTGATTGCGGTCAACGCCGTGTTCGTGCTGTCGCTGATCGCCCTGGTCGGCCGCGAAGTGCACCGCATCGTCATGGCGCGCCGGCACGGCAAGGCGGCATCGCGGCTGCATGTGCGCATCGTGGCGATGTTTGCGCTGGTCGCCGCCATCCCCGCCATCATGGTGGCCATCATCGCCTCGATCACGCTCGATATCGGCCTCGACCGCTGGTTCGAAATCCGCACCAAGACGATCGTCAACTCGTCGCTGTCGATCGCCGATGCCTATGTGCAGGAAAATGCTCGCAATCTTCAGGGCACGACGCTGTCGATGGCCTACGATCTCGATGCTTCACGCACGCTTTACGGCCTCGATCGAACCGGCTTTCTCGACCTGATGAACAAGGAAGCCGTGGGCAGGACCCTCGCGCATGCGGCGCTGATCAAGCCGGATGGCTCCTTCGTCATGAGCGCCAAGACCGATACGAATTTCGCCATGCCGGAGCCGCCGGAAGGGGCCGTGGCGGAGGCGGCCGGCGGCAAACCGGTGCTGATCGAGCCGAAGACGCGCAACATCATGGGCGCCATCGTCAAATTGCGGGAGATCGAAGGCCTCTACCTCTACACCATCCGCCTCGTCGATCCCGAGGTGATCAAGGCGCGGCAGATCGTTCAGTCCAACACCGCGGAATATCGCGGCCTGGAAGACAACAGGCGGACGTCGCAGGTGGCGTTCGCTCTACCCTATCTGTCGCTGACGCTGATCATCATCCTGTCGGCCATCTGGACCGGCATAGCGGTGGCCGACCGTCTGGTGCGGCCCATTCGCCAGCTTATCGGCGCGGCCGACGAGGTTGCGACCGGCAATCTCGATGTCGCCGTGCCGGTGCGGCCTTCCGACGGTGATGTCGCGTCGCTTGGCGATACGTTCAACAAGATGCTGCTTGAGCTGAAATCGCAGCGCAACGAGATCCTGTCGGCCAAGGATTTGATCGACGAGCGGCGGCGTTTCTCGGAAGCGGTGCTGGCCGGCGTCACCGCCGGCGTCATCGGCGTCGACCCCTACGGCATCGTCACCATCGTCAACAAGTCGGCCGAAACGATGCTGGCCATATCGGCGACGGCAGCGCTCGGGCAGAACCTGTCGGCCGTGCTGCCGCATGTCGGCCGCGTCTTCGAGATCGGCCGCAAATCCGGCAAGCCGGTCTATCGCGAGCAGGTCACCTTCTATCGCACGGGCGCCGAGCGCACCTTCAACGTGCAGATCACCATCGAGGCCGGCGACGACGGCGAGGACGAGAAATCCTACGTGGTGACGGTCGACGACATCACCGATCTGGTCCAGGCCCAGCGCTCCTCGGCCTGGGCGGATGTGGCGCGGCGCATCGCGCATGAAATCAAGAACCCGTTGACGCCAATCCAGCTTTCGGCCGAGCGCATCAAACGCCGTTTCGGCAAGGTCATCACCGAGGACCGCGAGATTTTCGATCAATGCACCGACACCATCATCCGACAGGTCGAGGACATCGGCCGCATGGTCGACGAATTCTCTGCTTTCGCCCGCATGCCGAAGCCCGAGATGAAGTCGATCGATCTGCGCGAATCGTTGCGCGAGGCCTCGTTCCTGGTGGAGGTCAGCCGTGCCGACATCGCTTTCGAACGCGTCTTTGGCAACGAGCCGCTGAAGGGCACGTTCGACAGCCGCCTGATGGCGCAAGCTTTCGGCAACGTCATCAAAAACGCCGCCGAAGCGATTGACGGACTGGAACAAAAGGACGGTTCGCACGGCATAATCCGGATTCAAGCTGGCCGGCAGAATGGCGCGATCAGAATCGACGTCATCGACAATGGCAAAGGCTTGCCGCGCGAGAATCGCCAAAGGCTGCTCGAGCCCTATATGACGACGCGCGAGAAGGGCACCGGGCTCGGCCTCGCCATCGTCAAGAAGATCGTGGAGGACCATGGCGGGCGGCTCGAACTGCACGATGCGCCCGCGGACTTCCACGGTGGACGCGGCGCGATGATCTCTATCATCCTGCCACCCGCTGCCGCAGCCGCGCCGCCACGCGGTCAAGGCGAAACTGGACTCGAAAGAGAAACTGAAAAGGTCGGTAATGGCGTCTGATATTCTCATCGTCGATGACGAGGAAGACATCCGTGAACTCGTCGCGGGCATATTGAGCGACGAAGGGCATGAAACCCGTACGGCATTCGATGCCGACAGTGCGCTGGCGGCAATCGCCGACCGTGCGCCGCGGCTGATTTTCCTCGACATCTGGCTGCAGGGCTCGCGCCTGGACGGGCTGGCGCTGCTCGACGAGATCAAGACGATGCACCCGAGCCTGCCGGTGGTGATGATCTCGGGCCACGGCAACATCGAGACGGCGGTGTCGGCCATCCGCCGCGGCGCCTATGATTTCATCGAGAAGCCGTTCAAGGCCGACCGGCTGATCCTGATTGCCGAGCGGGCGCTGGAGACGTCGAAATTGCGGCGCGAGGTCTCCGACCTCAAGCAGCGCAGCGGCGAGACCTTCGACCTGATCGGCATGTCGTCGGCGATGAGCCAGTTGCGCCAGACCATCGAGCGCGTCGCGCCGACCAACAGCCGCGTCATGATCATCGGTCCGTCCGGTTCAGGCAAGGAGCTCGCCGCGCGCGCTATCCACACGCTGTCGACGCGCAAGGGCGCGCCGTTCGTGACGCTGAGTGCGGCCAACATCACGCCCGAACGCATGGAGATCGAGCTGTTCGGCACCGAATCCAACGGCACCGAGCGCAAGGTGGGTGCGCTGGAGGAGGCGCATCGCGGCATTCTCTACATCGACGAAGTGGCCGACATGCCGCGCGAGACGCAAAACAAGATCCTGCGCGTGCTGGTCGAGCAGCAGTTCGAACGCGTCGGCGGCACCAAGCGGGTCAAGGTCGATGTCCGCATCATTTCCTCGACCTCGCAAAACCTGGAAGCAATGATCGCCGACGGCCGATTCCGCGAGGACCTCTATCACCGGCTGGCGGTGGTTCCGGTCATGGTGCCGGGCCTGGCCGAGCGGCGCGAGGACATTCCCTACCTCGTCGACAATTTCATGAAGCAGATCGCGCGTCAGGCCGGCATCAAGCCGCGCCGCATCGGCGACGATGCGCTTGCCGTGCTGCAAGCGCATAACTGGCCGGGCAATGTCCGCCAGCTGCGCAACAACGTCGAACGGCTAATGATCCTGGCGCGCGGCGACGATGTCGATGCACCCATCACCGCCGATCTGTTGCCGTCCGAGATCGGCGATGTCATGCCGCGCACACCGAACCAGTCGGACCAGCACATCATGGCGCTGCCGCTGCGCGAAGCCCGCGAACAGTTCGAGAAGGACTATCTGATCGCCCAGATCAACCGCTTCGGCGGCAACATCTCGAAGACGGCGGAATTCATCGGCATGGAGCGATCCGCGCTGCACCGCAAGCTGAAGTCGCTGGGGGTCTGACGGCGTGCTGATATTCAGGTGAGGCCGGCCTGCGAAAGGCGGCTTCCTGCGCTTCCGGTGCTCACGTACCTTAAGTACGCTCCGCTCCGGTTCTCGGAAGCCACCATTCTCGGCTAGGCCTGACCTGAATCTCAACACACCGGGGCGGCCGTCGTGGCCCATACAATTGCCGGTTACGGCGACGGCGGAATCGCATAGAAAAACAAGGACTTTTCTGAGGGATTGCTGAATGCCGCGCACTGCCTATGTGAACGGGCGCTATGTCGCTCATGCCGACGCTGCCGTGCATATTGAGGATCGCGGCTATCAGTTCGCCGACGGCGTCTACGAGGTCTGCGAGGTGGCGCAAGGCTTCATCGTCGACATGCCGCGCCACCTTGCCCGGCTGAACCGTTCGCTCACCGAGCTCTCGATCGACTGGCCGGTTACCAAGGGCGTGTTGCCGCTTCTCTTGCGAGAGGTCGTGCGCCGTAACCAGGTCGTCAACGGCCTGGTCTATGTCCAGGTGACGCGCGGTGTTGCCAGCCGCGACTTCGTTTTCCCGGCCGACACGCTGTCGTCGCTGGTCATCACGGCCAGAAAAGCCGACCCGGCGGCGGCCGCAAAGCGGGCCGAGACCGGCATCAAGGTCATCACCGTACCGGAAAACCGCTGGGACCGGGTCGACATCAAAAGCACCGGCCTGCTTCCCAACGTGCTGGCCAAGCAGAAAGCCAAGGAGGCCGGCGCCCAGGAAGCCTGGTTCGTCGACACCGACGGCAACGTCAAGGAAGGCGGTTCGTCGAATGCCTGGATCGTCACCCGCGACGGCGTTCTGGTGACCCGGCCGGCCGAGCACGGCATCCTGCGGGGCATCACCCGCACCACCATGTTCGAGGTGGCGGCCAAGCTCGGATTGAAGATCGAGGAGCGCGGTTTTTCCGTCGCCGAGGCCAAGGCGGCGCGCGAAGCTTTCATCAGTTCGGCAACGACAATCGCCATGCCGGTGGTGGCAATTGACGGCGCCGCGGTCGCCAATGGCCATCCCGGCTCAATAACACTTTCATTGCGGCAAGCCTTTTTTGACGTTGCGGAAAAAAGTCCAGCCTGATAACCGCACAGACGGACTGCACATCAATATATCTCGTTCTGCTTGTCGTTAYTGACGGCAAGGGGGTGTTTGCAAGCTTGACATGTGCCCGCTAATTTGGCGCATTGGCCTGCAAACCGAAGGGGATCGGCGAAAGACAAGAACAATGGCGGAACGATCGCAAAACCTTCAGGACCTGTTCCTGAATTCTGTTCGCAAGAGCAAAAATCCACTCACCATCTTTCTCATCAACGGCGTCAAGCTGACCGGCGTGGTCACTTCCTTCGACAATTTCTGTGTCCTGCTGCGCCGCGACGGCCACTCCCAGCTCGTCTACAAGCATGCCATTTCCACGATCATGCCGAGCCAGCCGGTTCAGATGTTCGATGGCGAGGAAAGCCAGGGCGCCTGATTGGCACGTGAGAAAGACGCGGACCGCAGCGTCCGCGGGAAACCAGCGCATCACCCCGGGACGGAAGCCAATGGTCCGACCCGGGCGGTTGTCATTGTGCCGGTGCTTACCCGGCATCAGCGCAACGATGACGAAACAAATCGTCCACGGCTGACGCGTTCGGCCGACGCGCGCCACGACGAAGCGGTCGGCCTTGCCCGCGCCATCAACCTTGATCTGATCCACACGGCGGTCGTGACCGTCAACGATCCGCGCCCGGCAACCTTGCTTGGCAGCGGCAAGGTCGCGGAGTTCGCCGAGATCGTCAAAGAGGGTCACGCCGAGGTGGTCATCGTCGACCATCCGCTGACGCCGGTGCAGCAGCGCAATCTCGAGAAAGAATTCAACGCCAAGGTGCTCGACCGCACCGGGCTGATCCTGGAAATCTTTGGCGAACGCGCACGGACCAAGGAAGGCACGCTGCAGGTCGAGCTTGCCCATCTCAACTACCAGAAGGGCCGCCTGGTGCGCAGCTGGACCCACCTTGAACGCCAGCGCGGCGGCGCCGGCTTCCTCGGCGGTCCCGGCGAAACCCAGATCGAGTCGGACCGGCGGCAGCTGCAGGAAAAGATCATCAAGCTCAAACACGAGCTGGAAACCGTGCGCCGCACCCGCGACCTGCACCGCGCCAAGCGCAAGAAGGTGCCGTTCCCGGTGGTCGCGATCGTCGGCTACACCAATGCCGGCAAGTCGACGCTGTTCAACCGGCTGACCGGGGCGGACGTGCTGGCCGAAGACATGCTGTTTGCCACGCTCGATCCGACGCTGCGCCGCGTGCGCCTGCCGCACGGCACGCCGATCATCCTGTCGGACACGGTCGGTTTTATTTCGGACCTGCCGACGCATCTGGTCGCCGCCTTCCGCGCCACGCTGGAAGAGGTGGTCGAGGCGGACCTGGTCATCCATCTGCGCGATATTTCGGATCCCGACACCGCCGCGCAGGCCGAGGACGTCGAACGCATCCTGGCCGATCTCGGCGTCGATGCCGGCGACGCCAAGCGGGTCATCGAGGTGTGGAACAAGGTCGACCTGCTCGACGATGGCAACCGGGAACGTCTGCTGGCCGATGGCACTGATGCCAACAAGGCGCCGCCGATCGCCATCTCAGCCATCACTGGCGAAGGCATCGATGCGCTGAAGGCGCTGATCGAGACCAGGATGTCGGGCGAGCTGGAAGAGCTGACGGTGACGATCGAGCCGGCGCAGTTCGGTCTCGTCGACTGGCTCTACCGCAATGGCGACATCGTTTCGCGCGCCGACAACGAAGATGGCAGCACGACCATCGCGCTCAAGGCGACGCACACCGCCCGGCAAGAGATCGAAAGCCGATTGTACCGCAAGAACAAGGCATAAGCCTGCTTATTTCTTGCCTTTGGCCTGCTGCCAGAGCGCTTCCATTTCGTCCAGCGTGGCCTTTTCCAGCGTGCTTCCCGACGCATCGATTGCGCGCTCGACATAGTGGAAGCGCGAGCGGAACTTGTCGTTGGTGCCGCTGAGTGCTGCTTCCGAGTCGAGCTTGAGGTGGCGCCCCAGATTGACGACGGCAAACAGCATGTCGCCGAATTCGTCCTTGATCTCGGCCGTTTCTCCCTTGGCCAGCGCCTCGCGCAACTCGCCGATCTCCTCCTCGATCTTGTCGAGGATGGGGACTGCCTCGCTCCAGTCGAAGCCGACCCGGGCTGCCTTTTCCTGCAGTTTCAGCGCCCGGGTTAGGGCGGGCAGAGCGACCGGCACGCTGTCCAGAAACCCCTTGCCATTGTCTTCCGGGTCGAGGCCGCGGGCGAGGCGGGCGCTTCGCTTTTCAGCCCTCTCCTGCGCCTTGATCTTTTCCCACATGCCTTTGGCCATGCCGGCACTGCGTGCCTCTTCGTCGCCGAAGACATGCGGATGACGGCGGATCATTTTTGTGGTGATGGCCTCAACCACATCGCCGAAGGCGAAATCGCCGGTCTCCTGCGCCATCTGCGCGTGGTAGACGACCTGCAGCAGGAGGTCGCCAAGCTCGTCGCGCAGATCGTCGAGGTCGCCGCGCGCAATGGCGTCGGCCACCTCATAGGCTTCCTCGATCGTGTAGGGCGCGATGGTCGAGAAATCCTGCTCGATGTCCCAGGGACAGCCGGTTTTCGGCGCCCGGAGCGCGGCCATGATTTCGATCAGCCGGGAAATGTCGCGCGAAGGTTTCATGGCCGGGATGCTATCGTGCATACGGCTTGCCGGCCAATGCCGTCGGTCGGCGAGGGGAGATTGTCCACAGGTGGCGGCGGGTCGTGATGAAGCTTATCCTTCGCCGTCAACGCGCTCCAGGATCGCGCGATAACGGGTGCAAACGGCGGCATCCCTGTAGTAATCCACTTCCGCGTCAACGATCTCGTCAAGGCGTAGTCCGGGATAGTGCGCCTTGACCTTTGCCAGGACGTCTTGCGCTTGCTTGATTTCGCCGAGTTCAAAATGACAGACGACAAGACGAACGAGTGACCACCGCGGTACGTCAGCCATTTTCGCGTAGCAGGCAACTGCTTCGGCATATCGTCCAGCCGTGGTCAGGATGATGCCGCGAAAGTCGTCATACCATCCCACAGCGTATGGGTCGCGGCGCTGGGCTTCGGTTATTTCAACAAGCGCCTCATCCGGCCTGTCCGTGTAGTTGAGGAACAGCGCACGGAAACTGAGAATGAACGGATCGTTCGGATTGAGGGCAATTGCACGGTCAAGAGTGATTTCAGCCTGCCTGAGTTCGCGCAAATACAAGTGAGCAAAGCCGCTGGCGAGATGGCCGTAGGCCTCGTCGGGGTCCAGCTGCAACGCGGTCTTTGCCATTTCCAGCGCGGGACGCAGATAGGCTGGATCGTAGAAGACCCAGAAGAATTTGAGGGTCTCGACAACGCTGAGCATGGCGTGAGCCGCAGCAAACCTGGGGTCGAGCTTTACCGCCTGGCGCAGAAACGGTTCCGCTTCGTGCGCGGCGTCATAGACTGCCGCCAGTTGCAGGGCTCGCAAGTAGAACTCATAGGCCGACATGTTGTCCGTCGGCCGCGCCCTGGCGCGCGACGCAATCGCGGTTCTGGTCTGTCTTGCCAGACGCGCCGCAATCATCTGGGTGATTTCGTCCTGGATGGCGAAAATGTCGTCGAGTTCGCGGTCGTAGTGCTCGCCCCAGATGTGAGCCGTTGAAGAAGCGTCGATCAACTGCACGGTGACACGCACCCGGTTGCCGATCTTGCGCACGCTGCCTTCGACGACGTACTGCACGCCAAGTTTCTTTGCCACCTCGGCCAAGTCATTCGCCTTGCCGCGGAACTGGAAGGAGGAGTTCCGCGCGATGACCAGAAACTCCTTGAACTTGCCAAGCTCGGCGATGATGTCTTCGGTAATCCCGTCGCTGAAATAGTCCTGCTCCGGGTCGCCGCTCATATTGTCGAAGGGAAGGATGACGATGGACGGTCTCGACGGCGCCGTAGCCTCGGCCGTGGCCGCGAAGGGCTTGGGGCCGGCATATTTATAGCCGCGGCCATGCACGGTTACGATCATTTCGGCCGGCAGCAGTTTTCGCAGCGCCGAAATGTGGACCTGCAGCGTGTTCTCCTCCACCACCACGCCGGGCCAGGCCGCATCGAAGAGTTCGCTCTTGCCGACCACCTCGTCCGGCCTCCCCAGCAATGTGGCGAGGATGTCGAAGGATCGCCCCGAAAGCTCCACCGGCCCATCAGGGCCTAGCAGCAGCCTTTCGCTGCGTTTCAGGTGGTAGTTCCCGAACTCCAAGTCCATTTGCCAGAACCCGTCCCTCGGGGGCGAGGATAACCCAAGACGGTTCTGAAGGCGAACTTCAGGGCTGTTCAGGACTGGTCAGGACTATTCAGGTCCGAGCCAAGGACCTGAGTGGGGAGCGGTGTCATTCTCATGGTCAAGGAGGACGCCATGACCGACATCCCCACCACCGCCGCGATCACAATCCGCAGCCTTAGCCGGCTACGGCCAAGCTATCCGAGGCTCGAAATCGGCGCATCGCTTGCCGCCATATCCAGCGTGGTGGGAGATGCGCTCAAAATGGCATATGTTGGCCCCTACGCCAGTCGCCGCCAGCCGGAGGTCGCCCCGGACGACGACCTTGAGGGTCGGGATCCCACCTGGTGAGAGGCGGAACTTTCCTGGAATTGCTCTCTTTGTTTTTTCGCAATTCCGGACGGAAAACCGCTCATACTTTTCCTGGAATTGCTCTAGTCGAGCACCGAGACAACCGCCTTGGCGAGAGCGTCCATGCCGTCTTCGGGCAGGCCGGCGACGTTGATGCGGCTGTCGCCGACCATGTAGACGCCGTATTCGGCCCGCAGCCGTTCGACCTGCGCCTCGGTGAGGCCAAGCCTTGAAAACATGCCGCGGTGGCTGGCGACGAAATCGAAGCGGTCGGAATTGGATTGCCGGCGCAGCGCATCGGCAAACAGAACGCGCAGCTTGAGCATGCGCAGGCGCATCTCCTCGAGTTCCGCCTCCCAGTCGGCGCGAAGGCCATCATCTTCCAGCACCATGCGTACCGCGGCCGCACCATGGTCCGGCGGCATGGAATACATGGCGCGCGCCGCCGCCAGCATCTGGCTCATCGCCACATCGGCCTCAGCGCTGTTCTTGGCCAGGATCATCGCCGCGCCGACGCGGTCACGGTAGACGGCAAAGTTCTTCGAGCAGCTCGAGGCAACGACCATTTCCGGCACCTTGGAGGCCAGCAGGCGCAAACCGGCGGCATCGGCGTCGAGGCCTTCGCCAAAGCCCTGATAGGCAATGTCGACAAAGGGCAGCAGCCCGCGCTCGACGACGAGATCGGTAACCTTCGCCCACTGGGCGGCATCGAGATTGGCGCCGGTCGGGTTATGGCAGCAGCCATGCAGCAGCACGATGTCGCCGGCCTCGGCTTTTCCCAGCGCCGCCAGCATGTCGTCGAAGCGCACCGCGCCGGACGCCGCGTCGAAATAGGGATAGTCGCGCACCTTGAGGCCGGCGCCGCGCATCACCGGTGGGTGGTTCGGCCAGGTCGGGTCCGACAGCCAGACGGTCGCGCCGGGGCGCGTCCGGCTAAGCAGCTCCGCCACCAGCCGCAGCGCGCCGGAGCCCCCCGGCGCTTGCGCCGCGCGAATGCGCGTCATGTCGGCGGTGGGGCCGAAGGCCAGCTTGACCATCGCCGTGTTGAAGGCGGTATCGCCGGGAAGGCCGAGATAGGTCTTGGTGTCCTGGCCCTGCAGCAGCCGCTTCTCGGCCTCGCGCAGGGCGCGCATGACCGGTGTCTTGCCGTCGCGGTCCTTGTAGACGCCGACGCCCAGGTCGATCTTGTCGGGTCGCGGATCGGCGCGGTAGAGGCCAATCAGGGCGATGATCTTGTCGGCGGGAGCAGGCTGCAGTGTTTCGAACATGAAGAGTGGTTCCGGTGGCGGCGGATTGATACGCAAATCGGCCGGGCTTCGCCAGCGCTTTCATGTGCACCAGACGGAAAGCTTGGCGAGGACCATCGGCGGCGACGGAATCTCGCCTACACGTTCCTGTCACATGGGCGTAGTTTGAATAGCTTAGCCGGGACAGACAAAGCGTTGCGGCGAAAGGACAATGATGAGCCAGCAAGATAAATTCGATCTCGCCATTGTCGGCGCCGGCATTGTCGGTCTTGCGCATGCGCTCGCTGCCGTCCGCCGCGGCCTTTCCGTTGTTATCATCGACCGCGATGCGCAGGCCAACGGCGCCTCGGTGCGCAATTTCGGCTTCGTCACGGTGAGTGGCCAGGAACGCGGCCAGGTGTGGCGGCGCGCCATGCGCTCCCGCGATATTTGGCTGGAAGTGGCCGGGCCGGCCGGCATCGACATCATCCAGCGCGGCACGGTTGTCGTCGCGCGGCGTCCCGAGGCGCGCAGCGTGGTCGAGGCGTTCCTGCAGACCGAGATGGGCGAGGGCTGTTCACTGCTCGAACCGGACGATTTGCGCCGCCAATACCCACAGCTTGCCGGGCGGGACTTTGCCGGTGCGCTGTGGAGCCCGCACGAGGTGCGTGTCGAGTCACGCCAAGCGATCCCGCAGCTTGCCGCGTTCCTAGCCCAACAGCACGGCGTGGAATTCCGGCGCGAAACGGCAGTACGCGCCATCGAGCCGCCATCGATCGAGACCAGCCGCGGCACAGTTCACGCTGACAAGGTGGTTGTCTGCCCCGGCGATGATCTGGCGACGCTTTATCCCGAACGAATTGCGCTCTACGGCGTCAGGCGCTGCAAATTGCAGATGATGCGGCTTGCCGATCCAGGTTTCCGGCTTCCGTCTCCGGTGTTGTCGGATCTTGGGCTGGCGCGCTATTCCGGTTTCGGGGCCTTGCCTGAGGCCACAGCCTTGCGGCGTCGGCTCGAGAGCGATCAACAGCAGGCGCTGGACAATGGCGTGCACCTGATCGTGGTGCAGAGCGCCGACGGCACGCTGGTGGTCGGCGATTCGCATCACTATGCAGCAACGCCCGATCCGTTCGCCTCGGAGCGGGTCGACGAAATCATCCTGGAAGAGTTCAGCGCCGTCTTCGGCGGCCCGCCGCCGCGGGTGCTGGAACGCTGGACCGGCATTTATGCCTCGGCTGCCGACCACACGATGTTCGCCGACGCGCCGCAGGAGAATGTGCGCATGGTGATGATCACCAGTGGCACCGGCGCCTCGACGTCGTTCGCCATCGCCGAAGAGGTGATCGATGACCTCTTCGGTTCAACCACGGCAGACGCCAGAAAGATCGCCTGATGACCACCCAGCACCTGCTTCGCGCCGTCGTTTTCGACTGGGCCGGCACCGTTGTCGATCATGGCTCGCTGGCGCCGATGGGCGTCTTCGTCGAAGCGTTCCAGGAATTCGGTGTCGCCATCACCATCGAGGAGGCGCGCGGACCGATGGGCATGGCCAAACGCCCACACATTGCCGCGCTGATGGCGCTGCCGCGGATCTCGGCCGCCTGGGCCAAACAGCACGGGCATGCGCCGACCGACGCCGATATCGATGCCGTCTACAACGTCTTCGTGCCGAAGAACCGGGCGGTGGCGGCGCGCTTTTCCGATGTCATTCCAGGTGTCGCCGATGTGGTCGCCACGCTGCGCGCGCACGGCCTCAAGATCGGCTCGACCACCGGCTACACGCGCGACATCATGGCCGAAATCCTGCCGGGAGCGGCAGCACACGGTTTTGCCCCGGATTGCCTGGTCTGCACCGGCGATACGCCGGACGGCAGGCCGACGCCGTTCATGCTGTGGAAGGCGCTGACCGAACTCGGCGTCTATCCGCCATGGCTCAGCGTCAAGGTCGACGACACCGAGGTCGGCATTGCGGAAGGCATCAATGCCGGCGCATGGACGGTCGGCGTGTCGGTGACCGGCAACGTCTTCGGCCACTCACTGGCCGAAACGCAGGCAATGGCGCCAGAAGTGTTTCGCAGAAAGCGCGCCGAGGCCTCGGCCAGGCTCAGCGCCGCCGGTGCGCACTATGTCGTCAACGGCGTTGCCGATCTGCTGCCGGTCATTGCCGTAATCGAGGGCAGGCTGCGACGCGGCGAGCGACCCTGAGGGAGCAACTGCCAAGCTGTCAGTGCGTCGCCAGCGGCTTGAAACGCGGCTATGGCCTTGAATTCGTGGCGACCCGCCGCATAAGCGCCCGTCCGAGCACTGTGAGCACAATGCCGATCAGCAGGAAGGCGCCGCCGATCAGTCCGGCCAGCCCTGAGAGAAACCAGCGCCCGGCAAAGCCGTCGATCGAGGCATTGTTCGGATTGGTGGGATCATAGGCGACGGTAAGGCTGTCGCCGATACCCCAGAACGAGGAGCGGATGGCATTGGTGAAGCGGATGACGGTGCCGTCGACCGTCGAGAACTCGACGAGCGGGTAATATTCGGCGGCGACAATCTTGCCCGGCGCCGTGGCCGTGCGGGGCCCGTATGTTTCGATGGACGCCAGCACAGCGGAAGCGATAATCGCGACGATGCCAAGGATCATGAATACCCTGCCGACGATCGGCAGCGCCGCGGCACCCGTCACCCGATCCCCACCGACCATCTTTTGCTCCTCTGGAAAGACAGGAAGGCTAGACCAACAGCATAAGGCAAACATCTGCCGCGCGGGAGATAGGCGTTGAGAGGCAGACTTCTGATTGCATGATACCTATTGTGGCGGCGCAAAATGTTTTTGGCGGGCGAGGGATTAAAATCCCCACATGCTCCGTACACAGGGCATGAAACGATCGATGCCACGCTTCGATATAGTTGGACAGCTGGGTTCGCTCAGGCGCTATGCACGCTCGCTGACGCGCGACAGTGCTGACGCCGAGGACCTGGTGCATGACGCGCTCGTGCGCGCCTATGAACGGCGCGGCACATTCCGCTCCGGCGGCAATCTGCGGGCATGGCTGCTGTCGATCGTCCACAACGCCTTCATCGATAAGATGCGTTCGCGCCGTTCGGAAGCGGCACGCGTCGAGCAGGCCGGCTACCTCACCGACGCCAGCACGCCGGCGCCGCAAGAACATTCCGTGCGCCTGGCGCAAGTGCGCGAAGCTTTTTTCAGCCTGCCGGAAGAACAGCGTTCGGCGCTGCATCTGGTCGCCATCGAGGGCCTTTCCTACCAGGAGGCTGCTGACGCCAGCGGGGTGCCGCTGGGCACGCTGATGTCGCGCATCGGCAGGGCGCGCGCGGCACTGCGCTCGATGGAAAGCACTGCCCCTTCGCCGGCCAAAAACCATCTTAGGATCGTGGGAGACCCGTCATGACCGATCTGTTGCGGGACCCGGTGACCGATACCGACCTCGACGCTTATGTCGACGATCAGCTGGACGTCGCGCGTCGCATCGAGGTGGAAGCGTTTCTGTCGGCTCGTCCGGAAGCGGCGGCGCGGGTGATGTCCGATTTGCGGACGCGCGACGAGCTGCGCCTGGCGCTGGCCGCTTCCACCGGGATGGCACGGCCGGCGACGACGGAGGTCGCGCGCCGGCTGGGCAGGGGGCTCGCCAGTCGCCGCGTCTTCGCCGTGCTGCAGCGGGCGGCCGCGGTTGCCGTCTTTGTCGCCGCCGGCTGGCTGGCGAACGGCCTGTTCGGACCGCTGCTGGTGACCCAGGTCGTGGCCTCGCCGACGCCGCCGGCCTATGTCGAAGAAGCGATCCGAGCGCACAGGACGACGCTCATGCGCGAGGCGATGCCCTCGCAGCTTGAGGCGCCCAACTACAATGCCGACGAAATCCGCGCGGCGACCGCCATCGTCATGCCGTCGCTACCCAAGGACTGGAAGGTCCGCGACGTGCAGATCTATCCGTCGCGCTTCGGGCCGAGCGTCGAGGTGGCGCTGGAGACGAAGGATATGGGGCTGGTCTCGCTGTTTGCGATCCGTCCCGGAACCTTCGACGTGGTCAAGCCGGCAATAGCGCCTTCGGGCGATATTTCCTCGGCCTATTTCCAGATCGGCGAGGTCGCCTACGCGGTCGTTGCGCGCAGCGATGTCCACGACCTCGACCGCGCCGCCGAGACACTCGCCAAAACCCTTTACTAAAGACCTCACACAAGGAGAACCCGCATGAACACCCCTGACCTTGGCTACCGCATGGGCGCTGGCGCCGTCTATGACGAGGGCCTGCGCAGCCACATGCTGCGCGTCTACAACTATATGGGCATCGGCCTGGTCGTCACCGGCATCGTCGCCATGGTGGTGGCCTCGACGCCGGCTCTCTACGTGCCGATCTTTTCCAGCCCGCTGAAATGGGTGGTGATGCTGGCGCCGCTGGCCTTCGTGCTGCTGTTCTCGTTCAAGATGCAGACGATGTCGGCGGCGAGCGCCCAGACCATGTTCTGGGCCTTCTGTGCGGTGATGGGCCTGTCGCTGGCTTCGGTGTTCCTGGTCTTCACCGGCACCAGCATTGCGCGCACCTTCTTCATCACCGCCACCATGTTCGGCGCCACCAGCCTCTACGGCTACACCACCAAGCGCGACCTGACGCAGTTCTCGTCGTTCATGATCATGGGCCTGATCGGCGTGGTGATCGCCAGCGTCGTCAATATCTTCCTCGGCTCGACCGCGCTGCAGTTCGCCATCTCGGTGATCGGTATCGCCGTGTTCGTCGGCCTGACCGCCTGGGACACGCAGACGATCAAGGAACAGTATGCCGAGAATTTCGACGCGGAATCGCAGCAGAAGCTCGCCGTCTTCGGCGCGCTGTCGCTCTATTTGAACTTCGTCAACATCTTCCAGCTGCTGCTGAATTTTACTGGCGAGCGCGAATAGTCCGAACCGTAGCAGGCAACATTTTTCCAACGTGGCCGGAGGGAAACCTCCGGCCTTCTTTTTTGCATGCCGTCCTGTGGCGTGTGGCCGGCGATGGCGGCATAAGAGCCAATGCTGCCTGCCGCTCTTGAGTTCACTGGCAAGCCTTTGCTAGCCTGCTGCCAGATCAGCCAGCCGCGAGGAATTCATGGAACAGGTGACCCTTCACGGCGACGGCATTTCGGCGACGATCGTCGGGCAGGGGGCCGAACTCGTCTCCTTGCGCAACGCCGAGGGCCTGGAGTTTCTGTGGCAGGCCGGGCCGGAATGGCGGCGGCATTCGCCGGTGCTGTTTCCGATCGTCGGTCGGCTGAAGGGCGACCAGCTGCGCCATCGCGGCCAGGTCTATCCGCTGACCCAGCACGGCTTTGCCCGCGACAAGCCGTTTGCGTGGGCTGAGACGAGCCCCCGGTCCTGCACGCTGGTGCTGACCGACGATGCCGACACGCGCGCGCGCTATCCCTTCGCCTTTCGCCTGGCGGTCACCTACACGCTGGAACGCCGGCAACTCGATATCTCCTTCGACATCACCAACACCGGCGACGAGGTGCTTCCAGCCTCGGTCGGGGCGCACCCTGCCTTCAACTGGCCATTGCAACAGGGCCTCGCCAAGACCGACTACCACCTGACCTTTGCCGCGGACGAGCCGGCGCCGATCCGCCGGCTGAAGGATGGCCTGGTGCTGGCGGCACCGCAGCCGACGCCCATCGAAGGCAAAACGCTGGCCCTTTCCGAACAGTTGTTCGACGCCGACGCCGTGATCCTCGACCGGCCGGCCAGCACCAGCGTGCGCTATGCCGCCGCGCACGGTCCGGCGATCGAGGTGGCGTGGCAAGGCTTTAAGGAACTGGGGATCTGGTCCAAGCCCGGCGGCGCGCCGTTTCTGTGCATCGAACCCTGGCATGGCCTCGCCAGCCCTGTCGATTTCGACGGCGAGTTCGCCGACAAGCCGGGGGTGATGCTGATCGCGCCTGGCGGCAAGCGAAGCTTGAGCTATCAGATCCGGCTGGCCTGATCGATGAACGACCGGCAGAGGCGGCAGACATGAAACTTGGCTTCATCGGCACAGGTGCCCTCACATCGGCCATCGTCAGCGGGCTCAAATCCGTCGCGGATAATTCCCTCTCGGTGCTGCTGTCGCCGCGCAATGAAGAGATCGCCGCAGAACTCGCATCCCGTTATCCGGATGTGCGTATCGCACAGGACAATCAGGCGGTTCTCGATGCGTGCGACATCGTCATGCTGGCGGTCCGCCCGCAAATTGCGCACGACGTCTTGCCGCGTCTGCGGTTTCGGAGCGAGCATCACCTCATCAGCCTGATCGCCACGCTGTCGCGCGAGGAGATTGCCGGCCTGACGGCTCCAGCGCATCAGGTGACGAAAGCACTGCCCATGCCGATGATCGCGCACCGGCTGGGCGCAACGATCATCTGCCCGCCGGATGCAGCCGCGTCCGCCTTGTTCGGCAGTATGGGGAAGGTGATTGAGGTCGAGAACTCAGCCGAATTCAACGCGTTGAGCGTGGTCACCGCGACCTATGCCAGCTACTTCAAATACCTCGATACGATCAACAGCTGGCTCAAGAAGAACGGCGTGGAGGAAGGGAAGGGGCGCGATTACATCGCCTCGCTCTTCAAAGCCTTGGGTAGCGCTCCGGAGATGTCGCCGGATGCCGATTTCATGCATCTGGCGCAGGACTATGCGACGCGCGGTGGCATCAACGAACAGGTACTTCGCGAACTCACGGCGCGAAACGTGTTCGAGGCACTCAGCGAGAGCCTGGATGGCATACACCGGCGCATCGTCGGCGACACGCCTTGAAGGGCGGCGCCTTGAAATTCCCTGAATGATCAGGAGTATGGCTCCGACGGATATTCCGTACCGTTCGGGAGGGTCGACGGGTGCTTGGATGCTTGAAATTGATGGCAGCTGTGCTCGCTGTGCTGCTCGCCTTTCCCGTCGCTGCCGCTGATATCGACCGCGCCGACCTCTACCGTGCGCAGTCGGTGACCAACGGCACTGGCGAAGAGAACCGGGCCTGGGGCCTGGCGCCGTGCCTTGAAGAGGTGCTGGTCAAGGTCTCCGGCGATCCGCGACTGATCGGCGATCCGCGCGTTGCGGAGATGAGCCGGCACGCAGCCGATTACGCCACTGAAATCGGCTATCGCGACCTGCTCAACAATCGGCCCCCACATGACGAGCAGGGCACGCACGACCGGCCGCAATACATCACCGCCGACTTCGCTCCGGACAAGATCGATGCCTTGCTGGCGTCGCTCGGGCATAAACCGTGGCCGCTGCCGCGGCCTGCAATCGTCGCATTGCTCGACATAAAGCCGATGAAAGGCGACGGCTTCACGCTGCTGCGCGATGGCGGCGGCGAGCTCGAGGCGGATATGCGCGGCGCGCTGGCGGCCGCTGCATACCGGACCGGCTTGCCGCTGGAACTTCCCACACCACAGGACGTCGTGCTTGCAGACGTGACGCAAACCCTGAGTGGCGATGCCGTGCTTGCCGGCACCTTGGCATGGCGCCAGGAGGCGCTGGGTTGGGTCGGCGACTGGCGGCTTGCCTCCAAGGGCAAGGAATATCGCTGGCAGGTGCGCGGCGTCAGCTTCGACGACGCGTTCCGCAACGCTGTCCGCGGCACGCTGCAGATCCTGTCGGGCAATGGACAGCCGGAGCCATGACCATGCGCAGCGTCAGACGTTTCCTTTTGCCCGTTCTGGCCGCAGCGTCCATTCTCGGCGCATGCTCCATGCCTGCTGTTGCGGGTGAGGTTTCGCCTCCCAGCTTGACCTCTCCAGACAAGCGATTGATCGGTATTGCCGCCTGGGGGGCACAGGCCGATCTGGATCGATTGCAGGCATTTACGAGCAAGAACGGCTTTCCCTGCAGGCAAATGGACGCGCCGGAAGGCCGGGAACTGTTCATCCTATTTCCGCCCGGCAGCGATGCGTCTGCCGTTGCAGCCTTTCTCGATCAACTGCGCGGCAGTGAGTTTTCTACGCTTCGGTTCGGGTCGGTTATGGCGCCTGACAGCCAATAGGCCCAACACATAAAACGGGCGGGAGCGGGGGGAGCCAGTCCGTTGCGGTCATCCGGTCAATCTGCAACCATGGCGTCACGATGGAAAAGTTTACCGCGCCATGGCCTTTGATGCAAACCGCGATCGAGCCAAAGTCGAAGGCCGATCAGGAGAGGCTGCTTGTCGCGTTGTCGAAGCTGGCGGACGAGGATCCGTTGTTCGAGGTCAGGTGGGACGCGGAATCGGGCCAGACGATCATGGCCGGCAGGGACGAGCCTCATCTCGATACCGTGATTGACCGCCTGCGCCGCGAGTTCAACGTCGAGGTGAATGTCGGCGTGCAGCAACTGGCCTATCGCGAAACAATCACTCGTCCGCACGAACAGGATTACACGCACAAGAAGCAGTCCGGCGGCACCGGCCAGTTCGCCCGCGTCAAGATCCTGTTCGAACCGCACGCGGACGGTTGGGACTTCGTGTTCGGGTCCAGGATCGTCGGCGGTGCGCTTCCAAACGAATATTTAGCCGGCGTCGAAAAAGGGGTACGCAGCGTGCTGTCTTCGGGCCCGTTCGCGGGCTTCCCGATGCTTGGCGTCAAGGCGACGCTGACCGACGGTGCTTATCACGATACCGATTCCTCGGCCCTGGCTTTCGAGGTCGCCGGCCGTGCCTGCTTTCGCGACGCCGCTCCATACCTTGGCGTGCAGCTGCTCGAGCCGATCATGAAGGTCGAGGTGGTGACGCCTGAAATCTATGTCACGAGCGTCGTTGGCGTACTGCACAGCCGTCGCGGCCGTGTCCTGAGCCGGGAAACCCGCGGCGAGGCCGTCGTCGTCAATGCGACTATGCCGCTCGCGACCGTTCAAAAGCTGGTGAATGCGCTCGAGTCGCACTCGAAAGGACAGGCACGCATGAGCATCAGCTATGCAGGATACGCTCCTGTTCCTCCGTCAACCGACGACCGCGACCCGCCGGCCTCCATGGCCATGGCTCGATGACGCCGCCGAAATTCTCCTCGCGGGCAGGGTTCCTTGTCGGCCTCGGCATCACGCCCATCGCCTTCTTCCTGGCACTCTATTCGGCCGGCGCAGGCCATGGAGACTATATGCTGGCGCGGCTTCTCTACCCGGTTCCCATGCTGGCAACGCTGTTGACCGACACAACCATCACCGGCCTTTCCATCGGATTGGCGGCGCTGCAGTTTCCTGCCTATGGGGCATTTGTTGCGCGCGGCGGGCGCTTCAGGTGGCTGGCCCTTGGCGTCTTCCATGGTGTCGCAACCGGAGCCGCCTTCAGCGGGGCTCTAGCGAGTTTTTCGGGATGAAACTGCCACCTTCGCGATGACCGCTTATCCCGGCGCCAGCCCGTCGAGCAGGAAGCCGAGGCCTTTGCGGAAGGCGCCGTCCCAATCGTCGTCCAGCAGCAGGCGGGAGCGTCCGATTGTCGGGTAGGGGCCGCTAAGCTGCTCAAGGCGCTGCTGCGCCGCGGCCCTGTCTTCGTCAGAGACACCGAAGCTGGCCCGGGTGATGGTGGCGCCCATCACATAGTTCCACAGCGACCATATCGCTGCGTTCAAATCCGCGTCCGCCACGCCGGCCCTGGACAAGGTCTTGCTCATGCGTTCCAGGCGACTGAGGATGTTTTTGCCGAGCGCCCGGCGCGGCAACAGCGATGTCGACCAGGGATGGCGGAGCATGCTGGCTCGCCAGTCCTCAAGCATATGAACGACTTCCGTGCGCCAGTCTTGAGGCCTGTCCTCCTGCGGCAACGCGCGATAGTCGAGCACCGCATCGAGGGCCAGATCCAGGACATCCTCCTTGCTGTCGACGTGCCAATACAGGCTCATCACGCCCGCGCCGAGGCGATCAGCCAACCGGCGCATCGTCAATCCGTCCAGCCCCTGAGCGTCCAGCAGTTCTACTGCGGTCGCGACGATACGGTCCCGGGAGAGAGGCGGTTCGCCGGACTGCTCCTGCACGGGCTGAGGGCTTGTCCTTGGAGAGCGTTTGCTTCGGGCGCCGCTGCGTTTGGCTGCCATTCGTCTTCCTCGTCAATGAGCGTCAGTTTTGGCAGGCATCGTCAGGAATGTCGACGCTGACGGCTTGACTAGTACGCTGTACCATACGATGAATCGTACATCGTATGAGTCATCGTATGACTGATATGGCTAAAGTTCAATCACGCCGGGTTGCGAGGGTCGTTCGCAGCCTGCGGGGCCGAGAGAAAATCATGTCACACGCAATCAAGCATCTGCTTATCGGAGGGCTAATCATCATGAACATATCAATCCCCACGGCGACGACGGCGACTGAGAACAAGCTGACCATCGTCAATCCAAAAACCCTCTATGACCCGTCGCCGAACGGCTACAGCACGGCGGTGATCACGCCGCCCGGAGCCCGTGTGGCCTATATTTCCGGGCAGGGCGGCCAGGACGCCACCGGAGGCCTGTCGCCCGACTTCGCTGTCCAGGTGAAACAGGCCTATGCAAACCTGCGTGCCGCGCTCGAGGGTATCGGCGCGAAGCCCGATCAGGTCGCCAAGCTCACGGTCTTCGTGGTCGACCACGACATGTCCAGGCTCGAGGTGCTGACCAGCAACGTCAAGGAGATGTTCGGCGACGCGCTGCCGGCGCAGACGCTGGTGCCCGTTCCCAAGCTTGCAATCGACCCGATGCTGTTCGAGGTGGAGGCGGTGGTGGTGCTTGATTAGCGGAGAGTCTGATCGCTCGAAATGAGTTGAGCGCGCCGCCAGCTCAGGCGTTGGCACGGCTTGAGCTGGCGACCTCGGACTGTTGGCTGTCTTTAGCTTTTGAAGGTTCTCACCTTGTCGCCCAGCAGTTTGCGCGCTTGCTCATAGCGTTCGCGTACATCCTTGATATCGCTATCCAATTTGTCGAGCGCGTTTTCCTGGGTGAGCATTTTCTGCGCGTAGAGGCGGGCGAGGTCGGAGCCCTGCGGCGCCGACTTCAGGTTTTCGCGCAGGCGATCCTGATCGCCGATAATGGTCTCGCGCTGTTCTTCCAGCCGCGCCATCTCGGCTGCGGCCTCATCGCTTGCCTTGGCTGCCTCGGCCAAGGTTGCCAGGCCAGCCTTGGTTTCGGCATCCAGTTCGGGTGCTACAATCAAGGCCTGAATGCGCGCGCCGGTGACGTCGCTGATGTCGACGACTTCCTGGACAGGGCGTTCCATCACCACCTTGTATTGCCGGGATTTTCCAGCCTCGACGTCGAAGCGGATGCGATATGCCTGGCCGGCTATGGTGGCGTCTTCCGGTTTGGGCTCGACCAGTTTCCAATCCGCCATGCGGGGCTGCTCTACGACCATGTGCCTGAGGTCGGTCGCGCCGTTCTTGACCCGATAGATCGTGGTCTGGCGCAGGCGGCTTTCGATCTGCAGCATGCCGTCGACCGATTTGACCTTGGTGATCATCGATTCGGAGCCGGTTTCGGCGTCGACCAGCACTTTCTGGTCCGCGCCGAACCCGACCAGGCGGAAATCGCCCGCCGGCAGGAGAGGGAACTGCGCCTCACCCGAAAACAGCGGGCCGGCCTCGGCGGCCTCGTAAATCGTGGCGGATCCGGCCGGCAGCGAGATGGCGCCGTCATTCCTAAGGGTCAACGCCTGCCAGGGGTTGCGTGTGGTGCCTTGATACCAGCCGACAGCCTGAGACGGCACCTTGAGGTCGACGAAGGGGGTGGTAAGGCTTTCGCCTGCGCCGACGCTGACCAGCGAGGACAGGGTGAAGCTGGCGCCGGCGGCGTTTTCTTCGCCCGTGCTGCCCGGCTCCTGCGTAGCGGCCATGTCGGCCGCACCCCCACCGTAACCAGCCACGGCTTGCCGGGCTCGTTTCTCGGCAAACATCTGAGCCGGCGCCGCAGGCGCAGGCGCGCCAAAGCCGTCCTGGAGCATTGGCTGCGCCACCTCGGCGAGAACCTGGCCCTGATCGCCGCGCGGCAGCGCCGAGCGGCTGACCGGTGGCGCAATCAGCTGGCGCGTCACATAGTAGGGGTCGTACAGCGCTTGCCTGAAGGTCACCGGCGCGGCCGAAGACAGCGTCACCTGGACATCCTTCCAGGCATTGCCGGTCATGTTCTCCAGCACCACCCAGCCTTGCAGCCGGGCCTTGTCCTCGCCGGGCTTTGGCAAGGTCAGGCGATAAGCGGCTTTCCACACCGGCGTTTCGGCGACATAGCCGATCCGCACCGTGCGTTTGCCACCTTCGGCAAGCTGGATGGTGATGTCGCGCCCGGTGCGATCCTGCGCTGTGCGCAGCGCAACAAGCGCATCCCCGACCTGTTCGCCAAGGCGGGCATCTTTAAATTCAAGCCCTTCGGCCTCTTCAAGGATGAACTGCTCGATGGAGGCGCCCGAGAAGACGGAGACACGCGTGCGCGTCGTGGTGGCGCCGTCCTTGGCTGTCACCGTCTCGCTCTGCACGCTGGCGATGCGGCCTTCGATCTGGCGCGGCCCGGAGAGCTTGATCTCGGCGCCCTTGAGCGCCGAAAACAGCGCCGGCATGGTGTCGAGGTCGGATTTGGCGAAAGGCAGCGAGGCAAAAGCATCGTCGACACGGGCTTTGCCGGGAAGGGTGGCGGAACCTGCTCCAGCCGGGTCGAGGATCAGAACGCTCTTGAGGATGTCGTCGACCTGGTCGAGGCGCGCACGCAGCATCAGGGTTTCCTTGCCGCTGACTTCGGCCTGATATTCGAAATAGCCGACACCGCCGGTGCCGAGCACGGCACGCTTGAGCACGAGGTCAGCAGCTTGAGCGGTACCGGTCATCATTGTCGTCGCCATCAATATCGAGAGAATGGAGGAGCGCATGGTGATCCTTCATCAGGGAGAAACATGCGGGCAGCTAGCAGAGCCATTGAGGCGTATTTGCGTCTTGGAGATCGGGCTGCCGGGGGCAGGCGTGGCAACGCACTGGCTGCTTTTCGGATACGCCAGAGATATTGCCTTATGTAAGTGAGTGGGCGTAGGCATATTGTGTCCACTCCAGTTAGGACTGCCAAATTTGAGCGATGACCGGGCCAACGAAACTGTTGCCGCAGAAGAACCGCTGACGCCTGTCACGAAATTAGGCTGCGTCGTGCTGGCGGCCGCTGCTTGCCTTTCCATCGCCGCTGCGAGAGCTTCCGACCTCGCGCCTGCCCAACTCGTCGAGACCTATATTAACCTCTCGATCGAAAATCCGGACAAGGCCAAAGCTTTCCTGACGCCCGATGCAGCCTGGGTCATGTTTGACTTCGGTGGGCCTTTGGCAGAGGCTTTTCCGGAGTTCGTAAAATTTCTTCCTGAAGCGGATTGTTCGAAGTTTCTCTTTCAAACAGAACGAAAAGTCACCAGCGACACAGGCGTTGTAGCCGACGTTGTCAAAGTCGAGTGGACTTGCGCCAAGCCAACGGAATTCATGCTGGCATCGAACGTACTGCGCTTCGCCGTTGTCCAACAAAAAATAGCAATGGTGATGGTTGAAGATCCGCCCGGCTACCACCGGGGAGTGCCGCCGCCGCTCTAAGGATGCTGAGGCTGGGCATGATAGAAGAGCAACCATCGAAGCGGGTTATCGACCAGCGAATTCGCAATCGAATCATGGAAGCGCTGGCAACATTGGCTGATGGTGATGAAGGCGTGCGGGCGGTGGAGCCAGGCGAGTATTTTGAAAGCTTCTACGATTGGGTTCCGCATGGCGGGATGCAACGCCTGAACGGTGCAATAAGCGCTGAAGAGCAGACCGGGCTTTCCGATGTCAGCAAGGTTCTGGATCTGGCGTGTGATTCAACGCCTCAACTGATGACGGCGGATGAATTCATTGCAACCGGATGGCCGACGCGAATTCAACCCGTGGCGCGGCAGGCACTCAGTCTTATGCTCAAGCGCGGTCGGTTCAGCGAAGACCGAGAGGAGCAGGAGCCGTCATCGAGGCTGGAGTGATAGGGAAACTCCGCATCCACCAACCGGCATCCGAAAGTCGCATAAGATAGATTATGGAACTTATGTGTTAGGCTTCAGCTGGGAATTGCTGCTGATTTTCATGGGCTTGGCACCATCGATGCGTGTTGCCTTGAGCTGATGGCCAACGCTACGCTGCCCGGATGACGACAGCAAAGCGTGACATCGAAGCAGCGATCGAAGTGTTCGTGCATGGCTTCAGCACCGACAAGAGCCGCAGCTTTCCCTACGAGGCCAGCCGCGTTGGACCTTTGTGGCTGATGCGCGATGCCGAGCGCAAGAATGCACGCGGCTATCGCAGCGAGGAATGGATCGTCCATGACGTCGCGGCCGAGGACGCCGATGCGATCGTGCGGCAGCATGCGCGGTCAAGCTTTGCTGTTTCCGTCGTGATCGCCAGTGACGAACCGGATCAGCCGGCGCGAACCGCCTACAAGGCTCTCGGCTACCGGCTGCTGCGAACGGAAGCTTTCTTCGTCCAGCCATTACGCGAGATTCCGGATGCGCCAGCCGCTGTCTCGATCGAGCGCGTGCAGACAGTCGAACGGGCGGCACAGCTGGGAAAGATCGTGCGCAGGCGCCCGATTGCGGCCGATCAGCTCGGCGATGATGCGCCGTTCCGCCAGTATGTGGCGCTCGACGGCGACGCCATCGTCGGGCGTGTGCGCAGCATAGACGCCGTCGGCGCCACCTGGTGTTCGGCCATGTACGTCGAGCCTTCGCACCGGCGTCGCGGCATCGGTCAAGCGCTGATGGCCAAAATGCTGCAGGACGACCGGGCGCACGGGTCGCGGTGCTCGATGCTGTTGGCGACGCATGCCGGAGCGCTGCTTTATCCCCGCATGGGCTATGAGCGGATTGGAACGCTGCTTATATTCGCGCCGAAGGGCTGAATTCCCTTATGAACGGCTATTCGTATCACGCTGATTCATAAGGAATTTCGATCACCATGCCGTCATAGGCCGGCACCACGGTGTCAGGCGTCTCGGCCATCACCGTGGCGTAGTCGAGCGGCACGTGCATATGCGTCAGCACGGCCTTTATCGGCGCCAGTTTTTCGATCCAGCCGAGCGCCTGGCCAAGCGACAAATGGCTGGGATGGGTGTTGTACTGCAAGGCATCGATGACCAGCATGTCCAGGCCGCGCAGCCGCTCTGCCGTGGCGTCGGGAAAGTCTGAGATATCAGGGCAATAGGCGAGCCCACCAATGCGGAAGCCGAGCGAAATGATGTCGCCATGGATCTGCGGCAGCGGCTCAAGGGTGAGGGCACCGCCCTCGCCTTCGATGACCACCGGGCTTGCATGATCGATGATGTGAGGCCTGACGATCGGCGGATAGGAACTGCCCAACGGCGATACCGGCTCCATGATTCTGATTTCGGGAAGCCTCATATCGCATGGCAACGCGATTGACATCCCCTTCCGTAAGATTTACCAGATAACAGGGTTGTATGACAACCCGGTAAGACTGCAATGATTTGGRATCCCAAATGAATCTACCCCTGATCACGGGATCGCGCAGAGATGGCCTGAGAAGATCTCTTCCCTTCGAGCTGCGCAACGAATCCCATCATTTGATTGTGGGAGTGCCAGCAGCCGTGACGGATCAAACCGCAACCGGCAAAGAAATTGTCACCGCGCGGCCACGACGGGGCTTGTCACCTCGCCAGCTCCGCCGCCTCAAGGAATACGCGGCAGCACACCTCGACCGTTGCATAGGGCTGGATGAACTTGCCAGCCTGACATCCCTCAGTCGCTCCTATTTCTGTACCGCGTTTCGCCTGGCGATGGATTGCACTGCTCAGGAATGGCTAACCGGCGAGCGAATAAGCCGCGCCCAGGAGCTATTAGAGCGTTCGGAGATCCCCGTCACTGAGGTCGCGTTGGCGGTGGGCTACCAAACGCACTCGGCATTTTCGAACGTTTTTCGTAAGCGTATTGGTATGACGCCTTCCGAATTTCGTCGATCCCAATAAAGCGCCCTGCTCTGCCGTACGGACACCCGGAAACTTTATCGTACGATCGCGACAATGAGCGAAATTAGGCGACAGCGCGCTCACCAACCGCCGTTTATCATGCCCTGGATTAGGATGAGGACAGGCGCTTGCTTTACAATCTCACGGTAAACGGTGAACGGCATCAAGCGGATGTCGATGGCGACACGCCCGTCCTCTGGGTGCTGCGTGACGTTCTGGGCCTCACTGGCACTAAATTTGGCTGCGGCATCGCAATGTGCGGGGCATGTACGGTGCATGTCGATGGTGAGGCTCGCCGTTCCTGCGTGACACCGGTGGATTTTATCGGCAGCGCTGATATCCGGACAATAGAGACCCTGGGCAGCAATCCCGTTGGTGAAGCCCTGCAGCAAGCCTGGCGCGAATTGGACGTCGTTCAGTGCGGTTATTGCCAGTCTGGCCAGTTGATGTCGGCAGCGGCTCTGCTGTCTGCCAACAGCCAGCCCAGCGACGAAGAGATTGACACCGTGATGTCCGGCAACATCTGCCGCTGCGGCACGTATGTGCGTATCCGGGCCGGCATCAAACTGGCGGCGGAAATTCTTGCCCAGACGGATGGCGGGGTCGCGAAATGAGTGCTCCGATGGCCGGCCCCATTCTCAGCCGCCGCACATTCCTATCCGCCAGCCTAGCGGCCGGAGGCGGCTTGCTTATCGGCTTGCCTTTCGGCAGCTTTGTCGCTGCCACGGAGCCCGCGCCTGTACCCCACGCCTTCATCCGGATCGGCACGGACAACACCATCACCCTCATCCTCCCGTACGTGGAAATGGGCCAGGGTGCATACACATCGCAGGTCCAGATCCTCGCCGAGGAACTGGAGGTCGATCCCACCCAGGTTGCCTACGAAGCCGCGCCGGCCGACGAGCAGTTATATGCCAGTCCCCTCTTCGGAGGCCAGATTACGGGGGGGTCCGGTTCGCTCCGTGGTGCGTGGCGGACCATGCGCTCGGCGGGTGCCGCCGCCCGTATGATGCTCATCGACGCGGCAGCAAGGCGTTGGCAGGTGTCCGCAAGTACATGCCGGGTCTCTGACAGGCGCATCGTTCACGCTGACGGCCGAAGCCTGACCTATGGCGAGGTCGCCGAGGACGCTGCGCGCTTGCCCGTGCCCGAGGCGCCCATCCTTAAGGAGCCTTCGACCTACAAGGTCATTGGCAAACCACTGCGGCGGCTTGACACCCCAATGAAAATCAACGGTACGGCCAAGTTCGGCATCGATGCACGCCCTGCCGGCGTCCAACACGCCGTTGTGGGTTCCTGTCCCGTTATCAATGGCACGGTGAACACCGTTGACGCGACCGACGCCCTGAAAATCTCCGGCGTTGGGCAGGTCATCCAACTTAATGACGCAGTCGCCGTGGTTGCCAACACGACATGGGCAGCCTGGAAGGGTCTCGCTGCCTTGCGCGTCACCTGGAATGACGGGGAGAACTCAACGTTAACAACCCAGCATATGGTCGACGCGGCAGATGCCGCGCTCGAGGTGGAGGGTATCGTGTCGACAGCCACCGGGGACGTGCTTCATGCTGAAGCAGGAGCCGCCGGACGCTATGACGCTGTGTTCCGCCTGCCTCTCCTTGCCCACGCCGCCATGGAGCCGCTGAATTGCACTGTCGACCTGCGAACCGACGGATGCGACATTTGGGTCGGAAGCCAGGTGGTTGGACGGGCCCAGAAGGCCGCCGCTGACGCGGCTGGCCTGCCTTTGGCAAAGGTGGTGGTACATAATCACCTGCTTGGCGGAGGTTTCGGGCGCAGGCTCGAAACCGATTATGTCACGCAAGCGGTGCTGATTGCCCGCCAGATTAAAGGTCCAATCAAGGTTACGTGGAGCCGTGAGGAAGACATTCGGCAGGATGTGTTCCGCTACCACAACCATAGTCGTGTGAGTGTGGGCCTTCGCGTTGGGGGAGAGCCCGTCAGCTGGCGTCATAAGGTCGTTGGCCCGAACATCATGTCGCGCTTTCTGCCGGTCTACCAGAAGGATGGTGTGGACCTGGACATCGTGGACGATGCCAGCGGGCCTTACGACATTCCCAACATCCACATCGAATATTCCCGCAACGAGGCGCCAGACGGTCTTCGAACGGGGAACTGGCGGGGCGTCGGCCCGACGCGCAATGTCTTCATCGTCGAAAGCGTCATCGACGATCTGGCCCATCGTGCAGGACGAGACCCGATCGATTACCGTCGCTACCTGATGACATCCGGCACGACGTCAAGGCCTAAAGCGGCAATGGAACTGGCCGTGAAAGAGGCGGGTTGGGGCGGGCCGATGCCAGCCCGGCACGGCCGGGGCGCCGCCGTGTTCAGCGGCTTCGGCAGTCATCTCGGCATGGTAGCCGAGGTTGCCGTGGCAAAATCCGGCGCGATCACTGTCCAGCGCGTTGTTTGCGCGATCGATGCCGGTCTCATCGTCAACCCCGACATCGTGCGGGCACAGATCGAGGGTGGGATCATCTTCGGTATCTCGGCCGCTCTATACGGACGCGTCACGATTGCAGGCGGCCGGATCGAGCAGACCAACTTCGACACTTATCCTGTCTTGCGCATGAGCGAGGCACCGAGGATCGAGGTCCATATCATGGCTAGCCAGGAGGAGCCGGGGGGCGTGGGTGAGCCTGGCACCGCCGGCGTCATCGCAGCCGTGGCCAACGCGGTCTTTGCCGCAACGGGGCATCGGGCTCTTACCCTACCTCTCAATCCCGCCAATCTGCGGGAGGCATAACATGAAACAAACCATCCTTCATGGCCTAGCGTCACTGGCCATTGTCTGCGTTGTCACGCTATTGCTTGTACTAGGACTGCGGATCGGAAGCTCGACGGCCGAAAACGCCGCAACGGCACCCAGCTTGACGACTCACACCGATGAATCACGTTCGATCGCCCTGTTTCTCGACGCTGCGCGGGTCATTGAGAGCCCGCGGTGCATGAACTGTCATCCGGCAACGCGTTCCCCGACGCAGGGGCAAGACATGCACCCACATGTGCCGCCACTGCAAGCGGGCATGGACGGTCACGGTGTGGCTGGACTGGCTTGCAGTACGTGCCATCAGCGGGCGAACGTCGCGACCTTTGGCGCCGCCATTGCATCTATACCCGGGCATCCGCATTGGGCGTTAGCGCCTGCATCAATGTCTTGGCAGGGCAAGACGCCGGCAGAAATCTGCAAACAGCTCAAGAATCCAGCTCTCAACGGCGGGCGGACCCTGGCCGAGATACAGGAGCATGTTGCAAAAGACAGCCTGGTCGGCTGGGCCTGGCATCCGGGTGCAGGACGCGCGCCCGCTCCCGGCACCCAGGAAGAATTTGGCAAGCTCATTGGGGATTGGATTGCGACCGGCGCAGCCTGCCCGGAAGGCTGATCGGTGCGGTCTGCTAGACGCGCAACGCCGCCACCACAGCGCGCAGGCCTGCAGAGATATGCTTGCGCGTCGGATAGTAGAGGTAAAGCCAATCCTCGGGCGGACACCATGTCGCCAGGCATTGGATAAGACGGCCATCGTCAATGCAGGGCTTTGCTCGTCCCTCCCAGACATAGGCAAGTGCTACCCCCGACAAGGCGACCTCGACCATCAATTCGTGGTCATCGAGCGAGATTGGGCCGGTTGGCTCGAAGTCGACCGTTTTGTCGAAGTAACTGAAAGACCAAGCATAGGGTGTGCCGCTCGGATAAATATTACGCACACAGGAGTGTCCCTGCAGGTCTGCAGGCGTTTTCGGTATGGGGTGCTTCGCAAAATAGGCAGGCGACCCTACCACTGCGAACCGAAGCCTGGGTTTAATCCTGACAGCCGTCATACCCTCGCGCAGACTTTCGCCTAGCCGAATGCCGGCGTCAAACCCTTCATCGACAATGTCCACGAGGCGGTCCGTCGCGACAATTTCCAGTTCCAGTTTGGGGTTCTGCTCAATCAGTGCGCCCATCACCGGGCCAAACACGAATGGGGCGACAGAATTCGGCGCGTTGATGCGGACCTTGCCGAACGGAGTATCCCGAAACTGGTTCAAGTCGTCGAGCGCCGACCCTATGTCGCCAAACGCGGGTGACAGCTGCGAGAGCAGCATCGCGCCGGCGTCCGTCAGTGAGACACTGCGGGTGGTTCGGTTGAGCAGTCGAATTCCCACTCTCGTTTCAAGGCTGGTTACCGCATGGCTGATTGCCGATGCCGTGACCCCTCGTTCCTCGCTCGCCTTCCTGAAGCTGCGATGGCGGGCGACGGCGTCGAAGGCCGCAAGTTCGGATAGGTCGGTCGCTCTCATTGCTGAACTACATTCATGATGGTTTAAACCATTAACATGCTAATCGACTTAATCGAACCGGTCTAGCTTATTTTTAACGGGCGGCACTGATGTCGGCCCCGAACCTGGAGAAAACAAAATGGCCGACTTTATTCCCCCCGCACCAAATAGCAGCTCACCCTTCGCCGACATGCGGGGTCACCACGTCGCGGTGCGCACGCCAGACCTGGAGACCGCTCTGCGCTGGTATGTCGACAAGCTCGATTTCCGCGTGGTGGCTCTATGGGACTATGCCGACGAGAAACTCGCCTACATCGCACCGCCAACCGACGATCATTTCTACATCGAAATCCTGGGCGGCGGTGAGCCCTCGCCGCGGGAAGTACGTCCCTACACGGACCTTGCCGACAGCCTCATGTACCGCGGCTATCATCATTTTTGCCTGAACGTGACCAGCGTCAATGAGACTGTCGAGAAGCTGCGTTCGCGGGGCGTCAAGATCGTCACCGAGCCGTTCGAGCTCGCTGCGATCAGCCGTCGCCTGGCTTTCTTCTCCGATCCGTTCGGCAACCTCATTGAACTTGCCGAAGTGCTTGCCTGATTGGTTCCGTTCACCGACTGGCCACTCTGATGACGAGTGGCCAGTCAAACTGAAAGACAATTCCATGTCCAAATCCATTATGATCATTGGCGCCGGTCCCGGCATCGGCCAGGCCGTCGCTGAGAAGTTCGGCCGAGAAGGTTGGAGCGTCGTCCTTACTGGCCGCAATACCAGCCGGCTCGGGTCGCTTGTCACCGCCCTCGCCGCCCAGGGCATCAAAGCCCATGCCGTGGCTGCCGACGCCACCGATCCCATCGTCCTTCGCGCGGCCATCGCCGAGGCCGATCGCCTCGTTGGAGGACTGACCGCTATACACTTCAACGCCGCCGTTGTGCGCCACCAAGACCTGTTCAGTATGACCGACGAGGAAGTGACTGGCGACCTCGCGATCAACGTCGCTGGCGGGCTCCATACGATCCGCGCCGCCGTCAGCCAATTCGAGGGTGGGGGTGGCATGATCCTTGTTACGGGAGGTGGCCTCGCCATCACACCCCATGAAGACTGGGCGAGCATTGGCGTGGGAAAGGCGGCGATGCGCAACATCGTTCAGGCGTTGGCCGAGCCACTTGCCAAACGTGGCATCCGAATAGCGATCGCCACAGTCTCGACTCTGGTCGCGCCCGGATCTGCAGAGGCACGAGGCGCCGCAGATAGTTTTTGGGATCTGGCTACGGCGTCTACGGCCAAAGTTGAAGCCGTCTATCCGGCCGCACCGGGCAACTAGGCTTGCTAAACTCGATGGGAGAGAAATCATGAACAGGACCATCGCCATAACAGGCGCGACCTCCGGCATCGTTATGCCGCAGCACTTGCCTTTGCCCAACTCGGCGCCAATGTTGCCGTTTCCGGCCGCCGTGCCGATCGTGGGCTTGAGGTTGCTGCCGAGATACGGAAGCTCGGCGGCAAAGCATGGTTCAGTCAGACCGATGTCCAACATGCCGAGCAAGTGAGTGCGTTCATCGACGGCGCTGTTGCTGCGTTTGGGCCGCTGGACACAGTTATCACCAACGCCGGTATCGAGCCCCCACACGTTCTGCCGCTCTCCGAGCTGACCGTAGATCCGAACGCCCTTATGAAGGGCTGTTCGTATCACGCTGATTCGTAAGGAATTTCGATCACCATGCCATCATAGGCCGGGGTGACATTGGCCGGCACCTCGGCCTTTACCGTGGCATAGTCGAGCGGCACGTGCATATGCGTCAGCACCGCCTGTTTCGGGGTCAGTTTTTCGATCCAGCCAAGCGCCTGGCCGAGCGACAAATGGCTGGGATGAGTGTTGTACTGCAAGGCATCGATGACCAGCATTTCCAGGCCGCGCAGCCGCTCGGCGGTGGCGTCGGGAAAGTCTGAGATATCGGGGCAATAGGCGAGCCCACCAATGCGGAAGCCGAGCGAAATGATATCGCCATGGATCTGCGGCAGCGGTTCAAGGGTGAGGGCACCGCCCTCGCCTTCAACGACCACCGGCGTTGCGTGATCGATGATGTGCGGCCTGACGATCGGTGGATAGGAACTGCCCAGCGGCGTCTCGAAACAGTAGCCGAAGGCCTGGCGCAGCCTAAGCATCGTCGGCTGGTCGGCATGGACATCGATCAGATGGCGCTGTTCGAGCACGTAGCCGCGCAGATCGTCGATGCCGTGGATGTGGTCGGCATGCGGATGCGTGTAGACGACGGCGTCGATGCGCCGGACCTCCGCCATCAGCATCTGCTCGCGAAAATCCGGCCCGGTGTCGATGACCACGGTGGTCCTGGCGCCGTTGGCCGCAATGCGCTCGACCAGAGCCGAGCACCTGGTGCGCCGGTTCTTGGGGTTGGCCGGATCGCAATTGCCCCAATCGCCTGTGATGCGCGGCGTACCGGGCGACGAGCCGCAGCCGAGAATGGTAAGGCGCAGCCGGTCGCTCATGCGTCAGCGCCCGGCGGGCCGCGGCATCTTGCCGAACAGCCGGGAGAAATTCGCCGTCGTCAGCGTCGCGATCTCGGCCTCGCTGACGCCAATGGTTTCGGCCAGCACCTTGGCCGTGTGCGCGACATAGGCCGGCTCGTTGCGCTTGCCGCGAAACGGCACCGGCGCCAGATAGGGTGCGTCGGTCTCGACCAGCAGCCGGTCATGCGGCACGTCGGCTGCGATGGCGCGTAAATCGGCAGAGTTCTTGAAGGTCAGTATGCCTGAAAAGGACACATAGCCGCCGAGCTTCACGCCCACTTCGGCCAGCCGGCGCCCCGAGGAAAAACAGTGCAGGATGAAAGGGAAGGCGCCCTTCCCTGTTTCGTCCTCGAGGATGGCTGCCATGTCGTCGTCGGCATCGCGCGAATGGATGACCAGCGGCAGGCCGGTCTCGCGCGCCGCCGCGATATGGGTGCGAAAGCCCTGCGCCTGCGCGTCCCGCGGCGCCTTGTCGTAATAGTAGTCGAGCCCGGCTTCGCCGATCGCCACCACCTTTGGATGTGCGGACAGGCGCACGAGATCCTCGGCAGTTACATCCAGCTCTTCGCCGGCATTGTGCGGATGAGTACCGACTGAGCAATAGACCTCGTCGAAACTCTCTGCGATCTCAAGCACTTGCTGAAAGCGCTTCACACGCGTGGAGATGGTCACCATGCGGCCAATTCCGGCGGCTTTGGCGCGGGCGACGATGGCCGCCCGCTCCTCGGCGAAATCAGGAAAGTCGAGATGGCAATGGCTGTCGACGAGCATCAGGCGCCCGCCTCCGGCTTTTCGACATAACGCGGAAACACACCCTCCGGCACGGGCAACGCCGTACCCGGCACCAGCGCATAGTCGGCATGGACATGCGCGAAGTCACGCTTGTCCGCCGCCACTGCCAGCAGGTCGAGCAGCTTGGCGGCCGACCCCGGAATGTAGGGCTGGGTCAGCAGCGCCACGCGCCGCACCAACTCGGCGGTCGTCCACAGCACCGTATCCATACGCGCCGGATCGGTCTTTTTCAGCGCCCATGGCGCCTGCGAGGCGAAGTAGCGATCGGCTTCAGCCACCACGCCGAAGATCGCCGCCAGCGCCAGATGGATGCCTTGCTCCGCCATCGCCTTGCGCGCCGTGCCCAGCGCTTCCACCGCCTGGTCGAGGATGGTGCTGTCGGCTTCTGTCAGATCGCCGCGCTGCGGCACCACACCGCCGCAGTTCTTGTTAATCATCGACAGCGAACGCTGCGCCAGATTGCCGAGACCGTTGGCAAGATCGGCATTGGTGCGGTTGACGATCGCGTCATGGCTATAGCTGCCATCCTGGCCGAACGGCACCTCGCGCAGGAAGAAATAGCGCACCTGGTCGAGGCCGTAATGCTCAACCATGGTGAAGGGGTCGACGACATTGCCGACCGACTTCGACATTTTCTCACCGCGGTTGAACAGGAAGCCATGCGCGAATACGCGCTTTGGCAGTTCGATGCCGGCCGACATCAGAAAAGCCGGCCAGTAGACCGCATGAAAGCGGACGATGTCCTTGCCGATGATATGCGTGGCCGGCCAGTAGCGCCATTGCTCGGCCTTGGTGTCGGGATAGCCGGCGGCGGTGATGTAGTTGGTCAGAGCATCGACCCAGACATACATCACATGCTTGTCGTCGCCCGGCACCGGCACGCCCCAGTTGAAGGTCGTGCGCGAGACCGAGATATCCTTGAGGCCGGACTTGACGAAGCTCATCACCTCGTTGCGGCGCTCTGCCGGAGCAACGAAGTCGGGCTGGCTCTCATAAAGCGCCAGCAATTTGTCCTGATAGGCGGAAAGCCTGAAAAAGTAGCTTTCCTCCTCGTTCCATTCGACAGGCGAGCCAAGCGGTTCACGCCGCACGCCATCGTCGCCAACCGTGGTCTCGGCTTCGTCGAAATAGGCTTCCTGGCGGACCGAATACCAGCCGCTGTAGCGATCGAGATAGATATCGCCATTAGCGGCCATCGCCTTCCAGATCGCCTGGCAGGACGCGTAGTGGCGTGGCTCCGTCGTGCGGATGTAGTCATCATTCGAGCCGCCCAACACCTCGGTCATCGAACGGAAGATCGCTGAATTGCGGTCGGCCAGCGCCAGCGGCGTGATGCCTTCCTTCTCGGCTGTCTGCTGCATCTTGAGGCCGTGTTCGTCGGTGCCGGTCAGGAAGAACACGTCCTTGCCGTCGAGCCGCTGGAAGCGGGCCAGCGCGTCGGTCGCAATAACAGTATAGGCGTGGCCAATATGCGGCTTGCCGTTGGGATAGAAGATCGGTGTCGTGATATAGAATGTGTCGCGTGACATGAATGAACCGTCATGAATGTCCGAATTGAATGTGAGGGTGGATATCGCATCGAGACGGCGATTGCCATCCCGACCCGAGGCCGGATCCGGTCACATTCGCATTGCGGAATTCAGGCGGTCGATCATGGTCAAGGCGTGCTGCTTCTTGTCGAGATTGTAGGTATCGGTCTCAGATATAGCGTTCAGCGCCTCGTGCCAAGTGTCGGACAGCGTTTTCGCCCGCTTGAGGTCGCCGGCCCGTGCCGCTTCGCTGGCGCCGGCCGAGAGCAGATCCAGCGCGCGGCGGTTGAAGATGTCGAACTGGATCGCCTGGTCGCGGCCGGCGACCGCCTCGGCAAGGCGATAGGCGCCGGCGACATCGCTCTTGCCTGCCGTCACCAGGGCGTCGAGCGTGCCGGCAATCTCCAGCCCGCCATATTGGGTCAACAGGATCGCGTTGCGGGCGCTGCCCCCTGCCCGCTCGGCCAGCGCCGCACGCGCCGCCGAATCGACCGGTGGCGGCGGCTCGACGGTCTCCAGAACGCGCATCAGGCTGCCGGCATCCAGCGGCGTCAGCCGCACCATCTGGCAGCGCGAACGGATCGTCGGCAACAGGCTGCCCGGTGCATGGACGATAAGGATGAACAGCGTGCGGGCCGGTGGTTCCTCAAGATTCTTCAGCAAGGCATTGGCGGCGTTGGTGTTCATGTCGTCGGCCGGATCGACGATCACCACACGGTAGCTGCCGTCATGCGAGGTCAGCGACAGGAAGCGGTTGACCTTGCGGATCTCGTCGACGGTGACAACGGTCTTGAAGCTCTTGGTCTTGTCGTTCAGCGGTCGCGTTAGATGCAGCACGCCGGGATGCGCCCCGGTGGCGATCTGGCGAAACAGTGGCGACGCCGGATCGGGAACGGCAAATATGTCCGGCGCCGTTTCGAAGGCCGGATGCTTCAACAGATGATGCGCAAGGTGAAAGGCAAGCGTTGCCTTGCCGATGCCGACCGGTCCGGCAAAGATCAGCGCATGCGGCAGTTTTCCTGAGCGATAGGCGGCAGCAAGCATCGCGGCCGCCTGCTCATGGCCAACCAGGCGCAGCGTTTCGGACGGCTCCGGCACGCCGTCCAGCGTGTCGTGCTGTTCGGGGGCGATACGTTCGAAGATCATGCGGGCGCCGCCTGTCTGTTGCGCGTGGGCGCCCTCGCCTCGAGTGCGGCGAAGACTGCCGCAGTGACGACGTCCTCCACCGTGGCGGGATCGGCCGACGCATCGATGACGATACAGCGGTCCGGTTCGGCGGCGGCGATCGCCAGAAAAGCGTCGCGGCGGCGCTGGTGGATGTCCAGCGTCTCCTTTTCGAAGCGGTCCGGACCGTCGCCGGCGCCACGCCGCGCCGTGGCGCGCCGCAAGCCTTCGGCGGGATCGATGTCGAGGATCAGCGTCATGTCAGGCATCATGCCGTTGATGGCGACCTCTTCCAGCGCCTCCATGAATTCCGGATCGAGCCCGCCGGTGACGCCCTGGTAGACGCGCGACGAATCCAGGAAACGGTCGCACAGCACGATGGAACCGCGCTCCACCGCCGGCCGGATGACCTGTTCGACATGGTCGGAACGCGCGGCGGCGAACAGCAGCGCCTCCATCTTCGGCCCGAATGGCTCAGCGGCGCCTGACAAGAGCACATGCCTGACCGCCTCGGCGCCAGGCGACCCCCCAGGTTCGCGGGTGAGGAGGACATCGTATTTCTTGGCGCGCATCTTCCTGGCCAGCCGCTCGATCTGCGTCGACTTGCCGGCGCCCTCGCCGCCTTCGAAGGTGATGAAAAATCCGCGCGCCAACCGAAAGGCCTTCTGTCCTGCTTTGCGCTGACGTCATAGTCCGGACCTTGTCAAAGGTCCACGATTCTAACGCTGCTCTAACGCAGCCAGCCTACCGCCAGTTCCTTGGCTGCATCCAGCGCGCGTTGCGGCAGCGTGCCGACGCCGACCGGTTCGGCGGCGAACAGCGGCGTCTCCTGGCTCAACGTGTCGCCGATCCAGACGCGCAGCACACCGACGGGCTGGCCCTCCTCCACCGGCGCCGATACCGGCCCCTGATAGACGATCTTGGCGGTCAGCCTGTCGCGGTTGGCGATCGGCAGCAGCACGTTGATCGGCGCCTTTGCCTTCAGCGCCACGCCGGATTTGGCGCCGCCGAACACTTGCGCCTCGCCGATCACTTCATTGCTGGCGAAAATCTCGGTCTTCTCGAAGGAACGGACGCCCCATTCTAGCAGTTTTCGTGCTTCCTCGGCGCGCTCGCGATCGTTGGCCAACCCGCTCATCGCAGCGATCACCCGCGTGCCGTCATGGCTGACCGAACCAACAATGCCGAAACCGCCCGCCTCGCTTGAACCGACCGCCAGCCCGTCGGCGCCGATGCCCATGGCCAGCAACGGATTGCGGTTCCTTTGTGAGATCTTGTTCCAGGTGAAATCGGCCCGGCCATAATAGAGGTAGAGCTCGGGGTATTCGCGCCACATATGCAGGCCAAGCTGTGCCAGTTCGCGCACCGTCGTCTGCTGACCGTCGGCCGGCAGGCCTGTCGAATTGACGAATGTCGATTTCACCAGCCCGATCTGGCGGGCGCGATCGTTCATCTGTGCGGCGAAATTCTCTTCCGAGCCCGCCATGCCCTCGGCCAGCACCATGCAGCCGTCATTGGCGGCCTGAATGGTGACGCCCTGGATCAGGTCCTCGACCCGGACCGCCGATTTCAGCTTGGCGAACATGGTCGACGTTCCCGACGGGGCGCCGCCCTTGCGCCAGGCGTTCTCCGAGACCACGAAGGTGTCGTCGAGGGTCATGCGCTTCAACTTGAGGGCGTTGAAGACCATTTCCATGGTCATCAGCTTGGCCATCGAGGCCGGCGGGATCGGTTGGTCGGCGTCCTTGGAAAACAGCACCGTGCCGGTTTCGGCATCGATCATGAAAGCCTGCGTGGCCTTGGTCTCAAAAAGCTGCGCATTGGCCGGAGCCAGCGCAGCCAACAAAAGGCCAAGACCCAAAAGCCCGGCAAAAGGGTGGACAAGGCGAAATCGCATGAGATGCTCGACCCGTTGGCCTGCAGGAAACGTGCCGCAAGGCTATCAGGCTTCTTCCCGGCGGATCAACCGCGCAATGGGAAAACCGGCACGCCGTTGTTGATCAGTCGCGCACAGCCAGTGCGTCCGGTGCGCCATGCGACCATGCCGCGCGCAGGAGGTCGTCGACATTGCCATGGCCATCCGGATAGAGATTGACCGCGTACCAGTCATTGCCGTCGAGTTCGGTGCTCTGGATTTCGGTTCTGCCGAAGGGTTTGAGAGCCGCAGCCACCCGCTTCGCCTCGGCGGCATCGTCGAAGGAGCCGGCGGCGACATAATCGGACGTTGCTGGTGCGGCTTGTGGATTGGATTTTTTCCACGATTGCAGGATGTCGGCCGGCGACATGCCCTGGTCGTCCAGTGCGGCAAAGACGTCGGCGCGCTGCACGCGTTCATCCGCATAGGACAGCGAGGCCACGGCAAAAGGCGACTCAGGCCGCTGAGGCACGATCGGTCCGAATTCGGGCAGCGTGATGTCGCCGAAAGCCGGCGCCTGCACCGACATTACGGGCTGCGCCTCGGTGCCGGAATTGGTCAGCTGGCCGGGGAACGGGACGGCTGCGGCGCCGACTGGCAGGCTTGGCGAAGGTCCGTTCATGGCAACCATGACGCCGGTCGGCAAACCATCCGACGGGTCCGGTATGCGGTTGCCTGGATGGTAGGACGCCATCAGATACTGGTCGTCGTCGCCATCGAGCGGCGCGCGGCCGACATATTCGACCTTGACCTTGGCGGTGCCGACCTTGGCGTAGTCGAGCATCTGCGCGGCACGCTCGGAGACGTCGATGATGCGGCCCTCATGGTACGGGCCGCGGTCGTTGACGCGCACGATTACCGAACTGCCGGTTTCGAGGTTGGTGACGCGGGCATAGCTCGGCAGCGGCATGGTCGGATGCGCCGCCGTCAGATGCGTCATGTCGTAGACTTCGCCATTGGCGGTGAGACGACCGTGGAAGGCGTCGCCATACCAGGAGGCGAGGCCGACCTTGGCGTAGCGCTTCTCTTCCTTGGGATAGTACCACTTGCCGCGTACCTGATAGGGCTTGCCCAGCTGGTCGCGGCCGCCGCCGCGCCGCATGTACTGGACGCGCGGGCTGGCCTTCACGCCATACTCGGTCTCGGCAAAATATTCCTTGGAGCGCGGCTTGCGGGTGTCGACCATGGCCTTTGGCTGCGGCGCCGCGCAGGCGGCCATCAAGACCGCCGAAAGGGCGCACAAGACCAAAGCAGGAGCGCGACGAAGACGCCGATGCGTCGTGGTCTGCATGTTTTCTGATGTCCCCTACCGTGTCGACACAGGCACCGCTTTTAGAATCTCGGCGGAGCCAAAGCAGCAATGCCTGCGACGCGCCAATCCCCATCCCCTTGTGCGCAGGAATTGCTTATCAGCGTATTAATCGATTGTGTCCGGAACCGGGCAGGATTGTGGCGGCGCCGACGGCGGCACGGCTGCCGACCTATCCGTCATTGCGGCTCGATGGACACGATTTCCTGCGCTGTCACCTGCGACAGCCGCTGGCGCTTTGTCAGGATCGGCTTCTCGTAGGTCTTCTTCATCGTCTCTCCCTTTGCTCTTATATTAGCAAGCGCAGATTGACGGGTGTTTCGCCGCATTGTCAATGTTGGCGCCAGAATGAGCGGTCCGCCACCATGTTTCCCTGCGCTGTTGACAGGTCTTCGCGGCGCGAACCGACGGTATCCTTAGTTAGCAACCAACGGCACGGTGACGGTTGTCGAGTAATTGATGGGATACTGGTCGAAATACGGGAAGGCGATGACGAAGGCATAGCTGGCGGTCAGATGCGCCATCTTGAAGCCGCCGCTGGCAGGGTCGATGGCGATCGTCACAACGACGTTCTGCAGACCCAGATTCGACAACTTCTGTGTAGCGATGGCCTGGATGTCGCTCTGCGAAAGCGTGTTGTTCAGCTGCAGCGCCCGAGACGAGGTCTCCAGCGTATAGCGGACGGTCGACACGGCATTCATGGCCCAGCCGAAGCCGAAGATTCCGAACAAGAGCATGACCAGGACAGGCGCGATCAAGGCGAATTCCAGCCCTGCTGCGCCGGAGCGGTCACGGCGCCATCTGGCCCCGATGCTTTCAGCGGACACGGATCACCTGCTGATGACTGATCACGCGCGGATCCGGGAAGAAACCGAAGTTGAACGGAGGCACCCAGGTGCCTGTCGCGCTTATCTGGACGAAGACGGTCGGCAGCTTCGTTCCGCCGCAGATGGTGGTCGCAGTCACAACCGTGGTGCCGCACAAATAGGAGCGGACCAGCACGACCGATGCGTCCTCGGGCTTGTTGTTCCAGCTCGAAAGCGCGACCGCCTGCGTCCCTGTGTCATTGGACGCGCCGGCCATCACGAGATTGGCCGCGGTTTTGACGCCGGAGCGCATCTGCAGGTAACTCGTCACATAGGACCAGCCGTCGGCGATGCCGAAGCAGACGAAGCACAGGACGGGCAGCACCATGGCAAATTCCACGGCCGCTATCCCGGATTTGTCCCTGACAATGCGCAAGGTCCGCCCGCCCATCCCCGCTACTCGACGAGTTGAACGGACTGCGTCGCCGGAATGTCTTTCATTCCGAGGCTGGTGCAGTCCTGCTTGATGGTCGTACTGCCGGACCATTGGATGGTGTCAGCGACGACCTGGGTACAGCCGCCGCTCCCCGAGAAATTGCCGAGGTAGTTGACCTGTTGCCTGGGAAAATAGATGGCGCCTGTCAGAAGCGAGTCCGCGGTGCCGTTGAAGGTGCTCTGCGCCGCAGTCCCGGTCCTGTCGCCATAAAACAGCACGCCGGAATAGGTTCCGGAGGTCGGCGCACTCAGCGTCACCGTGGCGTTGCCGTTCATGCTGATGGTGTTGCTGCCTGCCATGAAGATGGTTACCCCGCTGCCCGCGACGACTGCGTTGGCGTTGACCTTCAGAGCGCCCTGTACGACGTACACGCCAGGCTGCAGAGTGACATTGCCCTTGAGATCCATTCCGCTGCAATAGGTGCCGGGCTGGAGCGTTTGCGCGTTCTTGTTGCCGTTAACGTTCTTGCACGGGTTGCCGGCCGCAGGCGTCGCCAGGTTGACGAAAGGATCGGCTGCGGGCAAGGCCTGGGTGATGTTGGATTTGCAGACCGTGGTTGGTGGAACGTTCAGCACCATGCCGCCGACCGTTATCAGGCAGTCGGCCTTTACCGTCGCCGATCCCTGCGCCTTGATGGCGTCCGAGGCGATCGAGTCCGCCATGACCGAGCAGCCGGTGAGGTTGACGGTGGTGTTGCCGGAAAAGAGCGCAGCCTGGGCGGCCGAAGGGCTGAGCGCCAGCACGCAGGCTTTCGAGGCATCGGTGATGAGCGCCACGGCCCTCGCCTGTTCCGGAACCGGCGTGCTGTTGAAGATCGCCGTGAAGTAGCGATCGAGGTTCTGCTTGACGATGACTTCCACCGCCTTCTTCGCGGTGTTCGGTCCGGACAATGGCGGCGTGTTGACCTCGATCGTGCCCGGCGTTGCAAAATTGTTCGATGTCGCCGACTGCGTGGCGGCGGCGATGATGGTCGGGTTGTCGGAACCCGCGATTTTCTCGAGCGCACCGGCATAGGCCGCGGCGTCGGCGACGGCCTGCAGCTTAAGGCTGCTGTAATACCAGAAGGATGTCTCGACACCGAGGCCGGCGCCACCGACCACAACCGGCAAGGTGAAGGCAAAGGTGACAGCAACGTTACCGCTCGCGGCGCGCCTTAAGCGCCCCGAGACACGCCTGATCTGGCTGAACGCATTGAATGCCATAGGTTATTAGAGATCATGAATAGATAAACGAATGACTAAAAACTCCATTCCTATTCGACGCAGTCCGACGGTTAGGCGCAATTGCTGCGACCGCGCATCATGCCGCTATAAGCAGCGAGCGAAAGGCAAATGGTTGCGAAGTGCGTAGCAAACGGCTCTTCCAAAAGCTTTTGGAAATCCGCAAAAGCACAATGATTGCAACTCGTTGGAGGGGGGTGGCCGAGCGGTTTAAGGCACAGGTCCCGAAACGTGGCGAACGCCATCCCGACCGATCTTTGAGGGTCCCGAATAGCCCGGTTTCCGGGCTTTTTCTTTGCCCTTACACGCGCGCTGTCCTGCCCAGTCCCTGCCCTTCCCTTGGCGTCAGGTGCCAATTGCGGTGCCAATCCTTTCCTGCGACTATCGGGAAGGGTGTGAAGGGTGGTGCTATGTGGTTGAATCTCACGAGAACCAATGGCAGGCGAGTCCTGGTCAACAGTGATCAGATCTACAGGATTGAGCCTCGCACGGCCGGCGCCGGGGCGACGCTCCACTTCGCGGTCGCGCCAGATGCCGGGACAAGGAAGTCGGTCGTTGTGACGGAGACGTTTGAAATCGTCGCTGCCATGCTGTTCAGCAGGCTGAATGGGCAAGCCGCCACAGCGGAAAAAGTGCCAAGTTTGAAACTTTCAGCGCCGCCAAAATGAAAACCCTATATGCAGGTGCGCTTCAATTTGAAGCCCGCCACCGTGAGGCAGCGGGCCTTACAACCTTTTGGGGATCAGCAGTGGTCGGGTCGCTCGTCGTCGCCTTCGTCTAGCGGCTCGCCCTCTCGCCCTGCCCTCGCGTCTGGTGGTCGAACTCCGCCCGCGCCGGCCATGCGAACCCGTCTGCCAAGCTGAACATTTATGCGCACGTGTTGCCAGGACAGCAGGAAGGCGCCGCCGCGGTGGTTGACGCGGCCCTCAATGCCGCTTTACAGGAATGAAGCGCGAACCGGTCGGGAACGCCTTCGGTGCCTATCCGGTGCCGGCCGCTCAAAGTCGACCGATAGCGATGATCCTAAGTGACTGAAAAATCACGACGGAGGGATGGCCGAGCGGTTTAAGGCACCGGTCTTGAAATTCGGTTGCTGGCATCCCTACCCTTCCCGGTTGATACCGTCAAATCCTTGTCTATCAACGTGTTGCGTCGCTTGGGGTGCCCATTGTGCTCGGCTGTCCCGTCTCATACCGTAGCGTTGCGTTGCAAAAAGCGTAGCAGCCAGTTCACGTGGCGTTCTTTGGAGTTGCCGGCAGCTTTACGGCGCGATTTCCAGTTTTTTGTTTGAGAACAGTGAGGCCGATTGACCAGGATCTGCACACGCTTAGAGAATGAAAAGCTAGGCCTTACCCGACGGTCCCGCGGCAAGCCCATGCGACCGAAACGAACGAACGGGGACCATCGGGGCGACCTGCTTCGTAAGCATCACGAACGGCAGCGTCTGCTTTGGCTCGCATCGCCGGATCCAGACCCGCTGCATACTTTCCAAGTGGCCCCTCTCCCGATGTGATCGGACCCCAATAGTCATCGAACGAAGAATAATCCATCCGGATCAAAAGCTGGGTTTCCTCCACATCGTGGAGTCCCTGGCTGATGAAGCTTTGCTTCATTTCATTCGGCTGCATCATGGGCTGGAAACAGTACCGGCTTCGGAGTGTCCGTGCGTTCTCATCAATAACCGCGAGCGTGTCCAACATCATGCGCATAACCGGCATGCCGCCGAGATGGTCCCACACCGCGGCGGCGACGACGCCCCCTGGCCGGACCACCCGCCGCATCTCTCCGATCGCGCGACCTGCTTCGGGAACGAAATGCAAAACAAGCAGCGCTAGAGCTCGATCGAAGTATGCGCCGGGAAACGATAGCGATGTCGCATCGCCCTGCTGGATGTGGATCCGCGGGTCTGTGTTGAGCCGGTTAGCCTCTTCCACGAAAACCGGCGAGAAATCTATCGCTGCAACTTCGCGCACATTTGCCGCTTTCGGCAGCGCGAACGTCAGACTGCCCGTGCCACATCCAACGTCCAGAATCCGTTCACCGTCGGACAATCCGGCAAAATTGATGAACAGAGGTGCCAGCTGTTTGCTCCACCGGCCCATCAGCTGCTCATAGCCAGCGGCTTTTCCGACATTGAATGTGGACGTCAAGGAAGCCTCCAAGCGTGTTGAATGGGTCTCGGTTACACCAAGATTATTGGACGGGCACACCCTTGTCCAAATGGATTGCCTTCGGCCGACACATTCTGCACTCAATAGCGGGCTCGCCCACCCGACATTGCCGCCCATTCACAGCGGCGGGCCGTCCCCAAAAGATCAACGGGACTTGCTGGGGTGTGGGTTGAACCCCTGCCGAGTTAGTCCAGTGCAATCGCGGTGCCAAATATTGTGACCCGTAATGAGGCATTGCTGAAGCTGTCCTTGCGCTTGCGGTGTTGATAGTCCGGTTGCGTACCTAAGCCCGGTCTAATATCACAGGCCTCACAACAGGGGCCATCACATGACGGACGACCACGATCACCATCACCACAACCACGCAGCCGAACTTGCCGAACTGACAGCGGAAGTCGTTTCTGCCTACGTTAGCAACAACCCCCTGCCGGCGGCCAGCTTGCCCGAACTTATTGCATCTGTGCACGCTTCATTGTCGGGGACACGCGGTGGATTTGCACCGCCTGCAGAGCCTCAGGAACCCGCGGTCAATCCCAAACGATCGGTGCACGCGGATCACATCGTCTGCCTCGAGGATGGCAAAAAGTTCAAATCACTCCGGCGCCATTTGATGACCGAGCACGGCATGACGCCAGATGCCTACCGCGCTAAATGGGATCTGTCTGGCAGTTACCCCATGACAGCGCCTAGCTATTCTGCCACGCGATCGGAATTGGCGAAGGCCGCGGGGCTCGGTCAAAGACCGGCTCTTAAAGAGAAGGCTCCGGCAAAGCGCAAGGCGAAGGCTTAGCGCGGCGGCTGCATAAGTCGACATGACGCTACTTCAAGAATCAGCTAGCGCCTGTGTCGCGGCGGACCTGTTCCGTCTGGCCTGCGCCATTTCAGGCAACCTCCAGCGAGCGGCGGCGGCTATTTTCCTTTGCTGAAATAATGAAGCGCTCCCTTGCGGGGGCGAAGCTTGCACGCTGCCCCACGATGCGGGCTTTTTCAGTCTTTGGGAACGGTCTTGGCGTCTGGCATGATTTCGATGCGTAGCGGAAGCCTGCCGGGCAGCCAACCGGCAAGTGCTCGCCCCCTAGAGTCATCTTCTGCAGGCCAAAACGCGGCGAAAATATCCTGAATCGTGCTCGTCGGCGCGAACGCGGCCGACTTCATGACCTCGTTCTCGGTGCCATTGTAATAGGCAACCGCGATGAATGATGTGGCCCGGTTGGAATTCTTGTCCATTCGAATCTCCTTTGACCCTCCACAGTAGGGCAGAGGGAGATTCGGTGGCGACCTCTATCTAGCCAATCCCCATTATCCCCAAGATCCGCCCCGGCTTGCGTTCGCGCTCAACCGGCGCGATGCTAATTCTTGGGGGATGCAGCAATGGGCTTTCTTATATTTTGGGTGGGTTTTTCTGTCGTTGTCGGCATTGCCGCTAGCAAAAGAAATCGCAGCGGCGCACTCTGGTTCATTCTTTCGTTAATATTTTCTCCGTTGCTGGCAGGCCTCTTCGTGCTTGCCCTTGGGGATAGTAAGCCGCCAAGCCGATACTACCCGGGCCAGTTCGTCGAGGCTGAGCCCTGCCCAACGACCTTTGGCCCGATACTTGAGAAGAAATGCCCGGACTGCGCCGAGATGGTGAAGGCCGATGCGCGGATATGCCGGTTCTGCCGGCATGAGTTTTGAGAAAGAGACTTTGCCATGGTTGATGATGTCTATGTGCAAGCCTACCGGGACGGCGGCTTGAAGGCCGTCAACGATCTCCTCAAGGAGCATTTCCCTGCCGACCGCGACCGGGTGATGGTCATGGAAGGTCTTGAGGACACCGGCTATTGGGCGATCACCTGGCATGAGAAGAAACATCCGGACGGCGGAATGTACCGCGATTTCGGAAGTGTGAAGTCGTACCTTGGCGACGAGGAGGACGAGCTGTGATGACCGACGGCAAGAAAGAGCAAATCAAAATGCGAGCGACGTTCGCGAATGGGATTGGCCTCGCGATTGTGGCAGCGGGTGGACTTGCCCCTATGATCGCTCTTATGACGCAGCATTTGAGCCCATCCAGCATCCCGAAAGGCTTTGCAATATTCGCCGGCGCTCTGGTAGCTGGCACGATATTCCATTGGAGGACGATTGCCATACTCGCTTCTCTCGACAACGAGGGAAAAGCGGAGAACGAGCTGAATCAAGCGATCGCCGTCCTAGTTGGGCTTTTAGCCTTAGGTTGTGTGGTGTTCTACGCATTGATCAAGTGACGGTGTCTGGCGTCACGCTCTACATCGCCGCAATCACCGCTTCGATGCTCGCTGGCGCCGTCTGTCGATATCGGCAGCCGCGACATGGTCGGAGCCGTCGCTTGCCTCCTGCTGGCCGCACTGGGTGCTTTTGCGCTGTTGCGCTACGCCTCTTTCACCTTCGGCGTGATCTCCTCAATCCGCGCCTTGTCGCCGATCTCCTTGGCCATCTCCAGCGATCTAGTGGCGACTTTCACCGGCGGGGAGCGGTGAAGCGGTCGGAGTCGGCAATCTGCAACATGTTAAGTGGGTCCGAATCGTACTTGGCGCCGAACCAGTCATGATACACAATGCGGATCGGAAACATCGCCTGCGGTTTCCAGAAGCTTTGCTCCGGATTCATGTGCGTCATCCCAAATGAGCATGACGTCTTGTCGCCGTTTTGGAGGAGCGGAATTTCCGTTGACTCATGGAAACACGCCAGCCACCGATTTTGGTTATCCTCACTGGCCCCCGCTCCAAGCGCCGCTTTGAGCCCCGCCCGATCGTACACGATCAGGCGGATATTTGTCGCGGGGATTGATCCGGAATTCAGCACGACGAGCTTATAGGCGATCTCATTGTTCCCGCCGCTATGAGTTTTGACTGTAGCCGTTACGATCGGGCGAAACTGGCGCTTCCAAAAGTAGAAGGACATACCGAGAGCAAGCAGAGATATGGCCAATGCAGCAAGCGCTATTAAGGTGTCCAAGTTCGTTCTCCGTATTTGGCTCGCCGCCTAACGGTGGCGGGCCTCTTCAAGGCGGAAACACACTTGATTCTTGAACAATCCTGGTCACCTCTCCCTGGCGAACCATGGGCTTTGAGCCTTTCCCCTGAAGCGGACCGCAACCGATGGAGAGTGCAAGGCCGAATCCGGAATGCAAGATGGTCCAATGAGGTAGGTTGCAGGCCTCCTGGGGCGATGACCATTATGCGCAATCGCTAAATTACGGAACGTCCAATGGACATTGCCGGAACCGAACAGGGCCGATTAGACCTTTGCATTAGTAAGTCTGAGCCCTTGGTCCCCATCAATTTGAGGTAGGAGCGCCGGGCCATAGAATGCTTCCTTGATCATTTTTTGCGGCCGGCGGTCGCGGCCTGCAGCAGTGCAATCGGAAAGAAGCCGTAGGGCATTAGCTGCCAAGGGCTTTCCACCGTTTGGTTGCGCCGTTCGTTCATTTGGTGGTGTTCCGCCCATATTAGCGGGCGCGTATATCTCCCATCAGCCGGCGCCGCTATCTTGATGCCCCTGCCGGTTAGGCCCGGTGCTTACTGGCCTACCCGCCCCGAGTGCCGGGCCGCTTTTTCCGATAAGTGCCTCAAGTTCGCCAAGCGTAAATTCAATCAGGTATCGGTATTTTGAATCATCCGAGTAAATGCCCTCGGCTTCAATCGATATCACCGGGCCGCCTGTTCGAGATTTGACATCGCCATCAATCAACGGTCGATCGAAGATGGTTCGAGAAGTTCC
>NZ_JBFUDF010000016.1:0-43934 GCF_056404855.1 Mesorhizobium sp. P2_B11
GGTTGGAGGAGCGGTTCGGCACATAGACGCGCGGCAGCGCGCCCAGCGTGGCCGGGCCGAGATGGCCGGCGCCGGTATGGCGGTAGATGTTGACGGGCGGCGTGGGCTCGCTGCAATCTTCGGGACAACTGTCAGCCCAGGCCCGGACAGGCAGCAGCGCAAGCAGCAGGACTGCCGCACGGGTACTGGTGTGACGCAAGAACGTTCTGATCATCGGGATGGCTTGTCGTGAAGGCCGGCCGAAATTGCCGCCGCGACCCATAGCTTGGGTTTTGCCGCCGATCCAGAGGCTTTTCTTAAGGCTCAGGCGGGGTACACGGCTCAGCGCCGTCCCAGCAAACTCTTCATGCGGTTGCGCAGCAGGCGGGCCATGTTGCGGGTCTCGCGGTAGAGGTGCAGCTGCGAGGCGGCCTGGCGGGCGAGGCGGTCGGCATCCGGCGTCAGCCCGATCACCAGCGAGCCCATCGGCTTGCGCTCGCTCCACAGCCGGCTCATCACCGGATGATCGGGCACGGCGCAGGAATCGGTCATCATGATGTTGGGATCGTCGAGATGCTGCTTGGTCACCTCGATCATCAGCAGCGTGCCCGGCGAATAGGTCGCCAGCGTCTCGTCATAGGCGGTCTTCCAGGTGTAGGCGACGCCGGCCTCGACGAAGACCACCAGGCAGGCGATGGTGCGGCCGTCCAGCGTCAGCGAATGAATGCGACACATGTCGTGCTCGGCCAACCGGTGCACGGCCTCGCGGGCGAAAGCGGCGCGGAAGCGGTCGATGGCCATGGCGGTGCGCTCGCGGCCTTTCCAGCCGGACGCTTCAAGCGTCAGAAAACTTTCGATGGCATGGCGGATTTCGTCCGGGCCGCGCGCCACGATGTGTTCCAGTTTGCCGAGATCGCCCAGGCGGCGCTTCAGGCGGCGGAATTCGCGATGGTGATGCGCGCGCAGCGACGCCTTCAGATAGGCCTCGCCGTCGAGCGTACTTTCGAGCACCGGCCGGTCCGCCTTGCCGGTGGTAACCATGGTCAGGCCACGCGTCTCGGCAACGGTGGCAAGCACGCTGGCCAACGGGCCGTCGAGCCGCATGTCGGGCAGCACGAAGACTTTCGGCAGCTTCAGATGCGGCCGCGACAGCATGCCGAAGAAATCCTCGACGACGCCGATCGGGTCGTCGTGGTCGACCAGCGGCGTGCCGATCGGGCCGAACGGGCTCGACCATGTGCGCATCACCGGAACGCCGAGCGGCACGGCCGGCCGTTCGACCGAGAACGGCACCAGCAGGCGCAGGCGGTTGCGGTATTCGTCGCCGTCGCGGATCACCGCCAGCTTGACCTCGCGATCCTCCAGCCGGGGCATGGCCGGCGCCAGGAAGCGTGGGTTGAAGAAGACGTTGGGTTCGATCGTGCGGGTGCACAGATAATCGAGCTCTTCGACCAGCTCGAAACCGGCCGAAGCAGGATAGATCGCCAGCTTGCGCTGCGGCCGGTTGTTGGCGAGGATTTCCAGATGCGCCGGATCGGCGTCGCGCGCCAGGCCGGCAAGGCCCGACACCATGGCGCCGGCGGGACCGCCACTGGTTTCCTCGATCAACGGGATGGCGGCCATCAGGCGGCTCTCTTGGCTGCGGGAACGAAGATCAGCATGACGATACCAAGCTTGCGCCAGACGGTGAAGGACAGAGCGCTCGCCTCGAAGACCATGGCGAGGCTGGTGGCGATCGCGGCCCCCCACAGGCCGAAGAGCGGGATCAGCACGATGTTGAGGCCGATGTTGAAGGCCAGCGTCATGGCGTAGACGGCGGCGCAGATGTTCTGGTTGCCGCTCATCGTCAAAAGGCTCTCGCACGGGCCGACGGCGGCGCGCGCCACGACGCCGAACACCAGCAGGAACAGCAGCGGATAGCCGGCGGTGAATTCGGGACCGAACAGCACCAGCATCGGCTTGCCGAGCGCCAGCACCAGCAGCGCCATCAGCAGCGAGGGCCAGAACGTCCACGACACCGTCTCGCGGGCAAAGGCGGCGAGCTTGTCCGGCTCGCCGTGGGTGAACTGCGCATAACGCTGGGCAACGCCGGCCTTGACTGAGAAGTACACGAAATGCACCAGCGCCAGCGTCTTGACGGTGGCGAAATAGACGGCGACGTCGTTGGGCTGGAGATAGGCGCCGACCATCAGCACATCGGCATTGGTGAGCAGGAAGAAGAAGCTTTCGACCAGGAAGATCGGCAGCGAGACGATGAACCACTCAGCAAAATGCACCTTCATCGGCCCGGTCGGGATGTTCTTGCCCATGCGCGAGGTGACGCCGATGAGCTGACCGAGCGTGGTGGCGTAGGTGGCGGCGATCGAGGCGAAGATCGCCGTCCTGGCGTCGGGCGCATAGCCCATCGCCAGCATCAGCGCCATCAGCGCCAGGATCAGCACCGGCCGCACCAGATAGGTCGGCGAGAGCGCAAACAGTGCCCAGGAATTGGCCCGCGACTGGCCTTGCAGCAGGTCGCCCATGGCAATCATCGGCAGGCAAAACAGGCCGAGGATGAAAGGGATGACGTAGTAGCTCTCGATCCAGTCCGCGCTCAGCCACACCCCCAGTGCGCCAAGGCCTGCGATTGCGGTTGAGGCAATCAGCACGAACAGGCGGCTGGCGACCACGATGCCGCGCAGCTCGTCCAGCATGTTGCGTTCGCGGTATTCGGGGATGAAGCGGATGACCGAGGTGTGGAAGCCGAGGCAGGCGAGGTTGCCGACGATGACCATCGTCACCCACACGAGGACGAAGATGCCGTATTCGAACGAGCCCATCCAGCGCGCCATAAGCACCTGGCTGATGAAGGCGATGACGGCGCTGACGATGCGGATGGCAAAGGCGATAAGCGACATGCGCCCGGCTTCGCCGCGCTCGTCGGCGGTGAGCAGCACCGCATCGATGCGCCCAAGCAGCGGCCCCATGCGCAGCGCCAAGCGCTGCGGCAAGAACCGCCCGGCCGTCGTCGCCGCGGAAAAGCGCACCCCGATGTCTCTCCGTTTTCCGCCTGTTCCCAAGGTTTTCGGTGTATCCGAAACACCTTAAGAAAGGGTGGGCAGGGACTTCCTTCTCCCCGTCACTATACGGGGAGAAGGTGCCGGCAGGCGGATGAGGGGCGGCGCATTCAGTCGGGGCAGGCGTCGTGCGTGATTTTCGTGGTGCGATGGTTGGCCGAGCCGATAAGGGCCTCGTTATCACCACTGGAACATTTACCGCGGATGCCCGGCGTGAGGCGGTGCGCGACGGAGCTCCGGCCATCGACCTGATCGATGGCGACGGACTGTGGGACCTGCTCAAGGAGCAGAAGATCGGTGTGCGAGTGAAGATGGTCGAGGAAGTGACCGTCGACGAAGGTACTTTCGCAGGTTTTTGACATCAAGCTCGCACGATCTCTCTCTGGCTTGCTGGCCATTCGCCAACGGCAGCGCTGCCCCTCATCCGCCCTTCGGGCACCTTCTCCCCGTGAAACGGGGAGAAGGCTTAAAAAAAGGCGAGCGCACGCCGGGGAAGACTGGGGAGCCGGTCGGCGTTGCGCTCGCCCCTCCCCCCGCCAAGGGGGAAGGCTGGAGCATGATCCCGAAAAGTGGAAACGGTTTTCGGAGAAGATCATGCTCAAACAGAGAGATAGAGCCCCATCCCGATACCATCGGGATGGAACAGGCTCTGATACCGGGGTGTATCCGGTGCCCGAGGTGCTACATGAGGAGCGTTACATCCCCTTCATTGCGTCGCACGACACGTTCGGGTTCATGTCGCCGAAGGCGCCGGTCGGGTTCTGTTTCCAGGCCCAGACATGCAGTTCGTAGAACGGGCCGAGGCCGTAGCGGTTGGGGGCGCTGTTGAAGTTGAACAGCTGGCCTTCGAGCGAGGCCGGACCTTTCGAGGTGATGTATTCGACCGCTATCAGCTTCAGACTGCCATCGGCCATCGGCTCGTACATCACCGCCTCGGGCTTGGCGACGTCGACGGCATCGTCCTTGAGATAGGCGCCGTTGACATAGTGGATGCCCATGGCGCCTCCGGTGATGCCGCTGGCGCAAGGGATCGGTGCATAGCCTTCGGCTGTGGCAGCCGCCACATTTTCGAAACGGCTGTTGGCGGCGCGCACCTTTTCGGCCAACGGATTGGCGTCGTGTGCCTGGGCGGCGGCACCGGCCGCGATCGAGATGGCGGCCAAGGCCGCGAAGCGTGTCGTCCAAAGAGTTATGGTCATGGTCTTTCCATTCGTTTGTTGATGCTTGAGGCGATGGCGGCCGATCGGGCCTGCCAAAACGCCGGCAGCGTTGGTTCAAGGATTTGGGGACCGAGTTTGTCCGTCCCGGTTCATGTAATGGGTTGTGCGGCGCCGGTTGCCGAGCTTCCGGCCGCCGCGTGCAAAATCAACGATCCCAAAAGTAGTACTGCCAATATTCCTGCGGCACTTCCCGTTCCGAGAGCCCGATGTCGCGCCTCAGATAGTCGCCTTCCGGGGGCAGGCGCCGCCTTTCAGACAGATACGCAGGCAGCTTCTTCGCGAACCGCCATAGACGGCGGAGCAGGGAGGCTGGCCGTCCAGCCTCTCCCACGACAGGCGCGGTTTCACTGCCCGGCATCCCGTCAGGCAGTTCACGAATGCCGCCAAGGGAGGTTTGATGGCCATCGTTGTACCAGCCAAGCGGACGGTCAGAGGTAAAAGTATGGGTCAAGAACCCGCACCTCCGTGATCTTGTCGACCGGCAGCGAGTTTTTCTGGGCGGTGCTGCGGATCGCTTCGGGCGAGGGCGCTTCGTAAATGCAGAAGCTGCGCTTCTTGTCGGGCGTGACGAAGGACTGGATCCAGGTGACGCCCTTTTCGGCATTGCGCATGACGACGCCGCCCACCGCTGTGGCGCCGATGTCGGTCATCGGTATGTTGAGGCCGTCCGGAAATGTGCGTTCAATCAGATAGCGAGGCATGGAAGGCTTCCTTTTCCATTGATTCACGCTCGATCGGAGCGCGGCTGGACGTTGACCATGCCGGCCCGGCCCGCGCATCGGAACGATTCCCCATATTTGGCGGGACGATTCCCTATATTGGCGTCGTTCTTTGTGGAAAGGGGCACGGTAATGTGTGCAAAGTCACATTGCTGCGCTTTCTTCACGGGCTATCGTGAGCGGCCCGCCATGGTGGGAAAACTCCGATCATACGAGACGACGATGATGCTTCTGGAACGGCAGATGCAGCTGCAGCAGCTGGAGACCTTGCTTGGCGATGCAATAGGCGGCCATGGCCGCGTCGCGGTGCTGGCGGGGGAGGCTGGCGCCGGCAAGACGGCGCTTGTCGAGGCGTTCGCGGCCCGTGTCGGGCAGAGCGCGGCGACGTTGCGCAGCGCCTGCGAGGACCTGTCGATCCCCGATCCGCTGGGCCCCCTCTACGATCTGGCCCGCGAGGCGCAATGGGCGCTGCCGCGCGCCATCGACGCCCGGCATGGGCAGAGATTGCCGCTGTTTTCCGACGCGCTCGACGCCTTCGCGGCAAAGGGACCGAGCCTGCTGGTGATCGAAGACCTGCATTGGGCCGACGATGCGACGCTCGATTTCGTGCGCTTCCTCGGCCGGCGTATCGCCAACACCCAGATTCTGCTCCTGGTGACCGCGCGCGACGATCGCAGCGAAGCCCAGGTCCGGGTTCGCCGCGCGCTGGGCGAAATCCCGGCCGGCAGCGTGGCGCGCATCGACGTGCCGCTGCTCAGCGAGGCGGCCGTGCTGTCGCTGGCCGATGCGGCCGGCCGCGATGGCGACGCCATCTACCGGGCGACCGCCGGCAATGCCTTCTTCGTCACCGAGTTGTTGTGCGCTGAAAACGAAACGGCGTTGCCGGCAAGCGTGCGCGACGCGGTGCTGGCGCGTGCCGAGCGGCTGTCGCCCGGGGCCCGCGCAATGCTTGACGCGGTCTCGGTGTTTCCGCGCCGGGCCGACGCCTGGGCTTTGCAGGGCCTGTGCGGCGTCGCCAGCGCCGGCCAGCTTGCCGAATGCGTCGCCAACGGCCTGCTCGACGATCTCGGCGACGGCTACGCGTTCCGCCACGACATCGCCCGCCGGGCCGTCGAAATGATGCTGACGACATCGCACAGGCGGCAGTTCAACCAGCGTGCCCTGGCGGCGCTGCTCGAAAATGGCGACGTCTCCACGGGCCGCCTGGTGCATCATGCGGTCGAGGCGCACAATCTGGACGCGGTGCGCGAACTGGCGCCGATCGCCGCGCGCGAGGCATCGCGCGTCGGCGCCCATCGCGATGCGGCCGGCTACTACGAGATCGCCTTGCAGCAGGCCGACAGCCTGCCGGTCGTGGAACGCGCGGAACTCTATGAAAGACATGCCTTCGAATGCCACCTCATTGGCAAGATCGCCGACGCGCTCGTGTCGCAGGGAGAGGCACGCCGGTTGCATCAGGCCGACGGCAACAGGCTGAAGGAAGGCGACAGCCTGAGATGGCTTTCCAGGCTGAGCGAAATGAGCGATGACCGCGATGCCGCTGTCGCCTTCGGCGCCGAAGCGGTGGCAATGCTGGAAGCCGCCCCCGCCGGTCCGGAACTTGCGATGGCCTATTCGAACCTTTCCCATCTGGCGATGCTGTCGGAAAGGGTGGAGGACACGCTGTTCTATGGCGAGAAGGCAGCTGCGCTGGCCGAGCGCATGAACCGCCCCGACATCGCCTCGCATGCCCTCAACAATGTCGGCTGCGTCGAGCAGTGGCTGGATCCAGCTGCCGGCCGCCTGCGCCTCGACCAAAGCCTTGAAATTGCGCTGCAGGGCAATTTCCAGGAGCACGCCGCGCGCRCCTTCACCAATCGCGCCTGTTTCGAGATCACCCAGATGAGCTACGACGCGGCGCGGCCGGTGCTTGAAAGCGGCATCCACTATTGCACCGAAAACGACCTCGGCACCTGGCGCGACTATCTCAGGGGCATGCTGGCCGATGTACAGCTGCGCCAAGGCCAATGGGACGAGGCCGCCGCGACAGCAACCGACGTCATCGACAACGAGCGGACAACCACGGCGGGCCGGCTCCCGGCGCTGCTGGCGCTGGCGAAACTGCGCCTGAGGCGCGGCGATCCGTCGGCCGAGCCGCTGTTTGCCGAGATGGCGCGGTTCGTCGGAAGTGGTGCGGACCTGCAGATGGTGAGTTCCTACGCAGCGCTGATGGCGGAGCAGGCATGGCTGGGGCTGGGCGACAGGCAAGAGGCACTGGCGCTGATCGCCCGCGCCGAAACGCCGGTGCGCTCGCGCGCCCATGTCGGCGAACTGGCGCTATGGCGAACATTGCTCGCTCCCGACATGCCTGCCGGCGATACTGCCGATATGGCAACGCCATACCGGCTGCTTTTGACCGGCGACTGGCGTTCGGCTTCGGCATTGTGGGTCGAATTGAATGCGCCCTACGAACGCGCTCTGGCGCTCACCCTTGGCGACGATGAGGGGCAGCGGCTGGCACTGGAGATATTCGATGGTCTGGGGGCAAAGCCGGCCGCCCAGCGGCTGCGCGAAATCATGCGCAAGAACGGCATTGGCGGCATTGCCCGCGGCCCACGCCGCTCGACGCGCGCCAACCTCGCCGGCCTCACCTTGCGCCAGATGCAGGTGCTGCAGCTGATCGAACGCGGTCTCTCCAACAAGCGGATCGCCGAGCAGTTGACGATTTCGCCGAAAACGGTCGATCACCATGTCTCGGCGGTGCTGGGCAAGCTGGATGCGGTGTCGCGCGGTCRGGCGACGGCGGCGGCGAGGGATTCTGGGTTGTTGTGAGGGTTGTTTAGCCAGCTAGATTAGCGACCGGTGGCGCTGCCCCTCATCCGGCCCTGCGGGCCACCTTCTCCCCGTGAAACGGGGAGAAGGGAAGGTGTGTCAGGCAAACGCGCCGTGGCAGTGCTTGTATTTCTTGCCGGAGCCGCAGGGGCAGGCTTCGTTGCGGCCGACCTTGCCCCAGGTCGCCTGGTTGTTCGGGTCGCGGTCTTCGGGAGCGACGATGGCATTGCTCTCCTGGCGGACCAGAAGCGCGGTCTCGCCGCCGCCAAAATCGTCCTCGCCGGTGGTGCCGTCAATGTGGCTGCCGAACATGTCGGGCGCCTCGGGTGGCGGGGCTTCGGCCGCCTGGCGGACCAGTTCGACGCGCATCAGCTGCGCGGTGACGGCCTGGCGCAGATTGCCGAGCAGCGCCTGGAACAGCTCGAAGGCCTCGCCCTTGTATTCCTGCAGCGGATCGCGCTGGGCGTAGCCGCGGAAGCCGACGACCGAACGCAGATGGTCGAGGTTGACGATGTGCTCGCGCCACAGATGGTCGAGCGTCTGCAGCACCACCGAACGTTCGACATAGCTCATCACGTCGGGGCCGAAACGCTCGGCGCGCTCCTTGGCGGCGGAGTCGGCGGCCTCGGTCAGGCGCTCGCGGATGTCGTCCTCGGCAATGCCTTCTTCCTTGACCCAGTCCTCGACCGGCAGGTCGAGATTGAGGAATTCGGCGACCTCGGACTTGAGGCCGGCGACGTTCCACTGCTCGGCATAGGCATTTTCGGGGATGTTCTTGGTGACGATCTCCTCAATGACGCCTTCGCGCATCTCGGCGATCGTCTCGGACAGGCCTTCGCCGTCCATCAATTCGATGCGCTGCTCGAACACCACCTTGCGCTGGTCGTTCGAGACGTCGTCATATTTCAACAGGTTCTTGCGGATGTCGAAGTTGCGCGCCTCGACCTTCTTCTGCGCCTTTTCCAGCGCCTTGTTGATCCACGGATGGATGATCGCCTCGTCTTCCTTGAGGCCGAGCTTCTGCAGCATGCCGTCCATGCGCTCGGACCCGAAGATGCGCATCAGGTCGTCCTGCAGCGACAGGAAGAATTTCGAACGGCCGGGGTCGCCTTGTCTTCCTGAACGACCTCTAAGCTGGTTGTCGATGCGGCGCGATTCATGGCGCTCGGTGGCAAGCACGTAGAGGCCGCCGGCGGCCAGCGCCTTGTCCTTCAGGCGCTCGACATCGGCGTTGATTTCCTTTTCGCGCGCCTCGCGCTCGGGGCCGGCAGGCATGTCGCCCAGTTCGTCCTCGATGCGCATCTCGGCATTGCCGCCAAGCTTGATGTCGGTGCCGCGTCCCGCCATGTTGGTGGCGATGGTGATGGCGCCGGGCTTGCCGGCCTGGGCGACGATGGCCGCCTCACGCTCGTGATGGCGGGCGTTCAGCACCTCGAAATCCTTGAACCCTTCCTTGCGCAGGCGCTCGGCCAGCTGCTCGGATTTTTCAATGGATGTGGTGCCGACCAGCGTTGGCTGGCCCTTGGCGCGCGCTTCCTTGATCTCCTTGACGATCGCCTTGTACTTCTCCTCGACCGTCCGGTAGACCTCGTCGTCCTCATCCTTGCGGATGACCGGCAGATTGGTCGGGATCTCGGTGACTTCGAGGCCGTAAATGTTGCCGAACTCCTCGGCCTCGGTCAGCGCCGTGCCGGTCATGCCGGACAGCTTCTTGTAGAGGCGGAAATAGTTCTGGAAGGTGACGGAGGCCAGCGTCTGGTTTTCCGGCTGGATCGCCACATGCTCCTTGGCTTCGAGCGCCTGGTGCAGGCCTTCCGAATAGCGGCGTCCCGGCATCATGCGGCCGGTGAACTCGTCGATGATGACGATCTCGCCATTGCGGACGATGTAGTCCTTGTCCTTCTGGAACAGCTGGTGCGCCTTCAGCGCGTTGTTGACATGGTGAACGATCGCGACGTTCTCGACGTCGTAGAGCGACTCGCCCTTGAGCAGGCCGGCCGCGCGCAGCAGGTTCTCCAGCTTCTCGGTGCCTTCCTCGGTGAAGATCGAGGTCTTCTGCTTCTCGTCGATCTCGTAGTCGGCCGGGCCGAGCTGCAGCATGAAGGCGTCGATGGTGTTGTACATTTCCGAACGGTCTTCGRGCGGACCGGAAATGATCAGCGGCGTGCGCGCYTCGTCGAYCAGGATGGARTCGACTTCGTCGACGATSGCGTAGTTGTGGCCGCGCTGCACCATCTGGGCGCGTTCATACTTCATGTTGTCGCGCAGATAGTCGAAGCCGAGCTCGTTGTTGGTGGCATAGGTGACGTCGGCGGCGTAGGCGACGCGGCGCTCCTCGTCGGAGAGACCGTGGACGATGACGCCGACCGAAAGGCCGAGGAATTTGTAGACGCGGCCCATCCATTCGGAGTCGCGCGTGGCGAGATAGTCGTTGACGGTGACGACGTGGACGCCCTTGCCGGCCAGCGCGTTGAGATAGACAGGCAGGGTGGCGACCAGGGTCTTGCCTTCGCCGGTGCGCATTTCAGCGATGCCGCCATTGTGCAGCACCATGCCGCCGATCAGCTGCACATCGAACGGGCGCATGCCGAGCACGCGGCGCGCCGCCTCGCGGGCGGTGGCGAAGGCCGGTATCAGCAGGTCATCGAGAGTGGCGCCGTTGGCGATGTCCTGGCGGAATTTCTCCGTGCGAGCCTGCAGCTCGGCATCGGACAGCGCCCGCATCTCGTTTTCCATGGCGTTGATCGCCTCGACACGCGGCCGGGTCGCCTTGACGCGGCGATCGTTGGAGGAGCCGAAAACCTTACGGGCGAGACCGCCGAGACTGACCATCCAATGGTCCTTTCGATAGAATTCTCAATCTAAGATGGGCACCGGCCGGCCCCATCAATTCCGCGTGAAACGCAGACAAACGCAAAAAGCGCCCGGAAAACGGTTCTGGACGCAAAGTCGTTGGACAGATAAGAGGGGGCTCAACTGATGTCAACGCCGCGTTAGCCCTATGGGCAGCGCCAAATTCCGCCACAATCCGGCTGATCTGCAAGCCCGACCAATCCCCCTTGGAGTTAATCTTGATGTCCTTACTGTTTCGCCGTGCGTCGCTCGCCAGCCTTGGCCTGGCCCTCGGCCTGTCGGCTCTGTCGCTGTCTCCTGTCATGGCCCAGGAAGCCGCTCCCGCCGCGGCCGATGCTGCTGCAGCCGCGCCGGCAGCCGCGCCCGTCGATCCCAATGCGGTGATTGCAACCGTCAATGGCGAGAAGCTGACCGAGGCGGACCTTGGGCTTGCCGAGGGTGAGCTGTCGCAGCAGTTCGCGCAGTTGCCGCCCGAGCAGCGCCGCGCCGCCGCCCTTTCGGCGGCCATCGAGATCCGCGTCATGGCCGCCCAGGCGGTCGCCACCGGGCTCGACAAGGATCCCGAATTCCAGCGCCGCATGGCGTTCCTGCAGCAGCGCGCGCTGCATGGCGAAATGGTCGAGAAGGGCGTCGTCGACAAGGTTACCGACGCCGAGGTGCGCGCCCGCTACGACCAGGAAATCGCCAGCACGCCGCCTGTCAATGAGGTTCATGCCCGTCACATCCTCGTGAAGACGAAGGAAGAGGCCGAGGCAATCATCAAGCAGCTCGACGGCGGCGCCGATTTCCAGAAGCTCGCCAACGAGCACACCAGCGATCCCTCGGGCAAGACCAATGGCGGCGATCTCGGCTGGTTCGGCCCGGGCCAGATGGTGCCGGAATTCGACAAGGCGGCATTCGCGCTCGACGTCGGCAAATACACCAAGGAGCCGGTGCAATCGCAGTTCGGCTGGCATGTCATCAAGCTCGAGGACAAGCGCGTCAAGCAGCCGCCGGCGTTCGACGACGTCAAGGACCAGGCCAAGCAGGCGGTGATCCGCGACAAGTATTTCGCGCTGGTCAAGCAGCTGCGCGCCGCCGCCAAGGTCGAAATTCCCGACGCCAATTTGAAGAAGGCCGTCGACACGATGGAAGCCGGCAAGTAAGGCCAGCCTCGAAAAGCATGCAAAAGGGCGCCGTTTGGCGCCCTTTTTTTTGTTTCGAGTCTTCCGGCGGAAAGTCAGCGATAGTGGGTGGACGCCTTGAACGCCGCCGGATCGCCGGCAGCAAGGGCGCCGCTGAATTCGGGAATGCGCAGCAGAAGCATCATCGCCCAGAACAGCGGCCAGTCCGTCCAGCGGCAAAACGCCGTGCCGACGGCCTGTGCCGTCTGGCGGTTTTCCTTGAAGGACGTTTTCACCGCCCGCCAGGCGAGGCCAAGCCTCGAGCGCCGCCCTTTCGTCAGCAAATCCATGCGCGCGAACTGGTAGCCCTTGTTGCGCCTGACGTCCCAGATGAAACCCAGCCCCTCATAGGCGTGGATCGAGACCGCCTCGGTGGCTACTTCCATGGTCACGCCATCCCTCAGCATTGCGTGCTGCCGCAGATGCGAGGAGACGAAAGGCCCATGATCGGCTTCGAAGCGATAGCGTTCGAGAACCGGTCGCCGGTACAGCGCGCCATTGTTGCTGACATGGATGATCTGGCCGCTGCGGTTGCGGCGTTCGATGAAGCCGCGGTCGAGCAGCGACATCACCCGCATCATCATGGTGTCCTTGTCGTAGGTGGTGCGGCCGGAAATCGCATCGATCTCAGGATTTTTCACGACAGCTTCGTAAAGGATCGCCAGCCATCCGGGCCGCGTCAGGCAATCGGCCTCGACCACGGCGACGAGGTCATGGCGGCAATAGGCGAGTGCCGCGTCTTTCAGTTGCGAGGACTCGTCGCTGTCATGCGTCGCGACGATCACCGAAGGGCAGGAAAAGGCCGGTTTTCCAGATGGTGCGGCCTCGATTGCCGATGCGTGGCCATGCGGCAGCATGATGATGATTTCGCTAGGCACGCCGCGCGCATCACGCGCATAGGCGCGCACTGCCCGGCGCAGTTCGTCATCGCCATCGGGTGTCAGATAGTCGGAAACGATGATCAGGCTGACGGGCAGAACCGGTACGGCGTTTTCGGTCAAGTTGCCCCCCCGGCGGTTGTCGGCGATCAGCGAGAGATGCCTGACGTCACATAGCGGACGGTGGCGCGGATTGTCACCTCGTCTTCGTCGAGACGGTTGGTCAAAAGGTGTTTCCAGGCGTAGGAAGCCACGAGGTCGGCGACCAGCGCCGCATCGACATCGGCCGCAACCTCGCCTCGTACCTTGGCGCGCTCGATGATCCGGGCGGTGTGGGACCGACGTCCATCGGCATAGCCGGTCAGGGCCACGGCCGCCGCTTCATCGGACTGCGCTTCGGCCACCAGCGACCGGAACACGCTGCCCGAGGATGTGTCGCGCCAGTGCGAGAAGAGGTTTTGAAGGAAACCGACGAGATCGTCTTCGAGATTGCCGGTATCGGGGACGGCGACGCGCTTTTGCCGCTTGTAGACCTCCAGCAGCAAGGCCGCCTTGCTCGGCCACCAGCGATAGATCGTGGGCTTTCCGGCGCGTGCGCGCCGCGCCACGGCTTCGATGGAGAAGCCGGCATAGCCAGCCTCCACCAGCACGGCCTCCGCGGCTTCGAGAATGGCCTCGGCGCTGTCGGGATTGCGCCGCGCCCCGATCGATCTGCGCGCCGGATCCTCGCCCATTGATGTCCTCGCCAACTGCTTTCGCCGGCAATATAGGTGAGCCGGCAGTCAAACGAAACGGCCCGTTTCCAGCGAGTTGTGGAAGCAGGCCCACATTCGCCCTTCGAGGAAATTCAGTTCATCGCTTGCGAGGTTTCGGAGGCGATCCGCCATTGGCCGTCGCTTTTGACAAGGCCGAGCGTGACCTTGGCCTTGCCGGTCATACGCGCCAACGATTTGTCCTTCGGCTGGTAATCATAGCTCATCGCGAACACGGCTTCGGCGCGGTCCTCGCCCTGTGGCGTCACGCCGAGGCTGCCGGGCTCGAGGCTGAACGACCAGGATGCAAATTGCGCGAACCAGTCGGTCTTGAGCTTGACGACGGCGTCGCTGTCGTAGCGCGTGCCGAAGATGGTGGCGGAAGGGGCATAGAGCCGCTTGACGGTCTCGCCGATCGCCGCGGCATCGGGCGCCAGATAGTCGTCACGCAGGAATTTCTCGATGGCGGTCTTGTCGTCGCCGACGGAGCGTTCGAGTGCCGCGACCTTTGTCTCGGGTGCCGGAGCGACCGGGGGCTTCTGCGCAACCGTTTCGCCGCCAGGCACGAACTCAAACCGCTCGAGCAGCGAACCCTGTTCCCAGGGGCGCTGTCCCTCGCGGGTTTCGGAAACCACGTCGCGGCGCACCGCGATCATCATGTCGTTGATGCTCTGGCCAGGTTCGGCCATGTGCCGCAGCAGGGCGGCGGCAAACGGTGAATTGCGCCCGGTTCCGTCCATGGCGACAGCGCCCGGCGCGGTTGAGAAGGCGATGAAGGAGCCGCGCGTCGAATCGAACTGCGCCAGGCCGGCAAGCGCCGTCGCCGAGCGCGTGGTGGCGGTGCGGCTGAGACTACGGGCAAAGGGATTGTTGCGGCAGGCATCGAGAAACACCAGGCTGACCTTGGTCTGCTGTTCCATGATGTCGAGGACTTCGTCGATGGGCACGGCTTCGAGCTGCAGCTTGACCGGCATGTCGAGCCGCGCGTCGACCGGCACGATGTAGTTGCGCCCTTCGACCTGCAGGCCGTGGCCGGCATAATAGAACAGCCCGACGCCCGCACCTTGCAGCGCATCGGAAAACTCGCCGATCTTGCGCTCGAGCTCGCGCTTGCCGAGATCGTTGCCTTCGATAACGTCGAAGCCGATCGAGCGCAGCTTGCCGGCAATGTCGAGGGCGTCGTTGACCGGATTGGCGAGCGTGCCGGCTTCGGCATAGGTGCCGTTGCCGATCACCAGCGCCACGCGCCGTTCCGGCTGCGCATCGGCGCTCAGGACCAAAAGCCCCATAAGCGCCATCGCCAAGATCACCAGCCTGCCCATGGCCGATATCATAACGCCAGAGGCCCCGGTGACGCCAACGGATTTGAAATGCAAGCTTAATCCAAGCTGGCTTGCCGGCACCGGCGGCCAAGAAAACGCCCTTGCGCCGGGCCGTGGTATCGGGCAAACCGGCCTTCCCCAGCGTTTTTCCGTCGCCCGAGGTCCCCAATGTCCGCAACGATTTCGCCGCTCGCGCCGAAGAAATATCCCAAAATGCCTGCCATTGAGGGCGTGCGCATCGCCACCGCCGAGGCCGGGATCAAATACAAGAACCGCACCGACCTTTTGGCCATGGTCTTCGACGCCGGCACCGCTGTCGCCGGCGTGTTCACGAAATCGAAATGCCCCTCGGCGCCGGTCGATTTCTGCCGGCAGAACCTTGGTTCCGGCAAGGCGCGGGTGCTGGTCGTCAACTCCGGCAACGCCAACGCCTTCACCGGCAAGAAGGGCCGCGCCTCTACCCAGCTGACCGGCGAGGCGGCGGCCAAGGCCGCGGGCTGCACGCCTGGCGAAGTGTTCCTCGCCTCCACCGGGGTGATCGGCGAGCCGCTCGACACCACCAAATTCAGCCATTTGCTCTCCGGACTGGTCAAGGACGGCAAGCCGGACCTGTGGACCGAAGCGGCCAAGGCCATCATGACCACCGACACCTATCCGAAAGTGGCGACCGCGACGGTCAAGCTCGGCGACGCCGACGTCATCATCAACGGCATTTCCAAGGGCGCAGGCATGATCGCGCCCGACATGGCGACGATGCTGTCCTTCATCGCCACCGACGCGCCGATCGCCGCCCCGGTGCTGCAAGATTTGTTGTCGCGCGGCACCGCCAAGACCTTCAATGCGGTCACCGTCGACAGCGACACTTCGACCAGCGACACGCTGCTGTTGTTCGCCACCGGCGCTGCGGCCAAGCGCGGCGCGCCCACCATCAGCGATCCCAAGGATGCGCGCCTCGGCGCCTTCCGCCGCGCACTTGGCAAGGTGCTGAAATCGCTGGCGCTGCAAGTGGTGCGCGACGGCGAGGGCGCCCGCAAGCAGGTCGAAGTCACCGTCACCGGCGCGAAATCGGCGCGCTCGGCCAAGCGCATTGCGCTGTCGATCGCCAATTCGCCGCTGGTCAAGACAGCGGTTGCCGGCGAGGACGCCAATTGGGGCCGCGTCGTCATGGCCGTCGGCAAGGCCGGCGAACCGGCCGATCGCGACCTTCTGTCGATCTGGTTCGGCGACAACCGGCTGGCGCATGAAGGCGAGCGCGACCCCAACTATTCCGAGGAAGCGACCTCGGCCTATATGAAGCGCGACGACATCCGCATCCGCGCCGATATCGGCATCGGCCGCGGCAAGGCGACGGTGTGGACCTGCGACCTCACCAAGGAATATGTCGCCATCAATGGCGATTACCGGAGCTGATGGAATTGGCTTCCAGGCATCCGGCAAGCATGCTCGCCATCGTGCGCCGCTACGAGGCGGCGGGTTTTCGCGCCTGGCCGGCGGCGGCCGTCCACTATGACGGCACCTGGGTGGTGCGGCTGACGGCCGGCCATCCGGCCAAGCGGCTGAACTCGGTCAACCCGCTCGATCCCGGCGATACCCAGCACATAGCCGAGCGCATCGGCCGCGCCAGCCGGCGCTTCGACGCCTATGGCAGGCCGCTCACCTTCCGCATCTCGCCGCTGTCGGGGCCGGACCTGGCCAGGCATCTCGACAATGAGGGCTGGAGCACATTCGACGAATCGCTGGTGATGCGGCTGCCGCTGGCGGATGCGCAGCTGGCGCCGGCCATGGACCAGATTCCGCTGAAGGACATCAGCCGCTTTCTCGGTGCGTCGCTCAAGGTCAGCGGCTCGGATCCATCGCTGCGGCCGGGCCTTTCGGAAATCATCGGCGCGATTCAACCCGAGGTCGGGCTGTTTGCGTTCGAGGAAGCGGCCGACCCGCTGGCTGTGTTGATCTGCGTCCATGACGGCGATCTTGCCGGCCTGTTCGAGATCGCCACCGACAAATCGGCGCGCAATAAGGGCCATGGACGCAACCTGATCCTGTCGGCGCTGAAGTGGGCCAGGCTGCGCGGGGCGCGGGAAGCCTGGCTGCAGGTCGAGGCCGGCAATGTGCCGGCGCTGGCGCTCTATCGCTCGCTCGGCTTCGAGGAAGTCTATCGCTACCACTATCGCCGGCCGCCAGGCGCATGAGCGAGATTGCCAAAGGTAAACGCCTGCTGCTGGTCGCCGCCTGCGCGCTGGTCGATACCGATGGCCGCGTGCTTCTGGCGCAGCGGCCCGAGGGCAAGCAGCTTGCCGGCCTGTGGGAGTTTCCGGGTGGCAAGGTCGAGCCCGGCGAGACGCCGGAACAGTGCCTGATCCGCGAGCTGCAGGAAGAGATCGGCATCGAGACCGACATACCCTGCCTGGCGCCGCTCACCTTCGCCAGCCATTCCTACGATGATTTCCATCTCTTGATGCCGCTCTTCGTCTGCCGCCGCTTTCGCGGCATCGCACAGCCGAAAGAGGGGCAGGCGTTGAAATGGGTGCGGCCAAAGCAGATGCGCGACTATCCGATGCCGCCGGCCGATGCGCCGCTGATCCAGTTCCTCATAGACCTGTTGTGAGCAGAAGCCGTTTCGCCGGCCTGATTTAGCCAGCGTTAATGGAAGATTTATCTCATCGTGAAAAATTGTCACGAAGCGGTGTCTGGCCGCCTATCGATTTCGCTGGGGAGCGATTGCATGAGCCTCGACAGGGAGTGGGATTCGATCCGGCCGGATCGCAGCTTTCGCGCCGCCAATGCCGGCATGAGCGTATTGCGCATCACGCTGCTGTTCGGCTCGGCCGCGGTGGCGCTGGCCCTGATTGCGGTTCCCGTCCTCGACAAACAGACGCGATCGTCCAGCCGCGATGCTGTTGCAAACGGGCTGGACACGATGAGCACCGGTTCGATCGGCTCGCGCGCCACCTATACGCTGCGCAGAAGCGTGCTGCAGCCCTCACCCAACTCGGTCTGCGTCATCCGCGCCGATGGCCGGCGCAGCGGTGACTGCTGACGAAGAAGGTCAACAAAAGCTTATTGATTTCCTTAACGCAGGCCCCGTTTCATCGCCTGTTAAGCTTATGCCGTTAACCTTTCTTAACAGGTCGGCGGTATGGTCGTGACAAGAGGGATCAACGATCATGAAGACATTGTTGCAGCGATTCTTGGAAGACGAAACAGGCGCTACGGCCATTGAATATGGCCTGATTGTCGCCGTGCTGTCGCTTGCCATCGTCGGCGGCATCGGCAAAGTCGGCAATGCGATCCAGTTTCTGTTCAGCGACACCAACAGCAAGCTTGCCAACGCCTTCGCCGAGCACTGATCCGGAGCGCCGTCACCGCCCGTCGGGATTTTCCAGTATCGTTTTCAGCGAGACCTTCGCCGAGCCCGGTTTCAAGGGCTTTTGCTGCGAGGCATCGGGTGCCCAGCCCGACATCCAGACAACAGAGAAACTTGCCCTGATCCGACCGTCGGCGTCCGAAAAGCGTTCGGCATAGATTTCGGCGGCACGGCCAAACAGCTTCCGCGCACCCGGCCGTCGGCTGCGATCGGTCAGCGCGCTGGTTTCGCCCATCGCCCTGAGATCGGCAGCGAGATCGAACAGAGTGTCGTAGCGGACGGTCAGCGTTTCGACGTCGGCCACCGGCAGCGCAAGGCCGGCGCGCTGCAGAAGTGCGCCGGCGTCGCGGACATCGGTGAAGGGGATGACACGCGGGCTGGCGCCGCCATAAAGCTCGGTCTCGGCGGCGAGCAGGCTTTCGCGCAGTTCTGAAAGTGTGCCGACGCCGGCGAAGGCGCCAAGGAAAAGCCCGTCGGGCCTGAGCGCCCGGCGGATCTGCACCAGCATGCCGGGAATGTCGTTCATTGCCTGCAACGACAGCAGCGAGACGGCGAGGTCCAGGCTTTCCGGCGGAAACGGCACGGTCTCCAGCGGTGCCAGCAGCCCTGGCCGGCTGTCCAGAAACATTGGGTCCGCCTCGACGCGCACGATCTCCGCTGCCTTGCCGCTCGCAGCAACCACATCCGTTGCGGCCGGCGTCTGGCAAAACAGCACGGCGGCCTTGCCGAATTTGCGCTCGACCGCGCCGAGCCGGTCAGCGAGGTCTTCCGCTGCCCGCCGCATCAGAAAATCGGCGCCGGCCACGGGATGGCCCAATGCCCGGCGCTTGTGTGTCAGCCAGAGCTCTGTATCGATGATGGGCTGCAAGGCAAACATCCCTGTTTGTCCGCCTTGTGATATGGTGGCGCGGACGACAAACCACGTGGCCGATCCGGTGATGGAGATCAAGAGCCTCGCTCAAACCATGTTGAAACGGGCGGTGTTGGACTGGCCGGCACGGATGCTGTTCCCGCCGGTCTGCGCCGGCTGCCGCAGGCATGTCTCGCAGCCGGGCGTTTTGTGCGGCGCCTGTTGGCCCAAGCTCAGGTTGCTGGAGCGGCCGTGGTGCGCGGTGATGGGCACGCCATTCACCCACGACATGGGCGAGKGGTTCCTGTCGGCCGAAGCGATCGCCGATCCGCCGCCTTTCGAGCGGGCGCGGGCGGCCGTGGCCTATTCGGGCGTCGCCCGCCAGATGGTGCAAGGGCTGAAATACCAGGACCGCACCGATCTGGCGCCATGGATGGCGCGCTGGATGCTGCGCGCCGGCGCCGAACTGATCGCGGACGCCGACGTCGTCGTGCCGGTGCCGCTGCACTGGCGGCGCTTTTTCAGGCGCCAGTTCAACCAGTCGGCGGAACTGGCAAGGGCTGTTTCGCAGCTCAGTGGGTTGCGTTTCTCTCCCTCGGCGATCCGGCGCGTCAAACTCACGCGCCAGCAGGTCGGGCTGGAGCGGCAGGAGCGCGAGGACAATGTGCGCGCCGCCTTTCGTGTGCCCACGGAAGCGGAAATCGAGATCGCCGGCCGCCGCGTGCTTCTGGTCGACGATGTCTACACCACCGGCGCCACCGTGCGCTCGGTCGCCAAGGCATTGAAAAAGGGCGGCGCCGCAGGGGTCGACGTGCTGACCTTCGCGCGTGTCCTGCCGGGGGACTTTCGGGCCGACGAGTCCGCGACTATATAAGATCGGGGAAAGACAGGATTGCAGGCTGATGCTCGATGTGACGATCTACACCCGCATGATGTGCGGCTATTGCGCGGCGGCCAAGCGGCTGCTCGATCGCAAGGGTGTTGCCTACACCGAGCATGATGCTTCCTTCTCGCCGGAATTGCGCCAGGAAATGATTTCGCGGGCGCACGGGCGAACCACCTTTCCGCAGATTTTCATCGGCGACACACATGTCGGCGGTTCCGACGAACTCCACGAACTGGAGGCGCGGGGGCAGCTGGACAGGCTGCTTGCCAACGGCTCGACGGCACGGACCGGTTCGTAGAACCGCTCCGTTTTTTGTTTTACGCAATTCCGGACGGAAAACCGCGACACACTTTTCCTGGAATTGCTCAAAAGGGACATGACAATGGGTGTTTTCAAGGCGGCGGCGATCCAGATGCGTTCGGGCGAGAGCCCCGAACGCAACGCGGTCGATCTGGAACGGCTGGTGCGCGAGGCGGCAAGCCTTGGTGCCACCTACATCCAGACCCCGGAAATGACCGGCGCGCTGATCCGCGACAAGGAAGCCAGGGCGGCCTCCTTCACGTCGGAAGACAAGGACATTATCGTTTCGACCGCGCGCAAGCTTGCCAGCGAACTCGGCGTCTTCCTGCATATCGGCTCGACCGCCATCCTGCGTGCCGACGGCAAGCTCGCCAACCGCGCGCTGCTGTTTGGACCGGACGGCGCCACGCTTGCCACCTACGACAAGATCCACATGTTCGATGTCGATCTCGACAATGGCGAGAGCTGGCGCGAATCCGCTGCCTATGAGCCGGGCACCGAGGCCGTCGTTACCGAGATAGATGGCGCCAGACTTGGCTTCGCCGTCTGTTACGATCTGCGTTTTCCGCAGCTGTTCCGCGCCGAGGCGCAGGCCGGCGCCGATCTGCTTTCCGTGCCCGCCGCCTTCACCCGCCAGACCGGCGAAGCCCACTGGCATGTTCTGCTGAGGGCCCGCGCCATCGAGAACGGCGCCTATGTCGTCGCCGCGGCGCAAGGTGGTGTGCACGAGGACGGCCGCGAGACCTATGGCCATTCGCTGATCGTCGATCCATGGGGCCGCATCATCGCTGAGGCGGCGCATGCCGAGCCTGGCGTGATCGTTGCCGAGATTGACACCGCACAATCTTCGGCTGCGCGCAAAAAAATCCCCAACCTCAAGAACGCGCGCGATTTTGCCGTCAATGCCGGCACGGCAGAAGTGCCGCGGCTGAGGGGCGCAGCTTCGTGATCCGCTTTGCCCTGATCTGCGAGCATGAGCACGAGTTCGAGGGCTGGTTTCGCAGCAATGACGATTTCGACACGCAGAAAAAGCGCGGCTTCGTCGATTGCCCGAGCTGCGGTTCGCACAAGGTGCAAAAGGCGCTGATGGCGCCGGCGGTCTCCACCGCCCGCAAGCAGGAAACGATCGCGCTGGCCATGGGCGAAGCGCAGAAGCAGGCTTTGGCGCAGCTGAAGGCGATGGCCGAGAAGGTGCGTGAGAATGCCGACTATGTCGGCGACAAATTCGCCGAGGAGGCGCGCAAGATCCATTTCGGTGAAACCGATGCGCGCGGCATCTATGGCGAAGCGACGCTGGACGAGGCCAAGAGCCTGGCCGAGGACGGCGTCGAGTTCATGCCGATCCCGAGTTTTCCCGACGAGCGGAACTGAGCGATCAGCTCACGGCTTCGATCAATTTGCCAAGCAACCGGGCAAGCGTCTGACGTTCATCGCCGCTGAGGCCGGCGAGGATTTCGTGCTCGTTGGCGACGTGGGCGGTCAGGGCCTCGTCGATCAACGCCAGGCCCTTTTCGGTGAGTTGAACGACGATGCCGCGTCGGTCGTTGGGGTGGGGGCCGCGCAGGATCAATCCTACCTTTTCCAGCCGGTCGAGCCGGTTGGTCATGGCGCCCGACGTCACCATCGTCGCCTCGTAGAGAGCGGTTGGTGTCAGCGCATAAGGCTGGCCGGAACGCCGCAGCGTTGCCAGCACGTCGAATTCGCCGGCCTGCAATCCGAAACGGGCAAATAGCGGGGCGAGGCGGTCGCGGGCGACCAGCGACGAGGCTTCATTCAGCCGTCCAAGCACCAGCATTGGCGAGACGTCCAGATCCGGCCGTTCGCGTTTCCATTGCTCGACCGCCTTTGCCGCGCGATCCATTTGTCTTACCATTAAATATCTTTACGTTAAGAATCTTTGTGCTATGCTACCTCAAGATACAAGACCGGCGCAGCGCCGCAAGTGCCAATTTCGCAAGTGAGTGGACGGGACTATCCGATGAAATTGCTCTGGGAATCGGCGCTCGGCCTGCTGGTCGTCACCGGCGGCCTGCTCGGCCTGACCCTGCCTTTCGGCAAGCTGGCGACGGCTGCCGGCGTTCCGGCCATGGTCTGGGCCTTCGTCATATCGTTCGGCGCCGGCACCGTGCTGCTGTGTGCTTTGCTTGTCAGCGGCCAGCGCGTGCGGCTCACCCCGCACCGGCTGCGCTATTTCTTCATCACGGCCGCCGTATCCTATGCCGCGCCCAATTTGTTGATGTTTTCGGCTATCCCGCATCTCGGCGCCGGCTACACCGGCATCATGTTCACGCTGTCGCCTGTCGTCACGCTGGTGTTTTCCATCCTGCTCGGCGTCCGGCGGCCCAACATGCTCGGCATCATCGGCATCGCCGTTGGCTTCATCGGCGCGGTCATGGTGGCGGTGACTCGAGGCGAGGCCGGCCAGCCGGCTGATGTCTTCTGGGTTCTGGTCGGGCTCATGATCCCGGTCAGCCTTGCTGCAGGCAACATCTATCGCACCGTCGACTGGCCTGAAGGCACCGGCCCGATCGAGCTTGCGGTCGGCAGCCATCTGGCCTCGGCAACGCTGCTGCTGATCGGAATTCTGGCACTGTTCGGCGTCGGCGCCTTCGCCCCGCTCGCCAGCGTGCCGCTGGTCGTCGTCGCGCAGGTTGCGTCAGCTTCGGCGATGTTTGCTTTCTTCTTCCGGCTGCAGGCGGTCGGCGGACCGGTCTATCTCAGCCAGATCGGCTATGTGGCGGCGGCCGTCGGGCTGTTTGCCGGCACGATCTTCCTCGGCGAGCACTATCAGTTGCTGACCTGGGCCGGTGCGGTCATCATCACCATCGGCGTGATCATCACCACCAAGGCACAAAGCCAGAAGGCGTAGCGGGTTAGATCTCGTTCGCGTCGAAGCGTTTGCGCAAGGTGGGCGGGGCGACATTTCGCCAGGCCGTTCGAATTGCGCTGCGAAACGTCTGTTCGTCGCAGGCTTCGAGCATGATCGACGTCCAGCCCTTTTGGCCCCAACCGCCGGGCACCGGCCTGAAAACCGACGGTTCGGCCGCCGCCATCATCTCTTGCTGGTCGCGGTCGAGCTTGACGACGGCACGGTCGGCTTCGGGCAGCGACACGAAGATGCGGTTGCGGACGCGGAAGTCAGCCTTGCCGAAATGCGATTTCTCGACCGTTTCGGGAAGATCGAGCGCGAGCTTTCGGGCCTTCGCTATGTCCACGGCCGCCAACGCTCCTTCGTTCAGACCGACCCCTTCTCGGCCAGCACCATGTAGTTGACGTCCATGTCCTTGGAGCGCTGCCAGCGGTCGGCGAGCGGATGGTAGATGACGCCGGTGCGGTCGATGACGGTCATGGCGGCGCTGCCCAGCGCCTTTTCCAGCTCTTCCGGCCGCACCAGCTTGCCGAACTGGTGGGTGCCGCGCGGCAGCCAGCGCAGCACATATTCAGCGCCGATGATGGCCAGACCGAGCGCTTTCAGCGTTCGGTTGATGGTGGCCACGAACATGATGCCGCCGGGCTTCACCATCTCTGCGCACTTGCCGATGAACAGGTCGATGTCGGCGACATGCTCGACCACTTCCATGTTGAGGATGACATCGAATTTCTCGCCGGAATCGGCAAGGTCTTCCGCGGTCGTCGCGCGGTAGTCGACCGTGACGCCGCCTTCGGCCGCGTGCAGCTTGGCCACCTCGATGTTGGTTGCCGACGCGTCGGCGCCGACCACTTCGGCGCCCAGCCTGGCCATCGGCTCGCACAACAGCCCGCCGCCGCAGCCAATGTCGAGGAAGCGCAGGCCTTCGAAGGGCCGCGCCGCGCGCGGATCACGGCCGAAACGCGCCGCCACCTGGTCCCTGATATAGGCCAGCCGGACCGGGTTGAACTTGTGCAGCGGGCGGAATTTGCCGTTCGGGTTCCACCATTCGGCGGCAAGGGCTGAGAAGCGTTCGACTTCTCCGGCATCGATCGTCGATCGACGGGGCTCTGGCATGGGGCGGGTCTCCTAGAGCTCTTTATTCGGGCGCAATTTCGGACGGAAAACCGGTTCCCACTTTTCCTGGAATTGCTTGGGAGCGTTAGGAAGTCGGGTGTGAGGCCGCGAATGTCAAGGCAACAATTTTCCTTGCTGACATGGCGGCACACCCTGTCAGGGGCATGTCAGCTGCCAAACGCCGCGATGAAACACGGTTGGCCTGGCGGGCGAAAGAGGAGCATCGTTTTTGAAATCGAATTCGATGGAGTGGATCCATGACATTAGCGCCAGCATCGATTCTTTGGTGTCGGCTGGATGTAGAGGGCCACGATTCCTGCCTGCTTTCGCAGGCCGAGGACGGCTACAGCCTCAAAGGGGCAGGCCATTTTCGTCCAGGATGACAAGCCATGCTGCCTTGCCTATGAGGTGGTCTGCGATGCCGGCTGGCACACAAGGGCAGCCCGGGTGGATGGCTTTCTCGGCCTGCGCGAACTGCACTTTGTCATCGAACGGGATGCCGCCGGCCAGTGGACGCTGAACGGTGAAGTCCAGCGGGACGTCGCCGGCCTGGTCGACGTCGATCTCGGTTTCACGCCGGCATCGAACCTGCTGGCGATCCGCCGGTTCGACCTCGGCGTCGGCCAGGCAACACCGGCGCCGGCCGCCTATCTGACCTTCCCCGAGCTCAAGCTGACGCGCCTTGAACAGAGCTACCAGCGGCTCGATGAAGGCCGCTACGCCTATGCCGCGCCGATGTTTGGTTACAACGATATCCTCGTGGTTTCAGCGGCGGGCTTCGTCGTCAGCTACCCCGGCCTGTGGACAAGCACGGCTGCTTCGGCCTGACGGCGGCTGAGCCGCCGCCTATTTCGCGTCCAGCACGTCGCGCAGTTTTGTCGCCAGTTGCTCGATGTTGAAGGGCTTGGCCAGGAAATGCACGTCATGGTCGAGCACGCCATTGTGGACCACGGCGTTCCTGGTGAAGCCGGTGGTGAAGATCACCTTCAGCTGCGGCAGGCGCGCGACCGCTTCCTCGGCGAGCTTGCGGCCGTTCATCACCGGCATGACGATGTCGGTGAACAGAAGTGCCACGCCCGGATTGTCCGCCAGTTTCTGCAAAGCTTCCTGGCCGCTGCCGGCATGGATGACGGTGTAACCGAGTTCGCGCAGCGCATCCGTGGTCGAAGCGCGCACGCGGGCGTCGTCCTCGACAACGAGGACCGTCTCGGTGACCGCGGCGAGATTGTCACCTCGGGCGGTTGGCAGGACCGCCTCTTCCGCACCGAAGAAGCGCGGCAGATAGAGCTTGATCGTCGTGCCTTCGCCGGGTTCGGAATAGATCTTGACGTGGCCGCCCGACTGTTTGACGAAGCCGAAGACCTGGCTCAGCCCCAGCCCAGTGCCCTTGTTGACCGGCTTGGTGGTGAAGAACGGCTCGAAGGCCTTCTCCATGACGTCCGCCGACATGCCGGCGCCGGTATCGCTGACCGCGATCATCACATACTGACCGGCTTTGACCTCGGCATGGGTGACGGCGTAGCTGTCGTCGAGATGGCTGTTGGCGGTCTCGATGGTCAGCTTGCCATTGTCGTCCATGGCGTCGCGGGCGTTGACCGCCAGGTTGAGGATGGCGTTCTCGATCTGGCTTGGATCGGCATGGGTTTTCCACAGGCCGCCGGCCAGCACGGTTTCGATGCGGATGGTTTCGCCGAGCGCCCGCCGCAACAGGTCCGACATCCCGGTAACCAGACGATTGGTGTCGACCACTTGCGGCGCCAGCGGCTGCTGGCGCGAGAAGGCAAGCAGCCGGGACGTCAGATTGGCGGCGCGCATCGCCGCGTCGGCTGCAGCCTCAATGAATTTCGCGACGTCGTGCTCGCCGCGCGCGAGCTTGCGCTGGGCGAGGTTCATGGCGCTGATGATCACCGCCAGCATGTTGTTGAAATCGTGGGCGATACCGCCGGTCAGTTGGCCGACCGCCTCCATCTTCTGCATCTGGCGGATCTGCGATTCGGCCGTCTCGCGCGTCCGGATCTCGTTGCCGAGCTCGATGTTCTTGCGCATCAGCTCTTCCTGGGCGAGGGCTACCTCGCGGAAACGGCGGCGCGACAGCCGGATCGTGTAGGCGCCAAGCAGAAAAATCGCCAGCAGAGCTGCAAATGAGCCGATACGCAGCCAGTTTTCGACCCGGTCGGTATGTTCGTCGCGGGCAGCGATTGCCGCGCCGCCGATGCGCCGGATGGTGTCCATGCTGGCCCTGATCTGGTCCATGGCCGCCTTGCCCTGGCCGCCGCGAACCAGTTCCAGCGCTTTGGCCGCATCCCCGCGATCGTAAAGCGCAATCGTCTGCGCCAGTTCGGCCTGCTTCAGCGAAAGCACGTCCTTGATGCGATTGATCTGCTGGACGAGTTCGTCGTCCGGCGCGGTCATGCTGTCGATGCGGGCAAGCTGGCCCGGTATGGCTTCGACCGCCTGCCGATAGGGCTGAAGGTAGGATTTATCGCCGGTCAGGAGATAGCCGCGCTGGCTGGTTTCGGCGTCCTGCGCCAGCGACAGCAGGCCGGACAGGGATTCCTGGTATTCGATGGCCTCGCGCGCCGCTTCGCGATTGGCCCTCTGCCCCTCGACCAGCACGGCGCGCGTGCCGACGATCAACGCCAGCACGGCGAAGCCGATGAAAAGCGGCAGCGATTGCCATCTCATGGCACGCCGAAGACGAGCAATCATTTGATATGCCGGACCAAAAGCAGTTCCCCGCGGGCAGCTTTTGGTAAGCGGCGGCGGGGCGGAACGCAATATGCCGTCGTCATGAAGCCGGCAATCCGTGGCCAGCCTTGCGAAACGGTGATCATTTGGCTAAGGAGGCCGCGCATTCAGCGGCCGGCTTCTGTCGGACGCTTTCTTCCCCTTTCGGCCCCGGGCCGGCTTCAGTCAAAGGCATTTCGCTTCCATGGCGCGCATCGTGATGAAATTCGGCGGGACCTCCGTCGCCGACATCGCCCGCATCCGCAATGTGGCGCGTCACGTCAAACGCGAGGTCGATGCCGGCCATGAAGTGGCCGTGGTGGTGTCGGCCATGGCCGGCAAGACCAATGAACTGGTCGGCTGGACGCGCGAAGCCTCGCCGATGCATGACGCGCGCGAGTATGACGCCGTCGTCGCCTCGGGCGAACAGGTCACCGCCGGCCTGCTGGCGATCACGCTGCAGAATATGGGCGTGCATGCTCGCTCCTGGCAGGGCTGGCAGATCCCGATCAAGACCGACAATGCGCATGGCGCGGCGCGCATCCTCGACATCGACGGCGCGTTCCTGATCAAGCGCTTCGGTGAGGGCCAGGTGGCGGTCGTCGCCGGTTTCCAGGGCATCGGCCCGGACAATCGCATCGCCACGCTCGGCCGCGGCGGCTCCGACACCAGCGCGGTGGCCATCGCCGCGGCGGTCAAGGCCGACCGTTGCGACATCTACACCGATGTCGACGGGGTCTACACGACCGATCCGCGCATCGAGCCCAAGGCGCGGCGGCTTAACAAGATTTCGTTCGAGGAAATGCTCGAAATGGCCTCGCTCGGCGCCAAGGTGCTGCAGGTGCGGTCGGTCGAGCTTGCCATGGTGCACAGGGTGCGTACTTTCGTGCGGTCGTCCTTCGACGATCCCGATGCACCCGGAATGGGGGATTTGCTCAATCCTCCGGGAACGCTCATTTGCGACGAGGAAGAGATCGTGGAACAGCAGGTCGTCACCGGAATTGCCTACGCCAAGGACGAAGCGCAGATTTCGCTGCGCCGCGTCGGCGACCGCCCGGGCGTTGCCGCCGGCATTTTCGGCCCGCTGGCCGAGGCCAACATCAATGTCGACATGATCGTCCAGAACATCTCCGAGGACGGCAAGTTCACCGACATGACCTTTACCGTGCCGTCGGGCGACGTCGACAAGGCGCTGGCCGTGCTCGAGCGCCTGAAGGCCTCGATCGGCTATGACGTCGTGCAGTCCGAGGCCGGCATGTCGAAGGTCTCGGTCATCGGCATCGGCATGCGCAGCCATGCGGGTGTCGCCGCCACCGCCTTCAAGGCGCTGGCCGACAAGGCCATCAACATCCGCGCCATCACCACCTCCGAGATCAAGATTTCGATACTGATCGACGGTCCCTACACCGAACTGGCGGTTCGCACTTTGCATTCCGTCTACGGTCTGGATAAGCAGTAGCAAGACTGAATCAGTTGTTGCGTGAGTGCCGGGCGCAGCCGAAACTGCGCCGGCAAGAAGCCCATTGGAGAAGAAGCCGCGATGCGTGATACGGCCAGTGGCCCGCGCGTTCTGCTGAAACGGCTCCGCGAGCTCATGCAGGAGCCGCTGGAGCCGCAGGAGCGGCTTGACCGGATCGTGCGCGACATCGCCTCCAACATGGTCGCCGAAGTCTGCTCGCTCTACGTGCTGCGCGCCGATTCCGTGCTCGAACTCTACGCCACCGAAGGTCTGAACCCGAACGCCGTCCACTTGGCGCAGCTGCGGCTGGGGCAAGGCCTGGTCGGCACGATTGCCGCCAGCGCGCGGCCGCTGAACCTCTCCAATGCGCAGGAACACCCGGCCTTTGCGTACCTGCCGGAGACGGGCGAAGAGATCTATAATTCTTTCCTCGGCGTGCCGGTGCTGAGGGCAGGGCGCACGCTGGGCGTGCTCGTGGTGCAGAACAAGACCATGCGCCACTACCGCGACGACGAGGTCGAGGCGCTGGAAACCACCGCCATGGTCATCGCCGAGATGATCGCCACCGGCGATCTGGCGCGCTTGACCCGGCCCGGGCTGGAACTCGACCTGCGCCGTCCCGTCAGCTTCACCGGCCTGTCCTTCAACGATGGCGTCGGCCTAGGCCATGTCGTGCTGCACGAGCCGCGCATCGTCGTCACCAATTTGTTCAACGAGGACAGCGAGGAGGAGGTCCGCCGGCTGGAGACCTCACTCGGGTCGCTCAGGCTTTCCATCGACGACATGCTGGAGCGCCGCGACGTCGCCTTCGAGGGCGAGCATCGCGAGGTGCTCGAAGCCTATCGCATGTTCGCCAACGACCGCGGCTGGGTGCGCCGGCTGGAGGAGGCGATCCGCAACGGCCTGACGGCGGAAGCAGCGGTGGAGAAGGTGCAAAGCGACATGCGCGCCCGCATGCTGCACATGACCGATCCCTATCTGCGCGAGCGGATGAGCGATTTCGACGACCTCGCCAACCGGCTGCTGCGCCAGCTGATGGGCCGCGGGCCGGAGGATGTCGCGGCGTCCTTGCCGAAGGACGCCATCCTGGTTGCCCGCTCGATGGGTGCGGCCGAACTGCTCGACTATCCCCGCGACAAGCTGCGCGGTGTGGTGCTGGAGGACGGCGCCGCGACAAGCCATGTTGTCATCGTCGCGCGCGCCATGGGCATTCCGGTCGCCGGCCAGATGAAGGGCGCCGTTTCCATGGCGGAAAACGGCGATGCCATCATCGTCGACGGTGAGGAAGGCACGATCCATCTCAGGCCGCAGCCGGACCTCGAAGCGGCTTATGCCGAAAAGGTCCGCTTCCGGGCGCGCCGGCAGGAAGTCTACCGCGAGCTGCGCAAGAAGCCGTCGATGACCAAGGACGGCGTCCAGGTCGATTTGCTGATGAATGCCGGGCTGGCCGTCGACCTGCCGCAGCTGGCCGAGGCGGGCGCTGCCGGCATCGGCCTGTTTCGCACCGAATTGCAGTTCATGGTCGCCTCGACCTTCCCCCGCGCAGAGGCGCAGGAAAAACTCTACCGCGACGTGCTTGATGCGGCGCGCGGCAAGCCGGTCACTTTCCGCACCATCGACATTGGCGGCGACAAGGTGCTGCCCTACTTCAAGGGCGCCATCCAGGAAGAAAACCCGGCGCTCGGCTGGCGCGCGATCCGCCTGACGCTCGACCGGCCCGGCCTGCTCAGGACGCAGATTCGCGCTCTGCTCAAGGCCTGCGGCGGGCGCGAACTGAAGCTGATGCTGCCGATGGTGACGGAGCTCGGCGAAATCGCCCAGGCGCGCGAGATCATTGACCGCGAAGTCAGGCATCTCTCGCGCTTTGCCCATCATCTGCCGACCAGCCTGAAACTCGGCGCCATGCTGGAAGTGCCGTCGCTACTGTTCCAGCTCGACGATCTGATGAAGGCGGTCGATTTCGTCTCTGTCGGCTCCAACGATCTGTTCCAGTTCGTCATGGCGGTCGATCGCGGCAACACGCAGCTGTCCAACCGCTTCGACACGCTGTCGGCACCGTTCCTGAGGGTGCTCAAGCAGATCGCCGACGCCGGCGCGCGCAATCACACGCCGGTGACGCTGTGCGGCGAACTCGCGGGAAAACCCATCTCCGCCATGGCGCTGATCGGCCTCGGCTACCGCTCGATCTCGATGTCGCCGGCCTCGATCGGCCCGGTCAAGGCGATGCTGACCGAACTGCCGCTGGAGGAATTGCAGGCCTTCTTCGACGACAATCTGATGGCGCCGGCGCATGGGCTGCCGATGCGGGCGCTGCTGCAGGCCTTTGCCGACGACCGCTCGATCCCGCTATAGCATCCGCCATGGTCAATCTTCCCCGCGAACGTATGGATCAGGTCGTCAAGCGTTTCGAGATGCTCGAAGCGCAGATGTCGGCCGGCCCGGCGGCCGATGCCTATGTGAAGATGGCGTCGGAGTATTCCGAGCTGCAGGAGATGGTTGCCAAGGTCCGGGAATTGCGCTCGGCCGAGCATGAGCAGGCCGACCTCGAAGCGATGCTTGCCGATAAACGCACCGATGCCGAGATGCGGGCGCTGGCCGAGGCCGACCTGCCCGGGGTCGAGGAGCGTATCGAGGAGCTGCAGAAGGATATCCAGATCCTGCTGTTGCCCAGGGATGCCGCCGACGACAAGAACGCCATCCTCGAAATCCGCGCCGGCACCGGCGGCGATGAGGCGGCGCTTTTCGCCGGCGACCTGTTTCGCATGTATGAGCGCTATGCCGCCGAACGCGGCTGGCGCTTCGAGACGGTGTCGGCCAGCGATGGCGATGCCGGCGGGTTCAAGGAAATCATCGCCACCATTTCCGGCCGGGGCGTCTTTGCCCATCTGAAATTCGAATCGGGCGTGCACCGGGTGCAGCGCGTGCCGGCGACCGAGGCCAGCGGGCGCATCCATACCTCGGCGGCGACGGTGGCCGTGCTGCCGGAAGCCGAAGAGGTCGACATCGACATCCGCGCCGAAGACATCCGCATCGACACGATGCGGGCCTCAGGTTCCGGCGGCCAGCACGTCAACACCACCGATTCGGCGGTGCGCATCACCCATCTGCCGACCGGCATCATGGTGGTGCAGGCGGAGAAGTCGCAGCACCAGAACCGGGCGAAAGCCATGCAGATCCTGCGCGCGCGGCTCTATGACATGGAGCGCAGCAAGGCGGACGAAGAGCGCTCCGAGGCGCGCAAATCGCAGGTTGGGTCAGGCGACCGCTCGGAGCGCATCCGCACCTACAATTTCCCGCAGGGGCGCCTTACCGATCACCGCATCAACCTGACGCTCTACAAGCTCGACCGGGTGATGATGGGCGAGCTGGACGAGGTCATCAATGCGCTGATCGCCGACCACCAGTCGAAGCTGCTCGCCGATATCGGCCTCGATGGCTGACATCCTGCCCGGCACGCTCGGGCCGCTGCTGCGGGCAGCACGGGAGCGGCTTGCCGCGGCCGGCATCGCCGATCCGGCGCTGGACGCCAGGCTGATCGTCGAACATTTTTCCGGTACCGACCGCACGCAGGCCATCGCCGAGCCGCAAAGGGCGGTCGACGCCGGTGCGCTCGCTGCAGTTGATGCCGCCTTGCGCCGCCGCCTCGCCGGCGAGCCGGTGCACCGCATCCTCGGCTATCGCGAATTCTACGGCCTGCGTCTTGGGCTGTCGCCGGAAACGCTGGAGCCGCGGCCGGATACCGAAACGCTGGTCGAGGCGGTCCTGCCTTTTGCCAGCGAAACGGCCAAAAGGCTGGGGGAATGCCGCATCCTCGATCTCGGCACCGGCACCGGCGCCATTGCGCTGGCCTTGCTCAGCTTGGTCCCGGCGGCGACCGCTACTGGTGTGGATATCTCGCAAGACGCGCTCACGACCGCGGCCCGCAATGCCGAGCAACTCGGGCTGGCCGGCCGGTTTGAGGCCCTGCACTCCGACTGGTTCGCAAAAGTTTGCGGCCGATACCATGTAATTGCCGCAAACCCTCCCTATATACCGTCTGAAGACATTGGAAATCTGCAGGACGAGGTCCGCGATTTCGATCCGCACAGAGCCCTCGACGGCGGTGTGGACGGTCTTGGCCCCTACAGGATCATCGCCGCCGAGGCGGCAAGGTTTCTGGAAGCACAAGGCAAGATTGCAGTCGAGATCGGCCACACGCAGCGCAATGAGGTCAAAGACATATTCACGGCAGCCGGCTACAGGCTGGCCGGGGCATTTGTCGATCTCGGCGGAAACGACAGGGTTCTTATGTTTGAACAGGGAAAGCCTTGACGCAGTGCAAAAAAGCGCTTGGCAATGCCGGGGAATGCGGCTAGGGTCCGCCTTAACCGGATGAGACGAAGCAGGCAGTGCTCTTAGCGATTCGGTTTTCCTTGGAAATAGCTGCCTTCTTGCGCAAACGACGCCCAAGCTTCGTGCGGGAATCGTCCGGCAAGTGATGTAACCGGAACAGGATGACACGTGGCGCCAACGCAATTGATGCGGGCGAACGCCGGTGAAGAAACGAAACGGCTGGCTGCATGAGCGCCTCCGTTCGTGAAACGTTTTTCGAAAATTTCAAAATGAAGAGAGTCTTATGAGGCCACAACAGCAGAACAGGCGCATGCGCGGTCGCAACAACAATGGCGGCGGCGGTGGCAACAACAATAACAACAACAACAACCGCAAGGGCCCAAATCCCCTGACGCGCAACTACGAGAGCAACGGCCCGGACGTGAAGATCCGCGGATCGGCTCAGCAGATCGCCGAAAAATACGCCACTCTGGCCCGTGACGCGCAAAGCTCCGGCGACCGGGTTATGGCGGAAAACTACCTCCAGCACGCCGAGCACTACAATCGCATCATTGCCGCCGCCCAGGCGCAGTTGCCGATCCAGAATGCTCAGCAAAACCGCGACGATTTCGACGACGACGAAGATCGCGACGATTTCGACAATGCCGGCAACAACAATGGCGGCGAGACGCAAGCTCCGCAGGCCAACCACGGCAACGGTCCGCAGCCGACGATCGAAGGCACGCCGGCCGAGCTGGCGTACGGCCAGGAGAACGGCCGCGAGAACAACAATGGCCGTGACAACAATGGCCGCAACAACAACGGGCGCGACAACAATGGCCGCAACCGCGACCGCCGCCCCAATGGTTATGGCCAGAACGAGCAGCGTGGCGACTATGCCCAGCGCGGCGAGCAGAACGGCCAGCGCGGCGAGCAGCAGCGCTTCACCGAAACCCCGGTGCAGGCGGAGGCCGTTTCCGCGGTCGAGCCCGAAGCCGAGACCGGTTTCTCGGAGCCGGCGCCGCTGTACGAAAACCTGTCGCCGGCGGCTCTTGCCGCCCGGGCCGAACTCAATGAGGCTGCTGCCGAGAACGGCGCCGCCCGCCGCCCGCGGCGTCCGCGCCGCCCGCGCACCAATGCCGATCAGGTCGGTGACGATAAGTCTGGTGGTGACTTGGTTGGTGCCGACCAACCGAACCGCGCCAGCGAGACCGCCGCAGCCACCGAGGTGGTGGATGCGGCGCCGGCTGAAAGCCCTGCCGTCGACCCGTTCGTCGTCGACGCCAACAACTGACCGGACAAGACGTCAATCGATGCAAACGGCGGAGAGAAATCTCCGCCGTTTTCGTTTGCTTAAAGCGCGTCGCGCTTTAAGTTTTTTGTTTTAATGCATGTCGTTGTCCCAGAACCGCCGGACACTTCTGGGCGACATGCATTGGGCATGCAATATCCTGTGCGGCAAGTCTTGAGCGGCAATGGCTTGCGCCCCATATCTGGCGTGAACTGGACCCGGCTCGGATGAGCGGGTCCGTCACCGCAATCGGATCCGGTGCCGCAAAGCGGGCCGGTGATGGAAGGAGACAGATATGAACCTCGAGAAATACTCCGAGCGCGTCCGCGGATTCATCCAGTCCGCCCAGACCATGGCGCTCTCGCGCAATCACCAGCAATTCACCCCCGAACACATGCTCAAAGTCCTCGTCGATGACGATGAGGGTCTGGCCGCCTCGCTGATCGAGCGCGCCGGCGGCAATATCCGCGACGTCAAGCTCGGCGTTGAAACCGCACTTGAGGCCATGCCCAAGGTGGAAGGCGGCAACGGCCAGCTTTATCTGGCGCAGCCGCTGGCCAAGGTGTTTTCGACGGCGGAAGAACTGGCCAAGAAGGCCGGCGACTCCTTTGTCACCGTCGAGCGGCTGCTGCAGGCGCTGGCCATGGAGAAATCCGCCAAGACGGCCGATATCCTGGCCAAGGCCGGTGTCACCGCGCAGGCGCTGAACCAGGTCATCAACGATGTCCGCAAGGGCCGCACCGCCGATTCGGCGAGTGCCGAGCAGAGCTACGATGCGCTGAAGAAATACGCACGCGACCTCACCGCCGATGCTCGCGCCGGCAAGCTCGACCCGGTCATTGGCCGTGACGACGAGATCCGCCGCACCATCCAGGTGCTGTCGCGGCGCACCAAGAACAACCCGGTGCTGATCGGCGAACCCGGCGTCGGCAAGACGGCGATCGCCGAAGGCCTGGCGCTGCGCATCGTCAATGGCGACGTGCCGGAATCGCTGAAGGACAAGCAGTTGATGGCGCTCGACATGGGCGCGCTGATTGCCGGCGCCAAATATCGCGGCGAGTTCGAGGAACGGCTGAAGGCCGTGCTCAACGAAGTCACCGCAGCGGCCGGCGGCATCATCCTGTTCATCGACGAGATGCACACGCTGGTCGGCGCCGGCAAGGCCGATGGCGCCATGGACGCGTCCAACCTGTTGAAGCCGGCGCTGGCGCGCGGCGAACTGCACTGCGTCGGCGCGACCACGCTCGATGAATACCGCAAGCATGTCGAGAAGGACGCGGCCCTTGCCCGCCGTTTCCAGCCGGTTTTCGTCGACGAGCCGTCGGTGGAAGACACGGTTTCGATCCTGCGCGGCCTGAAGGAAAAATACGAGCAGCACCACAAGGTGCGCATTTCGGATTCGGCGCTGGTGGCGGCGGCCACCTTGTCCAACCGCTACATCGCCGACCGTTTCCTGCCGGACAAGGCGATCGACCTCGTCGACGAAGCCGCGTCGCGGCTGAGGATGCAGGTCGATTCCAAGCCCGAGGCGCTGGACGAGATCGATCGTCGCATCATGCAGCTCAAGATCGAGCGCGAGGCGCTGAAGGTCGAGACCGACGACGCCTCGAAGGACCGGCTCGCCCGTTTGGAAAAGGAACTTGTCGGCCTCGAGGAGGAATCGACCGAGATCACGACCAAATGGCAGGCCGAAAAGCAGAAGCTTGGGCTCGCCGCCGACCTGAAGAAGCAGCTCGAAGAGGCCCGCAACGAGCTTGCCATTGCCCAGCGCAAGGGTGAATTCCAGCGCGCCGGCGAGCTTGCCTATGGCAAGATCCCGGAGTTGGAGAAGAAGCTGAAGGAAGCCGAAGCCCAGGACGGCAAGGCCGGCATGGTCGAAGAGGTGGTCACGCCCGACCACGTCGCCCATATCGTTTCGCGCTGGACCGGCATTCCGGTCGACAAGATGCTGCAGGGCGAGCGCGACAAGCTACTGCGCATGGAAGACGAGATCGGCAAGCGCGTCGTCGGCCAGGGCGAGGCGGTGCAGGCCGTGTCGAAAGCCGTGCGTCGTGCCCGTGCCGGATTGCAGGATCCGAACCGGCCGATCGGCTCGTTCATGTTCCTCGGGCCGACCGGCGTCGGCAAGACCGAACTGACCAAGGCGCTTGCCAATTTCCTGTTCGACGATGAGAGCGCCTTGGTGCGCATCGACATGTCGGAATACATGGAAAAGCACTCGGTCGCCCGGCTGATCGGCGCGCCTCCCGGCTATGTCGGCTATGAGGAAGGCGGCGCCCTGACCGAAGCGGTGCGGCGCCGGCCCTATCAGGTCGTGCTGTTCGACGAGATCGAGAAGGCGCATCCCGATGTCTTCAACGTGCTGTTGCAGGTGCTCGATGATGGACGGCTCACCGACGGGCAGGGCCGCACGGTCGACTTCCGCAACACGCTGATCATCATGACGTCGAACCTCGGCGCCGAATATCTGGTCAATCTCGGCGAAGACCAGGATGTCGACGCCGTGCGCGACGAGGTGATGAATGTCGTCAAGGCGTCGTTCCGGCCGGAGTTCCTCAACCGCGTCGATGAGGTGATCCTGTTCCACCGGCTGCGCCGGCAGGATATGGGCCGCATCGTCGAGATCCAGCTCAAGCGGCTGGAAAGCCTGCTCGTCGACCGCAAGATCACGCTGTCGCTCGACCAGGAATCGATCGACTGGCTGGCGGCCAAGGGCTACGACCCGGCTTATGGCGCGCGGCCGCTGAAGCGGGTGATGCAGAAGGACCTGCAGGACCCGCTGGCGGAAAAGATCCTGCTCGGCGAGATCCTCGACGGCTCGACCGTGAAGGTCACAGCCGGCTCCGACCGGCTGAATTTCCGGTCCAAGCCCACCGTGGTGGCGACCGAAGCCGCAGCCTGATACCGCGCCGCGCGTCCTACCGGGACGCGCGGCATTTTCCTATGAAATAACAATCCTTTGGCGGGTGCAGATGACGCTGGACGACTACAACAGCCTCTGCGCCTCGCTGCCGCAGACCACCCATGTCGTGCAGTGGGGTGGTGCCCATGTCTGGAAGGTCGGCGGCAAGGTCTTCGCTATCGCCGGCCATGACCGGGAGGGCCAGGTCTTCGTCACCTTCAAATGTTCGGAAATGGCCTATGACATTCTGAAGGACCAACCCGGCTGCCGGCCGGCGCCCTATCTAGCCTCGCGCGGTATGAAATGGATCCAGCGTCAGACAAGCCAAAGCATGGATGATGATGCGCTGAAGGACTATATCGGCGAAAGCCATCGCCTCGTCGTCCTCAAGCTGACGAAGCAGATGCGCAAGGAACTGGGCCTGTAGCGAACCTGAAATCCGCCATCTTCATGCCCGGTTCATGTTGGAAAGCTTATGTTCTGGTTTGCTGGCGAAGGGGTTTGCCTGCAGGCTTTTGACGGTCAGGGCGGTCCTTGTGCATCCAAACGGTGGCGAGAGCGTTCTGAAGGGATACTGCCGGGGCGGCGGCAATTAGGGACCGGAGAGTTTGACCACCATGTTCCGCACGATCTTTGCCTTTTCGGTGCTCGCCTCGGGGCTTGCGTCCAGCGCCATGGCATCGCCGACGATGGATAATGCACTGCCGGTGGTTCGCGCTGCCGATACCGCCGGCATTGTGCTCGCCCAGGAAGGCAATCTCGACATCTACTACGACGCCAGAGGCAACCGCGTCATTGTCGATGCCGACACCGGCAAGGTCATCGCCATCCAGCCGCCGCAGACCAGGCTCGACCGCCGTGCGCTGCGTCGCCAGATGCGGGCGCGCGAACTCGGACGCGCACCGGTCGAGGATGACGACCGCTATTATCTCGACGATCCCGAGGACATGGCGCGTTTCCGCCGCAAGCAATTGGAAGAGCAGGGGCAAATCCCCGGTCCGCCGATTGAGGAATACGATCCCAACAGCGACCGATTCCTTGGCGGCTATCCGCAGGATGACGCCACTGATGATGGCGACGTCTATCCGGAAGCGCCGAAGTCGGCCGAGCCGCGCCCCGTCAAGCGCCAGCCGCTGAACGAAGCCTCGATCGACCCGGCGGCGCCCGGCGACCAGGCCGCCCTGCCGCCCAAGACCGATGGCGGCAAGACTGTCGTCGATCCCTCGCTTTCACTCGGCGCGCGCCAGGATGTGGCTGCCTTGCAGGTGCTGCTCGACCGCGCCGGCGCCTCGCCCGGCGTCATCGACGGACGCTTCGGCTCCAATGTCGACAAGGCGCTGGCCGCCTACAACCAGATCACCGGCAGCAATCTGCGCTCGACCGACGCGGTCGGCATCCAGGCCGCGCTGGCGCAAACCGGCGGCGATGCTTTCGCCAATTACACGATCACCCCTGAGGACGCGGCCGGCCCCTATGTCGCCTCGATACCGGAAGACTACAGCCAGAAGGCGCAGCTCGACCGCATGGCCTACACCTCTGTCACCGAGGCCTTGGCCGAACGCTTCCATATGGACGAGAATTATCTGAAGGGACTCAATCCCGAGGCCGACTTCAACCGTCCCGGCACCATCATCAAGGTCGCCAATTTCGGCAGGCTGGTCTCCACCCCGGTTGCCCGCATCGTCGCCGACAAGGACAAGAAGCAGGTGTTCGCCTACGACGCCGGCGGCAAGCTGGTCGCGGCCTATCCCGCCACCATCGGTTCGGCCGACACGCCATCGCCGACCGGCACGCATACGGTGTCGCGCGTCGCGCTCGATCCGAACTACACCTACAATCCCAGCATCAATTTCAAGCAGGGCCAGAACGACAAGATCCTGACCATTCCGCCGGGGCCGAACGGTCCGGTCGGCTCGGTGTGGATTGCGCTGGACAAGCCGACCTACGGCATTCACGGCACGCCCGATCCCTCCAAGATAGGCAAGACCGAAAGCCATGGCTGCGTGCGCCTGACCAACTGGGATGCGCGCGAACTGGCCAAGCTCGTCTCGCCGGGCGTGACGGTGGAATTCGTCGGCGGACCAACAATCGCAGATGTCGGCGGCGGGACCTCAACCGATGAGTTTACGCAGCAGTGAGGCGCGCGGCGCGGCGGCATAGATGAGCTGTACCAGCAGGATGAAACCGATGCTGAGCAGCGGCGTGATCAGGCACAGCGCCGCGCCGGCCGCCCACAGCGCCTGTGCCTTGACGATACGATTGTAGACCGTGCGGCGCGCTTCAGCGTCCACATCCTCGGCGATCATGCCGTTCCTGTCGGCATACCACCAGCTGGCGAACAGCGTCACGCCCAGCATCAACAGGTTCAGCCAGTAGGCGATCACCGCCGTTTTGAACTCGAGGAAATCGGCCAGCAGGTCGGTCGAGAACGGCAGCAAGGCGATGAAGGCGAGAAAACACAGGTTCAGCGTGGCCAGCCGCCGGTCTGACCTGGCGATCAGCCCGTGCTGCGCCTGCTGGCCGAACCAGAAGATGGTCAGCGTCAGGAAGCTCAGCGCATAGGTCAGGAAGCGGGGCGCGAGTGCTGCGATCGCCGAAAGCAGCTCGCCCTCGGAGTGGACCGCTTCGTGCGCCGGCACGCGAATCTCAAGCACGATCAACGTGAGCGCGATGGCAAAGACGCCATCGGTGATGCCGACAACGCGCCCGCGCGCCTCCACCGATGGTTCGAGCGGTCGTTTCATGCGGCTTCCCCTTGCTTTGCGCGTTGCAAGAAACTTAACACGCCATGTGCCGGTTGCATCCATTGAGGTGGTTCCTGCCCATGCGGTCAGGTCGAATCTGGTTTCAAGGACTGCGGAGCTCTGGCTGGTTGTTGCCAGGGCATCGGCGGTCTAAGCAGGCGCTCATGAAGTCTCCCAGCGAAGCCGCAGCCGTTCCCCTGACCAGCTCTCTTTCCAATGGTTCACTTTGCCCGCCGGCGCAGCGCAAATTCGTGCTGGTCGCGGCGATCCTGGCATCCGCCCTCGGCTTCATCGACGGTTCGATCCTGGCCATCGCCATGCCGGCCATGCGCGTCGACCTCGGCGCCAGCCTGGCCGAGGCGCAGTGGATTTCCAATGCCTATGCGCTGACGCTGTCGGCGCTGATCCTGGCCGGGGGTGCGGCCGGCGACCGATTCGGCCTGCGCCGTGCTTTCGTCGCCGGCATCGCTTTGTTCATTGTCGCTTCGCTCGCCTGCGCGGTGGCGCCGAATGCGCTGGTGCTCATCGCCTTTCGCGCGGTTCAGGGCATCGGCGCGGCGATCATGGTGCCGGGCAGCCTCGCCATCATCGCCAAATCCTATCCGAAGAACGAGCGCGGCCGGGCGATCGGCATCTGGGCCGCCGCTTCGGCGCTGACGACGGCGCTCGGTCCGGTGCTGGGCGGCTTTGTCCTGGCGGCCTTTGGCGGCGGCATCTGGCGGGCGATCTTCGCCGTCAATTTGCCGCTCGGGCTGATCTCGATCTATCTGTTGTTGGCCAAGATTCCCGCCGACGCGCCAACGGAGAAGCGCAGCCTCGATCTCGGCGGGGCGCTGCTCGCAACGCTTGCCTTCGGGGCTCTCGCCTACGGGCTGACCGCGATGAGCGGTGAAGGCGGTGGACTGATGTCGGGGCCGAGCATCGCCGCGGGTGCGGTGCTGCTCGTCATCTTCATCGTCTTCGAGCTTCGGCAGCGCGAGCCGATGATCGATCTCAAACTGTTTCGGATCGGCGCCTTCGCCGGCGCCAACGTCGCCACCTTCTTCCTCTATTTCGCGCTGTCGGCCAATCTGTTCTACCTGCCGATGCTGTTGATTGCCGGATGGGGGCTGAGCACCAAGGAAGTCGGCTTCATCTTCCTGCCGCTGTCGGCGTCGATCGCACTGCTGTCGGGACCCGTCGGCCAATGGTCGGACCGGATCGGTCCGCGGTTTCCGATCGCCAGCGGCTGCCTGGTCGTGGCCATCGCCTTTGCCGGGCTGGCTTTGCTCACCCATGCCGGCATGCACAACTTCTGGACGGGCACGTTTCCGCTGATGGCGGTGATGGGGCTCGGCATGGCGCTGGTGGTGTCGCCGCTGTCGACGGCGATCATGACGGCGGTCGAGGACAAGGATACCGGCGCTGCCTCGGGCATCAACAATGCGGTTTCGCGCATCGGCGGGCTGATCGCGGTGGCGGCGATGGGGTCGCTCGCGGCCTGGGTCTATTCGACGATGCTCGACACCAGCGTCAGGCCAGGCATTCCGGGGTTCGGCGAACCGGCATTGGCGGGCCTTGCGCCCGAACTCGATGCGACACGGCTCGCCGCCAGCGATGCAGCGTTCGCGGCGGTGTCGACGGTGACGGCCGTGCTTTGCCTGCTCGCTGCCATCATCGCCTGGGCGACCGTTTCGGGGCAAAAACTGCCCTGGTCGCAAGGCAGGAAGAATCGGCAGCCCTAATTCGGGGGGGGTGATTCGAATTGCTCTGATTCGAGGCGACCTGGTTCGGCGCTCGCGGCCGCGAAAACTCAGCCTTCGATCTTGGCGCTCGCCACCTTCAGCGGATTGCTGTCTTCCTGCTTGAGCAGGTCGTCGATGCGCTCGCGTTCGCGCTTGAAGGCGACGAGGTCGTCGCCCTTCAGCACCTTGCCGACCGGCAGGCGCACGCGCATCGGGTCGACCTTGGTGCCGTTGACGATCAGTTCGTAATGAAGATGCGGTCCGGTGGCGAGGCCGGTCTGGCCGAGGAAGCCGATGGTCTGGCCCTGGCGGACATGAACGCCCGGCTCGATGCCTTTGGCAAAGGCGCTTTGGTGATTGTAGGAGGTCTCATAGCCATTGGCATGGCGGATGATGATCTGCTTGCCGTAGCCGCCGGCCCAGCCGGCCTTTTCGACGGTGCCGTTGCCGGCGGCAATGATCGGGGTTCCGATCGGTGCAGCCCAGTCGACACCGGTATGCATGCGGACATAACCGAGGATCGGATGGCGGCGGGCGCCGAAGCCGGAGCGAAATTTGCCTGCGGGCAAGGGATTGCGCAGCAGGAACTGCTCGGCGCTCGAACCGTCCTCGTCGAAATAGTCGGTCGAACCGTCCTGCATCTGGAAGCGGTAGAAATTGYGCGTCTGGCCGCCGAAGGTCGACGAGACATAAAGAAGTTCCGATTCGTCGGAGGCCTGGTCGTCGCCGTCCGGTTGCGAGAACAGGACGTCGATGCGGTCCGACGGGTTGAGCCTGGACTGGAAGTCGACGCCGGAGGCCAAAAGCTTGACCAGTTGCTGGGTCAGCTTCTTCGACATGCCATAGGAATAGGCGGCGCGGTAAATGCCGTCATAGACGTTCGGCAGATTGCCGCGCACCACCACCGGCGCCGACGAATCATCGAATGCCGTCAGCAATTCGGGGTTAGGCTCCGGCTCCTGCGCCGGCACATACTGGCCGTGATCGTCGAGCGCGATGGTGACGATATGCGTGGTCTTGTCATAGACGCTGGTGCGGACGACCTTGGCGGCGTCGCCATGCACTTCGAGCCCGACGCGCAGCACGGTCCCGGCCTTCAGCGCCGGTGCATTGAGCAGCTTGCCGATCGCTTCGGCCATGCCGGTCGCGTCATCGCCCGTATAGCCCGAATCGGCAAAGGCCTCGGCAATGTCGCGGTCTCTGGTAAAGGGGATGATTTCCTCGGCGAAAGCCGGGGTCTGGTCGTCGATGGCGACGCGCGGTGCCACCGAGACGTTTTCCGGCACGATCTTGACGTCGTAGGAGCCAGCCATCGATTCGGCGAAGGCGTCGCCGAATCGCTGCGGGTCGACATAATGCAGCGAAGCAACCTGGATAGCGCCGTCGCTGAGATCGGTGCCGGCCTCACGCACCACCTTTTCCACCTCGTCGGCGGACAGGTCGCTCTTTTCGTCGAAGGAGGCCGTCTCGATCGGGAAATCGACCGTCTTCAGGCTCATCTCGCTTTCGACCTTGGCGCCGTAGATCTGCCCGCCAACCGCGGAAGCCGTCGCCGGCTGCGCCGGCGTTGAGTCGCCGTCGTCGCCGAACACCTGCATCGGATCGAAGGGCGGATAGGCGCGGTTGGTGGTGTGGCCGGCGGCCAGCGCCATCTTGATCTGCACGAACGGCATGGTGTGGATAACGTCGCGGTCGCCGACCTTGGTCACCATCGACACTTCCATGCGCCGGCGATCTTTTGCCTTGGCGATCTGGCGCGGCGCCACCAGCCTGGTGGTCTTGGCGACCTCACCGGAATCGCCGCCGCTTTCGAGCTGGGCCAGTTCGGCGATTTCGGGCGGGGTTGCCAGCTGCTGGCGGCCGTCAAGGGCGGCAAACAATGCCACGCCCATCAGCACGCTTGAGGTCACGCCGGTAAGAAAGGTGCCCGACAGCCAGCGCGCCGAAACCTCGCGCCGGTCGGGCGGGCCGCTGCGGCCATCCGCGATCAGCGGCGGCTCATTGCCGAGTTCGGCTATGACATCTTCCGTGTCTGGCATCCAGAAAGGCTGCTTCTTCCCCGGGCGGAACGGCTTTTCGCTTCTGTTGGGCCATGACATTTGCCTGTCACGGCGGGTGAAGTCAACGAAGCGGCGAAATCCCCACTCACACGCTCTGTTTTACGACGCCTTATAGAGAGGCGTCTTTAGTCTCTTATAGAAGGTTCAAACCGGTGATGCGCAGGCCCCGTTTGGTCTCTTATAAGAAGGCGCCGCGCCGTTCGCGTGGGGGCCTTCTTTGTTGGCCTTGGTGTCGAACGGTAATGCGGCGGCAATAGGGCTCCTTCGTGGCAACCCCAACGTTCCCCTGGGGCAGTCCGCCGGCTCCGAAACTTCTGTCGCAAAAAGTTCAAAAACATCGTTGATGGCTGTTGACAGTTTTGGTTGGTGGCGACTATATACGCCTCACGAACGAGGGCGGTGCGCCGCTGGCGGCGAAGCAGTTTGCTTCTGAATAAGCCCTTGTGAGAATTCAAGAGAGCCGCGTAAGCGACACTCGGACGGCCCCGAAGCCACAAGCGTAACGGGCCACGACACCGCGTCTGCGGCGTCTGTTCTTTGAAAATTGAATATTGAAGAAAGAGAAACGTGGGCGGCAG
>NZ_JBFUDF010000017.1:2500-41290 GCF_056404855.1 Mesorhizobium sp. P2_B11
GAAAGGTTCGTGATTTGTCGCAGGAGACGCTCAATCTCCTGCATATGATGGGTTTGCCTAACCGCGCCCTCGAACCGATCTCGAGAAGCTGGTCTTTTTGTGCCAATGACATCGAATTGGATCCCGCACAGGATCTGGTTCAGGCGTCGTTCCCTCGGGAGCGCGCGGGTGGGCATTGGCAATGAGAACGATCAAGTGTCTTAAGGGCAATTGGTGGATGCCTTGGCATGCACAGGCGATGAAGGACGTGATACGCTGCGATAAGCTACGGGGAGGTGCGAATACCCTTTGATCCGTAGATTTCCGAATGGGGAAACCCACCTAAGGTACTTGGAAAATCAGAGTAGCAGAGCGATCTGCTACTGTGGTTTCCAAGTATCGATAATAGGTAACTTATCCTGAATACATAGGGATAAAGTGGCGAACGCGGGGAACTGAAACATCTAAGTACCCGTAGGAAAGGACATCAACCGAGACTCCGGAAGTAGTGGCGAGCGAACCCGGACCAGGCCAGTGGCGATTGAGAGACAAGCGGAACCTTCTGGAAAGTAGGGCCATAGTGGGTGACAGCCCCGTACGCGTAATGCAATCAATCGTCCTCGAGTAAGGCGGGACACGTGAAATCCTGTCTGAAATTGGGAGGACCACCTTCCAAGCCTAAGTACTCGTGCATGACCGATAGCGAACTAGTACCGTGAGGGAAAGGTGAAAAGCACCCCGACAAGGGGAGTGAAAGAGTACCTGAAACCGATTGCCTACAAACAGTGGGAGCCCGCAAGGGTGACCACGTACCTTTTGTATAATGGGTCAGCGACTTAGTGTGACGAGCAAGCTTAAACCGATAGGTGTAGGCGCAGCGAAAGCGAGTCTGAACAGGGCGTTCAGTTCGTCGCATTAGACCCGAAACCGAGTGATCTAGCCATGAGCAGGTTGAAGGTAAGGTAACACTTACTGGAGGACCGAACCCATAACTGTTGCAATAGTTCGGGATGACTTGTGGCTAGGGGTGAAAGGCCAATCAAACTCGGAAATAGCTGGTTCTCCGCGAAATCTATTTAGGTAGAGCGTCGACCGAATACCCCAGGGGGTAGAGCACTGGATGGGCTAGGGGTCCTCACCGGATTACCAAACCTAACCAAACTCCGAATACCTGGGAGTACTAGTCGGCAGACACACGGCGGGTGCTAACGTCCGTCGTGAAAAGGGAAACAACCCTGACCTACAGCTAAGGTCCCCAAGTTATGGCTAAGTGGGAAAGGATGTGAGGATCCCAAAACAACCAGGATGTTGGCTTAGAAGCAGCCATCATTTAAAGAAAGCGTAACAGCTCACTGGTCTAAATAAGGGTCTTTGCGCCGAAAATGTAACGGGGCTAAAGCCATACACCGAAGCTTAGGGTTTGGTCCGCAAGGGCCAAGCGGTAGCGGAGCGTTCTGTAAGCTGATGAAGCCATACCCGTGAGGGGTGGTGGAGGTATCAGAAGTGCGAATGCTGACATGAGTAACGTAAGGGGAGTGAGAGACTCCCCCGCCGAAAGACCAAGGGTTCCTGCTTAAAGCTAATCTGAGCAGGGTTAGCCGGCCCCTAAGACGAGGCGGAAACGCGTAGTCGATGGGAACCACGTTAATATTCGTGGGCTTGGAGGTAGTGACGGATCGCACAAGTTGTCCAATCTTATCGGATTGAACGGGCAGCGGAGCGGTTCCAGGAAATAGCTCCTCCTTATAAACCGTACCCGAAACCGACACTGGTGGTCAGGTAGAGTATACCAAGGCGCTTGAGAGAACTATGCTGAAGGAACTCGGCAAATTGCACGCGTAACTTCGGAAGAAGCGTGACCCTTTTCTACGCAAGTAGAGGAGGGTGGCACAGACCAGGGGGTAGCGACTGTTTATCAAAAACACAGGGCTCTGCGAAGTCGCAAGACGACGTATAGGGTCTGACGCCTGCCCGGTGCTGGAAGGTTAAGAGGAGGGGTGCAAGCTCTGAATCGAAGCCCCAGTAAACGGCGGCCGTAACTATAACGGTCCTAAGGTAGCGAAATTCCTTGTCGGGTAAGTTCCGACCTGCACGAATGGCGTAACGACTTCCCCGCTGTCTCCAGCATAGACTCAGTGAAATTGAATTCCCCGTGAAGATGCGGGGTTCCTGCGGTTAGACGGAAAGACCCCGTGCACCTTTACTATAGCTTTACATTGGCATTCGTAGTGGCATGTGTAGGATAGGTGGTAGGCTTTGAAACCTGGGCGCCAGCTCAGGTGGAGCCACCCTTGAAATACCACCCTTATTACTATGGATGTCTAACCGCGGCCCGTTATCCGGGTCCGGGACAATGTATGGTGGGTAGTTTGACTGGGGCGGTCGCCTCCTAAAGAGTAACGGAGGCGCGCGATGGTGGGCTCAGAACGGTCGGAAATCGTTCGCTGAGTGCAATGGCATAAGCCTGCCTGACTGCGAGACTGACAAGTCGAGCAGAGACGAAAGTCGGTCATAGTGATCCGGTGGTCCCGCGTGGAAGGGCCATCGCTCAACGGATAAAAGGTACGCCGGGGATAACAGGCTGATGACCCCCAAGAGTCCATATCGACGGGGTTGTTTGGCACCTCGATGTCGACTCATCGCATCCTGGGGCTGGAGCAGGTCCCAAGGGTATGGCTGTTCGCCATTTAAAGCGGTACGTGAGTTGGGTTCAGAACGTCGTGAGACAGTTCGGTCCCTATCTGCCGTGGGTGTAGGAATATTGAAAGGATCTGTCCCTAGTACGAGAGGACCGGGATGGACGGATCTCTGGTGGACCTGTTGTGGCGCCAGCCGCATAGCAGGGTAGCTATATCCGGACGGGATAACCGCTGAAGGCATCTAAGCGGGAAACCCACCTTAAAACGAGTATTCCCTGAGAACCGTGGAAGACGACCACGTTGATAGGCCGGGTGTGGAAGAGCGGCAACGCTTGAAGCTTACCGGTACTAATAGTTCGATCGGCTTGATCGTTCTCATTCCTTATGCCCATTTGAAAAAATGGATGGCACAACAAAGACCAGCGAAAAGCTCCGACAGAGCCCCAGGCATTACGCCTGATGCAATCTCGTGGCCAATCGCTCAAAAGCTTCTCGAATAACGTGCGTTTTGCCGACCTGGTGGTTATGGCGGAGCGGCTGCACCCGATCCCATTCCGAACTCGGCCGTGAAACGCTCCAGCGCTGATGGTACTTCGTCTCAAGACGCGGGAGAGTAGGTCGCTGCCAGGTCTGCTAAACGCACGTTGCTTACATCCGGAAATTGGATGAAGCGAAATCTTCTCATTACGATCGGCCCGCCAAGGGACATCGGGCCGCGCAAGCGGCCCTTTCATTTGGTCAGCCATCTACATATCTATAGGCCAGCCTATCTAAACGCACCGGCCTACACAAAGTTGACGCGGGGTGGAGCAGCCCGGTAGCTCGTCAGGCTCATAACCTGAAGGTCACAGGTTCAAATCCTGTCCCCGCAACCAAATCCAAAAAAGGCCCGCATCACGCGGGCCTTTTTGCGTTTGCGGCTGACAGCGGCCGGGCTGGTTCAACCGCCGCTGCCCGCTTGAGCCTATCGGCGACATTCCGTCTGGCCGAAGGTCCATACTGCACCATGCTCGACGCGGAGCGTATCGCAGCCTGACTTAACCCTGTTGCCTTCTCGACGAGACGGAGCGGAACAGTGCGCAGCGTGCTGAAATGCGGACGCTCGCGGTTGTTCAAGTGAGGCGAACGCTTGCGGTTGTTCGAGTGAGATTGTGACGGAGCGCCCGCTCCGACGACAATGTCGTAGATCCGCAAACAGGCCCTCGTATTTTGATCCACGCCATTCAGCCATAGCAGGAGACCACCTCAATGCCGCTCGAATGCATCAATCCCAAAGATCTGCCCGTTCCGGAAATCTACAGCCAGGTCGTCGTCGCGACAGGAAGCAAGCTGGTGTTCGTCTCGGGCCAGCAGCCGGAGGACATCCACGGCAAGCTCGTTGGCCATGGTGATTTCGCAGCCCAGGCGCGCCTGGCATTCGGGAATCTGGGCCGTGCGCTTGCTGCTGCCGGCGCTCGGCCTGAGCATGTCTGCAAGATCACAATCTACATCGTCGATTACAAACGCGACGAACACGTGCCGATCATCGAACAGGCCCAGATCGAGCTGTTCGGGGATCACAAACCAGCAAACGTCGTGGTCGGGATCGCTGTGATGTCTCCTGGCTACCTGATAGAAGTCGATGCGGTCGCGGTCATCGGCTGAGCGAGGCCACGCCGAGCGCGACGTCCAGGCGACCGAGATTTGCGCGATCAGCGAGATCTGCCGATACGGTCGGAGCGGCTTCATCCCCGCAGCATGAGAGGAAATCCGCCTCAATCGCATGGCGACCACTTAGTGCGCTATCAGTAAGCCTAAACTTACTTTCTGATCCTGGGTTCAAATCCAAATGGCCCGCCTTGCGCAGGCCGCTTTATGTGCGGCCGCCTGCCCGCCTATTTCCGCAACGATGCCTGATAAACCAGCGAGGTCCAGCTGTTGCTCGAGGCGAGATGGCAATAGAGCAGCGCCAGCGCGCCCGATTTCCTGAGGTCGAGAAACGCCTCGTCGCTCAATTTGTTGAAGGCCGGCTCGTCGATCACCTGGAAGTCGGTGAGGTTGAGGGTCTCGCCGCCTTCCAGCGTCACCTTGCTCTGGCGCGGCGCGAAGAGGCCGTGCGCGTCGATCTTGTCGACCATGGCACGCGTCGCATTGAAGTCGGTCTGGAACTGGCTGCAGAAGGCGAGCGCCTGTTTCGAGGCTTCGGCCGCCTCGTTCCCGTCGAAGAAGGGCACGATTTTGTCGCCGCCCGCGCGCGACGATGCCTGCTCGACGACGCGTTCGCTGGCGCGGTCGATGCACAGCGTCAGGCGGCCTGTCGTCTTCGATTCATCGGCCAGGATGAAGGGGTAGCGGCGGACATAGGCGGGGATGTAATGCGGCTCCGCCCATTTGCCGTCGGCGCCGACGAACAGGTTCTGGTCCTGGCGCAGGCCGGTGATGATCACCGGCGCCTTGGCGTCGCCGATGAAGACGATGGGGTAGGAGCGCATCGCAGCCGGCATTTCCGAGGCGACGACGGGGATGGCGTGTGCGGTACGGGCAAAGGAGAAATCGGCCCGCGCGGCCAGGCCAAGCGAGCCGTGCCGCAGCGGATTGAGCGCCTCGGGCTTTGCGTAGAACAATGGCAGCGCGTTGACCGCCGGGGTCGGGGCCGTTTCCTGTTTCGCATCGGTCATTGTCGCTGTTGTCTCCTCTTGCGCCCACCCCGGGTTTAAGCCTGCAGTGGCCAGGGTGCAATGTGCAGCCGGCGCCTGTGGACAGCTTGTCGCCGAGCGGCGCCATTGGTTGGCAAAGCAGCCAATCAAGGCGAGCGAGTGGTATTGCATCGGCGGACGCAAAGCCCTGCCGGATCACCTCATATGTGCTTGCGGCCGCCAGTCTCGCGGAACCAGCTGTCGGGGTAGGGATACCACCAGCCCTGAATCTCAGGCTTGTGGTCGATGATGACCATCTTGGAGCGGCGGAAGGCGTCCAGCCCCTGGCGGCCGAGCTCGCGGCCAAGGCCTGAGGCCTTCCAGCCGCCGAAGGGCAGCGCGTCATTGTCGATCAGCGGGTTGTTGACCCAGACCATGCCGGCTTCGAGCCGCTCGGCCGCCTCATGCGCTTCGGCAAGGTCGGTGGTGAAGACAGAGGCGCCGAGCCCGAACGGGCTGTCATTGGCGAGGCGAATCGCCTCGTCGAAATCTTTCACGCGGCAGATCGCGGCGACCGGTCCAAAACATTCCTCGCGCACGATCGCCATATCGGGCGTGACGCCGGTCAGGATCGTCGGTTCATAGAACCAGCCGGTGTTGTGCGCCGGCGGGATGCGCCCTCCTGTGATTGCTTTGGCGCCGCTGCGAATGGCATCGTCGACCAGCCGCATCACCTTCGCCCGGGCGGCCTCGCTGACCAGCGGACCGATCTCGGTCTTGTCCATGCCATTGCCGATGCGCAGCGCCCGCGTCTTCTCGGCAAACAGGTCGACGAAGCGGTCGTGCACCGAATCGACGACGAAGAAGCGCTCGGCCGACGTGCAGACCTGGCCGGTGAGATGGAAGGCGGCCGTGACAGAACCGGCCGCCGCGACCTCTAGCGGGGCGTGCTTGCTGATGATCAGCGGATCGCTGCCGCCGGCTTCGATGACGCACGGCTTCATGCGTTCGGCGCAAGCGACCGCCACCGCCTTGCCGGCAGCGACCGAGCCGGTGAAAGCAACGGCGTGGGTGCGGTCGGACGCGGTCAGCGCCTGAGCGGTGGCGGCTGCGCCCGGCAGGCAGGAGATCAGCCCTTCCGGCAGTGAGCGGAACACGGTCATGTAGTCCAGCGTCGACAGCGTCGTCGCCTCGGCCGGCTTGATGATGCAGGCATTGCCGGCGGCAAGCGACGCGGCCACCGTCCAGCACATCAACAGGATCGGAAAATTGTAGGGCATGATATGCACGGAGACGCCGTACGGCTCGTAGCGCGCATATTGGAACGAACCGGGCTGCGTCGTGCCGGCGATTTTGCCGGCGTCGTCGCGAGCCATCTCGGCGTAATAGCGAAAGATCGGCGCACAATTGGCGATCTCGCCGATCGCCTCCGGATAGGGCTTGCCCATCTCGCGCACCATCAGCTCGGCGCAGCGGGTGAAGTCGGCCGCCTCGATGGCGTTTGCGACCGCATGCAGGTGCTTTGCGCGGCTCTTGGCGTCGAGCTTTTTCCACGCGGCCTGCGCCGTGGTTGCGGCGTTGAGCACAGCGTCGATCTCACCATCGCTGGCCGCGGCGATGGCGCCGACGGTTTCCAGCGTCGCCGGATCGATCACCGGTTTTGCCGCACCGGTCATCGGCCGGTAGTCCGGATTGACGAAGAAGGTCGGCCGGTCAGCGGAGAAATCCATGGTCGTCCTCTCGAGACCCGCTCAGCGGATCATGTAGACCTTCTTGATGGTCTCATGGACGGTGCAGACGCCCTTCCAGTCCTGCGGGAAGAAGGCGGCCGTGTCCGGCTTGATCTCGATCACTTCGCCGGATTCGTGGATATAGGTGCAGCGGCCCTCGAGGAAGTGGCAGAACTCGTCGCGGGTGACGTGGCAGTGCCATTTGCCGGGCGTGCAGACCCACAGGCCGCATTCAGAGCGGCCTTCCGGTCCCTTGTAGAGCAGCTTGCCCGAGGTGTGGGATTGCCCCTCGATCATGGTCGGGATAACGCCCCAGTCGACGAGGTCGGTGATGGTAAGCGGGGATTGCATGATGGGCGTGGTCATAGCGTTTCCTTGAATAAAGTGCTCAGCGGCACATGAAGGCTTTGGTCAGCGTTTGGGTGACAATGGACGTGCCGGTCCAGCCGGCGGGGAAGAACACCAGCGTGCCGGCCTCGACCGGGATCTCTTCGCCATTTTCGTGGACATAAGTTCCGCGACCCGACAAGAAATGGCAAAACTCGTCGGCGACAAAGGTGACTTTTCGCGAGCCGGGCGTGCACGACCACAGGCCGCATTCGCTCGAACCGTCCGGGTTCTGCGACAGGATTTTGCCCGCGGCACGTGGCGAACCGGCAAGCGCATTGCTGCCCGCGCCCCAATCCTCCAGTTCCACGGTCGAGGCCTTTGGCCAGTGCGGTGTCGTCATATAGTCTGCTCCGTTGCTGTTCAGGCCAGCATGTAGACGTTGCGCATGGTGTCATGCACGGTGCATTCGCCTGTCCAGCCGGCAGGGAACATCACCACGGTTCCGGCTGCGACTTCTATCACCTCGCCGACATCCGACCGGTAGGTCGCGCGGCCGGCGACGAAATGGCACAATTCGTCGCGCGGAATGCTCAACCGCCAGCGGCCGGGCGTGCACACCCAGATACCGGATTCCGGCTGGTTGTTCGGCCCTTTGTGCACCAGCCTGCCGGTCGAGTGCGAAGCGCCGTCCAGCGCATCGGCTTGCGCGCCCCAGTCGACGAGGTCGGTGCGGGTCGAGGCCTGGTAGAGGTGCGGTGCAGACGAGGTCACAGCAGCGCCTCCAGCAGGCCGGCGGCCTTTTCCGGACCGTTCTGCGCCTGCATCTGCGCCGAGGTCTTCGCCAGCTTGGCCTTCATCTTCGGGTCGGTCAGGCAGGTCTCGATCCGGCTGACCAGCTGGGCATCGCTCCAGTCGTAGCGCGGCATGCCGAAGCCGTGGCCGGTTTCCTGGACGCGGGTGGCGTTGTCGTGGCCGTCCCAGACATAGGGCATGATGATGGCCGGCTTGCCGAAATAGAGGCATTCGGTGAACGAGTTGTTGCCGCCATGGTGGATCACCGCATCGACCTGCGGGATGACCGACGGCTGCGGGAACCAGCTCTCGACAATGACGTTGCCGGGCACATCCGTGTACTGGTCCTTGTAGCCGCCGACATTGACCAGTGCGCGGTAGCGGGTCTTGCCCAGCGTCGCGATGATGCGCTTCAACAGATCGACATCGCCGGCGCCCAGGCTACCGAAGGAGACATAGAGCAGTGGCCCGTCATTGTTCTCGGCGAAGGTCGGCACGGTGTATGGCTTTTCCTGCCGCACACAGCCTTCGAGATACTGGAACTTCGCCGGGTCGAGCGGATGGCGGCGCTTGAATTTTGCCGCTTCGGGATAAAGCAGCAGATTGAGATAGGGCGAGGCCTCGAAGAACTGGCCGATCGGGTAGGGCGCCTCATTGTTGGCGGTGAGGAAGGCGTTGAAGTCGTCATGGATCGGTTTGATCACGGCGTTGAAGTGATCGCGGTAGCGCTGGTGGCCGACATGGTCGTTCTCGCCGCAGCCGGAGAGATGCGGCGGGATATCCTCATCCTCGATCTCGTTTTCCGAGCAGGAGATGACGCGCACCCAGGGCTTGCCGAACTGCTTGATCGCCGGGAACAGGATGACATTGTCGACGCAGATCACATCCGGCTTGATGGCGGCCAGAACGCGCGGCAGATCCTTCTGCGCCCATTTGGCGCTGTCGACGATCGCGGTCCAGCAATCCTTCACATAATTGTCGACCTGGTCGTAGGGCGACTTGCGAAAATTCGGGATGTGGCCGTTGATGAAATCCTCCCAGAATTTCGCCATCTGCTCGGGCGGCATCGGCTCCGACAGGTTCACCGGATGCGCTTCGAAGCCGTAGCCCTTGTAGACGTCCACAAAGCCCGGGTCGGACAGGAACACGGCCTTGTGGCCGCGCGCCTCGACGGCTTGCGCGATACCGACGGAATTGAGCGCCGGGCCGTAGGCTGCCTCCGGAAAAAACGCGATCGTCTTCTGCGCCATCTGGCTTCTCCTATTCCTTGAAAATTCTGACATCGGCGGCATCCCAGCCGAGTTCGACCTGGTCGCCCGACGCGACCGGCCGGCGATCTGCGGCATCGGCGGTGACGCGCACCAGAAACGGTTTGGGCGACAAGGGCGTGCGAACATGCAGCTGCAGGTCGAGCCCGTGATAGGCCAGCGCCTCGACCGTGCCGGTGGTGCGGTTCGCGGTCTTGTCTGACGGGAACAACCGAATGCGCTCGGGCCGCACAGAAGCCACCGCTGATGCGCTTGGTGTGAGCGTTGCAGGAACCTTGCCGGTAATGCGCGCGCCGTTCGCGGCGATCACGCCGTCAGCTGTGGCTTTACCCGGCACGAAATTCATCACGCCGATGAAGTCGGCGACGAAACGGTCGGCCGGATGTTCGTAGATCGCGTGCGGCGTGTCGCATTGCAGCAGCCTGCCGTCCTTCAGCACCGCCATGCGGTCGGCCATGACCAGCGATTCCTCCTGGTCGTGGGTGACGATGACGAAGGTGATGCCGACCTCGTGCTGCAGCCGCTTCAGCTCCAGCTGCATGGCGCCGCGCAGTTTCTTGTCGAGGGCGCCGAGCGGTTCGTCGAGCAGCAGCAGCCGTGGCCGCTTAACCAGCGCGCGGGCGAGCGCGACGCGCTGCTTCTGGCCGCCCGACAATTGCTCGGGTTTGCGGTCGGCGAAGGGGACGAGCTCGGTGGTGGCCAGGATGGCATCGACGCGGGAGCGAATTTCAGCCTTCGGAAGATGCTCCATTTCGAGGCCGTATGAGACATTGGCGCGGACACTCATATGCGGGAACAACGCATAGGACTGGAACATCAGATTGACCGGCCGCTTGTTGGGCGGGGTGCGGGCGATGTCTTTGCCGTCGAGCAGGATGCGGCCGTCGCTGGGCGTCTCGAAGCCCGCGAGCATGCGCAGCAGCGTGGTCTTGCCGCAGCCGGAGGGGCCGAGCAGCGCGAAGAACTCGTTTTCCCTGATATCGAGCGAGATGCCGTCGACGGCGGTGACGCGGCCGAAATTCTTCGACACATGGTCGATGGCGAGCAGCGTGCGCGGTTCGCTCATTGGCCGATGATCCCACGGTTGAGCCGCTGCGACAGGGTGAGCGCGGTGATCGAGACCGCCATGACGATGGTCGCCAGCGCATTGATCTCCGGCGTGATGCCGAAGCGGATCATGGCGTAGATCTGCATCGGCAGCGTGGTCGAGGCTCGGCCGGCGCCGGCGGTGAAGAAGGCGATGATGAACTCGTCGACCGACAGCGTGAAAGCAAGCAGTGCGCCGGCGATGACCGCCGGCAGGATGACCGGCAAGGTCACGCGCCGGAAAGTGGTGATGGCGGAGGCGCCGAGATCGGCGGAGGCCTCGACGATCGACCAGTCGAAACTCTTCAGCCTTGCACGCACCACCGAGCAGACGAAGGCAAGGTTGAAGACGACATGGGCGAGAATGATGGTGTGCAGGCCCATGGTCAAATTGAGCATGGAAAAGAACGACAGCAGCGCGATTGCGAGCACAATGTCGGGTATAATCATCGGCGCGAAGATCAGCGCTTCGAGCCCCTTGCCGTATTGCCGGCGCATCTCGACGCCGATGGCTAGCAGCGTGCCGAGCAGCGTGGCGATGGCCGTGGAGACCAATGCCACGATCAGCGTGTTGAGCGCTGCCGACAGGATGGCGGAATTGCTGGCCAGCGAAATATACCATTTCAGCGAAAAGCCCGACCACGCCGTCGGCAGCCCGCCTTCGTTGAAGGACAAAGCCACCAGCACGGCGATCGGGATGTAGAGGAAGGCGAAGACGAGGGTGAGCACAAGCCATAGCGTGCGCCGCGTCGCGGGGGAGCGCTCAGCCATCGGTGCCTCCGCTCGCCTCTGCTGCCCGCCCTGCGGCGCGGTCAGCGGCCAGCGCCTGCGCCATCAGCACCAGGAGCATGATGGCGATCAGCGCCATGGCGAGTGCGGCGCCGAACGGCCAGTCATTGGCGGTCAGGAACTGGTCGTAGACGAGATTGCCGATCATCTGGAAACGGCCGCCACCGAGCAGCGCCGGGGTGACGAAATTGCCGATCGACAGCACGAAGACGAAGACGGCACCGGCGGCGATGCCCGGCACCGTCAGCGGCAGGATGACACGGCGAAATGTGGTGGCGGCGGACGCGCCGAGATCGCGCGAGGCTTCGGCCAGTTCCGGGTTGAGGCGCGACAGCGGCGCGTAGCAGGCGAGGATGACGAAGGGCAGATAGTTGTAGACGAGGCCGGCGATGACTGCGCCTTCGGTGTAGAGCATCGAGGGCGGCTCGCCGGTGTAGCCGAACCAGCGCAAGAGCTGGGTGATCAGGCCTTCTCGGTTGAGCAGCACGATCCAGGCATAGGTGCGGATCAGATAGTTAGACCAGAAGGGCAGCACGGCGAAGAACAGGAAAATTGGCTGCCACCGGCGCGGGGCCGCAGCGATGGCATAAGCGGCGGCATAGCCGATCACCACGGCGATCAGCGTCGCGGTGCCGGCAATGCGCGCGGACTTCAGGAATATCCCGGCATAGAGCGGGTCGAAGACCAGCCCGAAATTCTCCAGCGTAAAAGTGTAGTCGATGCCGCCATAGATGCCGCGCCGGAAGAAGGCGAGCGCCAGCACCAATGCGCACGGCACCACCATCAGCGCGGTCAGCCAGACCAGCGCCGGGGCCATCAGCAGGGAGGAGCGAAGTCGGGTCTGGGACAATTCTTCAGGTACCGCTCAGGACCGGCGGCAGAAGCACCGCCGGCCGTGAAGTCTGCGCCGCTTACTGCGCGGCCTTGATCTCGCTGACGATCTTGGAATAGTCGCGCTGGGCTTCGCCGACGTCACGCAACTGTTCGAACTTGACGAGGTCGGCCACCGGCATCGCCATATTGGGGAACTTTGCCAGGAAGTCTGCCGGCAGGCTTTCCATCGCCGGCTTGTTCGGCACCTTGTAGTCGATGTTCTGCGCCGCCCAGGCGTGGTTCTTGGCGTCGAGCATGAAGTTGATGAACTTGAAGGCGTCGTCCTTGTGCTCCGACGCCTTCATCACCACCATCGTGTCGACCCACAGGTCCGAACCTTCCTTCGGGATGACGTATTTGATCTCCGGCTTTTCGGCGATGCCGTAATTGCACCAGCCGTCCCAGGCCTGCACCAGCAGCGCCTCGCCGGACACCAGCTTGGAGTAGAAGGTGGTGTCGTCATAGGCGAGCAAGGTCTTCTTGGCCGAGATCAAGAGGTCCTTGACCTCGGCCATCTTGGCCGGATCGGTCTCGTTGACGGAATAGCCCTTGTCGAGCTGCCCGGCGGCCAGCAGCCAGCGATCAGTCGCCAGCATGGTGGTCTTGCCCTTGAGGTCGTCGGAAGGCGCCAGCAGGTCGCTCCAGCTGGTTGGCGCCGTCTTGACCAGATCCGAGCGGTAGCAAAGGCCGGTCGTGCCCCAGGTGTAGGGGACGGAGAAAGCGTTGCCGACATCATGCGGCAGCTTGGTCGCTTCGGGATAGAGGTTGGCGAGGTTGGGGATCTTGGCGTGGTCGATCGGCTCGGTCAGGCCGAGCTTGTTCAGCACTTCGGCGAAGGGCGAGGAGACGAAGACCACGTCATAGCCCTTGCCGCCGGCGGCAATCAGCTTGCCCATGATCTCTTCATTGGTGGCGTGCACCACCACTTCGCCGGAAACGCCGGTGGCGGTCTTGAAGGCGGCCATGGCATCGGGCGCCATGTAGCCGTCCCAGTTGGAGATGACGAGGTCGGCGGCCGTCGCCGGCGCCGACAGCGCCATGGCGAGGCCGAGAGCGATTGAGGATATTTTGAGCGCACGGCGCCGCAGGCTGGTAGCGGTCATGGCAGACTCCCATTCGGTTGATCGTCGAAATCATTCGTCGGACCAAGGCCGGCGACCCGCGCCGCTGCCTCGATCCTGTTCCCTCGGTCTTTCTTGCCGATTGTGCTGACAGTACTATTGCAGAAAAAAGTACGTCAATCCATAATTTGTCACCCGACCGAGGAATCTGACCGATTGTGCTCGTACTGGCGATCGGCCAAACCCATGCGGTCACATTCGGTATTCGAGAATTGTCATGCAAGCCGCAGCCCGACGACCTCGCACCAACCATCTCGATCTGGCGCAGCGCATCCTCGATGTCGCGCGCCAGCGCGGCTTCGAGCCTGGCGCCCGCCTGCCCGAGCAGCAGATCGCGTCGCTGTGCAACGTCTCGCGCACACCGGTGCGTGCCGCACTCAGCCTGCTCGCAGAGCGAGGTGTCGTGCGCTGGGAGGCCGATTCCGGTTATCATCTGGCGGTCGACCTCGCCGCGCAGCCGGCCATTGCCGCCGAGCTTCCCAGTGCCGAGGAAGACGAGCTTGCCGAAGCGATCCTGCGCGACCGCTCGGCGCGAAGACTTGACCAGACGGTGACCGTCGCCGGGTTGATGCGGCGGTACGATGCCGATCGCAAGACGGTACTAAAAGCGTTGAATAAACTGACGGAAGAGAATCTGCTCGACCGTGCGCCCGGCCAGTCCTGGCTGTTTCGCCGCGCGCCGGACGATCCGGAGGCGCAAGGCGAAAGCTACGAGTTCCGGCTGCTGATGGAGCCGGCGGCGATCCTGACGCCCGGCTTCCGGCTGGACGGTGCGCGGGCGGCGGCGTTGCGCCAGGGTATGGAAGCGCTCTCGGCATTGCCGGACGCGACCTTGGACACGCGCGAGTTCCAGCGGCTGGACATGGATTTCCACGGCATGATCGCCGAGGGCTGCGCCAACCGCTTTGTGTCGGATGCGCTGGCCGATCATCTGCGCCTGCGCCGGCTGCCGGGTATTTACGCCGGCGTCAACGTCTTCCGGCTGCGGCAATCGCTGCGCGAACACTTAGGCATACTCGACTATCTTGAAAGCCGGCAGTATGAGGTGGCTGCCGACCTGCTTCGCATCCACCTGCGGCTCTCCCGCAACCAGCGACCGCAGGCGGCCAGCCGCGGCGCGCCCGCACTGTTCGGCATGATCAGCCGGCCGGACTGAAGAGGAATAATTGACGCGTAAAGCCAGCCCGACCATCGCGCTGTTTCCCGAAGCCAGTTTCGGCGCCGCGTTGAATTGCGTCGGTATCGCACAGGCATTGCGCGCACGGGGCGCCCGGCCTGTCTTCATCTGCCATGCCGGGTTCTCCGGCGTCTTTGCCGACTATGGTTTCCAGGAATACCAGCTGCCGACCGACGAGCCGCTGAGCGACAGCGAGCGGCAGAGCTATTGGCAGGCCTTCGTGCGTCGGCATCTGCCGCATTTCCGGCTGAGCCCGATCGACCAGCTCGAAACCTATGTCGCGCCGACCTGGCAAGCGATCGTCGACACTGCGGTCAATGCCGAGGCGCCTTTGCGCCAGTTGTTGACGCGGCTGAAGCCGGACGCGGTGGTGCTCGACAACGTCATCATGTTTCCAGCGATCGCAGCCGCCGGATGTCCGTGGGTGCGCGTCGTCTCCTGTGCCGAGACCGAACTGCCCGATGCCGAAGTGCCGCCCTATCTCTCGGGGATGGGGGCCGACGACCCGCAGCGCGCGGTGTTCGAAGCGCGCTATCTCTCGGCCTCCGCACCGGCGCATGATCGCTTCAACCGTTTTCGCGCGGATGCTGGTCTCGCGCCTTTGCCCAAGGGCCTGTTCCTTGAGACGTCACCCGACCTCAACCTGCTTTTGACGCCGGCGATCGTGCGGCGCGAGCGCGCCGAACCGCTCGACCCCGCGCGCTTCGTCTATCTCGAAGGCTGTGTACGCTCGGAAGGGCCGTTCGAGGTGCCGGTGTTTCCGCGCAACGGCGGGCCGCTGGTCTATGTCAGCTTCGGCAGTCTCGGCGCCATGGATGTCGGGTTGATCGAGCGCATGCTCGCCGTCTTCGACAGGCTGCCGGCGCGCTTCATCGTCAACGTCGGCGGCCTGCGCGACGCCTATCGCGCGGTGCCGGACAATGTCTATCTCGACGCCTGGTTTCCGCAGCCTTCGGTGGTGGCGAAGTCGGACCTGTTCATTCATCATGGAGGCAACAACAGTTTTTGCGAGGCGCTGCGCTTTGGCGTGCCGTCGCTGATCATGCCCTATTGCTGGGATGGACATGACAATGCGCAACGCGCGGGAGAGACGGGCGTAGGCGACCATATCGGCCGCGACGCCTGGACCGAAGGGGGATTGGAGAGAGCCATTCTCGGCCTGCTGGCCGACGATGAAATGCGCGCCCGCCTCAGGGAGAATGCAGCCCGGATGGCGCTGACCCCTGGAACGGATGTGGCCGCGCAAGCCATACTCTCTCTCATAGGTACGTGAACCAAAATGCAGGACAAAAATACAAACACCGCTCTCTTCACCGGCAACGATCCCAAGAGCTGGCTCAACCAGCACGGCATCACCGAAGTCGAGTGCCTGGTACCGGACATGAACGGCGTGCTGCGCGGCAAGGCGCTGCCGACGACAAAGTTCCTCAAGGCGCTGGAAGACCGCGCGCTCTATCTGCCGAGCAGCGCTTTCCTGGTCAGCATCGATGGCCGCTATTCCGGTTCGATCGACGAGGGCTTTGCCTATCAGGACCCAGATATGCGCATGGTGCCCGACGTCTCGACGCTGTGCCTGGCGCCTGGCGGCGCCGCCGGCAAGGCCTACGTCTTCGCCGATGCTTTCCACATGGACGGCCGGCCCTGGATGGCTTCGCCGCGTCATGTGCTGCGCGCCGTGCTCGACCTCTACCGCCAGCGCGGCTGGCGCGCTGTGGTGGCGCCTGAGGTGGAATTCTATCTCACCGCGCCCAACCCCAATCCGGACCAGCCGCTGACCGCGCCGGTCGGTGCCAATGGCCGCGCCGAAGGTTCTCAGCATCCCTATGACATGGTGGCGCTGGAAGAATTCGAGCCGGTGATAAGGCGCGTCTATGACTATGCCGCGGCCGCCGGCCTGCCGCTCGACACGCTGATCCATGAATCCGGCACGGCGCAGCTGGAGATCAATCTGCTGCATGGCGACGCAGTGCCGCTGGCCGACCAGGTGCTGCTGTTCAAGCGGCTGACGCGCCAGGCGGCGCAGCAGAGCGGCATGCATGCCACCTTCATGGCCAAGCCGATCGCCGCGCAGGCGGGCAGCTCGATGCATCTGCACATGTCCGTCGTCGATGAGAAGACGGGCGCCGCGCTGTTTGCCGGCGCTGACGATGCCGACACCGAGATGTTCGGCCATTTCATCGGCGGCCTGCAGAAATATGTGCCGGAAATCATGCCGCTGTTTGCGCCGAACGTGAATTCGTACCGTCGCATCAGGCCGAACCACAGCGCGCCGGCCAACATCGAATGGTCGCATGACAACCGTTCCTGCGGCCTGCGCGTGCCGGCCGGTGGCCGCTCTGCAAGACGCGTGGAAAACCGCCTGCCGGGTGCGGATTGCAATCCCTATCTGGCGATCGCCGGCTCGCTGCTCGCCGGCTATCTCGGCATCGAGCAGAAGCTGGCGCGCTCTGCAGAAGCCACGGGCAATGCCTACAGGATCAAAAGCACGCTGCCGAAAACCATGGAGGAGGCGCTCGACCGCTTCACCGCTTGCGAGCCGGTGCGGGCATTGCTTGGCGAGGATTTCTTCCAGACCTATCTGCGTGTCAAGAGCGTCGAGCTAGACCTGTTCCAGAGCGTGGTGACGAGCTGGGAACGCGACCACCTGCTGTTGAAGGTGTGATCATGGCTTCCAGCTCAACGGGTTTCAATTCCGGTCTCGATATCGGCAAATCCTACTATGTCGCCACCGCCAATCCGGCGCCGGACTATCCGGCGCTGGTGGGCGACGTCGACGCCGACCTGGTGGTGGTCGGCGGCGGCTGCACGGGCCTGTCGGCCGCTCTTCATGCCGCCGAGCGCGGCCTGAAAGTGGTGCTGCTCGAAGGCGGTAAGATCGGCTGGGGGGCATCGGGCCGCAATGGCGGCCAGATGATCCCCGGTCTGCGCAAGGGCGCCAAGGGGCTGGTCAAGCTCTATGGCCCCGAGCGGGCGAAGGTGCTGTTCGATCTCGCCTTCGAGGCGCGCGGCCTGGTGCTCGATATCATCGAGCGCCATGCCATCGATTGCGATCTCCGTCTGACCGGCCATCTCGTCGGCGCGGTCAACGCCTCCGACCTTAGAGATCTCGAGGAAGAGGCAAAGTGCCTCGAGACCGCAATGAAGTTTCGCGACGTCGAGATCCTGTCGGCGGCGGACGCGCGGGCCAAGGTCGACACGCCCTATCACGGCGCAATGTATGAGCCGCTCGGCGGCCACATGCATCCGCTGAACTATACGCTCGGGCTTGCCCGCGCAGCCGTGGCGGCTGGCGTCACCATCTATGAGAACTCGGTGGCGGTGAAGCTGGAGCGCGAGCCTTCGATCCGGGTCTCGACGGCAAAGGGTGCGGTGCGGGCCAAGCATGTCGTGCTGGCCGGCGATGCGTTGCTCCACGGGCTGGAGCCGCGCGTCAACAGCCGCATCATGCCGGTCGGCAACTACATCGTCGCCACCGAGCCGCTGGAGGGCAAACGCAATGTCATCCCGGCCAATGTCGCGGTGTCGGACACGCGCTTCGTCGTCAACTACTACCGCATGTCGGCGGACGGCCGGCTGTTGTTCGGTGGCGGCGAGCGCTACACGCCGTCGCCGCCGGCCGACATTGCCGGCTTCGTGCGGCCGCATATGGAAGCCACTTTCCCGCAACTGAAGGGCTGCCGCATCGACCATGCCTGGGGTGGCTTGGTCTCTGTGACGACATCGCGGCTGCCGCATGTCGGGCATTATGGCGACGTCTATTTCGCGCATGGCTATTCCGGCAAGGGCGTCATCCTGTCGACCCTGTCAGGCAAGCTGCTCGCCGAAGCGATCACCGGCGATGCTTTGCGGCTCGACCTGTTCTCGACGCTGACGCCGATGCCGTTCCCGGGCGGTACGGCGCTGCGCGGTCCGCTCTATGTGCTGGGCATGTTGTGGTACGCCATGCGCGACCGCATCAAGCATTGAGGTTGCGGAGAGACGACGGAGAGGTTTGCGCCGCGCTAGAGCGTTTCACCGTTTCATGGAAACGGCGAAACGCCCTACCTTTTGTTTGCACGCAATTCCGGACGGGAAACCGCGCACACTTTCCCTGGAATTGCTCTAGGATGCGCGGGCAAGAAAGGTCTGGTAGTCGGATTTTGCCTGCAGCAAACGAAGGATGTTGTTGCGTGATCCGCGGATGTGCGCGCGGGTAAGCTCGACGGCCCGCGCTGCATCGCCAGCGCAGATGGCCTCGACGATCTCGAAGTGCTCTTCGCGGGCTATTCCCCATTCGTCCAGCCTGAGCAGTTCCATCCAGACATAGTGCTGGCATTTGTCGAGAATGCCATTCAGCAGGCCGCTCAGCATCACATTGCCGCTGATTTGAGCAATGGTGCGGTGGATGTCCATGCCGATCTGCAGTTCCTGGAACATGTCATCCGAACTGCGTGTCGGCAGTGCGGCCAGCCGCTCGCATTCCCGCACCATTTGGCGAAGGCGCTCCTTGTCCGCGGCCGTGACCTTGGCGGTCGCCAGCTCTGTCGCATAGCCGTCCAGCAATTCCCTGATCTCGAATGCCTCGCGGAACATATGGATGTCGAATTCCTTGACGAGGTAGCCCTGGCGCGGGCGGCCGACAACCAGGCCGTCCTGCTCAAGCCGGTTGAGCGCCTCGCGCACCGGCGTGCGGCTGACCTTCAACCTGATCGCCAGATCGTTCTCGGTGACGCGCGCTCCGGGAGGCAGCTGTCCGGTGACGATCATCGCTTTCATCGACCCGTAGACGGATTCGCGAAGCGTGTTCTTTTTTCTCGTGGGCATTGCGATGTTTCCGTCTCCCGTACCGATCGTCGAGGCCTGGTCCAAATAGCCTTGCGGTGACGAAGTCACGCCCGGATGGCGTGGCTGCGAACCCTGCGAAGACCAAGGTGCATCTTCCGCCTTGTAGCGGCAAGCCTGTTGGAAAAAGCACGATCTTTCAAGTTGACATCCGTTTTCCGGGCAAGTTACATTCCAAATTGTATACAAAATAGAATGCCAGATCAACAATGGCTTCAGGGGAATATGACGATGAGAAAATCAAGAGTTGTCAGCGCGTTAGCTGCGATCGGGATAGCCATGCCTGTTGCGCAGGCGCTTGCCGCAGATACGATTACGGTGGCGTCCTGGGGCGGCACCTATCAAGAAGCTCAGGGTAAAGCGTTCTTCAAGCCGACCGCCGATGCGCTTGGCATTACGATCAAGGAAGACACCACCAACGGTCTCGACGACGTCCGGCTTCAGGTGACCGGCAATGCCGTCAAATGGGACATCACCGAGCTTGGCGCGGATGAATGCGCGCGGGGCTCCAAGGAAGGCCTGTTCGAGAGGCTTGACTATAGTGTCATCGACAAGAGCGGGATCAATCCGAAGCTTGTGCACGATGACTGGGTTGGCATCTCCTATACCTCGGTCGTGCTGATCTACAGGACCGATGTCTTCGGCGAGAAAGGACCGAAGACCTGGGCCGATTTCTGGAACGTCGAGAAGTTTCCGGGCCGGCGTGCACTGAGCGGAAGCCAGGCGACTGAAACGCTCAGCGTTGCAGCGCTTGCGGAAGGCATCCCCATCGACAAGGTCTATCCCGTTGACGTCGACGGCGCGCTGAAATCCGTCGACAAGATCCGCGGTCATATCGATGCCTGGTGGACCTCCGGCGCCCAGGCCATGCAGCTGGTCAAGGACGGCGAAGTCGACATGGCAAGCATCTGGAACGGACGCGCCGGCACCTTGAAGAAAGAAGGAGCTCCGGTCAGCTTCTCGTTCGATCAGGGCGTGCTGACAGCAGACTGCATGGTCATTCCCAAGGGTTCGAAAAACAAGGACATCGCCATGAAGGCGCTTGCCATGTTCGTGAGCCCGCAACTCCAGGCCAATCTGCCATTGTACGTCGACAATGGGCCGGTGAACGAGAAGGCTTTCGAGACCGGCAAGATTCCACCGGAGAGGATCAAGGACATCAATTCCGCTCCCGAAAACGTCAAGAAACAAGTTCTGCAGGATGCGGAATTCTGGCGCGACAATCTCGTGGAGGCCACGGAGAAATTCGATAATTTGATCCAGCAGTGAGCAGGCCAATCTATGATTGGCTGATCCAGCGGGCCGACTTAAGGTTCGATCGGCCCGCTATCCGCTTCGCGCCGCAAGTATCCGAAGGAGCACTGAAATTGTCCATTGCGCGTTCGGCGCCGCCGATCAACATTCGAGGGATCGCCAAGCGTTTTGGCAGCGTTCCAGTCCTCAGCGACCTCAACCTCGATGTGGCTCCCGGCGAATTCCTGACGCTTCTGGGGCCGTCGGGATCGGGCAAGACCACACTGCTGATGATCCTGGCCGGGTTCGTCCGCGCCAATGCCGGGAGCATCGGCATTGGTGGCGAGGAAGTCATCGCCAAGCCGCCACACAAGCGCAACATCGGCATGGTGTTCCAGAACTATGCGCTTTTCCCGCATATGAACGTCTTCCACAACATCGCCTTTCCGTTGAAGCAGCGCCGCACGTCTGCGGCGGAAACGGCCGAGCGCGTGGAGAAGGCGCTTGATCTGGTGCAGCTGCAGGGCCTAGCCGACCGTCGCGTCGACCAATTGTCGGGCGGACAGCGCCAACGCGTCGCGCTGGCGCGGGCGATCGTGTTCGAGCCGCGCATCGTGCTGATGGACGAGCCGCTTTCGGCGCTCGACAAGGGTTTGCGCGAACATATGCAGATCGAGCTGCGCAGCCTGCACCGCCGGCTCGGCATGACCACCGTCTATGTGACCCACGACCAGCGCGAAGCGATCACCATGTCGGACCGCATCGCGGTCATGAACAAGGGCCGCATCGAGCAGCTCGACCGGCCCGAAACGCTCTATGCCAAGCCCCGTACCAGGTTCGTCGCCGGCTTCATCGGCGAATCGAACTTCATCCCCGTCGAATGCCGCAACGACAGTGTCTGGTATGCGGCAAAGCGGGTTTACACGGCTTCGCCCTTGCCTTCGCCGGGGCGGCACTGGCTGGTGGTGAGGCCTGAAAGGGTGCGGCTCGCCGCCGATGCCGAACCAGTTGCCGACGCCAACCTGCTCGACGCCACGGTGCGCGATGTCGTCTATCAAGGCGACAGCTTCATTTGTTACGCCACGCTGGCGGATGGCCAGCAGATCGCGCTGCGCGATTACTGCCGTGGCGACGTGCTGGCCCGCCTGCCAGGTGCCGGACAACCGGTGCGGCTTCGCGTCGAGGCGGAAGATGCGATCCTGCTGGCGGACGAGATATGAGCGCGACAGCCGCAGACCTTCCTGACCGCGGCGGCCTGAACGCGGACGTGCTGAGCGCCGACGCCCGGCGCGAGTCTTTGGCTCTGCTCGGTCTGTGTTCTCCCGGCATCGCGCTGGTGGGCATCATCATCGTCGTGCCGATCGGATGGCTGTTCTGGCTCTCGCTGTTCGACGAGACCGGAATGCTGAGCGGCGCGAACTACGTTCGCTTCGTCGAGCAGGCTTCCTATGTCAGGACCTTCATCACGACATTCGAGGTGGCCTTCATCGTCACCTGCCTGTGCGTTCTCCTTGGTTATCCGCTGGCCTATATGCTGTCGCAGCTGCCACGGCGCGCCGCCTCCATCTGCCTGATCTTCGTCATCCTGCCGTTCTGGACATCGGTGCTGGTGCGTACCTACGCCTGGCTGGTGATCCTGCAGCGCAAGGGCCTGTTGAACACCTGGCTCATGGATCTTGGCGTGATCAGCCAGCCGCTGCCGCTCGCGCATAATTTTGCCGGCGTCGTCATCGGCATGACGCACATACTGCTGCCGTTCCTCGTGCTGCCGCTCTACGCTTCGATGAAGGCGATCGATGCCGACTACCTGCGCGCGGCGATGAACCTCGGCGCACCGCCAACGGCGACTTTCTGGCAGATATTCTTTCCGCTTTCGCTTCCGGGCCTCGCCGCCGGCGTGGTCATCGTCTTCATCCTGTGCCTCGGGTTCTTCGTCACCCCCGCCCTAATGGGCGGCGGCAAGGTCATCATGTGGGCGATGCGCATGGAGCAGACCACCAGCCTCTATTCCAACTGGGGCGCCGGCAGTGCGCTGGGCGTCGTTCTGCTCGCCGTCACGCTCGGCCTGCTCGGCCTGTTCCGTTGGCTGTTGGGCGCGCGGGCGACCAGCGTGTGGGGTGCGCGATGAACGACGATCTCGGCCTGCCGATTTCGCACTGGCGACGGCTTTGGCTCTACACAGTTGGCGCCCTTGTGCTGTTGTTCCTGATCGTGCCGTCGCTGATCATCGTGCCAATGTCATTCTCCGGCTCGACGCTGTTGCAATTTCCGCCGGAAAGCTGGTCGCTGCGATGGTACGAGGCCTATTTCCAGTCGGTCGAATGGCGCGATGCGACGATTGTCTCGCTGAAGGCGGCGGTGCTGACGACCATGGTCGCGACACCGATCGGCGTCGCCGCCGCCTATGCGCTCAATTCGGGCGCGTTGCGGCTCGCCGGTTTCATCAATGCGGTGCTGACCGCCTCGCTGATCATTCCGGTTATCCTGATCGGCATCGGCACGTTTTTTCTCTATGCGCGCATCGGCCTCAACAATACGCTGACCGGCCTGGTTCTGGCGCACACGGTGCAAGCGCTGCCGCTGGTGGTGCTGACGGTCCTTTCGGGCTTTCGGTCCTACGACATGAATCAGGAGCGCGTCGCACGCAGCCTGGGTGCCGGGCGGCTGGCGGCCTTCTGGCAGGTGACCGTGCCGCAGATCCGGTTTTCCATCGTGTCCGGCGCATTGTTTGCCTTCATCACCTCATTCGACGAGGTGGTGGTGTCGCTGTTCATATCGGGCGGCGAAACGACAACCCTGACACGTCGCATGTTCAGCGCGCTACGCGATCAGATCGATCCTACGATCGCCGCGATTTCGACATGCCTGATCGTGCTGTCGGTGCTGCTGCTTTCGGCAGCACAGCTTTTTGGCCGCAAGCGCTAGATTTTCCCTGGTAGATTGGACAGTTAACCTGCATGCGTGATTTTCAATTCCCCGGACGGTCGCCGGTACGCGCGACGGAAGCCATGGCGGCGACATCGCATCCGCTGGCGACGCTTGCGGCGGTCGACATGCTCCGCTCCGGCGGCAACGCCATGGACGCCGCCGTGTGTGCCGCGGCGGTGCAAGGCGTGGTCGAGCCGCAATCGACCGGCATCGGCGGCGACTGCTTTGTTCTCTACTCCCCCAAAGGCGAGGGCGAGGTGCTGGCCTTCAACGGCTCCGGACGTTCTCCCGCCGCCGCGACAGCGGCTTGGTATCTGGAGCGTGGCCACAGCGAGCTGCCAGCAACCGGCCCTCACGCTGTCACCGTGCCAGGGGCCATTGATGCCTGGTGCCGGCTGCTCGAGGATCACGGCAAGAAGGGCATCGACGCCGCATTGGCGCCGGCCATTCGCTATGCCGAACAGGGCTATGTCGTTCACGATCGCGTCGCCTTCGATTGGGCTGACGAGGTCGCCTTGCTCTCCGCCGACGAACATGCCGCGCGCATGTTCCTGCCGGAGGGAAAAGCGCCAAGGGCCGGCGATGTGCATCGGCAGCCAGAACTCGCGAAAACCATGCGTACCATCGCGAGCCAGGGCCGTGCCGGGTTTTATGAAGGTGAGGTCGCTGACGACCTTGTGGCGCGTCTTCGCGCGCTCGGCGGGTTGCATGCACTGGAGGATTTCGCCGCGACCAAAGGCGATTACGTCAAGGCGGTGAACACCTCCTATCGCGGCTACGACATCCACCAGATGCCGCCGAACAATCAGGGCATGACGGCGCTGATCATGCTCAATGTGCTGTCCGGCTTTGCGCTCGGCTCGCTGGAGCCGAACAGCGCCGAGCGGCTGCATATCGAGATCGAGGCGGGCCGGCTTGCCTATCAGGACCGCGATACTTTCGTGGGCGACCAGAATTTCGTCGATGTCCCGGTGAAGCAATTGCTGTCGGAAGCCCACGCCGACCGGCTGCGCGCCGTCATCGATCCGGCCCGCGCCATGACGCATCTGCCGCGGCTTGAGCTTCGACGCAGCGACACCGTCTATATCTCGGTGGTCGATCGCGACCGCAATGCGGTCAGCTTCATCAACTCGACCTTCGGTTCATTCGGCAGCGGCGTCGTCGGTCCCACGACAGGTGTCGTGTTGCAGAATCGCGGCAGCAGTTTCCGGCTGACGGAAGGCCATCCAAACCGCATCGCGCCGAGGAAACGGCCGATGCACACCATCATGCCGGGCATGGCGACGCGAGGGGGTAAGGTGGTGATGCCGTTCGGGGTGATGGGCGGCGGCTACCAGCCGTTCGGCCATGTCCATCTGCTCACCAACATGATCGATTTCGGCATGGACCCGCAGCAGGCGCTGGACGCACCACGGGTCTTCTACAAGGACAATGCCGTGCTGGCGGAGCGCGGCATTCCCGCCGAGGCGATTGCTGGTTTGCGGAAGCGCGGCCATCAGGTGTCCATCGCGGAAGAGCCGCATGGCGGCGGCCAGCTGGTGCTGATCGATTGGGAGAAGGGCACGCTGACCGGTGCTTCCGATCCGCGCAAGGATGGTTGCGCGCTGGGTTACTGATCTTGGCGCATATTCAAAACCAGATCAGCCAGACAAGCTGCAGAATGACCAGCGCGATGGCGTCCCAGAAAATGAGCTCGCCGGTCGAGAACCAGCGCCTCGATTTGTTGAAGCTGTAGAACAGCCGCCAGACCAGAGCGGCGGCGGCCAGCGGCACCAGAGCGAGCAGGAAGCTCACGGCAGCCGCGCTCCCGACACCGCATCGAACGTGTGCAGTGCTGCCGGTGGAAAGCGCAGATGCAGCGGTTGGCCGGGATCGTAGGCGCGATCGTCATTCACTGTCCTGACGATCAGCGCGTTCGCCTCGCTCTTGGCGAAGATCAGCACGTCCGGCTCGACGGGTTCGACGACGTCGACGGCGAAACGGATCGCATCAGCGGCAGAAGCGTCGACAAGCTGGATCTGTTCCGGGCGGATGCCCAGCACAATCGGACCGTCCGGCTTTCCGGGCAGCGGGCAGGTAAAGCCGCTGGCGTGGAAGGCGCCGTTGCGGACATCGCCATCAAAGGTGTTCATTGCCGGACGGCCGATGAATTCGGCGATGAAGCGGTTGGCCGGCCGCCGATAGATTTCGCGTGGGTCGTCATACTGGATCAGCGCGCCTTCGCGCAGAACCGCGACCCGCGTTGCCAGCGTCATCGCCTCTTCCTGATCGTGGGTTACGAAGACGAAGGTCTTCTTCAGTTCGCGATGCAGACGCTTCAGCTCGGTGCGCATATGCAGCCGCAGCAAGGCGTCGAGGTTGGACAGCGGCTCGTCCATCAGGCAGAGGCCCGGTTGCCAGACCAGGGCGCGGGCGACCGCAACGCGCTGCGCCTGGCCACCCGACAATTGCGAGGGCCGGCGATCGAGATAGCGGGTGATTTCGAGCAGCTCGGCCATGGCGCGCACGCAGCGGTCGAGCTCGGCGGCCGGCATTTTTCGGATGCGCAAGGGATAGGCGATGTTCTCGTAGACGCTTTTGTGGCTGTAGAGCGCGTAGTTCTGGAACACCATGCCCATGCCGCGCAGGCGCGGCGGCAGATCGGTGACATCGCGGCCCTCGACCATGATGCGGCCGGCGGTGGGACGCTCAAGCCCGGCGAGCAGCCGACAGGCTGTCGTCTTGCCGGAGCCGGAAGGGCCGAGCAGGACGAGGAATTCGCCCGGCTCGAAAGCAAGGTCGAGCGCCTGCAGCGCCACCGTCCCGTCCGGGAAAGCCTTGGTGACGCCGTCGAAAACAATTGCCATGCAAGATCCCTTCAACCCTTGACCGCGCCGAAGGTGAGGCCGCGCACGAGCTGTTTCTGGACAAGGAACGTGAAAAGCACGATCGGCAGCGTCGCCACGATGGCGACCGCCGCAACCTGTCCCCACAGCGTGCCGTGCGGCGTCACTAGCCCGGGGATGCCGACGGTGAGCGGACGCCCGTCGAAGGCGACGAGGATGAAGGCATAGAGGAACTCGTTCCACGACAGGATGAAGCAGAGCACGGCGGTCGCGCCGATGCCGGGCGCGGCCAGTGGCGCGACGACGAAGAGGAAGGCGCCGAGCCGCGAGCGGCCGTCCATCATCGCGGCTTCGTCGATCTCCCTGGGGATTTCGGCGAAGAAGCCGCGCATCATCCAGACGACGAGCGACAGGTTGAAGGAGGTGTGGGCGATCACCACGGCATAGATTGTGTCGATCAGGCCAAGCGACGTGAAGAACAGGAACAGCGGCACGGCAATCGAGATCGGCGGCGCCATGCGCGTGGTCAGGAAGAAGAAGAACAGGTCTTCCTTGCCCGGAAAATCGGAGCGGGCAAAGCCATAGGCTGCCGGCGCGCCGATGAGAATGCACAGCACCGTCGATGATACCGAGATCAGCACCGAATTGATCGCCAGCGGCCAGTATTCCTTGTCGATGAAGACGGCTGGATAGTTGGCGAGTGTCGGCGTGAACACCCATTTCGGTACCGACGACAGAAGGTCGACGCGGTTCTTGAACGACGCCAGCACCATCCAGACGTAAGGCGTCAAGGCGATCACGACGGCGACCAGCAGCACGGCCCAGGCAAAGCTTTTCCAGGCGCGGTTTGTGGATTGGTCGATCATCGCCGCGACCTCAAAACGCGGCCGCCGGCTTGCGGCTCGACCAGTAGACGGCCTTGTAGAAGACCGAGCACAGGATCAGCACCACGAGATAGATCATGAAGGCGACTGCCGCGCCGTAGCCGAGGTCCCAGTTGCGGAAGTTGACGCGGTAGGCGTAGATCGAGACCAGTTCGGTCAGCGTTCCCGGACCGCCGCCGGTCATCAAGAACACCTTGTCGAATTCCTTGAATGCATCGATGCCGCGCAAGAGCAGCACCAGCGCGATGACGGGCCGCAGCAGCGGCAGCATGACATCGCGAAAAATCTGGAACGGTTTGGCGCCATCCATCATCGCCGCCTCGAACGGCGCGCGCGGCAGGCTCATCATGCCGGCCAGCATGATCAGGGTGACGAAAGGCGTCCACTGCCAGACGTCGATGGCAACGATGGTCGGAAAGACGAGATCGGGTGACGAAAGCACCGCCGAATTCTGCGCCAGCAGGCCGACCTTGCGCATGTAGAAGGTGAGCATGCCGAAATCGCCCTGCAGGAGCAGGCGCCAGATCAGCCCGACGGCAACCGGCGCGATCATCATCGGGATGAGCAGCAGCGTCGTCAAAAGGCGCTGGCTGGCAACAAAGCGGAAGATCAGGAAGGCCAGCGCAAAGCCGAGCAGGAATTCGAGGCCCACGGCGATGACGACGAATTTCAGCGTCAGCAGGAACGACGCCCAGAAGAACGGATCGTTGCGCATCAGCTTGCGGAAATTGTCGAAGCCGACGAATGCGCCGGCATGGCTGGCATCGGCGAAGCTGAGGTCGGTCAGCGCGGTATAGACCATGTAGTAGAACGGACCGACCAGGAAGACGACGACGAGCAGCGTCGCCGGCAGCATTAGCAGCGGTCCCACCCCACGGTCGAGAAGCGGCATTCCGCGCGGCGATGGAGTGCGGTTCGTCACGGGCGTTTCCTGCGGACAAGAATGGCTACCCGCTTCTTGCGGGTAGCCTCTGCGCGACATTTGCGGCCTATCGTGCCGGATAGGTCATGGGTGCGCAAGAACCGAGCAATGTCGAGATGTCGGTGGCGGCGGTGTCGAGGGCAGCCTGCGCTTCCTTCTCGCCGGCGAGGTAGGACGACAGCTCACGCACCAATATGTCGGTCATCTCGGCCGATTGCGGCAGCGTCGCCTTCGGCACTGCGTGCTCGTTGGCCTCCATCGAGGCCTTGGCGTAGGGCAGCTTCTGCACCTCCGCCGAGGCATAGACATCGGGCCGGCCCGAGGCGCCGCCATTGAGATGCTGCTCGAGCTGGCGGTCATAACCCATCATCCACTGGATGAAGAGGAAGGCGGCCTGCTGGTTCTTCGAATAGACCGGGATGAGGTAGGTCCAGCCTTCGACCTGGCCGATCTTGCCGCCGTCGCCTTGCGGCACGAGATCGAAGCCGACCTTGCCGACGACGGTGGAAGCGGTGGTGTCGACCGACACGGCATAGGTGGCGTCGTTCCACATGATCAGCTCGGCGACCTTGGCCTGCTGCATCAGCGCCATGACGTCGTCCCAGAAATAGTTGAGGCTGTCCGGCGGCGAGAATTGCAGCAGGCTCTTGTAGTATTCGAGCGAGGCGACGGCTTTGGGGCTGTTGACGATCACCGGGCCGCAGGCCGAGCCGCTCTTCACGTCGAGCACGTCGCCGCCGAAGGAATAGAGGAAGTTGAGCCACTCATACCACAGCGCCTCATGGCGCTTGCCCTGCAGGGCGGTGCCGTAAAAGCCCTGGTCGGGGCGGTAGAACCATTCGGCGATGTCGCGGTACTGTTTCCAATCCTTCGCGGGAGCAAGGTCATAGCCATACTTGGCCTTGAAGCCTGCCTGCTCCTTGGGATCGGCGAGCAGGTCCGAGCGATACCACATGAACATGTTGAGCACGGTGAAGGGGAAGCCGTACTCCTTGCCGTCATACCAGGAGATCTCGTGCCAGGCAGTCTGGTAGAGCTGCTTTTCCGGTTCGAAGGTCGGATCGCGCAAAGCCGGATCGGCCATCATCTTGGCGATTTCGACCAGATGGTTGTTGGTGGCGAACTTGCCGAGTTCGCGATGCGGCTGGATGATGACGTCGTAGCGGCCGCGGTGCGAGTTGAGGTCGAGCTGCACCTTGTTGACGGCTTCCGAATGCTCGTACATCTCGACTTCGACATGGATGCCGGTCTGCTTTTCGAACTCCGGCGCCATCTTCTTCAGCGCTTCGAGCGGCGGCAGCGCTTCGCCGACCATGCGAATGGTTTGCCCGCTGTAAGGCTTCGATGCCTCTTTCAGATCCCACGCCGCTGCTTGTGTGACTTGCCACGTTAGCAGCCACATAAACGCGGCGGCGAAGAGCAGTCTGGATATGGTTGTCCCACGTGTCAGCGGCTTGAGCATTCTTCCCTCTCCCTAGAAGTCCTGCCTGGCGGGCTGGTGCCCGTTCTGTCATAAAATGTGTGGTACCGCAAATCAAAATGTGGCACCTTGCAACAATTGGTTGGGAGGTGTTAGCAGACCGGCGGCAAACCGGCTTTCCCGACCGGGCGAGGGACCTTTCGGATGGACTTCATCTTCATGCTGACGCGTAACGATCGCACGGTCGAGGATTGTCTCGATCTGGTCGAGCTGATCGAGCCGGTCGGTCTGAAGCATGTCGGCTTCAAGGACATCGGCGTAGCGCCAGATGTATTGAGCAAGCTCGCCGCCGCTATTCGCCGGACAGGCGCCACCACTTACATGGAAGTTGTCTCGACAACACCGGAAGCATGCCTGAATTCGGCGCGCATCGCCCGCGACCTCGGCATCCAGCGGCTGCTTGGCGGCACCCAGATCGATGAGATCATGGCGCTGCTGGAAGGGAGCGACACCGAATACTACCCTTTTCCGGGACGGCCGGTCGGCCATCCGACCAGGCTCGGCGGCTCCCCGGGAGATGTCGAGGCCGATTGCCGCGCGTTCGCCGAAAAGGGCTGTGCGGGATGCGATATCCTCGCCTATCGCGCCACCGAGGCCGATCCGGTCGACCTGATACGCGCTGCCCGCCACGGGCTTGGCCCTTCGCGGCATCTGATCGTTGCCGGCGCGGTGGCCTCGGCCGATCGGATCAAGGCAATCAAGCAGGCCGGCGCCAACGCTTTTACCATTGGCACAGCGGTTTTCGACGGTTCCTATTCGCCGACGAAAGGTTCTATCCTCTCGCAACTGCGGGATGTCCTCGCGGATTGCGAGCGTGTCTAATGGCCGTTATCGGCATCGATCTCGGCACACAAAGCCTGAAGGCAATCGTCGTCGATGACGAATTGCGGCTGCGTGGCGAGGCCAGTGTGCTTTATCAGCCGGCCTTCCCGGCGCCGGGATGGGCCGAACAGAATCCGGCGCTGTGGCTTTCGGCGCTGAAGCCGGCGATTGCCGGCGCGCTCGACAAGGGCGGGCTGGCGCCCTCCGACATCAAAGGTATTGCCGTTGCCGGTCAGCTCGACGGCTGTGTTGCAGTCGACAGCAGCGGCCAGGCACTGGCGCCGTGCATCATCTGGATGGATCGGCGCGCGTCGGCAGAAATTGCCGGCATCGACCCGGACTTCATCCGCGAGCGCACCGGTCTCGTTCTGGACGCAACGCATATGGCGGCGAAGATCCGCTGGGCCGCGCGCAACCTGCCCGAGGCGTCTCGGGTGGCGCTCTGGCACCAGCCGGTATCGTTCGTGGTGGCAGTGCTGTGCGGCCGTGCCGTCATCGACCACGCGCTGGCCTCGACGACCATGCTCTATGGACTGAAGGAGCGCTGCTATGCCGGCGATCTGCTCGCCGCCTTCGACATCGATGCCGACAAATTGCCCGGCATCGACAATGCATCGGCGGCTGCCGGCGCCTTGACCCGCGCCGGCGCCGAGCTGACCGGCCTACCGGTGGGGATACCGCTGGCGGTCGGCACGGGCGATGATTTTTCCGCCGCAATAGGCGCCGGCGTTGTCGTGCCCGGCACCGTCGCCTGCAATCTCGGCACTGCCGAAGTGGTCGGCGCGGTGTCCGATACGCTTCGCCTCGACCCCGGCGGCCTGGTCGAGACGCATGGTTTTCTCGACGGCCGTTATTTCGTCTCCAATCCCGGATGGCTTTCGGGCGGCGCAGTGACCTGGTTTAAATCCACCTTCGGCGTTGATTCTCCGGCGGCAATGTCGGAGCTGGCGGCGACGGTTGTTGCCGGCAGCGACGATCTGCTGTTCCTGCCGGCACTGTCCGGCGCCATGACGCCGCGCTGGATCGCCGAGGCGCGCGGCGCTTTCTACGGCCTGACATCCTTCCACGGCAAAGCGGCTTGTGCCCGCGCAGTGCTGGAGGGCTGCGCCTTCGCCATGCGCGATGTTGTCGACCGGCTGTACGAGCTTGGCATCGCCACGGATCGCATCCGGCTTTCCGGCGGCGGCGCGCGCAGCCGGGTGTGGGCGCAGATCCGCGCTGATGTCAGTGGCAGGCCGGTCGAGATTGCCGATGCCACGGACGCCTCGCCGATCGGCGCGGCGATCCTTGCTGCCGCCGCCATCGGCCTTTCGTCTTCAGTGCAGCAGGCGGCCGAAAGGCTGAGCGGTGGCATCGAGACGATCGACCCCAACCCTTCGGCCAAGGCCGCCTACGACAGAAGTTACCGCCGGTATCGGACCCTGTTCGATGCCCTGACCCCGCTCTATGCTGACTGATTGGACGGCATCCCGATGTCCAAACAAATGCTCGATAGTCTCATTGCCGGCACGCTGCCTGATCCGGATAGCGAGGGAATGCTGTCGGTGCCGCTGAAGACCATCGTCATCGGGCGCGGTCTCGGCGACGAAGCCGATGCGCTGGTCAAGCCACTGCCGCTCGGCCGCAAGCTTGCCGTGGTCATGGATCCCGACACAAGGCTGGCGCTGGGTGAGAGGGTGTCGATCGCACTGCGTGGCAGCAGCGATGTCGACAAGATCATCCTGCCGCGCCATCCGCATCCGGACATGGACGCCGTGCGATCGGTGATCGCCAGCACGAAAGACGCCAGCGGCCTGGTTGCGGTCGGATCGGGCTCGATCAACGACATCACCAAATATGCCGCGCATCTCACCCAAAAGCCCTATGCGGTGTTCGGCACCGCGCCATCGATGAACGGCTATACCTCGGTGTCGGCGGCGATTACCGAGGACGGCCTGAAGAAATCGCTGACGGCGAGCCTGCCGGTCGGTGTGTTCCTCGACCTCGATGTGATGGCGCGGGCGCCGCACCGGCTGATCGCCGCCGGCTTCGGCGATTCGATGGCGCGGCCGACCGCCCAGACGGACTGGCTGATGGCGCATCTTTTGCTCGGCACGCCTTACAGGCAGGCACCGTTCATGCTTCTGGCCGACGATGAGAAGGCGCTGATCGCCAAGGCCGGCGAACTCAGGACCGGCGACCTCGCGGCGATGGAAGTGCTGGTGCGCACGCTGGTCATGTCGGGCCTCGGCATGACCTTGTGCGGTGGCTCCTATCCGGCCAGCCAGGGCGAACATCTGATTGCCCACTATATCGACATGCGGGGCCAGGGACTGCCCGAGGCGCATCACGGCGAACACATAGCGGTGACGACGTTGACGATGGCGCGGCTGCAGGAGCGCGTGCTGGCGCTGCCGGAGCTGCGGCTTGCGCCGTCCGCCGATACATTGGACCGCTTCATCGAGATCTTTGGCGACACGCTCGGACGCTCCTGCTGGGCTGCGTTCAAACCCAAGCTGCTCGACCGTGAGCGGGCGACCGCCCTCAACACCGTGCTGGCGGAGCACTGGCGCTCGTATCGCGAAAGGCTTTCCCGCGTGGCCCGCCCGGCGCGTGAGATCGCGGCAGCACTGCGTGCCGCCGGTGCGCCGACCACGCCGCAAGAGGTCGCCATACCGGCCGGATTCTACGACGAGGCGGTCGCCAATGCGCGGCTGATCCGCGACAGGTTCACCATGCTCGATGTCGCGGCTGCCTCGCTCGAAACGGTTGCGGCGGGAGCCTAAGCGGGTGCTGCGTCCGCTTGCCGACTTCAACGTTAAGGACCGGCGCAAGATCGCCGTCGTGCTGACCGACATAGACGACACCTTGACCGACACGGGACGGCTGCCGGCCAAAGCCTATGCGGCGCTGGAGCGGCTGAAGCAGGCCGGATTCGTCGTCGCGCCGGTCACCGGCCGCCCCGCCGGCTGGTGCGACCTGATCGCGCGGCAATGGCCGGTGGATGGCGTGATCGGCGAGAACGGCGCTTTCTATTTCCGCTATGACGACACTGCCAAGCGGATTGTTCGCCACTATGCCAGGAGTGCTGCGGAAAGGCAGGCCGACGCGGCGCGCCTGCTCGAGATCGAACGCGCCGTGCTCGCGGAAATTCCGGGTGCGGCGGTCGCTGCCGACCAGACCTATCGCGAGGCCGATCTGGCGATCGATTTTCGCGAGGATGTCGCGCCGCTGCCCAAAACCGAAGTGCTGAAGATCGTCGGGATCTTTCAGCGCTATGGAGCGACGGCGAAAATCTCGTCCATCCATGTCAATGGCTGGTTCGGCAAATACGACAAACTGTCAACAAGCCGGCTATTCTTGCGCGACTGTTTTGGTATAGACATAGACCACGACAAGGACAGCATTGTCTTCGTCGGCGATAGTCCAAACGATGCGCCAATGTTCGGCTTCTTCCCCAAAAGCGTCGGTGTCGCTAATGTGCTGGACTTCGCCGGCGAACTTCCGGCATCTCCTGCCTTCGTCACGAGCGGGCGCGGCGCGCAAGGATTTGCCGAGCTTGCCGACGCGTTGATTGTTGCAAAGGGAATGGAATAGTCATGGATCAAGGCCGACTGACGAAGAAGGAGCGGCACGCGCTTATCCTTTCGGAAGTGCGCCGGTCGGCGTCCATTCGCATCTCCAAGCTTGCGCGCCGCATCGGCGTCGCCGGCGAGACCATCCGCCGCGATCTCATCGAACTCGGCGATGCCGGGCTGATCAACCGCACCTATGGCGGCGCGACGATCTCGCTGGTGACATCCGAGCCGGTGATTTCGGAGCGCGGCCTGACTTTGATCGAAGAGCGCGCCCGCGTCGGCCGCGGCGCGGCAGGCCTGGTCGCGAAGGGCCAGATCGTGATGATCGATGGCGGTTCGACCACCTATGAGGTGGCGCGCAACCTTTCGCAGCTGAAACGCGACCTGACCATCATCACCAATTCCACCGGCGTGGCCTCGGTGGCCGGCGCCAATCCGACCTTCCGCGTTCTGCTCTGCCCCGGGACCTATGACAGCCGGGAAGGCAGCGTGATGGGCGAAGACACGGTCGAGTTCGTGCGCCGCTACAATGCCGACGTCGCTATCATCGGCGCCTCTGGGTTAAGCGCCGACGGTCCAAGCGACATGATCTCGGGCGCTGCCGCGGTCAAACGCGCAATGATATCGCGATCGCTGTCGACGGTGCTGGTGGTGACCCACGACAAGTTCGGCCGCTCCAGCCTCGAGCGCATCTGCGGACTTGACGACATTGCCGACATCGTCACCGACAGCGAACCGAAGGCCGACCTGCGCACTGCTGCAGAACAAGCGGGCACGGAACTGCATGTGTTTGCCGCGGACTGACCGAGGCAATAGCTGCGGCTATCCCGCAGCATCCCGGTTGGTCAGCGCGATGTGGCAGCAGTCCGAGCCGTGGCCCGGCGTCCAGGTGACATTGTCGAAGCGCACGCCCGTCGCCTCGAACAGGCCGCGATCGAAAGCGCCGGCGATGCGGCAGAGCGTGGCGAGCTTTTCGTCACCGACACCGGCCTCGACCCAGGCGTCCTTCAGCGGGCAGCGTTTCACCTTGAAGGCGATGTGGTCCGGCCCGCGCTCGACATCGGTCGGATACATCAGGCCGCCATCCGGGCTGACGGCCAGGAACGCTTTGCCGATGGCCGGCGCGTCATTGGGTCCGAAGCGGGCGAAGGCGGCTGCCGCCACCTCCTTGCCGCGCTGTTCGATGGTGCGGATCATGATCGCCTCGGCTTTCTCCGCGCCGAGTTCGCCGGTCAGTTCGTCGAGGAACAGACGGTAGAGATCGGCGCGGTTGCGGAAGGCGGAATCGAGTTCGCGCGAGAGTTTTTCGGCTCGGGCTTCGGCGTCTGTCATGATGCGTCCTGTGTTCGATTGAGTCTTGGTGCCGCCGCCACCAGTGCCTTGCCGATTGCCGATTGCGGCGCGTCGATGACGGCGCGGGCATCGCCGCTCTCGGCGATCCGCCCGGCGTCGAGAAGGACGATGCGGTGGGCGATGGCCCGCACCACGCCGAGATCATGCGAAATGAAGAGATAGGCGATCCGTTCCCTGGCTTGCAGGTCGAGCAGCAGCTCGAGGATCTGGCCGCGAACCGAAACGTCGAGCGCCGACACCGCTTCGTCGAGCACGATCAGCGACGGGTTTGTGGCGATGGCGCGAGCAATCGCCACGCGCTGGCGCTGTCCGCCGGAGATTTCGTGGATGGCGCGCGGCGCGAGATCGACTGCCAGCCCAACGCGCTCAAGCAAGGCGCCGATACGGGCCGGCCGCTCGGCGCGCGACGCGATGGCATGAATGCGCAAGGGATCGTCGAGCACACGCGCCACGGTGGCGCGCGGGTTGAAGGCGGCGAGCGGATCCTGAAACACCATTTGCAGGCGCGCGCGCTGTTTACGCAGCGCGGCACCATTCAAGGCGAGGAAATCGCCGCCTTCGAACCGGATGGTTCCGGCATCGGGTTCTATCAGCCTGAGAACCAGCCGCGCGATCGTCGACTTGCCGCTGCCGGAAGGCCCGGCCAGCGCCAGCGTCTCGCCGGGTTCGATGGCGAAGGAAACGCCGTCGACAGCGGCGATTACCTTGCCGCCGCGGCGGTAGCGTTTGGTCAGGTCGGAGACAGCGAGCAGGCTCATGCCGGCGCCCGTCGCAGCAGCGGTTCGGCGTCGAGGCCGAGATGGGCGTCGAGCAGCGAACGCGTATAGTCCTGGCGCGGGGCATTGACGATTTGCGCCGTCGGGCCGATCTCGGTCAGCTCGCCGTGCCGGAACACGGCGATGCGCTCGGCGAGTTCGGCGGCCAGAGCGATGTCGTGGCTGATGAACAGCAGCGTCATGCCGTCCTCCGCCACCAATTGCCGGATCAGTGCGACGATCTCGGCCTGCACGATGGTGTCGAGCGCGCTGGTCGCCTCATCGGCGATGAGCAGTTTTGGACCAGCCGCGATGGCCGCGGCGATCGCCACCCGCTGCTTCTGGCCACCGGAGAGCTGATGCGGGAAGGCGCGCATGGCGGAAGCTGAGTCGGGCAGGCGGACGCGTTCGAGCAGGGTCTTTGCTCTGGCGTAGGCTTGCGGCCAGTCGAGGCCGAGATGGGTGCGGGCGACCTCGGCGATTTGCTTGCCGATGGTCATGACGGGGTCGAGACTGGCGGAAGGATCCTGGAAGACGAAGCCGATGTCTCGGCCGGGGAGGGGAGCTAGGCTTGAAGGTGGACGCTTTACGGCGCCCCCCTCTGTCCTGCTGGACATCTCCCCCACAAGGGGGGAGATCAGGCTGTCATTTCCGCTTTCGCTACTTTTCGAAATTGAAGAGCCAATGGCGGAGCTGCTGATCTCCCCCCTTGTGGGGGAGATGTCCGGCAGGACAGAGGGGGGCGCGAAGGAATGAGACGATTCCGACATGTGCCAGTCGATGCGACCGTCAACCTTGGCTGACCCCGGCAGCAACCCCGCCACCGCCAACGCCAGCGTGCTCTTTCCCGAACCGCTTTCGCCGATGATCGCCAGCCGCTCGCCTGCAACAACATCAAGGCTGATGCCTTTCAGCGCCGCCACCTCGGCCCCATCCCGCCGATAGCGCACCGACAGATCGCGTATCTCAGCCAGCACGGTCACGACAGGCTCCTCCGCACGGCCGTCGTCTCGGCCACGCCTTCACCGGCGAGATAGATGCCGAGCACGGTCAGCACGAGCGCGATACCTGGAACGATCGACAGGAAGGGCGCGGTGCGCAGCACGGCGCGGCCTTCGGCGATCATGCCGCCCCAGGTGACGCGGTTGGGGTCGCCGAGGCCGAGGAAGGACAATGCTGCTTCGGTGAGGATCGCGGCGGCGACGATCACCGAGGACAGCGCCAGCACCGGAGGCAGAGCGTTGGGCAGCACCTCGCGGAAGGCGATTGCCAGCGGATGCATGCCGATGACACGGGCGCCGGCGACAAAATCGCGCTCGCGGATCGACAGCACTTCGGCGCGCGCCACACGCGCCGGTCCGGTCCAGGCGCCAAGTGCGATCGCCGCGACGACGATGCCGAGCGACGGGCCAACGACACTGACAAACGCCAGCGCCAGCAGGAAACTCGGCACGGTCTGAAAAGCATCGGTGATGCGCATCAGCATCTCGTCGACAAGGCCGCCGGCAAAGCCGGCCAGCGTGCCGACGACCGCACCGATGAGGAGCGCCGCCGCTGCCGCCGCCAACCCGACCGCCAACGAAGTGCGGGCGCCGTGGAACAGTTCGGCCAGCACGTCACGGCCGAGCCGGTCGGTGCCGAGCGGTAGCGACCAGTCGTGGAAGGGCGGCAATAGCGCCGGGCCGGCTATCGCCTGCGGGTCGCCAGGGAACAGCAGCGACGCAAACAGCGCCATGGCGAAAAGCACGCCCAGGATGATCGCGCCGGCGATCGCTTCCGGCCGATGCAGGAGCCGACGGAGCGGGCTCACGCGCCAGCCTCGCTGGCGCCGACGCGCGGGTCGAGAAAGGCATAGGCGATGTCGACGGCGAGGTTGATGGCAATGACCAGCACGGCGCTGGTGAGGATGATGCCGAGCAGCAGCGGCGTGTCGCGCGACGCCACCGCCTCTTGCGCCAGCCGTCCAAGGCCAGGCACGGCAAAGACGCTCTCGATGACGACGCTGCCGCCGAGCATCTGCGCCGATTGCAGGCCGAGCATGGTGATGAGCGGCAACAGCGCGTTGCGTGCGACATGGGCCAGCACGATGCGGCGGCGCGAAAGTCCCCTGGCGCGGGCAGCGAGGACAAAATCCTGGCGCCATGCCTCCGCCATTCCGGCGCGCATCATGCGCAGATAGAGCGCGAGGTAGATGAAGCCCAGCGCAGAAACCGGCAGGATGAGGTGCGTGGCGATGTCGGCGGCGCGGGCGAGCCCGGTCTTGTCGGAGGCGAGGCTTTCGATGCCGCCGATCGGCAGCCAGCGCAGGTCGACGGCAAAGATCACGATCAGCACCAGGCCGAGCCAGAAGCCGGGTACGGCATAGAGCGCCAGCGAGCCGATGGAGAGGAAACGGTCGCGAAAGCTGCCGGGTCTGGCGCCGGCATAGATGCCGAGCGCCGAGCCCAAGCCGAAGGAGAGTGCGGTGGCGCTGACCATCAGGAGGAGCGTGGTGGGCAGGCGCTCGAGAATGACGTCGCGGATCGGCCTGGAGAAGGTGACGGACTGGCCGAGGTCGAGATGCAGCAGCGCCCAGAGATAGTTGGCGAGCCGTGTCAGTTCGGACTGGTCGAGGCCCCAGCGATGGCGCAGCAATTCAATCATGCCGGCATCGCCGCCGGTCGAGACGATGTAGGCATCGACGGCGTCGCCCGGGGCGGCTTCGAGCAAAAGGAAGGTGCCGATGATGACGATCAGCAGCACGAAGATGCTGCCGACGAGGCGGCGGCGAATGAGGGTGAGGGAGCGGGTCATGGCTGCCTTACCCTCCCC
>NZ_JBFUDF010000018.1:0-27624 GCF_056404855.1 Mesorhizobium sp. P2_B11
GATCGTGAAGGTGTCGAGCGCGGCCGGCCAGGTTCTGGCCAAGCCCGGTACGGTGAAGCCGCACAAGAAGTTCGTGGCCGAAGCCTACATCCTGACCAAGGACGAAGGTGGCCGTCACACGCCGTTCTTCACCAACTACCGTCCGCAGTTCTACTTCCGCACGACCGACGTGACCGGCATCGTGTCGCTGCCGGAAGGCACCGAGATGGTGATGCCGGGCGACAACATCACGGTCGATGTCGAGCTGATCGTGCCGATCGCCATGGAAGAGAAGCTGCGCTTCGCCATCCGTGAAGGCGGCCGCACCGTCGGTGCCGGCATCGTCGTCACCATCAAAGAATAATCGAGCCCGGTATCGGCCGGATCGACAAGGAAAGGGCGGTCTTCGGACCGCCCTTTTTCGTTGGCTGATGGCCGGATGTATCTGTTTTGGTGTTCCAATCTCTGTTGCAAGTCTCCCGGCCTATACTAGTATAGATTGCAATTGAGAGGCTGGTCGGATGGTTCCACGGCACCGTTTTCAGGGTTGGGCGTGCCGGGCACTGGGGCTGATCTGCCTGTTGTCGCTGCTTGGCATGGGCAGTGCCGCCTCTGCGGGCCAGACAAAAAATTCCGAGCCGGACCCGGATGCGCCGATGCGGTTCGTCGTCGTGCGCAGCGATGCGCCGGGCTGCGAGCCGACCTGCCCGGAATGGATATCGGCTGAAGGCGCGATTACGGCCAAGTCGCCCGCGCTGCTCAAGGCTGCCCTAAAAACGCTCGGCCGCCGCAAATTGCCGATCGTCGTCAACTCACCCGGCGGCGATGTCGATGCGGCCATCGCCATGGGCCGCATGATCCGCAAGAACAAGCTCGACATCGCGGTCGGTCGGACCTGGTTCGTCGGCTGCGAGCCGGGGGAGAAGAACTGCAAGGAGAACGACGCCAGAGGTTCGCACTATATCGGCAACCCCTATGTGCTCGGCAGCTATTGCGCGTCCGCTTGCCCGATGATGCTAGCCGGCGGCACCAGGCGCCTGGTCGGGCCGCTGGCCTATCTCGGCGTCCACCAGATCACGACCACGGTCGTGCAAATGAACGTGCAATATGAAGTCCGCTATCGCGTCGTGAAAGGCAAGAAGCGGGTCATCAGCAAGAAGGTCGTCAGCCGCAAGAACGCCGGCAGCTACAAGACCTACGAAATGAGCAAGAGAGTGGAGCGCAAGCTGGCCACCTATTTCAAGGAGATGGGTGTCGACCTCAGCATACTCGAAACGATGAAGAGCACGCCGGCCAGCGACATCCAGCAGATCGACCTCAGCGACATGCTGACGATGAAGCTGGTCACCAGTGAGGACGCTGCCGATTTGCTGACCAATGCGAGGCTGTGCACGCTGGAGCCACTGGCCTCGAATTGCCGGGAAATACCGGCGAACAAGCCAGCCGGTAGCCCGCCGGCCGTGGCCAAGGCAGCGCCGCTGCCGGTGAAGCCAGAAACCGCACAGCACGATGACGGCATGCGCTTTGTCGTGGTGCGTGGCAGCAACCCGCTCTGCAATCCCGACTGCCCGGAGTGGATCGCGGCGCAAGGCGCGATTACGCCTCAGACGCCGCAGAAGCTCAGCCAATTGCTCGCCACACTTGGCAACCGGCGGCTGCCGGTGGTGATCAGCTCGCGAGGCGGCGACCTTTCCGGAGCCCTGGCGGCGGGTCGGATCATCCATGAAAAGAAACTCGACGTTGCGGTTGCCCGCACCGATTTCGTCGGCTGCGACCCGGCGGAGTGGAATTGCCTGGCCAAGGACGGCGCCTATGCCGGACTGAGCGTCGATGGCGACGGCGATTGCGATTCGGCCTGCGCGCTCATGCTGGCCGGCGGCGCCAGACGGCTCGTCGGTCCGCAGGCGCGGCTCAGCCTCTATCTGATGGGGCAGAAACAGACGGTCAAAGCCTATCTCGAGGAGATGGCGATAAGCCCGGCTCTGTTCACAGCGCTTAAGGGCAGTTCGGTAGAGCGTCAGCTTGAACCTGACATGATGCTGAAGGTCGGCCTGACGACCGGGCGCCAGTCGGTGGATGCGCTGACGGGTTCCAGCATCTGCAAGTCGACGCCGAAACCTGAGAATTGCCGCGTGGTAGCGTCGTCCAACGGCTGAATCGCACCGGCCGCTAGGGGAAGCCAAGTTTCGCCATCGGCGAAAGGCGGCCGCACTGTCGGCGCCTGAACCATCAAAGAACAATCGGCGCTGACACTTCGCCGGAGACGTCGAGGAGAGCCGCCCGCCGACGTTTTTCGTTTCTAACGCTGCGCTGAACAAGTATTGCACGGTTTGTTGCGAAGCTATTGCAAGTACCATTGCCGTAATTATCATGGGAGGCTCAGGGGCTTGGGGCCGAGCATGGTTTGGGGACGCCGTTCAGATAGTCTGGCGAAGTGGACGCGCGGGCCGGTTCGGCTGGCGCTGGTTGCCGCAATGTCCATATTTGCCTTCGCCGCAAAGGCCGACGATGTTTTCCCGACATGGTCCGATACGACCTGGACCAATCCGATGGTGTTTTCCGAGGGTGGCTCGGAGATGAGGTTTGTCGTCGCGCGCAGCAGCGCACCCGGCTGCGAGCCCAACTGTCCTGAATGGATTTCGGCGGAAGGCGACATTGTAGCCGGCACGCCAGATCTGCTCAAACAAACCTTGAAGAAGCTCGGCGGCCGCAAACTGCCGATCATCGTCAATTCCTTTGGCGGCAATGTCGATGCCGCGCTCCAGCTCGGCCGGATAATCCGCAAGAGCAAGCTCGATGTCGCCATAGGCAAGACCGAGTTTTCCGATTGTTGGCCGGGGACAGATGGCTGTGGGTTCAGCTACGGCAAAGGTTCCGCTTATCTCGGCCAGGCGTCTGATGGCGCCAGCTGCAATTCCGCCTGTCCGCTGATGTTTGCCGGAGGCGTCCGTCGCGTGGCCGGCGGCTGGAACTATCTGGGTGTTCACCAGATCACCACCACCTGGTTCCCCTCCACAACGCACTATAGAACCACCTATCGCGTCAAGCGGGGCAAAAAATATCGGGTCACCACGCAAACCGTCACGCAAGGCGAAAGCTACAAAACCTATAAAATGAGCAAGGGGTTTGCGCGCAAGATCTCGGCCTATCTCAAGGAGATGGGGGTCGGACAGGGCGTGCTCGACCTGATGAAGGCGACGCCAGCCAGCGATATCAAGCAGATCGGCCTCCACGATATGCTGACGATGAAACTGGCCACCAGCACGGACACTTTCGAGCTGTTTACCAAAGCAGCTCTGTGCATGTTCGACCCGCCGGCTCCCAATTGCAGGGAAATACCGGGAAACAAGCCAGCCGGCGGACAAACGCCCGCGGCCAAGCCGGCCGTGGTGGCTGCGATCAAGGCAAAGACCGGCCCCCCACTTTCTCAGCCGGCCAAGGCTCCAGCTCCCAAGCCGTTGCAGGCAGCGCCAGGGAATTCGACGCCAGATATGCGCTTCGTTGTCGTTCGCGGCAGAGACTCGCTCTGCAATCCCGTTTGCCCGGAATGGATCTCGGCGGAAGGCGCGATGACGCCTCAGACCCCGCAAAAGTTGCGCCAGTTGCTCGACACCCTTGGCAACCGGCGGCTGCCGGTGGTGATCAGCTCACAGGGGGGCAGCCTGTTCAGCGCTCTGGCCGCGGGAAGGCTTATCCATGAACGGAAGCTCGACGTCGCCGTCGCCCGCACCACTATCGTCGGCTGCGACCCGCCCGAGGCAGGCTGCTTGGCCGATAACGGTGCCTATGTCGGGCTGATTAGCGATTTTGGAGTGGAGTGCGATTCGGCCTGCGCGCTCATGCTTGCCGCCGGCGCCAAAAGGCTGGTCGATCCCAAGGCGAGGGTCAGCATGTCCTCGAGGGGACAGACGCAGTTGGTTAAAGCCTACCTGGAGGAGATGGAGATGGACCCAGCTCTGTTCGCCGCGATAGGCTCGGTCGAGCGTCAGCTCGAGCCCGACATGATGCTCAAAGTCGGGCTGACAACGGGGCGGGAGTCGGTGGAGGCGCTAACCGGCCCCGCTATTTGCAAAACCTCACCCAAGCCCGACAACTGTTTGCTTCCGCCGACCGCCAAGGCCGAGTCGCCCGCCAAACTGTAGGCATCGCAGAAACTGGCCATCGAGTCAGGTTGAGCCATGCCCGATTTCTCCGCTATCGTCGCCGCTGGCGCCGGGGCTGGCGGAGGATCAACATGAGCCAGGATATCCCGACACTTTACGAATGGGCCGGCGGCATCGTGGCGCTCAACCGGCTGACGGAAACCTTTTACGACAAGGTGTCTCGCGACCCGGTGGTCGGGCCGGTGTTCAAGCACATGTCGCCGGATCATCCCGCCCATGTCGCGGCCTTTATCGGCGAGGTTTTCGGTGGACCAAAAACCTATAGCGAAAAGCATGGCGGCCACCGCGAGATGGTCATGCATCATCTCGGCAAGCATTTGACGGAAGAGCAGCGCCGCCGTTGGATCAGCCTGCTTGTTGATGCCGCCGACGCAGTCGGGCTGCCGGACGATCCCGAATTCCGCTCCGCCTTCATGGGCTATGTCGAGTGGGGATCGCGGCTGGCCAAGATGAACTCCACCCTCGGCGAGACCTGCGACCCGCAGACCGAACCGATGCCGGCCTGGGGCTGGGGCGTGCCGGGTGGACCCTACACGCCTCCGGAAGGGAAATCCTGAGCCGTGCCGAAACAGGCCGGAGAGACGACCAGCATCGTCCGCTGGCGGCAGTGGCAAGGCCCCGGCATAGAACATCTGGTCCTGCGGCAGAGTGCGGACGGAATTTTGGCTACCTCCGTGGCGGTTTCGGCCGATGCCGAACCCTTCGCTGTGCGCTACCGCATAGAATGCGGTCCTGACTGGCTCGCAAGGGAGGTCGAGGTCGATCTTATCGGCGGCACAGGCGTCAGGCTCACCACGGACGGCTTGGGCAACTGGTTGAAGGATGGCGTTCCGGTCGCTGAATTGGAGGGTGCGCTCTATCCCGACCTCACCGTCACGCCGTTCACCAACACGCTGCCGATCCAGCGTCTGCAGCTCAAACGCGGCGAAAGCGCCGAGATTGCCGCGGCCTTCATAGAGCTTCCGGAACTCACCATCGTCAGGAGCCGGCAGCGCTACACATGTCTCGATGAGGGCGGGCGTTATCTCTACGAGTCGCTGGTCAGTGGTTTTCGCCGTGAAATCGAGGTTGACGGGCAAGGGCTGGTCGTCACCTATCCGGATTTCTGGCAAAGGATATGAAAGCGCGTCAGACCACTCTTTACAGCGCGCCCGGAAGCTTTTAGGAAGCGCCTGCGCTGAAACGCGCGTACGGGCATAGCTCAGTTGGTAGAGCGGCGGTCTCCAAAACCGCAGGTCGTAGGTTCGAGCCCTGCTGCCCGTGCCATTTTCTCAAATGGCGATTTAACGAACGAACTCGGTCCCGTGCCCCGCATTGAAAAATGGCAGGTGGCTTGCCATATTAGGGAAACTGAGGCATAAGGCACCCATAGCCGGGACGGGACGACTGGATGGTTCCGAGGCGGCGTTTGGTCATAAAGCGGACACTTGCCACTTGCGTGGATCAAGAATCGGTTTTATGTAGACACAACAGACACGCGACGCGTGGAGCTGGGAAGCCGGCTTTACGCGTCCGATTTGCATGGGCGAACTGGCGCTGATTCGGCGCTGACTTGAAACCCAGGCGGCACGTCCCGGCCAGCGGGATCATCCAGGAGACCCGGCCAACGGGTCTTGAAGACAGAGCGGCATATGGCTTCGAAAACCACAAATCCTTTCGTCTTTCTCCAGCAGGTCCGCGCGGAGACCGCCAAGGTGACTTGGCCGTCGCGCCGGGAGACGATGATCTCGACGGTGATGGTGCTCGTGTTTGCGGTCATCGCGATGATCTTTTTCTTCACCGCCGACGTGGCCATGGGTTACGCGATCGAGCGGCTACTGAGCCTCGGCCATTAAGTCCGGCGAATACGGAGAAGTCTTGAAATGACCGCGCGGTGGTACATCGTCCACGCCTATTCGAACTTTGAAAAAAAGGTCGCCGAGGACATTGAGAACAAGGCCAAGCAGAAGGGCCTGTCCGCCGATATCGAGCAGATCGTGGTGCCGACCGAGAAGGTCGTCGAGATCCGCCGTGGCCGCAAGGTCGATGCCGAGCGCAAGTTCTTTCCGGGCTATGTGCTGCTCAAGGCCAATCTGACCGACGCGGTGTTCTCGCTGGTCAAGAACACGCCGAAGGTCACCGGTTTTCTCGGTGACTCCAAGCCGGTGCCGATCACCGAGGCGGAAGCGCAGCGCATCCTGAACCAGGTCCAGGAAGGCGTCGAGCGGCCGAAGCCCTCGGTCACTTTCGAGATCGGCGAGGCGATCCGCGTTTCGGACGGTCCGTTCGCGTCGTTCAACGGTTTCGTCCAGGAAGTGGACGAGGAGCGGGCGCGGCTCAAGGTGGAAGTTTCGATCTTCGGGCGCGCCGTGCCCGTCGATCTGGAATTCGGACAGGTCGAAAAGGGCTGATCCGAAAAACCCCGTGCCGGTTCGCCGGCAAGGGGAGGCGGCGCGAAAACGCGCGGCCATGAACGGGTGGGAGGCGAATGTGGCTTTAGCCGGCCACGGGAACCGCACCACCAGACTGCAACCGCCGGCATTCCCCGATAGTGGGGCCGGCATGAGACAAAGGCAGGAAAGAGATGGCTAAGAAAATTGCAGGCCAGCTCAAGCTCCAGGTTGCCGCGGGCTCGGCTACGCCGTCGCCCCCGATCGGCCCGGCACTTGGTCAGCGCGGCATTAACATCATGGAATTCTGCAAGGCGTTCAACGCGCAGACCCAGGAAATGGAAAAGGGATCGCCGATTCCGGTCGTGATCACCTACTACCAGGACAAGTCGTTCACCTTCGTCATGAAGACGCCGCCGGTGAGCTACTTTCTGAAGAAGGCTGCGAACCTGAAGTCGGGCTCCAAGGAGCCGGGCAAGGTCAAGGTCGGCACGATCGGCCGCGACAAGGTGCGCGCCATCGCCGAGCAGAAGATGAAGGATCTGAACGCAAACGACGTCGAAGCGGCCATGCGCATGGTCGAGGGCTCCGCCCGCTCGATGGGTCTGGAAGTGGTGGGCTGAGATCATGGCAAAGATTGCAAAGCGTGTATCGAAGACCCGCGAAGGCATCGATCCCAACAAGGCTTATGCCCTGGGTGAAGCGCTGAAGCTGCTCAAGGACCGTTCGACGGTGAAGTTCGACGAGACCATCGAAGTGGCGATGAACCTCGGCGTCGACCCGCGCCATGCCGACCAGATGGTCCGCGGCGTGGTCAACCTGCCGAACGGCACCGGCCGCTCGGTCCGTGTCGCCGTGTTCGCACGTGGCGACAAGGCCGAGGAAGCCAAGGCCGCCGGCGCCGACATCGTCGGTGCCGAGGATCTGGTCGAGATCGTCCAGAAGGGCACGATCGACTTCGATCGCTGCATCGCTACGCCGGACATGATGCCGCTGGTCGGCCGTCTGGGTAAGGTGCTCGGCCCGCGCGGCATGATGCCGAACCCGAAGGTCGGCACCGTCACCACCGACGTTGCTGCCGCCGTCAAGGCATCGAAGGGCGGCGCTGTCGAGTTCCGCGTCGAGAAGGCCGGCATCGTGCAGGCTGGCGTCGGCAAGGTCTCGTTCGACGTCAAGGCGCTGGAAGAAAACATCCGCGCTTTCGCCGATGCGGTGACCAAGGCGAAGCCGGCTGGCGCCAAGGGCAACTACGTCAAGAAGGTGTCTGTCACCTCGACGATGGGCCCGGGCCTCAAGCTCGACGTCTCGACGCTCGCAGCGTCCTGATACGAACATCTGGATCGGCCGCTAAAGCGCTGATCCGCAAGTGAATTCCGGGCCTCCGACTTGTCGGCGGCCCGGTACCGGAAGCCGAGAGGTTTCCGGACATCCTGTCCGAGATTGCAGGCGGCCCAGAAGCCTTAATTGAATTGGGCCTGCATGAGACGGGTGAAAACCTGACAACGGAGCGACAAGCTCCAATGAAAGGTTCGAACCGTGTTTGCCTTTTGTCTGCGCATCGCCGGCTTGCCGTCGATGTGGCGAAAGGGGGCAGGATCCTCGAGCGTCGTTCGGGAGATCCGTTACTGGATGGCCCGGCCGGCAAAAAGGCAACCCGACGCCTGTCCTCTTATTGGGGCAGGGGTCAACTGGAGATAGGCAGTGGACAGAGCGGAAAAACGCGAACTCGTCACGGGCCTGAATGGCGCTTTTGCAGGCGCTGGTTCAGTCGTCGTGGCCCACTACGCCGGTATCACCGTCGCGCAAATGAACGACCTTCGGTCGAAAATGCGCGCTGCCGGTGGCACCGTCAAAGTCGCGAAGAACCGTCTCGCCAAAATCGCTCTTCAGGGCACGGACTCCGCATCGATCATCGACCTGTTCAAGGGACAGACGCTGATTGCTTATTCGGAGGATCCGATTGCGGCGCCGAAGGTCGCGTCCGATTTCGCCAAGGGAAATGACAAGTTGGTCATTCTCGGCGGCGCAATGGGCACGACCTCGCTCAACGCCGACGGTGTGAAGGCACTCGCCACACTTCCGTCGCTCGATGAGCTGCGCGCCAGGCTGGTTGGCATGATCGCCACGCCGGCAACCCGGATCGCCCAGATCGTCAATGCGCCAGCGGCTTCGGTCGCGCGCGTCATCGGCGCTTACGCCCGGAAGGACGAGGCGGCATGAGGCCGTTCCTCGCTATCACAAACACACGTTCGAACCTGATGAAGGAATACAACAATGGCTGATCTGGCAAAGATCGTAGACGACCTTTCGAAGCTGACCGTCCTCGAGGCGGCCGAGCTGTCGAAGCTTCTTGAAGAAAAGTGGGGCGTTTCGGCTGCTGCTCCGGTGGCGGTTGCCGCTGCTGGCGGCGCTGCCGCTGCTGCTGCTCCGGCCGAGGAAAAGACGGAATTCGACGTCGTCCTCACCGAGGCAGGCGCTCAGAAGATCAACGTCATCAAGGAAGTCCGCGCCATCACCGGCCTGGGCCTCAAGGAAGCCAAGGATCTGGTCGAAGCAGCTCCGAAGCCGGTCAAGGAAGGCGTTTCCAAGGCTGACGCTGAGAAGTTCAAGGCCCAGCTGGAAGCAGCCGGCGCCAAGGTCGACCTGAAGTAAGCGTTAAAGCGGCGGGCGGCCTCGCGCCGTCCGCCACTCCCTTCATGGAAGGGAAGATGCGTAGCGCGAGATGTAAGAGAACCTCTTTCCTGAAGGCCGAAACCGGCCTTCAGGAAACGGGTTTTCTCCCGTTTTAGCCGTCGCCGCCAGGCGGCGGGAAACAGATCAGGGGCCGCTGCCCAGGCGACCCGTATGCAAGGCGAGCCGCGGCGAGGCTCGTCCCGAGTTTAGAGCTAAGGAGCGACGATGGCCCAGACCCAGACTTTCAATGGCCGCAGACGCGTACGCAAGTTCTTCGGAAAGATCCCGGAAGTTGCGGAGATGCCGAACCTGATCGAGGTTCAAAAGGCATCCTATGACCAGTTCCTGATGGTGGACGAGCCCAAGGGCGGTCGTCCGGACGAAGGGCTGCAGGCTGTTTTCAAGTCGGTCTTCCCGATCTCCGATTTTTCCGGCTCCTCGATGCTGGAGTTCGTGAAGTACGAGTTCGAAGGACCGAAATTCGACGTTGACGAATGCCGTCAGCGCGACCTGACCTATGCCGCGCCGCTGAAGGTGACGCTGCGCCTCATCGTGTTCGATATTGACGAGGATACCGGCGCCAAGTCGATCAAGGACATCAAGGAGCAGGACGTCTACATGGGCGACATGCCGCTCATGACCTTGAACGGCACCTTCATCGTCAACGGCACCGAGCGCGTCATCGTCTCGCAGATGCACCGTTCGCCGGGCGTCTTCTTTGACCATGACAAGGGCAAGTCGCACTCGTCGGGCAAGCTTCTGTTTGCCGCGCGCGTCATCCCCTATCGCGGTTCGTGGCTCGACATCGAGTTCGATTCCAAGGACGTCGTGCACGCCCGCATCGACCGCCGCCGCAAGATTCCGGTGACGTCGCTGCTGATGGCGCTTGGCATGGACGGCGAAGAGATCCTGTCGACCTTCTACAACAAGATCACCTACAAGCGCGCCGGCGACCACTGGCGCATTCCGTTCAACGTCGAGCGTTTCCGCGGCCTCAAGGCTGTCGGCGACCTGGTCGATGCCGACACCGGAGAGATCGTCGTTGAGCAGGGCAAGAAGATCACCGCCCGCCAGGCAAGGGCGCTTGGCGAAAAGGGGCTGAAGGCGATCAAGGCGACCGACGAGGATCTGCTCGGCAACTACCTGGCCGAAGACATCGTCAACTACGGCACCGGCGAGATCTTCCTCGAAGCCGGCGACGAGATCGACGAGAAGACGCTGAAGGTGCTGCTCGGCACCGGCGAGCAGGAGATCAAGGTTCTCGACATCGACCACGTCAATGTCGGCGCCTACATCCGCAACACGCTCAACGTCGACAAGAACGAGAGCCGCCAGGACGCGCTGTTCGACATCTATCGTGTCATGCGCCCGGGCGAGCCGCCGACGCTGGAAACCGCAGAAGCCATGTTCAACTCGCTGTTCTTCGACAGCGAGCGCTACGACCTGTCGGCTGTCGGCCGCGTCAAGATGAACATGCGCCTTGAGCTCAAGGCCGAGGACACCGTGCGCGTGCTGCGCAAGGACGACATCCTGGCCGTGGTCAAGACGCTGGTCGAACTGCGCGACGGCAAGGGCGAGATCGACGACATCGACAATCTCGGCAACCGCCGCGTGCGTTCTGTCGGCGAGCTGATGGAAAACCAGTACCGCGTCGGCCTGCTGCGCATGGAGCGCGCGATCAAGGAACGTATGTCCTCGATCGAGATCGATACGGTGATGCCGCAGGACCTGATCAACGCCAAGCCGGCGGCTGCCGCCGTGCGCGAGTTCTTCGGTTCCTCGCAGCTGTCGCAGTTCATGGACCAGACCAACCCGCTGTCGGAGATCACCCACAAGCGCCGCCTGTCGGCACTTGGACCGGGCGGTCTGACCCGCGAGCGCGCCGGCTTCGAGGTGCGCGACGTGCACCCGACGCATTACGGCCGCATCTGCCCGATCGAGACGCCGGAAGGCCCGAATATCGGTCTGATCAACTCGCTGGCGACCTTCGCGCGCGTCAACAAGTACGGCTTCATCGAAAGCCCGTACCGCAAGATCGTCAACGGCAAGCTGACCAATGAGGTCGTCTATCTCTCCGCTATGGAAGAGTCCAAGCACCACGTTGCGCAGGCCAATGCCGAGCTCGACAAGAACGGCGGTTTCGTCGACGAATTCGTCATTTGCCGCAGCGCCGGCGAAGTGATGATGGCGCCGCGCGAAAACGTCGATCTGATGGACGTGTCACCGAAGCAGATGGTGTCCGTGGCCGCGGCTCTGATCCCGTTCCTCGAGAACGACGACGCCAACCGCGCGCTGATGGGCTCCAACATGCAGCGTCAGGCCGTGCCTTTGGTGCGCGCCGAGGCGCCGTTTGTCGGCACCGGCATGGAGCCGATCGTCGCCCGTGACTCTGGCGCCGCCATCGGCGCCCGCCGCGGCGGCATCGTCGACCAGGTGGACGCGACGCGTATCGTCATCCGCGCCACGGAAGATCTCGATCCCGGCAAGTCGGGCGTCGACATCTACCGGCTGATGAAGTTCCAGCGTTCGAACCAGAACACCTGCATCAACCAGCGTCCGCTGGTGCGCATGGGCGACCGCGTCAACAAGGGCGACATCATCGCCGACGGCCCGTCGACCGAGCTCGGCGATCTGGCGCTCGGCCGCAACGTGCTGGTCGCGTTCATGCCGTGGAACGGCTACAACTACGAGGACTCGATCCTGCTCTCCGAGCGCATCGTGGCCGACGACGTCTTCACCTCGATCCACATCGAGGAGTTCGAGGTCATGGCTCGCGACACCAAGCTCGGACCGGAGGAAATCACGCGCGACATTCCGAACGTTTCGGAAGAAGCGCTGAAGAACCTCGACGAAGCCGGCATCGTCTATATCGGCGCGGAAGTGCAGCCGGGTGACATCCTGGTCGGCAAGATCACGCCGAAGGGCGAAAGCCCGATGACGCCGGAAGAAAAGCTCCTGCGCGCCATCTTCGGTGAAAAGGCGTCCGACGTTCGCGACACCTCGATGCGCATGCCTCCGGGCACCTTCGGCACCGTCGTCGAAGTGCGCGTCTTCAACCGTCACGGCGTCGAGAAGGACGAGCGCGCCATGGCGATCGAACGCGAGGAGATCGAACGCCTCGCCAAGGACCGCGACGACGAACAAGCGATCCTCGACCGCAACGTCTATTCGCGCCTTTCCGACGTTCTCGTCGGCAAGGAAGCGATTGCCGGGCCGAAGGGCTTCAAGAAGGGCTCGAAGCTGTCGAAGGACACGCTGGATGAGTATCCGCGTTCGCAGTGGTGGCAGTTTGCGGTGGAGAACGAAAAGCTCCAGAGCGAACTCGAAGCCCTGCGTGGCCAGTACGACGACTCCAAGAAGGCGCTCGAGCAGCGCTTCATGGACAAGGTCGAGAAGGTGCAGCGCGGCGACGAAATGCCTCCGGGCGTCATGAAGATGGTCAAGGTCTTCGTGGCCGTGAAGCGCAAGATGCAGCCGGGCGACAAGATGGCCGGCCGCCACGGCAACAAGGGTGTCGTGTCGCGCATCGTTCCGGTCGAGGACATGCCTTTCCTCGAGGACGGCACGCATGCCGATATCGTGCTCAACCCGCTGGGTGTGCCGAGCCGCATGAATGTCGGCCAGATTCTGGAAACGCATCTGGGCTGGGCATGCGCGGGCATGGGCAAGAAGATCGGCGAGCTGATCGACGCGTACAAGACGGCTGGAGACATCAAGCCGCTGCGCAAGACGCTCGAGAGCTTCATCCCGGCCAACGACCGCAACGAGCCGGTCCGCGAGTATGACGACGAGAGCATCGTTCGCCTCAGCGAGCAGATGCGCCGCGGCGTCTCCATCGCGACACCGGTGTTCGACGGCGCGCATGAGGTCGACATCAACATCATGCTGGAGCAGGCGGGCCTGCACACCAGCGGTCAGTCGCAGCTCTATGACGGCCGCACCGGCGAGCCGTTCGATCGCAAGGTGACGATGGGCTATATCTATATGCTCAAGCTTCACCACCTGGTGGACGACAAGATCCACGCGCGTTCGATCGGTCCGTACTCGCTCGTTACCCAGCAGCCGCTGGGCGGCAAGGCGCAGTTCGGCGGCCAGCGCTTCGGCGAAATGGAGGTCTGGGCGCTGGAAGCCTACGGCGCAGCCTACACGCTGCAGGAAATGCTGACGGTGAAGTCGGACGACGTCGCCGGCCGCACCAAGGTCTACGAGGCGATCGTGCGCGGCGACGACACGTTCGAAGCCGGCATTCCGGAGAGCTTCAACGTGCTCGTCAAGGAAATGCGGTCTCTCGGCCTCAATGTCGAATTGGAGAACACCAAGCTCGACGACAATCCTGTCCGGCTGCCCGACGCGGCCGAGTAAAAACAAGACATCCGGTCGCGGGAGCCCGCGGCCGGATGCACCAAATTCTACGGCCGGTGGGCCGACCACTCAGCGGGCATTTGGCCCGCGTTAGATGCAAGGGGTTTTCGAGGACCCCGAAAAGGAGAACGGCATGAACCAAGAGGTCATGAATCTCTTCAATCCGCAGGCGCCGGCGCAGGTGTTCGATTCCATCCGGATATCGCTCGCCAGCCCTGAGAAGATTCTGTCCTGGTCGTTCGGCGAGATCAAGAAGCCGGAGACCATCAACTACCGCACCTTCAAGCCGGAGCGTGACGGTCTGTTCTGCGCGCGCATTTTTGGCCCGATCAAGGACTACGAATGCCTGTGCGGCAAGTACAAGCGCATGAAGTACAAGGGCGTCATCTGCGAAAAGTGCGGCGTCGAAGTCACGCTGTCGCGCGTTCGCCGCGAGCGCATGGGCCATATTGAGCTCGCAGCTCCGGTCGCTCACATCTGGTTCCTGAAGTCGCTGCCGTCGCGCATCGGCACGCTGCTCGACATGACCCTGAAGGATATCGAGCGCGTTCTCTACTTCGAGAACTACATTGTCACCGAGCCTGGCCTCACCGCGCTAAAGGAGCACCAGCTGCTCAGCGAGGAAGAGTACATGATCGCCGTCGACGAGTATGGCGAGGATTCCTTCACCGCCATGATCGGCGCCGAGGCCATTCATGACCTTCTGGCCGGCATGGACCTGGAGAAGATCGCCGGTGACCTGCGTTCGGAACTGGCTTCGACCACGTCCGAGCTGAAGCAGAAGAAGTATCTGAAGCGGCTCAAGGTCGTCGAGAACTTCATGGAGTCCGGCAATCGTCCGGAATGGATGATCATGAAGGTGGTTCCGGTCATCCCGCCGGACCTGCGCCCGCTTGTCCCGCTGGACGGCGGCCGTTTCGCGACGTCCGACCTGAACGATCTCTATCGCCGCGTCATCAACCGCAACAACCGCCTGAAGCGGCTGATCGAACTGCGCGCCCCCGGCATCATCGTGCGCAATGAAAAGCGCATGCTGCAGGAAGCCGTCGACGCTCTGTTCGACAACGGCCGCCGCGGCCGCGTCATCACCGGCGCCAACAAGCGTCCGCTGAAGTCGCTGTCCGATATGTTGAAGGGCAAGCAGGGCCGGTTCCGCCAGAACCTGCTCGGCAAGCGCGTCGACTATTCGGGCCGTTCGGTCATCGTCACCGGTCCGGAGCTCAAGCTGCACCAGTGCGGCCTGCCGAAGAAGATGGCGCTCGAACTGTTCAAGCCGTTCATCTACGCCCGCCTCGACGCCAAGGGGTTCTCCTCGACCGTCAAGCAGGCCAAGAAGCTGGTCGAGAAGGAGCGTCCGGAAGTCTGGGATATCCTCGACGAGGTCATCCGCGAGCATCCGGTGCTGTTGAACCGCGCGCCGACGCTGCACCGTCTGGGCATCCAGGCGTTCGAGCCGATCCTGATCGAAGGCAAGGCGATCCAGCTGCATCCGCTGGTCTGCACGGCCTTCAACGCCGACTTCGACGGCGATCAGATGGCCGTTCACGTGCCGCTGTCGCTCGAGGCTCAGCTTGAAGCCCGCGTGCTGATGATGTCGACCAACAACATCCTGCACCCGGCTTCCGGCGCGCCGATCATCGTGCCGTCGCAGGACATGGTTCTGGGTCTCTACTATCTCTCGATCGTCAATCAGAACGAGCCGGGCGAAGGCATGGTGTTTGCCGATATGGGCGAGCTCCAGCATGCGCTCGAGACCAAGGCCGTCACCCTGCACGCCAAGATCAAGGGTCGTTTCCGTTCGGTCGACGCCGAAGGCAAGGTCGTGTCGAAGATCTACGACACCACGCCTGGCCGCATGATCATCGGCGAACTTCTGCCGAAGAACGTCAACGTGCCTTACGAGACCGCAAACCAGGAGATGACCAAGAAGAATATCTCCAAGATGATCGACACCGTCTACCGCCATTGCGGTCAGAAGGAGACGGTCATTTTCTGCGATCGCATCATGGCTCTCGGCTTCGGTCATGCCTGCCGCGCCGGCATTTCGTTCGGCAAGGACGACATGCTGATCCCGGACGCCAAGATCAAGCTGGTCTCCGACACCGAGGCTTTGGCCAAGGAATACGAGCAGCAGTACAATGACGGTCTGATCACGCAGGGCGAGAAGTACAACAAGGTCGTCGACGCCTGGGCCAAGTGCTCGGAAAAGGTCGCCGACGAAATGATGGCCCGCATCAAGGCCGTGGAGTTCGAGGACAATGGCCGTCAGAAGCCGATGAACTCGATCTATATGATGTCGCATTCGGGTGCGCGCGGTTCGCCCACCCAGATGCGTCAGCTCGCCGGCATGCGCGGCCTGATGGCCAAGCCGTCGGGTGAAATCATCGAGACGCCGATCATCTCGAACTTCAAGGAAGGCCTGACCGTGCTCGAGTACTTCAACTCGACCCACGGCGCCCGCAAGGGTCTGGCCGACACCGCCTTGAAGACGGCGAACTCGGGTTACCTCACCCGTCGTCTGGTCGACGTGGCGCAGGACTGCATCGTCAACTCCGTGGATTGCGGCACCGACAAGGGCCTCACCATGCAGCCGATCGTCGATGCCGGTCAGGTCGTTGCTTCGGTCGGCCAGCGCGTGCTGGGCCGTACCGCGCTCGACGACATCAACCATCCGGTGACCGGCGACGTGCTGGTCAAGGCCGGAACGCTGATGGACGAGCGTGACGTGGAGCAGATCGAAAAGGCCGGTGTGCAGTCGGTCCGCATTCGTTCGGCACTGACCTGCGAAGTCAGGGTCGGCGTCTGCGCGGTCTGCTACGGACGCGATCTGGCCCGCGGCACCCCGGTCAACCAGGGCGAAGCCGTCGGCGTCATCGCGGCGCAGTCGATCGGCGAGCCGGGCACCCAGCTCACCATGCGTACCTTCCACATGGGCGGTACGGCGCAGGTGGTGGATAGCTCGTTCCTTGAAGCCTCGTATGAGGGCAAGGTCGAGATCCGCAACCGCAACGTGGTGCGCAACTCGGACGGCCAGCAGATGGTCATGGGCCGCAACATGGCGGTGCTGATCCTCGACGAGGCCGGCAAGGAACGCGCCACGCACCGCGTCACCTATGGTTCGCGCATCTTCGTGGACGATGGTGACAAGGTGAAGCGCGGCCAGCGTATCGCCGAGTGGGATCCCTATACCCGTCCGGTCCTCACCGAAATCGAGGGCAAGGTGGCGTATGAGGATCTGGTCGACGGCATTTCCGTTCAGGAAACGGCCGACGAGTCGACCGGCATCACCAAGCGTGAGGTCATCGACTGGCGTTCGACGCCGCGCGGCAACGACTTGAAGCCGGCGATCGCCATCCTGGACGGCAAGGGCAAGGTCGGCAAGCTGTCGAAGGGCGGCGACGCCCGCTTCCTGCTCTCGGTCGAGGCCATTCTGTCGGTCGAGCCGGGTTCGCAGGTTCGTCCCGGCGACGTGCTGGCGCGTATCCCGATGGAAAGCGCCAAGACCAAGGACATCACCGGCGGTCTGCCGCGTGTTGCCGAACTGTTCGAGGCACGCCGTCCGAAGGATCACGCCATCATCGCCGAGATCGACGGCACGATCCGCTTCGGCCGCGACTACAAGAACAAGCGCCGCATCATCATCGAGCCGCATGACTCGACGCTTGAGCCGGTCGAATACCTGATCCCGAAGGGCAAGCCGTTCCATCTCCAGGACGGCGACGTCATCGAGAAGGGCGACTACATCCTCGACGGCAATCCTGCGCCGCACGACATTCTGGCGATCAAGGGCGTGGAAGCACTTGCTTCCTACCTCGTGAACGAAATCCAGGAAGTCTACCGTCTGCAGGGCGTGTCGATCAACGACAAGCACATCGAGGTGATCGTTCGCCAGATGCTGCAGAAGGTCGAGATCACCACGCAGGGCGACTCGACCTACATTCCGGGCGACCACGTCGACGTGATCGAACTGGAAGAGGTCAACGAGCGCCTGATCGAGGACGGCAAGAAGCCGGCCGAAGGTCAGCCGGTGCTGCTCGGCATCACCAAGGCCTCGCTGCAGACGCCGTCCTTCATCTCGGCCGCCTCCTTCCAGGAGACGACCAGGGTGCTGACGGAAGCTGCGGTTGCCGGCAAGACCGACATGCTGCAGGGCCTGAAGGAAAACGTCATCGTCGGCCGGCTGATCCCGGCCGGTACCGGCGGCACGATGAGCCAGATCCGGCGCATCGCCACCTCGCGCGACGAGCTGATCATCGACGAGCGCCGCAAGGCCTCCGGTGTCGAGATCGCCGAGCCGATGCTGACCGACATGGTCAACGCCGCGCAGTAAGCGTGGAACGAAGAGAAGAAGGAAAAGGGGCCCAGGTGGCCCCTTTTTCGCGTTTTGGCTCCCCCACTAATCGGAAAAGAAACCGACCACCGCGCTCCCCGACGCTTCAAGAACCGCGCCTGAACCCCAACCCGCTGAACCGCCCAGGTGCGCAACCCCGAGCAGCCTTGACGGATCGGATCAGCTCACCGACCTTAGGGGGTCAATATTGTGATCCGGAAAATTCAAAGGCAAAGAGCGAGTATCGTCGACTTTGAAGCCATCGGTGGAGATACTCAAAACTTCGCCCCGTGCCATTCGGTATCGAGCTGTCACGCCTTATTGGGGATCCTCACATGGACAAAGCGGCGACCATCATTGGAATAGACTGCAGCCCACGCGCGTCCAGTAACTCAGCGCGGATGCTCGGCGAGATTCTTCGCTCGCTCGAGAGAGATCGGCGGGCGAAGGTCGTGGAACAGGTGCGTCTGGCCGATGAGCGTATCGACTGTCTCGGGTGCGAGCAGTGTTATCAAACGTTCGGATACCACGGCGACGGGATCGATCGTGTTCTGTCACTCATGAAAGAGTCGGACGTGATTCTGATGGCTACTCCCACCTGCTTCGGAATGCCGCCGGCCCTGGGCGTCGTCTTGCTCGACAGATCGGATCCCCTGTGGCGCGACGGACAACAGCTCAAAGGAAAACTCGGAGCGGTCATCGTCAACGGCGCCACCGATCCCGCGGACGATCCGAGTGTGCGCTTATGCGCGGACAACATGATCAAGTTTTTCGAACAGCACGAGATGCCATGCGTCCAGCCGGTCCATCTGGGGGGAACGCTCGCGTATCCCGAGCAACGGTTTCCGGACCCGCTCCCCGCCGGGACGATGGGCGTTCTCGAGCAATTGGCTGACGAGATCCGGCAGTGGGTCGGGAGCAGGTGATACCGGCACATCTCTTGCCTCCTCGCGTGGTGAGACACGAGAGGCCCAAACATGACCAATCTTCCCACCCGACTTTCGGAACACCTGAGTCTCAGCCGGTTACCGCTTTGCGTCCTGAAATCGCAAGAGCTCCTCGTGCTCGGCGCGGGTATCGTCGCGCCTGAATCCCAACCCGCTGAACCGCCCAGGTGCGCAAACCCGAGCAGCCTCGACGGATCGGATCAGCTCACCGACCTCAAGGGGTCGATATTGCACGCCGATAAGGGGTCAATCTTCAACGCCGTTTGACAGCTACCGGGTCGGTTTCTCGAACCGGAGCAGGTCGCCCGGTTCACATTCGAGATAGTCGCAGATGCGTTCCAGCGTCTCGAACCTTATGCCTTTGACCTTGCCCTGTTTCAGCAGGGACAGGTTGGCCTCGGTAATGCCGACAAATTCTGCAAGATCCTTGGATTTCACATTGCGTTCGGCGAGGACGACCGCGAGCCTGACCTTGATCATGGTTTCGATCCTCAGACGAAGGCGGCGTTTTCTTCGGCAAGCGCGGATGCCTCGGACAGCACCCAGGCGATGACGGAAACAATGCCTGCGCCGAGGATCATGAGGATGGTGTCGCTGTCGATGCCGAGTGTGAGCCGATGTTGGCCAGCCGGTGCATCCAGGCTCAACAGCACGGACAACGCCGCGCCCGAGACCGGCTTCAACAGCGCGGACGCCAGAAGACCAACCGCGAAGCCTTTCAAACCATTGGCCGCCTCGCGGCTGAAGAATTCACCCGCGGCAAACATCCTGAAACAGCGCCTGGCTGCCAGAAGGGCCGCGATCAGGCAGGCCAGGGGGATGAACGAGACGGCGAATCCGGCCGCCCGTCGTCCGATGCCGAGATCTGCCAGCCATTCGGCCGGAATTTGAGCGCCGGCGGCGATCGATCCGGTGGACGCTCCGAACCAGAACAGCAACAGCCCCGCCGTCAACAGAATGGCGAGCGGACCACAGGACCATGCCAGCAATCGGCTGAAAGACCGGATGTGGTTGAGCCGTACCTGTCGGACAGGATCGGGGCTGGAGGTCGGCATGTCGCTCTCCTGAGTGATTCCGAAATTATCGTTTTACAATAATAAATTTATGCATAATGATGCCAGATGTCAAGTTGGCATCAACAGGAGACGAAAAAATGCCTTTCGCAAGGATCATAATTGCCATTGCCGGTACAGTCGCATTGTCCATATTGCCCAACGCCGCTTTCGCGCTTCCATCGACGGCAAAGGGACAGATTTCCGTAGCGCAGGTGATGGAGATGATGGCCAAGGCTGATTCCAGCACGGTCGCGAAGCAGGTGCTGGTCGCCTATGTCGCGGGCGTCGGCGAAAGTGCCGGGGTGGTTCTCGACACGATGGGCAACAATGCGCCGGTGTCCTGTCGCCAGGCGTTCAGCCTGGACACTGCGTCAGTGCGGACGGCATTGGAGAACGGGGCGCCTAAACAGCAAAGCTGGGCGCAAACGCCGGCGACGCCGCTCATTGTCGCCGACATGATCAAGCGCGCCGGTTGCCGGATCAAAGAATAATCCCAGTTGCGAAGCCGCCGGACTACTCCGGTGGCTTCCGTTCCCACCAGGTCAATATGATAATGTCCGATCGCGAAATGGACTCCTGAGGAACAGCGTATGGATGAGGCAGCGGTGTGGCACCTGATCAACGAAGGCCGGGACGGCATGAGTTTCGCGCAGCGCAGGCTGTGGGATACGATCAGCATTGACCCGGAACAATGGAGTCATCGAACCTCAGCCGGCAATGATCTTCGCATTTGGGTTGTGGCGCTGATTGGCCGGACAGTGATCTCATACAACCATCTTGAGTACGGTTTCGACCGCTCCAGTTTCGTTCGGTATGGCGAGATCGCGCAGCTTGGCTGGGGGCAATCCGAACTTGAGGTTGCCGTTCAAGATGTCCTCAACGAACTGGAATTCGGCCGTCGCACGGCGCCGATCGTTTCCGAGCCTAAGCCAGGAGAGTATCCCGGCGAAGAACCGCAGTAGCAACGCCGGACCGCTTCAGTCGAAGAACGCTTCCACCACGTTGCGCTTGCCAAGCATGAAGGCGTCCGCGACGTGTTGCAGGGGCGCAAGGTCGACATCGGAGATGCCGGCGCGCACGATCTCGGCGAAGCGGCGGTAGAGTTGGGGATATTCGGCTTCCGGCTCGTCGTGAACCACCTTGCCGTCGACGGCGAGCCTGGTGCCGCCGCCGGACAGCACCATCTTGCCCTTGTCGGTGTCGGCCAGAATGTCCCAGCTCTGCGGGCCGGTCTGCAGCCAGTCGAGCTCCATCGTCACCGGCAACCCATCGGAGGTGCGGAAATTGACATGGGCGGCGACCGGCGAGGCGCGGTTTTCGGGAAAGTCGAGCACGGCCGAGGTGATGAACATCGCCGGCAGGATGTGGGTCACGATCGACAGCGCGTTGATGCCGGGATCGAAAACACCGAAACCGCCCGGCGCCCAGATCCAGTCCTGGTTCGGGTGCCAGCGGCGGACATCTTCCTTCCAGACGATTGCCGCCGAGGTGACCTTGGCCGAAGCCAGGAAGGCCCGTGCAGCCTCCACCGCCGGCGCGTAGCGCGAATGCCAGCTGGCGAACAGCGTGACGCCATTGGCGTCCGCCAATCGCTTCAGCTCCTCGACCTCACTGACGGTCGCGCCCGGCGGCTTCTCCAGGAAGACATGCTTTTTCGCGATCAGGGCGGTGCGCGCCGCGTCGTAACGATATTGCGGCGGCATGCACAGCGAAACGGCTTCGAGTTCGGGTACTGCGTCGAGCATCGCCTCTATGGTCGGAAAATTCGGGATGTCGTCGACCTTGCCGTGCCGGCTTGCGGCCGCGATCAGGCGAAAATCCCCATCCTTGGCCACCGCCGGCAGATGCTGGTCGCGCACGATCTTGCCGACGCCGACGATGCCGAGCTTGATGGGTTTCGCAGACATGGGAACTCCAAGGGTTGGTAAAGCCGCCCGGTTCTTACCAGAACGCCGATCATGGGCAAGCGGTTGGCAAGGCGCTTTAGCCCCAGCTTTCCTGGAAGTTGAGCGTCCACTCTCCGCCGGCCAGAAACGCTTCGATCGCCGGTTCGAAGGGCGAGGGGTCGAGGCCGTTCGCCTGCAGCCATTCGTCGGAATAATAGGTGTTGGCGTAACGCTCGCCGGAATCGCAGATCAGCGTTACCAACGAACCGGTCTCGCCGGCCGCGATCAGGCGCGCGGCATGAAAGCACATGGCGATGAAGTTGGTGCCGGTCGAACCGCCGACGCGCCGGCCGAGATGACGCGACAGGACCCGCATCGCGGCAAGCGACACCGCGTCGGGGACCCGCAGCATGTGGTCGATGACGCCCGGCACGAAGGACGGTTCGACGCGCGGCCGGCCAATGCCTTCGATGCGTGACGGCTGCTCGCAACGGCAGTTGGCATCATGGGTGGAGAAGCCATCGAAGAAGGCCGAGCGTTCGACGTCGGCTACCGACAGCCGCGTGGCATGCTGTTTGTAGCGCAGGTAGCGGCCGATCGTTGCGGTGGTGCCGCCGGTGCCGGCGCTCATCACGATCCAGGTGGGAATCGGGTGCCGCTCCTCGCGCATCTGCCCAAAAATGGATTCGGCGATGTTGTTGTTGCCGCGCCAGTCGGTGGCGCGCTCGGCATGGGTGAACTGATCCATGAAATGGCCGCCGAGTTTTCTCGCCAGTTCGGCCGATTCGGCATAGATGCGCCGCCCATCGTCGATGAAATGGCAGTTGCCGCCATAGTGCTCGATGCTGGCGATCTTCTCAGGCGAGGTCGAGCGCGGCATCACCGCATAGAACGGCACGCCGATCATCCGGGCGAAATAGGCTTCCGATACCGCGGTCGAGCCTGAAGAGGCCTCGACCACCGGCGATCCTTCGCGGACAAGGCCGTTGCACAGCGCATAGAGGAAAAGCGAGCGCGCCAGCCGGTGCTTCAGGCTGCCGGTCGGATGCGTCGATTCATCCTTGAGGTAGAAGTCGATGCCGGCAAGCGCCGGCAGGTCGAGCTTCCACAGATGGGTATCGGCCGAGCGGCGCTGGTCGGCTTCGATGGCGGCAACCGCCCGGTCGGCCCATGCGCGCGATGCAGGTTTTGCCGCTGCTGAGATGGCCATCGTCCGCCGATCCCCCTGTTTGCCGATTCAACTACTTAGAGCGGAACCTCGAACGTCACGATCGACACTTCGCCTTCGAGTGCGCCCTGAAAGGCCGACAGATGCGGCTCATCGTCGGGTTCGCCCTCCATGTCGCCGATCTGGTCGAGCTCGGCCTCGGCATAGCCTTCGGCGGCGAGCGATTCGAGGGCGCGGCGCACGGCCGAATCGTCATCGGGCGCGACCAGCATCACATGCACGCCTTCGGGCTTGCCGCCTTTCCTTTTCCAGACGCGGCCGGTGATGATGGTGACCGGGCGTTCCTCGTTGTCGTTCACGGGCTGATTCCTCTTGAGATTCGGGCGGGCGAGGGTTTTTGGGCTGTCCATGGCGCCTTTTGCCATGAAGCCTGGGCGCAGGACAGCCAAAAGCCGGTCACTTTCTTGCTTGCGCGGTTACTTTCTTCCTTGCTCTTGCAAAATGACGAAAGAAAATTACATGCGATTTTCGCATGGCTGCCACGCCCTGTCTGGCGCGCAATATTTGGCGCTCCGGGGTTGACGGTTCACGGTCTTGCGAGTAGAAGCCGCCCAGTCAGAACCGATGTGAGGCTCTCCCTTCCGAAGCGACACGCTTTGGAGTTTGCCTCAAACAGGGTTCGTTTTACGAGCGAAAAGACATTTCCGGCGCGCATGAAGCGGTTTCCGCTTCCTCTGCATTTTGTTCGGGCAGGACCGCGAGGCGCGGTTTATGGCCCGAATTTGCGTATGGAATTGACGCTTTGAGCGGCCCTGACCGGGCGAGACACGGAATTGAGAGACAAGAGGGTTTAATGCCTACCGTCAACCAGCTGATCCGCAAGCCGCGCATTGCGCCGGTGAAGCGCAACAAGGTCCCGGCCATGCAGCAGAACCCGCAGAAGCGGGGCGTCTGCACGCGCGTCTATACAACGACGCCGAAGAAGCCGAACTCGGCACTGCGCAAGGTGGCCAAGATCCGCCTGACCAACGGCTTCGAAGTGATCGGCTACATCCCCGGCGAAGGTCACAACCTTCAGGAACACTCCGTGGTCATGATCCGCGGCGGCCGCGTCAAGGATCTTCCGGGCGTGCGCTACCACATCATCCGCGGCGTGCTCGACACGCAGGGCGTGAAGAACCGCAAGCAGCGCCGTTCGAAGTACGGCGCCAAGCGTCCGAAGTAAGATTTTCCGGCCTTCGCGCTTTTGCCGCGCAAGGCTACGAGATTGAGAGACAAAAGCCATGTCGCGTCGTCACAGTGCAGAAAAGCGTGAGATCAACCCGGACCCGAAGTTCGGCGATCTGATCGTCACCAAGTTCATGAACGCCGTCATGTATGACGGCAAGAAGTCGGTTGCCGAGACCATCGTCTACGGTGCGCTCGACCAGGTTCAGTCGAAGACCAAGCAGGAGCCGGTCACCGTCTTCCATCAGGCGCTCGACAATGTCGCGCCGCATGTGGAAGTCCGGTCGCGTCGCGTCGGCGGCGCCACCTACCAGGTTCCGGTCGACGTGCGCCCCGAGCGCCGTCAGGCCCTGGCGATCCGCTGGCTGATTGCGGCGGCTCGCAACCGCAACGAGACCACGATGGTCGACCGCCTCTCCGGCGAGCTGATGGACGCGGCCAACAACCGCGGCACGGCTGTCAAGAAGCGTGAAGACACCCACAAGATGGCTGAAGCCAACCGCGCTTTCGCGCACTACCGCTGGTAAAGCGCGAACGAGACTGAGAAGGCATCCAAGATGGCCCGCGAATATAAAATCGAAGACTACCGCAATTTCGGTATCATGGCGCATATTGACGCCGGCAAGACGACGACCACCGAGCGCGTCCTCTATTACACGGGCAAGTCGCACAAGATCGGCGAAGTGCACGACGGCGCTGCCACCATGGATTGGATGGAGCAGGAGCAGGAACGCGGCATCACCATCACGTCCGCTGCCACCACGACCTTCTGGAAGGGCCGTGACGGCAAGATGTACCGCTTCAATATCATCGACACTCCCGGACACGTCGACTTCACCATCGAAGTCGAGCGTTCGCTGCGCGTGCTCGACGGCGCCATTGCGCTGCTCGACGCCAATGCCGGTGTCGAGCCGCAGACCGAGACTGTCTGGCGCCAGGCCGACAAGTATCGCGTTCCGCGCATGATCTTCTGCAACAAGATGGACAAGATCGGCGCCGACTTCTACCGCTCGGTCGAGATGATCGGCTCGCGCCTTGGTGCGCAGGCTGTTGTCATGCAGCTGCCGATCGGCGCCGAGACCGAGTTCAAGGGTGTCGTCGACCTCGTCGAGATGAACGCGCTGGTATGGCGCGACGAGACGCTGGGCGCTGCCTGGGACGTCGTCGAGATCCCGGCCGACCTCAAGGCTCGTGCTGAAGAATACCGCGAGAAGATGATCGAAGCCGCCGTCGAGATGGACGAGACGGCGCTCGAGAACTACCTCGAAGGCAAGATGCCGTCGAATGACGAAATCCGCTCGCTGATCCGCAAGGGCACGATCGCGGTCAAGTTCTACCCGATGTTCTGCGGCTCGGCCTTCAAGAACAAGGGCGTGCAGCCGCTGCTCGACGCCGTCGTCGAATATCTGCCGTCGCCGGCCGATGTTCCCGCCATCAAGGGCGTCGATGCCAAGACCGACGCCGAGATCGAGCGTCACGCCGACGACAACGAGCCGCTGTCGATGCTGGCCTTCAAGATCATGAACGACCCGTTCGTCGGCTCGCTGACCTTTGCCCGCATCTATTCGGGCAAGCTGACCAAGGGCATCTCGCTCGACAACACCGTCAAGGGCAAGAAAGAGCGCATCGGCCGCATGCTACAGATGCATGCGAATTCGCGCGCCGACGTCGAAGAGGCGTTTGCCGGCGACATCGTTGCTCTGGCTGGCCTCAAGGACACGACCACTGGCGATACGCTCAGCGATCCGCTGCACCCGGTCATCCTCGAGCGCATGGAATTCCCCGATCCGGTCATCCAGATCGCGATCGAGCCGAAGACCAAGAACGACCAGGAAAAGATGGGCCTCGCCCTTCACCGCCTGGCCGCCGAGGATCCGTCCTTCCGCGTCAAGACCGACGAGGAATCGGGCCAGACCATCATCTCCGGCATGGGCGAGCTGCACCTCGACATCATCGTCGACCGCATGCGTCGCGAGTTCAAGGTCGAAGCCAATGTCGGCGCGCCGCAGGTGGCTTACCGCGAAACCATCACCCGCAGGCACGAGCAGGACTACACGCACAAGAAGCAGACCGGCGGTACCGGTCAGTTCGCTCGCGTCAAGATCCAGTTCGAGCCGAACCCGGAAAGCTCGGAGTTCGAGTTCGAATCGAAGATCGTCGGCGGTGCGGTTCCGAAGGAATACATCCCGGGTGTCGAAAAGGGCATCAACAGCGTCATGACGTCCGGCCCGTTCGCCGGCTTCCCGATGATCGGCGTCAAGGCGACGCTCATCGACGGCGCTTACCACGATGTCGACTCCTCGGTGCTCGCCTTCGAAATCGCCGGCCGCGCCTGCTTCCGTGAAGCTGCGCCCAAGCTTGGCGTGCAGCTGCTCGAGCCGATCATGAAGGTCGAAGTCGTGACGCCGGAAGACTATGTCGGCAGCGTCATCGGCGACCTGAACGGCCGCCGCGGCCAGATCCAGGGCCAGGAAGCGCGTGGCGTGGCTGTCGTGATCAACGCGATGGTGCCGCTGGCCAACATGTTCAAGTACGTCGACAACCTGCGCTCGATGAGCCAGGGCCGTGCGGCCTACACGATGCAGTTCGATCACTACGAGCCTGTGCCGACCGCGGTCGCCCAGGAAGTTCAGAAGAAATACGCGTAACCCGAACGGGTTGCATCGGTAACTTAATTCAAGGCCCGTACGGGCAGCAGATTGGAGACATCACATGGCAAAAGGTAAATTCGAGCGCACTAAGCCTCATGTGAACATCGGCACGATTGGTCACGTCGACCATGGCAAGACGTCGCTGACGGCGGCGATCACGAAGTATTTTGGCGAATACAAGCGCTATGACCAGATCGATGCGGCGCCGGAAGAGAAGGCCCGCGGGATCACCATCTCGACGGCGCACGTCGAATACGAGACGGCCAACCGCCACTACGCCCACGTCGACTGCCCCGGCCACGCCGACTATGTGAAGAACATGATCACCGGCGCCGCGCAGATGGACGGCGCGATCCTGGTCGTGTCGGCCGCCGACGGCCCGATGCCGCAGACCCGCGAGCACATCCTGCTTGCCCGTCAGGTCGGCGTGCCGTCGATCGTTGTGTTTTTGAACAAGGTCGACCAGGTCGACGACGCGGAGCTGCTCGAACTGGTCGAGCTCGAGGTTCGCGAGCTTTTGTCGAAGAACGAGTTCCCCGGCGACGACATTCCGATCGTCAAGGGCTCGGCTCTGGCTGCTCTCGAAGATTCGAACAAGACCATCGGTGAAGACGCGATCCGCGAGCTGATGGCTCAGGTCGATGCCTACATCCCGACGCCGGTTCGTCCGCTGGACAAGCCGTTCCTGATGCCGATCGAAGACGTGTTCTCGATCTCGGGTCGTGGCACTGTCGTGACCGGCCGCGTCGAGCGTGGCGTGGTCAAGGTCGGCGAGGAACTGGAAATCATCGGCATCCGTCCGACGACCAAGACG
>NZ_JBFUDF010000019.1:0-25251 GCF_056404855.1 Mesorhizobium sp. P2_B11
CCCCCATCAAGGGGGAGGTAAGTCCCTACTCCGCCGCCTGCGCAAACCCGACCGACGCCATCGGCCTGAACTCGTGCTTGTCCTTGCCGGAGACGCGCTCCGACCACGGGTCGACCTGGGCGAATTTCTGGCTGAAGACGAAGCGCTCGTAATAGGCCTTGCGCTTGTCGCCATCGTCCATGATCTGGCGCTTGATCTCGGCAATGCCGATGCGCTTGGCCCATTTGTAGATGCGTTCGAGATAGCGGCCCTGCTCGCGATACATCTGCGTCAGCGCCACGATATGTTCGAGCGCCTCGTCTTCTGTCTTCACGAGGCCGAGCACTTCGGTGCCCTTGATGTCGAGACCGGCAGCACCGGCGAAATGGATTTCGTAGCCACTATCGACGCAGATCACGCCAACATCCTTGCAGGTCGCCTCGGCACAGTTCCGCGGGCAGCCCGACACCGCCATCTTGACCTTGGCCGGCGTCCACGAGCCCCACATGAATTTCTCGATGCGGATGCCGAGGCCGGTCGAATCCTGCGTACCGAAGCGGCACCAGTCCGACCCGACGCAGGTCTTCACCGTGCGTAACCCCTTGGCATAGGCGTGGCCGGAGACGAAGCCGGCCTGGCCGAGATCGGCCCACACCGCCGGCAGGTCCTCCTTGCGGATGCCCAGCATGTCGATGCGCTGTCCCCCGGTGACCTTGACCATCGGTATTTCGAACTTGTCGACGACATCGGCGATGGCGCGCAGTTCGGCGGCGTTGGTGACGCCACCCCACATGCGCGGCACCACCGAATAGGTACCGTCCTTCTGGATGTTGGCGTGGACGCGCTCGTTGATGAAGCGCGACTGATAGTCGTCGGCGTAGTCGTCCGGCCAGTCGCAGACGAGATAATAGTTGAGCGCCGGCCGGCATTTGGCGCAGCCGCAGGAGGTCGTCCATTCCAGCTCCTGCATGACGGCCGGAATGGTCTTCAGGCTCTTGGCGATGATCAGCCGGCGCACCTCGTCATGGCCGAGCGTGGTGCAGCCGCACATCGGCTGCACGGCGGCAGGGTTGTAGGTGTCGCCGAGCGTCAGCACCATCAACTTCTCAACCAGCCCGGTGCAGGAGCCGCAGGAGGCGGACGCCTTGGTGTGGGCGCGGACATCGTCGAGCGACGTCAGTCCCTTCCCGGTGATCGCACCAGTGATCTTGCCCTTGCAAACGCCGTTGCAGCCGCAGATTTCCGCATCATCCGGCAAGGCTGCAACGGCCGCCATAGGGTCCAGCGGGGCACCCCCCTGGTAGGACTGGCCGAAGATGAGCGTATCGCGCATTTCGGAAATATCGGTCTGCTTCTTCTTCAGGTCGTTGAACCAGGCGCCGTCAGCCGTCTCGCCATAGAGCACCGTGCCGATGATGCGATCGTCCTTCAGCACCAGGCGCTTGTAGACGCCGGCGGCGGCATCGCGCAGCACGATCTCCTGGCGGTCCTCGCCCTCGGCGAAGTCGCCGAGCGAGAACAGATCAATGCCGGTGACCTTGAGCTTGGTCGGCGTGTCCATATGGACGAAGGCGGCCGCCTCGTCGCCGGCAAGCTGGCGGGCGGCAACGCGCGCCATCTCGTAGAGCGGCGCCACCAGCCCGTAGACCTGCCCGTTGACCTCGGCGCATTCGCCGAGCGCGTAGATATCAGGATCGTTGCTGCGCATGCCGGCATCGACGACGATACCGCGATTGACGGCAATGCCTGCCTCCTTGGCCAGCGCGGAATTCGGCCTGATGCCGACGGCCATGACCACCAATGTCGCCGGGATGACGGTGCCATCGGCGAGCTCCACCTGCCCGACCTTGCCGTTGCCGGTGATCGCCTTTGTATTGGCCTTGGTGATGACCTTGATGCCGCGCTGTTCGACGGCACGTTGCAGGAGATAGCCGGCGGCCGGATCGAGCTGGCGCTCCATCAGCGTCGGCATGACATGCAGCACGGTGACGTCCATGCCTTGCGCGTTGAGACCAGCCGCAGCCTCGAGCCCGAGCAGGCCGCCGCCGATGACAACGGCTTTGGCCCTGGACTGCGCGGCAAGCATCATCGCTTGCACGTCGTCGAGGTCGCGATAGGTCAGCACACCCGGCAGATCATGGCCGGGCACTGGAATGATGAAGGGCACCGAGCCGGTGGCGATGACGAGCTTGTCGTAAGGCTCGGTGACGCCGTGATCGGAGGTGACGGTTTTCGCCACCCGGTCGATGGCGACGATCTTGTGGCCCTTGTAGAGGGTGATGTTATTGGCGATGTACCAGCCGTCGCCGTGGATGATGATTTCCTCAAAGGCCTTTTCGCCGGAGAGAACCGGCGACAGCATGATGCGGTCGTAATTCACCCTGGGTTCGGCGTTGAAGATGGTGACGGTGTAGCGACCGGGAGCTTGCTCAAGCAGATGCTCCAGCATGCGCCCGGGGGCCATGCCATTGCCGATGATGACAAGTTTTTCGCTCATGGCGTTACTCCGCTGCTTCGACGAAGCGGTGGCGTTCGTAGAGGAACTTCAGCACCGCCTCGCGGCAGCGCAGGAAGGTGCGGTCGGACGAGAGTTCGACGCGACGGCGCGGCCGCGCCAGCGGCACCGCAAGCACCTCGCCGATTGTCGCGGCCGGGCCGTTGGTCATCATGACGATGCGGTCGGACAACAGCACGGCCTCGTCGACATCATGGGTGATCATGATCGTCGTCGAACCGAGCCTGGAATGGATGTCCATCACCGCATCCTGCAGATGGGCGCGGGTCAACGCGTCGAGCGCACCGAACGGCTCGTCGAGCAAAAGGATCTTTGGCTCCATGGCGAGCGCACGCGCAATGCCGACGCGCTGCTTCATGCCACCCGAAATTTCGGCTGGCCGCTTGTCCTTCGCATGCGCCATCTGCACGAGGTCGAGATTGCGCATGATCCAGTCATGCCGCTCGGCTTTGCTCTTCGAACGGCCGAAGACTTTCGACACGGCCAGGCTGATGTTTTCGTAGACGGTGAGCCACGGCAGCAGCGAATGGTTCTGGAACACCACGGCGCGTTCGGGTCCGGGGCTGTCGACCTCCTTGTCCTCGAGCAGCACGGCGCCGGCGGAAACCTTGGTCAATCCGGCGATCAGGTTCAGCAAGGTCGACTTGCCGCAGCCGGAGTGGCCGATGATCGAGACGAATTCGCCCTTGTCGATGGTCAGCCTGATGTCCTTCAGCACCTCGCTGACCTGATTGCCGCGGGCAAAGGATTTGTCGATATGGTCGAGCTTCAGATAGGCCTTCATGGCGCTTTCCTCACTTTGCCGTTGTGCCGCGGGTGACGAAGGCGCCGACGCCAGCGACCAGGCGGTCGAGGCAGAAACCGGTGACGCCGATATAGGCGAGCGCGACGATGATGTCGGGCAGCCGCGACGAGTTCCAGGCGTCCCAAATGAAGAAGCCGATGCCGACGCCGCCGGTCAGCATTTCGGCGGCGACGATGGCGAGCCAGGACAGGCCGATGCCGATCCTCAAGCCGGTGAAGATGTAGGGTGCAGCCGCCGGCACCATGATCTTGACGAAGAACTCGAACTGGTTGAGCCGCAGGATGCGCGAGACGTTGCGGTAGTCCTCGGGAATATTGCGTACGCCGACTGCGGTGTTGATGATGATCGGCCAGATCGAGGTGATGAAGATGACGAACAGCGCCGACGGGCTGGAATCGCGGAATGCGGCCAGTGACAGCGGCAGCCAGGCCAGCGGCGGAACGGTGCGCAGGATCTGGAACACCGGATCGAGACCGCGCATCGCCCAGATCGACTGGCCGACCAGAGCGCCGAGCGCGACGCCGACGATCGCCGCAAGACCGAAGCCGATGGCGACACGCTGCAGCGAGATCAGCACCCGCCACGCCAGCCCGATATCCTGCGGACCGTTGTTGAAGAACGGATGGGCTATCAGATCGTAGGCCTCGTTCCAGACCTGGCTGGGTGGCGGCAGGCTGGCGGTCGGCGACGAGCAGGCGATCTGCCAGACGACCAGCATGAAAGCGATGACGATGACTGGCGGCACCAGGGCGGTGGCAAGTTTGCCGGCGATGGCGATCGGGTCGAAGCGGCGCCGCGCCTTGGCGGTGAAAGCGATCACCGCGGCCGGCTTGGCGGGAAACGCCTTCACTGTGGTGTCCTCGATAGTCTGGATCGACATGTCTGGGAAAGCTCCTTGAGGCAGATCGTTCGGGCGACAAACGGCTTGCGCCGTTTGCGCCGGATTAGGCGGATGCCTTGATCTTCAGGCTGTCGAGATAGGCCGACGGGTTGGCCGGATCGAAGACCTTGCCGTCGAAGAAGGTCTCGACGCCGCGTGACGACGAGGCCGGAACATCGGCGGCTGCGACGCCGAGATCCTTCGCCGCCTCGCGCCAAATGTCCTCGCGGTTGACCTGATCGACCAGCGCCTTGATGTCGGTGGTCGGCGCGAACTTACCCCAACGGATGTTTTCTGCGAGGAACCAGCTGTCGTGGCTCTTGAAAGGATAGGAGACGCCGCCGCTCCAGAACTTCATGTAGAGGTCGGTGCCGGCGGCGACGCGGCCGTTGCCGTAGTTGATGTCGCCCTTGAGGCGGCCGATGATGTCGGCGACAGGCACGTTCATCCATTGCCGCTTGCCGATGATGGCGGCCATCTCGTCCTTGTTCTCCTTGGCCTCGCACCATTGCTGCGCTTCCATGACCGCCATCACGATCGCCTTGGTGGCGTTCGGGTGTTTGTCGATGAATTCGGCGCGCAGGCCGAGCGCCTTTTCCGGATGGCCCTTCCACAGCTCGCCCGTAGTGGCAGCGGTGAAGCCGACGCCCTGATGGACAAGCTGTTCGTTCCACGGCTCGCCGACGCAAAACACGTCCATATTGCCGACCTTCATGTTGGCGACCATCTGCGGCGGCGGCACAACGATGGTCGAGACGTCCTTGTCCGGATCGATGCCGCCGGCGGCCAGCCAGTAGCGCAGCCAAAGGTCATGCGTGCCGCCCGGGAAGGTCATGGCGGCCTTGATCTCCTTGCCGGCTGCCTTCTTGGCGGCGAAGGCATCCTTCAGCTTGGAGGCATCGAGGCCGACGCCGGTTGCGGCATATTCCTGCGCCACCGAAATGCCCTGGCAGTCGTAGTTCAGCCGCGCCACGATCGCCATCGGCATCGGCTGGTTGTTCTGCGTCACCTTGCCGGTGTGCATCAGGTAAGGCAGCGGCGTCAGTATGTGGGCTCCGTCGATGCCGTTGGCTTCGCCGCCGAGCATCAGATTGTCACGCGTCGCGCCCCAGGAGGCCTGCTTCATCACCTCGACATCGGGCATGCCGTATTTGGCGAACAGCCCCTTCTCCTTGGCGATCATCAGCGGTGCCGCATCAGTCAGCGCGATGAAGCCGAGCTTGGCGCCGGTGACTTCCGGAGCGGCCGTGGCGGCATAGGCGCCGGAGGGGAAGAGCTTGCGAGCAGCCACAAACAGGCCGGCCGTCATTGCGCTGCTGACGAGAAAATCGCGCCGCGTCATATCCTTGAGCGATGTGCCCGTCCCGATCCATTGCTTCATCGTCTTCTTCATCGTCGTCTCCAGTTGAACGCGAGGGCGCCGTCGATTGGCCCAAAACAAAAAAGCCGCCGTCCAGGACTGGCGCGTCCGTACATCCGGGATCGCGTCTTGACCTGAGCGGCAGCTTTGCCTGTGGCGCCCGCCATTGGACGCCTGTTCCGTGACCCGCGAAGGGCCTGATTATCTCAAAGCAGGAACCGTGCCAGTTTTGGCTCGATTATGATTTCTCAATAAAATCAATGTGATAAATGCTTCTGGCGTCGTGCGGAGTTGCCGCCTGCACGGTCAAATGTTGATCAAAAGGGTAAGCAGTGCGCACAAATTTTGTGCAATGCACAAGAATGGCGCTGAAATGATCAGGCGCCTCGGCGTCAGCGACCCAGCGCTGCGCGCATGTAGAAATACCGAAGAGAACGCGGCCGCTTCAGCCGGGTCAGTCTGCGATAATCTCGTAATGAAGAAGCTGGGCGTCGTGGAGGGACGATCTCATTCCAGGCGAGATGACACCGGAGCCGAAGAGGAGAATATCTTCGCGGCGTACGAATACTTCATCGCCGGGTCCCATCGACACAAATGTGCCCGACGAGCTTCGTTCGACAAGCCGGGCTTTTCCATTCGACATGGTGAAGGTCGCGTGGTGCCTTGAGACCCAGGGCCGCTGGACGACGATATTGCATTCCGGAGATCTGCCGATGGTCACGGCTCCGTTGTTTCGACAGGATTGCAACTGATCTCCATAACGGATGAGCAGTTTGATCTGCGGCGGCTGGGCGGAGCGCGCATCGATAATGGTGCCCCGGCTGGTGATCTGCGTACTGAGGGTTCGATCGCCGCTCCCCAGAGTATAGACATCGAAGAGTTCTTGCTTCCCCTTGAAGGCCATTCTGTCGAGCAGCCGCAAGGTACTGCGACTGCCCGCGGAAAGGGCTTCGAAGAAGCTCTGGCTGATCAGGACCTCCCCGGGGTTCGCCGTAGTGGACAACCTTGCGGTGACATTGACGACATCACCGAAGATCGCGCCCCGCGCGCGAATGACCGCCCCGAAATGCAATCCGATCCGGGCGCTCAACGGCCCTTTCTTCAGTTGGCCGCCAATTTGGCGGACGGCCGTCAGCGCCGCCTCCGGCCTCTCGAACAGGCTGAGCACGTCATCGCCCTTCGAGTAAATGAAATCACCGCCGTTCCGGGCGACGATCTCGCGCATAGCGTCCAAGCAATCCGAAACCTGCTGCAGAGCGGCATCGTCGCCGATGCGCTCATAGAGGGGCGTGCTGCCCACGACATCAGCTAAAAGGACTGCGGCTAGAAGTCTTTCCTGATCCATCGATCTCGTATCCGCCCGAGAACGCAGCGTATATAACACACCAAGGTGCCTTTAACCGATCTACTTGCGCATTGGCGATCCGCCTCCGGCACGTCGGAACTACTGCGCCAAGGAACCAGCGTGTTTCTGCCCGGCGATATAGGCATCGATCTCGTCGGGATCGAAAATCTGGCCGTCGAAGAAACCGTCGGGACCAAGCACAAGGCTCGCCCCCGCCGAACCGACCGGCGTCGCCGCCTTCAGCGCGCCCTCGACCTTGGCGTTGGCGCCGGGCAGCGCCACGCCGAGCGGCTTCAGCGCCGCGCGGTAGAGGTCGGGCCGGTAGCAATCCCTGGCGATGGCGAGGTTTTCCGGCGTGTGCGCGATGTCGCCCCAGCGCACCATCTGCGTGTAGAACCACAGCGCGTGGCTCTTCCAGGGAAAGTTCGCCGCCTTGTCGAAGGGCACGAAGAAATCCTCGACGCCCCGCTCCGCGCCGCTGCCAAGGTGGAGATGTCCGGTAAGGACAGGCATCTGGATCGCGGGCGGCTGGCCGAGGAAGCGGGGCTCAGCCATCAACGCGGCCAGATCCCCTCGGTTTGCCGCATCCTGGCACCAGCGGGCGGAATGATGCAGCGCTCTCAGAAGCGCCGCCAGCGCCTGCGGATTTTCCTCCGCCCAGGCCTTGCGCGCGCCGATCACCTTCTCTGGACTGTTGCGCCACAGCAGCGCCTTGACGGTGACGATATGACCGATCCCGGCGGCAACCGCGGCGCTGTTCCAGGGTTCACCGACGCAATAGCCGTCGATGCGCCCTGTGGCCAGCGCATCGGCCATGAAGGGCGGCGGCACGATGACGATCTCGATCTGGCGCTGCGGATCGATGCCGCAGGCGGCAAGCCAGTAGCGCAGTTCGTAATTGTGCCCGGAATGCGGGTGCACGACGGCGAAGCGCAGCGGTTCTCGGCCGGCTGCCGCCCGCTCGCGGATAAATGCGCCAAGTCCTGCTCCGGCGCGCCCCGGATCGAGATCCGGCTCGACGCCATGTGCTGCCATACCGCCCCAGACCGCGTTGGAGACAGTGACGCAGTTTCCGCCTAGGCCCAATGAGAACGGCACGACGGTGTCGGAGGCGAGCGGCGTCAGGCCAAGGCTGCAGGCAAGCGGCATCGGCCCCAGCATATGCGCGACGTCGAAATGGCCGATGGCGATGCGGTCGCGGATGTTGGCCCAGGATGTCTCGCGCTGCAGCTTGAGCTCAATCCCTTCGCGATCAGCAAAACCCAACTCGCGGGCGGCCACGAGCACGGCGCTGTCGAAGAGTGGCATGAAGCCGGCGGTGATCTGGTGTTCGACGCCCATGCTCATTCGTCCCCCATCGGCCCCAAAAGCCCGGCGGCGGTCACCAGGCTCTGGGCGATGTCGCTGATCTTGCGGTTCTGGTTCATCGCCGTTTTGCGCAACAGCGTGTAGGCGGCCTCTTCCGTCAGGCCGCGCGATTTCATCAATATGCCCTTGGCGCGATCGATCACCTTGCGGTTCTCGAGCTCGCCGCGAACCTCTTCCAGTTCGCGCGCCATGCGTGAGAAAGCGTTGAAGCGGCTGACCGCCATGTCGAGGATCGGCTTGACGCGCTCCTGCCTGAGACCATCGACGACATAGGCCGACACGCCGGCATCGACCGCCGCCTCGATCGAGGCCTGGTCGGAGCGGTCGACAAACATGGCAATCGGCCGCTTTACCGCGCGCGACAGCTGGAACATGTTTTCCAGCATGTCGCGGTTCGGGTTTTCGAGATCGATGACGATGACATCAGGCTCGATCTCGGCGATGCGCCGCGCAATGCCGGTGACGTCATGAATGACGGTCACCCGCTCATGCCCGGCCTCACGCAAGCCTGCCTCGATGATCGAGGCACGGATGCGGTTTTCATCGATCACCAAAACGGCGAGTGGGGAGCGGACCATGCCTCCAATATGTCGAAGCGGAGGGATTGTGCAATGCGGGATGAGAACGGTAGCAAAGGGGTACTATCGCCATCAAGCAGCCTTTGCCCGCGTCCATCCTAGCCGTTGCCAGCCGCCCCGCAGCACAGCCGAATGGGCGTCCCACCCCTTTTCATCGCCCGATGACGCCTTCTTTGCCGTTGGATGGCGCGCGAAAGACGCACACACCGCTTTTCAGCAAGGACCGCGTATTTCCCAGCCGCATTCTGTCGTAGCCCTTGGCCCGGTAGACAATCGTCGAAACGAGCCAACTGGCAACAAAGATGCAAGCCAGTCCGGCCCGGCATCGCCGGAAGAGGCGCACGGCAGATCGGCCAGTAAGCTTTCGCCGCTCTTTATTCCCGAAAAACGACGAAGAATTTCATCCCGCTCGGCCGCCGTCCTTCCGGATCGGCCGGCGGTGTGAAATCTGTCGTCTTACTTGGCCGCTTCGACCGCTTCCAGAATGACTGCAGCCACTTCTTTTGGGTGCGACAGCATCGGAACATGGCTGGACGCGATGGCCGTGACATGGGCTTTCATAGCCTTGGCACCGTCCGCGAGCAGCTTGGGATCGATCATCTGGTCATTCTTGGTGACGACCGCCCAGCTTGGCTTCGACTTCCACGCGGCCGTCGTCACCTTCTCGTCGAAATTCGCGCCGCGCACAGGGCCTTGGGTGACCGCGATCAGGTTGGACTCCGCCTTGGGAACATCCGGGGCGAAGTATTTGGCGATATCGTCGTGTGACAGCGTCAGAAAGCCCGCGGCATCGACCTGCGGGTGGGCAAGCCCCGGCGGCGTGGGATAGTTTTTGATGAGATCGGACGTCGACTGACCATCGCCAGGCGAGAACGCCGCGACATAGACCAGCGCCTTGACGTGGTCGTCATTGCCGGCCTGGCTAATGACGGTACCTGCCCAGGAATGGCCTACCAGAACGACCGGACCTTTCTGTGCCGCGATGGCGCGCTGGGTGGCGGCCACATCGTCGGCAAGGGAGGTCAACGGATTTTGAACCGCGACGACGTTCAATCCCTTTTTCTGCAGTAGCGGAATGACCTTGGCCCAGGACGAGCCGTCGGCGAAAGCGCCATGAACGAGAACGACTGTCGTGGGGGCAGTCTCCGCTAGTGCCGGTTTCGAACCGCCGGCGGCGGTAAGGAGCATGGCTGCTCCGAAAATCGCGATGGCTGCTCGTCGAACACCAAATCTTGCTGCGGCAATCGATATCATTTGCTTGTCTCCTTGCTGGTAGCAGCCATAGCCTGTCGATGCTCAACTTGCACCATCAGAGAGCGATTGCGACCATGCTGATCTCGATCAATTGATCGGGGAAAGCCAGACGGGGGGTGACGAGGATTGTGCTGGTTACATCCGGCTTCGAAGATCCGTATGCCTTTTTACGGACGGGTCCGGCGACTTTGAAAGCCGCGTCCATATCAAGCACGTAAATGGTTTCCTGGGCCACGTTTTCCATCGTCAGCCCGTAGTCGGCCAACAGCCTGGCGCAGTTGGCATATGATTGCGCCATTTGTGCTTCCATATTGGAGAAGTCGCTGACCTTCCCGGCAGCATCTACGGGAGCTGGGGCTACCATCTCGCCCTTTTCATTGTGGCTCAGCTGCCCCGAAAGAAAAATGGTCCCACCGACCTTTACCGCCTGCGCGTAGCCATAGGCTTCCTCCCACGGAACGCCAAAGTTCTTCACGTCTTTGCGAGCGCTCGTTTGCGACAAAGCCGGCAGTGGCGATGCGACCAGCCCTGCTGTGGCCACAGCCGCCAGGCCGACAAGGTGGCGACGCGATTGATCAACAGATTTGCGTTCAGTGCTCATCGGGTATCTCCTTTTCCCTTCGAGCAAGAACCTGCCATGCTGGCCGCGATGGGCTCAATATCGGCACAGGCAAAGCCAGCTTTGCAAATTTGCAATGCGAGCGTCACGAGCAAGCTGCCGTCCAGACCTATGATAAGGACCGCCGTTGAGGCGATTTTCCTGAAATAAGTTTGCGCTGCTTTGCAATCGCACTGGCGCAAAACGCCATAAATGCCTGGACACGGCCGGATCGGCGGATGTCAGGATGCGAAAGAATCCAGAGATCCTCTGAAAGGCTCGTGTCGACATCGCCCGTACGCGACAAACTGGAATTGATGTCTCCCAGCATGCAGGGCAAATAGCCAATCCCAATTCCCGCTTCGATTGCCATGGCTGCGCCAACCACGGAGTCACTGCGGTAGGCAACATCTTGCGGGGGGACAGCTCCCTCCACAAGCTTGGCCGCCTTGAGGCGGGAAAGCGACCCCGAGTACGAAACCCACCGCTCCATATAAGCGCCGCTTTCGACTGGCGGTTCGGAATGGCGCCGGTATTTTGCCCAGGCGATCGTGGCAACTTTTCTGCCAAAGAGATTCTCTGGGGGCGCAGGAGTTGCCCGGATAGCGATATCCGATTCACCTCGGGCCAGATTAAAGGGCTGGTTGGCGATGAGAACCTCGGCCCGTATCGCCGGATACTGCTTCTTGAACCCGCCAATAATCGGGATAACCAGATGATAGGCCAGGGAATCGCTGGTTGTGATGCGAAGGTCACCCGAGTGATCGGCAACGCTATCAGACAGGCGCGTTGAAGCTCCGACTATCTCTATTTCTATGCTCTGCGCGAGCGCGACGATCTCCTTGCCGGCGAGCGTCGGGACATACCTTCCACGCCAGCGGTCGAATACAGTTATTCCGATCGTTTTCTCGATCTGAGTTATTCGCCGAAACAGGGTGGAATTGTTCACGCCCATAAATTCGGCGGCGAGGGATAGCCTCCCCTGCTCACCAATAATTTTCACAACCCTGAGGTCGTCCCAAGACAGCCTGCCAAGAGGATCACTCATCAATCCGACCAATCCTGCGCGTATGGACCCTGGTGCATCATCAGCTCAATGGCGGAGACTGCAACTCCAGATCCGTATTTTCTGCCGCAAGAGGCGGCGCTGCAATGTTGACGTCTGAGTTGAATTCTAGGAAACCGAGATAGTTGCAGGAACCTGGGCGAGTTGTTGCTCAAGCCATCGCGCGACCACCGGAAACGGCGCAAGCTTGATCAGGATCGGGCAGGTCGAGCCGCTCGGGTTCGATTCTCCTCGACAAGGGTCGCGCTTTCGAGGGACCCGGCGCACCTCCTCGAGCGGCAAGACGATTGCATCCTGCATGACTGGTGGCGGCACGTGACGGTCTTCAGCAGCCTCGCCCTCGTTGACGGGCGGCACGCGGCAGTTCACCCTCGCGCGGATTGCCTGTCCAAGGCATGTTGATTTTCGGACCCTTCGCTCCCTATGCAAGACAAGACAACGCCGGCGAAAAGGCAAGCTAAGAGAGCCGATCAGAGTCATGCCGTCAGCGCGGACCTGATCGCCGTTGTCATTGCGGTGACCGACGGTCAGCCACGCGTGCTCACCATCTCGCAGGCTCAAGCTTTGCCGTCCGGCCCATTTGAGCCTGGCCATCGTTCCCTACAGTCGGGCCTGAGGGCATGGGTGGAACGTCAGACAAGCCATCCGCTGGGCTACATAGAACAGCTCTACACTTTTGCCGACCGCGACCGGACCGCAGACGAGCGCGTGCAGATTTCCATCAGCTATCTCGGCCTGACGCGAGAAGAGCAGGCAGAACGTTCGCTGAAGCATGGCTGGCGGGGCTGGTACGACTATTTTCCTTGGGAAGATCACCGTGCGGGCGTGCCGCCTATCATACCCGATGCGCTCATCCCTCGACTCTTCGCCTGGGCGGACCAAGCTGATAACCCGAACAGGCGCAGTGATCGGCGGCAGCGTGTGGCCTATGCCTTCGGCCTCGACGACCGCGACTGGAACGAGGAGCTCGTCCTGCAGCGATACGAACTGCTCTATGAAGCCGCGCTGGTAGCAGAAGCCACCCGCGGCTCGGCCGAAGGTAGTCCGCCGTCCCTGCCCGGTCGGTCGATGGTCGCCGACCACCGCCGTATTCTGGCGACGGGAATCGCCAGGCTGCGGACCAAGATCAAATACCGCCCCGTGGTGTTCGAACTGATGCCGCCGGCATTCACGCTGCTGCAGTTGCAGCGCACCGTTGAAGCGCTTGCCGGCCGGCTCGTGCACAAACAGAATTTCCGGCGTCTCATCGAACAGCAGGATCTGGTCGAGGAAACAGGCGAGACCGTGTCTGAAACACGAGGGCCTCCGGCCAAACGCTTCCGCTTCCGCCAGACGGTTCAGGCGGAGCGAACCGTCGCAGGAACGAAATTGCCCCTTTCACGCGCTTGACATTCAATATGCTCAAGTTAAGCATATACCCTTATTATACTCAACTCGAGCATAATGAGGGCAAAGCATGCTCAACACCTCCACACTCACAGCCGCTCTCTACGACCGGGTAAGGCGGGTCATCCCGCCCATCGAATGGCCAGCCTTCACCGGTGATATCGAGGCCATCCTCGATCTGAAGCGGCAGCGAAACGCGGTCATCCTGGCGCACAACTACCAGACACCGGAGATCTACCACTGTGTCGCCGACATCGTCGGCGACAGTTTGGCACTTGCCCGCAAGGCGATGACGGTCGATGCGGACGTCATCGTGCTGGCCGGCGTTCACTTCATGGCCGAGACGGCGAAGCTGCTCAACCCGCAAAAGACGGTACTCATCCCCGACTTGCGCGCGGGCTGTTCGCTGGCGGACTCGATCACCGCTGAGGACATTCGGTTGCTGCGGCAACGCTATCCGGGCGTGCCGGTCGTCACCTACGTCAACACATCGGCCGAAGTGAAAGCCGAGTCCGACATTTGCTGTACCTCCGGCAATGCCAAGGCCGTCGTCGAGTCCCTCGGCGTTCCCCGGGTGATCATGCTGCCCGACGAGTATCTTGCCCAGAACATCGCCGCCCAGACCGAGGTGGAGATCATCGCCTGGAAAGGGCACTGCGAGGTGCATGAGCGTTTTACGCCCGCCGACATCCGCCAGCTGCGCGAGGACCATCCAGGCGTGACGGTGCTGGCGCATCCCGAGTGTCCGCCGGAGGTCGTCGCGGAAGCTGATTTCTCCGGTTCGACTGCCGCCATGTCGGATTATGTCGGAAGGCAGAAACCGCCGCGCGTCGTGCTGATGACCGAGTGCTCGATGAGCGACAACGTCGCGGTCGAGCATCCCGAGGTCGACTTCATCCGGCCCTGCAATTTGTGCCCGCACATGAAGCGGATAACGCTCGCCAACATCCGTGCGGCGCTCGAGCAGAACCGCCATGTGGTGACCATCGCCCCTGAAATCGCCGGGCGCGCGCGGCTGGCTGTCGAGCGGATGCTGGCGGTATGAGCATGGACGTCCACCATCTCGCCGGCCGGCCGGTCATCATCGGCGGCGGCATTGCCGGGCTGATGGCCGCGCTGCATCTGGCGCCCGAGCCGGTGCTTCTGTTGTCCAGGACGCCACTGGGTGCTGACGCCTCCAGCACCTGGGCACAGGGCGGACTGGCTGCCAGCCTCGGTGGCGACGACGATCCAGCACTCCACCTGGCCGACACGCTCGCCGCAGGCGATGGGCTCTGCGACAGGGAGATGGCGAGCCGCATCCTCCACGCAGCGCCGGGCCCGATCGAGCGGCTTGCGGCCTTCGGGGTCCGCTTCGACCGCACGCCGGAAGGAACCGTGCGTCTCGGACTGGAGGCCGCCCACAGCCGGCGCCGCATCGTTCATGCCGGCGGCGACGGCAGCGGGCGCGAGATCATGCGTGCCCTGGTCGCGGCCGTCCGCTCGACGCCGACAATAGAGGTCATTGAAGGGGTCGAAGCGCGCCGGCTCGCAGTGGAGGACGGCAAAATCGCAGGTGTTCTGGCGAGCGGCCCGACGGGCCCGGTGTTCTTCACCACGGGACGGGCCGTCCTCGCCACCGGCGGGATCGGCGGGCTGTTTCTCGACAGCACCAACCCTCTGGGCAGTTGCGGACAGGGACTGGCGCTCGCGGCCCGCGCCGGGGCTGTCCTTGCCGATATGGAATTCATCCAGTTCCACCCGACCACGCTCGATGGATCGAACCGCCCCATGACGCTGATCAGCGAGGCGGTTCGCGGCGAAGGTGCTGTGATCGTCGACGAGACTGGCCGACGTTTCCTCGACGGCGTGCGTGGGGCGGAACTCGCGCCACGCGACATCGTCGCGCGCGCTGTCTGGGAGCACCTGGCCGATGGCCATCGCGTCTTCCTCGATGTGCGGGAAAAGCCCGGCCCGGCATTCGCGCGACAGTTCCCGACGATCGCATCGGCCTGCGCCAGGGCTGGAATCGATCCGGCGTATGATCTCCTTCCCATCCGGCCGGCGCAGCACTACCACATGGGTGGTGTCGCCGTGGATCTGGCCGGGCGTACGTCGGTTCCGGGACTTTGGGCTTGCGGCGAAGTCGCCTCGACCGGGCTGCACGGCGCCAACCGGCTTGCCAGCAACTCGCTGACCGAAGCCGTCGTCTGCGCGCGCTGGGTCGCCGAGAGTGTTGCCGGTTCGCCCGGCAGCGGCGGAAAGCCAGCCATGGCACCTCACCTGCCCGCGCCGGACCCAGGGCCTGTGCGGCCTCATTTGTCGCGTGCCCTCGGCGTCACGCGAGATGGCGACGGGTTGATGGAAGCTGCGCGTGCCCTGCTGCCGCTGGCTCGGCAGCACGATGCAGCATCCGATCCCGCCGCCGTCGGGCTGATGATAACGATTGCCGCCTTGCGGCGCCGGGAAAGCCGTGGGGCTCATTTCCGGACGGACTTTCCGCATCATGCGACTGTTGCCCAGCGCTCCGAAATCACGCTCGAAGCCGCCCTTGTGGCAGCGCGGGAACTCGAACCCCTGCTGGAAGGTGTCCAATGACGAACCTCTCGCCCCTTCCGGCAATCATGATCGAGCCTCTGGTACGGACAGCTCTCCTGGAAGACCTTGGCAGGGCCGGTGACTTGACCACGGATGCCATCGTGGCGAAGGAACGCCAGGCGACGACCGTGCTTGCGGCACGCCAGCAAGGCATCGTCGCCGGTCTCGATCTGGCGATGCTTGCCTTCAAGCTGATCGATCCGAATGTCGAGATGACGGTGGAGCGAACGGACGGCAGCGAAGTCACCGCAGGAGAGACCATTGCGTCGGTGAGCGGGCCGGCCCGGGCCATTCTCACCGCGGAACGGACGGCGCTCAATTTTCTCTGTCATCTGAGCGGCATCGCCACGGCGACGGCATCGGTTGTCGCGGCGGTCCGTGGCCAGGGCGCAGGGATCGTCTGCACGCGCAAGACGACGCCTGGTCTACGAGCCGTCGAAAAATACGCCGTGCGCGCCGGTGGCGGATCCAATCACCGTTTTGGTCTCGACGACGCCATCCTGATCAAGGACAACCACATCGCCATAGCCGGCGGAATTCGCCCGGCAATCGAGCGGGCGCGAATGAGCGTCGGTCATCTCGTCAAGATCGAAGTCGAGGTCGATACGCTGGCCCAGTTGGAAGAGGTGCTGGCGCTTGCGCCGGACGCTGTCCTGCTCGACAACATGCCGGTTGACGATTTGCGCCAGGCCGTGGTGATGGTTGCCGGCCGGGCGATCACCGAGGCGTCCGGCAGGATCACCGCCGCGATTGCGCCAGCCATTGCCGCAACCGGTATCGACCTGATTTCCATCGGCTGGTTGACTCACAGCGCCCCGATCCTCGATATCGGCCTCGATTACAGTGAGCTTTGATCGTAAGACCCTGACTATCTACACTCGACCCAGCTCCTCTCGACGGGGGCCGCCAGTTGGAAAGGCGCGCCATGTCGCCACAACGCAAGGAACAGGATGGAAATGCACGCAGCGATTTCGGAAAAGACCGCGCCTGAAGTCCAATCCCTCGGCGACCGCCGGATGTGGAGCCTTGAAGAAGCCCAGTCTCTCCACGACGCGCCCTTCAACGACCTCTTGTTTCAGGCGCAGACCGTGCATCGCCAGAATTTCGATCCCAACAAGGTCCAGCTCAGCCGGCTTCTCAGCATCAAGACAGGCGGGTGTCCGGAGGATTGCGGCTATTGCAGCCAGTCGGCGCATCACGAAAGCGGGTTGAAGGCGTCGAAGCTGATGGAAGTCAGGCGCGTCATCGCCGAGGCGACCAAGGCGCGTGACGCGGGCGCCACCCGCTATTGCATGGGTGCCGCATGGCGCAACCCCAAGGCACGCGACATGGATGCGGTCGTGGCGATGGTCGAAGGCGTCAAGGCGCTGGGCATGGAAACCTGCATGACGCTCGGCATGCTCGACCTCGGCCAGGCGCAGCAACTGAAAGAGGCTGGCCTCGACTATTACAACCACAACATCGACACCTCCGAGCGCTACTACTCAGAGGTCATCTCGACCCGGACGTTTGCCGACCGGCTGGATACGCTGGCCAATGTCCGTGACAGCGGCATCAAGGTCTGCTGCGGCGGCATTGTCGGCATGGGCGAAGAGCCGGTGGACCGGATCGACATGCTGGTGACGCTGGCCAATCTGCCGGAACATCCCGAAAGCGTTCCGATCAACATGCTGATCCCGATCGACGGCACCCCGCTTGCCGACGCCAAACCCATCGAGCCGATCGAATTCGTGCGCGTGATCGCGCTGGCGCGCATCATGATGCCGAAATCGCACGTCCGGCTTTCGGCCGGCCGCACCGCCATGACCGACGAGATGCAGGCGCTGTGCTTCTTTGCCGGCGCCAATTCGATCTTCGTCGGCGACACGCTGCTCACTGCGAAGAATCCCGGCGAGGACAAGGATAGCCTTCTGTTTCGCCGTCTCGGCATCGAGCCGATGGAACTCGAGGCGCAATGAAGGGGGCACCGCTTGCCCGCTATGACGCGACCTTGCAGGGACTGGCGCGCAAGGACCGGCTGCGGACGCTTTCGCCGCGCGCCGGCCTCGATTTCTCGTCGAACGACTATCTCGGGCTTGCCGCTTCGAGAAGGTTAGGCGATGCGGTTGCGGCAGCGATCGCGCAGGGCACGCCGGTCGGCGCCACCGGATCGCGGCTGTTGCGCGGCAACGCGCCCGAGCACGAGGCCCTGGAGGCGGATGCGGCCAAGTTCTTTGGCGCCGACCGCGCGCTGTTCTTCGGCAGCGGCTACATCGCCAACTTCGCTCTGCTGACCGCCCTGCCGCAGAAGGGCGACCTTTTGGTCCTCGACGAGCTCGCCCATGCCAGCATGCATGAGGGGGCCCGCGCTGGCCGCGCCGAGTTCAAGCTGGCAACGCATAACGACGTCGATGCCTTCGAGGATGCGATCACGCGCTGGCGCGCCGAGGGCGGCACCGGGCGCGTCTGGATCGTGGTCGAAAGCCTCTACAGCATGGGTGGCGACCGCGCGCCGATGGAGAACCTGGTCGCGCTTGCCGATCGGCACGAGGCATTCATCGTCGTCGACGAGGCGCATGCCACCGGCGTCTGGGGACCGGAGGGCCGCGGCCTGGCCGCCGCTTTCGAGGGCCGCGAAAACATCGTCGCGCTCCACACATGCGGCAAGGCGCTCGGCGCCTCCGGCGCGCTGGTCACCGGGCCGGGACTGCTGTGCGACTATCTCGTCAACCGCTGCCGGCCATTCATCTATTCCACAGCACCTTCGCCGCTGATGGCCGTGGCAGCGCGCGAGGCGATTGCCATGCTGTCCGATGAGCCTCAACGCCGTGTTCAGTTGCAGGAGCGCGTTGCCTTCGCGGGCCGCCAATTGGCCGAGCGCTGCGGCGTGGCACCCAGCGGCTCGCAGATCCAGCCCTTTGTCATCGGCGACGTCGGGCGCACCATGGCGGTGGCGGCGGCGCTGCAGGCGCGCGGTTTCGACATACGCGGCATTCGTCCGCCGACCGTGCCCGAGGGCACGTCGCGGCTGCGCATTTCGCTGACGCTCAATGTCGGCGAGGCCGACATTTCGGCCATGGTCGAGGCGCTTGTCGAGGTGTTGGCCCAGACATGACCAGAAGTGACATGACCAAGCGCATCGTCATCACCGGAACGGATACCGGCATCGGCAAGACAGTGTTTTCGGCCGGGCTAGCCGGCCTGCTCGACGGCTTCTACTGGAAGCCGGTGCAATCGGGCCTCGACGAGGAGACGGACAGCGAGGTCGTTGCCCGGCTTTCCGGCCTGCCCGCCGGGCGCGTGCTGCCCGAAGTGTACCGCCTGAAGGAGCCGCTGTCGCCGCATCGCTCGGCCGAACTCGATGGCGTCGCGATAGACGCCGCAGAGCTCTCGCTTCCGGACTTGCCGGGTCCGATCGTCATCGAAGGTGCGGGGGGACTGATGGTGCCGCTCAACCGGCGCACCAAGTTCATCGACATATTCGCGCAATGGCGGGTGCCGGTCATCCTGTGCGCCCGTACCAGGCTCGGCACGATCAACCACACCCTCTTGTCGATCGAGGCGCTCAGGGCCCGTTCCATCCCGCTCATCGGCATCGCCTTCATCGGCGATGAGGTGGCCGATACGCAGCGAACCATCGTGGAATTCAGCGGCGTGCGCCAGCTTGGCAGGCTGCCGCTCATCGATCCTCTGACGAGCGAGACGCTGAGGGATGCGATGGCTGCCGGCTTCGACCTCACAGCGATCGCAGGAGGCGAGTGATGTCGCAGTCTCAAGTCTGGCATCCGTTCACGCAGCACGCGCTCGAGCCAGCGATCCCTGAAATCGTGCGGACGGAAGGCGCCTACCTCCACAAGGCCGACGGCACGCGCATCCTGGATGCCATTTCCTCCTGGTGGGTCGTCACCCACGGCCACCGCCATCCCCGCATCATCAAGGCCATCGAGACGACTGCGGCGAGCCTCGACCAGATCATCTTCGCCGGCTTCACGCACGAGCCAGCCGAACGCCTCGCCGAAGCACTTGTCGGCCTCGCTCCGCCCGGCCTCGACTGGGTGTTCTACTCCGACAGCGGCTCGACCTCCGTCGAGGTCGCGCTAAAGATGGCGCTCGGCTATTTCCGCAACATCGGCGCGCCGCGCTCGCGCATCGTTGTCATGGAGCACAGCTATCATGGCGACACGATCGGAACGATGAGCGTCGGCGCCCGCGGCGTGTTCAACGCTGCCTACGAGCCCTTGCTGTTCGAGGTCGAAACCATCCCCTTCCCGGCCGCCGGGCGAGAGCAGGAGACGCTGGATCGGTTCGAGGCAGTCTCCCGCGACCGGCACGCGGCCGCGCTGATCGTCGAGCCGCTGGTGCTCGGCGCCGGCGGTATGCTGATGTATCCGGCCTGGGTTCTCACCGAGTTGAAGAAGATGGCCGAGGCCTCCGGCACATTGCTAATCGCCGACGAGGTGATGACCGGCTGGGGGCGCACCGGGACCATGTTCGCCTGCGAGCAGGCATCCATCTCTCCGGACATACTGTGCACCTCGAAGGGGCTGACGGGCGGCGTGGTTCCGCTGGCCGCCACGCTTGCGACCGATGCCATCTTCCAGGCCCATTATTCCGAGGACCGGACGAAGACGTTTTTCCACTCGAGTTCCTACACCGCCAATCCGATGGCCTGCGCGGCCGCACTCGCCAATGTCGAGATCTGGCGTGACGAACCAGTGGCCGAGCGTATCGCTGCCCTGAGCGCGAGACAGGCCGCCGGGCTTCAACGCTTTCGCGACAACCCTCGCTTCACCGACGTCCGGACAACCGGCACGATCGCGGCCTTCGATCTGCGCGCCAACTCTGCCGGCTATCTGGCCGAGATCGGGCCGAAACTGCGCGCATTCTTCCTCGAGCGCGGACTGCTCGTGCGCCCGCTCGGCAACGTGCTCTATCTTCTGCCGCCCTACTGCATCACCGGCGACGAGCTCGACGGGCTCTATGACGCCATCGCGGAGGCCGGCGAGCGCTTCGGCGCGAAGCCGTGAACAGGTCGTCGCGCCTTCTCGGGTTTGGCCATCATGCGCCCGCGCGCAAGGTTGAGAACCCGGAGATCGAAAACAGTCTCGGGCTGGAGCCTGGCTGGATCGAGCGGCGTACCGGGATACGGTCGCGCTTCTGGGCCACGGAAGAAGACACGCTGTCGGGCCTTGCCGCGCAAGCCGGTGACATGGCGCTGGCGAGCGCTGGCATCGACAGGAGCGACATCGGCCTGTTGCTGCTTGCCACCTCGACACCCGATCACCTGCTGCCGCCCAGCGCGCCGCTGGTCGCGCATCGGCTTGGGCTGGGGCGTGCGGGCGCGGTCGATCTGACCGGCGCCTGCGCCGGCTTCATCTATGCGCTGATGTTCGCGGATGGCTTCACCCGCCTGCACGGCAAGGCAAGCCTTGTCATTGCCGCCAACATCCTCAGCCGCCGCATCAATCCGGCCGAGCGCGCCAGCGCCGTGCTGTTTGCCGATGCCGCCGGCGCCGTGGTGATTGGTCCCTGCGAAGACCCCGAGCGGGGCATTCTCGGCGCATCGGTGGATTCCGACGGCTCTCGCTACGGGCTGATCCAGATTCCCGCGGGAGGAAGCAACAAGCCGTTCCATGGCGACCTCGACCTCGGGGAAACCCGGATGACGATCACCGACGGCCGTGAAGTGTTCGCCAAGGCCGTCGAGATGATGACTGCCTGCTCAAAGGACGCGCTCGCTGCTGCCCGCATGCGGCCGCAAGACATCGACCGCTTCGTCCCGCACCAGGCCAATGCCCGCATTTTCGATGCCGTCGGCCGAAACCTCGGCATTGCCGACCAAGCGATCGTCAAGACGATCGTCGACTACGGCAACTCTTCCGCGGCAACGATCCCGCTCTCGCTGTCGCTCACCCATCAGGCGCAACCGTTTCGGCCGGACGAGAAAGTCCTTCTGGCAGCGGCGGGTGCAGGTCTCAGCGGCGGTGCCCTCGTCGTCGGGATTTAGCCCGACGACGGCTGACTGCTACGTTGGAGAAGAGGCGCAAAGCCGCCGCCAGGTCAACTATCGGGTCAAGTCGGGCATACCACACGTCCGATCCAGTGATCCGGAACGACTCAAAGATTAACTTCGCGGCAGGCCTGGAAATCGTCTCGAATACAATCCGATTTGTCATGGGCGGCCACGCGCGAGTTCCGGGCCGCCGAATTCGTTCGTTCAGAGTGGGTTTGAAGCGGATCAGAAATTCTGCTGACCCATCGCCTTTTCGATCAGCTTGTCGATCGATACGGCCAGCACGAGAAGCAATCCCGTCACGATGAGGCGAACGTAGTTCTCGACGCCCATCAGGTTGAGCCCGTTCTGCATTGTTCCAATGACCAGTGCGCCCAACAAAGCCGCGTGAATAGAGCCGCGGCCGCCGAACAGGCTGACGCCGCCGATGACGGTGGCGGCGATCGATTCCAGTAGCAGTGTACCGCCCCCGCCCCACCACCGGAGAAGACGCCAACGCCCAGTGCGCGCGATGCGCCTAGCACGCCAGCCAGCGCAGAGATGCCGCCGGCAATGGCGAAGGCCTCTACCTTTACGCGGTCGGCAACCTTGACGCCGGCCCGGCGCGCGGCCTCGTCATTGTTGCCGACCGCATAAAGGTAGAGGCCGAACCGGGTTTCCTTGAGGATATACCCGCCTATCCCGAGCAGGATCGCAAAGATCAGCGCCACAACCGGTATGCCCTGATGTGCGTTTGTCCGTTAACTGTTCCTCCTTTTGGATGTTGACGCTTACTCTTCATTAGCGTTAAGAATGTGCTAATATGAGCATCATCTAAGATAACCCTGACTGGAAATCAGGGAATGGGTGACGCCATAGGGGCTAAGGGGAACGCCGAGCGGCCAGGAAAACTCGCCGCAGCTACCATCGTTGAGACAAGACCCGTCTGTGGACGGCCATGTTGATTACATGGCTGATCGCGGGATTGCGACGACACCTGCGACTCCTGTGGATTGTGCGCTGGAAATAGACGCTGGTCAAAGCCAGGATGTTGATCGTTCAACAAGCTTAAATGGAGAGAAAGTTAGCTGCTGGCTACTGTACTCAAATAGATGATGGGGCATCTGTTTTTGTGCTGATGTAAGAGTAAAAAGGGGGTTGGGCTTAAATGGCTTCCTGTCAATGCACAGATGCCAACAAAACTGCAACATCGTTTCCAGATACACCACCGATGGGAGACGGGGCCTGCGGTTTTGTCGAAAATAAGACCGCCCTCATGCCGATAGCCGCTATTTCTCCCGATCCGTTGAGCAACGATTTGGGCGGAATCGGACTTTGCCCTATCGATGATGGGTTTCCTGCCTCGACCGATGCGAAGAGACCCGGGGGCGCCGATTGCGAAGTTTCAGCCGACATCAGGTATTCGGCGGACTCGCGAGCCTGGGCGTTTGGCGTCGGTTCAAATGTCGTTGGTCTGAACGCGAACTCATCGGTCCTGGCGCTCTTGCACAGGATCTCGCCCGTTGTTGGCGAAGGCAAACTTGCTTGCACAGATTGGCATTTTTTGAGCGACCCCACCGCAAGTGGCAGGTCGTCGTCGGCAGTTGTTGACCGACAAGAAAAACGAGCGAGATAGGGGACAGGGCATGGCAACGACCACTGGCACGAGCGGCAACGACAATCTGGTTGGCGGTAGCGGAGACGACGTGCTTTTGGGCGGCGCTGGAAGCGATCGCCTGAATGGCGGGTCGGGCGCCGATACGCTCGATGGAGGCAGTGGTTTCGATACGGTCCTGGGCGGGTCGGGAGCAGACACGCTTATCTATCGAGCATGGGAAAATCAGTACAAGATTGGCGGCCAAGTCTATGGCACCGGGACAACGTCCGGACAAACAACCTTTTCCGGTTACGACGTCTACGACGGCGGCAACGGCAACGCTGCGAAAGGCACTGCCGAGATTGATACGCTCGCTATCTATCTAAGCAATGATCAACTGGCCAATGCGTCATTTATGACGGCACTTAACACTGAAATCGCTCAGTTTCGTGCCTTTATTGCCGCGAACTCGAACTCGAATACTGGCCAAGCAGGTCAAGCGGAATTTACATTCACTTCGATCAATCTCAAGGTCTCCGCGATCGAACAGGTTTCGGTCGGTGTCGATCCAACGGCGCCCGTCGGCGTCAACGATACCAACGCTGCGGACCCGGTGCGAGAGGCTGGCGTCAATCCCGGCAACACCCCGTTCGCCGGCGACCCCACGGCGACAGGCAATGTGCTGGCCAACGACACGGATTCCGACGACGGCCAGGCGTCTCTGGTCGTGTCGGCGGTCCGGACAGGTACGGAATCCGGATCAGGAAGTGCCGGCACGGTCGGATCTGCGTTGGTGGGCACCTATGGCTCCCTGACCTTGAATCCCAATGGCACCTATACCTACACCCTCAATAACAGCGATGTGGACACCAATGCGCTGGCGAACGGGGTCACCGTCACCGAGGTGTTTACATACACCGTCCGTGACCCTCACGGGCTTACGGATACCGCACAGCTGACCATCACCATCACCGGGACGAACGACGCGCCAATTGCGGTCGCCGACACCAACGCCGGTGACGCGGTCAGCGAGGCCGGCGTCAATCCCGGCAACACCCCGTTCGCCGGCGATCCATCGGCCATCGGCAACGTGCTGACCAACGACACCGATGTCGACACCGGCGACAGCAAGACGGTTTCGGCCGTCAACGGTCTGCTGGCCAATGTCGGCTCGGCAGTGGTTGGGACCTACGGCTCGGTCACTATTGCAGCGAATGGCAGCTACACCTACACGCTCAACAATGCCGACACCGACACCAACGCGCTGGCCCAGGGCGCCACGGCGACGGATCAGTTCACCTACACGGTCAAGGATGCCAATGGGGCCACCTCCTCGACCACGCTGACCATCACCATCACCGGCACCAACGACGCGCCGATTGCGGTCGCCGACACCAATGCCGGTGACGCGGTCAGCGAAGCCGGCGTCAATCCCGGCAACACCTCGTTCGCCGGCGATCCGTCGGCCATCGGCAACGTGCTGACCAACGACACCGATGTCGACACCGGCGACAGCAAGACTGTTTCGGCCGTCAACGGCGTGACCGGCAATGTCGGTTTGGCAGTGGTTGGGACCTACGGCTCGGTCACCATTGGAGCGAATGGCAGCTACACCTATACGCTCAACAATGCCGACACCGACACCAACGCGCTGGCCCAGGGCGCCACGGCGACGGATCAGTTCACCTACACGGTCAAGGATGCCAATGGGGCCACCTCCTCGACCACGCTGACCATCACCATCACCGGCACCAACGACGCGCCGATTGCCGTCGCCGACACCAACGCCGCCGATCCGGTCACCGAGACCGGCGTCCAGGACGGCGGCAATACGCCAGAGCCGGGCGATGCGATCGCCGCCGGCAACGTGCTCACCAACGACACCGACGTCGATACCGGCCACAGTCTCAGCGTCGCCGCCGTCGGCGGCCTGCCCGCCAACGTCGGCAATGCCGTCACCGGAACCTATGGC
>NZ_JBFUDF010000020.1:0-6996 GCF_056404855.1 Mesorhizobium sp. P2_B11
GGTGAGGTCGATTTGCGGTGAGGTCGATTTGCGCGCCCGCTTCGGCGACACCGGCGACCTGCTGCTCGATCCCTACAACGTCACCATCTCCAACGGGACCAACAACACCGGCGGCAGCATGACCGCCAACACCAATGACAGCGTCATCAACGTCACCACGCTGCAGAACCTGCTGGCGATGGCCAATGTCACCATCTCGACAGGCAGCGGCGGCTCGCAGGCCGGCGACATCACCGTCGCCGCGCCGATCAGCTGGAGCGCCAACACGCTGACGCTCAGCGCCTATCACTCGATCATCTTCAATGCCAATGCAACGATCGGCGGTGTCGGCGGGCTGTCGCTGGTTACCAACAATGGCGGCAGCGGCGGCACGATCTCCTATGCGCTGGGCGCCTCGGCCACCTTCACCGGCACGCCTGGGGCACAGGCACTGTCGATCAACGGCCAGAGCTATACGCTGATCTACGATCTCAACGGATTGCAGAACATCAACAGCGGCCTGACCGGGCGCTATGCGCTGGCGAAGACTCTCGACGCCAGCGCCACGGCCGGCTGGAACGGTGGGTTGGGCTTCGTACCGCTCGGCACCGATGGCAACAGCAACATCCAGAACAGCGACGGCTTTACCGGCACATTCGACGGGCTCGGCCATACCATCGACAAACTGACGGTGGCCCGGCCCAGCGCGCAATATGTCGGCCTGTTCGGCTTCGTCGGCGCCGGCGGCCTGGTGCAGAATATCGGCGTCACCAATGCGACGATCCGCGGCTACAGGACACTTGGCGGCATCGTCGGCTTCAACACCGGCACGCTGACCCAGAGCTATTCGACCGGTCAGCTGTTCACCACACAATACGGGTCCACCTCAGGCGGTCTGATCGGCGAAAACGATGGCGCATTGTCCAACAGCTTCTCGACAGTCATCATCAACGCACGCGACACCAACACCGCGGGCGGCGCGGTGGGCTTCAACAATTTTGGCACCATCGATCGCGTCTATGCCATGGGCGCCGTCGATATCGGCAGCGGCGGGGCGAATTCCGGCGGTCTGGTCGGATCGAATTACGGCTACTCGGGGGTCGGCGAGGGCGGCAGGATAACCGACAGCTATTCGATCGGCGCGGTCAGCGGCGGATGGAATGTCGGCGCGTTCATCGGCAACAACCTTTACGACGGCGTGATCACCGGCGCGTACGACACATCGACATCGGGTCCCTACAACACCACATCCGTCGCCAAGCCTGCGATCGGCGGCGGCACCACCGGCCCGAATGTCAATGTCGTCGGCCTGTCGACCTCCAGCTTTCAAAACGGTGGCGCGAGCGGCCTTAGTGCTGCCTATGGCGGCGGCACTGGCGGCCTCTATCCCTATCTGAAAAGTTTCTACCCGAATGGTGCCCAGGCGATCTCCGGCATTGCCTACAAGGATGCCGGCAACACGCCGCTGATTTCCGGCACCGGCCAGCCCTACTACACAAAAAACCCCGGGCTGGTGTCCCTTGTCTCCGGCGGCATCAACCTCGGTACGGTCTCGACCGGCGTCAATGGCTACTACTATCTCGCTCTGCCGGCCGGTGCGGTCTCGAACTCAGTGCTTGCTTACACGGTTGCCGAGGCGGACTCAGGTGCCACGAATGGCGTGACCTTCCGGACCGGCGTGTCCGGCAACGTTGCGAACCTCAACATCTACGGTGACTGGCGCCTCGATGAAGCCGACGGTTCGATTGCCTCACTCTCGGCGTTGAACAGCGCCTACGCGTCCGCTGTCGGATCGACCGCTGTCGCCAGCCTGTCCTTTGCCAACCGACAGATCGAAACGGCGGCAACCACCTTCGCCCTCAATCAGGCCCTATCGGTCGGCACCGGTACGCTGGCACTGTCGTCGACCGGCGCGGTGACGCAAGGGGCAACCGGCAACGCCATCACCGCCGGCTCGCTATGGCTCGGCGGCACGGGCTCGTTCGCGCTCAATGGCGCCGGCAACCAGATCGGCACCGTCGCCGGCACCGTCGGTTCCATCGATCTGCGCGACGCTGCAAGCCTGACGGTCGCGAGCGCCTCCAGCGCCCGTGGCGCGAGTGCAAGTGGCGTGACCGCGACAGGTTCCGTCAATTTGCAGACGACAGGCAGCCTGACCATCGCGGCGCAAGTCAGTGGCGCCAGCCCTGTGCTTGCCGCCGGCGGCCTGTTCATCAACAACCGCGGCAGCGATGCCGTCACCGCTTCCAGCGGACGCTGGCTGGTCTATGCGGCCAACCCGACCGGCAACACGTTCGGCAATCTGGACAGTGGCAACACGGCCATCTGGAACACAGCGGCCGGCGCAGCGGTGAGTGCGGCCGGCAACCGCTACGTCTTTACCTATCAGCCGACACTGACATTCACGTCCAACAATGCGACGAAGACCTATGGCGACACCGCCCTGCCGCCGCTGACCTATTCGGTGGCGGGCTACCAGACCGGTGTGATCGGCTCTTATCTCGGCGACACCGCCACCACGGCCTTCAGCGGCGGCCCAAGCGTGACGTCCGTCAACCCGCCGAGCAATACACAGGCCGGCGCCGGATCCTATGCAATTACGGTCAGCGCCGGCAATCTCGCGGCGTTGAGCGGTTATGGTTTCGCCTACAACAGCACAGGCCTGCTCACCATCGGCAAACGCGCGGTGACGGTGACGGTGACGCCTGGCCAAAGCAAGATCTATGGCGACGCCAATCCGTCGTCCTACGCCTACACCGCCTCGGATCTCGGCGCCGGTGTGGCCCTGGTCGGCAGCCTTAGCCGTGCGGGCGGGAACAGTGCCGGGACCTACGCCATCAATCAGAACACCCTCACCAATGCCAACAATTCGAACTACGACATCACCTATGTCGGCAGCAATTTCACCATCGCCAAGCGAGCCATCACGGTAACGGCCGATGCCAAGAGCCGCATCTACGGCAATGCCAATCCGTCACTGACCTATCTGGTGACATCCGGCAGCCTCGTCGGTGGTGACAATTTGAGCGGTTCGCTGGCGACAACAGCCACGACAGCATCGGGCGTTGGCAGCTACGGCATTACGCAAGGTACGCTCAACAACAACAACTATGCGATCAACTATGTCGGCGCCAATCTGTCGGTGACGCCGCGCGCGATCACGGTGGCGGCCGATGCCAAGAGCCGTATCTATGGCGATGCCAACCCGGCGCTGACCTATCACCTCACGTCGGGCAGCTTCGTCAACGGAGACAGCCTGGGCGGTTCGCTGGCGACAACAGCCACAACAGCATCGAACGTTGGCAGCTACGGCATTACGCAGGGCACGCTCAACAACAACAACTACACGATCAGCTATGTCGGCGCCAATCTGTCGGTGACGAAACGCGCCATCACAGTGACGGCCGATGGCAACAGCCGTATCTATGGCGATGCCAATCCGGCGCTAACCTATCAGGTGACGTCTGGCAACCTGGTCAACAGCGACAGTCTGAGCGGCGCGCTGGCGACGACAGCAACCACGGCATCGAGTGTCGGCAGCTACGGCATCACGCAGGGCACACTTGCCAATGGCAACTATACGATCAGCTATGTCGGCGCCAATCTGTCGGTGACGAAACGCGCCATCACAGTGACGGCCGATGGCAAGAGCCGTATCTATGGCGATGCCAATCCAGCGCTGACCTATCAGGTCACCTCGGGCAATCTGGTCAATAGCGACAGCCTGACCGGCGCGCTTGCAACAAGTGCGACAACGGCATCGGGTGTGGGCAGCTACGGCATCACGCAAGGCACGCTCAACAACAGCAACTACGCGATCAGCTATGTCGGCAACAATCTGTCGGTGACGCCAAGGGCGATCACGGTGACGGCCGATAACAAGGGCCGTATCTATGGCGACGCCAACCCGGCTCTGACGTATCAAGTGACGTCAGGCAATCTGGTCAACAGCGACAGCCTGACCGGTGCGCTTGCAACAACTGCGACGACGGCATCGGGTGTGGGCAGCTACAGCATCACGCAGGGCACGCTCAACAACAGCAACTACGCGATCAGCTATGTCGGCGGCAGTCTGTCGGTGGCACAGCGCGCCATTACGGTCACCGCCGACGGCAAGAGCCGGAGCTATGGTGACGACAACCCGGCGCTGACCTATCAGGTGACATCGGGCGACATGGTCAACGGCGACACCCTGAGCGGTGCGCTGGCGACGATGGCGACGACAGCATCGGGCGTCGGCGCCTACGTCATCACGCAGGGCAGCCTGGACAACGCCAATTATGCCATCAGCTATGTCGGCAACGATCTGTCGGTGACACGACGTGCCATCACGGTGGCGGCCGACGCAAAGAGCCGCGTTTACGGCGACGCCAATCCCGCGCTGACCTATCAGGTGGCCACAGGCAATCTGGTCATTGGCGATAGCCTAAGCGGCGAGCTGACGACGTCGGCGACGGCAGCATCCGATGTCGGCGCCTATGCCATCGGACAAGGCACGCTGACCAATTCGAACAATGCGAATTACGACATCAGCTATGTCGGTTCGGATCTCAGCATCGGCAAGCGAGCGATCACGGTCGCCGCCACTGCCGGACAGGGCAAGGCCTACGGCAATGCCGATCCGTCGGCCTTTCTCTATACCGTCTCCGACCTTGGCGGCGGCGTCGACCTCGTCGGTGCGCTCGATCGCGCGACAGGCGAAAGTGTCGGGGCGTATGCGATCGGGCAGGGCACGCTGACCAACGCCAACAACGCCAACTACGACATCAGCTATGTCGGTTCGGATTTCACCATCGGCAAACGCGCCATCACGGTGACGGCCAATTCGGGTCAGGGCAAGACCTATGGCGACAGCGATCCGCTCTCCTATGGCTACACCGTCTCGGACCTCGGCAACGGCGTCGACCTGGTCGGTTCCCTCGACCGCGTGACCGGCGAAAACGCCGGCACCTACGCCATAGGCCAAGGCACTCTCACCAGCTCGAATGCCGACTATGACATCACCTATGTCGGCGCGGATTTCACCATTGCCAAGCGCGCGGTGACGGTCACCGTCGATGCCGGTCAGTACAAGACTTACGGCGATGCCGATCCGTCGTCATACGGCTACAGCCACAGCGACCTCGGCAAGGGCGACGCACTGGTCGGCGACCTCGATCGTGCGACCGGCGAAAATACCGGCAGCTACGCCATCACAGCGGGAACGCTGACGGACGTTGCCAATTCGAACTACGACATCACCTTTGTCGGCTCCAACTTCACCATTGCCAAGCGCGCGGTGACGGTCACCGTCGATGCCGGTCAGCACAAGACTTACGGCGATGCCGATCCGTCATCATACGGCTACAGCCACAGCGATCTCGGCACCGGCGTCGATCTGGTTGGTGCTCTCGACCGCGCATGCGGCGAGAACGCCGGCACCTACGCGATTGGCCAAGGCACGCTCACCGACGGCGCCAATGCAAACTACGACATCACTTTCGTCGGCGCGGATTTCAGCATCGGCAAGCGGGCAATCACCATCGTCGCCGACGCACAGAGCCGGCCGCAAGGCATGCCCAATCCGGCCTTCACCTACACGATCGGTGGGCTCGGGCTGGTCAATGGCGATACGCTCTCCGGCTCGCTGTCCACGGCAGCGACCGCTGCCAGCGCTCCCGGCAGCTATGCGATCGAACAGGGCAGTCTCGCCGCTTCGGCCAACTATCAGCTGACTTATGTCGGCGCTGATCTGACTGTCTCGGCGCCCAACACGGTTCCAGCAGCTCAGACAGCAAGCACGGTGGCGTACAACGTCAACGCACATGGCGCCGGTGCGCCGGCTCAGGTCTTCTTCACCGGCCAGCCTGTTGGTGGCGATGCGCTGGTCGAGGATCCCCGGCTTGGCGGTCCCGCCTTCTGCCAGGGCATGGCCGAGACCGCTGCCGTCTGCGCTGTCGCGTCGGTGCAATAGGCGAGAGGGGCGGAAGCATGCAGCGCCACACCCTTTCATCTGGGCAGTCCCGCCGTAGCAGCGCGCCTTTGATGGCGCTGCTGCTGACATCGACGGCGCTCGTCGGCTTCACATCGATGGTGCGGGCACAGGAACTGCCGACCGGAGGCAGTGTGGCCTCGGGTGGCGTGACGATCTCCAATCCCTCGGCCTCGCAGCTCTCCATCAAGCAGTCGACCAATTCGGCCATCGTCAACTGGCAGAGCTTTTCGATCGGCGCTGGAGCAAGGGTCGATATCGACCAGCCGACATCGACCTCGACGATGCTCAACCGCGTCACTGGCGGCACGAAGTCGACCATCGCCGGCCAGCTCAACGCCAATGGCCAGGTGTTTTTGGTCAATCCCAACGGCATCGCCATCTCCAAAACCGGCAAGGTCAGTGCCGCCGGCTTCGTCGGGTCATCGCTTGGCATCAGCGATGAGGATTTTGAGGCCGGCAAGCTCGGGTTTCAGGGCAAAGGCGCGTCAGCTTCCGTCTCCAATCAGGGTTCGATCAGCATCGGGCGCGGCGGCTATGCAGCGCTCATCGGCGGCAGCGTCGACAATGCCGGCTCGATCGATGTGCCACTGGGCAAGGTCGGGCTCGGCTCCGGCGAGAAGGCAGCGCTCGACCTGTCCGGCGACGGTTTTCTCCAGGTGTCGGTGCCGACAAAAGCCGATGGCAGCAATGCGCTGGTCGGCAATTCCGGCACGATCAGCGCCGATGGCGGGACAGTCGAGCTCAAGGCGGCAGCGGTGCGCGATGCGGCGCGCCAGGCGGTCAACATGTCGGGCGTCATCGAGGCGCGCACGGTCTCCGGCCAATCCGGCGCCATCGTGCTTGGCGGTGGCGACGGTTCGGTGGAAATCTCCGGCAAGCTCGATGCCTCGGCCAAAGCCGGCGGCAAAGGCGGCAAGATCACCGTCACCGGCAGGAAGCTGAAACTCAAGGCGGCCAAGCTCGATGCGTCGGGCAAGGATGGCGGCGGCACGGTCAAGATCGGCGGCGACAAGCAGGGCAAGGGCAGCCTGCAGACCGCCACC
>NZ_JBFUDF010000021.1:0-3569 GCF_056404855.1 Mesorhizobium sp. P2_B11
CACACCCACCCCCAACATATCTGCTCCATGCAATTGCGGTGCCAACTGGCTGACGGGTCACACCAAAGGCCACCGGCCGAAGCCAATGACCATTACGGGAAGAAGCCTGCCGCTCTATTCGCCCGGCGCAGGTCCCAATCATGTCATTAGAGTGCGCTGTTGTTCCAGCCTGTTCTAGCGCATCAGACCTTTGCGCCTTGTGGCCAAAGACCTTAGCCCCACCTCCTTGGGTAGGAGCCCCGCCAGCGCGCGTTCTTGCCGGCCGCTCTCCTGCGCCCGACGATGGGAGGCCAAGCTTGCCCGTAAGTTCGTCTCGCAATCCTCCCGGAACATCTCGACGACAGCGACGTTCGCTTGAATGGCAATAGTTACCGGACTCGCGGCTGCGCTGGTGGTTCTCTTTGTCGTGCTGTTGTTAACCCACGCAGTTCGAGACCTTCAAAGCGCTCCCAGCTATCATCGGCTGCGTCGCCGGCTGCGCAAAGGCTGAAGCGCCAAGCACCCGCCGCCCCATTCACGGCAGCGGCGGGCCGTCCCGAAAGCATCAATGGGACTTGCTGGGGTGTGGCTTGAAACCCCTGCCGAGGTAGCCCAGTGAACCGTGGTGCCAACTATTGTGACCCACAATGAGGCATTGATGATGGCCGGGCTCGGCGCCGTGGCCCTTTTGCTTCGCTAGCGGTTCTCGGGCGCCACGGGCGGCCCGATCAATGCGAGGGCTGTCGTGCGACCGCGCAAGACGGGCGACGAATAAGTTCGTATGCTCACCCCTGGGTCAAAACGGGTGGGGTATATGCCAGAGGGAAATCTACCACATATCGATGCAGTTTCGGGGCAGGCTGCATGGTCGATTGTTCAAGTGCTTGCAATGCGACTAGCCCATGAAAAGATCATACCAAAGGAGGTTCTTCAGGAAGACGTCGCAATGGCGATACGACACCATCGGACCGCGCCGGGTCTAACCCCGGCACAGCGAGCTGCGGTACATCTTCTGGCGCAATTCCAGACAATGCTTCATACGGCGGATGAATCAGACGCCCCCTAATCGCCTTCTGGGCGTGGCCCTATTTCCTTCCTGATGAGGTAGGGCTAGCGTCCGGTCTTGCCAGCCGGCCTAGGTTGTAGGATTATAGTCCTCGTTGCGGCGAACCCCTTCAACGGAGATCGCCAATGGCCAGAACCAAACCATCCAAACAGCTATCGCAGGACCAGATCGACCGCTTCCTGGTCGCCGCAGAGGCGCTGCACAAGAGCATCGTCGGTCCCCTCCTGGCATACCACTGTGAGCACTACCAAGCACTTCGTGAGGTCCACGGGCCGCTGCTGAAGTCGATTGAGACCATCACCGGGAAACGGGCGCCATTCATCCAGTGGAACGGGACAGGTCCGGCGAAGCCACCTACGGCTGGGTAGCCCTATAGGCTTAGTTGCGCGATTGCTAATATGCCTCTAATTTCACCGACGCGGGAGGGGTCCAAAACAAACCCGCAGTGGCCGATGCGGTCCACCCCAAGCAAGCCCGACCGCATCGGCCATTCCTCACGGCCTGGTAGCGCCTCCACCTACATGCGCCTACCAGCGGAACCAGTGACCGATAGGACCGTTTGGTCAGCGAAGGGATACCCGATATGGTTGACGATGTAGGCAGGCCGCCGCGGACAGCGAGCGACCTTGCGGCGCAGCGTCTGGTGAAAGAGACCCGGACTACCGAAGGCCAGGCTAAGGAGCTTATCGCCTTCCTTGGGCCGCACAATTGGCCCTTTTGCGAGAGGCGCGCTTTCTGACTAAGAGCTAGTTTGTTCCACCATTCCGAACGACCCAATCCAACAGTTCGGCGTCCACCGCCTTTGCACCGGTGTAGTCGCGGATCAGTTGCGAGGCATAGTCACGCCATCGATCCTCGGGGACATTCTCTTCGATGACCGCTTTGCGGTATGCGTTTCGTAGTATTTCAGCATCTAATGCCGACACCTTGGCGCCTGACATCACACCTCCAGCTGGATTGGCGGAAGCACTGTCATCTTCCAATCGCCCGCTATGCCGCTATTCGATAGGCACGACGCTGAAATTAATAACCCGTAGAGAAATATTCGCGAGTCCTAAAAGATGCTGGCCTAGTGGATAGAATCCAACGATTTGGCGCGCCAAGGTGGCATGCGATGCAGCGGCCCGCGCCTTCAATGAGCTATAGCCGTGCGGCACAAGCAATGGCAGCGCGACTGATCAGATATCCGCCGAACCGCAAACTATTCCTCCCGGAAATCCTGCAAGGAGGCGTGCCGCAGGTCTTCTTCCCCGCGCAAGTGCTTCACACGCCCGATCAAGCCTGGCTTGACCCACTGCGTCGCTGGCCGCTTCATGCCCTTCGGCGCAGGTCCGGTGTGTTCCTGGACGCGCTTCCAAAGTCGTTCGCGGATCTGGCGGCTCGAGTTGATGAAGGCCGAACCGATGTAGCGTCCCGTCTTCCTGTCGGCCATCAGGGCGAAAGCTGGTTTGCCCATCTCTCGCTCGACGCCGAGGATCTCGTATTCCTCCACCATGTAGCTCTTGGCCTTCAACCAAGCGGTCGAGCGGCCGCTGCGGTATTTGCTGTCCTTCCGCTTCGACACCACTCCCTCAAGCCCAGCCTTGTCGACAAGGTGGAAGATGCTCTTTGCGTCACCGGGCAACGCCTGGCTGAATTGAATCCTGATATCGGCCGGGATCATGCTTTCGAGGATCTCGCGCCGCTCCTCCAGCGTCACGTCGCGAAGATCGTGGCCATTGAGGTGAAGCAGATCGAATGCGACGAAATACAAGTCGTGTTGCCGGCGAGTGATCGCGCTGCGCAGAGCAGCGAAGTCGGACAGGCCCTTGTCATTGAGAACGATGATCTCGCCGTCGATGATAGCGCTTTCCGCGCCCAGTTCGGTGCTGGCAGTGGCGAGGTCGCGATATTTGGAGGTCCAGTCGAGACCATTGCGGGTAAAGATGCGGGTGCCGTCTTCGTCGATCACCATTTGCGATCGATATCCGTCGAATTTGACCTCGTGAATCCAGACGTCGCCGTCGGGAGGCTTCTCGACAAGGGTCGGCAACAACGGCTCGATGAACTTCAAACGCATGAACTGACCCGTCCGGCGGATACAATTAGCACGCGCTTAATTAGTTCCGGAACATTTTAACGAATCGTTGACCGCGCTGTCCCAAAATAGGACGGCGCGGTCAAATCACCCAACCGACTGCGCAGGCGGCTCCGGCAGGCTACGCCCTACCCAGCCCAGTGTGTCGGAGCCGCTTCCACACTTCCTTATACCAGCAATGGTTGAATCAACGGTTACGACAGCCGGCGCCGCTATCTTGATGCCCCTGCCGGTTAGGCCCGGTGCTTACTGGCCTACCCGCCCCGAGTGCCGGGCCGCTTTTTCCGATAAGTGCCTCAAGTTCGCCAAGCGTAAATTCAATCAGGTATCGGTATTTTGAATCATCCGAGTAAATGCCCTCGGCTTCAATCGATATCACCGGGCCGCCTGTTCGAGATTTGACATCGCCATCAATCAACGGTCGATCGAAGATGGTTCGAGAAGTTC
>NZ_JBFUDF010000022.1:0-1679 GCF_056404855.1 Mesorhizobium sp. P2_B11
TCATTTGGTCAGCCATCTACATATCTATAGGCCAGCCTATCTAAACGCACCGGCCTACACAAAGTTGACGCGGGGTGGAGTCTACATATCTATAGGCCAGCCTATCTAAACGCACCGGCCTACACAAAGTTGACGCGGGGTGGAGCAGCCCGGTAGCTCGTCAGGCTCATAACCTGAAGGTCACAGGTTCAAATCCTGTCCCCGCAACCAAATCCAAAAAAGGCCCGCATCACGCGGGCCTTTTTGCGTTTGCGGCTGACAGCGGCCGGGCTGGTTCAACCGCTTTGCGTTTCTACAACCCACGCATCCCTGTCCCATTCCCAAGCCAACTTTTCGGCGCCCAGCCTCTCGGAACAAGATCTCGCCGGTGGCTCTTGGGGGCAGGTGCTCGGAATGCGCTCAGGCCGATGTTCGCAATCCGCACCATATCAAAGCGAAATCACACCCGGGCGGAACCGGTTGGCTCGCCTACTCTGTCGGGCGAGGCAGCTGCCGCGTTTTGTATACGCTCGAATGCCGGCGGATGATCCCGGGCACGAATCACGATCGTCCCGGCGCGATCGCGATTCGATGAGTTTCGATGCCGGAGAATCAGGGGACGAATCATCCTCTCGCCAGAAGACTGCGGAAAACGAAGCATGGCCGTGCTGCACGCGGGCTGCTAATTGTTGCTATCTATTGCTACCAGTTTTGATCGGCGCCATAATCTCCCAAGGAGGTTGCCATGCCCAACTACGCCCTGAACGACCATTATGAGAGCTTCATCAGGAAGCAGCTCGAATCGGGCCGCTACAACAATGCCAGTGAGGTTGTTCGCGCCGGCCTGCGCATGCTTGAGGATTTCGAGGCGGAGCGGGAGAGATGGCTGCGCGAGGAGATCCCGGCGCGCCTGACCGAGCTGCAGCGAGATCCGGCGAAGGCTATTCCTGCCGAGACGGTTTTTTCGCGGCTTGAGGCTCGTCATCGCGCGAAGCAGGCGAAAGCCAAGTAGGGGATGGAGTATCGCATTGCCTTCCACCCCAAGGCGGAAGCTGAACTCGAACAACTCTATGACGACATAGCCGACCGTGCGTCGCCGGCGATCGCCTGGAATTTTGTTGCCGGCATTCGCGACCATTGCGTTGGCCTGTCGACTTTTCCACAGCGCGGCACAGAGCGGGTCGAGATCATGCCTGGCTTGCGCATCATCGGTTACCGCCGCGCCGTCAGCATTGCCTTTGCGATCGAGGCCGAGCGGGTCTTGGTCCTGGGCATCTTTTACGCCGGCCGAAACATCACGGCGGAATTGCTGGAAGACCGGCTCTGAAGCGCTGCTTAGGCTGGCGCCGCGGCCGAATTCGCCATGTCGGGCAAACAATTTTCGGCCCGATGGCACGCGGTCGCCGCGGAGAGATGGAGGCTTCGTAGAAGTGAGCCGACCAGGGAATGCCGCTCGCAATTTCAGCCAAGCCAACTCACGAATTTCAGCCCCGTGGATATCTGCACGAGAAATCGAAAAAACATCGTTGATGGCTGTTGACAGTTTTGGTTGGTGGCGACTATATACGCCTCACGAACGAGGGCGGTGCGCCGCTGGCGGCGAAGCAGTTTGCTTCTGAATAAGCCCTTGTGAGAATTCAAGAGAGCCGCGTAAGCGACACTCGGACGGCCCCGAAGCCACAAGCGTAACGGGCCACGAC
>NZ_JBFUDF010000023.1:0-1087 GCF_056404855.1 Mesorhizobium sp. P2_B11
GCACCACCCAGGGCGGCACCTTCACCATCTCCTCGCCCGACGGCATCGCCTCGCTGACCATCGACGGCCACGCCTTCATCACCAACGGCGTGTTCGCCGCCAGCGCCTTCACCACCGCGCTCGGCAACACACTCAACGTGACGGCCTATGATGCCGCGACCGGCATCGTCAGCTACACCTACACGCTGCTCGACAACGAGACGCACGCAACGGGCCTCGGCRCCAACAGCCTGTTCGAGAACCTTGCCGTCTCGCTCACCGACCAGGACGGCCAGAACGCCACAGGCACCCTGTCCGTCAACATCGTCGAYGACGTGCCGACGGCRGTCGCCGACATCGACAGCATCGGAGCCGGCCTGTTCGGCCCGGCCACCGGCAATGTGCTGGTTGGCGGAACCGATGCCCTCGACGGCAACACGAGCGACGGGGTTGCCGACACCAAGGGCGCCGACGGCGCGACCGTGGTCGGCGTCGTCGCCGGCGACACCAATGCCGCCCTCGACAATACCGCGACGCTGGGCATCCAGATCCAGGGCCTCTACGGCAAGCTGACGCTGGCCGCCGACGGCACCTACCGACCTTTTGGCCAGCCGTGGAGCTGGCGAATCGGCCGGCTCCGACACCTCGAAGGAAAGCACCACCCAGGGCGGCACCTTCACCATCTCCTCGCCCGACGGCATCGCCTCGCTGACCATCGACGGCCACGCCTTCATCACCAACGGCGTGTTCGCCGCCAGCGCCTTCACCACCGCGCTCGGCAACACACTCAACGTGACGGCCTATGATGCCGCGACCGGCATCGTCAGCTACACTTACACGCTGCTCGACAACGAGACGCACGCAACGGGCCTCGGCATCAACAGCCTGTTCGAGAACCTTGCCGTCTCGCTCACCGACCAGGACGGCCAGAACGCCACAGGCACCCTGTCCGTCAACATCRTCGACGACGTGCCGACGGCAGTCGCCGACATCGACAGCATCGGAGCCGGCCTGTTCGGCCCGGCCACCGGCAATGTGCTGGTTGGCGGAACCGATGCCCTCGACGGCAACACGAGCGACGGGGTTGCCGACACCAAGGGCGCCGACG
>NZ_JBFUDF010000024.1:0-642 GCF_056404855.1 Mesorhizobium sp. P2_B11
GCCGTCATCGGTGACACGGATCAGGTTCAATCCACCGCCGGCGGTGACGACCTCGACCCGAGATGCGCCGGCATCGAGCGCGTTCTCGACCAGCTCCTTCACCACGCTCGCCGGACGCTCGATGACTTCGCCGGCGGCGATCTGGTTGATCATCGTTTCGGAAAGCTGGCGAATGGGCATGGGGGGAGTATAGGCGGATTCGAAGGGTGTGCGGAAGCTTTGATGCTACGGAACAATGGATACGCCGGCGGGACAGCACCCCTCTCTGTCCTGCCGGACATCTCCCCCTCAAGGGGGGAGATTAGATGTCATCACGGCTTTCGCCAATTTTCGACCTTCAAAAGGACGAGCCAGCGTCAAAGCTGCTAATCTCCCCCCTTGAGGGGGAGATGTCCGGCAGGACAGAGAGGGGTGCTGTCCCGCCAGCCTCAAGAGGTTGCGCCAGTCAAACTCACGCCTGCGCCGCCAGCCAATCCCTCACTTTCCGCGCATTCTCGCTCAACTCCCGGTTCTTCGGCCACACCACGTAGAACGCCTTGCCGGTCTTCAGCACGTGATCCGTCACCGGCACCAGCAGCCCCGTCGCCAACAGCCGTTCAGCCAGATGCCGCCAGCCGAGCGCGATGCCCTGACCCTCCATCA
>NZ_JBFUDF010000025.1:0-639 GCF_056404855.1 Mesorhizobium sp. P2_B11
GGCGGCCTGCCCGCCAACGTCGGCAATGCCGTCACCGGAACCTATGGCTCGGTCGTCATCGCCGCCGACGGCAGCTACACCTACACCCTCGACAATTCAGATTCCGACACCAACGCGCTCGCCCAGGGCGCCTCCGTCACCGACGTCTTCAGCTACACCGTCACCGACGAGCACGGCGCAACCTCGACCGCAAACCTCACCATCACCATCACCGGCACCAACGACGCTCCCGTCGCCGTCGCCGACACCAACGCCGCCGATCCGGTCACCGAGACCGGCGTCCAGGACGGCGGCAATACGCCAGAGCCGGGCGATGCGATCGCCGCCGGCAACGTGCTCACCAACGACACCGACGTCGATACCGGCCACAGTCTCAGCGTCGCCGCCGTCGGCGGCCTGCCCGCCAACGTCGGCAATGCCGTCACCGGAACCTATGGCTCGGTCGTCATCGCCGCCGACGGCAGCTACACCTACACCCTCGACAATTCAGATTCCGACACCAACGCGCTCGCCCAGGGCGCCTCCGTCACCGACGTCTTCAGCTACACCGTCACCGACGAGCACGGCGCAACCTCGACCGCAAACCTCACCATCACCATCACCGGCACCAACGACGCTCCCGTCGCCGTCGCCGACACC
>NZ_JBFUDF010000026.1:0-576 GCF_056404855.1 Mesorhizobium sp. P2_B11
CAGCCGGCGCCGCTATATCTTGATGCCCCTGCCGGTTAGGCCCGGTGCTTACTGGCCTACCCGCCCCGAGTGCCGGGCCGCTTTTTCCGATAAGTGCCTCAAGTTCGCCAAGCGTAAATTCAATCAGGTATCGGTATTTTGAATCATCCGAGTAAATGCCCTCGGCTTCAATCGATATCACCGGGCCGCCTGTTCGAGATTTGACATCGCCATCAATCAACGGTCGATCGAAGATGGTTCGAGAAGTTCCTTCCCGTTTGGCAGGCCCGACAAGCATCCGCATTTTGCTTTACCCCGCTCCGTCGTTTCGCGATGAAGTGGCGGGCCCTCACCCACCCCCAACATATCTGCTCCATGCAATTGCGGTGCCAACTGGCTGACGGGTCACACCAAAGGCCACCGGCCGAAGCCAATGACCATTACGGGAAGAAGCCTGCCGCTCTATTCGCCCGGCGCAGGTCCCAATCATGTCATTAGAGTGCGCTGTTGTTCCAGCCTGTTCTAGCGCATCAGACCTTTGCGCCTTGTGGCCAAAGACCTTAGCCCCACCTCCTTGGGTAGGAGCCCCGCCAGCGC